>NZ_JBIWGK010000020.1:0-154680 GCF_044763565.1 Streptomyces sp. NPDC096013 | reverse complement strand
AGGCCCTGCTTCCATGCACCGGCCCTCACACGATCACCCGATCAGGAACCCTGTTCGACCAGCCCAGCCCCGTGATCGATAAGCGGATGACGTCTCAGCACAAGGGCGACGTCGAGGTACCGATCGGCGCGCTGTGCCAGTCGATGACGGAGAACCGCATGCTGCGTCGGCAGCTGCCTTTGAGGGCGCCGACGCGGTCCGGCACTGTGCACGCAGCCGAGGACCACGCACACTGGACAGCCGGTGCTGTCCGGTCTTGGGTGATCTGCCGAGCCAGCTTCGCGGCGAGGGCCTGCAACGTCTTCTCCCCGCCGACGACGGGGTAGATCAACTTGCGGACCGTGCCAACGGGCTCGGACAAGGCCGCTTCGGTGACCCGCAGCATCATCGCCTCCTTGCCCCGCACCTTCTTCAGCTCGTCGGTCAGCTCCTTGTCGGCCTTCTTCTCCGCCCGGGTGTCGATCTTCAGCGCCAGTTGGAGGAACAGCTCCCCCACCGATCTTGATGTCGGCTGTCGGTGCCATGTTCACGGCACGGGGATGCGGTGCCGGATGGTGATCTTCTCGGGGCCGACGAGGAGGTCCTTGGCGAGAAGCCGCAGGACACGTTAACGCTCGGGGATTTCGGCTGTCTGGGCGTTGTCGTGGAGCTGGGCGAAGAAGCCTTCGAGGTCGTCGACAAGCTTGAGGTAGGCATCACGGTCGGCGAGCTGGGCGTCCAGCGCGTCGAGTTGGCCGCGCAGGCTGCTCTCCCGGGCCCGCAGGCCGGGCATCCTGGCCCGCAGTTCATCGAGGGTGAGGTGTGACCGTTGCGAGAGCCGTGAGGACGGTTCGGACCGGACTACACAGGATGAGGAGTCGGCACCCGGTAGCGGCCAGGGAGTGGGTGGTAAGGCCGCCTGAGGGCGGCCAGTTCCTCCGGTGTCGCACGCCGACACCACTCCGGCGCCGCGGTGATTGAGTCGTGGCCGGACGGGGTCATCGCGCAGAGCACCAGGGCCAGCAGCGAGGAGAGCCGGTACCGCACTCCGCAAGCCCCTCTCGGATCAGTGACCGACTCGAACTCGGCGACCAAGCGGTGGACTTGCTCCTTGGCGGCACCCTCGCCGAGGCCTTCCAGACAGGGCGCATGAGGCATGGGGACAGCGACAGGCGATGATGGAGGAACGAACACGGCACCTTCGTGGATCTTGTAGCGTAGAGAACTACATGATCCACAGGCGTCGTGTTCACCTGCTTCCGGGACCCACCACCAAGATCAACACCCCAAGTCGGGACGATCCGGGCACTCGACGGGGCCCTGGGGGGATCACCCGGGAGGCGATGACAGAGATCCAGTCCGGCGGCGAGATGGTCGCGGAGCTCGGGTCAGAGCCGGGGCCGCAGGCCGACGGAAGCGTCAGGCGGCAGTCCGCCCGCGGCGGAGAACTCGTGCTCGTCCTTCACGTCAGGCGCTCGCGCGGGGCGGGGTAGGGGTGCCGTAGACCTTTTTCGCGTGAGACCGGAAGAGGCGGCGGCTGATGACGGGCATGATGAGACGGACGGGAAGAGGAGCTTCCTTCAGTACGCCCTTCATGACCTCCGGATCGCCTTCGTAAAGCGCCAGTCCGAGGCCCAGCGGCAGGTTCTTCTTGGGTGTCTCGGCCAGGGCGTGCTCGCTGAACTCGTGCCACTCCTTGGCGGTGATGTACTTCGCCGCGAGCGGCAGGATCTTCTTCTCCTCGAGGCCCATGTGCTCGAAAAGGACCTCGTTGAGCCGTTCGCAGGTGGCGGCGACCGTTTCGCCCTCGCCCGAGGAGGCGTTGGAACGCCAGACCTTCAGCTGCGCGATCAGTTCGTCGCAAAGAGTGTGCATCCTCCCGTGGTGCTCCTCCATCAGGTGGACCAGCGGAGCGATCTCCTCGCTGACGCGCTCCAGCAGCCTGGGCCACACCAGCAGGTCCTCGCCCTCGTGGTGGGTCAGCAACATCCCGAGGACGATGTCGAGATGCGCTGCCACAATTTGGGAGCGTCTGGTGTCACCGTTGCTGACACCGCGTATGAGCCCCGGGGCGAGGCCGAACTCGCGGCGGAACACGGTGTGCGCGACGTACATGTCGCGCACATCGGCCATGGGAACGTCGGTTGCCGTACTCATAAGTGCCTGTCGCTTTCCTAAGGGAGGGTTATCTGAGAGGGTGCGCATGGATTGTGACGCACTGCGTGCACCCGGCGATTTTGAATACTATCGGCACCTGTGGCAACTAACTCAAATCCTTGCGGAGTTGTGCGCGACCGTACCTTTTCGCATGCGGCCTTTCTGAGGCGGGGTCGCCGGTCAGGCCAGGGCGGTTGCAAATAGCGGGGTCGTGCGACTGGGCGGGTTGTGACCAGGTGGGGCGCATAGCAGAGCAGGCACGGGCTTCGTGATCATTATGGTTTCTAAGCCTCAGATTCGGTTGCACAACGGATTCTGACTGTCTCCGGTTCGGGGTCTGCGCGCTGCGGGGCGGACCAAAAGCAGGAGGGTGCCGCCATCTCGCGGCATGAAAGTCCGACGTCCGTGGTCGACGAACTCGTCGGATTCTTTGCGTGCCTGATCTTCCTCCAGTAAACACGGCAGTTGCCAGTCGCGAGGGTAGCAACAGTGGTACTACCCCCGGTTCTGGCCGCTGGTGGTTATCTCTGACGAAACTGTGAGGGTTTTCAGCGGTACCGCTCCAGGGTGAGGACAGCCTTGGCGATTGACGCCATGCGGTTCGGGCTGCATCGGGCTCTGCGGGAATTTCGCCAGGATTTGAGGCGGGCGATTCCTCGTTCGACGGGTACCCGAGCGGCGGACAGCGCCCGGTTGACCGTCCGTTCGGTCGTGGTGAGTTCGCCTTGGGGCGGTCGGCGTTTGGGGGTGGTGACCCACTCGCCCGCGCCGAAATAGGCCATGTCGGCGAGGACGGGGACGCCTTGGCGCTCGCACATCCTGATGATCTTGTGGGTGCGGACGGCGGTAACGTCCTGTGTGCGGCCGGGCAGGGCGGCTGGGAGCCACAGCGTGCGACCGGTCGGGTCTGTGATGACGTGCACGTTCACACCGTGCCGCTTGTGCTTCGTCGAATAGTCTGCGCGCCCGTCGCCGACCCGGTCGCACTCGGCGGGCGTGCCGTCCACGAGAACGTAGTTGGGGTCTGTCTCACGCAGGACCTTCAGCAGGCCCGGCGCCATGTCGGCCTAGGTGCTCGACGACGGTGGTGACGTACGCGTGGGCGGTGCCGACGGAGATACGGAAACCTGCGACGAGCTGAGCCAGGGGATCGTGCCGGCGCAGATATGCCAGAGCGATCACCGCACGCTCGGACGGCCGGAGTCTGCAGCGCCGGTCACCCTCACGGGCGACGATCAGCATCGACACCGGCCCAGAGATGGACTTTCCGCTCCCTCACGTGCCCGGGGTCGGCGATAGTCGGGCAGCCACGAGATCGTCCGCTCGATCACCCACCTGCGGCGGCCCAACCGTTCGCTGGACTCGATGCCTTTACGAGCGATGCGCACGCCACCTGCCGGACCTGCCGACGGCGCAACGCGACCAGACGACCCAAGACGTTGCCCGCCTGCTGATGGCGTTCTTCGACAGCGCGTTCATCGCCTGCCAAGTCGGCACCGACGCCGCCGGCTACCGTCACCTCTTCACTCTCGCCGTCACCGCGGTGATCGCTCTCACAACCCGGCTGCCCTTGTCCTAGGACGGGGGCAGGAAGACGGCCGTGGGGCGTTCAGAGCGGGACTAACGAGTGGGTGCGTGATAGCGGGTGAGGTGTGTTTGCCCTGCTCACGGTATTCGTCATGCGGTGATGGTGCGCTCGGATACGAGGGTGGCGATGGCGCGATAGGTGTCGGAGAGGCGGTCGCGGCGTGGGTCCAGCGCTGGAGTTGTTTCCACCGTTTGTGGTCGGCGAGGGCGTGTTCGACGGTGATCCGCCTGGAGGAGTGGTCGTGTTGTTGGGGTTCCCGCTGTTCGACGAAGGACGCTATGGCTCCTGGTCGCAGTTTGCATGGTGGGTGGGGGCTTTGCCGCGGTGGTCTCGGCTGAGGCCGAGGTAGCCGTCATCAAGGAGAACTTGGACCGGGTCGAAGTGGTCGAAGCATCTGCCGATGCCGCCCGTCCGGGCGGCCGCCACTGTGCCGCCCCAGGTCCCACTCGCCGACCGGGACATCAACGACTCCGCCGTCGCGTCGGCACGGAGCGACGGCTTCGTGACCGGCAACGGTGAATCCGGTGCCGTCTACTACGGTGCGCCGACGCTGGAGAAGGTCATCTTCAACCACCACCGGTTCGTCCTGCCCAACGGCACCCGCACCCTGTTGCCGCCGGTGATCGCGGACCTGCCGGCGTCCGTCCGTGTCAGGGGGCTGGCCGGTGACTGCTCCGGAGCACAGACGGCCTTCGCGTCCGGCTGGAGCCTGCGCTGGACGCAGACCTATCCCCCCGGGTGCGAACTGCGGCTGAACACCCCGGGCATGCCGACCGTCAACGGCTTCGCCCGCATCACCGACTTCCGCACCGGCGAGGTCACCCACACCGGGACCGACGGCAACGGTCAGCGAGCGGGCGTCGGAGCGGGCAACCTTGTACCGCACCTTCCCCACCCGCGAGGCGCTGGTACTGGGCGTCTACCAGGACGAAGTGGAGCGCCGCGTCGGCACCGTGCGCGACCTGCTCGCCCAGATGCCCCCGCTCCAAGCCTTGCGCCGCTGAACCGATCGACCTCGTCGACGCGATGCCCGTGAAACACGGCCTCGGCGACGCGCTCAGCTCCAGCGCGCAAGGCGATGAGCGAGCAGAGCTACGGGCCGGTCATCGCCGCAATCACCTCGTTGCTCGACGCCGGCAAGAAGGACGGGAGCATCCGCACGGACGCCGTCCCAGGCGACTTCCTCCAGCTCACCGGCGCGCTCTGGCGCGCCGCCTCCACTCCGGAAAACCGAGCACCCCGGATGCTCGCACTCATCCTCGACGGCCTGCGCACACAGCCGCAGGACTGAGGAGCGTGAACCGAACCAGAACCGTGCCGGGCCGCGCCTGGAACACCCGGTGGCCCGGGGACCGTCGCGGTGCACCAGGCAGCCCCCCGTGCCTGCGACTTCAGGAGATCGCGGACCGGGAAGGCACGAGCCGTGCCACCGTGCACCTGACGCTGCTCGCCTGTGCAGTCCGGCCGCGCTCCGACCAGTGCCGCCCCAGCCAACATGCGGTCAGCCGGGTCGCCCCCACCACGAGGGCGACCCGGCGCAAACCCGCGATGGCTTCCAGGGGAAGTGGCGGGCGGTTCGCGTCAGGCTGTCGTCGACTCACCCCTCCATCCGGTCGCAGGACTCATCAGGTGCGGGTCCAGTGCTGGTTGGTGCCGTTCGAGCAGGAGTAGAGCTGGATCAGGGTGCCGTTGCCGGTGCCCGCTCCGACTGCGTCGAGGCAGAGTCCGGACTGGACACCGACGATGGAACCGTCGGAATTGAGGCGCCACTTCTGGTTGTCGCCGCCCCAGCAGCCGTAGATCTGCACCATGGTGCCGTTGCCCGCGCCGGCGGCGTCCAGGCACTTGGTGCCGTAGACCCTGAGTTCACCGGCGTCGGTCAGCGTCCACTGCTGGTTGGTGGCGCCGCTGCAGTCCCACAGCTGGACCTGGGTGCCGTCGGTGGTGCTGGCGTTGGGCACGTCCAGGCACCGCCCCGAGCCGACGCCCTTGATCTGTCCGCCTCCCGTGGGAGGAGGCGTGGTGGTGGAGCCACCGTTGAGCGCGTTGAGGACGGCGGTGTAGGCGGGCTTCTTGCTGCCGTCACCGTTGAACAGCAGCGGAGTGTCCCCCGACCGCCAGGAGTCGCTGTCGCGCACACCCCAGACGGTGATGCCGAGGCAGCGCGAGACGGCCAGGCAGTCGTTGGTCACGTTGGCGTAGGTCGTGGACGAGGCGCCCTGGATATCGAGTTCGGTGATGGCGACGTCGACGCCGAGAGCGGCGAAGTTCTGCAGCGTGGTGCGGAAGTTGCTGTTGTACGGGCTGCCGCTGTTGAAGTGCGACTGGAACCCGACGCAGTCGATCGGCACGCCTCGCTGCTTGAAGTCGCGCACCATGTTGTACACGCCCTGGGTCTTGGCCCAGGTCCAGTTCTCGATGTTGTAGTCGTTGTAGCAGAGCTTGGCCGCGGGATCGGCGGCGCGCGCAGTGCGGAAGGCGGCCTCGATCCAGTCGTTGCCGGTGCGCTGGAGATTGGAGTCCCGGCGGCCGCCCGAACCGTCGTCGGAGAAGGCCTCGTTGACGACGTCCCATTGAGCGATCTTGCCCTTGTAGTGGGCCATCACGCCGTTGATGTGGTCGATCATCGCCTGACGCAGCTGGCTGCCGCTGAGGCTCTGCATCCAGCCTGGCTGCTGGGAGTGCCAGGCGAGCGTGTGGCCGCGCACCTTCTTGCCGTTCTGCACGGCCCAGTTGTAGACGCGGTCGCCGGCGGTGAAGTTGAACTGGCCTCGCTGCGGCTCGGTGGCGTCGATCTTCATCTCGTTCTCGGGCGTCACCATGGTGAACTCACGGTTCGCGATGGTCGTGTAGGCCGAGTCGCCCAGCCTGCCCGACGCGATGGCGGTGCCGAAGTAGCGGCCGCTTTGAGCCGCCGCGGCGCCGAGGGTGCTTTCGGCGGCGTGTGCGGGCGAGGGGGTGACCACTGTGGCTGCCGCACTGAGGACGCCGATGAACCACACCAGCAGGAGGCTGCGGAATCTCCGGCGGACATGAGGTCGAGCAAGGACGTACAGGCCCATGGCTGTGCCTCCAGAATAGGTATCGAGGGATGGCTGGAGCGCGGGGAAGAGCGTTGAGCAGCACTCCTCCTCGGCGGACGGACGGGGCGGAACCGGGACTGCCCGGTGGCACCGGACACCGCGTTCGTGGTTCCGGGACGATCTCGACCGGCGCGGACGGCTCTCGCTCGGCCGCCAGGTGACGTTCAGCGCGCGGCAGCGCTGTTTCGCTACGGGCACGGGGCTACTCCATCGCGGCTCAGCCGAGGCGGTCACACGGCGTCGCGTACCTCTCCGGCTACGCCGGAGAGCCGGCTGCGCCGGTGCGAACCTCACCGGCACGAAACGGTGTGGCGCGGTGCCGTGGCACATGGACAGGTCGTGCGGTGGTGCTGGATTTGTGGTGCAGCGGCTGACGCACAACCCCGGCTGTTCGATATTTCGAAAAACGGTCGGCTCTCGGTGAGGGATGATTGATGCGTTGACAGTGGATCGTCAAGAGCTTTCAGCGAAGAATGTTTCTTTCTCTATCTCGAAACATTCGTAACCCGTCGGGCCGATAACAGACCCCTCGCCTCACGCGCGGCAGACGACGTGAGCCCTCCGAGACTCAACCACAGCAAGGGCGCGAAGCCGCCGCTTCACCTTCGCAGGCCTGCTCAACGTGTTGCGGCGGAGGACCAACCCCACACTCCGCCCGAACTCCCGGCCAGTTCGACGCCCCGTAACACCCGGGCGCGCGGAGAGCTGTTTGCGGACAGAACGGTGACGAACCTTGACCGAGCGATCCCGCATTTCTATCTTGTGACTTCGAAAGATCCGGGAACTCTTCGAACGTTTCGATGAGGCTTCTTCCCCGGCACATCGCTCCGCGGTTCGCCGACACCACCTCGCCCAGCGCTCCTCAAGGAGGCTCCAGATGCGGTCACGCCACCGGTCCACGGCTCCACTCAGACGCTTACTCGCCGTCCTCGCACCGCCGCTGCTCGTGGCCGGCTTCCTCGGCGCTCAGCCCGTCAGCGCGGCGACCGCCGGCACCAACGCCTGCGATCTTCCGTCGACCTACCGCTGGACATCAACGGGCGCGCTGGCCCAGCCCAAGTCCGGGTGGGTCTCGCTCAAGGACTTCACCGTCGCCCCCTACAACGGCAAGCAACTCGTCTACGCCACGACCCACGACACCGGGACGAGTTGGGGCTCGATGAACTTCGGCCTGTTCACCAACTGGTCCCAGATGGCCTCGGCCAGCCAGAACAAGATGTCATCGTCCGCCGTGGCACCCACGCTGTTCTACTTCGCGCCGAAGAACATCTGGGTGCTCGCCTACCAGTGGGGCGGGTCAGCGTTCTCCTACCGGACCTCCAGCGACCCCACCAACCCCAACGGGTGGTCATCGCAGCAAGTGCTGTTCTCCGGAAGCATCTCCGGCTCCGGAACAGGCCCCATCGACCAGACGCTCATCGGTGACGGCACGAACATGTACCTGTTCTTCGCCGGCGACAACGGCAACATCTACCGCGCCAGCATGCCGATCGGGAACTTCCCGGGCAGCTTCGGCTCGTCGTACACGACGGTCATGAGCGATTCGACGAACAACCTCTTCGAAGCCCCACAGGTGTACAAGCTGCAGGGCCAGAACCGCTATCTCATGATCGTCGAGGCAATCGGTTCACAGGGCCGCTACTTCCGCTCGTTCACGGCCACCAGCCTGAACGGCTCCTGGACACCGCAGGCCGCGACCGAGAGCAATCCCTTCGCCGGCAAGGCCAACAGCGGCGCCACCTGGACCAACGACATCAGCCACGGCGACCTGCTCCGCACCAGCGCTGATCAGACCATGACCGTCGACCCCTGCAATCTGCAACTGCTCTACCAGGGGCGCAGCCCCAGCTCGGGCGGCGACTACGGACTCCTCCCCTATCGACCAGGGCTGCTGACACTCCAGCGCTGACGGTGGGTCACGCAACTCCCCCAGGGAAGCGGGCTCGGTGGAGGACCGAGCCCGCCCCTCTTCCGCAACAGTGACAGCACGACGAGTGGCAGGCGGGAGTTGGACGCCGGGGGTCGGCTGATCCCGGCCCGAAGAAGAGTGGCCTGCCGCGCTGACTGCGAGAAGCATCGGCATACCGCACGGGAGTCGCCGCCTTCGGACCCAACTACCCTCGTAGCGGCCGGCCTTCGTGATCTGTTCCGGCCCACCTGGACCTGGTGGACCGCAGCGCCATCTCCGCCTGCTGCATCGCCTCCTCGGCACTCACGGGTGAGCCGGGAGTATGCCGCCCGCTCCAGGCTCACCTTTCCCGGCATGTGAGGGGTGCGGTACCGCCCCTCCGCCTGTCCTGGCCGGAGAATCAGCCGAAAAGGCGCCGCTGTATCTCCCGCCGGTAGTCCTCCAGGGTCCGGTCCAGGTGTACGGCCGTGGCCTCGGCCGCTTCGCCGGGGTGGCCGTCACGAAGGGCGCGGAAGATCGCCTCGTGCTCCTCCACCGCGGCCGGGGTGCCCTCGCTGACTCCAGCCGTTGGCCCTCGTCCATCGCGACCCCGCCCCGTTCTCGCCGGCCGCCCAGGCTTGCCTGCGCATGGCACTGGCACGCCTGCCAGAGCGAGACACACCCGGACCGGCGGCGTCATCGAACGGGCCCGGACGCCGAGTAGCAGTGCCGGACCTGGCCCCGTGCCCGGCGGCCCGCTCTGCTCGGGCCCTGCACTCCTGCCTGAAGCCGGCATCGCGGTACGGCACGCGCAGCCGCGGGCGACTACCTCGCTCAAGGCGGGAGCGGTCCGAGCGGTCTCGCCTTGCGGTGATGACGGGCTGCGGCGGGAGGGTGCGGACGTGGTGCGGTGGGACCGTGCCTGGGTCTGACGCCTGAAGGACTTGGACCCTCGGCTCACGCTCCAGCAGCTGCCGCGAGTGCGCCGACCGGCGCCTGGCCGCTCCCCCAGCTCACCACCGCCGCTGCTCAAGCGGCAGCGCTGCGGGCGGCCATGGATCCGTTCGAGCCGTACAGAGATCGAAAAAGCGTCGGCAACCTTTTCGCCGTCGGCGGCCACTGAGTAGTGCACTATCGGCTCGATCGCGAACGGACAGGTAATGATGACAACGAGGCAGGTCGCGCGGCAGCACCGACGCAGGCGCAGACTCGTGCTGGGCGCCACGGTGGCTCTGACCGCTGCGGGCGTACTCGCCTATGTGGTCATGGCCTTGCAGCCCGGCCACAAGGTCGATGCGGGGTCGGCCGCGGCGACCACCCGCGTCACCGCCCAGCCGAGGGTCGGCGACACAGCATCTCCGAGCCCGTCATCAAGCCCGAGTCCGAGTACGAGTACAAGCGCGAGCGCGAGCAGCTCGGCCAGCCCGAAACCCACGGCGACCCCCAAGGCGGCGAAGTCCTCGCCCAAGGGCATCCAGAAGTCCGCACGCACATCCACCGTGCCCCCGACGGCAGGAAGGATTCGTCCCGGCACCACGTACCAAGGTGTGGCGACCGCCTACGCGGCCGGCGTAGGGGACGGGGCCTGTCTGTTCGGTCCCAGCCCCGACATGATGATCGCTGCGATGAACACCACCGACTACGAGACCTCCAGGGCCTGCGGAGCGTACGTGCTCGTCCGCGCCGCCAACGGGAAGTCGATCACGGTGCGGATCACCAACGAATGCCCTCTGCCCTGCGCGCCCGGGCAGATCGACCTCAGCCAGCAGGCCTTCGCGAAGCTCGCCGACCTCAAGGTCGGCCGACTGCCCATCACCTGGAGCCTGGTGAGCCCGAGCTCCATCGGCACGATGTCCATCCGGTACAAGACCGGGTCAAGCGCCTACTGGTGCGGCATCCAGGTGATCGGTCACCGCAACCCGGTCGCACGCCTGGAGGTGAGCACCGGCGGCGGCTGGCGATCGTTGCCCCGCACCGGCTTCAACTACTTCATCTCCGCCGACGGCAGCGGTTGCGGCAAAACGATCAGGGTCACCGACATCTATGGGGAACAGCTGACCGTCAACGGCCTCAAAGTGTCGGCGAACGTCGTTCAACCCACGGGGGTCCAGTTCGCCCAGCACTGATCCCCACAGCCGCCCAAGCCGCGCGGGGCACGAGCGTGACGGCTTGGGCGGGCGGCCGCACAGCAAGCTGTGAGCAGCCACCCCGCACACGAGGGGTGCCCGCACCGGGTGGGCTGCGCATCCGCGATGTCGGACAACTCTCCGGTGCCCGTCCCCCGCGACGGCCAGGCCGACTCCCAGACGACCAGCTCCGTGCGGAGGATGACATAGCGCCAGCCAGGCCTCGGACTGCTCCTCCATCTCCTCCAGCAGCAGCATGACCACGGCCCGCCCCATCTGCTCCAGCGGCTGTCGCACCGTGGTCAGGGGCGGCTCGGTGCGCTGGGCAAGCGTGAAGTCGTCGAACCCGATGACGGCGATGTCCTCGGGTACCCCGCGCCCGGCCGCGCGCAGTGCGTACCTGACCCCGGCCGCCGTGGTGTCCGAGGCGGCGAGGACGCCGCCGATCCTCGGGAGGCGTTCGAGGAGTTCCGCCATGGCGCGACGACCGCTCTCCTCGGAGAAATCACTCTCCGCGATCCACGAGGGACGTTCCCCGCAGGATCCGAGTTCATCGAGGACCAGGCGGTGGAGTCTGGCCCACACCCGGGCCTTGGTCCACTCGGTGAACAGCCGTTGGGCCATCACGCCCGACGGGCCGAGCGAGGCGGGCGGCACCTGCTGCCACGTGCAGCCCGAGGTCGCCACGAAGACGATCGCAGCCACGACTTCACGGTCGCCGTGCCGACGTCGGCCGCCACCCTGCGACCGCGACGGCGCCTCCGGAACCACTCACTGGAACAGCTCCCACAGCTCGTCCGGTACCAACCGCTCAACGATCTTCGACACGCCACGAGTCCAGCTAGGAGGACTCCGTTAGGTCTGTCTGGTTCTTGCTGTCAGACGTGTTCGGGCGGGGAGTGGTTGGTGGCAGGTGGTGCAGGTGCCGGTCCAGCAGTTCAGTAGATCCTGGAGGGCGTCGAGGGTCTGGTGGAGGGTGAGTCCGCTGTATCGGCTTTTGGGGCCAGGCGTTGTTCGGTGAGGAAGGCGTGGGCGGCGGTGACCAGGGTGCCGTGGTGGTGCCAGCCGTTCCAGGAGCGCCCTTCGAAGTGGTCCAGGCCCAGGGCGTGCTTGAGTTCGCGGTAGTCGTGCTCGATGCGCCAGCGGATCTTGGCCAGGCGGACCAGTTCGGCGATCGGGGTGTCGGCAGGCAGGTCGGACAGCCAGTAGTCGGTGGGCGCCTCGGCTCCGGCGGGCCATTCGGCCAGCAGCGTCACCTCGGGCAGTACCCCGTCCCAGCGGCCTTCCTTCGCGATGGCCGCAGCCTGGGCCAGACGGCGGGCCCTGACGCCGGCGGGCCGCACCCGCACGGCCAGAAAGTGTGAGCACATCGGTCCGCGGGAGCCCTGGCGCCAGGTGATCTCGGTGAATGCCTGCCGCCCCTGGCCGGCCGCCGGCACGGCCACCGAGGGCGCCTTGTCGCGATAGCGGGGCTGTGGTGTGCACCCGTCGCCCGACCACGTCGGCGCGATGGGCCGCACGTCGTGCGGGTGGACGGTCGCATCCGAGCGGACGCCGACAACGTAGCCGATACCCCGCCCGCCGAGACCGGTCCGGAAGTCGGCGTTCTGGCCGTAGCCGGCATCGGCCACGACCACCGGCGGAACCCCGTACAGAAGCTCCTCTCCGTCCCCGTGGGCGACCAACCGCAGCGGATCCGGCTCGGCCACGTACCGGCGAACTGGACCGGAACCGGCAGCCGACGACCGCGGGGCACGACAGCGCACGGCGGGGGCGGGCGAGGCTGAGCGCCGCCCGCCCCTCGTCTTCTCCGGTACGGTCATCCCGCCTTCTACGCCATCCACGCCGTCAGTTCAGGCGGGTTCAATACGCGTGTGCTGTCGCCAGGACGGTAACGGAGCGGCTGCTGCCGCTCACCGGGTGAGGCATCGGGCGACCCAACCGATGAGCAGCGCTGTCAAGAGGGCTGCGGTCCCCGCACATCACAGTGGCCCAACGCTATCGGAGCTCCAGCAACCGCGTGGTGGAGGCTGTCGCCGTGGCACCGCCAGCCGCGGAGGATCATGTAGTTCTTCAGCCGGCCGATCGCGTGCTCGCTGCTCTCCATGACGGATCCGACGCAGTGATCCCACAGAGGCGCGGAGGGCCTCACTCCGCGGAGTGCTCCGTGTCGGTCATGCCCGGTCCGCGAGCGAGCGCCAGTCGTTCCATGTCTCGAGACGCTTCCGGTAGACCGTCTCGACGACCGGGTAGGGGTAGGTACCGAGGAAGAGCCGCAGGGGCGGCGCCTCGGTGTCGACGAGTTCGAGGACAACCGCGGCGGTGCCTCGCGCGTCCTGGGGTGCGCGGGCGGACGCACCGGCCCGGCGCGCGGCGCGGACGGGTTCGTAGGCGGGGAGCGGTTCGGTGCGCACTGCTGAGGCGCCCGACCAGTCCGTGCCGTAGGGACCGGGTTCGATCAGGGTCACGTGGATTCCGAACGGGGCGACTTCCTGGGCCAGAGCTTCGCTCATCCCTTCCAGGGCCCACTTGGAGGCGTTGTACAGCCCGAGCGTGGGGAAGGCGGCGAGGCCGCCGAGGCTGGAGACCTGCAGGATATGACCGCTGCCCTGGGCCCGCAGGTACGGCAGAGCCGCCTGCGTCACCCACAGGGGGCCGAACAGGTTGGTGTCGAGCTGGGCGCGAGCCTGTTCCTCGGTGGTTTCCTCGATCATGCCGAACAGGCCGTAGCCCGCGTTGTTGACGACCACGTCGAGGCGGCCGAAGGTCTCGGCGGCCTGCTGCACCGCGGCGGACACTGCGGTGCGGTCGGTCACGTCGAGACGGAGCGGGAGCACATTGTCGCCATAGGCGTCGATGAGGGGTCGCAGGGTCTCGGGGTTGCGTGCGGTGGTGGCGACGCGGTCGCCGCGGTCGAGAGCGGCTTCGGCCCAGATACGGCCGAAGCCGCGGGACGCGCCGGTGATGAACCAGATCTTCATGGCATCGAGCCTGCGCCGTTCGCATCTCGGTAGCCAGCACCCCCACGGGGTTACGCTCGCAACATGGCGGTCGACAATCTTCTGGGAGATTTCCTCAAGGCCCGTCGCGGACGGGTCACTCCGGCAGACGGGACGGTACCCGCCGCCGGACGTCGCCGGGTGGCGGGACTCCGCCGAGAGGAACTGGCCCGGCTCGCCGGCATCAGCGAGCCATACCTGGTCCGCCTCGAACAGGGCGTCGACCGGCACCCGTCGCCCCAGGTGCTGCGCTCCCTCGCGCGGGCGCTGGAGCTGGACGCCGACGCCTACGCCCATCTGCGCGCGCTTGCCGGCACCGCCGCTGTGCCGCCGTCGCGGACCGAGGTCTCCGCGGACGTGCACCGGCTGCTCGACACCTGGGCGGACCATCCTGCGTACGTGCGCGACCGGTGCTTCGACGTGCTGGCCGCGAACAAGAGGGCACGCGCACTCGCCCCGATGTACGAACCCGGGAGCAACCTGGTCCGTGCGGTGTTCCTCGACCCTGCGTCCCGCCGGCTCTTCCCCGACTGGGCGGAGGTGGCCGCGCAGACCGCGGCGGCCCTGCGCGCCGAAGCCGACCCACGCGACCCCAGGACCGTCCGCCTGGTCTCCGAATTGGAGACCGACGAGGAGTTCCGCCGTCTGTGGGCGCGGCATGAGACGCGGCCCGCCCGGGACGAACTCAAGCACTTCGCGCACCCAGTTGTCGGGCCTCTCGCCCTGCGCAGGCAGGCGCTCACCGTCGGGGGCGCCGAGCAACAAGTGATCATCGTGTACCAGGCGCCTGCCGAAAGCCCGTCCGAGATGGCCCTGGCGCGTCTTCTGTAGCGCGCCGGACATGCCTTTTGGCCCGAACCGCTCCCAGTCCCGTTCCGCGTCCCGCAACTGGGCAAGGATCCAGTCCGCTTGCTCCTGCAGCACTTCCACACGCCGAGCGGCTTCCCGTTCCCGCTCCTCCAGCAGACCGATCACCGAGGGCATCCCTGGACCTCCGCCACCGCGACGACACGACACCCTCCGCCGCCCGCTCACGCCCATGTGAGAGCCCCGTCATGTCCCCCTGCACCGGCGGCAGTCGCGGCGGAACAGAGGTCCGTCCCGCCGCAACGGGGGAATGCGACAGGTCGGGGCCGCCTGTCTCCCTGTCACAGCTCCGCACCCGCCTTGGGTATACCGGGACGCTCCGTCAGGTGTCATCGGGGCCGGGGAGGAGCAGGCTGGGATCGATGTCGGTCACACCATCTGGATCCGCCGCTTGTCAGCCTGGACAGCCCCCACCCGTCCTGTCCTTCCAACTCATCGCGCAAACAGGAGAGTTCACCAACCAGATCGCCGTTTCACTCGCTCAGCGCCGACGTCGTCGTGCGCGGTCCACCCCCTCCGCCGCCCGACAGCTCACCGCGGCTCATGACCGCTCCCAGGTGGCGGGGCCGACGTCCAGGCGCCCGAGGCGAGGCGGCGCGGGTACGCCAGTCCAAGACCTGTTGGCGCACCGGCAGAGCCGCATGGAAAAGAACCGGCGCGGCGAGCTGTACGAACTCGCCATCCCTTCCATCGAGGACATCGACCACGAGGTGTCCGCGGATCTCGGCGACTTCCTCGGCCTACCGCAAATGGCGGCCGAGTACGAGCGTATCCGGCAGCTGCTGGCCCCCGGCGCGAAGTAGGCGTGCCGGTCCCGGTGCGGCTCGACCCGGGCGCGGGCGCGCGGCGGAAGTCGACTGTGGGCGGTCTGCCGGGCAGTCAGCCCCCGGCCCGTACCAGCCCGCTCTCGTAGGCGAAGATCACCGCGTGGATACGGTCGCGGAGGCCGAGTTTCGTCAGGATGCGGCCGAGGTGGGTCTTGACGGTCGTCTCCCCGACGAAGAGACGCTCGGCGACCTCGCCGTTGGCCAGCCCCCGGGCGACCAGGGCGAGGACCTCCCGTTCCCGGTCGGTTAGCGAGGCCAGGCGTCTGCGCTGGGCGGGCACGGACATGGGGGATTGCAGGACGAAGCGTTCGACCAGGCGCCGGGTGAGTGAGGGCGCCACCATGACCTGGCCCCGCAGTACCGCGCGGACGGTGACCAGAATCTCCTCGGCGGGAGCGTCCTTGACAAGGAAGCCGTTCGCGCCGGCACGCAGGGCCGCGTAGGCGTACTCGTCGAGGTCGAAGGTGGTGACGATGAGGATCCGGGGGCCATGGGTCTGCGCGCAGAGGTGCTCGGTCGCGGCGAGTCCGTCCAGGCCGGGCATGCGTACGTCCATCAGGACAAGGTCCGGCTCCAGGGCGGCCACGCCCGCGATCGCCGCGTCGCCGTCGGCGGCCTCGCCCACCACGGTGAGGTCGGGCTGGCTGTCGATGACCATGCGCAGCCCCATCCGGATCAGTTCCTGGTCGTCGCAGATCAGCACCCGCGAGGGGGACGGGGTGGCAGTCGGGCCGGTCATCGGGTCGCCGTGGTGGGCTCGGGCTCGGTGGGGTGCAGAGAGGCGGTGACCCGGTAGCCCCCGTCGGGTGTGGGGCCGGCGTCGACGCTCCCGCCGTACAAGGCGGCGCGCTCGCGCATGCCGGTGAGTCCATGACCACGGGAGACAAGCGGGCTGGGGTGCTCAGGGACGGCTCCCGCTCCGGCCGAGTTCTCCACCTGGACACGGACCATCCGCCCGGGCTTCTGGGCACCGGTGTCGACCCGTACATGGATCGTGGCGTCCGGCGGCGCGTGCCTGACGACGTTGGTGAGCGCCTCCTGCACGATGCGGTAGGTCTGCGCGCTG
Organism: Streptomyces sp. NPDC096013; assembly: GCF_044763565.1. Classification (NCBI taxonomy): domain Bacteria; kingdom Bacillati; phylum Actinomycetota; class Actinomycetes; order Kitasatosporales; family Streptomycetaceae; genus Streptomyces; species Streptomyces sp. NPDC096013. The sequence goes on along the minus strand of NZ_JBIWGK010000020.1, from coordinate 138,100 downwards.
AGATCCGCCGTGAGGCCGTCTGCCTCTCCGTCCAGGTCCAGCCGGGTGCGTGTGCCAATCGTGTTGAGGCGTCCGACCAGCCGCCGCAGATCGGCCGAGAGGGACTCGCCGGGCCCACCTGGGCAGGGCCCGAGTCCGGGGCCGTTGGATGAGCCCTCCGCGTCGGGCGTGCGCAGCACTTCCAGCAGCCGCCGCAGTTCGTCCAGGGCCTCGCGCCCGGTCGCGCTGATGACACCGAGGGTGCGGTCGACGACCGTGGGGTCGGCGTGCCGCATCAGCCTGCCGCCCTCGGCGTTCAGCACCATCACGCTCACACTGTGCGCGAGGACGTCATGGATCTCGCGGGCGATGCGAGCCCGCTCCTCAGCGACGGCGACCCGGGCCAGGGCGACACGCTCCGACTCGGCGAGCGTGGCCCGCCGCTCGAACTCGGCGACATAGGCCCGCCGCGCACGGACGTACTCGCCGAACACCCAGGCGCCGCCCAACAGGAGCCCCACCGCGAGCGGGGTGAGCCAGGCACCGCGGGCACCCGGACCGACGTAGACCCGCTGCCAGGCGGGAATCCACAGCGCAACGCAGCCGGCGACACAGATCACCGTCACCGCGGCGGCCCGGCGCAGGCCACGCACCGTGAGGGTAGCCAGGACGGCCGCCAGAGCGACGGCGCCGCGTCCCGGCTCCTGTCCCCACACCTGCCCGAGATACTGCGCCCAGAACCCAGCCGTCAGCAGGGCCGCGACGAGCACCGGCCGGCGGCGACGCCACAGCAGGGGCAGCACCAGGGTGACATACACGACCGCCTGCACCCACACGGGCCGCCAGCCCGGCTGCGGACGGATCACCGGGGGCACGGCCACCAGCACGACCAGGAGCAGGTCCGTCAGCCACGGATGTCCGCGGCGCAGGCGGGGCAGGGTCTCCATCAGCCATTGCACCGCCTCACGCTACGGCCGCAGCCCGGGCCCCGGCATCGTCCTGGTGGGCGTCACGGGGTCCTCCCGCAGTCGTACGCACACCGGCCGGGGATACGACGTGCGGCCACCCGAGGCGTTTCCACCATGGCCGCCATGTCGATCACCACCGAGTTCTTCAGACGCCCCCTCATGACCGGTGCTGTGGCCGCCAGTTCACGACGACTGGCGTACGCGATGACCGACGGCGTCGGCCTGGAGCGGGCCCGGACCGTCGCCGAGCTCGGCCCGGGGACGGGGGTGTTCACCGACGCGATCCTCGCCCGGCTCGCCCCCGACGCACGACTCGTCGCCGTCGAGCTCAACCCGGTGCTCGCCGCCCGGCTGTCAGCCACCCGGCGCGACAGCCGGCTGACCGTGGTGCACGGTTCGGCGGACGAGCTGACCACCGCGGTCGGCGAACCGGTCGACGTGGTGGTCTCCGGGCTGCCGTGGACGGTCATGCCGCAGGACCGGCGCGGGCACATCCTTGATGCCGTGACCGAAGTCCTCGCGCCCGGTGGCCGGTTCACCACCTTCGCCTATGTGCACGCGGCCTGGACCCCGCCCGCACGTCACCTCACCGCCGAACTGGCCTGCCGTTTCGACCGGTTGGAACGCTCGAGGACAGTGTGGGCGAACCTGCCGCCCGCTTTCGTGCACCGGGCAACCCAGAGGCTATGACCGGAGCGGAGGTTCGTCGATCAGACGGTCTGCGTGGCCCTCAAGTGCCACTGACGTTCCGTTGTCAGCAGCAGAACACCGGGTCCCTGTCGAGGTTGCCGACGTTGTCGATCCGGTGGTCGTAGTGTGCTGATGATCGTCGTTGACATCCTGACGAGTTCGTCTACCGGACGTCGCATGGACCCGGGTCGCGGAGTGTCGCCGGATCGATCAAGGACCGTAGGTCTCATCACTGGATGGTGGCTGTGTGGTCGCAGACAAGGTCGGCGATGGCTCGGTAGGTGTCGGGCAACCCGTCGCGGCGCTGGGTCCAGCGTTGAAGTTGCTTCCAGCGTTTGTGGTCGGCGAGGGCGTGTTCGACGGTGATCCGTTGCGAGGAGTAGTCGTGCCGCTGGCATTCCCGAAGTTCGACAAAGGGCGCTCTTACTCCTGGTCGCAGCGTGCGTGGTGGGGTGAGGGCTTTCCCTCGGGTGGTCTCGGCTGAGGGCGAGGTAGCCGTCATCAAGGAGAACAAGGAGAACCTGGACCCGGTCGGTGTGGTCAAAGCAGGTGCTGGTGCCGGCCGTTCGGGCGGCGGTGACGTCGTGCATCCGTTCTGACCGCAGGCCGTCGGCCCATAGGATGCGCCCGTGCTGGTCCGCGCTGACGGTGGCCTTCATCGTGTTCTGCTTCTTCGTGCCCGATACGAAGGCCCGGCAGCCGCCGCGGACGTCGCACGTCGTGGGTCGGTCGGGGCGCCTGAACCGCGCCGGGCAGAGCGGCTTACCGGCCGATGTGGGGAACCCCGTGGGCGAGGTGGTCGCTCCGCGGTAGACCCCGGACCAGGTCGGATGCGCTCGGACGACCAGATCGCGGCGGCCCTGACGAGGGATTTCGCTACAACTTCCGAAATTTCGACGTGATGGGCACGCGACGCTGCCGCAACCCGTCGCCCCTACGGTCACTGCAACGCCGTAAAGGCACCATCCTTCCCATCGGTTCGCATCGGATCGAAATCGCTACTTTCCCCGAAATACCCCCGCGTGCTCAGCGCAAGGTGACAGGAGCTCAGCGTGTCCAACCCCTCCAGACGCGGTGTCCTACGGCTGACCGCCGGCACGGCTCTCCTCGGTAGCCTCACCCTGGCCGGATGCGGCCGCGGCAACGACAGCACCTCGACCGCGGCCACCGGCAAGCACGTCGACAACGCCCCGGCCAAGGGAACTGTCAACGTCTGGGCCGCCCAGGGCGACGCCGACGTGCTCGACAAGGTCCTCAAGCCCTTCAAGGCCGCGAATCCCGATCTCGACGTGAAGTTCACGCTGATCCCGAACGCCGAGTACTACACCAAGCTCCAGTCGGCGATAGCGGCGGGCAAGGGGCCCGATGTCGCCCAGTTCTTCTCCGAGGCGCAGGCGCAGTTCCTCGATCCGTCGATCCTGCGGCCCGTCCCGGACGGTCTGGTCGACCCGTCCGCCTTCTTCGCGAGTTCCTGGGACGCCGGTGTGGTGAAGAACGTCGCCTACACGGTGCCCTGGTACGCCTACACCTACGCGCTCGTCTACCGCTCCGACCTCGCCAAGAAGGCGGGTGTCAAGGCGCCCACGACGTGGGACGAGGTGGTGCCGTTCTTCAAGGGGCTGCAGGGCGCGGGCGCCGGGCGCGCCCTCGGGGCGGACATCGGCTGGGACATCTTCAACGGCCAGGATGTCGCGATGTACGCGTGGCAGGCGGGTGGCTCGCTGCTCTCGTCCGGCGGCAAGTGGACCCTCGACACGCCGGAGATGGTCGACGCGATCAAGTACAACGCGTCGTTCTTCACCTCGGGCGCCGCCGACAGCAGTGGGCCCACGTTCCTCGACGCGCAGCCGTATTTCGTGTCGGGGAAGACCGCCTGCATGATCACGGGGCCGTGGGTCATCGGCCAGCTCGACGCCGTCGCGAAGAAGAATGGCTGGACGGCATCCCACGTGGCCACCGCACCCTTGCCTGCCGGTTCGTCGGGCAGTGTCTCCTTCTCCGCCGGGGGCAGCTGGGGCGTGCTCGCCGACAGCGGCAACGCGGACGCCGCCTGGAAGCTCATCCGGTACATCTCCCAGCCGGGCACCCAGGTCGCGCAGTACAAGGCGTACAGCTCGCTGCCGGCGGTCGTCGCCGCCTGGGCCAACCCGGCCCTGGCGAGCCAGCCGCTGCTGGATGCCTTCCTCACCCAGTTGAAGAACACCCGGGCGTTCCCGCAGGTGAGCACCTGGCAGCAGGTCGCCACCCGGCTGGGCAAGGAGATGGAAGCCGTGGCCAAGGGCAAGGGAACCGCCGCGAAGGCAGCCTCGAACGTCCAGGCGTACGCCGAGAGCCTCGGCACGGGCAAGGGGTGATCCCCGGATGACCGCCACCATCGGGTCGGCGACACCGCGCGGCCCGCGTCGGCCCCGGGGCACCCGGCGAACGGCTGTCGCCTGGCTGTTTCTCGCACCGTTCGCCCTGGTGTTCCTGCTCTACACGGCGATACCGACCGTCGCCGCGCTCGGGTTCAGCCTCACCGATCTGCGCGGCGCGGACCTGCGGCATCCGTTCGCCGTCGACTTCACCGGATTTCAGAACTATCTCCGGCTGCTGGAGGACCCGACCTTCCTGCGGGACATCCTCAACACCCTCCTGTTCGTGGCCGTCGGTGTGCCGTTGACGATGGGGCTCGGGTTCGCGCTCGCCCTGGCGCTCAACTCCGGCATCCGGCGGCTGCGCGGTGTCTTCCGTACCGTCTTCTTCGCACCGGTCGTCACGAACGTCGTCGCGGTCGCCATGATCTGGCAGTACGCCTTCAACACCGACGGGACCGTCAACAAGGTGCTCGGTGCCATCGGTTTCGCCGGGCCGAACTGGCTGGACGACGCGCACCTGGCCATGCCCGTGGTGATCGCCCTCGGTGTCTGGCGCAACTTCGGCATCGCGATGGTGCTGTTCCTCGCCGGACTACAGGCGGTGCCGCAGGACGTGTACGAGGCAGCGTCCCTGGACGGGGCCGGCCGCCTGCGGCAGCTCAGGCACATCACCCTGCCGTTGCTCATGCCGACCACCCTGATGGTGTCGGTGCTCCTGACCGTCTTTTACCTCCAGGTGTTCGACGAGCCGTATCTGCTCACCAACGGCGGCCCGCTGGGTTCCACCGAGTCGATGGCGCTGTACACCTACCACCAGTTCGGGGTCGGCGAGTTCGGTATGTCCTCGGCGGCGTCCTTCGTGATGCTCCTGGTCGTGACGCTGGTGAGCATCGTCCAGTTCCGAATGCTGAGGCCTCGCGCATGACCACCATCGCCGCACCACGGAATGCCGAGATGACGGGCGAACGGACAGACGTGCGCCGGCGGTCCGTCGGCCGTCCCCTGCTGTACGGCGCGCTCGTACTGTGTGCGCTGCTCACGTTGCTGCCGTTCGTCTGGGTGGTCAGCGGCTCGCTGCGCAGCCTCGGTGAGATCCGCTCCGACCCGGGCGCCTGGCTCCCGCACCACGTCACCCTCGGCAACTTCACCCGGCTGTTCCGGACCGAGGGCTTCGGCCGGTTCCTGGTGAACAGCATCGTGGTCGCGGCCATCGTCGTCGCCGGGAACATCGTGGCGGCATCGGCCGCGGGCTACGCGCTCGCCAAGCTTGACTTCGCGGGCAGACGGATCGCGTTCGGCGCGGTCATGGCGGCGATGATGGTGCCGTTCGGCACGGTCTTCGTCACCCAGTTCGTGATCACCGTCGACATGGGTCTGGCGGACACCCTCACCGGTATCGCCCTGCCCAGCGCGGCGCTGCCGCTGTCCGTGTTCATCATGCGCCAGTACGCTCTGTCGGTCCCCGACGAGCTGCTGGAAGCGGCCCGGATCGACGGGGCGGGAGAGCTCCGGATCTTCTTCCGGATCTTCCTGCCACTGGCCGGCCCCGCGGTCGCGACGATCACGATCATGTCGTTCCTCTACTCGTGGAACAACTTCATCTGGCCGCTCATCGTCGCCCAGAGCACCTCCACCTACACGCTGCCTGTGGGCCTCGCCGCCACCAGCCAGGCCGCCGCGCACGTCACCGACTACGGCCTGATGCTCGCCGGCGCGATCGTCGTGATGCTCCCGGTCCTCGTCCTCTTCCTGTTCCTGCAGCGGTACTTCGTGCAGGGCGTCTCCGGAACGGGAATGCGGTGACCGGGGCGGATGCGGTGAACGCAGTCGACCTGGTGCAGGCTCCCGCGGGTACGGTCGCCGGCCGCCGCACCGGCCGGGTACGGCGATTCCTCGGCATTCCGTTCGCCGAGGCACCTGTCGGCGCGCGGCGGTTCGCGGCGCCGGTGCCACGAGGCCGGTTCACACAATCGTTCGACGCGACCCGGCACGGTGCGACCTCGCAGCACGTGCCGTTGTTCGACACGACCACCGTTCCGGAGCCGTCGGTGCCGGGAGACGACGTGCTGAACCTGGGTGTCGTCGCCCCCGTGGACGCGGTGGCCTGCCCGGTGCTGGTGTGGATCCACGGCGGAGGGTTCCTCGCGGGCAGCCCGGCCAGTCCGTGGTACGACGGCCGGGCCTTCGCCCGCGACGGAATCGTCACCGTGACGCCCGGTTACCGGCTCGGCGTCGACGGGTTCGCCCCGCTGGAGGGCGTACCCCCGAACCTCGGACTGCGCGACCTGCTGCTCGCACTGGACTGGGTGCGGGAGAACATCGCGGCCTTCGGCGGTGACCCTGACCGGGTCACCGTCGCCGGACAGTCGGCGGGAGGCGCGGCGGTGCTCGCGCTGCTTTCCTCGCCTCTCGGCGTCGGCCGCTTCCACCGTGCGGTCAGTGTGTCGGGCGGTCTCTTCGAGGTGGGCACGGACACCGCGCGCGGCTTCGCCGGACGACTCGCTGACCGACTCGGCGTGCCGCCGACACGTGACGGCTTCGCCGGCCGCACGGTGGAGAGTCTTCAGCAGGGCGTACGGCTGCTGCGGCACGGACGCGGCGACGACGACCCGCTCGTGCTCGGTCCGGTCGTCGGCGACGACGTCCTTCCGGTGCCCGCCGCCGAGGGACTGGCCACGCACGGGCAGGACGTACCGCTGCTGCTCGGCGCGACGGGCGACGAGTTCGACGGCGGCGCCCCGACGATCCGCAACACCGCCGCCCGCGCGGCGGGCACCCGGGTCACGGACACCCTGTTCCGCGCCGCCTGTCCGCGTACGGCGAGCGCGCGTCGCGACGCCGTCGCCGGCACCTGGCTGTACTCCTTCGAATGGCCCTCCCCGGTCACCGGAGGCTCCACGCACTGCGTCGACATCCCCTTCTTCTTCGACGTGCTCGACGCACCGGGCAGCACCGAGGCCCTCGGCACTCGGCCGCCCCCCGAACTCGCCACGGCCATGCACGCCGACCTGGCCGCGTTCGTGCACGGTCGGTCCCCGGCCTGGCAGCCGGCGGCCGGGCGGCCCGGCGACCCCGCCCGCGAGTACGGCAGGCCCGGGGCGGCACCGTCAGCCGACACAACAGGCGTGTTCGACCCCGTGGTGCCAGCGGCCTCCGGGGCGATGGGGAGATGCTGATGCCCGGGATGAACCAGAGCGCCGTCCGACGGGTCAACACCTCGGTGATCCTGCGCACGCTGGCGGTGTCGGCCGGGCCGATGACGCTGGCCGAACTGTCCGAGCGGGTCGGCCTGTCCCGCCGCACCATCGAGGTCGTCCTGGACACGCTCGTCGACGCGGGCTGGGTGAGCGAACTCGACCGGGTCCCGGTGACCGGCAGCGCCGGACGCCCCGCCCGTCGGTACGAACTGCGGGCCGACCACGCACTGCTGGCGGCGGTGCGTATCACCACCCTGGACGGGTCCGCGGTCGTCGCCGACGTGCGCGGCCGGATCGTCGGCCGGGCGCACCAACGACTGCGTGACTACCAGGATCCGCACGCCACGCTCGACGACGCGGCGGCACTGGTACGGGAGGCCCTGCACGACGCGGGCGGAACGGCGGACCGGCTGCGGGCGGGCGCGGTCGCGAGCGGTGGCGCGATCGACGACGACGGTGTCGTACGGCGCCTGGTGCACACGACGCAGTGGGAGGGCGTGCACCTGCCCAAGGAACTCGGGCAGCGCGTCCCGGTGCCCTGGTTCGCGGACAACGACACCAACCTCGGCGCGCTCGCCGAGCGTTGGCGGGGTGCGGCCGGTGACCACGACAACGTCGTGTGGGCGATGCTCGGAAACCGGACCGGTCTCGGCATCCTCATCCGCGGGGACGTACACCGCGGCCTCGAAGGCGCCGCGGGCGAGATCGCCGAGGCGGTGTCGCTACCCGCCGGCTCGGTCGAGAACCGTCCCGTCGCGTGGCTGACCTCACCGGACCCCGACCGGCGGCGCGTCGCGCTCGACCGCTTCGCCGCCGCCCGGGCGGGCGACACGGCGGCGCTCGCGGAGGTCGACGAGTTCGTGGAGAACATCGCGTCGATCCTCACCACCCTGTCGTGGACGATCGCGCCCTCGCTCATCGTGCTCGCCGGCGGTCTGGAGGACGCGGCCGATGTGCTGCTGCCCCGGGTGCGAGAGACGATGCACGGCGCCCGCACCCCTCCCGTCGAGGTGTGCGCCACCGTACTGGGCTCCGACGGCCCGGTCATCGGCGCCGTCAAGTTCGTGCTCGACCACATGGACACCGAGCTGTTCGGCCCGCTCGTCCCCCACACCTGATCGCGCGGCCCTTCCGCGTTCATCCCCCCACAACCGGTTTCACAGGACAGGAGCCCCACCCATGACCGGCACCAGCAGGACCGGCGTTCTCATCGTGGGCAGCGGCATCATGGGATCCACCGTGGCCCGGCTGCTGCGCGACGCCGATCCGGCCCTGGACATCACCATGGTCGACGGCGGACGGCCCATCGGCGCGACCCCCGGCCTGCACCTGCACGACCTCGACGACCCCACCCTCTGGTCGCGCTACAACGAGCAGGTCGCCACCGGCGTCCAGGGCCTGTACACGGGCGCCGAAGTCGTGCGTGACATCGCCGGCAGCATCACCGGCCTGGCGCCCGGCATGTTCCACGCGCTCGCCTTCGGCGAGGACGCCGAGGCGATGCCGGCCGCCGCACTCGCGTGGAACGCGGGCGGCATGGGCGTGCACTGGACCGCCGCGACCCCCTGGCCCGCCGGGGACGAGGTGTTCGACTTCGGTGACCCGGAGCGCTGGGCCGCGGATCTGGACACCGCACGCCGACTGCTCGCGGTCACACCCGCCGCGATCGGGCCGACCCCGGTCGGCCGGAAGGTGCTCGACGTCCTGGGCCGGCGCTTCGAAGGCGTCGGACCGGAGGACCGGCGGCCTCAGCCGATGCCCATGGCGGTCACCGTGACACCCACGGGACCCATGCCGCGCACGGCTCCGGGCACGGTCTTTCCCCCCATCGCGACGGGCGGGGACCCGGCCTTCGCGCTCCTGACCGGTACCCTCGCCACCGCTCTCCTCACCGAGGGCGGCCGGGTGTCCGGTGCCCGGCTGCGGCGGGTCGCCGACGGCGTCGAGTCCGAACTCTGCGCGGACACCGTGGTGGTGTGCGCCGACGCGCTGCGCACCCCGCAGCTGCTCTTCGCGTCCGGCATACGGCCCGAGGCACTGGGCCGTCACCTCAACGAGCACGCGTTCATCAGCGCCCGGGCACTGCTCGACCTCGACCGGTTCGGCATCGGCCTTGACGCCCTGCCCCTGCCGCGCCCCGGCGAGTTCGCCACGGATTCGCTCTGGCTGCCGCAGAACGGCGCCGCGCAGCCCTTCCACGGCCAGATCATGAACCGCACGTACATCGATGAGGCCGGTCGGCCCCTGGCACACTCGGTGGGCCTGTCGCTGTACGCCCCCGTCGAGTCCCGCCCCGAGAACCGGCTCGTCTTCTCGGAGTCGGAGACCGACCTCGCCGGGATGCCACGCTTCACCGTCGAGTTCGGCTACTCCGACAGCGACCGCACGCTGATCGACCGAGCCCTGGACCAGGTCCGCTCGCTCGCCGAGGAGTTCGGCACGTTCGATCCCGGCACCGAACTGGCCCTGCTCCCGCCCGGCTCGTCGCTGCACCAGACCGGCACCGTCCGGGCGGGCGGCGCGGACGACGGCACCAGCGTGTGCGACCCCGACGGCAGGGTGTGGGGCTTCGACAACCTGTACCTCGCCGGCAACGGCGTGATCCCCACCTCCATGGCCGCGAATGTCACGCTGGCCGGCGCGGTGACCGCCGTGCGGGCCGCGCGCGCCGTCGCCTCAAGCGTCACCACACCCGCCGTCCCCCTGAGAGGAATCCGACAGCCGTGATCGACATCCCGAAGGAATACCGCGTGGCGCTGCCCGCGTGGATCGACGACGAACTCGCCGACGTGCCCGCCGTCATCCCCGACCGCGAAGGCCGGATGCGCCTCGTGCACCGTCTCGCCGACCGCAATTGGCACGAGGGCAACGGCGGTCCGTTCGCCGCGCTGGTCGCCGAGCGGGCCACCGGCCGGATCGTCTCGGTCGGCGTGAACGTCGTACTCGCCTCCGGTGTCTCCAGCGCGCATGCCGAGGTCGTCGCCCTGGGCCTCGCCCAGACGGCGACCGGCGGCTGGGACCTCGGCGGCGAGGGCGCGCCGGCGCATGAGCTGGTCGTCAACTGGCGTCCGTGCGTGCAGTGTTACGGCGCGACGATGTGGTCCGGGGTGCGTGGGCTCGTGGTCGCGGGTGAGGGGCCGGACCTGGAGGAGATCACGACCTTCGACGAGGGCCCGCTCGGCGCGGACTGGGCCGAGCAGTTCGAGGCGCGCGGCATCGAGGTCATAGGGGATGTGCTGCGGGACGAGGCACTGGCCGTGTTCCGCGGCTACCGCGACGCCGTCGACTCCGACGGCGTCACCGTCTACAACGCCCGCGGCGGCGCCGCATGACACAGCTGACTCCGCCCGCGCCGCCGCTGACGCGTTTCGCAACCGACGTCATCACCTTCTACCACCCGGACTTCTGGGGACTGGACTCCGCCGACGCCCTGCGCGACTGGGCCCGCGACCATCCCCGGGACTTCTGGGAACGAGTGATGGAAGCGCTGGCGGAGGCCGGAGTGACCGGCCTGGAGCTGACCTTCGCGCCCGGCGACATCGACTCGGCGCTGCGTGCCTTCGGCAGCGCGGTCTCCTTCCGCCGCGCGCTGGCGGCCCGTGGTCTGTCCGTGGTGAGCGCGTTCGTCGCCGGCGACGACGCACCCGACTGGCGGCAGAGCGGAAACCTGCCCGCGATCGTCGCCGACGCCGAGCGACGCGCCGGATTCCTCGCCGAGGTGGGGGCGCACCTGCTCGTCACCGGGCTGCCGATGCGCACGACGTTCGGCACGCGTCCGCCGTTCTTCGTCGACGCCGCATACATGGCTCGGATGGCCGACATCGCCCACGTGGTCGGCGAGGCCGTCTCCGGCTACGGCGTGAAGCTCGCCTTCCACACAGAGTCCAACAGCACCCTCTGGTACGAGAGGGACATCGACCTGTTCATGGCCCTGACCGATCCGCGCTACGTGTGGCTGTGCCCCGACGCCTGCCACATCGCGCTCGGCGGAGGCGACCCCGTCGCCGTCACGCGCCGCCACTCCCAGCGCGTGGCGCTCGCGCACTGGAAAGACGCCGTCAAACCGATCGACGTCGAACTCACGATCGACGAAACCGTCTTCGCCCGGCAACAGCCCTACATGACCGAACTGGGCACCGGCATCGTGGACTGGCCGGCATGGGCCGACGCGATGTCCCGCACGCCCGGTGGCGACATCGTGCTCGTCGAACTGGACGAGGCGGCTGATCCCGTTGCCGCCCTGCGGGCGGGAAGAGCCGTCGTAGAGGGGGCCAGGGCGTGCCCGGCGGTGGACGATCACACGGCGCACAGCGAACGGCCGAACCGAGCGTGACGGCTCCCGCCGGCCGCTCCCCGCGCGCATCCTCCGCCGACGACACTGCCACTCGGCCCGCACCCCCATCCGTGACGGCAACCGCAGCCGCCCGGGTGTGACACACCTGGCGCCTGCCGGTCGCCGCCCTCGGCACGGGCATGATCGGCGACGTCCAACTGCGCGACGCACGCGCGAACGGGGCCGAGGTCGCCGGCGTCCTGACGTCCCGACGCCCACGAGCAAGCGCAGTCCAGCGGCGGCCGAGCGCTGGCAGGTCGATGTCAGTGTCAGCTACCCGGACCTCAATGCCGTCCTGAACGACGACACGATCGACGCCGTGCACGTCTGCAGCCTCAAATGCCTGCGCGCCGACCGGGGCGGTCGCCCCCCTCCGGTCCGGCAAGCACGTCGTGTCCAAGAGACCCGTCGCGCCGACCCGGCCGATGGCCCGACTCCTGGTGGACACTGCCGACTCGGCGGCGCCGTGCGGTGGGTTTGTCGCTACCACCCCTTGGTCCGGGAACTGCGGCGCCGCGTCGGGTTGCGGCGGCCTGATTCTGCGCCTGGCAGCTCCTGCACGGACAGGCCGTGCCTCCAGGACTGGCTGGCTGTCCCCAGAACGAAGCAGCTGGCGGGTGAATCCGGAGATCGGCGGCGCCTTGCGGGCGTTCGTCGGCACCGGGTCGCGCTGGTTCGACCTGGTCGAATGGGTGGCTGCCGGTTCGGATGAGGCCCCTGCTGATCATCAACCCCCTCAGCCCCCTCTCGCCCGGAGCCCACGTTGAGCACAGTCACCACCAGGACAAGCCCGCGCCACGGCAACCACCCACAGCCAACGAACCGACCACAACCCCGGCCGGCACTCGAAACCATTGCTATCCCCCAGAAGGCGATACCCACCCCTTCACGTCACCACCGCTCTCCGCAGCGCCCACCCGAGAACGTCACCACGCGGAACGCAATCAGTTGACAGTTGCAATGCACCCTGCCGGACTACCCTCCTGGACCGACCTGCTGCTGACGGTCATCGACCGCCCCCGCCGCGATAAGGAGGGCAGCCGTTTCGGGATGAGGACCGTTGTTCGCCCATTCAAGAGGCGACCAGCCCATGCCGCCGTCCTCCCTTACGTTCGGATCGGCGCCGTGGAACAGCAGCTCACGCACCGTCGCGGTATGCCCCCAACACGCAGCCGCACACAACGCCGTACCCTCCGCACCCACCCCCCTGCTCTCCACATCGGGAGAAGCACCGGACAACAGAAGCAAACCCACCATTGCAGCCTCCCCCTTCACTGCAGCCGCATAAAGAGGCGTAGTGCCCTCACCATCAGAACCCTCCGGATCAACCCCCGCCCCAAGCAATGCCCTCACCGCAACGACATCACCCGCCTGAATCGCCCCGAACAAACGCCCCAACAACTTCTTCCGCCACCGCCGATTCACAGACAGGAGACTAGAGGCTGTCCCGCAATGATCAACTGGCTCTGGCGATCAGGGTCGGGGCGTCTGCGTTCGGCCTGACTACCCTGCGAGGGCGAGGTTGTGGAGGCGGGCGATGCCAAGCATGGCGTGACGTGCGCCGTCGCCTTTCAAGCGGCAGTCGCGAAGGATCTTCCAGCTCTTCATCCGGGCGAAGGCGTGCTCCACCTGGGCGCGCACCTTGCGATGTGAGCGGTTGTGCTCCTCCTTCCAGGCCGGGAGTTCTGCCTGCCCACGTTCGCGACGGTGCGGGATCACCAGCCCCAGTACCGCGGTAGCCGCCGTCGGCGATCACCAGGGTGTTGCCGGCTGTGGCCTTCGCCCCGGAAAGCTCCCACGCCTTGCAGTCGTCGCGGTTGCCCGGCAGGGGTCGGCCGACCGCGACGATCAGGCGGATTTCGGCGTCGATGACGACCTGGTGGTTGGTGGAGTACCGGTAATTCTTCGACTGCGCGGCGACGGCGTGGGCACCAAGGCGCCGTCGCCCATGAACACCGTGTCCTTGCGGAACCGATGGCGCGGCCGCAAGGCGAGCTGCAGGCCGAGTCCGTTGATGATGCGGTCGGCTGCGGACTTCGAGTTTCCGAACAACGGGGCAAGCTGTCGTACCGTCAAGTTGGTGCGCCAATAGGCCGCAATCAGCAGGACGCGGTCCTCCAGGGGGAGGCCGGCCGACCTCGCCGGACCGTGCCCGCCCCCGCCCGGCGCACGGCGGTCACGAGCTTGCCGAAGTTACGCAGGCTCAGTCCGGTGAACAGGCCCATCCAGGACGGCACCGACGCCGGGGTCACACTAGCCACCGAACTCAGCCCAGATCCCGACCGCCGCGTCGTTGAGCTTGAGCCCAGCCGCTGTCAGTTGCCGGGTCCAGCCCCCGGTGGCAACCGCGCGACCTGCTGTCCAGCCGGCAAGACGCAGTGCGTCCTGCACAGACGGACGGCAACCCATCAACGACACACTGATGCCTTCTATGCGCTCTCCTTCCCTCAGCCGAGTCAGTCTCCCGAGGTCTGCCGCAGGTCGCGACTGGCAGACAGGGCACATGACCGTGGGTCAGCCTGCCAGTTGGGCGAGGGCCAGTGTGTGGGCCTGAGTGAGGGCTTCGGGCGCCGCGCACGGGACGTCCGGTTGTACGCCGGTGCCCTCCCAGTTCGTGCCGGAGACGGGGTTGATGGCGCGGCCGACGGGGACGGTGACCTCCAGGTGGGGGTGTACAGTCCAGCCCTCGCACGGGTGGGCGCCGCCGCGGGTGCGCTCGCCGACGACTGTGGCGCGGCCGAGCTGCTGGAGGTCGTAGGCCAGTTCCTCGGCGGCGGAGAAGGTGTCGGCACTGGACAGCACGTACAGCGGTTTGGTGCCGCCGAAGCGGGTGCCGGGGACGTGCGGGAGGCTCCAGGACTGTTCGGTGCGGTCGCCGGCGCGCCAGTACATGGTGTTGAGGTGGGTGCGCTCGTCGAGTAGGTGACTGCAGACGAACGCGACGGTGTCGGGGTCGCCGCCCCGGTTGGCGCGGAGGTCGATGATCAGGGCCTGGGCGCGGGAGGCCAGGGTGAGAGCGGCGCTCAGGGGCTCGGCGGCCCACTCCAGCGGGAACAGCATCGGGGCTAGTTCCAGCACGGCGACTTCGCCGGTGAGCAGTTCCACCCGGGGCGCACCGCCCAGCGAGGTGTCGAAGTCCCGGCGGATGGCGGCCAGATTGGCCGCTCCCTGCTTGGAGGGTACGGGGTCGACGTGGTGCCTGAGTCGCAGGTGGCGGTCGTTGTTGACGGACTGCAGGTCCGCGGTGACCAGGCGGGCGAGTTCCTTGGCCTCGTCTACGTCGTAGGCGCCTTCCGTGAGGCGTCGGTGCAGCAGGGTGGCGAGCTGCTCGGCTATGTCCGGGAAGACGTAGTGCTCGGTCAGGAGTCGGGTTGTCTCGTCGATGACAGGAGTGGGGAAGGGAGCGGGCCCAAGGTTCGTCAGGGTCGTCATGGGAGGGAGTAGAGCACCGCCCTTGCGAAAGCGTCAACGAGATTAGACACTTTCGGTATGCGTGATCAGTCTTCCCACCCGCCACCCCCCGAGGACGTGCTGGAGATCGGTTCGCCCGACCAATTCGCGGCGCTCGCCCACCCGTTGAGGCAGCGGCTGCTTTTCGTCCTGGGGCATCGGCCTGCCACCATCAGCCAGCTCGCGGCGCAGCTCGACGCGAAGAAGGGCAACGTGGCCCATCACGTCAAGGTGCTTCGTGAAGCCGGGCTGGTCCATGTCACCGAGACTCGCCAGGTCCGTGGCGGCACCGAGCAGTACTACCAGCGCACCGCCCGCCGCATGATCGTCGCCGAACCTCAGGCGGCAGACACCGCCGCGATGTTCGCCGCCGTCGCCCAAGAGCTGGACCTCTCCCCCGGCGAACACCACCTGACACTGCGTCATCTACGTCTCAGCCCCGCCACGGCGAGAGAACTCGGCGAGGCCCTCGCCAAGTTGGTCGACGACGCGGAAGAGGACACGGAGGACGAGCCGGTGCACGGTGTGCTGGTGGCGCTCTATCAGCAGGCTTCGCCGACGGGCCCCGCCAGTGCTGCCGTGGACGCGACGGGTGCCTGAACTGGCCCTGTTGGCAGAGTAGTTCGCGTGAGTGTCGGCAACTGGATCGTGCCGCGCGCCGCGTATCCGCCCGCCGGCCAAGTCGGCCTGCTGAGCCCGCTCGCCCGGTGCCCGGCCGTAACCGGACCCGTGCGCTTCGCGCAGCAGGAAGCACCCCGACCGACCACCGACCCAGGCCCGTCACTGATCCCGCATCCTCCGCAACGGAGACATGAGAAGCAGCAGCCCCGCCGCCCAAGCCCCCAGCGCGCAGAGCCACATGCACGGCCGGAGTCCGATCCACGTGCCCAGGACGCCGCCGAAGAGCGCACCGAGAGGCATGGTCCCCCACACCACCCAGCGCACCGACGCGTTCATCCGGCCCAGCAGTTCGGGAGGGCAGATCGCCTGGCGGTACGAGATCTGGACCGACTGGACACAGACGCTCGAACCTTACCAACCGCCGGCCGGTGCCCGCGCCCCTGGAGCAGCTTGAAGCCGGAAAAGGTGCCGACGCGTGGGACGATCTTTGGGACGCACTCGGCCTCGAAGGCCAGACTGTTGTTCCTGCGAGCTTCGCCGCGCTTCCAACCTTGGTGGTTGTCGGCACCAAGAGTCCTGAAGCGCTCAGCCTGGCCGGAGCAATCATGCGCGGCGCCCTGCAAGACCATGGCGCTGACGACCTCCTGCAGAGCTGCACCGAGGCGGTGCGCCAACTCCAGAATCTGCTGGACCAACGACTGAAGTCACGGCCAGCCGACTATCTGCATGCTTTCCGTGACCTGCTGGCCACCACCGGCCAGTACCACTGGATACCAATGGAGTGCTGTACTCGGAGACTTCTCGGAGGACTTCTACGACCTGCGGCGGTCACAGCACGAGCAGATGATTGGTTGCTGGCCAGGCTCAGAATCCTGGTGCTTGGAAAAGGCTTTGACGCGCGGTTCGCTGTTCATCGATGGTGATCCGGACGTCCGGACCGAGCGGTCACGAACCGCCGCGTCGCCGACGGCCACACCACGGTGAGGGAGTTGGGGATGATTGTTGTGTCGGCCGCTTCGGGGGCTTTCGGCCGACTGGTCATCGACCAGTTGCTGGCCCAGTGCCCCGCTGATCGCATAATCGCCGCGGTGCGCAATCCAAAAAGAGTCGCGGATCTCGCCGCTCGCGGGGTCCATGTCCGCCTCGGTGACTACGATGACCCGGCAACGCTGCGCACCGCATTCAAGGGAGCCGACCGGCTGCTGCTGATCTCCTCTCCGGAGCTGGAACCCTCCCGCCGCGCCGGCCAGCACCAGGCAGCCATCGACGCGGCCCGCACCGCCGGAGTCGGAGCGATCATCTACACCAGTTTTCTGGGGGCCGACACTCAGGCCCACGGTGTCACCGCAGCTCATCACGCCACCGAGCGCACCCTGTTCGCAAGCGGGCTGCCCCACACGCTGTTGCGCCACCCCTACTACAGCGAGGCATTCCTCAATGCGGGCCTGCGCGCCGCCGTCACCTCGGGTGAACTGGCCAGCGACACCGGCGGGCGTGGCATCAACACCGCTTTCCGCAGCGAACTCGCCGAGGCCGCCGCCCGCGTCCTCATCGAGGACCACCACCTCGGCCGCGCCTACGACTTCACCGGCGACCTGTGGACCTACAACCAGCTCGCCCACGTACTCAGCCGTATCTCCGGCAGACCCGTCGTCCACCGAGACCGGCACGGCCGCGCGCCGGGTGCCCAGGGCTGGCTTGAGGACCAGGTCCGTGCCGGCGCACTGGAGCGACAGACCGACGATCTCCCGCACGTCCTCGGTCACCCAGCCGCCACCCTCGACCAGGCCGTCACCGCAATCCTCACCCAACCCGCCTCACCAGCCGCCAGCCCTGCCCCGGAGTGACATTCAGGCCCTACGCAATGATGTTGCGTAGGAGCAGGAGTGGAGAATTTGCATGCCCCGACAACACGGCGAACCTCTGCGGTCACCGCACCAGGTCAGACGACGGATGGACGCCTTGGGTCGGTTGGGACGATCGTGTGCTCGTCGAAGGGCTGTTCAAGGGCTTCGTGGCCGTGCTCGCGGCGATATGCCATCTCGGCTTCGGTGACCGGCAGAACCCAGAGGATTCAGGCATCGCCGTAGGTCAGTAGACACTGCTCGATGTGAGGTCCGTGGAGGTAGGGAAGGCTGACCAGCAGGTGATCTCAGTGGGACCCTGGCAGCCATGGAGATTGTCCGGCAACTGCTGGAAGAGGGCTGGACGATCAAGCCTGAGGACCTGGCCCACATCTCGCCGTACCTGAGCGAGCACAGCAACCGATTCGGCGAGTACTCCATCCACGACCTCGGCATCCAGCCGTATGAGCACGGCCCGAAGCTCACGAGCACGACCCGAAGCTGGACGTCGGCTTCCCCCTCTGCACGGCGACGAGCCAGCGATCGACGGGTGGGGGTTTCGCAGGCCGCGTGAGCCCGTGTCCCGAGCCTGCGCACGTCAGATCACCGCTCCACCTGGTCGGGCGCGACCTTCACGCCTCCGAGGGCTCCTGATCGTTGTGTTCTTGCTCCTGCGCCCAGGTGATCGCCCATTCGTCGAGCGGACGGAGGGCGCGCCTGAGCGCTGCCCCCAGCCGAGTGAGCTCGTAGCCATCGGCCGAGGGGGCGATGATTCCACTCGATGTGAGTTCACGGAGCCGCTGATAAAGGACGCTGGACGAGAGCCCTTCGCACCGTGCCAGCAGTGCGCGGGCGCCGAGCGGACCCTCACGCAGCTCCCAGACAATTCGTAGCGCCCACCGACGGCCGAACAGGTCCATCGCGGCCATGAGGGGACGGCCGGTCGTCGATCCACGAACCGGTGTTCCTGGGCGCGGTGTCGGCATACCTCTCCTAGCTCTTGCGTTTCGTTATTCGAAACACTAGCATCCATTAGGCGTTTCTGATTTCGAAACGAACTCGACGGGAGGAGAGGCGATGTCGCGGATAGCCCTGCTTGACCCGCCGTACACCGACCAGGCCGACGCACTGCTCGCACGCATGATGCCCGGGGGAACTCCACCGATCGGGCTGTTCCGGATGTTCGCCAGAAACGTCCCCATGACCGAGGCCATGCACGGGTGGGGTCGCTACGAGTTGAGCAGACAGCTGACCCTGACCATGCGGCAACGCGAGATCGTCATCGACCGGACGTGCGCGCTGTGCGGCTGTGAGTACGAGTGGGGCGTGCACATGATGACGTTCGCCGAGCGGGTCGGGCTGACCCGCGAGCAGACGACATCCCTGGTGCACGGCGGTCCCGCCGACGAGTGCTGGACGTCCGAGAGAGAACGACTGCTCATCCTCGCTGTCGATGCGCTGCACGAGCGCTCCGACATCGATGACGCGCTGTGGACACGGCTCGTGTCGGTCTTCGATGAACTCCAGCTGCTCGATCTGCTTCTGCTGTGCGGGTGGTACCACGCCGTCAGCTTCGCCGCGCGCGCCACGCGCGTGCCGCACGAGCCCGGCGCGCCTCGCTTCGCCGACTTCCTCCCCGTCGTGACCGGGACCGACCAATGAGCTCTGCCCTGGAGCGCTCCGAGGCGCGAAAGGTCGTCGTGCGCAAGCTGGCGGTCCTGTACTCCAAACACACCGACCCTGAACTGGACGGAGCCCGTCATGCATAAGTTGGTGGTCCTGTATTCCAAGCCCGCCGATCCTGACCACTTTCGCGACTACTACGTGACCAACCACCTCCCGCTGATCATGAATTGGCCCGGCCTGCTTGCGTGGCGCTACAGCTTCGACGTGATGGCGACCGAGGGAGAAGCGCCGTATTTCGCGGTCTTCGAAGGCGACTTCGCTGACGCCGCCGTAATGGCCGCGGCGCGGGCGTCGCCGTACGGCCGACGAGTGACCGCCGACGTCGCCAACTACGCCACCGGCGGTGCGGTCGTCATCCACTATCCGGTGCAGGACGGGACCGGCTGAGGTAGGTAGTAGGTAGTAGGTACCATCCGCGACGTGTTCGGTCGGCCGTTGGGGCCACGTCCGGCCATCAACGCCGCCGTGAGGCCACCACGAAACCCACAAGGTTGGGCTGCGCGAGGTGCAGCACCGCCCAGCAGGAAGTGGGCCGAGAAGAGCGACTGCTCCTTCATTCCAGTGATGAAGTGAAGGCGCACGTTGTCTGAGACGAGCACGATCGGGCCGCCGAGCTGGATGCGGGCACGGACGATCAGGCTGCGGAAGTCGTGCCAGCCGAACCCCTCGGTGTGTCCTCGCGCCCCGTCGCGGTGCCCAGAGATCGCGTAGATCAGCCGGGATCGCACGCCCGGCTTGTCGCAGGCCGTGCCCGCCCGCTATCGACACCCGCCCGGAGCAACGGCCCCTCCCCCTCACAACCGGGGCTGGGCCGATCCGGCCCCGGGTTCTGGCGCGCAGCGGAGTCAGCGGCGGAGTCATCGACTGACCGGCCTCGTCCTCGAAAACGATCCAGGCGCCGCACCGCGCTCCGCTGCGGTGCTCTTACCCGCGGCCAGATCTCCTTCTTCCACAGCTCGACCGCGTCGTCATCACGCGTGATCACCCGCCGACTGGACCGCTCCGCCGTGACCCGCGCGGTCGGTGAGGTGATCCGGCTGCTGGCCGGGCGGGGCTTCGCCGTTGCGGAGCGGCCTGGTGTGCGGATGCGGACCCTGGAGGACGTGTTCGCCTACGCCGAGACCGAGGGCGTGCGGCTGCGGCTGGACGCCACCCAGCTCCAGGTCGCCGGCCAGCCACAGGCAGGGCGACCGCCGGGCCTTCGTATCAAGCACGAAGAAGCAGAACACGATGAAGGCCAGCGTCATCGCGGACCAGCGCGGCCGTACCCTATGGGCCGACGGCCTGCGGTCAGAACGGATGCACGACGTCACCGCCGCCCGAACGGCCGGCATCAGCACCTGCTTTGACGACATCGACCGGGTCCAGGTTCTCCTTGATGACGGCTACCTTGCCCTCAGCCGAGACCACCCGAGGGAAAGCCCTCACCCCACCACGCACACTGCGACCAGCAGCGAGCGCGCCCTCCGTCGAGGCTCAGGAACGCCAGCGACACGACCACTCCGTGCCAACGGATCACCGTCCAACACGCCCTCGCCGACCACAAACGCTGGAAGCAACGCCAGCGCTGGACCCACCACCGCGACGGGTTGCCCGACACCTACCAGGCCCTCGCCGGCCATGTCTCCGACCACATAGCCACCACGTGAATACAGACCACGACCAAGCCAGACATGAGCCACCAGCCTTGACGCACCAACTCGTAAGCCCAACACATCGCCGAATGGCCCGGTTCCGGGTGCAGGCGACCCATGCCGGATAGAGCGGTGGGTCAGCAATGTGGACCGTCGGTGCAACGGCATCCACAGCGCGGCATTGCCAAGCCGAGACCGCATCCCGTAACGTCACAAGCGTTAGGTTACGACCGTGAGGTTACTGGCTCACGGTCACTGCAGGTGGATCCAGCCGGTTTGGCCAAGGAGGCCGAAATGAAGATCGTTGATGTGCGCCCCGATCTGCGTATGGTGCTCGACGATGGGCCCGGACAGGCATACCTGCTGCGCCGCGGGTCGAACGCGGTGCTGGTCGACACCGGCATCGCCGGGCAAGGCAAAGTCATCGCCGAGGCATTGCGCGGTTGGGGCCTGGACCGGGAGTCGCTGACCCATGTGGTTTTGACGCACTGGCATCCCGACCATGCCGGGTCGGCTGCCGAACTGGCCGCCTGGCCCAACGTTCGCGTCTGGGCGCACCGCAGCGATGCCCCGATCATCCGCGGCGACAGTTACAGCTCGCTTCCCGCACTCACCCACGCCGAGGAGGAGTTCTACGCCCACATAGCCGACACCATCCCCGACGCCGCACCTTCTCGCGTCGACCGCGAGCTCGACGACGACGAGATCCTCGAGGAGATCGACGCCCGCGTCCTGTCGACTCCCGGCCATACCGACGGCAGCATCGCCTTGCACTTCCCGAACGAGGCTGTCCTGTTCACCGGTGACATTGCCACCGAGCAAGGGGGCCAGGTCGTACTCGGGCCGTTCAACCTCGACCGGGCGCAGGCCCGCGACTCCTTCAGGCGCTTTGCCGACATCGACATTGACACCGTCTGCTTCGGCCACGGTCAGCCGCTACGCGGTGACGACACTGCCTTGCTACGCAAAGCGGCCACCGCCAACGAGATCCCCGACCCTCTGGGCTGACCCGCGCGCTGGTCTGCCAGACGCGCCGCCCGAACCGGCGCTGCGCGCGTCGCCGTCCAAGCCACAAGTTGACCCCGCCCGCAGTCTCAGTCGCCGGCGAGCACCGCACAGGCCAGACCGCCACCCCGGCGACGGTTCAGGCGCTCCTTCAGGAGCGCAAGGGTGAGGAGGACGGGGAGGGCGGGGTAGAGGCGGAGAGCACGGTGGCGAGGCTGTGAGCTGTTGCCTGGTGTCCTCCAGGTACAGCACGATCGCGAGCGTACCCACGGAGCCGGTCGCCACGGTGGCCGCCCATGGCCCTTCCGTCAACGGCCAGCCTGCGCCGTAGGCTCCCAGGACCGCGACGGAGACCACGCGGCTCAGCCCCACTGGCCCCAGGCCACTGCCCGCCTGCGCCATGACCAGGAATTGCACACCGGAGCCCACACTGTCGACCAGAGCGCTGCGCATACCCGCGGACACCGTCCCTCGTTGCCTGGCGCCCGGGTCCGGCGGACTCTGCGAGACCAGCCACAGCCCCTCAGGGGCAACAGCGATCCCCATCCATGCGGTGACGGGCTAGGCGGTTCGACGATTCGGTGGCCTTGTGGGTGATGCGAGGAGTGATGTTCCGCTCCCGCAGCCATCACCGCAGATGGGCAGATTCGTACCCCTAATCGCCATGGAGCTTGGCCGGCCTGCGGCGGCGAGACCGCACAGGCAATGGCCTCAGGGGCCTTTGACCGGGCACGAGTGAGGCCGCCCGCCCCGGCCGTAAACGGCCTGAAGGGCGGGCGGGAACTGAGGAGTTGAGCCGGTGGCACTACGCACGACGTGCGTGGCCTGGGTGACGCTGAGAGGTGGGGGTGGCAGGTCAGTTGGTGTCTGCGAACGGGTCGTACTGGACGACTTTCAAGCTGATGTTCGTGTCGCTCGTCCCCACCGTGGCGCCGGAGGCGGTGATGTCTGCCTGGGTCGGCCACGTGGTGCCCGGCCAGACATTGCCGGCCTTCTCGACGACCGAGAACGGGGACTTCTGCCTGCCACCCACGACCGTCACGGTGACGGTGTAAGCCACGCGTTGGTCACCGCCGTTGTGGAACGTCAGCGGTACCACGACCCGTCCCGACACCAGGCGAGGCGCGTAAGCGACGACCTCACCGTGCGCTCCCGTGGCAGCCGCCTTCCCGAATCCGTAGTCCTTGGGATCGGGGACAGCCGTGTTCGTCGGCTGGACGGGATCTCCACTCGCGGCGGCGGCCGCGCGCTGAGCGGCCGCGTCCTGTGCTGCCTTATTGGGAGCGCTGGCCGTGTCTGACGGCTTGGCCAAGGCAGTTGCCGAGGAGGGCGTTTGGGTCGACGTGTCGGCCTGGTGGCTTCCCTCATTGCTGCAGGCGGTCAGTGCAAGAGGCCCTGCGGCCATCGCAACTAACAGGAGGCGCGCGGAGGCCCGGGTTCTGCCGGGCAGGATCTTAGTCACAGGAGAACATGTACTCGGTCGTGTAGTTGATGTACAAGTTGCCGGAAGTCGCGCCCGTCTTCGCAATCACGGGTGCGCAGACAGCGCTGGCTAGGCAGACAGGGCCAGCGTATTCGCTGAAGTTCCCGGTGCCCGTGGGCGCGTACTCCCAGTCGAAGGTCGCCTACGGTCTGTTCGGTCTTGAGCTCGACCGGCGCAGCAGGGCCTGCGGCAGCATTAGCGCCAACCTTGCGCATCCTGGGGTCGCCCCGACGAACCTGCTCGCGGCGCGCCCCGAGATCGGCCGCACCGAAGCGATGCCGGCCCGTCGGATGATCACCGCACTCTCCCGGCTCGGCATCACGGGCACCGTCACGAGTGCCGGTCTGCCCGCACTCATGGCGGCGACCACACCCGGCGATCAAGGTGGCAAGTTCTTCGGCCCGAATGGCGTCGGCGGCGCGGGCGGCCGGCCCGCGGAGCAGAAGCTCTCCTCGCCCCTGCGCAGCCCTGAGGACGCACGGCGCATGTGGGACCTCACACAGCAGCTCACCGCGGTGCCACTGAGCACGGCCTGAGGTGCCCTTCATCCGCCACGCGTCTTCCAGGCCGACCGGCACGACGTCTTCGTCCGGCCGCTCACCACAGCCGGGCTGGCTTTGCCCGTCGAGGCGAGTGAGACGTGGTGCTCGCGCGGGATGGGCGACGTCGGCTGCCAGGCCACCTTCACCAGCCCCGACAGTCTGCCCGGTGAGCTTCACATGCGGTCCTCGCTGCGCATCGATCCGTGCACCTGGCAGACCCTGAACCCGAAGTGCAGCAGGCACGCCAGGGCGTCACCGTCCGCGTGGAGCCTTGGACGCCGGAAGCGGTCAGCACCGCGGCCTGGGCCCACTCGATCCGGACAACCGCCATGGTGGCCGGCGTTTCCCCATCCCGACCCGGCAGGCCCGAAGGGCCATCTCCTGTGGGAGGGGCCCTTCGGGTTTCCGGCCGGATGTCCGGCCATCAGTGTTCAGCGTTCCCCATGTCGAGGACGATCTTGCCCACGGCCTTGCCCGTAGTGATGCCGGACGGCCACACCATTCAGGAGGTACTCGGAGTCGGCGACAGTCAGCTCCTGCCTGCGAGTCGCCAGATCTGGTTCTTCTTGGTGCTCAGTGCGCTCGCCGGGTCGCAGGTCCACTGGTGGACCAGGGCGCCGGCCGTGGTGGAGACGCTGCTGACGTCGACGCATTTGCCGCTGTGGACGGCGACCAGCTGGTAGTCCTTGCTGTTGCCGAGTGCGGTCACGGGGTTGAGGGTGAACTGCTGGTTTGTGCCGCCGTTGCAGGTGTACTGGATGACGGCGGCGCCGTCGGCGGTGGATGCCCCGGAGACGTCGAGGCACTTGCCGCTCAGCTCGTTGACCACGGTGTACGTGTTGGTCTTGCCACTGACCGGTTTGAAGTCGAGCATCTGCTGGTAGCCGCCCTCGCAGTACCACTGCTGGTACTGGGTGCTGTCGGCGGTGCTGAGGTTGGTGTCGTCAAGGCACTGCCCGCTGTTCTCGCTGACCGCGACGGTCGAGATCGTCGTGTTGGACGGCGGGAGCAGGGTGACGGTGTATCCGTCCTTGGCGTTGGACCAGGGGATGCTGACCGAGGCCGCGTTGTTGTTGACTGTCAGTGTGGTGTCGGAGACCGTCTCGGGTCCGGCCACGGCGCCGCCGTTGTTGTAGGGGACGCGCTGGACGACTGCACGGACCTGGCTGTTCTCCACCACCGACGTGGTGTTCAGGCCGCTGAGGTTGACGGTCACCGTGCCGGTGTTGCCGTTGCTGCCGAGCAGGATCTTGGCGTTCTTCGCGGTGTTGTCCTTGGTGGCCAGGCCGTCGGTGCCGGTGCCCGGGATCAGGTTCACGATGTTGCCGGTCTGGGAGCCGTAGTAGCGGTACATGAACCACTCGCCCAGTGGCAGGTACTGCCCCGCGCTGTTCTTGGTGAGCAGGTTGGCCTCGTCGTCGTGCAGGTTCGTGCCGGAGGCCCAGTTTCCGCGCAGGCCGTCGGCGCCGGCTCGCTCCAAGCGGCCGATGAACCAGGCACCTCCGCCCGGGGACTGCATGGACAGGGTGGCGTACTCGTTGATCTGGTACGGCCGGGTGTTCGTCAGGCCTGCCGCGGAGAGGGTGGAGTTGGCGCGGCCGACGTCGGTGGCGGGGTCGCCCGGTTCGTCGTGCCAGCTGTAGATGTCGGGGGCGACGTTGTTGGCCTTGACGTAGGTGAGGTAGGTGGTCCACCAGGTGTTGGACGAGTTGGGCTGGCCGGCGATGCTGGGACCGACGATCAGCTGGTTGGGAAAGGCGGCGCGCACCTTGGCGTAGAAGCGCGACCACATCTGGAGGTACTGGGCCTGGGAGGGTTTCCAGAAGCCGCTTCCGTCGGGCTCGTTCCACAGGTCCCACTCGACGGTCATGTTGTTCGCCTTGACATCGCCGATGAGCTGCGTGACGAAGTTGTCGAACTGCGTCCAGTCACCGTTGTCGCCAGGCCAGCCCTGGTTGGTGGTGCCGTCCGCGCCCCACAGGTCGTGCGGGAGCAGCACGAAGGTGCCGCCGAGGGCGACCGTGCGCTTGTACTGAGTGAGGGTGGAGTTCCAGCGGGTCTGGTAGTCGGCGAGGCTGGTGGCGTAGCCGCCGCTGTTGAGCTGTGCGCCGCCGGCCCGCATGAAGTGCCACTTGATGTCCTTGAAGAAGTGGTCCTGCGGGAGTGAGCCGTCCGGCGTCATGCCGTAGATCATGCCGGAGGCGTGGTAAGCGGGGGCGCCGCCGGCGGTGGCGAAGTCGACGGTGATGCTGGTGTCCGCGGCCCGGGAGGGGGCTGCGGGGATCAGGGTCGCGGCCAGGGCGGCGAGGAGGACGGCCACGGACGAGGCCGTTCGGCGTCTGGTGCGGGCTGTGGGTCTGGGGAGTGTCCAGGGCGTATGCATGGTGCGGCTCCTGCGGGGTTGCGGTCTAACCGGGGCCCGGACGGTCCCGGGTCTGGGCGAGAGGCGGCCGTTCAGCGGGCCTCTCGGTGTGCGTGCGCTTCGGCCAGCAGGAGGTAGCTGCTGGCGGTCCAGGTGTAGGCGCGGTCGCGCAGGCCCGTTCCGGAGAGGGCGTCGAAGTTCTCTGCGAAGCCGTGGGTCTCGCACAGGGTCCGGAAGCGGGCGCTGATGTCGTCGGCCAGCCGGTCGTGGCCGAGGCGGCGCAGTCCGTCCTCGACGAGGACGGTGGCGGGGGCCCAGATCGGGCCGCGCCAGTAGCCGTCGGCACGGTAGTGCGGCGAGGTGGGCAGTTCGGTGGCGAGGCCGTGCGGTGTCAGATGGGCTTTGATGCGGTCGGCGAGGACGCTGCCGACCTCGGGAGGCAGGTGCTCGCCAAGCACGACGGGCATCAGGTCGAGGAGACTGGCGCTGCTCCAGGTGTCCGAGCCGGCCACCGACCGGACGACGAATCCGTCACCGGTCCAGAGTTGGTCGAACAGCGCCGTCCGCGTGTCCTCGGCAGCGGCGGTCCACCGCCGCACGTCGTCCGGGATCCCCAACTCCGCTGCGAGACCGGCGAGTTCGTACATCTGGAGAATCAGGAAGGCGCTGAGGTCGGCGGTGACGACGACCCGCTCGGGGTCGAAGGTGGTGGCGTTGTCCCAGCCGCTGTCGTTGCCGTGCTGGTAGTGGGGAAGTCGGGCGCCGGGGGTTCTTCGGGCGGTCAGCCAGAAGTCCGTCCAGCGCTCCAACCGGGCGTAGACGACGGCGAGTTCGGTCCGGCTGAGCGGTTTCGGCAACCGTCGGCGCAGGTGGCCGAAGGCCCAACCGTGGATGGGTGGCTTGACGAAGTTGTACAGGACCTCGGAGTGGGTGACGGAGTCGGGCAGTGCGCCGTCGGCGTCCTGGTGGTCGAAGGGCAGGGCGAACTGGTCCAGGGCCACGTCCGGGCAACCGGGTGCGAGCGCGAGGGCGTTGAAGCAGTGGTCCCAGCTCCAGACCTTGTCCATCCAGTGCTTGGACATCAGCACGGCGGGGCGGGTGACCAGGCCGGTCGGCCGCACCGTCGCCGACCAGAGGACGTAGGCGGCGAGTTCGGCGGCCGGAGTGGCCGGCGAACGCCAGGGGGCCACCGCGTCGACGAAGTCCGCGAAGGATTCCCGCGCAGACGCGACCACCGCGTCGAATGGCCCCGAGGACGCGTATGGCGGCCGGGAGGAGTCCAGTTCCTCGATCGCGATCTCCCAGGTGCCGTCGGCCTCCACGGCCACGGTGAGACCGCGGTCGGCGCTGCCCAGGGTCTGGGCGCCGACCGCCTCGGCCGGGGTGCCGGCCAGCACGGTGACGCGGTAGCGGCGGCCGGTCTCGTACGACGTGAACACGTGCGCGTCCGCGGCCAGGTCGTGGAAGAAGTACATGCCGCTGAACGGGGTCAGCGTCTGTGCGGCGGCGAAGACACCGATGCCGAGGCCGCTCCCCCTCAGACGCAGGGTGTCCGGCGACGCGTAGGCGAGGTCGATCCGGCCGCCCGCGCCGCTCCAGCTGAGCAGGCCCGGACTCGCCTCGACGCGGGTCTCGACACGGTCGCCCGTCGCCTCGTCGAGGGGGATCAGGCGCAGGACGGCGTGCATACCGTTCTGGTGCGAGACGAGGTGGAGGTCGTCGGCGTAGGTCTTCTCCGCGATTACGGGCGAGATGTCGAACCAGGATCCGTAGGTGCTGAACGGGATGTCGTGGACGGAGAAGGCCGGGCCGGACGGGGCGGCGGTCATGGTGGCGTGACTCGTTTCTGGAGCGGGGAACGTCGGCCGGCCGTGGCGTGACGGGGTCGGCCGACGTGCCGGAACTGTGGGAATCAGTCCTTGACGGCGCCGGCGGCGACGCCGGCTGCGACGTAGCGCTGGGCGAGGACGAGGATCACCGCGGCGGGCAGCGAGGCCACGACGGCGGTGGCCATGATGGCGTTCCACTGCTGGTTGTTGTTGCCGATGTAGTGGTAGATGCCGAGGGTGATCGGTTCGTGGGGGCCGCCGTTGACGAGGGTGCTGGCGAAGACGAAATCGGACCAGGACCACAGGAAGGCGAACAGGGACACGGTGACCACGGCGTTGCGGCTCATCGGCAGCACTACGGACCAGAAGGTGCGCAGGGCCTGTGCTCCGTCCACCTGTGCGGCCTGGAGCAGTTCGCCCGGGATGCCGGACATGAACGCCGTGAAGATCAGGACGGCGAAGGGGACGGCCAGGGTGGAGTCTGCGACGATCAGGCCGGGGACGGACCGGAGCAGTCCGAGCTGGAGGTAGATGGCGTAGAAGCCCATCGCCATGATGATGCCGGGGATCATCTGGGCGGCCAGCAGGACGAAGCTCAGGATGCCGCCGCCGCGGGGGCGCAGTTTGGCCAGCGCGTAACCGGCGGGGGCGGACAGGGTCACCGTCAGTACGACGGTGCCAAGGCCGGTGACGAAGCTGGTGCCGAGGTAGGGCAGTTGCTCGTCGAGGACGGTGCGGTAGCCGGCCAGGGTGCCATGCAGGGGCAACAGATCCGGTGGGCTCTTGCGCATGTCCTGGTCGCGGGTGAGGGAGACGTTGACCATCCAGTAGACCGGGAAGAGCATGATCGCGGTCAGCAGGGCGCCGACGGCCGTCTTCCACCGCGTCTTCATGACAGGGCCTGCTTTCTCTGCACCCGGACATAGACCAGGCCGAAGACCAGCGCGACGACCACGAGCAGGTTGCCGACGGCCGCGCCCGGGCCGAAGGCCGGCAGCAGGTTGCCGAAGCCGAGCTGGTAGGACCAGGTGGCGAAGGTGGTGGAGGAGTCCGCCGGGCCGCCCTTGGTCATGATCCAGATGATGTCGAAGACCTTGAGTGTGTAGACCAGGCCGAGGAGCAGGGTGATCGCTGAGACCGGGCGCAGCAGCGGGAAGGTGATGCTCCAAAAGCGCCGCCAGGTGCCCGCCCCGTCGAGGGCGGCGGCCTCGTACAGACCGGCCGGGATGGACTGCAGTCCGCTGTAGAGCACGACGAGGTTGAACGGGACCCCGATCCAGATGTTCGCGATGATCACCGAGGCCAGCGACCAGGACGGCGAGGTAAGCCAGTTCACAGGGCCGATACCGAGGACGTGCAGGGTGGCGTTGACGACGCCGGAGTCGCTGTTGAGCATCCACGACCAGGTGGAGGCGGACACGATCAGTGGCAGGAGCCACGGGACGAGGAACAGGGCCCGCAGGGTGGCCGAGAGCCGGAAGTTCTGGTTGAAGAAGACGGCGAGGGCGAGCCCGATGGCGTACTGGAAGAACAGGCAGACGGCGGTGAAGACGGCGGTGTGCAGCAGGGCGGGGGCGAAGGTCGGGTTGGCGAAGACGGTGCGGTAGTTCGCCAGTCCCGTGAACGGCGCGTCGCCCTGGACGAAGGAGCGGACGGTGTAGTTGCGCAGGCTCAGGTCGAGGTTGCGGTAGAGCGGGTAGGCGTAGAAAAGGCCGAGATAGACAGTCACTGGGGCGAGGAATCCCCAGGCGGCCCACTGGGTGGAGGCGGTCGGGCGGCGCTTGCGGCTGCGGGCCGGGGGTGGGGCGGCAATGGCCGCCCCTTTCGGGACGCCCGGGGACCGCTGGTCCGGCGGACGGGTTGTCTGCTTCATCGGACTCACGTCACTTGGCCGCGGCCTGCGCCGTGGACAGCGCGTCCTTGGGCGACGTGGATCCGCTGAGGGCGGACTGGACGGCCTTCCACATCTGCTCGGAGATCTTGGGGTACTTGGTGCCCAGGTCGTCACTGGTGCGGCCCTTGGCGGCCTTGACGGCGGCGACCCACGGCTTCAGCTCGGCGTTCGCGGCCGCCTGCTTGTCCTGGACCTCGCCGGTCGGGGCCACGTAGGACAGGGTGGTGTCGGTGGTGTAGAGGTTGGCGGTGCTGGTCAGGCAGCTGGCCAGCTTCTGTGAGGTGGCGTAGCGGGCGGTGTCCTTCTGGACCGGGATGGTCACGAACTCGCCGCCGGTCGGGGCCGCGGCGTTGCCGCCGGTGGCGCCGGGGATGGGCAGCACCCCGTAGTCGAAGCCGGCCTTCTTCGCGTTCGCGAGCTGCCAGGTGCCGTTCTCGCTGAACGCGTAGTCGCCGGTGGCGAACTCCTGCCAGCTGGTGGTCTGGGTGTTGTTGAGGACCGAGTTGGGGGCGTAGCCCTGCTTCAGCCAGCCCTTCCACAGCGAGAGCGCCGACACGGCCTGGGCGGAGTCGAGTGCGGTCAGTTTCGCGCCTGAGCCCCAGAACCACGGCAGGAACTGGAAGCTGCCCTCCTCGGTGCCGATCGCGGAGAAGGTGATGCCCTTCTTGCCGGCCTTCTTGACCTTGGCCAGGGCCGCCGTCAGCGTGTTCCAGTCCTTGACCGAGGCGATGTCCACGCCGGCCTTCTTCAGTACGTCCTTGTTGTAGTAGAGGGCCAGGGTGTTGGCGCCGATCGGCGTGCCGTAGGTCTTGCCGCCGGACTGGCCGGCCGCGAGCAGGTTGGGGTCGACCTTCGAGGTGTCCAGCTTGTTGTCGTCGGTGGTGGTGAGCACGCCCGCCTCGGCCAGCGTCGACACCACCGGGTTGTCGACGATGAGGACGTCCGGCGAGTTGCCCTGCTGCGCGGCCAGCAGTGTCTTGTTGCCCAGGTCGCTGGTGTCGAAGCCGGTGCGCTTGACCTTGACGCCGGCCTTGGTGCCGCACTGGTCGAGCAGCTTCACCCAGGCCGAGCTCTGATCGAACTGCGGGTAGGGGTCCCAGATGGTGTAGGTGCCGCTGCCGGCGTCCTTGGTGTCGGTGCTGCCGGAGCCGGAGGAGCAGGCGGTGGCCGTGACGGTGACGGCGAGCGCGGTGAGGACGGTGGCGGTCAGCCGGCGGTGTCTGGAGGACCTGTTCATGGCGGGAGCTCCTTTGTTCTGGGCATGCGGGTGCCGAGGCATGGGGTTGCGAGGGGAGTCGGGCACGCCGAACAGCACCGCTGAGCAGTCGGGCGATCGGCGGGTGAGGTGGGTATACGGGGTTGGCCGCGAGGGGCGCTCAGGGAGCCGTGACGGGTCCGGTGCTGGCTCGCAGGGAGATCGGGGGCGCGAGGAGGTGATGGCGGGGCGGTGCGTCGGGGTGGTCGAGCCGTTCCACGAGCAGGTCGACGGCGCGCCGGCCCATCTCCTCGGCCGGTACGTCGGCCGCTGTGAGCCGCGGGGTCATTGTCTCCGCCCAGCGAGCTGCCACCACCCCGGTGACGGAGAAGTCGCGCGGCACATGGCGGCCGGCTTGGGCTAGGCCCCGGTACAGGCCCCCGAGGGCGGCCTCGTTCAGGGTGACGAGGCCGGTGGTGGCAGGGTCATCGTGCAGGATCTGCTCCAGGCAGGCCTGGCCCGAGGCGGCGTCGTCCCCGCAGCAGTAGGTGCGTACGGTCAGGCCGCGTTCGGCGGCGGCTTTGGTGAAGCCGTCCAGACCGCGGTGGGCGGACTCGTATCCGGCCCGCAGCAGTTGCTGGGGACGGTTGACGAAGGCGATCCGGCGGTGGCCGAGGTCCGCCAGGTGGTGGACGCAGGCCGCCGCGAGCGCGGTGTGGTCCAGGCCCACCCACCAGCCGCCCTCCGGGTGGGCGGTGCGGCCGATGGCGACGGAGGGGAGGCCGAGGTCGGCCAGGTGGTCGACCCGGTCGTCCTCCAGCCTGATCTCCATGAGGATGGCGCCGTCGACCCGCCGCTCCCCCAGCAGCCGCTGGAAGGACCGGTCGCTGTCCACACCGCTCGGGGAGAGCAGGACGTCGTAGTCGTGGGCTGCGGCGGCCTCCACCACGCTGCCGATGAAGTCCAGCTGCATCCCGGTGTAGTGGTTGCCGGCCGGGGGGAAGACCAGGCCAATGGTGCTGGTGCGGCCGTTGGCGAGGGCGCGGGCGCTGGCGTTGGGGCGGTAGCCCAGCTCGTCGATGACCTCCTGGATCCTGCGGCGCGTGTCGTCCGAGACCGGCCGTTTGCCGCTCAGCGCGTAGGACACGGTGCTGCGCGAGACACCGGCCCGGCGGGCGATCTCACCGATGTTCATGAGGCCTCCTGAATCGAACCGGTTCGAGGGCGGCGACCCGATCGTCGAACCGGTTCGCGTGAAGCGAAGGTAGGAACTGCTCGTACGCCTGTCAACACCTCGCGAGAGACCTCTTCGACGCAGAAATGGGCCCAGGAGAAGCCTGTGTTGGAAGGATTGCTGGTCAGGCCCTGCGATGCTAGCTTCGCGAACCGGTTCGATGATTTGGTCCCGCCGACAGCCGTGAGCTCGTCCCCGGAAAGCAAGGAACCACTCCCCTGCCCGCTGATGGGCCGCTCGCCACTCCGGCCCAGTGATCGAATCGGTTCAATGCATGCCCACGCCCTTCGACATCGAGGATTGAGGACGCGATCCATGTCATCCACAGACCGATCCACCCCCGCCGAGCCGCGCTCGCGGTGGTGCTGGGCCCGGCGCGGGCGCGCTCGCCCTACCCAGCCGCACCCGCTCAGGCAGTCGGCCTGCCGCCGGCCGCCGCTCACTACCTCTACGGCCAGGACGACCCCGCCTCCGGCCTGACCACCGACAAGCTCCGGCAACGGACTGACGGCAACCCTGGTGAACAGCTCCTCCGCGCGGCCCGTCACCGACTCCGACGCCGCCAGGGCACTCGCCCTGCCCGGCGGTGCACCCGCCTCCGACGGCGCGTACGTCGGCCTGCTACGCGAACTGCTGCACGGGGCCGCCGACTTGACGGTCTCCGCCCGGGTGCGGTGGAGCGGCGACAAGTCTCTTGGCAACGGATCTTCGACCTAGGCGGTGACACCACGACGTACCGCTTCACCACTCAGTCCAACGGCGGCGTCCTGTGCGCTGCAGTGACCGGCGGAGGAGGCGCCGAGGCCCGGGTCTCCGGCTACGCGCCCCGGCCGCCGACGACTGGCGGGGACCCCTCACCCTCCGCGCACCAGCGCCCAGCGGGGCACCACCGACCTCCGCAACGTGGCTGTCTCCTCCGCCGCGATGGCCATCAACACCGAGGGCCTGTTCGGCGATTCGGCAACCAGCGCCGGCTACATCGGCCAGTCCTTCTACCAGGATCCGCTCCCGAAGGGCGCGATCGACACCTTCACGGTCCGGCGCGCGGCGCTCAGTCCCGAGCAGGTGACGGGCACGGTCGCGAATGTGCCCGCCCTTCAGCAACTCTCGCAGGCGGGCTTCGATGCCCACACCACGCCCGGGACCGCTCCGCGCCTGCCCCACGGCCTTCCGCTCCTCCTTCTCCGACGGCTACGACCGCGACACGCCGATCGCCGGGGACGCCGTACGAGCGGACGACTACACCCAGCCGGGCACATGCACCGTGTCCGGTACTGCGGCCGGGTGGGCGGGCAACCCACGTACGAGTGTCGGCAAAACCGTAGTCAGCTCTGAGCCTTGACGACCTAACAGGCCAGTTCTACGTTCACCCCCACCAAACGCGCCGAACGCCGTTCGAAATATCGAGCGACATCGACCGAACGCGCCGGAGTGATCATGAAGAAGATCGATCCGCAAGTGGAAGAAGCCGTCGACACGCTCAGTCTGAACGGGCTGGCCAGGCGGCGACTGTTGAGCGGTGCCGGAATGGTGAGCGCCTCGGCCGCCGCAGCTGCATTACTGTCCGCCTGCTCAGCCGACAACAAGAGCAACGACAACAAACCTGGCGGCGGTGTCGGCGATTTCCCGAAGACACCGAAGTGGCGGTTCGTGTTCATCAACCACGTGACGACGAACCCGTTCTTCACTCCGACGCAGTACGGCGCGGCGGACGCCTGCGCGCTCCTGGGCGCCTCGTTCCAATGGACCGGCTCGAAGGACTCGAGCGTCCCGGAAATGGTCAGCACCATGTCCTCGGCCGTCTCCGCGAAGGCCGACGGCATCGCCGTGGCGGTCGTCGACAAGAACGCCTTCGAATCCCCCGTCGCCAAAGCCCTCGACGCGGGAATCCCGACCGTCTCGTACAACGCGGACGGCGCGAAGGGGGATCCGGGGACGAGCCGACTCTGTTACATCGGCCAGGACCTCTACCAGTCCGGGGTCGAGCTGGGCCGCCGTATCGCCTCGGTGATGCCTTCCGGCGGGGACGCGGTCGGGTTCATCGCCACCCCGGGCGCCCTCAACATCCAGCCTCGCATCGACGGGGCCACTGACGCGATCAAGGCATCCGGCAAGTCGATCAACTTCAAGTCGGTCGCCAGCGGCGCGGAGCTTCCTCAGGAACTGTCGGCCATCGACGCGTACGCCAGCGGACACAAGGACCTCAAGGGCCTCTTCGCGGTCGACGCGGGCTCGACGGAGAGCGTCGGGAAGGTCGTGAAGAAGTACGGCCTCAAGAAGAAGGGCGTGGTCGCGGGCGGCTTCGACCTGAACCCGAACACCCTCACCGCGATCAAAGCGGGCGACCTCGACTTCACCATCGACCAACAGCCCTATCTGCAGGGCTTCCTGACCGTGCTGTACCTGTGGATGTACAAACTGTCCGGCGGCTTGGTGATCCCCAGCGTGACCGACACAGGCCTGCTCTTCGTGACCAAGGACAACGTCGATCCGTATCTGCAGACGAAGACCCGGTACGAGGGCTCCAGCACCAAGCAGCAGCTGATCAAGCGCTCCGGCGCCATTGGACACGCATGAGCGAGCCGGCCGTCCAGGACGCGACCGGCGGGAAGACCACCGCCGGGACCCCACAGGTGAGGCGGCACGGTCCACTGCGCCTCGCCTTCGAGACGTTCGTCGTCCGCCGCGAGGCCACCATCTTGATCATCGCGGTGGCCCTGCTGCTGTACTTCTGGTCCAACAACTCGGACTTCCTGGCCCGCAGCAACCTGGTCAACCTCTCCCAGCAGACGGCGCCGTACGCGATCATCGCGGCGGGCATGGTGC
This sequence comes from Streptomyces sp. NPDC096013, assembly GCF_044763565.1. Taxonomy (NCBI): domain Bacteria; kingdom Bacillati; phylum Actinomycetota; class Actinomycetes; order Kitasatosporales; family Streptomycetaceae; genus Streptomyces; species Streptomyces sp. NPDC096013. Next base: position 102,971 of record NZ_JBIWGK010000020.1, on the reverse strand, counting down.
TGCTGCTGGTCAGCGGGGAGATCGATCTGTCGGTGGGCGCCGTCTTCGCGCTGTCGCCATTTCTGATGCACTACATGATCGACTACTACGGCGCGTACCCGATCGTCGCCATCATCGGCTCGATCCTGGCCGGCGCCGTCATCGGACTCACCAACGGCTTCGTGGTGGTCGTGCTCAAGGTACCGTCGTTCGTCGCCACGCTGGGCATGCTCTTCTTCATCCTCGGCATCATGCTGACCACGTCGCACGCCTATCCGGCGCAGATCCCCGAGGCGGCGCACGGGGTGCGCGGCTGGTTCGGGCAGTCGGACTGGTCGGAACTGATCTGGTGTCTGATCATCGTCGCGTACTTCCACGTGGTACTCACCCGTTCCCGCTGGGGCCTGTACACCATCGCCACGGGCGGCAACCCGCTGGGCGCGAGCGAGGCCGGCATCCGGACCGGCCGTATCAAGTTCGGCAACTTCATGGCCACCAGTTCCCTCGGCGCCTTTGCCGGCATCCTCGAAGCCTTCCGCGTCGACTCGATCGACCCGACCTCCGCGGGTGCGGACGGCGCTTCCCCGATGTTCACCGCCGTCTCCGCCGCGGTCATCGGCGGCACGGCACTGGCCGGCGGCTCGGGGACGGTCGTCGGAGCGCTGCTCGGCGCGCTCGTCCTCGCGGAGCTTCGCAACGGATTGAACTTCATCGGCGTCAACGCCAACCCATTCAACATCATCCTCGGTGCGGCGATCATCCTCTCCATGGTCCTCAACGTGCACCTGGCCGGGCTGCGAAGGGCAGGCCGCCGATGAGCGGGACGACCGGGCCGACCTCGACACCGACGCCGGCGCTGTCCGTGGAGCGCCTGGCCAAGGGCTTCGGCGCGGTCACGGCGCTACAGGACGTGAACCTGCGCGTGAACAAGGGTGAGGTACTCGCCCTTGTCGGTGACAACGGCGCTGGAAAGTCGACCCTGCTGAAGATCCTCTGCGGCTTCCATCGGGCCGATGCCGGCCGCATTCTCCTGGACGGCGAGGAGGTGACGCTCAAGTCGGTCGACCATGCCCGGTCGCTCGGTATCGACGCGGTGTACCAGGACCTGGCGCTGGTGAACGAGCTGACGGTCTACCAGAACATGTTCCTGAACCGGGAGAAGATCCGCCCCACTCGGCTGCTGAACAACCGCGCGATGCGCAAGATCGCTCAGGAGCACCTGAACGAGATGGGGGTGAACATCCCCTCGGTCGATGTCGAGGTCGCCAAGCTCTCCGGCGGCCAGCGCCAAGCCATCGCCGTGGCCCGCTCGGTCTATTCCGAGGCCAGGGTCCTCCTTCTCGACGAACCCCTGGCCGCGATGGGCGCCAAAGAGGGCGCACTCATTCTCGACCTGATCAACGATCTCAAAGCCCGCGGCGAGGTCTCCGTCATCATCATTGCCCACAACTATGCCCAGGTCTTCGAGGTCTGCGACCGGGTCAACCTGCTTCAGCACGGCGAGATCACCTTCGACAAGCGCACGTCGGACACGTCGGTGGCCGAGCTGACCGACCTGGTGGTCGAGGAGTACCGGAGGTCGCGTACCAAATAGGCATTCTCTGGCGGATCGGCGGGGCTGCCAATGCGCCGAAGGACCGGGAGCCGGCGGCCACTGGGCACCCAACCCGGCACCCTTCGCCCGTGAACCGCTCCAGGACAAAGGGAGGCTCGGCCTGTCCCGAGGCTGATCTTCGTCTGCCCACACAACGGAAGATGATCTACGGTGGCCGTGCCCTTTTCACGCCACCCAGCGGTACAGGTTCTCGTCTCCCTCGCGGACGGCACGGGCCAGGTCGGCCAAGCCGCTCAGGATCCACACGACGATCTCGGGGTCGAAGACCTCGCCCTCCGCCGCCCGCTCGGCCACCCACAGCCGGCCGACTTCAGCGAGCCGGTGCTCGACGGCAGTGCACAGGGCATCTCGTAGGGCGCCAGAGACGGCGAGGACGAGCGGACGACGGTCCTGGTGCGGAGGTGGTGGAAACCGGGCGTCCCGCCCGGCACTGGTGTGCAGGACAAAGGACGTCGGACTGCTGGTCGTCGACCGGAAGACCCGTCCAGCCAGGCTCGGCGCACATACCGGACCGGTCACGCACGCACTGCGTGGGCGCCCGCCTTCAGGTGCAGGGCGGCGGAGTCGCGGTCGCGGAAGCGGCCCGTGGACTCGACGACGATGTCGGCGCCGTAATCGGACCAGTGCAGGGCGGCCGGGTCGCGTTCGCCGCTGACGGCGATCCGCGTGCCGTCGACGGTGATCGAGCTGTCGTCGTGGCTGACCTCGCGTCCGATGCGGCCGAACGTCGAGTCGTACTCCAGGAGATGGGCGAGGGTGGCGGGCGAGGTGATGTCGTTGATCGCGACCACCTCGACGTCCTGGGTGCCCGCCTCGGCGCGGTCGAGGGCCGCGCGCAGATAGGTGCGGCCTGTCCGGCCGAAGCCGTTGATGCCGACGCGTACGGTCATGGCGATGAACTCCTCTGCGGCGCTGGGGATTTGCAGGGGCGGGTCAGGCGTCCCAGGTCCAGTCGGCGACCTCGGGCAGGTCGGTGCCGTGTTCGCGGATCCAGGCGTGGTGGCGGGTGCGGGCGTCGGCCATGGTCTGGCGTACGGCGGCGGCGCGCACGGCGAGGCCGGGGACACGGTCGATGACGTCCATGACCAGGCGGTAGCGGTCAAGGTCGTTGCGGACGACCATGTCGAACGGTGTGGTCGTGGTACCGGACTCCTTGTAGCCGCGCACGTGCAGGTTGGCGTGACCGGAACGGCGGTACGCGAGACGGTGGATGAGCCACGGGTAGCCGTGGTAGGCGAAGATGACCGGCCTGCCGGCGGTGAACAGCCCGTCGTACTCGAAGTCGGGCATCCCGTGCGGGTGTTCGTCGCGGGGCAGGAGCCTCGTCATGTCGACGACGTTGACGACACGGACGGCGAGGTCGGGCAGGTGCCTGCGCAGCAACTGGGCCGCGGCCAGGACCTCCTGGGTGGGGACGTCACCGGCGCAGGCCAGCACGACGTCGGGTTCGCCTCCGTTCTCGGTGCCGGCCCACTCCCAGATCCCGGCGCCGCGTGCGCAGTGGGCGCGGGCCTGGTCCAAGGAGAGCCAGTCGAAGCAGGGCTGCTTGCCGGCGACGACGACGTTGACGTAGTCGCGGCTGCGCAGGACGTGATCGGCCACGGAGAGAAGGGTGTTGGCGTCCGGCGGGAGGTAGACGCGGACGACCTCGGGGCTCTTGTTGAGGACGTGGTCGACGAAGCCGGGGTCCTGGTGCGAGAAGCCGTTGTGGTCCTGGCGCCAGACGTGCGACGTCAGAAGGTAGTTGAGGGAGGCGATGGGTGCCCGCCACGCCAACTCCCGCGATGTCTTGAGCCACTTGATGTGCTGGTTGACCATCGAGTCGACGATGTGCACGAACGCCTCGTAGCAGGAGAACAGTCCGTGCCGGCCGGTGAGGAGGTAGCCCTCCAGCCAGCCCTGGCAGGTGTGTTCGGAGAGGATCTCCATCACGCGGCCGTGCCGTTCCAAGTGCTCGTCGACCGGCAGGAGTTCGGCCTGCCATGCCTTGCCGCTGGCGCCGAAGACGGCCTGTAGTCGGTTGGAGGCGGTCTCGTCGGGGCCGACGAGGCGGAAGTCGCGGCTCGTCGAGGTGTCCTCCATGACCTGTTCGAGGAGGTCGCCGAGGACGCGGGTGGGCTCGTGCAGGGTCGTCCCCGGCTTGTCGACGGGGACCGCGAACCGGTCAAGGGACGGGATCGGCAGGTCCCGGACGAGGAGACCGCCGTTGGCGTACGGGCTGGAGCCGAGGCGCTTGGTGCCTTCGGGCAGACAGGCGAGGACGTCCGCGACGGGCCGACCTTGGGCGTCGAACAGCTTCTCCGGCTGGTACGACCGCAGCCATGCCTCCAACTGCCGTAGATGCTCTGGGTTTTCGCGCACCTCGGCCAGCGGGACCTGGTGGGCGCGCCAGGTGCCCTCGACCGGGACACCGTCGACCTCGGCGGGTCCGGTCCAGCCCTTGGGCGTACGGAGCACGATCATCGGCCAGTGCACGCGCTCGGTGACGCCGTCCTCCCGGGCAGTGCGCTGCATCAGGGCGATGCGGTCCAGGGCGTCGTCGAACGCGGCGGCCATGGCACGGTGCACCGTGAGCGGGTCGTCGCCGGTGACATGGATCGGCTCGTGGCCGTAGCCGCGCAGCAGTTCGTCGAGTTCGGCCTCGGGGAGGCGGGACAGGACGGTCGGGTTGGCGATCTTGTAGCCGTTGAGGTGCAGGATCGGCAGGACGGCGCCGTCCTGGAGCGGGTCGAGGAACTTGTTGGAGTGCCAGGCGGCGGCGAGCGGGCCGGTCTCGGCCTCGCCGTCACCGATGACGCAGGCGACAAGGAGGTTTGGATTGTCGAAGGCGGCGCCGTAGGCGTGCGCGAGGGAGTAGCCGAGTTCACCGCCCTCGTGGATCGATCCGGGTGTCTCCGGCGCCACATGGCTGGGCACCCCGCCGGGGAAGGAGAACTGCTTGAAGAGCCGCTCCATACCCGCCCCGTCGCGGGACACGTCCGGGTAGGTCTCGCTGTAGCTGCCTTCCAGCCAGGAGTTGGCGAGCACGGACGGCCCGCCGTGCCCGGGGCCCCACACGCACAGCGCGTCCAGGTCACGTGCCTTGATCACCCGGTTGAGGTGGGTGTACACGAGGTTGAGACCGGGCGAGGTACCCCAGTGGCCCAGCAGTCGCGGCTTGATGTGTTCGGGGCGGAGGGGCTCGGTAAGCAGGGCGTTCGTCATCAGGTAGATCTGGCCTGCGGCAAGGTAGTTGGCGGCCCGCCAGTGGGCGTCCAGCGTGCGCACCTCTTCGTCGGAGAGGTCGGAACGCACGGTCGAGTCGTGGTGTTTCGCCTTGGACATCGGAGGCTCCGGAAGTCATCTACGGGTCAACGGGCGGTGGAGGCGGAACTACTGCGTCAACAGCTGGAGCCGGACACGATCGCGCTCATCCCTTTTCGGGCACGACGGCGACCGGGCAGGTGGAGTGGTGCAGCACTCCGTGTGCCACCCGGCCCAGTTGGAGCCCGAAGTGGCCGGGGCGGCGCTTCGCTCCGACGACCAGGAGGTCGGCATCCCGGGACGCGTCCACGAGGACGGTCCGGGTGTGGCCCTCGACGGTGCGGCGGCTCGCTTCGACATCGTCGGGGGCGTCCCGAAGCGCCGCGTCCAGCGCATCCACCGCCTGCTGCTGGTGCAGCCGGGCGGGTTCGCCTGCCATCAGCGGATGGTCGGTGGTCTCGTGCGCGGGCCAGCGCCAGGCCCGTACGGCCTCCAGCCGCACCCCACGCCGTCGTGCCTCCTCGAAAGCAAAGCGCACCGCAGCCGAGCCCGCCGGCTTGTCCCCGACGCCCACGACGACACGACCGTGCGTGCCGGCCTGAGCCTGGTTGTCGTGGTTGCCGCGCACGACGACCATCGGGCACTGCGCGTGCCCGGCGACGATCAGGCTCACGGAACCGAGCAGCGCCTCGGCGAGGCCGCTGCGGCCACGGGTGCCGGTCACCAGCATCGAGGCGCTGCGGCTCTCCCGCACCAACGCGTACTCGGGTTCCTCCGCCAACACCTCGACACGCACGTCGAGTTGGGGGTGGCGCCGACGTGCCCGGCGGGCGGCATTGTCGACGACGTCCTCGGCCATCACCTGCTCGTCGGGCTTGGCGAGGTCCTCGGCGATCGAGGTGCCCTCGTAGCGCTCCCACAGCGAGGCGTACACCAGCCGCAGCGGCATCCCGCGCAGGGTGGCCTCGTCGGACGCCCAGTCGACGGCACGCAGGCTGGGCTCGGAGCCGTCGACGCCCACGACGATCGGGAGTGTCATCGCGCTCACCGTCCGGTACCGAGAAGGTCGAACACGATGCGGGCCTTGACGTCGCCGCGCAGCACATCCTCGATGGACTCGTTGACGGAGTCCAGCGGGCGGGTCTCGGAGATGACCTTGGTCTGTCCTGCGGCGTGCAGCTGGAAGACCTCGGCGAGGTCCTGCCGGGTGCCGACGATCGAGCCGATCACCGAGGTGCCGTTCAGGACGGTGTCGAATATCGGGACCTGGATCGTGCCGTGCGCGGGCAGGGCGACCATGACGAGCTTGCCGCCACGTCGCAGACCGGAGTTGACGGCGGCGAACGCGGTCTCGTTCACGGCCAGGGCGATCGCCGCGTGTGCGCCGCCGTGCCGCTTGAGAACCTCTCCTACGTCGTCCTTGCGGGCGTCGATGACGAGGTCGGCGCCGAGCGCGGTGGCGAGTTCCAGCTTCTCGTCGGTGACGTCGATCGCCGCGACCGTCGCCCCCGCGATCTTCGCGTACTGCACCGCCAGGTGTCCGAGCCCGCCGACCCCGGAGATCGCGACGAGCTGGGAGGGCCGCACGCCGGCCACCTTGAGGGCCTTGTAGGTCGTGACGCCCGCGCAGGTCAGCGGAGCCGCGTCGATCGCGCTGACGCCGTCGGGCACCGGCTGGGCGAAGTCGGCCCAGGCCAGCATCTTCTCGGCGTAGCCGCCGTCGCAGCCGTAGCCGGTGTTGATCTGCTGCTCGCACAGCGTCTCCCAGCCCGACAGGCAGTGCTCGCACCGGCCACAGGCCTTGCCGAGCCACGGCACGGCGACGCGCTGGCCGATGCTCAAGTGGGTGACGCCGTCGCCGAGCTTCTCCACGAGGCCGACGCCCTCGTGGCCGGGCACGAACGGCGGGTTCGGCCTGACGTGCCAGTCGCCGTGCGCGGCGTGGATGTCGGTGTGGCACAGCCCGGACGCCTCGACTCGAACGCGCACCTGCCCGGGGCCGGGCTCGGGGTCGGGACGCTCCTCTATCAAGAGTGGCTCACCGAACGCTCGTACAACGGCTGCCTTCATGACTACTGCTCCTCAGGCGGACGGGGGTGGGTCAGTCGTGTGCGACGACGGCCACGGGGGCGGTGGAGTGGTGCAGGACGCCGTGTGCGACGGGGCCGATGTGGGCACCGAGCGCACCGCGGCGGATTCGGCGGCCGATGACGACGAGAGACGCCTCCCGGGAGGCGTCCACCAGGTGGTCGGCGGCGCTGCCGACACGCGGCTCCAGGACGACCTCGGTGTCGGGGTGCTTCTGCCGCCAGGGGCGCAGGGCCTCGGTGAGGGAGTCGGTCTCCTCGCGGGAGAGTTCGTCGTGCAGGCCCGCGTCCAGCGCGAAGCCGTAGCCGTAGTACGGCGGAAGGTTCCAGCCGTAGACGACTCGCAGGCCGGTGCCGCGCCTGGCGGCCTCGGTGAAGGCGAACTCGATCACCCTGTCGGCAGGTGCGTCGGCGTCGAGGCCGAGGACCACGGGCCGGTTCGGGGCGGCGGACGCGGGGGGAGCCTGATCCTCGTCGGGAGCCCGTTCGTCGGCCCGGACCAGGACCACGGGCAGTTCGGCACGCGCTACGACGGAGAGACCGACGGAACCGACGAGGAAGCCGCCGACACCGCTCAGGCCGCGGGAGCCGAGGACCAGGAGTTCGGCGTCCTTCGCGGCCTTCACCAGGGCGTCCGAGGGCGCTCCGGACACTCGTTCCACGGTCACGTCCACGCCGGGGTGACGCCGGCGCAGATCCTCGCCCGCCTCACGCGGAATCCGCTCGCTCCACTGCTGCTGCGTCTCGGCGCCCATCAGCGGGGCCTGCGCCAACGGGTCCGGGGCGGGCACCCAGACATGGACGATCTTCAGCGGCAGACCACGCAGTTCCGCCTCGCGGGCCGCCCACTCGGCGGCGGCGCGGCTCTCTGGTGAACCATCGAGACCTGCGACAACACTGCGGACCATGGTTCGTCCTCCTCAACAGAATGTGGTTCCAGCTTCGTGGCGTAGGGGTTCCCGCAGCAGGGGCCGCAGGTCCCCGATAGGGACCGATCGGCCCAATGGGCGCCGGAGGGCAGGCCCCCTCGCGAGAGCCCGCCGTCTCCCCGTGGTCAGCGCAGCCAGGTGTGGTCGCGGACGACGGGCAGTGTGGCCCAGAGCTTGCCGAGACCCCAGGTGACACCGGCACCCGCCACCGCGAGAGCGATCAGAACGACCGCGTAGATCAGGTGGTAGTCCGCGAACGGGTTGGACGACATACTCAGCGTCCCGTCGGACAGATGCTTCGCAGGCGGCCACTCGGCCACCCACATCAACCCCATCATCGCCGTACCCGCGACCGCAGCCAGCCGCAGCGCGACACCGGCAAGCAGCGCAACACCCACACCCAGCAGACCCAGCATGAACAGCCAGTCCGCCCAGCCCGCACCGGCCCAGCCATGGAACGTCGACTCCATCGGACCAGCCGCCACCGAACTCAAAAAACCCTTCGTGGGCGAACCACCATCAACCCAGCCCTTACCGGACGGAGTCGCATAACCGAAACCGAACGTCTTGTCCAGAAATGCCCACAGGAAGACGAACCCAATGGCCAGACGCAGAGACGCGAACACATAAGCACGCCCCGTGGTCGTCGTCGTAGCAGCCGCCTGTTCCGTTCCGGTCCTGTGGAGGGACGGGAAGCGGAATCGCAGGTGGTGTTGGGGGTGGTTTTGGACTGCCATGATGCTCATCCCTTTCGAGGGAACGATGCTTGGGATTCGCCGACTCCCGTTTGCGCCCTCAATGTCTCGCGGTGGGCAGCGTCGCCGGAGGGGCTGCAGGTCCTTGGTCGAAGGCCCGAACGGCCCTGTCTGCCGGGTCACTTGGCGGTGGGCACCACCGCGACGGGGCAGTGGGAGCGGTGCAACAGGGTGTTCGCCACCGGACCCAGCCGCGGACCGAACCGATGGGTGCGGTGGTGCGCGCCGACGACCACGAGGGCGCAGTCGCGCGTGGCCTCCAGCAGGGCGTGCGCGGGCCCGGTGCGGACGGTACGGTTCTCGACCCGGACGACGGGGTGTCGCTCGCTCAGCCGGGCCAGGCTGAAGCGCGTGACGGAGTCCTCTGCCCGTCCCTGCTGGGCGAGTTGCTCCTGGCCCGGGCTCATCGCCGGGAGCAGTGAGGGCAGTTCGGGGGTGACGTGCCGGTGAGTCCAGGAGTGCAGGACGGACAGCGGAACACCACGGCGCTCGGCCTCCTGGAAGGCGTAGAGGGCCGCGTCCTCGTCGTCATCGCCCTCCAGGCCGAGCAGCACGGGCCCGCCGTCGTCGCACCGGTGGTCGCCGCGGACGACAAGCACCGGACCGCGCACCTGCGCGGCCAGGCGCAGGCTCACCGAGCCGAACAGCAGGCCGGCGATACCGCCCATGCCCCGGGTCCCCACGACGGTGAGGTCCGCGCCCTCGCTCTCCCGCACGAGGGTACGCACCGGGCCACCGACCGCACCCTTGGTCACCACCGACAGTTCGGGGTGACGTGCGGTGAGACGAGTGACCGCCGACGCCAGGACCGGCCCGGATTTATCGGTGTCGGGCACGGCATACACGACACGCAGTTCGACGCCCCGGCGCGCGGCTTCGTCCGCGGCCCAGTCCAGCGCCCTGACCGAGATCAAAGAACCGTCCACTCCGACGACCACATGATGGAAGGTCATGTCCCTTTTCCCTTCTGGCTGTTGGATGCTCACCGTGTTCGGCGGGAAGGGGCCGCCCATGCGCACAACGGCTCCGCCAGCGATGCTCGTCCTGCGCGGACGGACCGGTTCAGGGGCCACGGGAACCTGCCGACACGCCGTACGGCCCCTTCGCGTGGGGCCGTACGGTCCAGGTGTCGTCCTCTCGCGGACGAAGAGAGGGGGAGATCTGACGCACGTGGGCTCACCGACGGGGAAACCGATACCGGCGAGGGCAGAAGCGCCGCCCGGAATGTGGCCCAGCCCGAACGCCCATGGCGACCTACCCGTGTCACAGGAGACGACCGCATCTTCGGAGGCAGCGTCGGGCCCTAGGCACACCGCGTCTTGAGCGTCGGATTGCCCCAAGTGCCCGTCACCGGGGCAAAGGGCTCGTGGGTAAGCCTCCGGAGGATCGAGCGCCGGCCATCAGGCTGATCCAGTGAGATCCACCCCGTACATCGAACGCCCACGGACGAGTTCACGTCCCGTCACCCACTCGGGCTCTACGCGGACGAAGACCTCCTGGGGCGAGGGCACCCACGAGGACGGGCCGGTTCGGGTCAGGCGTTCGTGCTCGGCCGGGTCGGTCACCACGGTGGCCGACCCGGTGACGACGACGCTCCAGCCGGAGTGCGCGAGGGCATCGACCTCGTCGGCCTCGAAGGCGACCACCGAGCCGTCGATCGCGCGCACCAGCTCCGAGGCAGCGGAGGTGCACAGGAGCACCGCGCCGTCACGGTCCAGCGAGAAGTTCACGGGCAGCACGGCGGGCAGGGCCTGACGGGTGTGCACGATGCGGCCCACGGGTGCCTGGCCCAGGCGGCGCAGGCACTCGTGTCGTTCCAGTTCGCGAAATCCGTCGTTCGAATACATCAGCCAGTCCGCCTCCCGCCAGGTCTGTGTATGGCTGTCACTCCATGTTTCGCGCTGGAGGGTCAGCGGGCGAGGGGCCATCTGACCCGCTCGCGTCGGAGAACGTCCCCTGTCGCGTGGTGATACGGCGTCCGGTGAGGCTCAGCGCGTCGATGCGGACCCATTCCTCGCGCCCGCCACCGGCCCACGGCGTGCTGAACGCCTGTTCCGTCAGCCGTCGCACGTCGTCCACGTCGGTCACGGTCCGCGCCCGGCCGAGTGCCAGCACACTCCAGCCTTCCGCGAAGGCGTCGTCGATTCGGTCGATCTCGAAGGTCACCTGGCAGCCAGCCGCCCGGGACGGCATCGCGCCGGGAGCAGTCCGGTAGACGATCGCACCGTCGACCACGCTGTAGTTGACGGGGACGATGACGGGCCCCGAATCGGTGGTTACCGCGACCCTGCCCACCCCGTGCGTCGACAGCAGCTCGCGGCACTCCTGGACGGTCAGCTCGGTGAACACCGGCTCGGCGCCTGCCCGCCCCGCACCGGGCGTCTGGTCGCCGGTGCCTCCGGCGAGACCGGTCACGGTGGTCTGCAGGACCTCGGCGAGCCTGAGCAGAACACTGCGGCCGGGAGCGGCACCGGGAAACTCCTCCAGGTACTGGAGGTAACTCCCCGCTACGGCCGCCCGGTCGGCAGTCTCCTCCCGGGACAGACCAAGTGCCGTACGCCGTACGGCGATCCGACGTCCGAGGTCACCGGTGGGTGAGCCCTCTGTCACGCTCTTCGGGAACGGGTCAGACATGGCTGGTCACTTCCTTTCGTCCCGTCGCTCGGACGGCTACTTCCTCGTGGCGGACCCCGCCGAGCACCACCTTGAGGGCGCCGGTGTCGGCGGCTTTGGCGACGTGGCCGCCGGGCCGCACCAGGCGGGTGCACGGTTCGAAGGTCTCGGGCACGCCGACCGCCTCGATGACGACATCGGCGCCGAGTCTGTCGGTGAGGTCGGCGATCAGTTGCTCGGGTGTCTCGAGGGCGTCCACGACCGCGTCGGCCCCGAACCGCTTCGCCGCCTCCAGTCGAGCGGGGGCGAGGTCCATGGCGACGACGCGCTCGGGTGAGAACAGCCGGGCGGTGGCGAGCGCGGCCAGTCCGACCGGGCCCGCTCCGACGACCGCGACGGTGTCTCCGGGACGCGGCTGCCCGTTGAGCACGCCCACCTCGTACGCGGTGGGGAAGATGTCGGCCGGCAGAACGGCGTCTTTGGCCTCCAGTGCGCTGGGCAATGGGTGGACCGAGGGGTCGGCGTGCGGGACCCGCGCGTACTCGGCCTGCGTGCCGTCGGTGAGGTGGCCGAGGATCCAGCCCCCGCCGCCCCTGCACTGCCCGTATATGGCCTTGCGGCAGTAGACGCAGCGCCCGCAGGTGGTGCGGCACGCGACCAGGACCCGGTCCCCTGGCCGTACGGCGCGCATGTCGGAGCCCGCTTCCACAACCTCGCCGACAGCCTCGTGGCCGAGAACGGTGCCGGGGCGCACCTCAGGCACGTCGCCCTTGAGGATGTGCAGGTCGGTTCCGCAGATGGTGACGGCGTCGACGCGCACGATCACGTCGGTGGCGTCCTCGATGCCGGGATCAGGGACGGTGTCCCAGCAGAACTGTCCGGGGCCGTGGAAGACGAAGCCCTTCATGACGTACCTTCCCCATTCGGTCGACTACCCCCGTGTGTCCAGAGTGTCCGGGTCCGTCGGTCCTGGCTTGGGCCGGTCGGCCCTCATCGGCCGACCGGACGGGGTCGGTGCGTCCTGGCGCCCGGAAGGTGGGCCGAACGGCCCCGGGTCGAACAGTTGGGCGGGGCTGGTCGGCCCTTCCGAGCGGGACCGTTTGGCCAGTTGGCTCGCACCATGACCGAGATTCACACCACCGCCGCCCTGCACTCCTCGGAACGTGTGATCGCCGGGACGACCGTCGTGGCACTGTCCGGCGAGATCGACCTCCTCACGGCGCGGCCGCTGTCGGGCCGCCTGGACATACTGACCGCCGTCCCCTGCCCCGATCTCGTACTCGACCTGCGCTCCGTCTCGTTCCTCGACTGTTCCGGGCTGAGTGTGCTGTGCCGGGCACGGACCCGGACGGCGGACCGTGGCGGACGACTCCGGATCGTCACCCGGAGCACCCGTTTCCTGCAGATCCTGCGGCTCGTCCAACTCTGCGGGGTCTTCGAGATCCACGCCCAGCTGCCGAACGCCCTGGCCGCCAAGCCGGAGTCAGGCGACACCTCCGCCACAGCGGGCTGAACGGCCCACCCGGTGCCGGATTGAGTCCTGATGGGGCCCTTCACAGTCCCTGTTCGGTCCCAGCGATGCCGTGTTCCCGACTGACACCTTCGAAGGGACGATCACGACGAGGAGGTGCGGCCTCCTGGGCAGCAACAGACAGATGAAAGAACGGCTGTGGCGGCTGCGGAGCAACCGGTTGCGTCGGCGCGACGACATCGTCGAGGCCTGGATCGTCCTGGTCGTCTGAGTGTCGGTCCTGGTGGGCGGCGCACTGGCCAGCCTGGTGACCTGCCACGCCGTCGCCGATGTGTTCGCCGCGCAGCGCACCGCAGGCCATGCCGTGCAGGCCGTACTGGCAACTTCACCATCGAGCCTGCGAGTTCGAAGAAGTGCCACTCTCGCATCGGCCGTCCTGGGACTGATCGCCGCACTCGCATTGGCACGTATGGCGTCGGCACGGGGGCAGCCGCCCGGTACCGGCCGGACCGGCGCCGCAGCGACTTCTGGGGCCACGGAGTGGCAGCTTGTGGGGCCGAGTCGGGACCACAGGACCAGCTGATTCCCGACGGCGTCTCCGCGTACGTGTCACACGCATACGGATCGGTCGGCACCCACTCTTCGGCGGCACCCCCCTCCTTCTCGGTTACCGTGCGCCGAGTACAAGGAGGAGCGCGCGATGAACGCGGCGAGAGACGCAGCGGGCACGGGTGGGATGAAACGGCGTCTGGACCTGTCCGACGCCGCGGTGATCGGTCTGGGATCGATGATCGGAGCCGGGATCTTCGCGGCGCTCGGCCCTGCGGCCCACCGCCGGTTCCGGACTGCTGCTCGCGCTGGCCCTGGCCGCCGCCGTGGCCTACTGCAACGCGACGTCCTCAACACGTCTCGCCGCCCGCTACCCGCAGTCCGGCGGCATCTACGTCTACGGTCGTGAACGCCTGGGCGACTTCTGGGCCTACCTGGCGGGCTGGGCGTTCGTCGTCGGCAAGACGGCCTCCTGCGCGGCCATGGCCCTCACGGTGGGCGCCTACCTGTGGCCCAGCCAGTCTCACGCGGTGGCCGTGGCCGCCGTAGTGGCACTGACCGCTGTGAACTGCGCCGGGGTGCAGAAGTCCGCCCTGCTCACCCGCGCCGTCGTCACTGTGCCGGTCATGAAGCGTCGCTCGGCAGCCCGGGCGACTGGGCGATCTCTTGTTCGGCGGCTTCGATGATCGCCATGACGGCGGCGGCTGCCGTTGCGGGATCACGGGCCGCTACGGCGTCCACGACGGCTTGGTGAGCCGGCAACGAGGCTTCCACCGCACCAGGGGTCTGCGTGCTGAGAAGGAAACTGTGTTCCAGCGCGATGCCGACGGCGCGGCCCAGTGATCCGAGGAGACGGTTGCCGCCTGCGTCGAGCAGGGCCCGGTGGAAGGCGATGTCGGCCTCGATGTATCCGCTGCGGGCAGGATTCGCCGCCGCGGCCTCCATGGCTGCCAGGGCTTCGTAGAGGGCTCGTACCTCGTCGGGGCCGGCCCGTTCGGCGGCGAGCCGGGCCGCCTCGGGCTCGACGATCCGGCGTAGTTCGCTTGTGTCACGCAGCAGCGCCGTGGCGTCCTCGGCCTGTTTCCAGCGCAGTACGTCGGGGTCGAGGTGGTTCCAGTGCTCCGGGGGCCGCACGCGTGTGCCGGTGCGGGGGCGTACGTGCAGCATCCCCTTGGCGACCAGCGCCTTGACCGCCTCTCGCAACAGGCCGCGGCTGACGCCGATCTCGGCCGCGAGCGCGTCCTCCACCGGCAGCGGATCCCCCGGGTCCCACGCCCCGCCCACGATGCGCCGCCCGAGTTCGTCGACCACGCGCTGGTGCGCGGTCGGGAAGTGCGCCACGATCTCCGCTCGCCCCCTGGACGCCATTCATCGAATCATCTAATGATTGAGTTCCAGGGTAGGGCCTGCGGGTCCTCATCCGACACCGCTCCTACCCCCCATTACCTCTACCCCTACCGCGAAGCGGACGACGCGAGAGCCACGGGAGTACGTACATGACCGATGGTCAGAAGACGAGCCGCCGCAGCCAGGCCTGGTTCGGCGCGCGGGGCCGCAGCGGGATGGTGTACCGCTCCTGGATGCGCAGCCAGGGATTCGGACACGAGGTGTTCGACGGGCGTCCCGTCATCGGCATCGCGACCAGTGCCTCCGAACTCGCCCCGTGCAACGCGCATCTGACGCGCGTCGCGGAAGCCGTCAAGCGCGGCGTGTGGCAGGCGGGCGGCCTGCCGCTCCAGTTCCCCACCATGGCCACCGGCGAGACCCTGATGCGCCCCACGGCGATGCTGTACCGCAACCTGATGGCCATGGAGGTCGAGGAGCTGATCCGGGCCAATCCGCTCGACGGCGTGGTGCTGCTGTCCGGCTGCGACAAGACGACCCCCGCCATGCTCATGGGGGCCGCCAGCGTCGACCTGCCCGCCGTCATGGTCACCGGCGGGCCGATGCTCAACGGCAAGTACCGCGGCCAGGACGTGGGATCCGGTACGCAGGTGTGGAAGTTCGAGGAGGACCTGAAGACCGGCCGGATGACCGAGGAGGAGTGCTTCTTCGCGGAGGGGTGCATGGCCCGTTCCAACGGGCACTGCATGACGATGGGGACTGCCTCGACGATGGCCTGCCTGGCCGAGGCGCTCGGTATGCAGCTGCCGGGATCGGCGGCCTGGCCCGCGGTCGACTCCCGGCGGATGGAGGTCGCGCAGGCGGCGGGGCAGCGCATCGTCCGGATGGTGGAGGAGGAGCTGCGCCCCTCGCAGATCCTGACCCGGGAGGCGTTCGAGAACGCCGTCCGGGTCAACGCGGCGATCGGCGGCTCCACGAACGCCGTGATCCATCTCATCGCTCTCGCCGGACGCGTCGGTGTCGAGCTGAACCTGCGGGACTTCGACGAGCTGGTCCGCTCGGTGCCGACCCTGGTCAACCTGATGCCGAGCGGCACCTATCTTATGGAGGACTTCTGCTACGCGGGCGGCCTGCCCGCCGTCATGGCCGAGCTGCTCGGCGGCGAGCTGCTGCACGGCGGCCAGATCACGGTCACCGGGGGCACTATCGCCGAGAACGCCGCCACCGCCGAACGCGTCGACTCCGACGTCATCACCCGCCTCGACGCCCCCTTCCAGCCGGCCGGCACCGGAATCGCCGTACTGCACGGCAACCTGTGTCCCGACGGCGCTGTGCTCAAGCAGTCCGCCGCCTCACCGCACCTCCTCACCCACCGCGGCCCCGCGCGCGTCTTCGACTCCCCCGAGGCCTATCACGAGGTGGCCGACGACCCGGATCTCGACGTCGACGAGAACACCGTCATCGTCATCCGCAACGCGGGCCCCAAGGGCTACCCCGGCATGCCCGAGGTCGCCAACGTCCCGCTGCCCGGCAAGCTGTTGAAGGCCGGCGTCAAGGACATGGTGCGTGTCTGCGACGGCCGGATGAGCGGCACCGGCTACGGGACGGTGGTTCTGCATGTGGCGCCCGAGGCCGCCGTAGGCGGACCTCTCGCCCTGGTGCGCGACGGGGACCTCGTCGTCCTCGACGTCCCCAACCGGACCCTGCGCCTGGACGTCGACGACGCCGAGCTCGCGCGCCGTCGGCACGCCTGGAAAGCACCCGCCGAGCGGCACACCAGCGGCTACTCCTGGCTCTACACCCAGAACGTCGAACAGGCCGACCGGGGCGCCGACTTCGGTTTCCTGCGCGGAAGCCGTGGCCATGAGGTCCCTCGCGACTCCCACTGAGCCCGCCCGGGCGACCGTACCCCTTTGATCCAGGAGAGCATCGATCGTGGAATCGGCAGCCGTGCATCCTCGTCCGGTCCTCACATCCGGCTCCGTCCTGCCGGAGGACGCCGACCGGGCCGTGCTCGTCGCTCGCGTCCACGACCCGGAATGCGACGGACCGTGTGTGGCCGCGGTCCGCGGCGAGCAGGTCGTCGACCTGACAGCCGTGACACCCACCGTCTCCGATCTCATGGAGCGCGACGACGCGGCGGCAGTCGTCCGCGAGGCCGACGGCGGACACGTGTGGAGCCTGGACCAACTGCTTCAGGCTCCGCCCGGCCGCCGTGACGTTCCGCATCTGCTCGCCCCCATCGATCTTCAGGTCATCAAGGCCGCGGGGGTCACCTTCGCCCGCAGTCTGCTGGAACGCGTCATCGAGGAGCGCACGGGCGGCGATCCGGCGCAGGCCGCGCGGGTGCGGGCGCGCGTCGGGCAGGTGGTGGGTGGCACGCTCGCCGGCATCCGTCCCGGATCGCCCGAAGCGGACAGGGCCAAGGAACTGCTCGTCGCGGAGGGACTGTGGTCGCAGTACCTGGAGGTCGGGATCGGGCCTGACCCGGAGGTGTTCACCAAGGCCCCGGTGCTGTCCGCGGTCGGTACCGGCTCCGACGTCGGAGTGCTCGGCGCCTCGGTGTGGAACAACCCCGAGCCCGAGGTCGTCCTGGTCGTGGACTCTCGCGGCCGGATACGCGGCGCGACGCTGGGCAACGACGTCAACCTCCGCGACATCGAGGGACGCAGCGCCCTGTTGTTGTCGCGTGCGAAGGACAACAACGCCTCGTGCGCGATCGGCCCGTTCGTGCGCCTGCTCGACGAGGGGTTCGACCTCGACACCGTACGCGGGCTCGACATCGACCTGCGGATCGACGGCACGGACGGCTACGTACTGCACGGCAGCAGTTCCATGCGGGCGATCAGCCGCGACGTCCTGGACCTGGTGGCCGCGACACACGGTCCGCATCACCAATACCCGGACGGCTTCGTGCTGTTCACCGGAACGCTGTTCGCTCCCACCGAGGACCGAGGGGCGTCCGGCACGGGCTTCACCCACGAGTACGGCGACGTCGTGCGGATCTCCAGCCCACGGCTCGGGGCTCTGGTCAACACGGTCGTCCCGAGCGAGCAGGCCGCCCCGTGGACGTCCGGCGTAGGAGCGCTGATGCGCAACCTCGCACGGCGCGGCGTGCTCTGACCGGGCGAGGGCTTCTACGGCCGTCAGCGCGTCCTGGGGCCGTGTGCGCAGCGCCGCCGGTCCTGCGGCATGCGCTGCGCACACTCGTTCATGCCGGGGCGAGCGGCTCCTGTCCTACCGTGCTGTGCAGGCGCCGTGTGTGGTCCACGTGGCGTTCGGCTCCGGTCAGCGTGACTCTGGCCGTCAGGCGCGGGTCCGCGCTGGAGGCGGCCAGCCGCAGTTCCAGTTCTCCCGGTTCGACGACGCGCCGCCCGTCGCGTCCGGTGAAGGAGGCGAGATCGGCCGGGACCGTGACGTGGATGCGGCGGGCCTCGGCCGGCTCCAGTTCGACGCGGGTGTAGCCGACGAGACGCTGCACGGGCTGGACGACGGAGGCCACCGGGTCGTGCAGATAGAGCTGGACGACCTCGGTCCCGGACCGCTCCCCCGTGTTGCGGACAGTGAAGGCGAGGCCGAACTCCCCGTCCGTCGGGGCCTCTTGGGAGTCCACGGTCAGGTCAGTCCACTCGAACCGTGTATACGACAGGCCGTGCCCGAAGGCGAACGCGGGCGTCGGGTCGATGCTGGAGACCTCGTTGGCGTGAGCGAGCCGCGCTCCGAGGTACGTGGCCGGCTGGGAGCCGGCCCCGCGCGGCACGCTGACGGGGAGGCGTCCGGAGGGATTGGTACGGCCGCTGAGCACCCCCGCGATCGCGTGCGTCCCCTCCTCTCCCGGGAAGAAGGACTGCACGATCGCAGCGGACTCCTCCACGGCACGACCGAGGGCGTACGGCCGTCCCGCGAGCAGGACGGTGACCACGGGGGTCTCCACGTCCAGCAGGCTGTCGAGCAGTTGCTGTTGCACGCCGGGCAGCTCCAGCGTCTCCACATCGCAGCCTTCGCCACTGGTGCCCCGCCCGAAGAGCCCGGCACGGTCACCGAGCACCACGAGGGCAATGTCCGCCTCCCGTGCCGCCTCGACGGCCTCGCCGATGCCGGAGAGATCTCCGTCGTCGATCCCGGTGCCGCGGACGACCGTGATCTCGGCATCGGGGAACTCGGCGGCGAGGGTGTCGCGCAGCGTGGGCAGTTCGATGCCGAGTGGGGTGGCGGGGTGGCGGACACCGATGTGCTGGGGGAAGGAGTAGCAGCCCAGGACGGCGACGGGCTCGTCGGCGTTGGGGCCGAGCAGCGCAATGCGGCGCGGCCTTCCCAGCGGCAGGGTGCCGTCGTTGCTCAGCAGCACGACCGCTTTCTCGGCGATGGTGCGGGCCAGCGCGCGGTTCTCCGGGCCGTCCAGGTCGATGCGTCCGCGCAAGGCGGCCGGATCGGCCAGGTCCGCCCCATCGAGGGCGGTCGGCATGGGGTTCCAGTCCGGGTCGAGCAGGCCGAGCATCACCTTCTGGGTGAGTGTCCGACGCAGGGCGCGATCGATCAGTTCCTCCGGGACGCGGCCTTCGGCGAGGGCCTCGGAAAGGGGCGCGCCGTATGTCTTGACGTTGGGCAGTTCGACGTCGACGCCCGAACGCAGCGCTGTTCCGGCGGCGTCGGCCCAGTCGGCCGCGATGCCGTGCAGGGTCTTGAGGAAGGCGATGGCGAAGTAGTCGGCGACCACAGTGCCGTCGAAGCCCCATGTGTCGCGCAGCAGTCCGGTGAGCAGTTCCTCGTCGGCCGCGGAGGGCATGCCGTCGGTGTCGGTGTAGGCGGTCATCACCGACCGGACGCCGCCTTCACGGATCGCCATCTCGAAGGGAGGCAGCAGCACGTCGGCGCGCTCACGCGGCCCCATGGAGGTGGGGGCGAGGTTACGGCCGGCGCGCGAGGCGGAGTATCCGACGAAGTGTTTGAGGGTGGCGACGATCCCGGCTGACTCCAGGCCCTGCACGTATGCGGTTGCGATGGTGCCGACGAGGTACGGGTCCTCGCCGATGGTCTCCTCGACCCGGCCCCAGCGGGTGTCGCGCACCACGTCCAGGACGGGCGCGAGTCCTTGGTGGACGCCGACGGCGCGCATGTCCCGACCGATGGCGGCGGCCATGAGCCGTACCGTGTCCGGGTCGAAGGTGGCCCCCCAGGACAGCGGAACGGGGTAGGCCGTCGCCCCCCAGGCCGCGAATCCCGCCAGGCATTCGTCATGGGCGAGAGCAGGGATGCCGAATCGGTTGGTGGCGGCGATACGGGCCTGGGTGCGGGCCAGGGAGAGCGCGCCCAGGGCGGGGTCGACCGGGCCGGTGCCGAAGGGCCGGGTCAGCTGGCCCAGTCCGGCGGGCAGGAGTGCGTCGAGGTCGACGGCCTCCTCCATGTCGTGCTGATGGGGGGCGACTTCACCGCCCTGGTCCGAGGCGCCCACCCACACTCCGTACAGCTGGGCGGTCTTCTCCTGGAGGGTCATCGCGGCGATCAGGGCGTCGACTCGTGCGGCGACGGGGACGGTGGGGTCGTTCCAGAGTGAGATTCCGGGGATGTTGTCTACAGCCACGTTGGCGTTCACTTTCCTCCCACGTACGTCAGACCCTTGGACGGGCGTGACGGGCGAACGGGTAGACAGGACTCAGAGCGGGGCAGGTCGCGTCCGGGCTCCGGCATGGGCCCCGGGTCCACATGGCCCGCCGATCGCGGGACGGAACTGCCGCTGTTTCCAGGGTTGGTGTGATCCGCGCGAGCTGGTGGACGCGGTGCCGGCCGGGACCGGGAGGTGCGAACGAGCGCCGCGGAGGCCGGCTTGCCGCGTCTCACTTCGTCCTGCCGGTATCCGGTCCCGGAGTTCACCGGGTGTCCCGGACCACAGGCCGGCCGCCCGAGAGGGCGTCCGCGCCGGTCAACGGCTGAATCCCGCGCTCAGTCCGCTCAGCAGCTGGCGGCGGCCGAACGCGTACAGCACCAGGACGGGCAGGGTGGTGAGGACGACGGCGGCGAGAACGGCAGGGACGTTGACCCCGTACTGGCCCTGGAAGGTCCACAGCGCGAGCGGCAGCGTCCGGCGGTCAGGGCTCTGGGTGAGGATCAGCGGCAGCAGGAATCCGTTCCAGATGGTCAGCGAGTTGAAGATGGTCACGGTGAGGATGGCCGGACGGGTCAGCGGTGCCGCCAGCCGCCACAGCGTCGTCCACTCGGTGGCACCGTCGACCTTCATCGAGTCGAACAGCTCTTTGGGGACGTCGCGGATGAAGTTGGTGAGCACCAGCACGGACAGCGGGATCGCGAAGGCGATCGACGGGAGGATCAGTGCCAGGAGATTGTCGTAGAGGTGCATCTTGATGATGATCAGGTAGACCGGGATCACCGTCGCCTGTAGCGGGATGGCCAGGCCCATGAGAAACAGTCCGTTCATCGCGCGAAGGACACGCATGCGCCAGCCGCGAACGATCGCGTAGGCGGCCATGAAGGAGACCACGACCGCCGGCACCACGGCA
This sequence comes from Streptomyces sp. NPDC096013, assembly GCF_044763565.1. Classification (NCBI taxonomy): domain Bacteria; kingdom Bacillati; phylum Actinomycetota; class Actinomycetes; order Kitasatosporales; family Streptomycetaceae; genus Streptomyces; species Streptomyces sp. NPDC096013. Next base: position 81,871 of record NZ_JBIWGK010000020.1, on the reverse strand, counting down.
CCGGCGGTGACGACGACGCTGTTGAGGAAGTAGCGGAGGAAGTCGGACTCGATGACGAACCGGTAGTTGGCCAACGTCGGATCGCTCGGAGGCACCAGCGGATTGGTCGCGTAGTAGCCGCTCTTGGCCTTGAAGCTGGTGATGAGGGTCCAGTAGAGGGGCACGGCGACGACGACGAGCCACAGCCATCCGGCCAGGCCGCCGGCCCAGTTGCGGCGTCGGGCCGTCCCACGCGGGCGGCGCTGCCGCTCGCGGTGGGTGACCTCCTGGGGTTGTCGCGGCTCGGTCAGGGTGGTGGTCACGTCAGGCCCCCTCGAGTTGGCTCGCGCCGGCGTCCCGGCCGCCGAGCCGGCGGAGCAACAGGGCAAGGGCCAGGCCCACCAGGACCAGGATGACCGCGATGACGCTGGCCGGCCCCATCAGACTGGCCTGGAACCCGCGCTTGTACATGTCCAGTGCGAGAACCCGGGTGGCGTCGGCGGGTCCGCCCTCGGTGAGGACGAAGATGAGGTCGAAGAAGGTCAGGGACCCGACCACCATCAGCGTGGACGAGGTGATGATCGTGTACTTCAGCTGGGGCAGCGTGATGCTGAAGAACTGCCGGATCCGTCCGGCTCCGTCCAACTGCGCCGCCTCGTACAGGGACTTGGGGATCTGCTGGACGCCCCCCTGGTAGATCAGGGAGTGGAACGGGATGAACTGCCATGAGACGACGAAGATGACGACTCCGAACGCGAGCCCGGGCCGCCCCAGCCAGTCCTTGCTCAGCGCCTGGATCTTCAGTCCGGCACCGAGCCCGAAGTTGGGGTCCAGCAGGGCCTTGTACGCGATCGCGATGGCCGCGGAGCTGAGCATCAGCGGGACGAAGTACACCACGCCCAGCACCGCGCGGTAGCGCTGGCGGCCTGCCATGAACGTGCCGAGCAGAATACTCAGCGGCGTCTGAACGGCCCAGGACACCGCCATCACCAGAAACGTCACCCACAGGGCGTGCGGCAGCCCGGGATCGGTGAGCACCGCACGCCAACTGGTCAGTCCCGAGGGGTGGATGGCGCCGATCCCGTCCCACGTGGTGAAGCTCAGCGCGAAGACCCCGACGAGCGGAACCACGGCGAAGCCGACGAAGACCACCAGCGCCGGTGCCGCCAGCCACGGCAGGATGCTGCGCGGTTCGCGATGCGGCCGCCGGTCGGTGAGTGAACTCATTTGCTGGTGACCGCGTTGAGGTTGTCGGCGAACTGCTGGGGCGAGACGGACAGTTGGAACAACTTGACGATGTTGTCCAGCAGGGTCTCGGCGGCCGTCGGGCTGAGCGCCTGGTCCCAGGACTGGCCGAAGACCTTGGCCTTGCTGGCGATGTCGTAGGTGAACTGAAGGAAATCGGCGTTCTTGGAGGCGGCCAGCAGCTTCTCCGTGCCCAGCCGGATCGGGACCGACCCGTTGTCGATCCACTGCTTCACCTCCTCGTCCTGGAGGACGCCGGTGGCGAAGAAGTCCTTGGCGACCTTCTTCTGGTCGGCGCTGGCCTTCGAGGAGATGGACAGGTACTGGGCGGGGTTGCCGACGGTGTCGCTCGGATCGCCCTTGCCGCCTTCCACGGGCGGGAAGGTCATGTAGCCCAGAGAGCCGCTGGAGACGAAGTCCCCGCCGTCCGCCTTCTGGATGCCGTACGACCAGGCCCCGTGCAGCATCATCGCGGCCCTGCCGGTGTACAGCAGTGCCTGGTCCGCGTTGGAGTCCGCGGTGATGGAGGAGAAGCCCTTGACGAACCCGTGTGCCTTGACGAGCTCCTGCACCTTGGTGAGCGCGGCGATGGCGTCCGGGTTGGACCAGGCGTTCTTCTCTCCTTCGATGATGGCCTGGAACAGCTGAGAACCGCCGATGCGGTCGAACAGGAACTCCAGCCACATCATGTTCGTCCACCGGGACTGGCCGCCGAGGGAGAAGGGCGCTATGCCCTTCGCGTTGAATCTGGGCACCAGCGCCATGATGTCGCCCCAGGACTTCGGTGGTTCCACACCGACCTGGTCGAAGACCTTCCTGTTGTAGTAGAGGATGATCGGCTGCACGGTCTCGACCGGCATCGCGTAGATCTTGCCGTTCACGGTCGCCGCGCCGAACGAGGACGGGAACAGGCTCTTCTTGACCTCGGAGTGCTCTCCGAACCACGAGGTGAGGTCCTCGACCTGGCCGGCCTCCACATAGGTGCGCAGCGTCCCGCCGCCCCAGCCCCAGATGATGGTGGGGGCCTTTCCGGCGCCGATGGAGGTCTTGATCTTCGTCTTGTACGCGTCGTTCTGGAAGGTGGTGTCCTTGATCTGCTCCTTGGGGTGGGCCTTGTTGAACGCGTCCACCGCGCCGGCCCTGACGCCTTCCTGCGGCTGACCGTTCAGGTACCAGTACGTGGCCCCGCCGCTCTTGCCGGGACCGGACGAGCCGCAGGCCGCCAGCGCCGCGGAGGCCGGCACGCCGACGGCCAGGCCGAGGAGGGTACGTCGGGAGAGCGCCATGTCGTTACTCCGCACTCGAGAGCCACAGGCTTCTCGTGAGTCATGGTGAAAGGTTTTCGAAACAACCTTCTTCGAGCTCTGTTCGTGCAAGCTAGGTTTCGATCTGATGCGCTGTCAAGACGCGTGCACGCACGCAAAATCGGGCCGCCTTCAGCCGCGTAACATCGGGTGGAGCAACCTTCGCGAGGCTTTCGCAGGGACCGAAACTGTTTCGAAAGCAGCTGGTTGAGAGCAGGGGGATGCGGTGGCTGACTCACCGTCGGTGCAGGTCATGCCAGGCGGGCCGGCAGGGATCGGTGCGGCCGGTACGGGACCGGGTCGTCGCCCTCCAGGTCGAGGAGAAGGTCGTGGACAACATCGCGCAGCGCGGCAGCAGTTGGGCCTGGCGACCGAGGTGTTCCGTCGACGAAGACCGCCAAGTCGTGTGCCTCGCGCGGGAGTTCATACCCGGCCACGAGCGCGCGGCGGCGATCACCCGGGCCGCGGCATCCAGCCCACCGACCTGCGGATGCAGGTCCACCGGAAGTCGTCCCGCAGAGTGCGGGAATCTGTGCGCCGCGCCCAAGTGCGGCTGGAGTCGGACGCAGCTGGGAACGGACGTAGCCTCACGCGGACGGGTCGGGGGCATGCCGATCGGACGGCGTTCGCCGGACGCGGACTCCCGCAGACCGTCGGACGTGACCAGGTCGAGGAGGCAGTCGGCGGTTTCCCGGACGATCTCGATGCCGAACTGCCGTACGGTTGACCGGTTCCACCCGCGTTGCCGGTCCGACCGGCGGCTCACCACACTGGTACGAACAGCTGGGAGGAACCGATGCGACCGAACTCCAGGCGCACCACCTTGGCGGACATCGCCCAAGCGGCCGGGGTTTCCGTCGCGACCGTGTCCAAAGTGGTCAACGGCCGCGGTGACGTGGCACCGCACACCCGCACCCGAGTCCAGGAGTTGCTGCATCAGCACGACTACCTCGCGCCGGTGTTCCGTCACACCGAGGCCGTCGAAATCCCCACCATCGAGGTCCAGTTCCACGGCGGACTCAAGTCGTACGTGGCCGAGACCCTGGAAGGCATCATCGACTCAGCCGCGGAACTGGGGGCTTCGGTGGTGGTCAGCAAGGCGTCCCGTGCCCCGCACTGGGCCCGGGACCTCGTCTCAGCCGGGCGCCGCGCCGTCATCGCGGTCACCAGCGTGTACACCGCGGGGCACCTGAACGAACTGGCCCGCGCCGGGCTGCCGTTGGTCGTGCTGGACCCACTCCACCTGCCGGACAGCCGGGTCAACAGCGTCGGGGCGACCAACTTCGCCGGTGGCCTGGCCGCGACCCGGCACCTGCTTTCCCTGGGCCACCGCCGCGTCGCCTACCTCGGCGGACCGGCGATGGCCGTATGCAACCAGGCACGCACGCACGGCTTCCGCGCCGCCATGGAGGCGGAAGGAGTGCACGTACCCAACACCTATGTGCGGCCCGGGGAGTTCACGTACGAGTCCGGGTTGCTCGGCGCCATGGAGCTCCTGGGCCTGGAAGAGCCACCGACCGCGATCTTCGCGGGCAACGATGAGATCGCCCTAGGTGTCCTCGAGACCGCCCGTGTCCGAGGCCTGCGCATCCCCGAAGACCTGAGCGTGGTCGGCTTCGACGACACGAGCCTCGCCCAGATGGCATCACCGCCGCTGACCACTGTGCGCCAGCCGCTACGCGAGATGGGCGGTGCGGCCCTCCGCATCGCCCTCCAACTGGCCAACGGAGAGAAGGTCGAGTCCCACCACATCGAACTCGCCACCGATCTCGTGATTCGGGCCTCGACAGCGCCGCCCCGCGAACAGGTTTCGGCGCGTGGGCCACTCAAGTGAGTTGCCTACGGGCAGAGTTGACGAACCGGTCGGAGGCGTCCAGGTGTCGAACAGCCCAGCCCACCCATACCGTCCTCGCCCCGGAGGTCACCGAGGGGTGGGCAGCGGCTGCGGAGGGGCGTCCGCCTGCTGGAGTTCGGCGAGGATCTGGTTCTGGCCGGTGAGGAGTTCGGTGAGGATACGTCGTGCGGCGCGCAGGAGGTCGGCAACGTCTCCGCCGGCGAGTTCGTAACGGACGGTGGAGCCCTCCCGGGTGGACACGACGATCCCGGAGCGTCGTAGGACGGCCAGTTGCTGCGACAGGCTGGAGGGCTCGATCTCGATGTCGGCGAGCAAATCCCGTACGGACACCGGACCATGCTGGAGGAGTTCCAGGACCCTGATGCGCACGGGATGGCCGAGCATGCGGAAGAACTCTGCCTTGACCTGATAGAGGGGGACCTGCATGGATGCTCGCTCCTTGCCGGATTGTTCGGACTGCGGCCGCCGGAATGCGGCGGCACCCGAGAGTGCCGCCACATCGCAGGCCGCCCTCGAAAGCCGATCCTTCACGTCTCGGTGCCTGCACGACCACACCTTGTGACCATGCAGATATCGCAAGTTGAAGAAGTCTTCACATCAGGGGCAGACGTGGTTCCCGCACGCGATCACGGGCTAGATCTCGATCGCCCCCTCGACGCGTTTGAGTTGGTGCCGGGCCATGGCCAGGTTCGAGCGGGCCTTGTCGAGTACGAGGTACAGGAACAGGCCGTTGCCGTCACGACCGGTGACCAGCCGGATGAGGTGATACTGGCTGTCCAGCGTGATCAGGATGTCCTCGATCTGGCCCTTGAGGCCCAGCTGCTCCATGGTGCGCACCTTGGCCCGGATCACATCCGTGTTGCCGGCCGCCGCGACCGTCAGGTCGAGACTCTTGTCGCCGCCCAACGTGCCCAGCGCCATGCCGCTGGTGTAGTCGACGACCGCTGCCCCCAGCGCCCCCTCGATGCCGGCCATCATCTCCTTCAGCGACACTTCGACACTCGCCACGATGCCTCCCCTTGCGTTGCGTTCCGTTGACTGCGGCGGGCCCGTGCTGCCGACCCACCTCGACGTCCGGACCGTAGGCACGCGACGCTCCCCCACGGAGACTCTCTTTGAGACTGGCCCAGGACGATCGGACAACGACGCCATAAGACCTGTTGAATCACAGGAACTGCCGATCCTGGTACGCAAGTTGACACCGCACCGGCGCAGTCAGCCCGCCGCTCATGGCGAGGCCCGGAAGCGCGGACCGACTCCGATGCGCACCTCTCTCCGCCGACGCGGAGCCACACCGTCGCATCGCTGTTCCGCGGGCACCTCGGAGGGTGCACAAGCAGTGAAGATACAATCACCCTTTGAGCCGGAAACTCGCACGCCGTTGTGCGGGCTGTCGGAGGACAGAGGAGAAGCAACCGGTCGGATCGAACGCGAGAGCAAAGGAGGCACGGAGTGCGGCAGGCGAGCGTGCTCGATGTCGGGTGCCACAGTGCTCTGCTGACGATCGTGCGGCGGCGCCCGGACTCGATCCTCGAGCCCGTCTTCTCCCGAAAGGTGCGGTTGAGACTGCAGGAGACCCTCGACAGCAAAGGACGGCTGGACCGGGCCGGCGTGAAGAGTATCGAGCAGGCGGTGGCCGAGGCAGTCGCCGCGAACCCGCGTCCGCGCGGACCGGAGGTCTTCGCGTTCGCCACGTCCGTCATCCGGGACGCCCCCAACCGTGACGCGATCATCGCGAGCGTGGCGCGCACCACAGGCACCCGACTACGCGTGCTGACCGGCGAGGAGGAGGCGCGGCTGGCCTACGTGGCCGCCCGTCAGTGGGCGGAGGAGTCCGGCCCACTGCTCGTACTGGACATCGGCGGCGGCACCCTGGAAATCGCCTCCGGCACCGGAGACCAACCGCGCACGGTGCACTCGCTGCCGCTGGGCGCGCGCAGGATCACCCGGGACTGGCTGCCCGGCAACACCACACCGCCCCCGCACCGGCTGACCGAGATCCGCGAGCACCTGCGCCGGTCCCTGGAGGCCGTTCCCGGCCTGCCGCTCGCCGAACCGGGCATGCGGGTGCTGGCCTGCTCCAAGACCTTCGAACAGCTCGCCCGGCTCGCCGCCGCGCGGGGCAAGGCGCCCCGAGCGGGGCGGAAGCTGGCCCTGCCGCACCTGCGCACATCGGTCGCCCTGCTGGCCGAGGCGAAGCCGTCCCGCCGCGGCAAGCTGCCGGGCATCTCGCGCCACCGGGCCGAGCAGTCCCTGGCCGGAGCCCTGATCGCACAGACCCTCATGGAGGCCTGCGGGGTGAAGACCGTCGAGATCTGCCCCTGGTCCACCCGCGAGGGCCTCCTGCTGGAACACCTCGGCGCACCGCCCCACAACGCATCCGGGCGCTCCCGCCACGCCGGCTGAACGGCGCGGCCGCCGACTTCCGCATGCGAGAGAGGAAGCGACAGCCGGCGACCAGTGCTGTGCGCCATCCCAGGTGGGAGCGTCGCGCCAATTGGAAGGATGCCGACTATCCATGCTGAAGCAACCCCGGCAAAGACCCGTGTGGCCCGCCGTGGTGGGAGGCTCAGTATTCGTACTGGCCGTCCTCACAGCCGTCGGCACATTCGTGTACGGCGCCTACAGCATGTCGGACCCCGTGCCCCCCGTCGTGGGCGCACGCGTCGAAGGACAGACGATCATCGTCAAATTCCCCGTCTGCCCCACTGACGTCATCCGGCGCGTAGAGGTAACGGACTTCGACGACGACACCAGCGCGAATCCGGACGTCCTGTGGTGGGCCTCCAACCCCACGACACCATCAGCCAGGAAAGGCGTCGCCACACTCTGGTCCGGTGACGGATTCGAGCACCACGCCCCGGAAGCGGCCCCATCCACCATCCCCCGCAACCTCGCGGTCGGGTACCTGGATCCGTCAGGCGAGGGCCGCGACGGCGTCTTCACGCTGCGCACGATATCCGCGGCGAAACTGAAAGCCGGACAGTACTGGACCGACGACGGTCCCAAAACCGCCGCGCAGATCGACGCACAGCTCAACTGCCACAGCAACGGATGAACCCTGTAGACGACAACTGCTGGGCAGGACAGCAACTCTGATCCGCTCGAACCGAGAGGGTGCCGAGCCATGGCGCGGCACCCTCGCAGAACGGCTCCTGAGACCCATGGGGACTGGTCCCAGATACTCGACCGCATCCTGGAGGACCAGCACCGGAAGCTGGCGTCGGACAAGAGCAGGGATGACTTCTTCACGCTCTTCGCTGCCGACAAGGCGCTGCTGGACTGGGACCTCGGCAACGGCCATGTGCAGTTCCACACCGCCGACCGTGGAACTGCACAGCCGCGCATTGCACTTCGCCCGCGATCTCGGTACGCCGGGAGGCCCGGGATCAGCTGGTGAAGGTGAACCAGTTGATGTTGGTGAAGTCGGAGGTGCTGCCCGCGAAGACCAGGTAGACGTCGTGGACGCCGGTGGCGGAAGCGACGACGTTCGCGGGCACCGTCTGCCAGCTCTGCCAGCCGCCGTTGTTGCCGAAGTCGATCTCGGCGATCTTCGTGCCGCCGGTGCTGTCCAGACGTACCTGGATGGCGCCGCTGATCCCGGAGGCCGCGCCCGACGCCAGCCGGGCCTTGAACTGGCCGGGTGAGGCCGAACCGAAGTCCACGGACGAGAACTTGAGCCAGTCGCCGTTCGAGATGTACCCCACGTCGCTGCCGCCGCCGGTGTCGGAGCAGCTCTCCGTGGTGGTCCCGCTCTGCGCCGAGTAGGACTCGGCCTGAATGGTGCCGTACGCGCTGACGGTGCCTGAGCCCGGACCCCCCGGTCCGCTGCCGGAACCGGCTCCCAGGGTGACGGTCCACGAGGTGGGCGCACCGTCCTGGATGTGCCCGTCCACGGGGGCGGAGCCGGTGGCGCCGACGTCGTCGTAGGGGAATGCGTAGCCGACGCTGGCGTACTTGTGGACGAGTCGTGCGTAGTGGTTGGTGATCGCGTCCTGGTAGTACTGGGACGGTGTCACGCCGTCCGGCTGGTTGTTCCCGCCGGAGACCAGCAGTGAGCTTCGGTTGAGCGCGGCGGCGAGCCGCGCGGCGATCGCGCCGCGGGCGTCCGAGCCGGAGTTGTAGAGCGGGCCGGACGCGCAGCCGAAGATGTCGACCGCGCTCGGCTTGGTGAACGGTACGCCGTTGGTGTTGAGGCCGGAGAAGACGATGGCGCCGCCGGAGACGGTTCCGGTGTAGGAGCCGATGCTGCCCTGTCCGTTGACGGTCAACGCGGTGGAGGCGTAGTGGCTCCAGACCCGGTTGAGGTAGTCGTCCCAGTAGCCTCCGAAGTCGACCGGCGAGTGCGAGGGAGCCATGACGCGCAGGACGGCGCCCGAGGAGTCGGTGACCACCAGCCTGTCCCAGGGGGCTCCGTCGGAGGCATGCTGGGCCTGGAGGCCGGAGGCGATGGAGGCGAGGGCTCCGGAGGGCAGCGGGCTGACCGACTGGCTGCCCCCGCTCCCGGTGCTGGCCATCGAGACAGGCAGCGCGACCATGTCGACGTAGGAGATGTTGGCGTAGAGGTTGGCGCTGTTGAAGGTGAACTCGCAGAACGTCCAGTTGGTGGCCCAGTTGGGGTCCGAGCTGACCAGGGCGGGCTGCACCAGGCCCGGTACGGAGCCCGGGTTGACGAAGAACTGGAGCTTCTGGCCGACCGAGAACCAGACCCGGCCGCCTATGACGTAGTCGTTCAGGTTGACCGTGGTCCCCACCGAACCGGAGGCGCCGAGCGGGATGGAGTAGTCGGCGATGGGAGTCACGGGAGACGACGGGTTCGGCAGCCTGTTCAGGGCGCCGTTCGCCGAGACGAAGACAGGCCAGCCGCTGCTGTCGGAGCCGGAGATGTAGGCGTAGACGTTGTCGTGGCCCGAGTTGTTGGCCAGTTTCACGGGGAGGGAGACCGCCGCCGCGGCGGCAGGCGAGAACGGGCTGAGCACAGCCGCGGCGGTGGCGGCACCGGCCGCGGTCAGCAGGGAGCGTCGGGAAACCACAGGTCCTCCCAGGGACTTGACCGTCCGTCAGCGGCGCGACGGTTGTGGGGGTGTTGGGTCGTGTGAGGTTCTGTGCGGGGGTGACGCTATTGGACTGGACCAATACGGTCAAGGGTTCTGGAGGCCTGGAATCCGCCCGAGCCACGCCCGATTTCAGGAAGCCGACGCGAACAGCCACTCACGCGGCCACGAAACGTCGTGGCGTAGAAGCCCCTCTGGGAAGGGGGAGTTGAGGTCTCCTACGACATCGATCGCTGCGCCCGAGCCCGACAGCAGCGTGCGGATGAGTGAACTCAGCGCCCGAAGCCGGGCAGGGTGAGGGCGAGTTGCCCGGTAGGGGCGGTCCGGTTGGTAATCGTCAGCCTGCGCCTCGCCTCCCGTGCGCAGGCGGGCGCCAGGCAGGCAGGCAGCGAGAGCACTGCTCCGCGATGGGCGCAGGGCGAGGTCTCGACTTCGGGGATCATCACCTGGGGAAGGCCGCGTGCAGTGGAGCCACGAGAAGAGCGGGCTCGCCGGTTGACAGCGGCAGGGCGAGTCCCGGCGTGTCTGCTCCACCAGCGTGCGGAGTCCGTCGGCGATGGGTGGCCCGGGCACAGCGGTGTGGTCGAGGTTGAGCAGGTCGAGCGGGTGCCGCAGGTCTGCGGTGGCGCTGCGACCGGTGTTGGTGATACCGCGTATCCCCTGCGTTCGCACCCGTGCTTCCAAGACCACAAGGACTCTCTCCGACTTGCTCGCCAAGGCGACAGGCCACCACTCTCCCGTGGTGCGCCACCCGATCGACCGCCCGCGCATACACCGGGAAGCTGCTCCCTCCGAGCGTCAGCTCGTCAGCAGTTGCCGGTGTCGGTGACGGTCACCGCTGGTCGATCGCAACCCCGCGTGCCGCGAGTTCGGCCAGGACGGGATCGCGTCTGCCTTGCAGTATCTGTCCGTTCATCTGAAGTGACTTGTTGAGACGTCGCAACGACTTCATGTCGAGCAGGGGCCCGAGCTCGGTGAGGGAGTGGTGGCCTCCGAAGAGGAGTTCGGAGAGGTCGGGCAGGTCGGCCAGCGTGCTGATGTCCGTCACTTCGTCCATGTAACCCATGCGCAGGGACTGGAGCGACGTCAGGCCGGCCAGGGGCGAAAGGTCCCTCCAGGACAGGCGGGAGAGGTAGAGCCGGGTCAGGAAGCGAAGAGCGGGGAGTTCGGTCAGCTGCGGGGCCCGTTCCACGCTCAGTGAGCGCAGTTCGGAGCAGCTTTCCAGGATGCCGAGCGAGTCGAGGCTCGTGACCCTTTCGAGTGTCAGATCGACGACCGGGGTGGCGGCCAGTCCGCTGATGTCCGTGAGCGCAGGGCAGTCCCACACACCCACTTTGGTGAGCGTGGTCAGGCCGTCGAGTCGGCCGAGGTCGGTCAGCGAGGGAAGGCTATTGAAGGCCAGTTCACGCAGGGCCGGCAGATCGCCCAGGTCACCGGGGCCGCAAAGGCTGTCCGTACGGCTGACGGACAGTTCCTCCAGCGCCTGATGGGAGTCGAGGCCGGTGAGGTCCAACAGACCTTGGCATTTGTCGAGGCTGAGTCCACGGAGACCGCGGAGGGACGCGAACGGGGTGAGGTCCCGGATCAGGCCCAGTTCGTCCAGATGAAGCTGGAACGCGGTAGTGAGGTCGGCCAGGTGCGCGAAGTCCACAAGCGTGGGGCAGTTCTCGAAGGTGACCTTTTCGAGGGAGGGCAGAGCCCCCACTCCCGCGAGAGAGGCCAGTCGTTCGCTTCCTACGATCCGCAACTCCGTCACATGCGTCAGCGTGGAAAGTCCGCGCAGGTCGGAGAGATCCGGACAGCCCGTGATCTCCAGCCTCGTCAGACGGGGGTGGTGGCCCAAACCGCGAACGGACCCGAACCGGGGGCAATCCTCGATGACCAGTTCGGAGAGGTTCCCCGCCGCAGTGATGCCGGTCAGGTCACGAAGCTGCTTGCAGCTGACGAGGCGCAGAACGGCCAGCGCGGGCACATTCGTCAGGCCGCTCAGGTCACGGACGGCCGTCCAACCGAGATCCAGGTGGGTGAGGCGAGTGAGGCCCGACAGCTGCGCCGGTGACCTGAAGGACCGACAGCCGCGCAGGTTCAAGTACTCAAGAAGGGGGAAAGCGGCTGCGGAATCGGTCACCGAGGCGACCCGGGTCATGCTCAGGTCGAGGTGGCGCAGGCGGTTCAGGGACAGCAGCGGCTTGACATCGGACACCGGTCGGCAGCGGTGCAGGCTCAGCCACGTCAGCTGGGTGAGGCCGCTGAGCGGGCTGAGGTCCTCGACTCCCGCACAGCCGTTCAGGTCGAGGTGACGCAACTCGGTGAGCGCGCTGAGCTCCGCGAGGTCGGTTATCTCCTTGCAGCGATCCAACGTCAGCGCGCGCAGCATGGTGAGGTGCCGCAGACCCGACAGCGAAGTGACGCGCTTCAACGTCAGCTCCGTACGACCCTCCCGACGAAAGGCCGGCGCCAGAAGCGCCGCGGCGAAGCCGTCCGGGTCGCCGGCCGTCGGCCACAGCCGCACCAGCGTCTCCACGGCGAGGTCCGCGACCGGCGCGAAACGTGCCGCCAGCTGCAGCGCGGCGCCGTCGTCAGTGACCTGCACCAACTCTCGCACCGCCTTGCGAGCCTGAACCGGCTTCGCCTTTGCGAGCATGTCGGCGTAGGTCGTCACGCGTTCGTCCGGGCTTCCGCCGCCGGTGATCGAAGTCATACGCGGGACCCTACAATCCGCCTCTGACAACTCCTGGAGACTGCTTCCCCTTACGAACTGACCGTGCCGACGCCGATGAGCCCCGGGGGGCGCAAGGTCGGCACGGTACTCGGCTGACAGATCTGTTACGGCGTCACGCGTCACGCTCTTGCCCTGGGAGCGAACACGACGCCACCGAACGGTGTGGAGCGTGTGTCCCACGCTGTTCGGTGGCCACCGGCTCAGCGGGCTCTCCTCACGCGGTCACGGGGCCACGGGTGTCTCCGCTCGTGTAGAGGGTGTCGAGGGAGAGGCCACTCTTTTCGTAGTTGGCCAAAGCCAGTCCGAGGGCGAAGAAGGTCGGCGCCCACTCCCCCACGAAGATGCCCCACCGGTCGGCCCGCTCCAGGTTCTCCTGCTTGTTGGATGCCAGCCAGGAGGCGAGCGACAAGCCGATGGAGCCGAACGCCGCGAGGTAGGCGTGCTCACTCTGGACCCCGGCCTCGTGCAGCTTCCTCACGATCATGGTGTGTCCTCTCGTCAGGTGTCGCGCTGTAGCACTTCGAGGTTGTATGTCCTGGTTTCGGGTGCGGAGGTGCTCCCGGATGCGGCGTCACCGGATCGGTGCAGAACCGGCTGGTGCGGCCGTACCGTTCCCGGGATCCTGGCCACCTTGGTCTTCGTCTCCAGCAACTCCGGGGAGGCCAGCTCCCAGATCGCCGAACTCACCCGCACGCTCGGCCTGTCGGCGGTGGAACTCGGCAGGATCGACGAAGGCGGACGCCTCATCCAGGTTCCCGGCGCATTGACGCTCAGGAACCTCACCGAACAGCCACTCACCTGAGTGGCCATGTTCCGCTCCGCGGGAGGCGTGAACTGGCGCCGCCGAGCCGCCCTGCCGTCACCGGCCGCAGCACCTCCGCGCCCTGACTGTCCGACTACCGCCGGCTCCCCCACCGCCACGAGCGCAAACCCGAACCTTTCCTCGCCTTCACCGACATGACTCCGACGCTTATATGTCATCGTCGACTCAGCAACTGAAATGCCGTCTTGGTTTCAGGTTGCAGTCGGAGTAGTTCCTCGCATCTCAGTCGTTGCTGAAGTCTTGTTCAAGGACAAGCTTCCGCAAGATAGGCCGGGCACCCTTGACGACGGACTTGTTCACGGTGGGGGCGCCCCCACCAATTGCCAATACGCACGAGGTCGGAGACATTGGCGGGGTTGCCGTAGGCGTAGCCGTAGCCATAGCCGTTGAGGGAATCAAGGACAGACCCGGCTTGCACGTCGCCCTCACCTGCATCTATCGGTTGTGAATACCTCAACAAAAGCCGGTCACGACGCTGTTGCAGGCTCTAGCTACTCGGCGAGTTCGAACTGGGAGCTGCCCCAGCCCCGACTCCGATGATTGCATCGATGTCAGCCGGAGTGGCAGTGGCGGTCGGCGGCGGAGTGAGGACCACGGTCGACTGCCCAAGGGACGGAGGTGGTGGGGTGAGGTCGTACGAAGGGAGATCAGGCGGAGTGGTCTGCCGCGACAGGGTCTGGTCGAAGTTAACCAGGCCCGTTCTTTCCATCACCGCAATGTGATCAAGTACGGTGTCGTTGGCCTGGTCGGCCAAGGCGCGAACGAGTGTATTTTTCGTGGTAGAGCGGATTTTCGCCACCGTGTTGAAGATCGATCCGTGCGTCATTCGCAGAATGTTGGCAAAGTCAGAATCAAACTGTTCGCGAGTATCTTGCGTCAGCGTGGAAACAAAGCCTTGCTGCTGAGGGCTCGCGGAATTGGGTAGCATGATGTTCAACATCGGTGCTATCTTCCGGCAGGTGGTGTCCAGTGCGGCATGCCCGTCGATGAGGTGCCGACTCGCGGTCACAACAGCCTCTGTTGCGCCTTTCTGTAGGCCGAGCTGGCCGACAGGGTATTCCCATAGCCCGGCCGCACGGACCTTCACAACAAAGTCCCGGTCCGACTCGGTCAGAGGACCCCATGGCGTCTGGGCAATGATGCTGTCGTGCGAGGCGGGAGCAGCACTGACACCCGCAGCGCCCGGGTAGACGAGGGCCGCGACCGTGAGACTCACGGCGCCGCCGATAATGAAAGCTCCCGTCATACTCCAAGAGAACCGCACCATACCTCCTGCAAGTCGTAGATCCGTCCAACGACGGGTGTAATCAGCGGTACGCACGCTGCACGCAAGCGACTCGACGGCTTCGGTAAAGAATTGGCGGATTCTGGCTGAAGTTGGCGCCGCGCCCTGTCGTCCCGCGCCTGGTGCCCAGATTCAGTTGCCGAGCTACCCCGGCACCGCGAACGGCGATACGCTCGGCAGTCCGCTTTGACCCGCTCTACCAAGGGCGGCAGACAACTTCCTTCAAAGGTCTAACGAAGGCGCTGCACGTGCCGTCGGGTGACGAGGCAGACGACGAGGCCGAGAAAACCTTCATGGATGTCGTCGCGTCGTTCCCGACGAATGCCGTGGGCCCGGAGCAGGTGCCGATAAGTGTCGTGGTCGTAGCAGCGGTCCGCCTGGCGCGCGTCGGCCGCTGTGGGGGCCGACCGTTCACACCGGCCACGGCCGGGACCTCGTCGAGCACGGGGCAACTGGGTGGCATCGTTGCGGCTTCATCCGGTCAGTGACACCGCGAGGGGGGATGCCTCAGCAGTCGGTCAGGACGTGGTCGCTTGGTGCCCGGACATGCACGGTCGGCCGGGCCGGGACCGCTTTCGGGCCCTGCGGCAGCCTGCGCATGAGAGGAGACGATAACCACCCGCGACCGGTCCAGCTTTTCGCGGCTTCAGCTTCGTCCGCAGCACCAGGTGCTACTCGTCCCGTGCGCCGACCTCATTGCATGCGGCCAGACGGCGCCAGCACGTCGTGCCGGAAGGGGAGCCTAGCTCCTGGGCATGTACGTCCGTTGGATGCCGGTGTGCCGCACGATCAGGATCCCGCGCAGCGCCTCGCAGTCCGGCGCCCTTGGCCGGCCCCCACCAGCTTCGGACCCGGATCTGGCAGCAACGGCTCGACTAGCTGTACTGACCCGGGACATTGGTTGAGTGGCTCAGCGAGGAGGGCTCTGGGCAGTTCCGTTGTCGCTGGGCTGGTGGGCCTACCCGATGCCGTTGATCAGTTGCTCGATACGTGGTCGGTCGAGCAGTGAGTAGATCTGGGCGATTCGGCCGTGTGCGATCACGAAGGCCATGATCGAGATGGGTTGGCGGTTGCTGCGGACGATAACGGCTGCGCTGCCGTTGAGCGTGATGGGCTGGAACGTGGCGTCCGGGATGGCGAATGCCGCTGCGCGTTGTGTCACGTTCTCTGGGCCGCGGATCGTGGCGGACGCGGCGGGCCGGGTAGCTCCGCCGTCGGCGTGGAAGGTGATCTCGGGGTGCAGCAGAGTGAGAAGCGCGTCGATGTCACCGTTGCGGGATGCTGCGAAGAAGGCGTTGACCACGCTGCGTTGACTGGCGGGGTTGGTCTCGATCTCGGCGGGATCTACGGCGTGTACTCGTTGACGCGCTCGGCTGGCGAGTTTGCGGGTAGCTTCGGTCGACTTGCCGAGGACGTTGGCGATCTCGTTGAACGGCATTCCGAAGGAGTCGTGCAGCACGAACGTGAGGCGCTCGGGTGGTGTCAGGCTTTGTAGAACGATGTGGAGCGCCAGGCTGACCTGCTCGGCGAGAAGAGCCTGCTCTTCTGGGCTCAGTGCCTGATCGGGGCGCACGTGGAGTTCGGGCCCGGCTGCGTCCGCTGGATTCTCGGGCCGCGCGGTTCGTGCTCTGAGTTTGTTGAGACAAGTGCGTGAGACGACGGTCGTCATCCATCCCTCAAGGTTGGTGACGGCGGCGACGTCTGTTGCGCCGGGGCGGCTGAGGCGAACCCAGGCATCTTGGACGGCGTCTTCTGCGTCCGCGCTGTTGCCGAGGATCCGGTAGGCCAGTGCGGTCAGCCGTTGACGGCTCTCTTCGAAGTGTCGGCTGAGCTGTTCAGCAGAGTCCATCCAGTCACGTCCTCGTGTTGCGGGGTGTCAGTGCCTGTGACACGCCCACGGGCGAGAACGTGACAGGAGCACGATGTGATGACCCCGAACCAATCAGCGCCAACCCTAGATCCCCGACGACGACGCCGGATGGCGCTGCTGGCGCTGTGTCTGGCCGGCTTCGTGATCCAGCTCGACGTCACGATCGTCAATGTCGCCCTCCCGACGATTCAGCATGAGCTGCAGGTGGCGCCAGGCTCGTTGGAGTGGATCATCAGCGGCTACGCACTCGGGCTTGCCGCACTGATCCCGTTGATGGGTGCGCTCGGTGATCGGCTTGGCCACCGGCCGGTCTTGCTGGCCGGTCTGGTCGTCTTCGGCCTCTGCTCTGCCGGAGCAGCGCTGGCGTCAAGCCCCGCGACGCTTGTGGGCGCGCGGATCGGTCAGGGAGTTGGCGGCGCCGACATCTTGGCGCTCACCCTCGCCGTACTGACCGATACCCACCCGCCGGAACAGCGCGGTCACGCGATCGGCTGGTGGGCAGCGATCGGCGGCATCGGCTTCGGCGCGGGCCCGATCGTCGGCGGCCTGCTGCTGTCGGCCTTCGGCTGGTCAACGATCTTCTGGGTCAATCTCCCGATCATTGTCGTCACGGGTACCTTGATCCTGCTGACCGTCCCGCGGGCCGCTACGACATCCGAGTCACGGCCGCTTGACGTGCCGGGTGTCGTGCTCGCGTCGGTGGGCCTGGCCTCAGTGACTTTCGGGCTGATCACCGCGACGGACGTGCCCTGGAATCCGTCCCGAACCCTGTTGCCGCTTATCGGTGGCGGGCTCATTCTCATTGCGTTCGTGCAGTGGCAACGCCGCGCCACCGATCCCCTGGTACCGAAAGCGGTGCGCAGCAACTCGGCGTTCATCGGTGCCTGCTTCATCTACTTCACCAGCTATCTGGCCTTCAGCGGCACGCTCTACTACGTCACCTTGATGTTCCAGAACCTCCTCGGCTGGTCCGCACTTCACACCGGCCTGTCGTGGCTGCTGATGAACGCCCCCTTCCTCGTGGCCGCGCAGATGGCCGGCAAACTCAGCCAACGCTTCACGCCACGTGCCATCGTGACCACTGGCTGCACGGCCGGAGCGCTCGGTGTGGCGGCACTGAGCACCTTGACGCCAACCACCCCATTCGCCGTGGCAGGTATCGGATACCTGGTCGCCGGAGTCGGTTTCGGACTGCTGGTTCCTGGGATCACCCACGCGGCCATGCGCGACGTCTCCGCGCCCGTAGCGGGTGCCGCCTCGGCGGTACTGAACTCTTCACGCCAGCTCGGCACCGCCGTAGGCCTTGCTCTCGTCGGCGCCATCGGCGCGGGGGTGACCCACCACACCTGGGTCGCATCGCGATACGGGCACGCGCACTCCGCCCCCGGCACCATCGCCACCGGAAACCTCCATGCAATCCCCGCTCAGTTGCAGGGCACGGCCCGTCGCGCATTCGAAACTGGCTACCACGTCGCACTCGGAATCTGTGTCGCGAGCCTCCTTTTCGCCGTGTGGCTGTCACTGCACGCGTTCAAGCAGCCGACAGCATGTCCTGAGGCAGCCCAGGTAAAGGAGCTGAGCCTGTGAGTCACGCCAACGCCGCCCTGACCCCACGAGCGCGGCTCAAGGTCGCCCAACTGGTCGTCGACCAGGGAGTCCCGATCCGCGAAGTCGCCGCCCGATTCCAATGCTCATGGCCAACCGTCAAGCGATGGGCAAGCCGATACGCAGCCGGGCAGCCCCCGACCGACCGATCCTCCCGACCACACACCAGCCCTGCGAAGACGCCAGCAGCAACGACGAAACGAATCGTCTCGCTGCGCCTGCGCAAGCGCATCGGCCCTGTCCAGCTCGCTGCCTTGACCGGGGTCGCGCCATCGACCGAGCACCGGGTGCTTCGGCGCTGCCACATCAGCCGTCTGAGCTACCTCGATCGTGCTACGGGCGACCCCGTACGCAGCTACGAACACCCTCGCCCAGGGGCGATGATCCACGTCGACGTCAAGAAGCTCGGCAACATTCCCGACGGAGGCGGATGGCGATTCGTCGGTCGCGCGCAAGGCATACGCAACCGCGCGCGGACAAAAGGGAAACCGAAGAATCGGCACCACAACCCAAAGATGGGCTACGCATTCGTTCATTCCGTCATCGACGACCACTCCCGTGTCGCCTACGCAGAGATACACGACGACGAGACCGCGGCCACGGCCGTCACTGTACTTCGCCGATCCGTGATTTGGTTCGCCGACCGAGGCGTCACCGTCGAGCGGGTGCTTTCCGACAATGGCGCCGCCTACGTGTCACACCTCTGGCGCGACACCTGCGCCGAACTTCGGATCAAGCATTCACGCACGCGACCCCGCCGCCCGCAGACCAACGGGAAGATCGAGAGATTCCACCGCACCCTCGCTGACGGGTGGGGATACGCCCGCTGCTACGTCTCAGAAGCCGAACGCAGGGCCGCCCTCTCCGCCTGGCTCCACACCTACAACCATCACCGGCCACACACCGCCATCGGGAACAAGCCACCCATCACCCGCTTGATCAACCTCCCGGGTCAGTACAACTAGCCGTTGAATTGACACACCTTTGCCCGTAAGGGAACGACCTGTGCCTCTTCCGCTCGGGACTCGTGCCCGAAAGATCCCTGACCAGCCCTGGACCGCCTTACTAGCATCCGTGCGTGAGCCTGTGGACCTCCCTGGAACCCGCCTCCGCAACCGTCGATCCGGGCGGCAGCGCACGCGTCCGACTGCGGCTGCGTAACACCGGCGACGTCGTCGACGAGTACCGCTTCGAACCGGTCGGACCTATCGCCCCGTGGACGACCGTCGAGCCTCAGACGCTCCGGCTCTACCCTGGTACGACAGGCACCGTCGAGCTGACCTTCGCCCCGCCGCGAACGCCCGACGCGACGGCCGGGCCCAACCCCTACGCCATCCGGATCACGCCCACCGAGCATCCGGAGGCCGTCACCGTCCCCGAGGGCACCCTCACCATCACCCCCTTCACTGAACTGCGCGCGGAACTGGTCCCGCCGACGGTCAAGGGCCGTTTCCGGGGTCGCCCCAAGCTCGCCATCGACAACCTCGGCAACACCAAGCTGACTGCCTCCGTCGGCGGCAGCGACAACGGCGACCACCTGTCGTACGACATCCGCCCGAGCAACGTGCAGATCGAACCGGGCCGGGCCGCCTTCGTCGACGCCACCCTCAGACCCCGGAAGATCATCTGGTTCGGGTCGAAGGAGCAGCGGCCGTACCGGCTGACCGTGCAGCGCTCGGGCGAAGCCGGAGCCGGTCGACGGCACCTACATCCAGCGCGGTTTCCTGCCCCGTTGGCTGGCCACCCTCTTCGGCACCCTGATGGCCCTCGCCATCACCTTCGCCCTGATCTGGTTCAACTACAAACCCCCGGTCACAAGCCGCGCCCAGGAACAGGTCCAGGAAGCGGGCGTAAGCAGCATCGCCCCCAGCCCCTCGCTGGCCGCCGCCCCGCCACCCACGCAGCCGGCTGTCACGCAGAAACCGGAGAACGACGCCCCCACCCCTGCGGACACCCAGTCGGGCGGCGGTGGTCACGACAAGGCGGCCCCCCAGCCGAAGAAGACTGCGAAACCGGTCGTACCGGCCTCGGACATCCTGCTGCGCAACACGACGACGAAGAAGTGCGCGGACCTTCCCGGCTACGACGCCGGGACAAGCAACGGCCCGGTGCGGGAGTACACCTGCAACGAGACCACCAGCGACAACCAACTGTGGAACCTGGAGGTGCGCTACCAGAAGGACGGCCCCGGCTCGGCCGCGCTCTTCCAGATCCGCAACGTCAAGGACCAGCTCTGCATGGACCTGCCCGACCGCGGTTCGGCCAAGCTGTCCTCGCCGATCACCGAATACACGTGCGACGGGACGAAGGCAGACAACCAGCTCTGGTGGATCGACAAACAGCCCAGTGGCGCCTACTGGATCCGCAACCTTGCCAGCGACAACCTCTGCCTGGACGTGGCCGGTTACAGCACCGGCGGCAACGACACCAACCTCACCCTGTTCTACTGCTCCAACACCGACGACCAGGAGTGGCAGATCATCCACCCGTCGGGCGACTGATGTCCTGCGCCTGTAGTTGGTCTTTGGCAGATGCGTGACTTCTGCTGCTGGTGCGTCAGTTCTGCAGCCTCTACATCAAGGACATCGAGCACTTCGCCGAGACCATGAGCGACGATGTCCTCGCCCCCACCGCACTACAGGAGTGCACGGCGAGGCTTCAGATCGTCCCGGCCGGCCATGACCACACTTACCTGGTCAGCGAGCAGCGTTCGGGCGCCCGCCTGATCCTCGTCGACCGCGAGCCCAGCCTGCTCGACACGGACAGCATCTTCTCCGACCACCGCCAGGCCGGCGTCACCGCCGTCAACCACATGCTCAAGATCGACCACCGCCGCATCGCCTATCTCGGCGACCGGACGACGGTCTCCACCGCCCCCCAGCGCTTCGACGGTTGCCGGCACGCCCTGGGACTCGCGCACATCGAGTACGCCAACGAACTCGTCCACCACCCGGGGCCCAGCGAAGTCGCCGCCATCGCCGCGACCGAGCAGGTCCTGTCGCTTCCGGACCCGCCCACGGAACTGTTCACCAGGCAAAACCTGATCATCATCGGAGCCGTCCGCGCGCTGCGCACTCTCGGCCTGGAGGACGGGGTCGCCGAGGCCTGCCCACCAGCTCAGCCCTTACCAGAGTCCTCCAGCGCCTGAGCCGCAAGGCGTTTCAGACCCTCTTCGAACGCCGGGGCGGCACCCACGACACCAGGAACATTCGCCCTCGGTCGAGTGAAATTCACGATTCCCCATCGGATGAGGTCCGTGACCGGTGGAGTGGGAACTGGCAGGCGTGAAGGCAAGGTCAGGCGATGAAGGCACTGATGGTCCTGGTGAACCAGTCAGGGTCTTCCTCCTGGACAAAGTGCCCGGTCGGCGCGACGGCGCTCTGAACGCTGTCTGCGTGCGGGCTCAGAGCTTTTGCGGTGGCGGTGCCGCTGTGGGCGGTGCCGACGGCCAGAATGGGCATGGACAGCTTCCGCTCGGCGAGCAGGGCACGGTTCTCGCGGCCGTCTTCCAGCAGCGTGCGGTAGTGCTCGAAGCCGCCCCGCAGTCGCTCGCGGCCGGTGTATGCCTCGGCGTACGCGGCAAGGCCCTCCGGGCTGAAGGTGCCGGGGCTTTCAACTGTTGCGTAATTCATCAGTGAATCTCAGCTTTTCTGATCTGTTATTTTGATCGTGTGAAGCTTTCCGAGTGGGCGTCGCGCAACGGCGTGCACTACCAGACCGCGTGGACGTGGGCGAAGGAGGGCCGTATGCCGGTCCCCGTGCGCCAGACGCCGTCCGGTACATGGCTGGTCGACGAGCCCGCTTCGGAGACGTCCGGCCGGGTGGTGGTGTACTGCCGGGTCTCGTCGGCGGACCAGAAGCCGGATCTTGACCGTCAGGTGGCCCGCGTGGTGCAGGCGGCCACGGGTCTGGGCCTGCCGGTTGCGGAGGTCGTGACCGAGGTCGGGTCGGGGCTGGACGGCAGGCGCCGCACACTGCACCGCGTGCTGTCCGACCCGCAGGCGACGGTGATCGTGGTCGAGCATCGTGACCGGCTGGCCCGGTTCGGCGTCGAGCATCTCGAAGCCGTGCTGTCGGCGTCCGGGCGGCGCCTGGTTGTCCTCGATCCCACCGAGACCGCCGATGACCTGGTGCGCGACATCACCGAGGTGCTGACGTCGATGTGCGCCCGCTTGTACGGGCGGCGGGCGGCGAAGAACCGGGCCGCCCGCGCTGTGGCCGTGGCGACCGGCGAGGCTGGCGAGGCTGGCGAGTGAAGAAGTTCCAGCCGCAGCCCGGTTTTGTGGTGCAGGCGTTCCGGTTCGCTCTGGACCCGAACGCCGCCCAGGAGGCCGCGCTGCGTTCGCACTGCGGCGCCGCCCGTGCCGCCTACAACTGGGCTGTCGGCTGGGTGACCGCGTCGTGGTGGCAGCGCAAGGCCGAAGCGTCGTACGGCATCGCCGAGGAGCAGCTGACGCGGTGGCGGCCGTGGTCGCTGCCCGCGCTGCGGAAGGCGTTCAACGAAGGCAAGCACACCGACCCCAGGTTCGCCGCCTGGTGGCAGGACAACTCCAAAGAGGCGTACTCCACCGGCCTGGCGAACGCCACCGCCGCGTTCGACAACTACACGAAGTCCAAGCAGGGCAAGCGGCGTGGCCGGAAGACGGGCGCGCCGCGTTTCAAGTCGAAGCGGAAGGCGCGTCTCGCCTGCCGGTTCACGACCGGCACGATCCGCGTGGACGCCGACGGCCGGCATGTCACGCTGCCCCGCCTCGGCACGATCCGCAGCCACGAACCCACGGTGAAGTTCCTCGACCGCATCCAGGCCGGGACCGCGCGGATCCTGTCCGCGACCGTGCGGCACGAACGCGGACGCTGGTTCGTCTCCTTCCAGGCCGAGGTCAAGCGCGACCTCGAACACGTGGCGCGCCCCGACGTCGCTGTCGGGATCGACCTCGGGGTGAAGACCCTCGCGGTCATGGCCGACAGCACCGGCGAGATCAGGCAGATCCCCAACCCGGGCCACTACGACGCCGCGCGCAAGCAGCTGCGCCGCGCCTCCCGAACCGTGTCCCGGCGCCAGGGCCCCGACCGGCGCACCGGGCAGAAGCCGTCCCGCCGGTGGGAGAAGGCCAACGCCCAGCGGAACAAAGTTCACCACCGGGTGGCGAACCTCCGCGAGGACGCCCTGCACAAGCTCACCACCGCCGTGGCCGCCGAGTACGGCACCGTCGTGGTCGAAGACCTCAACGTCGCCGGCATGCTCCGCAACCGGCGCCTCGCGCGCAGGATCGCCGACGCCGGATTCGGCGAGATCCGCCGCCGGCTCGACTACAAGACCCGCCGGCGCCACGCCACCCGCCTTGTGGTCGCCGACCGCTGGTACCCCTCCTCCAAGACCTGTTCCGGGTGCGGCACAGTGAAAGCCAAGCTGCCGCTGCACGTCCGGACCTACGAATGCGACGCCTGCGGTCTGGTCATCGACCGGGACGACAACGCCGCACTCAACCTCGCCGCCCTCGCGACAGCCGCAGCCGCAGCCGCACCCGCAGCAACTGGTACCGGAGTGGCCGGAGAGCCAGGACACCACCGAGGTGGTGTCGAAGCCTCGTGGAGCCGACCACAAGACCCGCGCCACCCGCCCCCGCCGCAAGGCGGAGGCGGGGCGGGCAGGTGGCGCAACCCTGCCGCACCAGCGGCAGACAGAAACGAGAGACCGTCCTCAAGCCGAAGCCCTCACGCTCTGGTGATGTGACGGACCTTCCGGGCCGCAATGCCCGGAATGCTGAGACCTGACTACGGCCTCGGCAACGGTGTGCGCAGCGCGATCATGGCGACGTCGTCATCGTTGTCGTGGGGGCGGACATGGTCCAGCAGCTGGTCACAGAATGAGTCGAGGGGGCGGTGGGCAAGGGAGGCCGCGTGTCGGCTCAGCCGGTCAAGTCCATGATCGATGGAGTGGTGCGGGGATTCGACCAGCCCGTCGGTGTAGAGCAGAAGGGTGGCTCGGGGTGGCAGGACGGTGACGGCGTCCGAGCGAGTTCTGTTGGCGCCGGTGCCCAGGAGTATGCCGTGAGCCTCGTCGAGGTAGCGGGTCTGACCGTCATGAGTGATGAGCAGGGGTGGAGGGTGGCCGGCGTTCGTCCAGCGCAGGTGCCACAGTGCGTCGTCATCGCGTGTGAGCGTGGCAAGGATCATGGTGGCCATGGGTGCCTCGGCTATGTGTATCACTGCGTCGTCGAGTTGTGTGACGACGGCGCTGGGCGCGGCTTCGGGGTGGGACCAGGCGAAGGCGCGCAGCATGTTGCGGATCTGCGCCATACCTGCTGCGGCGTCGAGATCGTGTCCTACGACGTCGCCGATGGCCAGGGCGTGGGCAGGGCCGGCCAGAGCGAAGGCGTCGTACCAGTCACCGCCCACTGATGAGGCGTCCGGAGCGGGTACGTACCGTGCGGTCATCTCCAGCCCCGGCAGGACGGGCAGTTGGGGCAGCAGGTAGCGCTGCATGGTTTCGGCGACTTTGCGCTGACGCTGGTACAGGCGCGCGTTGTCCAGCGCCAGGCCCGCCCGGCGGGTGAGGTCTTCCAGCAGCGGCAGGTCAGCGGGGGTGAAGGCGTCGTGACGCTGGGCGCGGCCCAGGGTCAGGGCGCCGAGAACGTCGCGCAGACCGCGAATGGGGGCGATGACGGCGGAATGCATACCTGTCGCGGTGAACAGGCGCTGCTGCTCGACCGCGATGCCCGAATCGGGCGGGCCCTGGTAGGTGGCGGGGCCGGCGAGGGAGGAGGAGGCCCCGCGCAAAGCTCGTGACAGAGGCATCGGTGACTCCGCTGGCACCGGGGGCATCGGGCCTTGCAGGTCGTCCCGTTCGATGAGAACGCCGTCCTTGTGTTCCATCACGAGGACACGTCGCACCTCGTCCCGTTCGGTGAGCACGTCGAACACGGCCCAGTCCGCGAGCCGGGGCACGGTCAGGGCCGCCAGTCGGTGCAGCGCCTCGTCCACGTCCAGGGTGGAGGTGAGCTGCGTGGTGGTCTCGGCCAGCAGGGCCAGGCGGTCCAGTTCCGTCAGTGGCGCGCAGTGTCCGCCGTCGCTGTGGCTCACGTCGGGCTGCGGCTCGTACAGCAGCGCCAATGCGCCTGTTGCGACCGAACCGGGTGTGTAGGGGGTGACCAGCCAGGACAGCTGGAGGAGAGTTCCGTCGCCGTGGGCGAACCACTCGGCGTCGCCGTGCCTGGTGTCTCCCGTGAGGAGCGCCTTCCTTATCCGGCAACGTGTGCGCGGCATCGGGTGCCCGTGTCTGTCCCGGTGCAGCAGGTCGTGGAAGTCCTGGCCGACGAGTTCGGAGGCGTCCCTGCCCAGCAGGCTGAGGGCTGCGCTGTTGACCGCGACGATGAGGCCATCCTCATCGACCGCGACGGCGGACGCCCGCAGGTTGTGCAGCGTTCCGTCGAGCAGGGCGCCAGGACACGCCTGGTGCCCGGGCAGGAGACCACCGTCCCTGCCCGGAGCGGCGACGTCGTCCATGTCTCTCCTCTGTTCAGGCCTGAATTGCATCGGGTACCCCGATCGGATTCCGGTACGCGTCGCGGGCTCGTCTTCCTGCTGTGACTGCTTCGAGTACATCCTGGCGGCGCAGGCCACCAGCGACACCCTCCGCGGCTGGGCCGAGGCCTGACGGGACAACCGGCCGGGCCCAACGTGACCCGCCCGTGAGCTGTTCGGCGACCAGGACGGCGTCAACGAGATCCTCGCCGCGCAGCGCGAGCCCGGTCAGCCGGCCCCGCTGCAGACCCGCTGCGTCCATCACCTGGTAGGCAAGCAGACGCAGATCATCCGCGTGCGCGGACGGCTCGCTCAGGCGTCGCGTCTTCTCCCGCTTCGGTCCGCCGGCGAACGACAGCGTGAGGGGGCGGGCGGCCTGCCCGCGGCAGCTCAGTTCGACACCGAGCCGCACGACCAGACCGAGCAGAGCCGCACGGGCGGGAGCTCCGTCGTGGACGTCGTGGGCGCCGTGGCGGCCCAACAGCTGCGTGCCGAGGTGGAGCAGCTGCGGGCCGCGAACGAGCAGCTGTCGCAGGCACTGGACGCGCCCGCCGTGGTTGATCAGGCCATCGGTGTACTGAGCGTGCTGGGGCCCATCGCCCCGGCCGACGGCTTCACCGTGCTGCGGGAGATCTCCCAGCACACCAACACCAAACTCCACCACGTCGCCGAACAGATCCTCGCCCACGGGCAGGGCGCCGAGCTGCCCGCAGACCTGGACACGGAACTCAAAGCCGCCCTCGCCCGCCACCGCCCCACCGCCACACCCCCCGTTGCGTAGACCGGTCCCGGCCCGGTCCAGCCGGCAGGAGTTCTGCGGGCTATCGCACTGCGGCGGTGGCGACACCGCCGCAGCCAGCGGAGCCGTCGGCGAGCGGGATCCGTACGGTAATGCGTTTGCCGACCGGTTCCGTGCAGGCCTGGAAGTCCTGGGCGACGGCCATCACGATCTCCAGGCCATGCTGGCCCACCCGCTCCGAATCCGCGGCCCGCGCCAGCGGCAGCACCGGATCGGAATCCCACACCGTCACCACCAGCCTCCCGTCGTCGACGAGGAGGTCCATCAGGATCGGGCCCGGGGCGTATTTGCGGGCGTTGGTGACCAGTTCGCTGACGACCAGCTGGGCCAGGTCGATACAGCGCCGGCTGGCATGCAGCTGGTGCTCGGTGCGCACGCGCTCCAGGAACGCGGCGGTCAGATGACGGGCCCGGGCTATGTCCGTGCCGTCGCCCTCCAGGGCCACCGTGCTCCGCCAGCCCGGCCCGGCCGGCTCAAGCGGGACCTGGCCTGACGTAGGGGGCAGATGGGGTGCACCGCTGGGCTCCGCGTCCGTCATCTGCTAGCTTTCGCCTCCCGTTCGCGTCTCCTCCTGCCGGGCGGGTACCCCGGCGGGCACAGCCGATGCCCTATACACGAGACGACCCGCCGTGCAGGCCGTTGATCACCCGTACGATGTGTGCCGGCAGACGTTGACGAGGACGCAAGAACCGTTCCCGCGCCAGTATCACCGACGTGCCCAGAGGAGACATGGCGAACAGCGGACACGGCCCATCCCGCGGCCAGTTGACGGTCACCACCACCGCAAGCGACGGCATCCGCGTCATCACCCTCGCCGGAGAGATCGACGCCGAAACCGCCCCCGCCCTGCACCAGGCCCTCAACGTCCAGGCCGCGCCCGGACCCCGCGTCGTGCTCGACATGCGGGGCGTGACGTTCCTGGACTCCTCCGGCATCAACACCCTCATCAACGCCTACCAAGCCCTGACCGCGGCCGGCGGATGGCTACGCCTGGCCGGCACCACCGACCCGGTCATGTTCGTCATCAAACTCGTCGGCCTTCACACCGTCCTCGCCTGCCACACCACCCTGCGCGAGGCACTCACCGCCTGACCGCGCCGCTGAGTCAAAGCTGCGCTGCCTCGGCGAGTTGACGTGCGTGCAACCGAGTTTCGTCGTTCATCGGGAAGAAGCACTCGATGCGCAACTCCTGCACCGTCACGTCCTGCGGTGTCCCGAGCGTCGTCACGGTGGAGAAGAAGTCGAACCGCCGGCCACCCTGCACGTACCGGATCGGCACGATCGGCAGCACCGGCGTGGCCGCATCGAGCGACCGCAGCGAGGCCGGCACCCCCGGGTAGTCCAGCACCTCGTCGAGGATCCGCTGGGCACGCTCGTCGGTGACACCCCCGATCGCCTCCCGGCGCACGCGCCGGATAAGCGCCTCGGCAACGTCCGGCCAGTTCGTCACGTGCCGACGGACGCCGTCGGGGTGGAACATCCGGCGCAGCACGTTCGCCGGTCCAGGCGCTGTCTTCGCCTGCCCGTCCTGGAGGAAAGCGAAGAAGCGGCGGGCGGCAGCGTTCGTGTGCCGGATGTCCCAGCTCCGGTCCATCACCAGGGCGGGGAAGGGCTCCTGCTGCATCAGGATGGTGTCGAGCGCGCCGCGGACGGCGGCGAGCGACGGCGCGTCCAGTTCGGACTCCGGGTATTGGGGCGCGAACCCGGCCTTGAGCAGCAGGGTGTTGCGTTCGCGCAGGGGTACGTCGAGCACCTCGGCGAGCTTCAGGACCATGGCCCGGCTGGGGTTCGCGCGGCCGGTCTCGAGGAAACACAGATGGCGGACCGACACCGCGGCCTCAGCGGCCAGAGCCAGTTGGCTCAGCCGCCGGGCGCTCCTCCAGTGTTTCAGCAGCGGACCGACCTCAGACACCGCTGGAGTATCCCGCAGTCCACGCGTGCGGCTGCACTGCCGCCTCCAGCGGCGGCCGGGCGACGTTCGCGGTGTAGTTCGTCATCGCGGAGATCGCCACCCCGATGATCACTTCGAATAGTTGTTCCTCGGTGAAGCCGGCCGCTGTGAACGCGGCCACGTCCGCCTCCTCGAGCAGGCCCCGCTTGTCGATGAACGCGCGGGTGAGCGCCGACAGCGCCGCCATCCGCGAGTCGGTGGGAAGATCGCCGCGGCGCAGGGCCTCGACCACGGCCGGTTCCACCCCGTCCGCGAGCGCTTCCAGCGTGTGGAACGCGACCGCCCATTCGCTGCCGTTGGCGACCGCGTTGGACAGCAGCAGGACCTGCCGTTCGTCCGGGCCGAACGTTCCCTCACCCCGGAAGTGCCCGAACGCGGAGAAGAAGGTACTCAACA
Organism: Streptomyces sp. NPDC096013; assembly: GCF_044763565.1. Classification (NCBI taxonomy): domain Bacteria; kingdom Bacillati; phylum Actinomycetota; class Actinomycetes; order Kitasatosporales; family Streptomycetaceae; genus Streptomyces; species Streptomyces sp. NPDC096013. The sequence goes on along the minus strand of NZ_JBIWGK010000020.1, from coordinate 53,459 downwards.
ACGCGGGCGAGTTCGCCATGAGCCCGGCCGCGGCCGGAACGAACCCGAATGCCCCCTGCAAGACCGTCAGCGGCTCCTTCGCGGCTTCGGACACGGTGTCGGCGGTGTGAATCTGGTAACGGGTCATGTCCCGGAGTCTGCGGCAGCCAGGACTTGGAACCAATTCCCTCGGAGGTAAATGCGCGTGATACCGCTCGCGCGTGGTCACCGCAGCAGTGCGACGAGGTCGGCAGCTGATCGCGCGTTGTGTTCTGCGCCGAACCCGCACTCACCCAGCACCTCGATGACCCTTGGCCGGGTCTCGGAGCGCACGTACGGACGGACAAAGGGCATGTGGTCCTCCAGTTATGGGTTGGGGTCTCCGCGTTGCAGTCATCGTGGGGCCGGGCACTGACAGTCGATCAGTGGAACGTGCTCAATTGCCCCTCACTTGAGGGGAGTTCAGGCCATGCGGTGCGCTGGTCGGGGCGGCCGGGGCGCGTCGACGGCCGGGTCGTGGGCAGGCGCGGTCGTCGCAGCCGTGAGGGGTGCGGGTGAGGGCTTCACCAGGGCGATCCGTTAGCGGTGACGTGGAGGTCTACTCCGGGGCGTCGAAAGGCGTACTGGTAGGTCCACGGGCAGGGAGTGACGGAATCAGCCATTTCCGGCTTTTGCATGGGCGGTGCTCAGGCCACCGCCGAGCTCCTGGACGCCTTGGTCGGTATCGCTCACGACCTCGGCCGCTACGTCGTCGAATTCCTCTACGGCGGCCCCGACCCACGGCCCGGCTCGCCCCTCGAGACCGGCAACTCATCACCCTCGCCACCCTGGTCGCACTGGTCGCACTGGTCGGGTGCGAACTTCAGTCGGCCCTCAATGCGGTCATCACCGTGCGCGACGTCCTGACCAGCACCGACACTGGCCCCTAACAAACCTGATTCCCGCCTGGGACTCGACTCCGGTCAGAGGCGGAGCTCGGGCATCAACTGCCTTGCCAGTTCGAGGGTTTCGCATATTCCGGACGGTGCGTTGATCTGTCAGTCATCCGCGCGGCGGAACCAGGCGTGGCGGAATCTGCCCGGCGGAACGCCGTATCTGGCGCGGAAGACCCGACTGAAATCGGACGGCTGGGCAAACCCGTTGCGCAGGCCGATCTCGCGGATCGACGCCGACCGCAGTTCGGTGTCGCAGAGTTCGCGTCGGCTGTTCTCCAAACGCCGCTGTCGGATCCAGTCCGACGGTGTGGTGCCCTCCTCCTTGAACAGGCGTTGCAGGTTCCGGATCGAGATGTGGTGTACCGAGGCGACCAGGCTCGGCGTGAGGCTGGGATTGCCGAGATTGCGGTCGATGAACCCTCGAACGCATGTCATCAGTTCGGGCTGCTGGCTCTGCGGACACATATCGACGCCACCCACGAAGTGCCGCTCCAGCACCGCGGCGGCCAGGTGAAGAGCGGCGTCGCCGAAGCGGGCCACCTCCACCGCGGCCAGTCCGGATGCTCTGGCGGCAGCCTCGACGAGAAACGACCGGAGCAACGGTCCCGAGCCTGCGGCGTCGCACGCCTGGTAGCGCACTGTGTCGGTGTCTGGCGGCGCTGTCGGGACCGCAGAGCCAGGGAAGCTCATGACGACCGCTTCGGACGCCTGGTCCGGTGTCGAAGGACCGACGCGTAAGGGGATGCGCGTGTCGCACAGGGCCACGGCCTCGTCCCGGACGACGAGTTCGCACTCAGCTCGGGCGACACTGATCTCGCCGAACAGGCTCAGTACCAGGGCGTGCATACCCGGCGCGGCGTCGAACACCTGCGGGCCGGAGCCGGCCGCGCCGAAAGCGACCCGATGCACCGTGACGCTGCCCAGCTCGGTGGTCTGCAGCACCGGTCGAGCTCGCGGCAATGTCATGTCCTGATACCTGAGTTCACCAGGGCGCCGCGGCGACAGGCGCACGGACCCCTCGGCCGCTGTATCTGCCCAGTGGCTCAGACCACCTGACGGCACCGTCTCGTGGTTTCGCAATGCTGGGAATCTCCCGTTCCGGCACTGCGCCGGGGCGTCGCTCCCGCCGCTGGGCATCATGGCGAAACGGTGGCCGCCGCCCCTTGCGCGGAGCAGCCTGCCGGGCTGCTTCGCGTCATGCCGGTTCCTCGCGGTGGGCGAGGCGCACCTGGAGCAACTCCTGAAATTTCGCCCGGTCGTTGAGATGCGGAAACTCTGTGTCCGCCGGCACCGGCCTGCCGAAGAACTCGCACAACGGCGCCCAACCCTCCCGGACGTCGTAGACGAGCAGCCGCTCGGCCGGAATCGCGGCGCACACCTTCCGGGAGTGTTCCTCGAATACGGCGATGGCATGCGCACGATCATTGAGACGTCCGCCGAAGGTGTGCGCTGCAATGTGCCGGACCAACGTCAAGTACTCGCGAAACTCGGGGTCGTCTGACTCCGCCGCCCACAACGGCGCCAGCGTCTCGTGGAAGCTGTCGTACCACCGGGCAGGATCCCGCACCGTCAGCAGTACCTTCGCATCCGGATACTCCTGGGCCAGCCTCTCCCAGTGGTCGCATGCCGGCCAGTCCACGGTGGACTGGTATCCGTCGAAGATGCGCGCCCAGTCGGCCCTCTCTCCCCGGCAGATTGCGTTCCACAGACGTAGGTGCTCAGGCTCCTCGATGGCGGTCATCATGTGGTAGCACGGGCCGAGATCCAGGGTTTCCAGGGCTGCCTTCACCGACAGGGTGCCGGTGCGGCCGAAGCCGGCTCCAATGATCTTCATCATGTCCCTTCGACTGTCGCGATGGACGGGATCAGTGCGAGGAGGCGGTCCCCGTATCAGGCCGACACACCATCACATCCGGCAGCCGGGCACGGGGCTGGTCACGGAGGAGCGGCCATCCGGATTACATCTCTCCGCTCGGAGCACACCACGCGCCACGAGCGCATACGGCGGAGAAGCCGGGGCCGAAAGCGACGATGAGCCCCGCGGCTCCATCGGGCGGTGGTGTGGCATGGCTTCGGCGGAGGACGTCCAGCACGGCGTTGCCCCCAAGGTTCCCGTTCTCCTCCAGTGAGGCGAGCGCGTGCCTGGTCTCATGCGCGCCGAGTCCCAACGCGGTGGCGGTCTCGGAGATGACGCGCGGGCCGCCGGGGTGTACCACCGCGAACTCGAAGGGGCCCGGTCCCAGCCATCCCAGGACCGCCGGGAGCACTTCTCTCGGTGCGGCGAGTGCTTTCCTCGTCGATCTGAAGTGGGCCCCGGCGGAGTCCACCTCACCCCAGTAGCGGTCCAGTGAGTCGGGCAGAACATATTCGAAGGTGGATTCGATGGCGAAGCCTGGCTCCAGTTGTTCGCCGCTCACCACGCAGGCACCTGCGGAATCACCGAACAGGGCTTTGTAGATCATGCTCTCGATGCTGTCCTCGTGCGCGTGGTAGGTCGTGGAGAGCACTTCCGCCACGACTACGAGGACCTTGCGGCCGGGCCATACGCCGAGTTGTTCCGCCGCCCTGGCGAGGGCCTGGGCGCCGCCGGCGCACGCCGATGAGGTGAGTGCGACGCGGGACACGTCCGGGCGCAGTCCCAGCTCTTCGACGAGGTGGACGTCCAGGCTCGGCACCGTCCAGGAAGTCGTATGGCTGGTGACCACGGCATCGACGTCGCCGGTGGCGAGGCCGGTCGCCGCCAGCGTGCGGCGGGCTGCGTCGACGGCCATGCCGCAGGCGTCCGTGAATGCCGTTCGGCTGCGGTGCGCCACTCCGGCGTCCTCGACGATCTCCGCCAAGGGACGGCTGAAGTACCGTGTGGCCACGCCGCAGCCACTCATCGAACGCAGGAACGCCCCGAGTCGCGGGTGCTCGGGCATACGGTCGCGGACCTCGGCACAGATCTCGGCAGTGGTGACCTTGTTGCCGGCTACCACCGTGACCGGCTTTGTGACGTATGCGCGCATTCCTCCTCCAGGAGCAGTCGCCCCATCCTGGCTCGGGCGCAGCACGCCGTCATTGACGTTGCGCGACCGGTCAATTGGCCTCACGCGCCAACTTGCCATGAGCCCGGAGGAAGCCACTGGAGTGCCCTGATGTGCTTCTCTCGACATGTGCCTCGTTTTCAGAATGTGGCCTCCATCCGCCCGAAGGAGATGACTGTCTTGACCCGAGCGAGGACAAGATCCATGCCTCAGTGCAAAGAAAAAGCAATGCGCTCCTTAGTCCTTTGCGTAGTGGCCGTACTGGCCCTGACATTCGGCAGCGCTCCGGGAGCGTCAGCAGAATCGCACTCCTCACTCCCCGGTCACCCCTTGTTACTGGTGACCCGCCCTGATCTCCTCCCGCCGGCCATCACCGTACGCAAGTCGGCGAAAAGCACGGCGCCCGGTTACGTCTTCCTCGCGCCCAAGACCGCCAGCCTGCTGCAGGCGCCGGGCACACTCCAGTCCGGGCCGATGATCGTGGACAATGAGGGCGAACCCGTATGGTTCCTACCTCGGGGCACGGGCGCCCTGAACTACGCCACGGCGTTCCAGGAGCAGACGTATCGCGGGCTTCCCGTCCTCACCTGGTGGGAGGGCGCCCCGATTCCGACAGGTTTCGGAGTCGGCTACTGGGTTGTCATGGACCAGTCATATAAGGAGATCGCACGTATCACCGCAGGCAAAGGCTATGCGGGAGCGGATCTCCACGACATGCAGATCACCCCGGACAACACCGCTCTGCTTACCATTGCCCAGCCAAAACTGCACCGCGTCGAAGGCATTCCCCGGCTGGTGATGGACTACGTGATCCAGGAAGTCGACGTGGAGTCCGGAAAAGTGCTCCACGAATGGGACAGCCTCGAGCACGTGCCCGTCAGCGAGTCCTACCTGTCCCCCAGCCCTCTCCTGCCTTACGACTATCTCCACCTGAATTCCGTGTCGCTCGACGCAGATGGAAATCTGCTCGTCAGCGGGCGGAACACCCACACCGTCTACAAAGTCGACCGGCAGAACGGAAAAATCCTCTGGCGTCTCGGCGGCAAGAAGAGTGACTTCACCTTCGGTCAAGGAGCCTCTTTCTCCTGGCAGCACGATGTGAGTCGGGAATCGGACGGCACCCTGTCCATCTTCGACAACACCTCTGCCGACGCCGCCGAAACGGGTGGCGGTGTTCCGTCGGACACGGTCTCCCGTGCCATTTTCCTCTCGGTCGACACCGCGTCGAAGACTGCCGACCTCGTCCGGTCCTACACCAGTCCGGACGGGCTGCTGTCCACCAGCCAGGGCAGCACGCAACTTCTGCCGAACGGGAACGTGTTCGTAGGATGGGGGGCTCACGGCTATTACACCGAGTATGCACACTCGGGCGATGTGCTCATGAACTCTTCCTTCGAAGACCCGGTGGTCAACTCCTATCGCGCCTTCCGCTTCCCCTGGCGTGGCAGGCCGACAGACAGTCCCGCGGTCGCCGGACGGACCAGCAGCGATGGGATGACCGTCTACGCGAGTTGGAACGGTGCGACCGACGTAGTCTCCTGGAGAGTTCTGGCGGGTGACAGTCCGCAGCACCTGAGCGTGGTGGAGGAAGTCGACAAGGATGCCTTCGAGACGTCGATCGCGCTGCCGGACAGAACACCGTATGTCGCAGTGCAGGCACTCGACGGCGGTGGGCAGGTGATCGGCACCTCCAAGGCGGCTCCGGTGCTCTGACGACCTCGTGCGGTGATCGAGCGGGCCATGGGCATGATGTGGCATGGGCCGCTCGTCATCTGCCCGCGTCTCAGAAATAGCCCTCGCGCTTGCGGTCCTCCATCGCCGCCTCCGAGAGCCGGTCATCAGCCCGCGAGGCGCCCCGTTCGGTGACCCGGGACGCCATGAGCTCGGCGATGACCTCATCCACCGTGGCCGCCTCGGACTCGATCGCGCCGGTGCAGGACATGTCGCCGACCGTGCGGTAGCGGACCGTCAGCTTCCGCACGGTTTCGCTGCCGTTCAGCCCGCCCCACCGCCCGGCGGCCAGCAGCATGCCAGCACGCTCGAAAACATCGCGCCGATGGGCGAAGTAGAGGGACGGCAAACGCACGTTCTCCCGCGCCACGTACTGCCACACATCCAGTTCGGTCCAGTTGGACAGCGGGAAGACACGCATGTGCTCACCGGGCGCGTGCCGCCCGTTGTACATCTGCCAGATCTCGGGGCGCTGCCGACGGGGGTTCCAGGCTCCGAACTCGTCGCGCAGGGAGAACACCCGCTCCTTCGCCCGTGCCTTCTCCTCGTCCCGGCGCCCGCCTCCGAGGAGGGCGTCGTTGCGTCCGTCGGCGATGGCGTCGAGGAGCGGCAGGGTCTGGAGGGGGTTGCGCGTGCCGTCGGCGCGTTCACGCAGCCGGCCGTCGTCGAGGTACTCCTGCACACTTGCCACTCGCATCCGCAAGCCGTGGTGCGCCACGACGGCGTCCCTGTAGGCGAGCACTTCGGGGAAGTTGTGCCCGGTGTCCACGTGTAACAGCTCGAACGGGGGCAGTGCCGGGACAAATGCCTTGACCGCCAGATGGAGCATCACAGCGGAGTCCTTGCCGCCGGAAAAGAGGATCAGCGGCCGCTCAAACTCACCCGCCGCCTCACGGATGATGTGCACCGCTTCGGCTTCGAGCAACGGCACATGGTCGAGCGCCGACAGGCCCTCGGGGTGGCCCGCAGCACCCGCCCGCACGCAATGCTTGGCTGTCATGCGAGTCCCCGAGCGACGAGCTGAGTGTGGACCGAGCGTGTCGACTGTTCGGGACTCTGACCAGTGACGAGGGGAATCTCCACCAGCGGTGTGCCACTGGTTGTGTGCCGCTCGCGCACCGCCTCGGGTGTCTCGGTAGCCAGGATGATGGCGACAACGCCGTTGCGGGCGAGAACTTCCGCCGCGATACCGACACGCAGCAGGTCGGGGCGCGCGCGTCCGCTCAAGGGCGCCGGGCCGGACTGAGGTCCTGCCGCGGCCGGTGCTGCGGTGCTCAGAATCTCGGCCCGGCGCCCGTCCGCCCGCAGCCGTTCGGCGAGGAGGAACGCAACGGCGTTGAGGTATGTCCTGTGTGTTGATGGTGCCGTGAGCCAGACCGTGCACCCCGGATAACAGGTGCATATGCCTATACTGTGCATTTTTCCGGCCTCGGATCAGAGCGGATCTGCCGCGCGCCGAGCCTCACTCGCCAGGTCCCACTCGACACGACACCGCGGGCCGACGTCTCATGGCATGTAGGTGCGGGCGCCGTCGATGAATTCGTAATAGTCAGACGGGAGTCGGGACAGGAGTTCGCCCTGCGGCTCGTGGCCCGAGACCGGCTGGAACATCATTGGCCCGTAGGCGGAGATGACGACGACGCGTTCACGGCCGGACCGGATGACGCCGTTGGAGTGGACTAGCGACTCGAAGAACAGCAGGGTCGAGCCCGCCGAGGCGCAGACCGTGTCGATCAACGAAGGTGAGCGCAGGGCAGCGTCCACCACCGACTGGAGGTCGGAATCGGCCCGGAATTTGTGCGAGCCCGGTACAACCGCGGTACCGCCGTCGTCGGGACCGACGTCGGTGAGGAAGGTGAGCGCCTTGATCATGGGGTAGTGGTACCAGCCGTCGACAACGGTCCCGTCGAACCAGGTGCCACGGTGGAAGTCGTAGGAATCCGAACCGACGGTCGGCTGCCGGCGGATGTGGACTTCCGATTCCACCAGGCGCGGCCGCAGGCCGATGGCGTGGTCGGCCATCGACACGATGGCGGGCTTCGACACGTAGTCGAAGAACGCGGGATTCACATGAATGATGTTGTTGGCACGGAAGTACTCGTGGGCATCGCTCTCCACCCAACAGGGATCCGGAATCGGCCGGCCCGCCCGGTGGTCGTCCTCCAGGGCGTGCGTCGCGTCCAGCAGCGCCTGTACCTCCGATGACGACAGCACGTCCGGGACCACGACGTAGCCGTGGGTGTCGAGGTGGATCCGCTGCTCCGTCGGCAATCCCTCGCCGAGGCGGTCCCACAGCGTCTTGTTCCCGTTGATCTCCCCCGCGGGAACCCGCTCGGGCCGCCCGGCCGCGAGGGTGCGTTCGCGGCGTAACTCCATGAACGTCAAGAGCCGTTCAGAGGATTCCGGGTCCTGCTCACCGTGCTGGAAGAATCCGTTCCTGGGCATCCTTGCCCCCTTCCCTGCTCGGCAGGCAGCGAGGCTCCTGCCGGAACGGTGCGTTGGAGTTGCCAGGATTGATGAGGGGGGCCAGGCCGTCAAGAAAGTCCCCGACGGGGACAGCACATGGTCACGGGCCATGTCTGCGCGCCCGGCATGTTTCCATGGGCGCGCAGACATGGCAGGCCGGTATTGGCTCCCTTCCGCGTCCGGCGCCATGCCGTTGAGGAGGACCCATGACGGCCGGAACGGGATCACAGACATATGCCGCGCTCGCGGCGCCGCCTCGCCTCGGCGACGCGGTGCACGTGTGGCACGGAAGACTGCCGATGGGCCTACGGGGTGTGCCAGCCTCCCGGCTCGCCCTGCTCTCCGCGCAGGAACGGGCACGGTATGCCCTCGCCAAGGACCCGGCTGCCGGAGCTCGTTACGCGGCCGTGCGCCTGGCGGTTCGCGAGCTGCTTCACACATACCTCGGCGTCGATCCCGCTCGGATCCGGTTCGCTCCCTCGCCATGCTGCCGGTGCGGCAGTCATCGGCACGGCCGGCCCCGGATCATCTGGCCCTCGACCACCCTCCAGATCAATGTCTCCCATTCCGGCCCGTACTGGCTGATGGCACTCGCGGCCGGACGGCCCGTCGGTGTGGACGTCGAATGCCACCGCGCCATCGAGGTGTCCAGGCTGGCGCCGGCCTGTCTCACCAGCCCCGAGCGCGCGTACGTGGCGGACGCCGAGGAACCGGGGCGGACGGCAGCGTTCCTCAGGTGCTGGACCCGCAAGGAGGCGGTCCTCAAAGGCTGCGGTGTGGGACTGGCCGCCGATCTGGCCGCGTTAGACGTACGCCCGCACTCCAGTCCCGTCGCACACGTCATCCAGAACACGTGCGGTTGCGCGAGCGATTGGCTGGTGCAGGACCTGAACTGCGGTGCGGACCGTACCGCCGCTCTGGCCCAGCCGGCCGGGAGCGCGGGGCAGGCGGTCGTGCGCCTCTTCTCCCTGACACCGGACGCGAGCGGGCCCGCGGGCTGAGGACCCGCTCAACGCGGCGAGGTTGCGCGATACCAGTCGAGGGTGTGGGCGAGACCAGTGGCGAGGTCTTCCAGCTCCAAGGTGCCGAAGAGTTCTCGCAGCCGCCGTGTGTCCGCCCGGGAGTGACGTACCTCGCCCGGCCGGGTGGGCGCATGCACCACCGGCAACTCCCTGCCGAGCAGCTTCTCCAGGCACGCCACCAGTTCCAGCAGGGAGGTGCCCCGGCCGCTGGCGAGGTTGACGGGCCGGTCGCTGACCACCCGCTCCAGCACGGCCGCCACGAGGGTCCGGGCGACGTAGTCCACGTGGACGAAGTCCCGGGTCTGCCTTCCGTCGCCGTAGATCGTCAGCGGGCGGCCGGCGAGCGCGGCCGAGATGAACGCCGGGACGACGGCGGCGTAGGAGCCCGTGGGCGCCTGCCGGGGGCCGAAGACGTTGAAGAACCGCAACGTCAGGGCGGAAAGCCCGTAACTGCGCGCAAAAGAGGTGGTGTACGCCTCCGCAGCCACCTTGCCCGCGGCATACGGACTCAGCGGGTCGAGGAGCGACTCCTCGGCCGCGACCGAGGGAGCCGTCCCGTAGACCGCCGACGACGAAGCGACGACCACATGGGGAACACCCAGGCGCCGTGCGCTCTCCAGTACGAGCACGGTGCCTGTCGCGTTGACGTCGTGAACCGTCCGCGGATCCGTGACCGACGCCTGCACCGAGGCGCGGGCCGCCAGGTGCACCACGGACGACGCGTCCGCCATCGCCTCCCGCAGCACCATGGTGTCCAGGACCGATCCCCGCACCAGGCGAACACCCCGTAGAGCGTCGATTCCGTCACGGTGACCGGTGGACAGGTCATCGAGAGCCACCACCTCCGACACGGCGGGCTGGGCTGCCAGATGTCGGCACACATGTGTTCCGATGAAGCCCGCGCCACCCGTGACCAGGACCTTCACTCCGCACCTCCAGAAATGGGCCTACGGTGTCCCGCTCGTGTACAGCCGATCGCTCATCGCTCATCGCTGATCACTTCACGCGGCATTATCCGGTCGACACCGCATCCTCGGTGTCCAACCCGGAAAAGGCAGCAGTTGGACACTGCCATATCGGTACGGCCAGTCGAAATGTGCGTTTACAGTGCTGGATTCGCATGTTACGTTCACGGCGAGAACTGAGCGCCATCAATCCGACGTGAGGGCCGCAATGTTCGACATACATCCCTGGAGCCGTAATTTCCGGTGGGTTGCCGGTACCGCGTGTTCGCACATAGGGCGAGAACGCCGGGACGAGTTCGAAGAGCGCGGCTTCTTCGTCATCGAAGACTTCTTCGCCTCGGACGAAGTCGCGGCGATTACGCGCGAGACGGATCGCTGCCAGGAAGCCGTACGACGCTACCTTTCCCGACTGCCGGGCGGTCGGCTGCACTCGTCGGAAGAGGGCGCCATCACCTTCGCTCAGCACCTCGTCAAGAAGTCGCTGGCCCTGCGCGCGCTGGCGAGGGACCCGCGGCTGACGGGCATCGCGGCCGACCTCATCGGTCCGGACGTCAATCTCCACTGGGACCAGGCCGTCTACAAGATGTCCGACAAGCCGCAGCTCTTTCCGTGGCACCAGGACAACGGGTACAGCTTCGTCGTACCCGAGCAGTACCTGACGGTCTGGATCGCCCTCACCGACACGGAGGAGGACAGCGGCTGTCTGTGGATGGCACCGGGTCTGCACAAACACGGCGTGCTGTGGCACGAGCCGCTCTCCCCGATATGGATCCAGTGCTTCGACGACCACCCGGAAAAGGTGCCGGTTCCCACGCGAGCAGGAAGCCTCGTCGTCTTTTCCTCGCTCACTCCTCACAAAAGCGGTGAAAACCGCAGCGGCGGCACCAGGAAAGCCTATCTCGTCGAATACGCCCCGCAGGGTGCGCATCTTCTCGTGGGCGACCCGCACAGCGACGTTCCCGCGAAAAAGACCCCTCTGGACAATCCGAGCTGGCGCTTTCCCGTGTTGCGCGGCGGAAAGCCCGTCGAGCAGCACAGCACCGGGCCCCATGCACCGGCCGGGCTCGGCTGATTTCCTACAGCGGCGACAGAAAGGCGCACAATGGACCGTTCCGAGATCCATTCCTGGCTCTCCGGCCAATTGGGCTCCCTGCTGGAGAAGGAGCCGGCGGACATCACGGAGAGCAGCCGGCTGTTCGACGACCTCGACGCAGACTCCCTCGACATCCTCGAAATCATCGTCGCGTTGAAGGAGCAGTACAGCGTCTCCGTCTCCGACGGCGAGGCCAAGGTCTTCCTGGCCGAACTGGCGAGGTTCGTCCCGGACAAGTCCTTCCAGAGCGACGGAAGCCTCACCGACGAGCAGCTCGCCGAGGTGGCCTCCAAACTGACGGTCGGGACGATGATCGATTTCATCAACGATCGTCTGCCGGCAGACGCATGACCCCTACCAGCCCTCACACCCCCGGCCGCTTGGCACAGGGAGAAACCCCGTGAACTCGGTTTCGGCGCCTGTCCGCGCCAGTGTTGACGTCACGTACGCCTGCGACCTGCGCTGCATCCACTGCCGTACCAACACCGGTGAGATCCCCGCGGCGATCCGCCGCAAGATGATGACCATCGAGCAACTGGGAGATCTGTTACAGCAGTTGGACGAACAGCGGACCTTCGAGATCACCCTCACCGGCGGGGAGCCGACCATCCGCAAGGGCTTTTGGGACCTCATCGAGATCGTCCCGCGCCTGACGTTCTCCACCGTCACGCTCATCACCAACGCCGCCAACCTCGACCGCGCCGACATGGACCGCATCGTCGCCAGCGGCATCTCCTCGATCCGAGTGAGCATCGACGGCACCCGCGACACCTTCGCGAAGGTCCGCAAGCTCGACGTGTTCGACCAGGTCATCGAGAACTCGCTCTACCTCCAGAAACGGGTGTCCAGCTTCAAGATCCTCACCACGGTGATGAAGACCAACCTGGCGAACGTCCTGGAGCTCACCGACCACTTGCGGGCAGCGGGCTTCCGGCGCCAGGACCTGATTCTGGTGCGCGCCCACGGCCGCGGCGGGCGCAACCGCCTGCTGTTGACCGAGCAGGAGACCCTGGACCTGTACCAGCGGGTGGAGCGCTTCCGTCGTGACGTACCGACGGCGGACTTCGACCTGCGCCTCAACGCGCCATACCTGATCCCCGGTGCACCGGTCCCACCCTTCCAGGACGTCGTCATGTACCCGTATTTGGTCAAGGACACCAGTGTGGCCGTGTCCGCCACCGGCGACGTGACCATGAGCCGCCTGTACAGCCCCCAGCCTCTGGGCAACGTGAAGGAGCATCCCTTCGCCGACATCTGGCGCACCGGACAGGAACAACTGGCGAAGGAGCAGGAAGAGTTCGACGACGCACGGCTGCGGGAGATCTTCTGGGACTTCGCCGCGGCTGACGGGGACGACACCGTCATCCCCCTCACCTCGCTGCTGGACCGTCAGATATTCGAAGGCTACGAAGTGAGGTGACCTGGGGTCATGCGCATCTTCGCAACGGTCTCCGACCAGGCATGGGGCGGCAAGCACCGCTACATGCACGACGTACTGTCCGGACTGTCCGCGCTGGGGCACCAGGTCGTTGTGCACGCCGAGCAAGGCGGCCGTATGGCGGCCCGGTGCAAGGCCGCAGGTGTCCTCGACGTTGTCGATGTGCCCCCTTTCACCTCGGGTCCCGGCCCTGCGGACGCGGTCGTCGCACAGACGGTGCGCCGTGAGCCGCCCGATGTCCTGATCGCCTCGGGGCGCAGGGACCTCATGGCCGTGCACCGCGCCCGTGCCACGCTCGGCCTCACGCAGCCGTTCGTGTTCTTCCGCCATTCGGCGTTCCCCCTGTCCGAACAGGAATCTGCCCCCGACGTACTGGCCGGGATCACCCGGATCGTGGGTACATCACGACAGCAGATCGAACAACAGTTCATGCCGCTCGTGGTGACGGGGACGATTCCCGAGGCCCGCCTGGTGTTGATCCCCAGCGGCGTCTCAGCCGCCTGGGGGCAACGCGTCGCCGGGCACGACGAGAGGGAGGTACGCAGAAGGCTCGGCATCGGCGCGGACCTGAGCGTCTTCCTCGTTCCGGCACGCCTGTCCTGGGAGAAGGACATCGGCCGAGCCATCGAGGCCTTCGCGGCCCTGCCCGTGGAGGACGCGGTGCTCCTCATCGCCGGCGAGGGACCGGAACACGAGGCCCTGCGGGACCAGGCCCGGGCCTCCGGCGCCGGCGAGCGGATCCTGTTCCTCGGCCATGTCGACGCCGTCGACGAACTCCTGAGCGTGGCCGGCGCGGTCGTACTGACCAGCAGCGTCCCGGAGACCGGTCCGCTGGCGCTGAAGGAGGCGATGGCCGCAGGCGTGCCCGTCATCGCCCCCGCCCTGGGCGGCATCCCAGAGTTCGTGCGGCACGAGCACGACGGCCTGCTCTACGAGCCCGGCCGGACGGAGTCGCTCACGGCTCTGATGCTCAGGCTCTACGAACAGGAGGACCTCGGCGGGATCCTGGGCAGGGCCGCAGCCCGCACCGTCCGCACCGCGCACCGTCTGGAACGACGCGTCGAACACCTGGCGTGGCTGCTGGACCTGCTGGTGCTGGGCACGGACCCCGAAGCGGCCCTGCGCGAGCTGCGCTGGAACGCCGTGCGACTGCGCGACGAGGCCCGCTTCACCTATCTGTTCGTACCCGGCACCTCACAGATCACCGAGCTGCCGCCGACCGCGGCCGAGACGGTAGGTGATGCGGTGGCGCACGAACAGCCGGCACTGCTGGCACGTCTCGACGACCCGCTGCGCAGCGAGGTCGTCACGACCCTCTACCGCATGGGGGCGCTGGGCCGGGCAGTCCCCGCCGGAGCGGTTTGATGAGGACACTGGTCATCGCCGCCCATCCCGACGACGAGGTCCTCGGTCCCGGCGCCACGATCGCGGCGCTCGCCCGCACTCCCGGCCACCATGTGACGGTGTTCATCATGTCGGAAGGCGTCACCCTGCGGCACGCCGACGTGACACTGTCCGACGCCCGAACGTACTGCTCCCATGCGGCGGCCGAACTCGGCGTCCACGACCTGCGGTTCGGCGGCTTCGGCACCGAGGGACGGCTGCTCGGGGAAGGGCCGCAGGCCCCCGTAGTCCGGGCCGTCACCCAGGTCGTCGAGGACGTGGCACCCGACACCGTCCTCACCCACCATCCCGGCGACATCCACATCGACCACCGGGTGATCGCGGCCAGTGTGACCTATGCGGCCCGTGTCATGGGTCTCGGGCCGCTGCGCGAGGTCCTCTTCTTCGAGACGCTGTCGTCGACCGAGCAACAGCTCGCGCCGTCCCTGCAGTTCGTGCCGAACGTCTATTACGACGTCTCCGGCCTGATCGAGACCAAGTGCGCCGCACTGGCCTGCTACCCGCTGGAGCTGTTCGCCGCGCCGCATCCGCGCTCACTGGAAGGCGTACGCAACCTCGCCGCCATGCGCGGCGGCGAGGTGGGCGTGGGCCACGCCGAGGCCTTCAGTTGCGGGCGCCAGCTGCGCACCCTCAAGCGGCGGGAAGACGCCAGGTCAGCCGTGGAACACCAGGATCCGCTCAGGACGCAGGGCTAGGACGACACGGACGTCGTCCGCCCCGTCCCACGGGTAGGGACGCGTACCACGGTAGTGCTCGTGCAGATCGTCGATGAGAGTCCGGCCGCCCTCGGGGAGCATCTCGACGGTCCCACGTATCTCGACGTAGTGATCGTGGCTGCCCAGCGGCGTCACCAGCACCGTGGCACGAGGGTCACGCAGAAGGTTGCGATGCTTGCGGCGTCCCACCACGGTCGCCATCAGCAGGACGTCCTCCTCGGCCCGGGCCCACATCATCGACGTCTGGGGCCGCCCGTCCCGCTCCACGGTGGTCAACGCCACACATGCGCCCTCATCCAGCCAGCGGACTACCTCGTCCGGAATCCGCTGCGGAGCTCGCACGGCCGGAGGTGTCCAGGTGCTCTCGTGCGTACCGGTCATCGGTTCCTCCCTCATGGGGGCACTCGTCACGGGTCCTTGCGTCACCACTGGTACGTCGTCGGCCGGATCCGGTACGACGTACGGCTCACCGCCGCATCCGCCACGGCATCCGGGTCACCACCAGCAGGACGATCACCAGGGCGAACAGCGCGAGCACAGCGGCGTCCCCCGGCAGGGACGCGGTGTCCGTCCCCGTCAGGGCCGCCCGCAGGGCCGCCGCAGCATACGTGGCGGGGTTCACCGCGCCGAGGGTGTTGAGCCACCCGGGCAGCTGATCCGCGGGGATCACGACCGCTCCGCAGCCGGTCATCAGGAAGGTGACGACCAGGCTCAGCGAGGTGCTCTCCTCGATGGAGTTGGTGACGCTGCCGATGAGTGCGCCGATGCCGGCGGCGGGCAGCACACACAGCGGGACGACCAGGAGCAGCCAGAGACTCGGCGACAGCGGGATGTCAAGGAAGAGGGCGCCGATCACCACCGTCAGGATCAGGGCGGGCACGGACAGCAGGAAGAAGGCGCCCACCGTGGCGATCGCCAGCAGAACCCGGTTGACGGGCAGCGCGGCGAAGAAGTCGAGGGTGCCGTTGGCCTTCATGAAGGAGAAGTTTCCGGCGACCTGGTTCTGGTTCTGGAACAGCAGGGCGAGCATCAACGTGCCTGTGAGGATGTGGGCCTTGACGGTCTGGTCGTCGTTGCCGGAGACGGTCGCCAGGGCGAGCATGCTGATCACCGGGGTGATCAGTCCGGTCAGGACGAGCTGAGGCCAGGCCCAGCGCCAGTTGGAGAGCTGGACCAGGAGGAGGTCGACCAGCTGGGCGGGGGCACTCTGTGTGCTGCTATGCGTGGACATAGTGGATGTAGAGGTCCTCTAGGGTGGACGAGCTGAGTCGGACGTCGTCGAACTGCTCCACGTCCAGGGCGGTCATGATGTCGCCGACGTTGCCTTTGTCGAGGGTCGCCAGCCATCGGCCGGGTTCGACCTCGGTGCAGGGCACCCAGCCAGGCAGGATGGGCGGGCGGCCCGGGGTGCCGATGAGTTCGAGCCGGAACTGATGTCCGATCTCCCGTTTGAGTTCCAGCGGCCGCCCGAGGGCGACGACGCGGCCCGCCCGCATGATGGCCACGCGATGTACGACCTTCTCGGCCTCGATCGCCTCATGGGTGACGAAGATGATGGTGGCACCCTGCTGGTTGGCGTTACGCAGGAGCTGCCACACGCGTTTGCGGTTAACCGGATCCAGGTCGTTGGTGGGCTCATCGAGGATCAGCACTTCGGGCCGGCCAGCCATGGTGACGGCGAGCTGGAGCAGTCGTCGCTGGCCTCCCGACAGCTGGGCGGCCGCCCGGTCGGCGAGATCCCCAATGCCCCACTCGTCGAGCAGCCGCACCACCTCGGCGCGGGCATCACGCCGGCTGAGGCCGCGGAAGCGGGCCGTGAAGTGGATCGCCTCGCGGACTTTCAGGTTGTTGAGCGCGAAGGCGGACTGCGGCATGTAGCCGACCTGCCGGGTCAACTGTTCCGCGGCCTGGCCGACAGGTGTGCCCAGGAACCGGACGGTGCCGTCGGTCGGTGCGACGAGCCCCGCCATCTGCCGTACGAGGGTCGTCTTGCCGGCTCCGTTGTCGCCAAGGATGCCGAAGATCTCGCCGGGCGCGATGGACAGGGTCAGGGCGTCGTTCGCCCGTCGCTGCTCTCGGCCGTAGGTCTTGGTGAGTCCGACGACATCGAACACCGGCTCGTTTCCGTCGGCCTCCTCGCGGCCGGAGTGTTCAGTAGCCAATGCCGACACCGCCATCGACCATGAACACGGCTCCCGTCACATACCCCGCCCGCCGCGAGGCCAGGAAGGCCACGACGTCGGCGACCTCTTCCGGTGTGCCAAGCCTTCGCAGGGGGATCTGCCTCATCAGTGCTCCTCTCCACGGACCGTGCGTCATCTCCGTGTCGACGTACCCCGGCGCCACTATGTTGCAGGTGATCCCGTGCGGGGCCACCTCGCGCGCGACCGAGCGTGTCAGCCCGATGAGTCCGGCTTTGGAGGCCGCGTAGCCCGCGTGTGCGAGCGACCCGGATGTCCCGGCCGCGGAGCCGACGTTGACGATTCTGCCGAATCGCGAGGAGACCATGGCTCCCAGGGTGCCGCGGATGACGTGATAGGTGCCCGAGAGATTGACCGCGAGCGGGTCCTCCCAGTCGGCTGCGGTGGCCCGCAAGGTCGGATTCGGGCGGATCACACCAGCATTGTTCACTACTACGCCGGGCGTTCCTGTCGTGTCCGCCAACTGCTCGAAAAAATGGCTCACTTCGCTGGGGTCGGTGACGTCGAGGTGGTGTGCCCAGGCCCGGTGCCCCGCCGCCCGCAGCCCGGCCGCCGTCTCCGCCGCTCGGGCCTTCTGGGTCGCGAAGGTGAGGACGACGTCCAGGCCGTCCCGGGCAAGGGCACGCGCGATCGCGGCCCCGATGGCTCCCGATCCTCCGGTGACGACGGCAAGACCGCCCTCGGCGCCGGCCGGGTCGGCGGATGCGGTCACCGGTTCCACCCCCCTGCCCGTGTGAGGGCCGTGCGCAGCACATCCGCGACGTCGACGACGGAGGAGGGCGTGGGCAGGTCGGGTCCCTGGAGGACCTGCCAGATGCCGTCCATGACGTGCAGCCGGGGGTCGAAGCCGTGCGAGGCGGAGCGTACCTGCTCGACGAGTTCGCCTTCGTGGTACTGGAACTCGGCGTGGGGCCCGGACTGCAGGGCCAGGGTGCCGCAGCGCCCTGCGTGCCAGGTGCCGTGGGCCTGCAGTTCGGCGGGGGACAGCACGCGGATCCGGGCAGGGCCCGCGAGCCGCTCGAGCGCGTTGCGTTCCGCGGACGACAGGCCGCGCTTGCCGTACAGGTAGCAGACGTTGGAGTCGCCCTGGAACACCAGGTCTTCGGTGAGGCCCAGCTCGGCGAGGATGCGGTTGGGCATCACATGGGTGTCCACCCAGTCGATGCCGTGGTCGGAGAGGACGACGACCGGGCACGCGGCAGGGACGGCCGCGCGAACGGTGTCGACCCCAGCGGCCACCTGGCGGTAGACGGTCTCGATCTGACTCCGGGCCGTGGCCGCCGTGTCCCTGTCGCCGTGGGTGGCCTGCCAGTAGAGGAACTCCTGTGCGTGGTCGACCTGGTTGTACCGGATGAACACGACGTCCGGTCCCTCGGACACGATTTCGAGGGCGGCCTGGGTGACCCATGCCACGGACGGTGATTCGTGGAAGTCGTGCGCCGGGTTGGCCGTGTACTCGACCGTACGGGAATGGGGTACCACCGGGCCGCACGCCCAGTCACTCGCCGACCGGGTCCCTGCGGCCAGAACCAGCACCGCAGTCGTCTGGCGCAGCACGACCTCCCGTGCCGTGGCCTCCTCCAGTGCCAGAGTGAACGAGACCGCCTTCTCCCGACCGACGGTCACGAGAACGTCCGCCAGCGTTCCGGGGCTCAGCGGCCAGTGCTGGCGCGCGTGTACGAGCAGCCACTCGCCGTTGTCCTGCGGGATCAGGCGGAAAGCCAGGTCCTCGCCGAAGCACGAAATGACCAACTGGGCCTGGCGCCCGCCCGACTCCCACGGCACCGTCCACCGGCGTCCAGGCGCATACAGGCAGTAACAGCTCTCCAGGGCGGAGTGGTGGGCGTCACGTGAGAACGTGTGCGGGAAGAGCACCGCCCCGACCGACAAGCCCCGGTTCAGGAGGTCGTCGAGCAGCGACGGGCAGCGCAGGGAGAGACGGTCGTACGGGTGCAGGGACGCCAGCGCCTCCTGCCGGGCGCGGATCTCTGCGACGTTCTCGTTCTCCCAGTAACGGTTGGCCACCACGCCGTGCCGGGCGGGCGGCGCACCCGTGAGGATGGAGGCGTGGGACGGCGCCGTGGAGGAGGGGTAGACGCTGCGCAGGGCGGCCACTGGGTGCCCGGCAGCGGACCGGAACAGACCGAACCGTCTGGCGAAGGCCGGAGTGGCTCCGTCGACACTGATCACCACGAGTGTGGGTCGTGCCCTGCTCATCTCGACGCCTCCGTCCACGCGTCAAGGTCCTGGTCCTTGAGGTGGGGGCGTGCGTTGTGGCTGTGCAGGATCCACGGGGAGCCGGTCTCGCGGGGGCGGTGTTCGAGGTGGGTCACAGCCGTGTTCGCCCACGCGACCTCCACGGGGCTGCACGCGTCCGCGTCCACGATGTTGTCGAGCAGGGCGTCCAGTACGCCGCCGTGGCAGACGACGGCCGCCCTGCCGCCGGCCGCGGCAGTCGCAGCGAGGACGCTGTTCATGGCGAGGCTCACCCGAACGCGGAAATGGACCCAGCTCTCCGCGCCGGGGAACACGCTTTCCAGCGGGCGCTCCCGGGGCGGCAGACCAACACCACCCGAACCTGCCCCCTCCAGGGGCTGTCCGTCGGGCCGACAGGTTCCGACCTCCCGCAGCCGCGCGTCCCAACCGACTGGCAGTCCGGTGCGTTCGGCGACCGCCCGTGCCGTGTCGGCGGCCCTGCGTAAGGTGCTGCTGAGCAGGATGTCGGGCGCGTTCTTGCCCAGCCAGTCCGCGAGCAGCTGCGACTGACCTCGGCCACGGGCCGTCAGGCCGGGATCGGGGCAGGCGGCCGAGTAGCGTTCGGCCTCCGCGTGCCGGACCAGCAGCAGATGCGCGTGGTGGTCAGTCATCGACGCCTGCCACCTCCTGCGGGTCCCGGGGGAACAGAGCCGGGTACGAACCGGGGATGGCCCAGGCGCTGGGCAGTTCACGCAGGGCTCCTCGACGTTTACCGAAGCCCCCCAGGATCGCGTACGGGTATCCGTCGCGGCGCAGTTCACGAAGGCAGCGGTCGGTCAGGACCATGGCCAGCTGAGTACCGCGGGCGGAAGGACGCAGTGCGGTGGGTCCGGTCATGCCGAGCGCCGAGACCCCCCAGGCCGTGAAACCCAGGAGGGCCTGCGACTGGTCTAGGCGCCCGTTGTCAGTGGCGAACAGCACGCTCACCGGCTGCCGTTCGAAAGCGGCTTCCACCTCGCTGGCCCAGCCCTCGCCGAATTCCTCGGCGACCCAGCGGATCAAGGGGATCCGGTGGCTCGCCAGGGGACGCAAGATGTGCACCGTGCGCCGGCCGGCCTGAACATGATCGGCTGCTTCCTGTTCCAGCTCCTCGCCGAGTGGCAGGTACAGATCGGCCCACGGACCCGGCACGTCCCGCTCACTGGGCTGCGGGGCAGGAACAACGGGAACCGGCACGGCGGCATCGGGGACGAGCGCGGGGCAGTCGGCCAGCCCAGGGCCCTCGGCGAGGGCGTACCAGTATCCGGCGCGCAGCATCGCCCGGCACGCGCTGCGCAGCAACTGCGGCCGCACGATGTCCTCCGCGCCGGGCTCGACGTACAGCGGGCCGACCGTCCCCTTGCCCATGGCGTCGTACAGACAGCAGCCCAGCACCTTGCCGTCCTGGACGGTGACGGCCGCACGGACCGAATCCGCGGCAAGGGCGAAGCGGATCTGCTCGGCGGCGGGGGCGTCGGTCACCAGGGCGAGGGCATCGGAGACGTCCGTGCGCCGTGCTTGCCGGCACACGGCTTGCCCTCCGGGTTCAGGTGGCGGCACGTCGTACAGGCGGATCAAGGTCCGCGCCGGCATGAGGTCAGACTCGGTCGGCATACCGCTCCCACCAGGAGAAGGTTTCTTCCAGACCGGCCTCTAGGCCGACCGGGTCCGAGACCGTGAAGAGTTCGTCCGCGAGAGCGGTGTCGGCGCGGAACTCCTCGATCTCCATGGGCCGTTCGGGGCCGAAGGTGATGGTGGTCTCGGGGCGGCGCCGGGTCATCCAGGAGGTGAGCTCCAAGATCGTGTGCGAGGTGCCGGACCCGAGGTTCACGATGCCGGGGCAGGTGTCGAGCAGGGACAGCTCGGCGAGTTTGGCGACGATGTCGGTGACGTAGGAGAAGTCACGGCGCTGGCGCCCGGAGCCCTCCACGACGATCTCTCCCTTGACCAGGGCGCCTTGGCAAAAGGCGGGGATCACCGCGTCGGGGCGTTCACCGGGTCCGTAGGTGTTGAACAGGCGGGCCACCGTCACGTCCTGACCGCTGCGCCGTACCACGGCGGCCAGGCAGTCGACGGCGGCCTTCGACATCGCGTACGCGGACCGGGGGGCCAGCGGCGCGTCCTCTCGGGTGGGGGTCTGCGTGGTGCCGTAGACCTCGCAGGAACTGGCCACCACGACCCGCGCCACCCCGGCGGTGCGCGCCAAGCGCAGCACATGCTCTCCCGCCCGCACGTTTTCCACGCACCGGTAGGGGTGCGAGAACGAGTCCGGGACGCTCTTCCAGGCGCTGAGATGGTAGATGCAGGAGACGCCGCGCAGGTCCTCGGCCGTGAGGTCGAGTACGGAGGCGCACAGCAGGTCGTCGGGCGGCGCTTCCATGGGCGGCACGCATAAGTTGTCGACGGCCAGGACGTCGAGGTCCTGGCCGCGCAGAGCGCGTACGAGATGGCGACCCAGGAAGCCCGCTGCTCCGGTGACCAGGATCCTTCCTTCCCGGGCGCGGCCTGTGCGGGCTGGCGTTGACGGCATCAGTCAGTCTCCCTCGGTGCGATCCGTGTCAGATGTGCGCTCACTTCTTCGGTGACCGGGGCGAGGGCCCCCATGAGACGGTTGCCGACGTCTAGCCTCAGCCGGACGGAGATCCGGCAGAGCAGGTCGAGGTAGGGCAGTGCGGCCACGTCGTCGGTGAGCGTGTCCGCCGCCTGCCCGGTGGAGTCGTCGAACAGGACGGTGGCGTACCCCTTGATGCCCAGGCAGGTCGCCAGATAGTGGCAGGTGGAGGTGCCG
Source organism: Streptomyces sp. NPDC096013 (assembly GCF_044763565.1). Lineage (NCBI taxonomy): Bacteria > Bacillati > Actinomycetota > Actinomycetes > Kitasatosporales > Streptomycetaceae > Streptomyces > Streptomyces sp. NPDC096013. The sequence continues at coordinate 31,460 of NZ_JBIWGK010000020.1, read as the reverse complement.
CCCATCTGGGCGAAATCGCGGGCCATTCCCCCGTGGTGCCGTGCGATGCGCTCCAGGCAGCTGCGCGCTCCGTCCAGGGCGGCCCAGTTCACCTGGACGACAGCGGCCGCCCGCGGGCCGCCGGAGCGGAGCGCGCCCCCGGCGGCTTGGTCGATGGCGCAGGCCGCCGCGAGCACATACCGGTCGAGCCGGGTCATCCGGGTCCAGCGCACGTCACGGGCAAGGCCCTCCGGCCGTTCGTCGAGGGCGGCCAGCTGTGGTCCCCGCCAGTCGAGGCGGTGGCCGGTCTGCTCCTGGTGCCGCAGGTTCATCCCGGCCTCCGGGCCCGCAGGCCGGCCGCCACCTGCTCCCGCGGGACGGTGGAGAGGATGAAGCTCGCGATTCGCCGCGGGGTGGCGATCAGCCCGGGAGAGACGGCCTCGGCCCCGTCTCCGGCGACGCGGTACCGGACGCCGAAGGACTCCTCGAAGGCGACCAGCATGTCGAGGATGTCCAGCGAGTCGAGCGAGACCTGCGGGTCGGTGTGGATGTCTGGCGCGTCGATGTCGATACCCAGATCGGGTGCCAGGTCGGGGAAGAGCAGTACTTCGTCCTCCAGGTTCCCGGCGTCGATGCCCGCTGTCTGCGCGATGCGCTCCTTGATCAGGTCCGTCAGTCGTCGGATGAGGTCTTCGTCGGTGGTCGTCATCGTTCCTCCAGCGTCAGGAACCCGTTGTGCCGAGCACGAGGACGGCGTTGTTGCCCCCGAAGGCGGGAGAGCACACCGCCACGCTCGGGCCGCGCAATGGCAGGGGATCCGCGGAGAGCCGCAGCGGGGTCTTCAGCGGATTCTCCAGATTGCGGGTGCCGGGCAAAGCGCCGATGCGCAGTGCTTGGAGACCGGCGAGTACGTTGTGCGCGCCTGCCGCGCCGAGTGAGTGCCCGAACAGGCTCTTCAGTGACGTCACCGGGGTGTCCGGCGTCAACTCGGCGGCGTACGCGCCGAGTTCGGTTTCATCGTTGCCTGGCACGGCGGTGCCGTGGCCGATGACGCCGCCCGGCGGGGCACCGGCCTGGTCCACGGCCCGAATCAGAGCCGTGCGCAACCCGGCCCCGTCCGGATGCGGCACGGTCAGGCGGTACCCGTCCAGCCCTGTGCCGAATGCCGACACCCCTGGGCCGCTACGGCCGGGCACGGCGGCCCCCAGGAGCACGAGCCCAGCGCCCTCCCCGAGCTGGAAGCCTTGACGCGCGGTGTCATAGGGGCGGCAGGCGGCGTTCGTCATGCTCTGCAGTGCCTCGAAGCCGCGCAGCAGAGGCTCGTTGACGACGTCCATGCCGCCGGCGACGGCATGGGTGACCCGTCCGGAGGCCACCGCCGCCGCGGCCCGGCCGATGGCGTCCAGACTTGCGGAGCACCCGGTGGTGGTGACGTGCGCGGACACCGGGTCGTCCGGCTCCCAGCCGAAGTAGAGCTTGGCGAGGACCCCGGTGTACTCCGGGATGCCCAGCAGGATCCGCACGGACCGGTCGTCCGCGTCCCGCACCGCGTGCGTCAACATGTAGCCGGCGCTGGGCAGGTGTGCCGAGCAGGTGCCGAGGAAGATGCCGACGCGGTCACCCAGCAGCTGCGGCAGCGGGCCTCCCAGCTCGTTCTCGACCTGATCGCAGCATGCGAAGAGCATGCGAGTGGCGTGGTCGACGGGGTCGATGTCGACGTGGAAGGTGCATCCGGTGGCGGCGCCGACGTGGGCGGCGAGGCGTTCGACGGCCCGCTGCGCCCGGGCGGGGTCCCTGAGCTGGGCGTCTGTCTGGAACGCGCGGTCGCAGCGGCCACCCTCAACGGGGAAGCGGTCGATCAACGTCGGCCCGGCGGCCGGTCCCCCGGCGATCAGCCGCGCCAGTTCATCGGCGTCGGCCGCACCGGGGGCGACGATCCCCTGGGCAAGGACGCGCGTGCGCAGTTCAGGCATCCCGATCGCCCTCGGATCCGCCTGGGAGGGGTTCCACCGCGGCGCCGGACTCGAAGGAGCGGATCGCCGAGAAGGCCAGGCGCAGCGACTGCAGGTGATCGCGTCCGGAGGTGACCGGAGGCCGGCCGGTGGCTACGGCGTCGAGCATCTCGGCCATGGAGGCCGCGAAGGCGTCGATGTACCAGCGTCCCTCGATCGGCACCACGTGCTGGACGTCGGGGGCGTCCGCCCGGGTGAAGCGCAGTTCGTCCAAGGTTGCGCTGGCCGAGCCGTGGGTGCCGTCCAGGTGCCATTCGTAGCGGTGTGAGGCGGCCGCCCGCACGATGTTGTTGAAGTGCAGGGTGGCGACCAGGTCGGCGTCCGGTTCGTACTCGCACAGCACCGTGTGGATCATCGGTGTCACGGCCAGCTGACCCGGTGTCATCGTCATCGCGGCCTTGACCCGCACCGGCATCCGTCCGGTGAAGTAGCGTGTCAGGTCGAAGTAGTGAATGCCGTGTTCGAGGGTGGTGGCGTACGGCATCCGGACGAACCACGAGCCGGTGAAGTCCTGGAAGTCGCGGTAGAAGTGCAGCACCGAGTACAGGTGGCCGAGCATGCCCCGCTCGACGAGCACCCGCAGCGCCCGGTGCGGTGCCGCCCATCGGGCCTGCTGGTTGACCATGAGGACCACGCCCGCGCTCTCGCAGAGCTCTACCGCGGCCTGCGCTTCGTCGAAGGAGACGGCAAGGGGCTTTTGGGTCAGCACGTGTTTGCCTGCCGCAGCGGCACGCTTGATCGGATCCAGGCGCTGGTGGGGCTGGACCGTCAGATCGACGACGTGGACCGCGGGATCGGCCAGGACTACGTCGAGGTCGTCGGTCCATACCGGGACACCGAAGCGCTCCGCCGCCGCACGCGCCTTCTCCGGCACGATGTCGCAGACGGCCACCACGCGGTAGCCGTAACGGGCGTAAGCGGGCAGATGTGCCTCGACGGCGATGTTCCCGCAGCCGACGACGGCGATGCCCAGTTCGTCCGCGTGCGGAGACGTGTATTGGGGGCGGTAGTCCTCGGCGCGCAGCAGCGGGTCTGGCATCACGCGTCCTCCTTGACGGCGTTCTTCCTGTCGCTCGCGACCGTGTCGGCGAGCCATGCCACGGTGTCGGGAGTCAGCGGCTTCAGATCGCACACCACATGCCGCACACCGCGCTGGCGCAGTCCTGACAGGACGCGCAGCAGGTCCTCGGTGGAGCGGGTGTCGTCCGGCAGTTCTCGGGTGACGTCGAGTCCGACCGTGGCGTCGATGGCCGCGGTGTCGCGTCCGGTCCGTCGGCATTGGGAAGCAAATGTCTCCAGACGTTCGTCCAGCCGGCTGGTGTCCTTGTGCCAGGCGGTGTTCCACCCGTCCGCGAGCCGGGCGGCCACGCGCATCAGACGCGGCCCCTCCCCGCCGATCAGGACGGGGATCTGCCCAGGGCGCGGGCCGCGCGGGCGCAGTTCGCAGTCGGGGATGGTGAAGTACCGGCCGCGGAAGTCCACATGACCGTCCCGCAGCAGGGCGAGGGTGACGGTGACGGACTCCTCGAAGCGGGAGACCAGTTCCTCGGTGGGCAGTCCGAGGGCGGTCATCTCGGGGGTGTGCCAGCCTGCACCCAGACCGAGGATGAGCCGACCGTCGCTGATCTCGTCGAGGGTGACCGCGGTCTTCGCGAGCAGCACCGGGTTGCGGAACGCGGTGCACATCACCAGCGTCCCGACCTGTGCCTGCGAGGTTGCCTCGCACACTGCGGCGGCGAATGTGGCCGCCTCCCAGGTGCCTCGTGTCGGGCTGTCCGGGTGCCGGAAGAGCATGTGGTCGCACACCCAGAGGGAGTCAAGTCCCGCTGCCTCGCCATGACGGGCCAGCTCCCGCACCTCCCGGTACGGCCGCATGCCACCGTCGTCGTGTTCGGTCATCGGGAGGATCAGCCCGACCTTCATGCCGGGGGCGGAGACCGTCATGACACACCTTTCAGGGGGTGGACGCGGGTGGGGCCGTGACGTCGGGAGAGCTTGGCGAGGATCGTGCCGGGCCCGACGTCGTAGCCCTGGGTGATACCGCGGGCGTGCGCGGCGGTCAGGGACTCCATCCAACGGACCGGGGCCACGAGGCCCATCGCCAGTACCGAGCGCAGTTCGGCAGGCGTGCTGGCGGTTCGGCACAGGATCGTGGAGATCACCTCCACCTTGGGCGGCCGCAGCGGGATATCAGCCAGGTATGCGGCGAACCGGTCGGCTGCCTCCGCCATCAGCGGCGAGTGGTAGGCGCCGGCGATGGCCAGTGGCACGACGGCCAGCCCGTCCTTGTCGGCGCGTGTGGTGACGTCGGTGATGGAGTCCAGGTCGCCAGCCAGTGTGACCTGCCGGGCGTTGTTCCAGGCCGCGATCTCCAGGACTCCGCCGGTGCGGGCGACCGCGCTGCGTCGCAGCCACTCCGCCCGGGCCGGGTCGGCTCCGATGAGGACGACCATGGCGCCGGGCCGCCTGGCGTTCTGTTCGTGACACAGGTGCGCGCGGCGGACGACCACCTCCAGGGCGTCCTCGTCGGGCAGTGCGCCTGCATACGTCATCGCGGCCAGCTCACCCATGCTGTGGCCCAGGACGACCGCTACTCGTCCCGGGTCGACGTGCCGGGCCCTCAGGAGGCTCGCCACGAACAGGGCCGGCTGGAACACCCGCGGGTCGGCGTAGTCGTGGCCGTTCCAGTCGTTCCCGCCGATGTGGCGGGCGAGCCGGACCGCCAATGGGTCCGTCGTGCGGGCGCTCAAGGTCTCAGCGACCGTCTCCGGCGGCACCCCCTGACCAGGGAAGAGCAGGGCTGTCCCGGTTGTTGGGGGGCCGGCATCCGGGGCAGGGAGGCCGGACCGGGCAAGTTCCTGGGCTTCGCTGCTCATGTCCTCATCCCCGCGGTCAGCGGGCTGGCGCTGACGCCGATGCCCATCCCTCCGTCGACGGTGACGACCTGACCGGTCACCATGCTCGCGGCGTCGCTGAGCAGCCAGCCGACGACATCGGCGACGTCGTCGGGCTGCAGGGGCCGGCCGAGCGGGGTCCGGGTGATCGCGTCGACGCCCTCGTCACCACCCGCCACCTTGGACCTCAGCGCCTTGGTGTCCACAGCGCCGGCACTGACCACGTTGACGCGCATTCCCTGGTCGGCGCTCTCGATGGCCATGTAGCGCGTCAGGGACTCCAGAGCTGCCTTGCTCGCGCCGATCAACCCGTAGCCGGGCAGGGCTCGTCGGCTGCCGAGCGAGGTGAAGGCGACCAGGCAGCCGCGGTTGCGGGACAGCGGTGCCAGGGCGGCCTGGTAAGTGGTCACGTAGCCCTTGAGGTTGATGTCGAGGGTGAAGTCGACGTGGCGCGGGCGGTGGTCGCTGACCCGGCGCGCCACGCCCGACGCGGCGCAAAAGACGACGGCGGACAAGTCGGGGCCGCACTCGGTGACGACTTCCTGGACGCGGGCCGTGTCGCGCACGTCGAGACGGTGGGCGTAGACGGTGCCACGCAGGCCCGTACAACTCTCCTCCAGCCGCTGGGCGGAGTCGGCTGCCCTGAAGTAGGTAAAGGCAACGTCCCTGCCTTGTTCGGCGAATCGCCGTACGAGCATCGAGCCGATGCCTCCGCTGCCGCCGATGACGAGACAACTGGCCTTCATAGCGAGATACCTCCGTCGACGCTGATCGTCTGGCCCGTCACATACGCGTTGTCGATGAGGAATCCGATGGCCGGGGCCACTTCGGAGGGCTCGGTCTCCCGGGGCACGGCCAGGCGCAGCCAGAGGTCCTTGATGTCCTCCGGTTCGACGTCCCGGGTCATTGCGGTACGCATGAAACCCGGGGACAGGGCGTTGACCGTGACGCCGCGGCGCCCGCACTCCCGTGCCAGGGTCCGGGTCAGTCCGACGACGCCGGCCTTGGCCGCGGCGTAGGCCGTCTGGCCGCGGGATGCGACCAGTGCGGCGGGCGACACCACGTTGATGATCCGTCCCCAGCGCCCCCGTAGCATCTGCGGTACGGCGGCCCGGCACATGTGGAAGGTGCCGAAGAGGTTGACCTCGACGACCTCCCGCCACTCCTTGGTGTTCTGCGTGGCCATGAGTCCGTCGGAGCGCGCTCCGGCGCAGTTGACGAGGACGTCCACCGGGCCCAGGCGTTGCGCCTCCTCCACGGCCGCCTTGGCCTGCTCCCATTGCGTAACGTCGGCGCGGACGAGTACCGCGGGGTGGTGCAGCGTGGACCGCAGCCGCTCGGCCGGGTCGGCGTTCTGGTGGAAGTGCAGGGCGAGGCTGAACCCCTTGGCATCGAGGGATCGAGCTATCTCCCCGCCCAGTGCGCCGGAGGCTCCGGTCACCAGTGCCACACGGCGTCGTGTCGTATCCCTGTCGGTCACGGCGGTCAATCCGTCTGTCGGGGTGAGGTCGCTTCGAGAGCGCTGATGAGGGCGGTCATCGCTTCGATGGCGGTGCCCGGGGCGCCGCGGCCGCCGGTGAGACGGTCGATGTCGTTCATCGCAGCGAGGTCGCCGCGGCCCAGGGCCACGCCGGCCGACTGCCGCAGCGGCGGCTCGGTCGCATCGGCCGTGGCTGCGTCCGTGGCCGTGTCCGTCGGGTGGTCCCCGTCGTCGAAGGCGACGACGACGACGCCGTCGACCGTTTCCGACTCCAGCCAGGCCGCGGCCTCCAGGAGCGCCAGCCTGCATGTGTCGGCATCTCCGACATAGTGCAGGGACGGACCGTGGAGCTGGGAAACGATCGACGCCTGGCAAGCCGGATTGTTGACCATCTCGCTCAGCCACTCGGTCGGTTTGCGCTCCAGGACCTGGGCCAGGTGTTCCTCCACGGTGGCGGGCCCGGCGTCCCGCGCCGGTACCAACACGCCGAAGCCCGGCTCCAATCCACTGATCGTGATCAGTCCCGTACGGTCCCCGTTCCACCCCGTGGGCCATGCCGCCTTGAGCTCCATCACCGTCACGAACGGCGCCAAGGACCAGGGGGCGAGCAGCCGCAGCACCTTGCGCGTGGTGAACGAGCTGGCCCGGGAGCGCAGTTCGGCGGAGCTGCCGCTGACCGTACGGGCGCCGAGCAGCGCCGGGCTCACGAGGCCCTGCCCAGGATCACAGCGGTGTTGTGCCCCCCGAACCCGAAGCTGTTGGACATCACCCGTCGCAGCTCGGCCCGGCGCGCCGTGTCGGGTACGTAGTCGAGGTCGCACATGGGATCGGGCTCCTTGAGATTGATCGTCGGAGGGATGAGTCCTTCCTCCAGCGCCTTCACGGAGATCACCGCTTCGATGGCACCGGCGGCGCCCATGGCGTGGCCGAGGATGCTCTTGGAGCTGCTCATCGGGATCACGTCCGCACACGGGCCGAAGGCCTGCCGGACGGCGAGCGTCTCGCACCAGTCGTTGTCGCGGGTGCTGGTGCCGTGCGCGTTGATGTAGTCGACGCTCTCGGGCTGGACGCCGGCGTCCGCCAGCGCGGCCTGCATCGCGAGCGAGGGGCCGCGGGCGTCGGGTGGCGAGGCGATCAGGTCGTACGCGTTCTGGCTGGAGCCGTACCCTTCGAGCACGGCTCGGGGGACGGCGCCCCGCGCCAGGGCATGCTCCTCCGCCTCGACGACGAGGAACGCGGCTCCCTCACCCATGACGAATCCGTCACGGCGTTTATCGAATGGGCAGGACGCCTCGGCCGGGGGGCAGTCACGCGTGCTCATGGCGTAGAGGCTGGAGAACTGGGCGTAGTCGAACTCCCGCAGCAGGCAGTCCACCCCACCCGCCACCGCCACGTCGGCGCGTCCGGAGCGTACGAACTCGTAGGCCCCACCGATCGCCAGCCCGCCCCCCGCACACGCTCCGTACACCGCCGCGGAACGGGCGGCGCCCGCCATGTCGGCCAGCATGCGCACCAGTTCGGCTATCCCGTAAACGCCGTTGCGGCCGCCGTGGGAGCGCAGCGTGCGTTCACCGTGGTGGGCGACGGCTACGAAGTCGACGGTGGCGCCGGTGCTCAGTCCGGCGTCGCCCAGCGCTTCCCGCAGGGCCGTCGCGCCGAACTCCGCGGCCAGGGAACGGTCCTGGTCCACCGGCCCTTCGAAGCCGGGGACCGTTGCTCCCGCCTTGGCCGCCGCGAGGGGGCGGAATCGCTCGATCGGCCGCACGACCGAGATGCCCGCCGCGACGGTCTTCCAGGTCGCTTCGGAATCGAGGCCGCCGGGGCAGACAGCACCCATTCCCGTAATGACGACTCGCCGATGCTGCACCATGACAGCCCCTTCCCACCACGAAATCTTCCGAATGCGTACCAGGCGCCCTGCGAAGGGTAGGTAAACGGGCATTGCAAAGAATTCACCTGGGCGAACAAGAATGAGCACGCCGCGCCGTTCACCCGGTTCGTGGACTTTTCAGGCGCGCCCCCTGCAAGTTCGCCTCTGCCCATCGAATTCGGCCGAAGCAAAGGCCGCCCAACTCACATTCCTATATCCGTGGATTCGCTTTGTCCACAGGCTGCCGGCGGCGCGGGGGAAATGAGCCTCGACAGGTGTGGTCCAGGCGGCCCGGAGCCTGGACCACACCTGTCGAGGCGTCGGCGCGCATTAGCTCGTGGAGCGTTCCACCTGGGTGGCGAACTCTTCCCACACACTGGCGCAGGAGTGTGCGGCCTTGGCCAGAGTGGGCCGGCAGTGCTGGGGTACCGCTTCGATCAATCGGTTGCCGTGCCGACGGATCACCTGGCATGCCGCGAGCATGCGCAGCATCGACCGCCCCCGTTCGGAGGACCGGAAGGCCGGATCCGCCCGGAGCGCGTACACGGCCGAGGCCTGATCGTCGGCGACTGTCCGGTCCTCACCGTTCTGACCCTGACCCGCCTCGGAGCCCGTTGCGACAGCGTTGTCCGCAGTCTGCCGAGGACGCGTGGCCGGCTGGCCGGCCTGCGCCATGCAGGAGCGAACGTCGCGCACCGTCTCAGGTGACATGCCTACTTCTCTGGCGATTTCGCGCAGCGATGCCTCCGGTTTGGCGGCGAGCAGTTCAGCGGCTTTTTTGCGGCGGTCTTCCGGGTTCACCGGCCGGGACCGGCCGTCACGTCCGATCCGGGTGTCCAACTGGTTCTTCTCCCCGGTCGGACAGTTACGCATGGCCGCGACGGTCTTCGCCGCCAGGCCGCTCATCTCGGCGATCGCCCGGTTCGACCACTCAGGACGCAGGTCGATGATCCGAGCTGCCGCCGCTTTGCGGTCGGACAGGGACAGCGGCAGTCCGTGGGCAACGTTCGCCCGTACCGCCAGGACGAAACAGCTCGCTTGATCACCGTCGTACAACCGGATGTCGATGTGCTTCTGGCCCCGCAGCTGGGCGGCACGGACCCGGTGCATACCGTCGATGATGCGCATGGTGGAGCGGTGCACGATAATGGGCGGCAACATTTCCTCGGACTGGGCGAGGGAACGGATGTGCTCTTCGCTTTCGCCGGAGAGTCGGGGAGTATTGCCCGCCAGCAGCGTGGCGATGGGGACTCTGGTTACGGGTAATCGTTTTACATCCTCGATGTTTGGCGTGCCCGTGCCCGTGCCTGTGGTTTCCTGTGACCGCAAGACCGAACGCCTCCCGAATGGACTTTTATGCTGTGCCGCGTTCCCGATAGCGGGCCGCCGCGCGCATGTACCGTGGGCGGCCGTCCCCCGCCCCGCCACTCGGCCGACCGAGGAGGTTTGTCAGCGACGCTCAAGTCGCGTGAGGTTGACAGAGTGACACACCCATCAAGTCTGCATGTATCAGCATTTCGGCCGTTTTGGGCCGTTACGGGGGTTATGCGGAGGGCGCTGCCGCTGCTGCACCCCTCACCGGGGCGCCCTGGACTGTTCAACAACTCTCCCTCATAGGTGCCGACTTGGGTACCTCACCCGGCCCCTGGGGCTCTGGGGCAACGACGCGGGAGGGCCCGTTGTCGACCCCTGGTCTCAGAGGCTCGTGCCATCGCTGGGCGTGATCATGAGAACTACTGCTCGACCTGACTGGCTATCTGGTCGTCAAACGAGCACTCGACGAGGAGGAGGACGCACGCCTCAACGACGCCGTGGACTCACGGAGCACGGGCCGGATCGTGACTCCTCCCCCTCGTGAACGAGGGGGCTCCTCGCTATGCCGGTGCGGCTTCGCGACGGACCAGCCCGGCCCGTAGAACGTTCAGGGCGCCCACCGTGTCGGCGTGCGCCAGGTGGCCGCAGCTAACGCAGTGGAACTTCTCCTGGGTGGGCCGGTTCTCCGCGCTGACGTGAGATGCGTTTCCCTCCCCGACTGAAGCCGGGGACACCCACGCAAGATCAGGGATGGATTCCACGGCCCACTCCCAACTGGCTTTCCCGCCGTCATACTGGGAAACGACGTCCCCGCTGCAGGCCCGGTTGACCACGCCGACGGAAGCCTGCTGGACTGGGGGCCGGAGTTCCGCCGCATGATCGGCCATCAGCGGATCCTCCCGCACCTCAAGGAACTCCTTCGGCCGGAAGTCCGCTTCGACCACGCTTACGGAGTGTTCTGCCGGGCCGACTCGACCAACGCGAGATGCATGTCGCTCCGCCATGGCGGCACACCCCACGACCCGTCGCAGTCCTACCACTTGCGCGACGGCGTCATGTACGACGGACTGTGGCGGTCCCTACGCACTCCCCCCGGTGGCACCCGGCGATGGAGGGTTCTGCGTAATGCCCGGTAGCCACAAAGCGAACCTTCCGCTGCGCCCGCCCGTCCAGGAGGCGGCGGCCGCCTGGCTCGTGGCGCATGTGCCCCTGGATGCCGGGGATGCAGTGATCTTCACCGAGGCCACCACCCACGGCGCCTTCCCCTCTGGCAGGGGCGCGGCGAGCGTCGCGCACTGCTGTACAAGTACTGCCCCAGTTACATTCAGTGGGAGCGGTCGTCGCCGGGCGTGGCGCCCGGCGAGCGCTTCACGCCGGAGCAGCACAGCCTCATGCGCGCCCCCTTCGTCAGCGCACCCCGCAGGAGTTAGGCTTTTACGCCACGGTCGGAGCGTCGTCTCCACGCGAGGGGCACGCCGCGGCGCATGGCATGATCCCGTGGTGTTTTGTTCCGCGACAACGCGCCGAGGTGGCACCATGCCGACGCCTGAATTCATCCTGCGCCTGAGGAAGTTTATCGGCCACGACCCCTTGTGGCTCTCCGGCGTCACCGCCGTCGTGTTGCACGAAGGTCAGGTCCTGCTCAACCGCCGTTCGGACAACGGTGCATGGGCACTTCTGCACGGAGTGATGGAACCGGGCGAGCAGCCTGCCGAGACCGCGGTGCGTGAAGTACGAGAAGAGACCGGCGTCCTCGTCGTGCCCGAGCGGATCACCAGTGTCTACACTCTGCCCCCTGGGGTGTGCGCCAACGGGGACCAGGTGCAGTACCTCAACATCGCCTTCCAGTGTCGTCCGGTCGCCGGCCACGCCCGCGTCAACGACGACGAATCGCTCGAAGTCCGCTGGTTCCCCTTGGACTCGCTTCCTGAACTGCGCCGAAACGACCAACTGTTGCTCAGCAAAGCACGGGAGGAGATGACTCCTTGGTTCGCTAGTCCGCCGACCGGCGGGGACCACGGCGACAGGATTCACTCAGGTCAGTGACTCCGCGATGTGGTCGGATGCCTGGACGAGCCATGCTGGATCACCGTGGTCTCGGCCCCAATAGGCCTCCATGACCGCCCGCGCCTGCGTCCAGCGGCGGACGCGCTCCCGGTCCAGTTCCGCCGCGTCGGCGAAAATCGTCAGTCGCCGCAGCAGCGCTGCCTTCAGGTCGAGGGCGCCCGACAGAGCGTCCCATCGGCTGCGCACGAGCGTGATCGCGTCGTAGGACGGGTCGCCCACATATCCCTTGGGATCGATGGCCAGCCACGGCTCCCTCTCGGCCCGCAGCACATTACCGAGGTGCAGGTCGCCGTGGACCAGCGTGTCCGGGTGGTCACGGCCCAGCTCACGGACGGTTGCGATCGCAGCCTGGATCACCCGGGGTGGCAGCGAGCGCGGCAACCGCTCAGCGTCCTTCCGAAGGTCGTCCTCCCATTCCGCGGTCCGATCACCGAGACGCGGCAGACCCGGAGGAGCCTGAACGGCGAGCCTGCGGGAGAGTCCGCCCGCCATGGCCATGGCCTCGTCGATGTCGTCGAGATCGGCCAGGGTGCCGTCTCCGGCCCGCTCCAACAAGAGGGCAAAGCACGAGTCGTCCCGCTTGTGCAGCCGGACAGCGCCTCGCCCGCCCCAGACATCGAGTGCGTCTGGTTCATGAACGTTACCGGGGTGGGGGAACGACACCTTGAGCACCGCGGACGCTCGGTCTGTGCCCTGCACGGACTGCACCGGGATGATCACCCCTACCTGACCATGCCTGACCGGCCCGGTGGGCCTGCAACTCCAACGCTCCAGAATCTCATCAACAAGATGCGGCAGACATGCGAGCCAGGCCCGCCCCTCATCCGCCTCTCGGTCGATGGTGCGTCGCGCGAATGTCTCCGGGATCTGGATCACCGGAGCACCCTAGCGTCGATTCGTTCATGGGCCGGTCGGTTCACCAGGTGGGGAACCGCGGCCTCCCAGAACCCAGCCATCGGCAATCCGGTGACCTCGCAGTTCCCAGCGGCGTGACCGGCCCGAAGGGGTGGGACGGCTACCTGCCGGTTTCGGCTGGCTCCGTCGACACTCTGTGGCCTGCCGAGTGGCCGACACGCCGCCGACCGTCTGTGGCCCGGACGAACGCACGGTGGGCAGGGCGGCGAGCTGCTCAAGGCGTTCGTGGAGCTTGTTGACCGGGGGCACGACCAGGAAGTACAGGGCGCCGGCGAGGAGAAGGAAGCTGATCGCCGCGTTGATGAAGGCGCCGTAGGGGAACTTGATGGCGCCTACGGTGAAGGCCTTGCGGCTCATGTCGCCGGTGGCGCCGGTGGCCAACCCGACGAGTGGCGTCAGGAAGGCGCTGACAAAGCCGTTCACCACGGCGGTGAACGCTGCCCCGATGACGATGCCGACGGCCAGGTCGACCACGTTGCCGCGCAGGATGAAGCTGCGGAAGCCCTTCACCTTCTCACTCCTAAGAGGTTCTTGACGTCAAGGGGCGGCACCGAAAGCGTGGTCAGCCCGCTCCCTTCGCCTCGGATGCCCTGCCGCCCCTCCCCCATGCCGGCTGCGCCGCGCGGCACGGTGATGTGCCGGCCACCGACGCCACGTGCGCCAGCACGCCATCGCAACCGTCGCTCAGTGTGTGTTTGAGATCTGGAGGACGCGGCGGGCACTGTGCCCGCCCCGCCGCGTCCTCACGCCAGGATCAGCTGTTCTGGCGGTCCAGTACGAAGTGCTGGTCTCGGTTGTCCGTCTCGCACTCTGCCTGCGCGATGTCCTTGCTGTCGTCGCGCCCCTGCACGGTCAGGCACCGGCCCGTGTCGGTCTTGAGCTGGTACGCCGGCTGGCCGTCGAGCATGGGAGCCGGGCCGAGCTCGATCTTCTGGGCGGAAATATTCCCGCAGGCCGCCATCCCGACCCAGGTAGAGCGCTGGTCTGCCGCTGTGAGGCACTTGTCGCCAGAGGCCCGGAATTCGAAGGTTCCATCTGCGGCTCTGCTGACGGTGAAGACCTGGTTCTCGCGTCCGCACCCGGCCTGCCGGATCCGTTCGTGATCGATGGTCAGACATTGGTGGTACCTGGTCATGATACGGAGGCTGTGCTCTGGCGCCTGCTCGGCGCCGGACGCCGGCGCCGCAGTGGCCTGAGCTGCCCCCGCCAGGGGGCCAGGGCGATGGTCACGATGGCCGCGACCTGTGCCGGGCGCCTCAGTAGTTCGATGGCGATCCTGCCGGTCATACACGCTCCTTGCGCCAGCGGCAGCGGAGCAATCCCCTCCTGCCGCATGATCATTTACGAAATGATCATGCGGCAGGAGGGGATCAGAACGTTGCACAAACTCGCAACACGTAGCATTCGGGCTATGTGGGTCATGCTTGCGTACGGGTGATGGTTGCGACCTGCCATCACCGTGACGCATGTACGGACCTGATTGGATAACCTCCGCCGCAGTGCGGCCGCATTCTTGCCGGAGCGCGCACGGGAGGGGCTGTACTGGTCGCCGGATCGGTGTCCTGTCTCGGATAAGCCCGGGCATCGCGCCCCGCTGACCTGCGGCGCCCGGACTTGAGTGAGACGGGAGTCGTCGCTGTGTCTCGCTCAAGTCCGGGCAGTGAGCCGTTCTCTCGCTGTCCGGGGGCAGTGGTCGTCGGGGTCGTGATGGGCTGAGGCGTCGGCAGTTGTGGCGTCGAGGGCGGCCGGGTTGAAGCCGGCCTCGGTCAGGACGTCGGCGGCGGTTCCGCGGCCGACCTGGGCAAGGCCGGTCAGGAGATCGTCGCAGTCGTTGCGGTCGGAGCCGCTCGAAACGGAGGGACGTCGGCCAGGATCAGCCGCAGTTGGTGCCGTATTCCCCGAAGTACACCCCGCCCATCGAACCCCACCAGTCGACACAGGACCCAGCGGCCTTGACATAGACCGGGCCCACGTAGGAACGGAAGTTGCCGCCGTCCTGGTCGTCGAAGATCTCGGTGCTGCTGCGCCGGATGAGCAGGTCCATGTACACCGGGTCACCCGCGACGTTCCGGATGGCCACCGCACAGTTCTTGCCGGTGGCGGAGCTGTAGGTGAGGTAGGCCGTGCCGATGTCGCCGATCGGCGTGGAGTTGACGACCTTGTAGCCGCTGCCGCAGGCACCGTTGTACGCCGCCGCAGTCGTCGTCGCCGTAGCCGCCGCGGTCTTCGTGGTGGCGGGCGCAGCCGACGCCGTCGGCGCGAGAGTCGTGAGGGCGACAGCACCCGCGCCGGCAACCATCATGCCCTGCAGCACACGCTTCGTCCTTGACATGTTTCTCCCCGTTTCAGAGCTCAAGTTGGTTCAGTCCGCGGACTTGGTCATCGTCCGATCGGACACCGCTTCCGATGCCTAGTACGACCACCCGGCCACCCCACCCGTTGTACGCCTCACTGCAACGGCTCCGTGCCACATGTCATCAACGTGAAACAGCACGATGAACGGCAGGTGGCGCCGCCCACGGCGGCCGTCCAACCTGCGGTGCCTCGGGTTGAGTGAGACGCCGTCGGGCGGAAAGTCTCACTCAACCCGAGGCGGCTCTGCCGGTCCGGCTACTCGCCCAGCTCTGCGACCTGCGCTGTCTCAGTTAAGTCGAGTCATCCAGGGCAGATGCCTCGACTTAACTGAGACAGCCCGGACTTGCGCGGGACAGGACAATCGGCCTGGAGGAGCAGAAGCGCCACCGTGATCATCGACCTTCCCGGCAAAGCGCTCATTCTGGATGCGCGAGCCGTTCGGAACTGCCGTCACCGTGACGCTTCTTCGGAACGGCAACTTCTGCCCCCACGGATCACAAAACTGCTTTGACCTGCGCTTCTGAGGATTCCAATCAGGCACTCAGCCCGAGCTGCACTCCGAAACGAGTTCAGTGATGATGGCGATCGTGCTGGGACGGGTAGAGGGGGCTGATCTGACGCCAGTAGCCGTGCACGAGGCCTTCGGCCTCCTGCACCGCGCGCTGAGCGCACGGCGCGTCCGTCGGCAGACCCTGCCCGACCTGGGCGGCGGCGGAACCCATGCGCCAGGCAGCCCTCAGCGTCGCCCGACGTGAGGCACGGCGGTATGCAGCGGCAGTACGGGGGCTGCTGTTTCGGCCCGCCAGGCACCATCGCGCGAGCAGAACCGCTGCCACCGCAGACAACGCGCTGGCGGCGTACATCTCATGACCGGCCACTGGTTCCTCCTGCCGGACGCATGGACCGTGCCGGATTCCTGTGCCCCCGTATCGCATTCTCAATGTCACCGCCGGGCTAAGAAAAAAAGACCTCACGGCCGTCGCTGGGGCGTGGTGGGTCGACGCCCGGCGCGGGCACGTTCCTCTTCACGTGGGGCCGCGGGGAGCCGACGCGCAACACGGTGTGCGCGTGTCCCTATCCCCGCCGCATCCGCGCCGCCACCACCCCGCCCGTCCACGGGATCAATGCGGCTGCGGTCGCATGTCCGTGACCAGCAGTCCCCGCATGCGAAAGCGGGCCAGCAGGCCGAACAGACGCGCCTCCTCGATGACGGTGCCGTAGAAGACCGTCTGTCTGCCCAGCATCACGGCGTCCAGCTCAGGGAACGTCCCCGCAGCGTTCTCCGGGACCGGACCGCAGACACGGAATCCGTCGACCGCAGGCGGTATACGGCGGGCCATCGGCGGCTGTCCCCACCAACAGCAGCCCCCGTCCCGCCCCGACCGCGCGACAGGAGTGCGCCTGTGGAGCGCTCCAGCCAACGGCAGCGGCGCGGAGAGGGAAGCCGCCATGGACGGCTGTCCCAGGAGCCCTGGGCGCCGGATTCAGCCGGGCGGTGTGGGCCGGTCCAGAGCCTCGCGTCCAGCCCGGATGAAGAGCCGCAGCACGCGCTGTGCGTCGTCGAAGCACGCCGTGATCTGCTCGCCGATGTCCACGGCATCAGCACTGTTCAGTGGCCCCGCCGTCGCCCTTGCCTCATGCTCCTCAGCGCAGTTCAGCAGGTCCCGGAGGCTGGCTAGACAGTCATCCACGCGCGCGCCCACCTCCTCGGGGCCCTGCAACTCGACGGCGTACGACGTCTGCAGTGCCTCCCGGTACGCCATTCTGGCGCGCAGCCGGATCTCCTCCCGCTGCGCGGCCTCCGGAGCACCGGGCAGGCAGCAACGGTGATAGTCGAGAGCGGCGATCCGGGCTGTCTGGGACTTCACGGCGAACTCCTCGTAGATCGCCCTGCGATGCTCGCGACGCCACCGATGGTGCTCCAGGCGGAGATCGAGGTCCTGAAGCCTTTCCCGCCGACGTGACTGGCGTTCCTCCTGTTGTTCCAGAGCCCGTTGATTGGCACGCTCCGATCGCAAAGCGAGGAAACCCGTCAGACCACTGCCGATCAGGGTTCCGAACATTCCCATGAACGAGAGGAGCAGAGAACCGGTCACACCTACTGTCTGTGCAGACCGCACCCCGGTTACTCGTCGGCCGCCCCGAGACCTGTCGGCGCGCCCCATGGGTCCACGTCCTGGGTGCCTCTCGGGCGCCAGTCGTCGTGGCCCGGGTCCGAGTCGTAGGCGGAGCACAGGTCGTCACCGCCGAAGCGGAGCAGGACTCGGGGTGGATGGGCTGGTTGTGCCAGGGCTGGAACGTACGAGCGGGATCGGGGGCATTTCACCACTCACGCCGGCCCCCAGGGGATGTAACCGAGGTTCAGGGGACGGCGAAACCGCGGTCGCAGGCACATGTGGGGATGTCGACGGGGGCTTCGGACATGGTGCGGCCGGCAGTGAGGACGGTTTCGCCGAGCAGGATGATGAAGAACAGCCGGAGGAGTTCGAGCATGTGGGTCGACATCGAAGGCGAGTTCACGGCCGCTGAGCAGGAGCTTTTGAAGGTGGGCAGAGCATCACGCCAGTGCGCCACGCGAGCCCGCACTTCCCCAGCCCCGCAGGGACGGCCCGCGGTCATGACGTCGCATCAGCGGAAGTCGGCAGCCATGACGACGTGCCGGGTCCCTCTGCCGTCTCGGTGTGTACGCCCCATCGGTGATTGTCCGTGAACGGGCAACCGCCTTACCCTCGCCAGCATGCCTCAGGACAAGGAAGTGCCACAGCCGGCCGACGTATTGCGCGCAGCCTACGGTGCCTTCGACGCCGTCGTCATGACCATCACGGATGAGCAGTCCTGGCTGCCGACCGGCTGTGCCGGCTGGTCGGTGCGCGACCTTGTCTTCCACTGCCTCGGCGACGCGCAACGCGGCCTGGTGGCACTGCACACGCCTGCCGAACGGACGCAGGACCGTGACGCGGTCACCTACTGGGAGGATTGGCGCCCGGACCCCGTGGGCGCGGCCAACGGCCGGAGGTTCACCCGGGTCGTCGCCAGCATGTTCCTGCGCGTGGACCAACTATGCGAATTGTATTCAGAGACCGCTGCCGCAGTGGTGAACGCCGCGGCCAGCGCTGCGGTCGACCAGCCGGTCGCCACCCAAGGCCACGTGTTGAACGCCGGCGATCTGATCTGCACGCTGGCTGTCGAGGCGACGATCCACCATCTCGACCTCGTCGTGTCTCTTCCCGATGCGCCAGGCCCCTCACCAGAAGGACTCGGCCAAGTGCGCCGCACGCTGGACGGGCTACTCGGCCGCCCAGTCCCAGTGCCGTGGGACGACGCGCAGTACGCGCGCGCCGCGACCGGGCGCGCACCGCTGTCCGATGCCGACCGAGACCGCTTGGGCGCGGACGCCGATCGCTTCCCCCTGTTCGCATAGACCAGCCACCGACTGCCCTCGCCGAAAGGTCCAACACTCCACGACAAGTGCCTACGTCTGCTGCGCCAAGCAGTCGATGGAGGCGTGACACAGGCCGCTGCCGTACTCGGCGATCGCCTCGCCGCGATCGATGAAGACACCGAAGCGCTGAGCTGATACCTGCATGCCGCGGAGCGAGGCCACGCGGATGCGATGTTCGCCGCCGCTTGCCGGTACCGAGACGGCCTGGGCGCAGCGCCGGACCCAGTCCAGGCCGTGCGCTGGTTCCTGGCCATGCTCGACAGCGGCAACGGGATCCACGAAGCGATCCAACTGGTGAAGCGCGGCATGAGCGAAGAGCAGATCCGCAACGCTGGCGAACTGGCCGACCGTTCTTCCGAGGCCGAAACGCTCATCACCATGGCCCGCGAGCGTGGCTGGTGAGCATCGGCCAACGCCGCTGCTGCCCGTCTCAGTTTCCGTCTCATTCAGCACGGTTCACCGGCGTTCAGCCAAGACCCGGCACCGATCCCAGCCTGGTGACGAGCCGCCGATGAACCCGGGTGAACGCCCCCGTACACAGCCCGGGACCCCACCACCACAGGGTTGCATCTATAGGCGACATTCAGGGCATTTGCTTCAAGCAGGATGGCGCACGCTCACGTCCTGGGGGTGACCGGCGCAGACTGCGGGGAGCCAAACCATCTGACGGATACGTCACGACGGTTACCGGCCGCCAGGACCCACACGACGAGTTGGCCGTCCTCACCGGCATAGACGAAGAGGCAGTCGCCGCCCCAAGCCGCCAGCAGGCGTCCCCTCACGGGTTGGCCTGCGGCGACTGTGGTCTCGTCGGATCCACGCGGATCTGTCCATGGTCCCGGGACGAGGTCGCGGTCAGAGTCCGATCATCCGGACCCTGCTGCCGCACAGCCGGGTCATGTCATCGACATCCGACGTGAGGATGGCGACCGGGTCAGGCTGGCGCAAGGCCGCTTCCGCAACGGTGGCGTCGATCGCGTACTTGTGTCCGTGCAGACCGGCGCCCTTGAGCAGTTGTGCCGCAGCCTTGGCGGCTGCCTCCGTGACCGGCTCCACCTTGATCCGGGAGAGCGCCCATTGCAGTCGGGGCAGGTTCACCCTGGCGTGGCTCGCCTCCACGATGGTGTTGGCGCTGACGACAAGGTCCGCTCCCATGTCGTGGAACACCTGGAACATCGCCAGAACCTTCCGGTCCTGCGCCACCCAGGCCGACAGCCCCTCACTGTCCAGGACGACAGTCTCGATGTGCCCGCTCACGCGGCGCTCGCGCCGCCGGCGGCCGACGTCGGACCGAAGATCCGCGCCCGCGCATCGGTCAGCTCTTCCTCACTGAAGGCCCCGTGCTCGTCTGTGTGGCTGCGCAGGTCGGCCCCCAGAAGCTGGTGCCGGATCTGTCTGGCGACCGCTTCGGCCACGTAGCCGGAGATGTTGTCCGTGATCTTCTTCAGCTCCGCCACCTGCTCGGTGGGGAGTGTCACCGTGATGCGCGTGGTGTCAGCCATAGTGACAAGCATACCGCGGTATGCGCACCACGTGCTCTTTGTTTCCCGCAGTCGGTCCGGTCAGCGGCAGTCGGGGCGCCTGTCCGTCGAGCAGGGGCTCAGCGAGGCAGTTGTACGACGCGGCAGTTCAGCGAGTCCAGTGGCGGTATGCCTCGATCCAATGCCATCCCTCGGGGGCGGGTTCCGCCTGACCTCACCCTCAGGAGGAGAGCCGCCCTCGCCGTCCGCAACGCAGCGCTGCACTCCATCTGTCGTTCACATCCGCCAGATATCGTCATCCGATATCGGATGACGATAAACGGATGGTGCGGGCATGGGCGGGCAGATACAGAGCGGCGAACCGGCTGTGCTGGAGCGGCGGCTGGGGGTGTTCGACGCCGTGGTCGTCGGCCTGGGCTCGATGATCGGTGCGGGAATCTTCGCCGCGCTGGCGCCCGCGGCCCGGGCCGCGGGTTCCGGGCTGCTGGTGGGGCTGGGTGTCGCTGCCGTCGTGGCGTACTGCAACGCCACCTCCTCGGCCCGGCTGGCCGCGCGGTATCCGCAGTCCGGTGGGACGTATGTGTACGGCCGTGAGCGGCTGGGCGCGTTCTGGGGGTACCTCGCCGGGTGGGGCTTCGTGGCCGGCAAGACCGCGTCGTGCGCGGCGATGGCGCTCACCGTCGGGTCGTATGTCTGGCCGGGGCATGCGCATGCCGTCGCGGTGGCCGCCGTGGTGGCCCTGACCGCCGTCAACGTCGTGGGGGTGCAGAAGGCGGCCTGGCTGACCAGGGCGATCGTCGCCGTGGTGCTCGCGGTGCTGGCGGCCGTGGCGGTGACCTGTCTGACCTCGGGTGTGGCGGATGCCGGGCGGCTGGACGTGGGGTCGGACGCGTCCGTGAGCGGGGTGCTGCAGGCGGCCGGTCTGCTGTTCTTCGCCTTCGCCGGCTACGCCCGGATCGCCACGCTGGGTGAGGAGGTGCGCGATCCGGCGCGCACGATTCCCCGGGCCGTTGCGCTCGCGCTGGGCATCACCTTGGTGGTGTACGCGGTGGTTGCCGTGGCCGTGCTCGCGGTGCTTGGCCCGAGGGGGCTGGCGGGCGATGCGGCGCCGCTGGCCGGGGCGGTCCGGCAGGCCGGGGTGCCGGGACTGGCACCGGTGGTACGGGTGGGTGCGGCTGTGGCGGCGCTCGGCTCTCTGCTCGCCCTGGTCCTCGGTGTCTCACGCACCATGCTGGCGATGTCCCGCGACCGGCATCTGCCGCATGCGCTGTCCGCCGTCCACCCCCGCTTCCGTGTCCCGCACCGTGCTGGACTTCTCGTCGGCGCCGTGGTCGCCGTGCTGGCCGCGACGGCCGACGTGCGCGGTGCGATCGGCTTCTCCTCCTTCGGGGTGCTGGTCTACTACGCCGTCGCCAACGCCTCCGCGTGGACGCTGACGCCGGAAGAGAACCGGCCGCTGCGCGTCATCCCGGTTCTCGGGCTGGCCGGGTGCCTGGTGCTGGCTTTCACGCTGCCGGCCGCGTCGGTGGTGTGGGGTGCGGCCGTGCTGGCGGCGGGTGCCGCGGTGTACGGGGTGCGGCGCGGTCTGTCGGCGCGCCGTGCGGCGCCGTAGTCCCGCCCCCCTTTTGCTCAGAGGGTGTCGGCGCCGAGGATCTCGCGGGCCAGTTCTGCCAGCGCTCTGCGGTCCTCGGCCAGGGCTTCCGTGCCCGCCTTCGTCGCCGTGTAGACGCGGCGGGTACGGCCGTCCACCACCCGCTGTTCGGAGACGAGCAGACCTTCGGCCTCCAGCCGGTGCAGCGTGGGATACAGGGTGCCGGGGCTGATGCCGTAGCCGTGGTGGGCAAGTTCCTCCGTCATCCAGGCGCCGTGGATCTCGCCCTCGGCCGCGTGGTGCAGGATGTGCAGCCGTACCGCGCCGCGCTGGAACTCCCGCACCCCGTCCACCTCCGCGCGTCAGGGCGACTGTCACGAAACCGATATCGGCTCCCGATCCTATGCCACGCCACGGTGGAGGGCGGGCGGTTGGCGACGGGCGGATCGGGGGCGGTCAGGGCGCGGTGGCGGCATGCCGGGCGATGCGGGTGGCGGCGTACTGCGTGCCGGCCACGAAGCGCATCATCGGCCCGAACATCGGGGCAGCGAGCGATCCGGTGAAGTAGAGGCCGGGCACCGAGGACTCGAACGCGCCACTGAGGTGGGGTGCCTTCGTGCCCGGCACGCACGCCACGGCCGTACGCACCGCGTCGCTCAGGAAGGGCACGGCGTCCAGGTCGAGACGGTAGCCGGTGGCCGCCAGTACATGATCGACGGCGAGGGTCTGCGGACCGCCCGCCGGACCGCCGAGTTCCAGCCGCACAGCGCCCGCGTCCGCCACCGCACCGGTCACCCGGCACGAGGTGCGGACCGGTACGACGCCCTCGACCCTCTCCCGCAGCCACCACCCGCCCGACGGCCCCAACGCCCGGGTGAACAGCAGCAGCCGGGCGGACGCGGGCAGCTGCCGGACCCCGCCCGGCGCCGTGCACACCGCGGCCAGGATCCAGCCCGTGCCCAGCGGAGAGGCGGGCTGGGCGAGCCGCTGGATCCAGGGCCGGGCCAGGTCCGGCGTCCTGCCCCACAGCACGCGCCGCTCCCTGACCAGCACCTGCACCGCGGCGCCGGCCTCGTGCAGCAGCGCGGCGCTCTCCAGGGCCGACTGGCCGCCCCCGATGACCGCGACCCGGCGGCCGGCGTAGCGGGAGAGGTCGGTGTGGTGGCTGGTGTGCGACACCAGAGCGTCAGGTCCCGGCTCCTGGGGGGCCAGGGCCCTCAACTGCCCCGGAATATGGGCCAGTCCGTTCAGGCCGGTGGCCACCACGACGGCCGCGGCGGTGAGCTGCTGCCCGTCGTCCAGATGGACGGCGAAGGCGGCACCGTCACGGACGACGGCCACCACCCGCGCGGGGTCGACCTCGCCGACGTACTGCTTCTGGAACCACTGCCCGTAGCGCACGAACACCTCGCACGGGATCGGGGTCAGCTCGGTCAGCTCCGGCTCGCCGTGCACCCGGCGGAAGTCGGCCAGCCGGCCGCCGGGCTCCGGCGCGGACAGATCGGTGGCGGCCGGAGTCGACTTGAGGAACATGCCCGTCGCCATGGCGTGCCGCCAACTGCCCAGCACCTCACCGAAGACCCGCACCGGCACCCCGGCGCCCCGCAGATGCGCGGCCACCGACAACCCGTACGGCCCGGCGCCCACCACGACGACCGGAAGCCCCCCACTCCCCCTCAACGCCCGCCTCTGCGCAGGGCGTTGCCCCGGAAGCGACTGCGCCATACATCCCCCCACCGCTCCGCTCGCCGCCTTCCCCAAGGCAGCGCGACACTGCGGGATGGCGCACCGTCACCAGCCCGGCGCACCCGTCCCCCCTCCGCAGGCCAGTGTGACGGGTCAGCCGGTATCGGTCGACGATATCGGCATATGTTGACTGAATTAGGACCCAACCGTGGAGCGGGCTTTCCCACCAGGCACCCGGTACCCACGGGACGCGGCCTTTCCCCCGGGACGGACGGCGGACAGCGGGGCGCCGCTCAGTGCGTTCCTCCGGTCCGGGCCGGAGGAACGCTGCAACCCGGCGGCGGCAGAAAGACCGGATCGCCTGCCCGTACGCCGACCGCCGCCTCGCGTACAGCAAAGGCCCCCGTCCGGGACGGCCTTCCTTCCGTACGCCACCCCGTACCGCGTCCTGGGCACCCGGAACACACGCCGACTCGCTCTGTTCCACCCCCGCGATCACCCTGAGTACCTATGTCTGAACCTCGGGCGTGCGTTTGCCCAGCTCAGGAATCGAACGGTGCTGGTTTCATGTGCTTGTTGGAGAGTGTCCTGGTGTTGCGGGACCGGCCGGGGTGGGATTTCGCTGGCCCTGGGAGACTCGCCTGGTGAGCGACGTGAATGAGATCTCCCGCCGGTCCGTGCTGCGCCGGGGTTTCGTGCTGGAGTACGTGACCTTGGGCTGGAATGCGGTCGGCATCGTGGTGCTGGCCGTGGCGGCGGTTGCCGCGAGGTCGGTGGCGTTGGCCGGGTTCGGCCTGGACTCCCTGATCGAGATCGGCGCCTCTATGGTGGTGATCTGGGAGTTGTCCGGCACGGGCGAGGACCGGCAGCGCCGTGCCCTGCGGATGATCGGTGCGGGCTTCGCACTGCTGGCTGTGTATCTGCTGGTGCAGTCGACGTGGGCGCTGGCCGGCGGTTTCCGTCCGCATCACTCGCCACTGGGGATCATGTGGACCGCGGTGACCGCGGTGGTGATGTTCGTCCTCGCCCTCGGCAAGGCCCGCACCGGTGCCGCGCTGGACAACCCGGTGCTGAGGACGGAGGGCCGGGTCACGCTGATCGATGGGCTGCTGGCCGCCGCGGTGCTGCTCGGCCTGGTCCTCAACACCGTGGCCGGGCTGTGGTGGGCGGATCCGGCTGCTGGCTATGTGCTCGTGTACTACGCGGTCCGCGAAGTGAAAAAGATCTTCTTCGGAGACCACTGAAATGCGAGTAGGCTCCGACAGCCCCGCAGCCGAGAAGGCGCCGCCGATGCCTCCCAGCAGCACTCCTTCCCGGCGGTCCCCCGCCCCGTCGCAGGAGCCGTTGGTCCAGGAAGTCCTCGCCCGCTTCGACGCTTATGCCAGGCTGCGGGGACGGCGCGACAGCGTTTTCGACTCCGCCCGGCCCTTACCGCAGGAAGAGCAGCGCGCGTTCGATGATCTCCAGCGGGCGGTCACACAGCTGCGCGACGCCGACAGGCGCCGACGACGGTGGATAAGGGGTGCTCGGGGTCGCGCGTTCGCGCCGGAGCAGCCGGTCAAGGAGATGACGTTGTCCTTGACGCCGACGGTCAGTCCCGTGTGGCTTCCCGAGGGGCGGGCTGGCCGCTGCGGCGGGAGGTCCGATCCCCTCGCCGCCGCCCACGTCCTGTCCACCCGCCGCCACTCTCTTTCCTGCTGCAGGGCGTGGATGGGGGGCAGAGGGGATGTCCGTCTGCCAACCACGACCCCATCCGCGTGCGGCAGTCCTGTTCGGCTTGCAGGATCGCAGTTCCGGCGTGCTCCCTCCCCCGAATCGCCCCTCAAAGCGGTCTCAGCACGGCCGCAGGATCGCAGGTCACAGCCCCCGGATGCTGCAGCAGCATTGATGAGACCTCATGCCTCTCCCTGCATCGCAAAGTTTGGTACCGCATCCGGTACCTGTCGGGGTACCTTGGGTCTATGCCTGCACTCAATGTGGAATTCACCGAAGAGGAACTGACACGGCTGCGCGGTCGGGCGGCCCTGGCGGGCCGGAGCCTGAAGCAGCACGTGCACGACGTGACCGTGCAAGAGGCCGACCGGATCACCTTCGTGGAGGGAGCTGTGGAGGAAGCCGCCCGGGTACTGCCCGGCGTTATGGCCCGCTTTCCCGAGGGACAGCGGTGAGTGCGGTCATCCGTGTCGATGTCGGCTGGGTCCTGCAGATCCAGTCGGCGATCTCCCCGCTGAACGTGCCCATCGCGGACTGGGGCGCCCTGGGGTTTATGGCCGGCCGGCACACGTTCGAGCGGGAGCGCGGCGTCCTGTACTACGAGGAGGCGGCCTCCCGGGCCGCGACCTTCCTGCACACCGCGCTTCTGCTGCGTCCCTTCACCGACTACAACCTGGTCATCGGCTGGGCCTGCGCCAGCCAGTACATGCACGTCTCCGGCCAGCCCCTCCAGGCCAAGGACGATGACCTGTACGAACTCGCCCAGGCCGTCCGTACCCAGCAAGCCGATCTGCGCACCGTCGCGCAGCGCCTGGAGTCCTGGCGCAGCGAGTGAACTGCCCGCGCCGGCCTCGGACAGATACCGGCGCCTTCAGCGAGGCCTCGGGCGGTCTCCGGAAGGAGCTCGGCGGCTGCGACGCGACCGAGGGTGGTATGCCCGGCTCGGCGGGACTTCCGTCTCCGAGTCCTCACCCCCCTGGCCAGGGCGTCCGTTGAGCGAAGCCGCCCTCACCCCTGCCTTCTCGCCACGGGATCGCGCACGGCGGCGCTAGACCCGGAGCAATGCCGGAATCGGGCATGACGAAACCCTCTGTGGCGCCAGGCTCTGTCCGTTCATGACCGTGTCCCGTCTCAGCTCACGTCGCGCAGGCTCTCCTGCAGGCAGTCGTGGACAACCTGCACCGGCACACGCAACGACCGGCCCACTCGCCCAGACGGTCGGCAGGGCGCGGCGCCAGAAGGGCCCCAGGAATCCTGGAGCCCCTCTGGGGCTACTCGCTGGGCAGCGAACAGCATCGGCTGGTCCACCATAGGAGGCCGCCGGGCGATGCCGTCCCTCGACACCTGCTCTGCACACCCACGGTGGCCGGATGGCGGTCACCGTGATCACGGTGCGGACGGGTGGCGGGCTCCTCGTACAGGCGGGCGCCGTCGGGTCCTTCCGGTCGTCCTGTGCCCCGGCCGTACGCGCCGGAATCAGCGCCCCTGGCCGCGGTGGTGCGCGGGGGCGTGGGGTGCGTCGTGGGCGCCAGGGTTGGCGGGAGGGTGCTTCGGCGGGCTGGCCCGGTGAGGAGAAGCCGCCGGGGATGCCCTGCTGTCACCGGAGTTGGGGGCGCGGTCCGTCCTTCGTCCGTCCGGCGTGCGCGTGGCGGCCGGGCGGTACGGGCCAGGACACGGGCGTGAGGGATCAGCAGGTAGCTGGCGCCGATTGCGCACGTGATGGTGAAGCGGTCGACACCGAACCACCAGGCCAGGACATCATAGGGGGGCGCCATGACGGAGGTGGATGAGAGTGGCAAAGAGCCGGTCGACGAACACCAGCTTGCCTTTCACCCCAGCACCCACAGGGTCTGTGACTGGGTGCGAACACCGACCCGCGCACCGTTCGTCCGACGGAGCCAAGACGCGGCGTGCGCCTGACTGAAGCCGCTCGGACACCGGATCTACTCCCGTGCAACTGCAGCTGCTTGACGCCGCGGTCCTGGGCCAGGCGCCAGGCCGCCGCACCCCGCTGGTGCACCGCTCATCGGACGCCGCACCCCGCCCCACTGGCCCTGCCCGTGGCACCGCTCGCCCTGACACTGACCGCCCTCATGCCGGCCGCACACGCCTCGGTCGACATCCGGCACAGCACCAACCTGGAACCCTCGACCGGCTGGTGGCAACCGGCGCCCTGACATCCTGTCGCCATAACCACGAGACCAACGAGGCAGTCTGGCAACCGCCCCACCTCCGCACACGAACCCTCCGGGGACCGGGCCCAAAAGGGGTCAGACAGCGTGGCCTGACGTCCGCGCCACACAACGGACACCACTCGAAGGGAACAAATGGTTCCGCCTGTCCGTAGTATGTGTACGACGCCAAGGCATTGTGCGGCAGTCACGGCGGCTGCATCGCCGGTACAACACAGCAGGATCGCTGCCCGGTTCGAGACCTCTCGCCTGGATCATCACCGCACACCGAGGGAAGGCAAGCACCATGTCCGAGACCACGACCGCCGCCACAGAACTGACATCCCAGTACACCGCCCAGGTGGCCGGCGACCTCGAAAGCAACCTCAAAGAGCAAGAACGCATCGGCGCGGACATCGCCGCCCTGCAGCAACAGCTGACTGCCCTGCAGCAGGACCACAGCGTGCTGGTCAACATCCAGCAAGCACTCGGCGTCGCACACGAACCGCATGAGCCGTCGGCCGCAGTCGAAAACGCCACGGTGCCCTCTTCTCAGCAGAAGACCGAAGTCGCATCCCCCGGCAAGCGACGGGCGCGGAAGAGCACAGCTACGCGGGAAAGCGCGACGGCCAAGAAGCCGGCTGCCCGCAAGCCCGCATCCAAGGCTGATGCACCGACGGCCCGGCCCACCCTGGTGGAACTCATCCGCCGTCACCTCGCCGAGCAGAGCGAGCCGCGCTCGGCCGCGGAGATCTCCACCGCGCTCAGCCAGGCCCACCCCGAGCGCAACATCAAGACCAAGGTCGTCCGCGTCACCACCGAGGGCCTCGTGGCCAAGAGCCAGGCCCAGCGCACCAAGCAGGGCGCCTCCGTCTTCTACACCGCCCCCGCCGCACCAGAGCCGGTGGCCGCGCCCCAGGCCGGGGAGAAGCCCGACGACACCGGCCGCTGAAGCCACACGGCGGCAACCGCACACCAGCAGCCACCCACGGTCTGAACCAGCACGTCCGGCACGTACTCGCCGCCGCCCGCGCCCTTCCGCGGCAGCGAGTCCGGCATCGGCAAAAGGTGTGCCAGGGCATGCGCAGCCTGACCGGCTCCATCGCGTGGATGCCTGTGGGGGATTCCGTGAGCGCATCGCCGGCGGTGCCGATCGAGGCGTCGATGCCTGGCCGGTTGCTGTATGCCGTGTCTCAGCCGAGCCCGAGGCGGCTGAGGGCCGTGGTCCAGTCGGTGACGATGGCCTTCTGCGCGGCGGCGAGGGTGACTTGGCCCTTGCAGACCGCGGTGTGCAGCTTCGTCTCCACCGGATCCTTCGCGTTGTTGACCCCGGAACCCTTCTTGTGGCCAGGGTCGGCCGGCTCCACCCACAAGTTGCGGTAGTCATTCGGGTCCCCGCCCAGCTGCAGGCTGATCAGGTGGTCGTACTCGGCATCGCGCATGCTGCCGGTGAACCCGTAGGAGGCGGCATTCAGCCTCTTCTCCCTGCCAGTGACGGACGTGGAGGGCCGGATGCCGGAGGTGTAGCCGCCCTTGCGGCAGATCGTCGACTTCAGATTCGCCTGCGTGACCGCCGGGGAGATCGCGCCCGGCGTGCACGCCGGGTCCTCCAACGGCTCGCCCTTGAGATACCGGTAGTGGCAACTGCCCGCGGCCGGCTGCTTCTCCACGGTGTACGTCCTCTGCGGCCCCGCCCCCACCGCGATCGGCCGCCCGGCCCCGGCCGCGCCCGAGGGACCCGCCGAAGAACTCCCGCTCCCTGACGCGCCCGCGTCCGGGCTTCCGGGCGACGTAGGCGAGCAGCCCGCGAGCACCAGACAGGTGAACAGCACGGATGATGCGACACGGTGGATGGAACGCATGATGACCCCTCATGGGCAGGCGGAAGCTGAGCAGATGCTGCCCTACCCGCCTGCCGGCCTACCGCGCGGGGGTAGGGCGTACGGACGCACGGATGCCGCACGCCCAGCGCCATCGGCGCGCAGCACAGGAACCGCCCCCCGCATGTTGCCCCTGCCCGTGAACCACGCGTGGGAGGGCGGGACATGACGCATCACCACCGCGTGAGCGCGGCAACGACCGTGCCGCGCCCGGCCTACGGCGTGATAGCGCTGCGCCGTCCGTCCTGAAAAACTGGGCAGGGCCTTCAACCACCTGCACGTGGAGCAAAATCGGCTGGCACAGCCTGCAGCGGAACACACAAGAACGAGGAGGGTCCGGCCCACGCAGTCGGCCCCTCCGGGGTTCGGATGTGGCGGTCCGCCGTTCTTCACCCGTCGGCAGCTTCGTCTCGATCGTGCTGTCCGTACGCGCCAGGGCCCGGAAAGCTGCTTCCGGGCCCTGGTGACGAGAGGTCAGGCGGGGGTGATGTTCTCCGCCTGCGGGCCCTTCTGACCCTGGGTGATGTCGAAGGTGACCGTCTGGCCCTCCTGCAGTTCGCGGAAGCCGGAGGCGTTGATGTTGGAGTAGTGCGCGAAGACGTCCGGCCCGCCGCCGTCCTGCTGGATGAAGCCGAAACCCTTTTCGGCGTTGAACCACTTGACGGTTCCGCTGGCCATGCTGGTGCCTCTCAGTCGATATCAGGGGCCGCACCGCGCGACCCCGCAGGTGATCGTCCTGGTCCGGCCACCGCACAGCAAAACGCCCGCGCAGCAGCGCGGGCAGGTACTGCGAACCACGACATCTGGCAGTAACGCTACACGGCGAAACCAGCACCCACCAGAGACAGTGACAGCCTTGCACAGCGCCACGTCACCAGAGGATCCCTGGTCCGCCGCCTCACTCCTCTGGCGTCATCGTTGCGGAGCGGCTTTGACGGTGACGGTGGTTCAGCTCGTGGGCACGGCCGGCCCGCTGCGCGTGCGTGCCCAGCTCCGACCCGTTGGGCAGGTGGTCACGGTCGGGGCAGGCTGCGTGTCACAGCACCGGTTCCACCACCGTCTATGTATCTGAGACCGCGCTGAAACCGTTCTGAAGGGAGGGCCGGTCACGCTCTGCGGCATGACGACGACGGCCCCGTCAGGGGCAGCGGACGGGGAGGGGAACACCATGAACGGCCTGCGGCTGATCCGTCGGCACGCGGCGGCCTTCGGGCGCTTCGCCGGGCTGGGCGGCGGGGTCACCCTGGCGGCCTCGGCAGCCCTGGTCCTGCTGTCGCAGTGGATTCCGTGGATGGCGGCGAACGCGCTGACCACCGTCGCCTCCACTCTGGTCGCCACCGAGTTGCACGCCCGCGTCTCCTTCGGCCACGGACGGCCCGGCCTTGCCGGGCACCTCAAGAGCGCGGCCACCATCGCTGCCGGCTGGCTGGTCACCTCCGCCGCAGCCGGCGCGCTGACCGCACTCCGCCCCGGCGCCGGACTCGTCCTGCAGCAGACGGTGTACCTGTCGGCCACCGCGCTCGTCGGAACAGGCCGCTATCTCGTACTGCGCCTGGCGGTGTTCACCGAGGACACCCCACAGCGCCCGAGCGGCGGCGACGTCCGGCTGCGGGCCGCCTACAACGCGGCGGCGTAAGGATGCGGCTGTGCCCGGCGCACATACCCGGGAGCTACCTCACCGGCACCGCCACGATCACTCACCGCCGACTGGGCGGAACATGCCTACGCCGAACTCGTCGTTCCAGTCCATGGTGCGCAGCCGGATGGCGGGCTGGCCGGACACGGCGAACCCGCGCGCCGCCAGCAGCGGCCAGACCTGCCAGATCGCAGTGGACACCGTGGAGCGGTCCACTTCGAACAGCACAGCCAGGGCCGAGTGCGGAAGATCGTGTCGCAAGTGCGCCAGCGTGACCAGCACCCGGTCGACGAGCCCCAGACGATGCTTCGGGCCGGCGCCGGCCTCGCGGCGGCGATCATCGCCGCGCCGCTCCCGCAGCGCAGACTCCTGCTACGCCTCGCATGCCGGGGCGAGCTCAGCGACGAGTTCGGCAAGATGCTGTCGGGATATGCCCGACAGGGCAGGATGAGACAAGGCCGCGCGGACTGATGACTTCATATCCACGGGGCGCCGCGCCTCGCGCCGCCTAGGCCTGCCGCCGCTCCCACTGCTCCTTCGTGATCTCGTACCGCACACCCCCGTGCTCGGAACCCTCAACCGCCATCATGTCGTCCGGCGTGGGGATGCTCTCCGCGAGCGTCATCCCGAGCTTCTCCATGACGTTGCGCGAAGGGCGGTTCACGGTCATCGTCTCGGCCCAGACCATGCGGATGCCAAGTTCGGCGAACCCCTTCGCCAGCAGCGCCTGCGAGACCTCCGTGGCGTAGCCCCGGCCCCAGGCCGCCTGGCGCAGGCGGTAGCCGAGTTCGGCCTCCTCACGCGGGCCGTTGCGGAGCGGACGCAGGCAGAACCAGCCGACGAACGCGCCGTCGTCCTTCTCGTGCGCGGCGAACAGGCCTAGTGCTGTGACCGCGTTGGTTCGCCGGGGTGGCGGTTGGATGTGGGGTGACGTCCGATCCGATCGCTGGAGGCGCGGTGGCCGAGCCTGTCCG
>NZ_JBIWGK010000019.1:0-157006 GCF_044763565.1 Streptomyces sp. NPDC096013 | reverse complement strand
CTGGCCC
This sequence comes from Streptomyces sp. NPDC096013, assembly GCF_044763565.1. NCBI lineage: Bacteria > Bacillati > Actinomycetota > Actinomycetes > Kitasatosporales > Streptomycetaceae > Streptomyces > Streptomyces sp. NPDC096013. Next base: position 156,999 of record NZ_JBIWGK010000019.1, on the reverse strand, counting down.
TGATCGGCTCGGTCGGCATGGTCGTGGGTCTCGCGCTGGAGGCCTGGGCCTTCTCGTATCACCTGGTCGACGGGAAGCTGCCCTCCGCGCAGGGCTGGACCGCGCTGGTCGCCGCCCATGTGTTCGTCCTGTTCTTCGCCCTGTCCTGGGGTGTCGTGGTGTGGGTGTTCCTCGGCGAGATGTTCCCCAACCGGATCCGTGCCGCCGCCCTGGGGGTCGCCGCCTCCGCGCAGTGGATCGCCAACTGGGCCATCACCGCGAGCTTCCCCTCACTGGCCGACTGGAACCTCTCCGCGACCTACGTGATCTACACCGTCTTCGCCGCGCTCTCCATCCCCTTCGTCCTCAAGTTCGTCAAGGAGACCAAGGGCAAGAAACTCGAGGACATGGGCTGACGAAGCCCCAGGTACCGGGTCCCGTGCACCGGGGCCCATGAGCTCGGGGAGACGGGCTCCATCCCCCGCCGCCCGTCTCCCCGAAACCCCTCCCTCACCAGATGAGGACGCCGCCGCCGATCTCCCGGGCCCGGAGAGCGGCGGCCTCGATGTTGTCCAGCCGGCTCCCGATGACATCGGACTGCTTCCCGACCGCCGTGGCGACGGCTTCCAGATGCTCCCGGAGCAGCGCGGCCTCGCGCAGGAACTCCGGTACGTCCGACGCCTCGACGTACAGGTCGCCGGAGGCCAGCGCGGGGAGGTACGTGGCGCCCAGCGCACGTACGGGCGCCGAACCCCACACGGTCTCGCGCCAGTTCTCGAACCCGGCCGAGTCGTTGCACCCCTCCGGAACGTCGAGCACGTTCCACTGGCCGTCCGCGTCACGCAGGAACACATCCACAGCCAAGGTCATGACCGCAGTGGACCACCGGCGGCCCGGCCGGTCCACCGGTTCCGGGTAAAGGTCACTCTCCGGGTCGTCCTCACTCCCCGAGCCGCGGCAGCACCCCCTCCGCGAACAGCCGCAGGCTGCGCCACCCCTCGTCCACCGGCATCCCGCCCGCCAGCGGATGCAGCACGAGGTTGTCGAGCCCCAGCGCCACGCACTCGTCCGGCGTGAGGACGCGGTACACGCCCTCCGCGCGCAGCTCCGCCACCGTGGTCGCCCCCGACTTCACCGCCGAGCGGATCTCCCCGGACTGCCAGGAGGCGTACGTCCGTGCCTCGTGCAGGAAGTGCGCGCCGTACTCCGCCCAGGCCCGGTCCGGGTCCTCGGCGATGTGCAGCAACGGCGTCTCCGCCCCCGGCATCATCGTCCAGCCCTCGGTGCCGTACTCGACGAGCCGGTCCTTGTAGTACGCCTCCAGCTCGGGCAGGTGCGCGCTGGGGAAGAACGGCAGGCCCAGGCGGGCGGCCCGGCGGGCGGCGGCTTTCGAGGAACCGCCGACCAGCAGCAGGGGGTGCGGGTCGGAGAAGGGGCGCGGGGTGACCCGTACGGTACGGCCGCGGTACTCGAACTCCTCGCCGGACCACGCCTTCACCAGCGTCTCCAGCAGCTCGTCCTGGAGCCTGCCCCGGCGCTTCCAGTCCACGTCGAACTGGGCGTACTCCTCGGGCCGGTAGCCGATCCCGGCCACGGTCACCAGCCGGCCGCCGCTGAGCAGATCGAGTACGGCGATGTCCTCGGCCAGCCGCAGCGGGTCGTGCAGCGGGCCGATGACCGCCGACACGGTCACCGCGATCTGCCGGGTCGCGCCGAACACCGCGCCCGCGAAGGCGAAGGGCGAGGGCAGCCAGTTGTTGGCGACGCCGTGGTGCTCCTCCGTCTGCACGGTGGTGATCCCGTGCTCGTCGGCGTACGCGGCCATCTCCAGGGCGGCCCGGTAGCGGGCGCTCAGCGAGGCGGGGGTGGCACCGGGTTCGACGAGGTTGAAGCGTACGACCGAGACGGGCATGGGAGGTCCCCCTTCGAGTGCGGCGGGGTCGTGTGTGCGGGGGACGGTAGCTGACGGTGCGTCAGATGGCCATGGCCATGACTACGGCTTCCGGGTCCCGGGCTTCTCGGCGCGTGCCAGGTCCGGACGCGCCCGCGCTGGGCCCCGGCCAGGCCCATGGCTGATACTGGGTGGGTTATGGAAACCGTCATCCTTGCTGTAGTCATCGCCGTGGTCGTGCTCGGTGCGCTCGGCGGGCTCGTCGTCGGCAGCCGGCGCAAGAAGCCGCTGCCCCCGCCGCCCACCTCCGTGCCCGACATCACCGCCCCGCCGGCCGAGCCGCACGTCGGCGACGAGGCCGAGACCCCGCGCGACGAAGCGCGCCGGACCATAGAGGAGGTGGATCTCCCGGACGGTTCGGCCCCGGTCGCCGTCGAGGAACCCCCCGTACTGGATGTCCCCGTACTGGACGTCCCGGAGCCGACCGCCGGACGGCTCGTCCGGCTCCGCTCGCGGCTGTCCCGCTCGCAGAACGCGCTCGGCAAGGGGCTGCTCACGCTCCTGTCCCGCGAGCACCTCGACGAGGACACCTGGGAGGAGATCGAGGACACCCTCCTCACCGCCGACGTCGGCGTCGCCCCCACCCAGGAACTGGTCGACGGGCTGCGCGCCCGCGTGAAGGTGCTCGGCACCCGCACCCCGCAGGAACTGCGCACACTGCTCCGCGAGGAGCTGCTCAAGCTGGTCGGCACCGACATCGACCGGACCGTGAAGACCGAGCCCGAGGACCGCAAGCCCGGCATCGTGATGGTCGTCGGGGTCAACGGCACCGGCAAGACCACCACCACCGGCAAGCTCGCCCGCGTCCTGGTGGCCGACGGGCGGACCGTCGTGCTCGGCGCGGCCGACACCTTCCGGGCCGCCGCGGCCGATCAGCTCCAGACCTGGGGCGAGCGGGTCGGCGCCCACACCGTGCGCGGGCCCGAGGCCGGTGACCCCGCCTCCGTCGCGTTCGACGCGGTGAAGGAGGGCAAGGAGATGGGGGTCGACGTCGTCCTCATCGACACGGCGGGGCGGTTGCACACGAAGACCGGGCTCATGGACGAGCTGGGGAAGGTCAAGCGGGTCGTGGAGAAGCACGCGCCGCTCGACGAGGTGCTGCTGGTGCTCGACGCGACGACCGGGCAGAACGGGTTGGTCCAGGCCCGCGTCTTCGCCGAGGTCGTCGACATCACCGGGATCGTGCTGACGAAGCTCGACGGCACGGCCAAGGGGGGCATCGTGATCGCCGTCCAGCGGGAGCTGGGGGTGCCGGTGAAGCTGATCGGGCTCGGTGAAGGGGCGGATGACCTGGCGCCGTTCGAGCCGGAGGCGTTTGTCGACGCCCTTATCGGCGAATGACGCTCCGCGCTCCGCTGGCCGGGCCGGTTCTCGGCTGCCGGTCGGTGGGGGCTGCGCGCGCAGTTCCCCGCGCCCCTGCGGGGCGCGTTGCGGTCGGCCCCTGCCGACACCAGTGCCCGTCCTCAACTCGCCGTTGGGGACGGGCACTTCGTCGCCCTACGGCTATGCGCGCGACCTGTGTGCCACGTACGCCAGGGTGCCCAGGAGCAGGCGGGCCGCCGGTGGGCTCGTCGCCGAGTCGAGGGCGGGGGAGCGGAGCCAGGTGACCTGGCCCAGGCCGGACCGGTCCGAGGGCGGGGCGGTGATGTGGGTACCGGGGCCGAGGCCCCTGAGGTCGAGCGAGGTGGGGTCGTCCCAGCCCATGCGGTAGAGGAGGGTGGGGAGTTCGGCGGCCGCGCCCGGGGCGACGAAGAACTGGGCGCGATGGTCGGGGGTCGCCGTGACCGGGCCGAGCGGGAGGCCCATGCGCTCCAGGCGGGCCAGCGCGCGGCGTCCCGCGGGCTCGGCGACCTCGATCACGTCGAACGCGCGGCCCACCGGCAGCATCACCGCGGCGCCGGGCAACTCGGCCCAGGCGTCGGTCACTTCGTCGAGGGTGGCACCGGCACGTACCTCCGGCGCGAAGGTCAGCGGATGCGCGCCCGGAGCACGGCAGGTCGTGTCGCCGCAAGAGCACGCTCCGCCGGCGGCCCGCGCTCCCGCGACCACGTCCCAGCCCCAGAGGCCGGTGAACTCGGCCACGGCCGTGCACTCCGACGTGCGGCCGCGGCGGCGCGTGCCGGAGCGGATGTCGCGGATGGCCCGGCTGCTGCCGATCGTGAAGCCCATGCCCCCTCCAACGGGTCCAACGCACCGGTGGTTACGAGACGGATGCGTAACGTCACTCTGTGTTCACGCCTGCCCCGCACCGCGTGGTCCAGGCGGCGCCCAGGAGCACCCCGGGTGGTGCACTCGACGCCACGCGCCCCTGCGCGCACCGCTCCGCCCACTTCTGGTCGTCCTATGTCAAGTGAATCGTGCGCGGGCAACCGTAGGTTCATTCGAAGGGGTGGCGAATGGTGGCGTTTCCGCGATCGCCGTGGCTGGACGCGTGATCGTAGGATTACTTTGAGTACACAAGCCCTCGGGGCACATGCGCTCGTGGGTATGCCGGAGGCAACTCGTCATCTCGTTCGAAGGGTGACAAGTGCGGGACGGGAAGCGGTATTTACCGGCATTCTGATAGGGCTTGGCGCACAGCGGCGACAAGTGGTTCCAGGGATGGGGGCGTTCCAGTGGGCGGCAACGGCGGAAGCGGGACAACCGCGACCAGTACGGAGAAGCGCCCCAATGAGCTGCTCGGCTCGTGGTTCGTGCGCAGCGGCTGGTCCAAGGGCGAGCTCGCGCGGCAAGTGAACCGCCGGGCACGGCAGTTGGGGGCCAACCACATCTCCACGGACACCTCGCGGGTGCGCCGCTGGCTGGACGGCGAGAACCCCCGCGAGCCGATCCCGAGAATCCTCTCCGAGCTGTTCTCCGAGCGCTTCGGCTGTGTCGTCTCGGTCGAGGACCTCGGCCTGCGCGCGGCCCGCCAGGCACCCTCCGTGTCCGGTGTCGACCTGCCGTGGACGGCCCCGCAGACGGTGGCCCTGCTCGGCGAGTTCTCCCGCAGCGACCTCATGCTGGCCCGGCGCGGCTTCCTCGGCGCCTCGCTCGCCCTGTCGGCCGGGCCGTCCCTCATCGAGCCCATGCAGCGCTGGCTCGTCCCCGGCTCCTCGACCCAGCAGCCGGAACCCGAGCCCGCGAGCGCCTTCCGGCACCAAGGGCGGCTCTCCCGGCCCGAGTTGGAGCTGCTGGAGTCCACCACCGCGATGTTCCGCAAGTGGGACGCCCAGTGCGGCGGCGGCCTGCGCCGCAAGGCGGTCGTAGGACAGCTGCATGAGGTGACCGACCTGTTGCAGGAGCCCCAACCCGAGGCCACCACGCGGACGTTGTTCAAGGTCGCCGCCGAACTCGCCGAGCTGGCCGGGTGGATGTCGTACGACGTCGGGCTCCAGCCCACCGCGCAGAAGTACTTCGTGCTCGCGCTGCACGCCGCCAAGGAGGCGGGGGACAAGCCGCTCGGGTCGTACGTCCTGTCCAGCATGAGCCGGCAGATGATCCACCTCGGGCGGCCCGACGACGCGCTGGAGCTGATCCACCTCGCGCAGTACGGCAGCCGGGACTGCGCGAGCCCCCGGACCCAGGCGATGCTGTATGCGATGGAGGCCCGCGCCTACGCCAACATGGGCCAGCCGGGCAAGTGCAAGCGGGCCGTCCGGATGGCCGAGGACACCTTCGCGGACGTACACGACTGGGACGACCCGGACCCGGACTGGATCCGTTTCTTCTCCGAGGCCGAGCTGTACGGGGAGAACTCGCACTCCTATCGCGACCTCGCCTACGTCGCCGGCCGCAGCCCCGCCTACGCCTCGCTGGCCGAGCCCGTCATGCAGCGGGCGGTGGACCTCTTCGCCAAGGACGACGAGCACCAGCGGTCGTACGCGCTCAACCTCATCGGCATGGCCACCGTGCACCTGTTGCAGCGTGAACCCGAGCAGAGCGCGGTGCTGGCGACGGAGGCGATGACCGTCGCCAAGAAGGTGCGCTCCGAGCGCGTCAACACGCGTATCCGCAAGACCGTCGACACCGCGGTCCGTGACTTCGGCGAGCTGGCCGAGGTCGTCGACCTCACCGAACGGCTCGCCATCGAGCTGCCGGAGACCGCCGAAGCGGTCTGACACCCCCGAACCCCGGCCGCGGCCGGCCCTCCCGAACCGCCCGACTCGGCTCCCCCATGCCAGGTCATCGGAAGGCCGACCGCGGCCGGTCCTGTTCCGCCGCCGAACGGCCTCGGCGCGTCCCCACTCGTATTCGAAAGACCCGCCGCGCCATGGTCTGAGGCGGCGGTCGCCCGGCCGGAATCGCCGTACGCGCCGGGCGGCTCCCGGCCCCGCCCCGGCAGCGCGCCGAAGGGGCCCGGCCCCATGCCCCGGCGCCCCTGCGCCGAGCAGCCGGGAGGCGGACCGCGGCCGGTTTCCCGCCACGGGAAAAGGTTGCGCCACGATAACGATCGCGCGGCCGGAGATCCGGCGGTTCATCGACGCGTAACACGTACGGCGCCTTCGTCACCCCGGTGAAACATCGAGGGGCTTCGACCGAAACCGCGCTGCGCCAATCTCATGGCGCATAACCGGACCCCCCCGCCTTGACCGGACCGCATCCAGGCTTCGCCCGCACGGGGCCGTACAACCGACGAGGAGACGCCGATGGCATCAGCCGCCATCACGCTTGCCGCTGAGGCACCCAAACTGTCCTCCGCGAACACAGGCTTCATGCTGATCTGTTCTGCCCTGGTGCTGCTCATGACACCGGGACTCGCCTTCTTCTACGGAGGCATGGTCCGCGTCAAGAGCACCCTGAACATGCTGATGATGAGCTTCATCAGCATCGGGATCGTCACCATCCTGTGGGTGCTCTACGGCTTCTCCCTCGCCTTCGGTTCGAGTAACGGCTTCATCGGCTACAACTCCGACTGGCTGGGGATGAGCAACGTCGGACTGACGGAGCTCTGGGACGGCTACACCATCCCGATCTTCGTGTTCATGGTCTTCCAGATGATGTTCGCCGTCATCACCCCGGCCCTGATAAGCGGTGCCATCGCCGACCGCGTGAAGTTCTCGGCCTGGGCGCTCTTCGTCGCCCTGTGGCTGACGATCGTCTACGTCCCGGTCGCCCACTGGGTGTGGGGCGCCGACGGCTGGGCCTTCAAGCTCGGCGTGATCGACTTCGCCGGTGGTACGGCGGTCCACATCAACGCCGGTGCCGGCGCCCTCGGCGTCATCCTGGTCATCGGCAGGCGCGTCGGCTTCAAGCGTGACCCCATGCGCCCGCACAGCCTTCCGCTGGTCATGCTCGGTGCCGGTCTCCTGTGGTTCGGCTGGTTCGGCTTCAACGCCGGTTCCTGGCTCGGCAACGACGACGGCGTCGGCGCGCTGATGTTCGTCAACACCCAGGTCGCCACCGCCGCCGCCATGCTCGCCTGGCTCGCCTACGAGAAGATCCGGCACGGCGCGTTCACCACGCTGGGCGCGGCCTCGGGTGCCGTCGCCGGTCTGGTCGCGATCACCCCGTCCGGTGGCGCGGTCTCCCCGCTGGGCGCGATCGCCGTCGGTGCCATCGCCGGTGTCGGCTGCGCCGCGGCCGTCGGCCTGAAGTACAAGTTCAACATCGACGACTCCCTCGACGTCGTCGGCGTCCACATGGTCGGCGGTATCCTCGGCTCCCTGCTCATCGGCTTCTTCGCCACCGGCAAGGGCCAGTCCACCGCGACCGGCGTCTTCTACGGCGACCACTCCTTCACCCAGCTGTGGAAGCAGTTCGCCGGTGTCGGCGCGGTCCTGGGCTACTCCCTGGTCGCCTCCGCGGTCCTCGCTTTCCTCATCGACAAGACCATCGGCATGCGGGTCACCGAGGACGAAGAGGTCGCGGGCATCGACCAGGCGGAGCACGCCGAGACCGCGTACGACTTCAGCGGAGCCGGCGGCGGCCTCGGCAGCAGCTCCCTCGCCACGGCCACGGAGACGAAGAAGGTGGACGCATGAAGCTCATCACCGCCGTCGTGAAGCCCCACCGGCTCGACGAGATCAAGGAAGCCCTCCAGGCCTTCGGGGTCCACGGTCTGACGGTCACCGAGGCGAGCGGCTACGGTCGTCAGCGGGGACACACCGAGGTCTACCGGGGCGCCGAGTACACGGTCGACCTGGTCCCCAAGATCCGCATCGAGGTGCTGGCCGAGGACGACGACGCCGAGCAGCTGATCGACGTCATCGTGAAGGCCGCCCGTACGGGCAAGATCGGTGACGGCAAGGTCTGGTCCCTCCCGGTCGAGACGGCCGTCCGGGTCAGGACCGGCGAGCGCGGACCGGACGCGCTCTAAAAAGAAACAGAACAGGAGTCGCTGGGTGACGAGTACGGACGTGCGCAAGGATGCAGAGGACTCCGGACCCAGCGGCTACGCGGCGGCCCGGCTGCGCCTCCTCACTGAGGGGGCGCGGTCCGGGCCGCCGCGCCGTGCGGCCCTCGCCGAACTGACCGACGACTGGCTGACCGGCCTCTTCGCCGCCGGCAACGAAGCGGTCAAGGGCGTCTCCCTGGTCGCCGTCGGCGGCTACGGCCGCGGCGAACTCTCCCCGCGCAGCGACCTCGACCTGCTCCTCCTGCACGACGGCGGCGACTCCGGCGCGGTCGCCGCGCTGGCCGACCGCATCTGGTACCCGGTCTGGGACCTCGGCCTCGCCCTCGACCACTCCGTGCGCACCCCCGCCGAGGCCCGCAGGACCGCGGGCGAGGACCTCAAGGTCCAGCTCGGCCTCCTCGACGCCCGCCACATCGCCGGCGACCTCGGCCTGACCGCCTCCCTGCGTACCGCCGTCCTCGCCGACTGGCGCAACCAGGCGCCCAAGCGCCTCCCCGAACTCCAGGAACTCTGCGCCGAACGCGCCGAGCGCCAGGGCGAGTTGCAGTACCTCCTCGAACCCGACCTCAAGGAGGCCCGCGGCGGCCTGCGCGACGCCACCGCACTGCGCGCCGTAGCCGCTTCCTGGCTCGCCGACGCCCCGCGCGAGGGGCTCGCCGACGCCCGCCGCCGCCTCCTCGACGTGCGGGACGCCCTGCACCTCACCACCGGGCGCGCGACCGACCGGCTCGCGCTCCAGGAGCAGGACCAGGTCGCCGCCGAGCTGGGCCTCCTGGACGCGGACACCCTGCTGCGGCAGGTCTACGAAGCGGCGCGTGTCGTGTCGTACGCCAGTGATGTCACCTGGCGTGAGGTGGGGCGTGTGCTGCGCTCCCGGGCCGTGCGGCCGAGGCTGCGCGCCATGCTCGGCGGGGGCGCGAAACCCGCCACCGAGCGCTCCCCGCTGGCCGAAGGCGTGGTCGAGCAGGACGGCGAGGTGGTGCTCGCCCGCGCCGCGCGTCCCGAGCGCGACCCGGTCCTTCCGCTGCGCGCCGCCGCTGCCGCCGCCCAGGCCGGACTCCCGCTCTCGTTGCACGCCGTACGGCGCATGGCGGCCGGTGTGCGCCCCCTGCCCACGCCGTGGCCCGCCGAGGCACGCGAGCAGCTGGTGACGCTGCTCGGTTCCGGGCAGCCCACGGTGGACGTGTGGGAGGCGCTGGAGGCCGAGGGCCTGATCACCCGGCTGCTGCCGGACTGGGAGCGGGTGCGGTGCCGCCCGCAGCGCAACGCCGTGCACATCTGGACCGTAGACCGGCACCTCATCGAAACCGCCGTCCGAGCCTCGGAGTTCGCCCGCCGCGTCAGCCGCCCCGACCTTCTCCTGGTCGCCGCGCTGCTGCACGACATCGGCAAGGGCTGGCCCGGCGACCACTCCGTCGCCGGCGAGATCATCGCCAAGGACGTGGCCGCCCGCATCGGCTTCGACCGCGCCGAAGTCGCCGTCCTCGCGACGCTCGTACGTCATCACCTGCTGCTCATCGAGACCGCCACCCGGCGCGACCTGGAGGACCCGGCGACGGTCCGTTCGGTCGCCGAGGCGGTCGGTACGACCAGCACCCTGGAACTGCTGCACGCGCTGACCGAGGCGGACGCGCTGGCCACCGGACCGGCCGCCTGGTCGTCCTGGCGGGCCGGTCTCGTCACCGACCTGGTGAAGCGGGTCGCCGCCGTCCTCTCCGGGGACGCCCCCGAGGAGCCCGAGGCGGGCGCGGCCACCGCCGAACAGGAACGCCTCGCGATCGAGGCCGTCGCGACCGGCAAACCGGTACTGGCCCTGCGCGCCCAGACCGAACCCCCCTCCGAGGACGAGCCCGGAGGCGACCCCGAACCCCTCGGCGTGGAACTGCTGATCGCGGTACCGGACCAGCCAGGCGTCCTCCCGGCCGTGGCCGGCGTCCTGGCGATGCACCGCCTGACGGTCCGTACGGCGGAGCTGCGCGCGCTGGACCTGCCCGACGGCGTCGAGGGTTCGGTGCTCCTGCTCAACTGGCGGGTCGCCGCCGAGTACGGCTCCCTGCCCCAGGCCGCCCGGCTGCGCGCCGACCTCGTACGCGCCCTGGACGGCTCCCTGGACATCGCGGGCCGCCTCGCCGAACGCGACGCCGCGTACCCGCGCCGCCGGGGTGTCGTCGCCCCGCCGGCCCGCGTGACGGTCGCACCGGCCGCCTCCCGGCACGCCACGGTCATCGAGGTGCGCGCGCACGACGCCCCCGGCCTGCTGCACCGGATCGGCCGCGCCCTGGACGACGTGGGCGTACGGGTCCGCAGCATGCACGTCTCGACACTGGGCGCCAACGCGGTCGACGCCTTCTACGTGACGACCGCCGAGGGCGTCCCGCTGGTGGGCGACGAGGCGGCGTCGGTGGCGCGGAAGCTGGAGGAGACCTTGCGGGCCTGAGCCCGTCCCGGCTTTCCGACCCCGCGGGCGGGGACGATTCGCTTGCGCGGCCGGATACCCTGGAAGACGCTCACACTGCCCCCGACTCCGAGGACCGACGCCGCCGTGTTCGATACTCTCTCCGACCGCCTCTCAGCGACCTTCAAGAATCTGCGTGGCAAGGGGCGTCTGAGCGAGGCGGACATCGACGCCACCGCGCGCGAGATCCGTATCGCCCTCCTCGAAGCGGACGTGGCGCTGCCGGTCGTACGGACGTTCATCAAGAACGTCAAGGACCGCGCCCTCGGCGCCGACGTCAACAAGGCGCTGAACCCGGCCCAGCAGGTCCTGAAGATCGTCAACGACGAGCTCGTCACGATCCTCGGCGGCGAGACCCGGCGCCTGCGCTTCGCCAAGAACCCGCCGACCGTGATCATGCTCGCGGGTCTGCAGGGTGCAGGCAAGACCACTCTCGCGGGCAAGCTCGGCAAGTGGCTCAAGGACCAGGGACACTCGCCGCTGCTCGTCGCCGCCGACCTCCAGCGCCCGAACGCGGTGAACCAGCTGAGCGTCGTCGCCGAGCGCGCCGGCGTCGCGGTCTACGCCCCCGAGCCGGGCAACGGGGTGGGCAACCCGGTCAAGGTCGCCAAGGACTCCATCGAGTTCGCGAAGTCCAAGGTCCACGACATCGTGATCGTGGACACCGCGGGCCGCCTCGGCATCGACCAGGAGCTGATGCAGCAGGCCGCGGACATCCGTGACGCGGTCTCGCCGGACGAGATCCTCTTCGTCGTCGACGCGATGATCGGTCAGGACGCGGTCAACACCGCCGAGTCCTTCCGTGACGGCGTCGGCTTCGACGGCGTGGTGCTCTCCAAGCTCGACGGCGACGCCCGCGGTGGCGCGGCCCTGTCGATCGCCTCGGTCACCGGCAAGCCGATCATGTTCGCGTCGAACGGCGAGAAGCTCGACGACTTCGACGCCTTCCACCCGGACCGGATGGCCTCTCGCATCCTCGACATGGGTGACCTGCTCACCCTGATCGAGCAGGCGGAGAAGACGTTCAGCCAAGAAGAGGCCGAGAAGATGGCCTCCAAGCTGGCGTCCAAGAAGGGCCAGGACTTCACCCTCGACGACTTCCTGTCCCAGATGGAACAGGTCAGGAAGATGGGCAGCATCAGCAAGCTGCTCGGCATGCTCCCCGGCATGGGCCAGATCAAGGACCAGATCAACAACCTGGACGAGCGGGACGTCGACCGTACGGCCGCCATCATCAAGTCGATGACCCCGGCCGAGCGCGCCGAGCCGACCATCATCAACGGCTCGCGCCGCGCCCGTATCGCCAAGGGCTCCGGCGTCGAGGTCAGCGCCGTGAAGGGCCTGGTCGAGCGGTTCTTCGAGGCCCGCAAGATGATGTCCCGCATGGCCCAGGGCGGCGGGATGCCCGGCATGCCGGGGATGCCGGGCATGGGCGGCGGCCCCGGCCGCAGCAAGAAGCAGCCCAAGAAGGCCAAGGGCAAGCAGCGTTCCGGCAACCCGATGAAGCGCAAGCAGCAGGAGCTGGAGGAGGCGCAGCGCCGCGAGGCCGGCGCCGCCCCGGGCGGCAACGCGTTCGGACTGCCCGAGCAGGGCGGCCAGGACTTCGAGCTGCCGGACGAGTTCAAGAAGTTCATGGGCTGACGGTCCGCGGGCCGAGCTTCAGGAAGGTCCCGGGCCGACCGCCCGTATACGTCGCCGAGGGCGCCCCTCTTTGGAGGGGCGCCCTCGGCGCATGCTGGGCGTGCCGACGCCTGGCCCGTGTCGTAACTTGCCGATATGACCAACCCCGCGCCGCCGCGCAAGTCGCCCGACCAGCCCTGGCGCACCGAGGGCACCCCGGACGAGCCCCCGAAGCCGTCGCCGGGCGGGAAGAAGATGCGCGGCGGCTGGTGGAGCCTGATCCTCACCGCGCTGGTCGTGTACCTGATCGCGAACCTGATCCTGTCCTTCTTCAACGAGGGCGGCGAACCGACGATCTCGTACACGGAGTTCAGCAAGCAGGTCGACGCGGGCAACGTCACCAAGATCTACGCCAAGGGCAACGCGATCCAGGGCCAGCTCAAGAAGGAGCAGAAGAACCCGGGCGGCGACGGCAAGTACACCAAGTTCGACACCGAGCGGCCGACCTTCGCGGACGACAAGCTCTGGGAGGACCTGACCAAGCACGACGTCACCGTCACGGCGGAACCCGTCGTCCAGCACCGTAGTTTTCTGGCCAATCTGCTGATCTCGCTGGCCCCGATGCTGCTCCTGGTCGGCCTCTGGCTCTTCATCGCACGCCGGATGAGCTCCGGGATGGGCGGCGCGGGCGGCATGCTCGGCCGCAAGGCCCCGCCCAAGCCGGTCGAGCTGGAGCCCGGCAAGCAGCGCACGACCTTCGAGGACGTGGCCGGCATCGACGAGGTCGAGGGCGAGCTGAACGACGTCGTCGACTTCCTCAAGAACCCCGACGAATACCGCAAGATGGGCGCCAAGATGCCCCGGGGCGTCCTCCTCGCGGGCCCGCCCGGCACCGGCAAGACGCTGCTCGCGCGGGCGGTCGCGGGGGAGGCGGGGGTGCCGTTCTTCTCGGCGTCGGCCTCCGAGTTCATCGAGATGATCGTCGGTGTCGGTGCCTCACGCGTGCGGGAACTGTTCGCGGAGGCCCGCAAGGTGGCCCCCTCGATCATCTTCATCGACGAGATCGACACCATCGGCCGGGCCCGCGGCGGCGGCTCCGGGATGGGCGGTCACGACGAACGCGAACAGACCCTCAATCAGATCCTCACCGAGATGGACGGCTTCTCCGGCTCCGAGGGCGTCATCGTCATCGCGGCCACCAACCGCGCCGACGTCCTCGACCCGGCCCTCACCCGTCCCGGCCGCTTCGACCGGGTGGTCGTCGTCTCGCCGCCCGACCGGGGCGGTCGCGAGGCGATCCTGGAGATCCACACCCGCGAGATCCCGCTCGCGAAGGACGTGAACCTCGCCCAGGTCGCCCGCACCACCCCGGGCATGACCGGCGCCGAACTCGCCAACCTCGCCAACGAGGCCGCCCTCCTCGCCGTCAAGCGCAAGCAGCGCGAGGTCACCCAGGCCGACCTCTCGGAGGCCCTGGAGAAAGTCCAACTGGGCGCGGAACGCCCGCTGGTGATGCCCGAGGAGGAACGCCGCCGCACCGCCTACCACGAGAGCGGCCACGCCCTCCTCGGCATGCTCCAGCCCGGCGCCGACCCGGTCCGCAAGATCACCATCGTCCCGCGCGGAAGGGCCCTCGGCGTCACGCTCTCCACCCCGGACGCCGACAAGTACGCGTACACCGAGGAGTACCTGCGCGGCCGCATCATCGGCGCCCTCGGCGGCATGGCCGCGGAACAGGTCGTCTACGGCGTGATCACCACCGGCGCCGAGAACGACCTCGAACAGGTCACCAACATCGCGCGCGGGATGGTCGCCCGCTGGGGCATGAGCGAGCGCGTCGGCCGCCTCTCCGCCCTCCCCAGCGACGCCCAGCAGGCCTACGGCCTCGCCGCCGCGCCCCAGACCCTGGACGTGATCGACGACGAGATGCGCCGCATCGTCGACGAGTGCTACGACGAGGCCTGCCGCAAACTCCGCGACCACCGGAGCCAGTTGGACTCCCTCGCGGCGGCCCTCCTGGAGAACGAGACCCTGGAGGAGACGGACGCCTACCGCATCGCGGGCGTCACCCGCCTCTTCAAGGAAGAGCCGTAGTCGTCCTCAGGTCGTACGCGCGCCGAGTCGTCCTCAGGTCGTACGCGCGATCAGATACCGGAAGACGTTCGGCATCCACACCGTCCCGTCCTGCCGACGATACGGATGCAACGCCTCCGCCAACTCCTTGTCGACCTGCGCCTGATCCGTCGCGACGATCGCCGCGTCGAAGAGCCCTGTCGACAGCAGCCCTCGTACGGCACTCTCGACATCCGCGTACCCGAAGGGGCATGCCACCCGGCCCGAGCCGTCCGGCCTGAGGCCCGCGCGGTGGGCGACCACCTCCAGGTCGTCGCGCAGGACCGGGCGCGGGCTGCCCGTGCCGCGCAGCGGGTCCGCCAGCCGGGTCGCCACCCGCAGCACGGACGAGGTCGCGCAGCGCTCCGGCGGACCCCAGCCCACCAGCACCACGGGCGCCCCGCGCGCGGCGAGCGGCGTCGCGGCGGCGAGGGTGTCGCCGAGCCCCTCCGAGTCGCCCGCGAGACACCCGATGGGCTCGAAGGCGGTCACCAGGGTGTACGCGGGCGTCTCCGCGTCGGCCGCGTCCCTGGGGGAGCCGTAGACGAGCCGGGTGCGGGCACGCGCGCGTGGGGCGTGTGCGTCCGGGAGCAGGCGCTCCCGGGCCAGGGTCAGCCGTTCGGGTGAGAAGCTCTCGACCCCGGTGACCGTCGCGCCTCTGGAGGCCGCCATCAGCAGGGCGAGCCCGGAGCCGCAGCCGAGGCCGAACAGCCGGGTGCCGGACCCCACCTCCAGTCGCCGGTAGACGGCTTCGTAGAGCGGCACCAGCATCCGCTCCTGGATCTCGGACCAGTCACGCGCGCGTGCACCCAGGTCCACCCGGGGCACGGGCCCCGTATGTGGCAGGTACTGCCGCACGAGCGTAGGTGTCATCGAAAGCGCCCCAATCCGCCGAGAGTTGTGGCCGTGCCCGTTTCCGAGGCCCCCGTGATGTGCGCCCGCACTTCCCCCGTATGCCAGCAAACTCCGCACGCGCTACGGCGTCCAGGGGTTGTGGCCCCCGGCTTGTGGCCTGCCTGTGGGAGTGGCGAGAATTCACATGACGGCAACGTGGACCCGTACGATCTCGCCATGGCCAAGGCACCCGTACTCACGCCGCGGGCGGACGACTTCCCCCGCTGGTACCAGGATCTGATCAGCAAGGCCGAACTGGCCGACAACGGACCGGTGCGCGGCTCCATGGTCATCCGACCGTACGGGTACGGCATCTGGGAGCGCATGCAGGCCGAGATGGACGCCCGCATCAAGGACACGGGCACCGAGAACGCCTACTTCCCGCTGCTGATCCCGCAGTCCTACCTCGCCCGCGAGGCGGACCACGTCGAGGGCTTCGCACCCGAGCTGGCCGTGGTCACGCACGGCGGCGGCAAGGAGCTGGAGGAGCCCGCGGTCGTCCGGCCCACCTCTGAGATGATCATCAACGAGTACTTCGCGAAGTGGGTCCAGAGCTACCGCGACCTGCCCCTGCTGATCAACCAGTGGGCCAACGTGGTCCGTTGGGAGCTGCGCCCCCGCCTGTTCCTGCGCACCAGCGAGTTCCTCTGGCAGGAGGGCCACACGGCGCACGCGACCTACGAGGAGGCGCGCGACTTCGCCGCGCACATCCACCGCCAGGTGTACGAGGACTTCATGGTCAACGTCCTCGCGATGGACGTCGTACCGGGGCGCAAGACGGTCAAGGAGCGGTTCGCCGGAGCCATCAACACCCTCACCCTGGAAGGGATGATGGGCGACGGCAAGGCGTTGCAGATGGCGACCAGCCACGAGCTGGGCCAGAACTTCGCGAAGGCCTTCAACACGCAGTACCTGTCCAGGGAAGGCAAGCAGGAGCTGGTCTGGCAGACCTCCTGGGGCTCCACCACGCGCATGATCGGCGCCCTGGTGATGATGCACGGCGACGACGACGGACTCCGGGTGCCGCCGCGGCTGGCGCAGATCCAGGTCGTCGTCCTCGCGATCAAGGGCGACGAGGCGGTTCTCGCCAAGGTCCGCGAGATCGGCGCCCGGCTGAAGGCGGCGGGCGTGCGCGTCCGGGTCGACGACCGCACGGACATCCCCTTCGGGCGCCGGGCCGTCGACTGGGAGCTGAAGGGCGTGCCGGTACGGATCGAGGTCGGACCCCGTGACCTGGAGAACGGCACCGCGATGCTGGCCCGGCGGATCCGTGGGGGCACCTCCCAGGCTTTCGGCTCTGGGGGAGGCAAGGAGCCGGTGGCGATCGATGCCCTCGTAGAGCTGCTTCCCGTAGTCCTGGAGGAGGATCAGGCGCTGCTGCTGAAGCAGTCGCGTGAGCGGCGCGAGTCGCGGACCTCGGAGGTGTCGACGGTCGCCGAGGCCGTCGAGGCCGCGAGTGCCGGCGGCTGGGCGCGCATCCCGTGGGCGACGCTCGGCGAGGAGGGCGAGGCCGAGCTGGCCGAGCACGCGGTGACCGTGCGGTGTCTGGTCGCCGAGGACGGGTCGGTCCCGGACGCCGACGAGGCACCCGGTAACGTCGCGGTCGTCGCGCGCGCTTACTGAGGCGACGCCCTCCGGCGGGAGAGCGACCGAAACGCCTCTTGCGCAACGGCGGAGACCGGCTACCCCGGCGTGCGGACACCGTCTACGCGCCGGGTCGTACGGAGGACTACGCACCAGCTTGGGGTGAGCTGTGAGGCTTCTCCGCAGATCAGCGCACCCGCCCTCCTCCGGACGCATCAGCGGCAACTGACGGGTACGTGCAAATTATTTGGGATGCCCCGGAATCGGAACACAGGGGCACTCCGGCTCGTTGTCATTACGTGAGCACGACACAGACACCACCTGTTCTCGCCGCAGAGCTGGCAGAGGCGTGGGCCGACATTCAGCGGTACCACCCCGAACTGCCCGATCTGGCCGCGCCCGAGTCCCTGATCGGAGAGTCGTCGTCCGCCTGCGGACACGAGCTCTCCTTCGAGCGACTGCTGCATGAGGCAGTCCATGGCATCGCCGCTTCGCGCGGCGTGCGTGACACGTCCCGCGCCGGCCGCTACCACAACCGCAGATTCCTCGCGATCGCCGAGGAACTGGGCCTGGACCACCCCGACGAACCGCATCCCAGCAGCGGTTTCTCGCTGGTCCAGCTCAACCCCGAGGCCAAGCGGCGGTACCGGCCGACGATCGAGCGCCTCCAGCGCGCGCTCAAGGCCCACACCGTCGCCACCTCGGCCGACACCTCCCGCACGTTCCGCGGCCCGGCCGCCCGTCACGGCTCGTCCGGTGGCGGCGTCCGCGTCAAGGCGGTGTGCGACTGCGGTCGTAACGTGCGGGTCGTCCCGTCGGTACTGGCCCAGGCACCGATCGTGTGCGGGGGCTGCGGCAAGCCCTTCCGCATTCCGGAGGCCGTGGCGGCCTGAGGACGCGGCTGCTCGTGGCAGCCGCATCCCGCAGGCCGGGTTGCGCGCACCCGGCGCCGGTCACCTCCCGGCGCCGGGTGTCGCTTCCGCATGGGCGGGAGCAGGTGGGGGCCTGCTCCCGGTCGGGCGGACCGCCAGGGTGTGGCACAATGGCTAGCTGTACTCGACAGCCGCACAGGAACCCTCTCGCCTCCGGCTGACGCGTCCATCGGGCACTCGGGTACCGCAACCCCACGCGGCCATCTCGCCGTGCCCAACCACGTCAAAACCAGGAGAACCCACTCCCGTGGCAGTCAAGATCAAGCTGAAGCGTCTGGGCAAGATCCGTTCGCCTCACTACCGCATCGTCGTCGCCGACTCCCGTACCCGCCGTGACGGCCGGGCCATCGAGGAGATCGGTCTGTACCACCCGGTGCAGAACCCCTCGCGCATCGAGGTCGACACGGACCGCGCGCAGTACTGGCTGAGTGTCGGCGCCCAGCCGACCGAGCCCGTCCTCGCCATCCTGAAGCTCACCGGCGACTGGCAGAAGTTCAAGGGCCTGCCGGCCCCGGCTCCGCTGCTCGTGGCCGAGCCGAAGGCGGCGCGCCCGGTGTTCGACGCCCTCGGCGGCGACGACCAGGGCAAGGGTGAGGCCATCACCCAGAAGAAGAAGGCTGAGAAGAAGGACGAGGCTGCCGCCGAGTCCGAGTCGACCGAGGCCTGAGCATGCTCGAGGAGGCTCTCGAGCACCTCGTGAAGGGCATCGTCGACAACCCTGACGATGTGCAGGTCGCCTCGCGCGACCTGCGTCGCGGACGCGTGCTGGAGGTCCGGGTGCACCCCGACGACCTCGGCAAGGTGATCGGTCGCAACGGCCGCACCGCTCGCGCTCTGCGCACCGTCGTGGGCGCCATCGGCGGCCGAGGTGTCCGCGTCGACCTTGTCGACGTCGACCACGTCCGCTGACGCTTATCGCACACCGGCTCGGGCCGGGGAGGGCCACTGGCCGTCCCCGGCCCGATCTGTATGAAACAGGAGATGTGGACACGTGCAACTGGTAGTCGCACGGATCGGCCGTGCCCATGGCATCAAGGGCGAGGTCACCGTCGAGGTACGCACCGACGAGCCCGAGCTGAGGCTCGCGCCTGGCGCCGTCCTGTTCACGGACCCCGCCCCGACGGGACCGCTCACCATCGAGACGGGCCGCGTCCACAGCGGCCGCCTCATCCTCCGCTTCGAAGGCGTCAGCGACCGCACCGGCGCCGAGGCCCTGCGCAACACCCTCCTGATCGCCGAGGTCGACCCGGAGGAGCTGCCCGAGGAGGAGGACGAGTACTACGACCACCAGCTGATGGACCTCGACGTCGTCACCCGGGACGGCGAGGAGATCGGCCGGATCACCGAGATCTCGCACCTGCCCTCCCAGGACCTCTTCATCGTCGAGCGCCCCGACGGCAGCGAGGTGATGATCCCCTTCGTCGAGTCGATCGTCATCGAGATCGACCTGGAGGAGCAGCGCGCGGTCATCGACCCGCCGCCCGGGCTGATCGACGACCAGGCGGAGATCGTGTCTTCCAAGGACGACGACGCATGAGGCTCGACGTCGTCACGATCTTCCCCGAGTACCTCGACCCGCTGAAGGTCTCCCTCGTCGGCAAGGCACGCGCGCGTGGACAGCTGAACGTGCACGTGCATGATCTGCGTGCCTGGACGTACGACCGCCACAACACGGTCGACGACACCCCCTACGGCGGCGGCCCCGGCATGGTCATGAAGACCGAGCCCTGGGGCGATGCCCTGGACACCGTCCTGGCCGACGGCTACGAGACGGGCTCCGGCACACCCGCGCTCGTCGTGCCCACGCCCAGCGGGCGCCCCTTCACCCAGGAACTCGCCGTCGAGCTCTCCGAGCGGCCCTGGCTGGTCTTCACGCCCGCCCGCTACGAAGGCATCGACCGGCGCGTGATCGACGAGTACGCGACCCGGATGCCCGTCTACGAGGTGTCCATCGGCGACTACGTGCTCGCCGGCGGCGAGGCGGCCGTCCTGGTCGTCACGGAGGCCGTGGCACGCCTGCTCCCCGGTGTCCTGGGCAACGCCGAGTCCCACCGCGACGACTCCTTCGCGCCCGGCGTCATGGCCAACCTCCTGGAGGGGCCGGTGTACACCAAGCCGCCCCAGTGGCGCGGCCAGGGAATCCCGGACGTGCTGCTCAGCGGCCACCACGGCAAGATCGCCCGCTGGCGGCGCGACGAGGCGCTGAAGCGCACGGCCGCCCACCGCCCGGACCTGATCGAGCGCTGCGAGCCGAAGACCTTCGACAAGAAGGACCGCGAGATGCTCTCGATCCTCGGCTGGGCACCGGACCCCGAGGGCGCGTCCCACGGCCGATTTTGGCGCAGGCCGGACGGCATGGAAGAATAGGTCGCTGTTGTGCGTCGTCCGGCGTGCGTCCCTGCCACAGGGGGACATGACGCCCGCCCCGACACGGACAGCATCCTTCCTTCACCCAACTCCCGTCGGTGACCTGTGGCATCGATGAAGAAAGCAGACGACATGTCCCACCTGCTCGACATCGTCGACAGCGCCTCGCTGCGCACCGACGTCCCGGCCTTCCGCCCGGGTGACACCGTCAACGTCCACGTCCGCGTCATCGAGGGCAACCGCTCCCGTGTGCAGCAGTTCAAGGGCGTAGTCATCCGTCGCCAGGGCGCCGGTGTCCGCGAGACCTTCACGGTCCGCAAGGTCTCGTTCTCCGTCGGCGTCGAGCGCACCTTCCCGGTGCACACCCCGATCGTCGAGAAGATCGAGCTCGTGACCCGTGGTGACGTCCGTCGCGCGAAGCTGTACTACCTCCGTGACCTGCGCGGCAAGGCCGCGAAGATCAAGGAGAAGCGCGACAACTGAGGTCGCGACGGGGTTCTTGTCGGAGCCGGATAGCATCTGGCTCCGATGGACACCGAAGCACAGCCCGCGGAGCGCGACCGCTCCTCCCGCCCTTCCGACTCCGAGGACACCTCGGACCCGGCAGGACCGGAGGGACGGTCGCGTTTCGCGTTGGTGTCGCGTGCCGCCGACTGGCTGCCCGGGGGCCGGATCACCCTGACCGCCCTGGTCTGTCTGGTGTTTCTGCTGCTGCTCAACACCTTCCTGCTCCAGCCGTTCCAGATTCCCAGCGGATCAATGGAGTCCGGATTGAGGATCGGCGACCGCGTTCTCGTAAATAAGTTGGCGTACCGTTTCGGTGCTCATCCGCGGCGCGGCGACATCGTCGTGTTCGATGGCACCGGCTATTTCGGGGACGCCGACTACATCAAGCGCGTTGTGGGTGTGGGGGGAGACCACGTGGTCTGCTGCGACGAGGAGGGGAGGCTCCAGGTGAACGGGCGGTCGGTCGACGAGACGGCGTTCCTGTACCCCGGGGACGCCCCGTCCAGCGTGGCGTTCGACGTCGTGGTGCCGGACGGCACCCTCTTCGTCCTCGGCGACCATCGCGGCGACTCACGTGACTCCCGGGACCACCTGGGCGACCCGGGCGGAGGCATGATTCCTGTTGGTGACGTCATCGGACGAGCCGATTGGATCGTCTGGCCCGCCGGCCACTGGACCCACCTCGTCCGGCCCGGCGCCTACGCGCGCGTACCCGCCGCGGACGGCGCCCATGGGTAACCGCGGCAAACCGCGCGGCGCGGCACCGGGCGGCTCCTTCGGGAACGAGAACCTGCTGCCGACCGGCTCCCGGCGCGCGGGCGCGGGCGCGCTCGCGCGCGCCGGGGGAGGCGGCCGCAGCCGTGCCGAGCGGCGCAAGCTCCAGCGCAAGGTCAAGCGGCGCCGACGGCGGTCCGCGGTCCGGGAGATTCCTCTCCTGGTCGGTGTCGCGGTCCTCATAGCCCTCGTCCTGAAGACCTTCCTCCTCCAGGCGTTCGTGATCCCGTCGGGCTCCATGGAGCAGACGATCCGCATCGGGGACCGGGTCCTGGTCGACAAGTTCACCCCGTGGTTCGGCTCCGAGCCCAAGCGCGGTGACGTCGTAGTCTTCCACGACCCGGGCGGCTGGCTCGCGGACGAGCAGACCACCAAGAAGAACGACCCCGTCGTGGTCAAGCAGGTCAAGGAAGGCCTTCAGTTCATCGGCCTGCTGCCGTCGGACAACGAGAAGGACCTCATCAAGCGGGTCATCGGCGTCGGCGGCGACCACGTCAAGTGCTGTGACGCGCAGGGCCGGGTGACCGTCAACGGCGTACCGCTGACCGAGGGTGACTACCTGTATCCCGGGAACGCACCGTCCGAAACACCGTTCGACATCACCGTCCCCAAGGGCCGGCTGTGGGTGATGGGCGACCACCGGGGCAACTCGGCGGACTCCCGGGCCCACCAGAACACCAGTTACGGAGGCACGGTCCCGCTCAGCCTGGTGGTGGGACGGGCCAAGGTGATCGCCTGGCCCATGGGGCACTGGACCAGTCTGAACGAACCTAAAACCTTCGCATCGGTTTCCAACTCCGTGTCGGGGACGACCGCCGGTCCCGAACTGTCGCATAGGGTTGCCCCGGTCGATCCGAACGGATCGGTCCAACTCCCGAGCCCTGCGGAACTCCCGCTCGTTATGGGAGTGGTGGGCCTGCGCCGAGGATGGGGCAGGCGGCGGCACAGAGTAAGGAGTTGGCGTGGGGGATGTGGCGGTTGGCGCACGGTCCGGACACGACGGCGAGGAGCACCACGGACGTCCCGTGGAAGCACCCGCCCCGGCCGCGGACAGCGCCGTGACCTCCGGGAGTGACTCCGGAGCGGACGTGGACGGTACGACGCCGGGCGACGCGACCCGCACCGAGGAACAGGGGCCGGGCGACCAGCCCCCCCAGGCGAAGAAGCCGCGCTCCTTCTGGAAGGAGCTGCCGATCCTGGTCGTCATCGCGCTCGTCCTCGCGCTGCTGATCAAGACGTTCCTGGTGCAGGCGTTCTCCATCCCCTCGGACTCGATGCAGAACACCCTCCAGCAGGGCGACCGTGTCCTGGTCGACAAGCTCACCCCCTGGTTCGGCTCCAAGCCCGAGCGCGGCGAGGTCGTCGTCTTCCACGACCCGGACGACTGGCTGGCGGGCGAGCCCGCGGCGAACCCCAACGCCCTCCAGACGGTGCTCAGCTGGATCGGCCTGATGCCGTCCGCCCAGGAGAAGGACCTCATCAAGCGGGTCATCGGCGTCGGCGGCGACACCGTCTCGTGCAGCGGCACGGGCCCGCTGATGGTCAACGGCAAGGCGCTGAACGAGCCGTACGTCTACCCCGGCAACACCCCGTGCACCAACGACGACCAGGGCGGCCAGTTCACCGTCAAGGTCCCCAAGGGCGACATCTGGGTGATGGGCGACCACCGGCAGAACTCGCGGGACTCGCGCTACAACCAGTCCGACAAGCACCACGGCATGGTCCCGGTGAGCGAGGTCGTCGGCCGCGCGATCGTCAAGGCCTGGCCCGTCAACCGCTGGGGCACGCTGCCGATCCCGGACACCTTCGACCAGACGGGCATCAACACCCAGGCCTCCGCCTCCCGCCTGCTGACGGCCGCCCCGGAGGGCCTCGCCCTCATCGGCGTGCTGCCGCTGGTCCTGTGGCGCCGCAAGCGCTCGGGCAAGGACGAGTAAAGGCCTTGTAGAGCTTCTGACCATGGTCCCGGAGGAAGGGCTGACCACCCTCGGTACCGCCGGGTAGGGTGCGGACCCATGGGTGGCGAGAGCGCAACACGTACGGCCCCGCGTACCGGCGGTGGCACTGGCAAGGGCCCGGTGGGCAGCCGGACCGGACAGAGGCTGTCCGGACTGGCCGTCGCGCTGGGCCTTGTGCTGTTCCTCGGCGGATTCGGCTGGGGAGCGGTCGTCTACCGGCCGTACACGGTGCCCACCAGCTCGATGACGCCGACCATCGCCATGGGCGACAGGGTGATGGCGCAGCGGATCGACGGCGGTGAGGTGCGCCGGGGCGACGTCGTCGTCTTCACCGACAAGACCTGGGTGACGAACGCCCCCGTGGTCAAGCGCGTGGTCGCCGTCGGCGGGGACACCGTCTCCTGCTGCACGAACGGCAAGCTGGTCGTCAACGGCAAGCAGATCGCCGAGGGGTACCTCAAGGGCGGCGCGGTCGAGGACAAGACCATCCCCAAGGTGAAGGTCCCCAAGGGCCGCCTGTTCCTCCTCGGTGACGAACGCCAGGGGTCCCTGGACTCCAGCGCCCACCTCACGGACGTGGCGAGCGGCACCGTCGCGAGCAGCGCCGTGAGCGCCCGCGTGGACGCCGTCGTCTGGCCCATGAAGGGCATGCTGGAGCGCCCCACCGGCTTCGAGACCCTCGGCGGCCTCTCCCAGCCCGGCCCGCTGGGCACGATCATCGCGGTCATCGTCGCGGGCGCGGTCCTCGTCCTCGGCGGCGGCGCCTACGGTCCGATCGCCAAGCTCGCGGCCGGCCGCCGCGCCCGCACCCGGACGGAGCCCGCCGGTGCCCGCTGAGGCCACCGAGGAGGGCTCCCAGGACGACTCGTACACCGGCGGACTGCGCAGGGTCGCCCGGGTCGTCCTGCTCGACCCGCAGGACCGCGTCCTGCTGCTCCACGGCCATGAGCCGGACGACCCGGCCGACGACTGGTGGTTCACCCCCGGCGGCGGCCTGGAGGGCGACGAGACCCACGAGGAGGCCGCTCTGCGGGAACTCGCGGAGGAGACCGGCATCACCCAGGTCGAACTCGGCCCGGTGCTGTGGACGCGGACGTGTTCCTTCCCGTTCGCGGGCCGCCGCTGGGACCAGGAGGAGTGGTACTGCCTGGCCAGGACGGCCGCCACGGCCGACGGAGTGCCCGGCGCCACCGCCCTCACCGAGCTGGAGCGGCGCAGCGTCTCCGGAGCACGTTGGTGGACGTGCCGAGAACTGGACCTGGCGCATGAGACGGTGTATCCGACCAGACTCGCCGAGCTGCTCCACAGGCTGCTCGACGAAGGTCCCCCGGCCGGACCCGTGACCCTGGACACCGAAATCGTCTAGGGGCTGGCGGGACTGGCGCACAATGGTGGGATCGCACGGGTGAAGGGGAACATGCCATGAGCGCCGAGGACCTCGAAAAGTACGAGACCGAGATGGAGCTGAAGCTCTACCGGGAGTACCGCGATGTCGTCGGTCTGTTCAAATACGTGATCGAGACCGAACGGCGCTTCTACCTCACCAACGACTACGAGATGCAGGTGCACTCGGTCCAGGGCGAGGTGTTCTTCGAGGTGTCCATGGCGGACGCCTGGGTGTGGGACATGTATCGGCCGGCTCGCTTCGTGAAGCAGGTCCGCGTGCTCACGTTCAAGGACGTGAACATCGAGGAGCTGAACAAGAGCGATCTGGAGCTGCCGGGCGGCTGACGGCGGTGACCCGCCGAGAGGCTGTCGCTCGTGCGGGTGACGGAGTTTTCCACAAGCACTGAACGGTCCACCAAGATCCACTTGGTGGACCGTTCCGCGTGACGGTGGGTGCCGGAGGTGGTGCCGACATGAACGCACGCAGTGCACTCGGCAGGTTCGGCGAGACGGTCGCCGCACGACGGCTGACCGCGGCCGGCATGACGGTCCTGGAGCGCAACTGGCGCTGTGGCAGGACCGGAGAGATCGACATCGTGGCGCGGGACGGCGACGTCCTGGTGGTCTGCGAGGTCAAGACCCGGCGGACGGGCGCCTTCGAGCACCCGATGGCCGCCGTCACACCCGAGAAGGCGGAGCGCCTACGAGGCCTCGCCGAGCGATGGATCCACGCACACGGCGGAGCGCCGCCGGGAGGGGTCCGCATCGACCTGGTGGGTGTCGTCGTGCCCCGGCGCGGCAGGGCCGTGGTCGAGCACGCCCGGGGGGTGTTCTGAGATGGGGTTCGCTCGTACGTGTTCGGTGGCGCTGGTGGGCGTCGAGGGCGTGGTCGTCGAGGTACAGGCCGACCTCGAACCGGGCGTCGCCGCGTTCACCCTGGTGGGACTGCCCGACAAGAGCCTGACGGAGAGCAAGGACCGGGTGCGGGCCGCGGTCGTCAACTCGGGCTGCGCCTGGCCGCAGAAGAAGCTGACGGTGGGCCTGAGTCCGGCGTCGGTCCCGAAGAGCGGCAGCGGCTTCGACCTGGCGGTGGCCGCGGCCGTCCTGGGAGCGGCGGAACGGATCGATCCCCGGGTGCTCGCCGACATCGTGATGATCGGGGAACTCGGCCTCGACGGACGGGTGCGGCCGGTCCGGGGCATCCTGCCCGCCGTACTGGCCGCCGCGGACTCCGGATACGAGCAGGTCGTCGTCCCGGAATGCGCCGCCGCCGAGGCGTCCCTCGTGCCCGGGGTGTCCGTGCTCGGCGTGCGCACCCTGCGGCAGCTGATCGCCGTGCTCGCGGACGAACCCGTGCCCGACGAGGACCCGGACGACCTAGGACGCCCTGACCCACTGCTCGCCGGGCTGCGCCTGCCCGGCACGGGAGCGGCCACGGGGATGCACAGCGTGGGCGCGTCCCAGCACGACCCCGGGCACGATCTCGCCGATGTCGTCGGGCAGTTCTCGGCGCGGACCGCGGTGGAGGTCTCGGCGGCGGGTGGCCATCATCTCTTCCTCGAAGGCCCGCCGGGTGCCGGGAAGACGATGCTCGCGGAGCGGCTGCCCGCCGTCCTGCCCCGGCTCGGCCGGCAGGAGTCGCTGGAGGTCACCGCGGTCCACTCGGTGGCGGGCCTGCTGCCCCCAGGCAAGCCCCTGATCGACGTCGCCCCCTACTGCGCCCCGCACCACTCGGCCACGATGCAGGCCCTCGTCGGGGGCGGACAGGGGATCGCGCGGCCCGGCGCGGTGTCGCTGTCACATCGAGGGGTGCTTTTTCTGGACGAAACACCCGAATTCAGCGGTCAGGCCCTGGACGCGCTGCGGCAGCCGCTGGAGGCCGGGCATGTGGTGATCGCGCGCAGTGCGGGCGTCGTCCGGTTCCCGGCGAGGTTCCTGATGGTGCTGGCCGCCAACCCCTGTCCGTGCGGGCGTTTCTCGCAGACCGACGACCTGTGCGAGTGCGCGCCGATGTCGATCCGCCGGTACCAGGCCAGGCTCTCCGGGCCCCTGCTCGACCGGGTGGACCTGCGGGTCGAGGTGGACCGGGTCACCCGGGACCAGCTCACCGGGTGCGGTGCGCGGGGCGAGTCCACGGCGACGGTCGCGGACCGGGTGCGGGCGGCCCGGGAGCGGGCGGCGGCGCGGTTCGCGGACACACCCTGGCGCACCAACAGCGAGGTACCCGGCCGCGAACTGCGCAGCCGCTGGCACGCCGAGCGCGGGGCGATGGACGAGGCCGAGCGCAGCCTGGAGCGCGGTGTGCTCACCGCGCGCGGGCTCGACCGGGTGCTGCGCGTGGCCTGGACGGTCGCGGACCTGGTCGGCCACGACCGGCCCGGCGCGACCGATGTCGCCCTCGCCCTCCAACTGCGCACGGGCGTACCGCGAGGCGTGCCGATGGCTATCGGGGCACTGACGTGACTGCGGGCGATGGGTCGGGCGGGGGGTGCTTCGGCGGTGCGGGGAGAGGCCCGTATGGGGCTGGGGATGGTGGAGCGGATGTCGGGTTCTTCGGCGGTGCTGGGAGGGGGCGGCGCGTGGCTGGCGAGGTGGAGCGGAGTCGAGTTTCCTCGGCGGTGCTGGGAGTGCCCGGTATGCGGCTGCGGACGGTGGATCGGACGCCGGGTCCTGCGCCGGTGACGGGAGGGGCGGGAATGTGGTTGCGGATGGTGGGCCGGGTGCGGGGCTTCTCGGTGGTGCTGGGAGGGGCCGGTGTGCGGCTGGGGATGGTGGACCGGAGTCGGGTTTCCTCGGTGGTGCTGGGAGGGCCCGGTATGTGGCTGCGGACGGTGGATCGGATGCCGGGTTCCTCCCCGGTACTGAAGGTGACCGGGGTGCTGAAGGGGACCGGCACGGGACTGTGGACGGTGAGCCCGGTGTCGGCTTGCTCGGGTGTGCTGGAGAGGACGGGCCCGTGACCGTGGACGGCGACGCGGGCGGCGACTTCCACGCCCGTGTCTTCCTCGCCCGGGTCGTCGAACCCGGTGACGAGGTCGCCGGGCGGTGGATCCGGGAGTTGGGGGCCGTGGAAGTGGCCCGGCGGCTCAGGCGCGGAGGGCCGCAGCTCACCGGCGTGACCGACAAGCGGTGGGGCGGGCTGTGCGCGCGAGCCCGGCTGGTCGAGCCGGCGCGGGACCTGGCCGTCGCTGAGGACGCCGGGGTCCGGTTCGTGTGCCCCGGTGGTGTCGAGTGGCCCGCCCAGCTCGACGACCTCGGGGACGCGCGGCCCATCGGACTGTGGGTGCGCGGGGAGCCCAACCTCCGGGCGTGGGCGCTCGATTCGGTCGCCGTCGTCGGCGCCCGCGCCTGCACCGAGTACGGCGCGCACATGGCGGCCACCCTCGCCGCGGGACTCGCCGAGCGCGGCTGGGTGGTCGTGTCCGGCGGTGCCTACGGAGTCGACGGCGCCGCCCATCGCGGCGCCCTCGGCGCGGGCGGGGCCACCGCCGCCGTGCTCGCCTGCGGCGTCGACCGCCCCTACCCGCGCGGGCACGCCCAGTTGATCGGCAGGATCGCCGAACAGGGCCTGGTGATCGGGGAGTTGCCGCCCGGCGAGCATCCGACACCGACCAGGTTCATCCTCCGGAACAGGGTGATCGCCGCGCTCACGCGAGGCACCGTCGTGGTCGAGGCCGCGTACCGGAGCGGGTCACTCGTCACGGCGCGGGCCGCGCAGCGGTTGGGGCGCCACACGATAGGAGTGCCCGGCCCGGCCACGAGCGCGCTGTCGGCCGGGGTGCACGAACTCCTGCGCGGAGAAGCCGTGCTGGTCACCGACGCGGCGGAAGTCGTCGAACTGGTCGGCGGCATGGGCGAACTGGCCCCCGACCGCCGCGGACCGGTGCTCCCGCGCGACCTGTTGGAGCCGGCCGCCCGGCGTGTCCTCGCCGCACTGCCCGGCAACAGGGCGGCGGAACCGGGGGAGATCGCGCGCGGTGCACAGACCACACAGGACGACGCGATCGCGAGGCTGTACGAACTCCGAGCACTTGGTTACGTCGAACGACACGGCGACGGCTGGAAGTTGACACGCCAGGCGATGATCTCGGTCCGGGACACCGGCGGACGCCGCTGACCGAGCGTGTTCGGCCGTCCGGGGGAACCCCGACACCCTTGGGAATTCCCGCAGTTGGCGCATTCTGATGATCACGCAGAGCGATCAGGGTGACCCGTTCGGGCACCCCGTCGAACGCGTCCGTGCCCGGTCCACGCCCTGGTCTTCGCACACCGCGACACTCCAGTCACGCTACGCTCACGGGGATTCCGGCGCAGAACGGCAATCACGGCACCACTCCGACACCTCACCCAGGCAGCCCCACTTCACGGCAGAACGGCACAAGGCGACGAATGCCCCAGCACACCTCCGGGTCCGACCGGGCGGCGATCCCCCCAGCCGCCCGTGACGGTGGCAGCGTCCGACCGCCCGCTCCCTCGACGCTCGAGGAGCTGTGGCGGTCGTACAAGACGACGGGCGACGAGCGGCTGCGCGAGCAGCTGATCCTGCACTACTCGCCGCTGGTCAAGTACGTCGCGGGACGGGTGAGCGTCGGGCTGCCGCCCAATGTGGAACAGGCGGACTTCGTGTCGTCGGGGGTGTTCGGACTGATCGACGCGATCGAGAAGTTCGACATCGAGCGGGAGATCAAGTTCGAGACGTACGCGATCACCCGCATCCGGGGCGCGATGATCGACGAACTGCGCGCGCTGGACTGGATCCCGCGCTCGGTACGGCAGAAGGCGCGGAACGTGGAGCGGGCGTACGCCACGCTGGAGGCGCGGCTCAGGCGCACCCCCAGCGAGGGCGAGGTGGCCGCCGAGATGGGCATCGCGGTCGAGGAACTCCACGCCGTCTTCAGCCAGTTGTCGCTGGCCAACGTGGTCGCCCTGGAGGAGCTGCTGCACGCGGGCGGCGAGGGCGGCGACCGGCTCAGCCTGATGGACACCCTGGAGGACACCGCCGCCGACAACCCGGTGGAGGTGGCCGAGGGCCGGGAGCTGCGGCGGTTCCTGGCGCGGGCGATCAACACGCTGCCCGAGCGGGAGAAGACCGTCGTCACGCTCTACTACTACGAGGGCCTCACCCTCGCCGAGATCGGCAACGTGCTCGGGGTGACCGAGAGCCGGGTCAGCCAGATCCACACCAAGTCCGTGTTGCAGCTCCGCGCCAAGCTGGCGAGTTTTGGCCGCTGAGCGGAAGTCGTACGGCCTGGGCGACCTCGCAGAATCGTGCCTGCATGGCCTGGGTCACTCCCGCCGGGGGTGCGCCGTCCGTAGAGTGGTTGACGTGCCAAGGATTCGAGCGGCCTCCGTGGCCGAGCACCGGTCGATGCAGCGAGCCGCCCTGCTGGACGCGGCTCGCTCCCTGCTGTCCGAGGGTGGGACGGAGGCGCTGACGTTCCCGGCCCTGGCCGAGCGGACGGGGCTCGCGCGGTCGTCCGTGTACGAGTACTTCCGCTCCCGGGCCGCTGTCGTCGAGGAGCTGTGCGAGGTCGACTTTCCCGTGTGGGCGGCGGATGTGTCGGCGGCGATGGAGGGGGCGCCCTCTGCGGAGGGCAAGGTCGAGGCGTATGTGCGGCAGCAGCTGGCGCTGGTCGGGGACCGGCGGCACCGGGCTGTTGTCGCCATCTCCGCGAGCGAGCTGGAGGCGGGGGCTCGGGAGAAGATCCGGGCCGCGCACGGGGGACTTGTCGCGATGATCGTCTCCGCGCTGGGGGAGATGGGGCATGAGGAGCCCCGGCTGGCGGCGATGCTGCTTCAGGGGGTTGTCGACGCGGCTGTACGGCGGATTGAGCTCGGCGCCGCGGAGGACCCTTCGGTGATCACCGAGGCTGCGGTGAGCATGGCTCTGCGGGGGGTTCTGGGTTGAGCTTCGTCTGTCAGCTCGGTGAGGGCTGGGGGCGCGGTTTCCGGCGCGCCTAGAGAGGCGCTCCCAGTACCGGCAGCAGGCGGGACGGGCCCCGGTTCAGCAGCCATGGGGGCAGCAGTGCCAGTGGGTCCATGTACGTGGTCCCTCTCAGCAAGCCCCAGTGCACGCATGTCGTCGGGCAGTGGGAGCCGGTGAACTCCACCGTCCCGACCACACCGCCCGGCTCCACCTCGTCTCCCTTCTTCACCGTGGCGGTCACCGGCTCATAGGTCGTACGGAGATCCGTGCCCGTCAGCTCCACCGACACCACGCCTCTGCCCGCCACCCGGCCCGCGAAGGACACCCGGCCCGCTGCCACCGCCCGTACCTGAGCGCCGGCCGGGGTTGCCAGGTCCACGCCTCGGTGGCCCCGGGCGTAGACCGTCGCCGGGGGCTCCCAGCCTCGTAGGACCAGGGGGTGTGAGCCGACCGGCCAGGTGCGCGCGATCGCCGGTGCGGAGGGGGTGGAGACACCGGGGGCCGGGGGAGGGGCGCCGCTGGCCCGGGTCGCGCAGGTCAGGAGGGTCAGGAGGAGGGCCAGCAGGAGAGCCCGGCCAGTACCGGAAGTTCGGTCATGTCGTCGCATCCGCATGGGGCAAACCGTGCCGTATCCGAGGCGATCATGGCCGGGACCTGTGGGCCGGTGCGGGGTTGTGGACAACGGCGTCACCCGGTGCCTCGCGGGTCCCGTACACTTCCTTTGGCGATCCGGGTGACCGGGTCGACTTCGCACGCCCCGGCATCCGGTGCTCCGTCGCAAGACGAAAACCGATGTCAGCGCTCCTCGGTCCTCTGGGCAAGCGCACGTGGGCGTCAGGCGCGAGTGCCGTCCGGTGCTCGCGGCACAACCGAGAAAATCAAGGAGAACGGCCATGGCCGTCGTCACGATGCGGGAGCTGCTGGAAAGCGGCGTCCACTTCGGTCACCAGACCCGTCGCTGGAACCCGAAGATGAAGCGCTTCATCTTCACCGAGCGCAACGGCATCTACATCATCGACCTGCTCCAGTCGCTGTCGTACATCGACCGCGCCTACGAGTTCGTCAAGGAGACCGTCGCCCACGGCGGCACGGTCATGTTCGTCGGCACGAAGAAGCAGGCGCAGGAGGCCATCGCCGAGCAGGCCACCCGCGTCGGCATGCCCTACGTCAACCAGCGCTGGCTGGGCGGCATGCTCACCAACTTCTCCACCGTCTACAAGCGTCTGCAGCGCCTCAAGGAGCTCGAGCAGATCGACTTCGAGGACGTCGCCGCGTCCGGTCTCACCAAGAAGGAGCTTCTCGTGCTCTCGCGCGAGAAGGCCAAGCTGGAGAAGACCCTCGGTGGTATCCGCGAGATGTCCAAGGTTCCCAGCGCCGTCTGGATCGTGGACACCAAGAAGGAGCACATCGCGGTCGGTGAGGCCCGGAAGCTCAACATTCCGGTCGTCGCCATCCTCGACACGAACTGCGACCCCGACGAGGTCGACTACAAGATCCCGGGCAACGACGACGCGATCCGCTCCGTCACCCTGCTCACCCGCGTGATCGCCGACGCCGTCGCCGAGGGCCTCATCAGCCGCTCCGGTGTCGCCGCCGAGGCCAAGGGTGACAAGGCCGCCGGCGAGCCGCTCGCCGCGTGGGAGCGCGACCTGCTCGAGGGTGAGAAGAAGGCCGACGAGGCCCCCGCCGCCGAGGCCGAGGTGCAGACCTCCGCCGAGACGGAGAAGGTCGCCGACGCCGAGCAGGCCGACGAGGCCCCCGCCGCTGAGGCCGCCGCCGAGGTCGAGGCCCCCGCCGCCGAGGCTGAGGCCGCTCCGGCCGCCGAGGCCGAGCAGGCCTGACCCTTCCGGGCCAAAGGACTGACAGGAGGACGGCGGGTGGTGCGGACCGCGCCACCCG
This sequence comes from Streptomyces sp. NPDC096013, assembly GCF_044763565.1. Lineage (NCBI taxonomy): Bacteria > Bacillati > Actinomycetota > Actinomycetes > Kitasatosporales > Streptomycetaceae > Streptomyces > Streptomyces sp. NPDC096013. Next base: position 124,318 of record NZ_JBIWGK010000019.1, on the reverse strand, counting down.
CCGTTCATCCACAGCCCCTAGATCTTCGTAGCCCGTAGATCCTTGGCGGAAGCCCGCGTCATCCGCGGCCGCCGCCGACTTCGAGACTTCGAACTCCGAGAAGAGATTCACAGATCATGGCGAACTACACCGCCGCCGACGTCAAGAAGCTCCGTGAGCTCACCGGCGCCGGCATGATGGACTGCAAGAAGGCGCTGGACGAGGCCGACGGGAACGTCGAGAAGGCCGTCGAGGCGCTCCGTATCAAGGGCCAGAAGGGCGTCGCCAAGCGCGAGGGCCGCTCCGCCGAGAACGGCGCCGTGGTCTCCGTCATCGCCGAGGACAACACCTCCGGTGTCCTGGTCGAGCTGAAGTGCGAGACGGACTTCGTCGCCAAGGGCGAGAAGTTCCAGGCCGTCGCCAACCAGATCGCCCAGCACGTCGCCGCCACCGCTCCGGCCGACATCGCGGCGCTCCTCGCGTCCGACATCGAGCCCGGCAAGACGGTCCAGGCGTTCGTCGACGAGGCCAACGCGAACCTGGGCGAGAAGATCGTCCTGGACCGCTTCGCCCAGTACGCCGACGGCTACGTCTCCGCGTACATGCACCGCACGATGCCCGACCTGCCCCCGCAGATCGGTGTCCTCGTCGAGCTGGACAAGGAGAACGCCGAGGTCGCCCGCGGCGTCGCCCAGCACATCGCCGCCTTCGCGCCGAAGTACCTGGCGAAGGAGGACGTGCCGGCCGAGGTCGTCGAGTCCGAGCGCCGTATCGCCGAGGAGACCACCCGCGCCGAGGGCAAGCCCGAGGCCGCGATCTCCAAGATCGTCGAGGGTCGCGTCAACGGCTTCTTCAAGGACGCGACGCTGCTCGGTCAGCCGTACGCGCTCGACCCCAAGAAGTCCGTCCAGAAGGTTCTGGACGAGGCGGGTGTCACCCTGAAGCGCTTCACGCGCATCAAGGTCGGCATCTGAGTCCGTACCGCGATCGACGCGCGGCGCCCGGCGGAATCCCGCTAGGGTCGTCAGCAGTCGGCCGGGTACGCCGTCGCGCACGCGCGTGTGGCGGACGACAGCAGATCTGACGAGGAGGCCATTGCCGAGCATGGGATGCGACAGACACCCCACCGGCAGTGGCCTTCTTCGTATGTGCACCATGAGGAGAACGCCATGACCACCAAGCCCCAGAAGACCGACGACGGCAAGGTACGCGGCCGGTTCATGTTGAAGCTCTCCGGAGAAGCCTTCTCCGGCGGCGGGGGCCTGGGTGTCGACCCCGACGTGGTGCACAAGATCGCCCGTGAGATCGCGGCCGTCGTGCGGGACGGCGCGGAGGTCGCCGTCGTCATCGGCGGCGGCAACTTCTTCCGCGGCGCCGAGCTCCAGCAGCGCGGCATGGACCGGGCCCGCTCCGACTACATGGGCATGCTCGGCACGGTGATGAACTGCCTCGCCCTCCAGGACTTCCTGGAGAAGGAGGGCATCGACAGCCGCGTCCAGACCGCCATCACCATGGGCCAGGTCGCCGAGCCGTACATCCCGCTGCGCGCCGTGCGCCACCTGGAGAAGGGCCGCGTGGTCATCTTCGGCGCCGGTATGGGCATGCCCTACTTCTCCACCGACACCACCGCCGCCCAGCGCGCCCTGGAGATCGACGCCGAGGCGCTGCTGATGGGCAAGAACGGCGTGGACGGGGTCTACGACTCCGACCCGAAGACGAACTCCGAAGCCGTCAAGTTCGACTCGCTCAGCTACGGCGAGGTCATCACCCAGGACCTCAAGGTCGCGGACATGACCGCCATCACGCTGTGCCGCGACAACAAGCTTCCGATCCTGGTCTTCGAGCTTCTGGCGGAGGGCAATATCGCCCGCGCCGTCAAGGGTGAGAAGATCGGCACGCTTGTGGGTGACCAAGGCAGCCAGGGCTGATGACCCTGACCGGGGGATGGACAATGTCCTGCCGGTCGGGAACCGTGCAGGAAGAAGACGCGACGCAGCCGGCCGCCGACACAGCACAGCAGCCGGGCCTACTCAAGACACGCAGGAGCAAGTGGTGATCGAAGAGACCCTCCTCGAGGCCGAGGAGAAGATGGAGAAGGCCGTCGTGGTCGCCAAGGAGGACTTCGCCGCGATCCGCACCGGTCGTGCGCACCCGGCGATGTTCAACAAGATCGTGGCCGACTACTACGGCGCGCTGACGCCGATCAACCAGCTGGCCTCGTTCTCCGTACCGGAGCCGCGGATGGCCGTGGTGACCCCGTTCGACAAGTCCGCGCTGCGGAACATCGAGCAGGCGATCCGCGACTCGGACCTGGGTGTCAATCCCAGCAACGACGGCAACATCATCCGGGTGACGTTCCCCGAGCTGACCGAGGAGCGCCGCAAGGACTACATCAAGGTGGCCCGGGCCAAGGCCGAGGACTCCAAGGTGTCCATCCGCGCCGTCCGTCGCAAGGCCAAGGACGCGCTGGACAAGCTCGTCAAGGACAAGGAGTCCGGCGAGGACGAGGTCCGTCGTGCGGAGAAGGAGCTCGACGACACCACGGCGAAGTACGTCGCCCAGGTGGACGAACTCCTCAAGCACAAGGAAGCGGAGCTGCTCGAGGTCTGATGAACGACTCTTCCTGGGGGGCGCCGCCACAAGCCGGGTACTGGGGGCCGTCCGACCAAGGGCCTGTCCAGGGGGCTGCCCCGGCGGGTCCCACGTACGATGCGCCTGAGGCGCAGCAGACTCGCCCCATGTCCATCGTGCCCGACGAGCCCGCATACGGCGGACACCAGGATGACGACCGGGGGGCCGCTCGGCTGAGCGGCCCCTTGTTCCGCGACGAGACGCAGCAGCCGCCGTACGACGTTCGGCAGCCGTTGCCGTACGACCCGCGGACGCAGCCCTCTGACACGCCGCAGGCGCAGCCCTACGGGGCGGTGCCGCAGAATCCGGAGCCCATGCCCGACGTCCCGCCACCGGCGCCCGCCCCGCAGAAGAAGAGCGCGGGCCGGGACCTGGGTGCGGCCATAGGGGTCGGGGTCGGACTCGGCGCGGTGATCATCGCGTCCCTGTTCGTCGTCAAGGCCGTGTTCGTCGGCGTCGTGGCGGTCGCCGTCGTCGTGGGCCTGTGGGAGCTGACCTCGCGGCTTCAGGAGCGCAAGGGCATCAAGGCGCCCCTCGTGCCCCTCGCGGTCGGCGGTGCGGCGATGGTCGTCGCCGGCTACGTCCGGGGTGCCGAGGGCGCCTGGGTCGCCATGGCGCTCACCGCGCTCGCGGTCCTCGTCTGGCGGATGACGGAACCGCCCGAGGGCTATCTGAGGGACGTCACGGCGGGCGTCTTCGCGGCGTTCTACGTGCCGTTCCTGGCCACGTTCGTCGCCCTGATGCTCACCGCCGACGACGGCGCCTGGCGCGTCATGACGTTCCTGCTGCTGACCGTGGTCAGCGACACGGGCGCCTACGCCGTCGGCTGGCGCTTCGGCACGCACAAGCTCGCCCCGCGCATCAGCCCCGGGAAGACCCGCGAGGGCCTGTTCGGGGCGGTGTCGTTCGCGATGGTGGCGGGCGCGCTGTGCATGCAGTTCCTGATCGACGACGGCAGCTGGTGGCAGGGCCTGATCCTGGGCTTCGCGGTCGCGGCCAGTGCCACCCTGGGCGACCTCGGCGAGTCCATGATCAAGCGAGACCTCGGCATCAAGGACATGGGCACGCTCCTGCCGGGCCACGGCGGCATCATGGACCGGCTGGACTCCTTGCTGCCCACGGCGCCGGTGGTGTGGCTGCTGCTGGTGCTGTTCGTCGGCTCCGGCTGAAACACGGTTTGACCTGCTGTTTTGTGCGTGAGGGGCTTGTTGTCCACAGGGCGGCGAGTCCCTCTTCGTATGTCTGCGACACTGGTAGGGCCATGCCTAAGCCCGGAGAACTCACATTCGTCGCCCCCCGCGGAGCCCAGAAGCCGCCGCGGCACCTCGCCGACCTTACGCCCGCCGAGCGCAAGGAAGCCGTCGCCGCGGTCGGGGAGAAGCCGTTTCGCGCCAAGCAGCTCTCGCAGCACTACTTCGCGCGGCTCGCGCACGACCCGGCGGAGTGGACCGACATCCCCGCCGCCTCGCGCGCCAAGCTGCGGGAGGCGCTGCTCCCTGAGCTGATGACCGTCGTGCGGCATCTTTCGACCGACCAGGACACCACCCGCAAGACGCTGTGGCGGCTGTTCGACGGGACGCTCGTCGAGTCCGTGCTGATGCGGTACCCGGACCGGGTCACCATGTGCATCAGCTCGCAGGCGGGGTGTGGCATGAACTGCCCGTTCTGCGCGACCGGTCAGGCCGGCCTGGACCGCAATCTGTCGACCGGCGAGATCGTGCACCAGATCGTGGACGGCATGCGGGCGCTGCGCGACGGCGAGATCCCCGGCGGGCCCGCGCGGCTCTCCAACATCGTCTTCATGGGCATGGGCGAGCCCCTCGCCAACTACAAGCGGGTCGTCCAGTCCATCCGCGCCCTCACCGACCCCGAGCCGGACGGCCTCGGCCTCTCGCAGCGCGGGATCACCGTCTCGACGGTCGGACTCGTCCCGGCGATCCACCGCTTCGCGGACGAGGGGTTCAAGTGCCGCCTCGCGATCTCGCTGCACGCGCCGGACGACGAGCTGCGCGACACCCTGGTCCCGGTGAACACCCGCTGGAAGGTCCGCGAGGTCCTCGACGCGGGCTGGGAGTACGCGGCGAAGTCGGGCCGCCGTCTGTCCATCGAGTACGCGCTGATCCGCGACATCAACGACCAGGCGTGGCGCGGTGACCGCCTCGGCCGCCTCCTCAAGGGCAAGCCGGTGCACGTCAACCTCATCCCGCTGAACCCGACGCCGGGCTCGAAGTGGACCGCCTCCCGCCCCGAGGACGAGAAGGCGTTCGTCGAGGCCATCGCGGCCCACGGGGTGCCGGTCACCGTCCGGGACACCCGCGGCCAGGAGATCGACGGAGCGTGCGGCCAGCTCGCCGCGACCGAGCGGTAGGCTGACCGGCGTAGGTACATCTTCATATTCCGACAGGGGAGCGCCACAGCGCTGAGAGTGCGGGATTGTCCGCAGACCCTCTGAACCTCGCCCAGGTCATTCTGGGTAGGAAGTTCGGTCATCACTCTTGCTGTTGCGCCCTGCCCACGTCCTGTGGGCGGGGCCGCGTCTCTTCCTGGACACCCCAGGAGGAATCCAGTGCACACCAGGACATTCATCGCCGCGGCCGTCGGGCTCGGCCTGCTCACGCTCTCCGCGTGCGGCTCGTCCGACAGCGGCAGCGGCGCCGACTCCAAGACCGTCACCCTCGTCAGCCACGACTCGTGGGCCGTCTCGAAGAGCGTCCTCAAGGATTTCGAGAAGCGGTCCGGCTACACCGTCAAGGTCCTCAAGGACGGCGACGCCGGCCAGGCCGTCAACAAGGCGATCCTCACCAAGGACAACCCCCAGGGCGACGTCTTCTTCGGCGTCGACAACACCCTGCTCTCCCGCGCCCTCGACAACGGCCTCTTCCAGTCCTACGACGCGAGGGGCTCCGCGCTCGTCAAGCCCGAGTACCGCGTCGACCAGGCCAAGCACCGGGTCACGCCCATCGACACCGGCGACATCTGCGTCAACTACGACAAGGCCTACTTCAGCAAGCACAAGCTGACCCCGCCGGCCTCCTTCGCCGATCTGGTCAAGCCGGAGTACAAGAACCTCCTTGTCACCGAGAACGCGGCCACCTCCTCGCCCGGCCTCGGCTTCCTGCTCGGCAGCGCGGCGCAGTACGGGGATGGGGGAGGCTGGCAGACGTACTGGAAGAAGCTCAAGGCCAACGGCGTGAAGGTCGTCGACGGCTGGGAGCAGGCCTACGACCAGGAGTTCTCCGGGTCCGCGGGCGGCAGGAAGGCGGGCGGTGACCGGCCCCTCGTCGTCTCGTACGCCTCGTCGCCGCCCGCCGAGGTCATCTACGCCGACCCGAAGCCGACCACCGCGCCCACCGGGGTCTCGTACGGCACCTGCTTCCGGCAGACCGAGTACGCGGGGCTGCTCAGCAACGCGAAGAACACCAAGGGCGGCAAGGCGTTCCTCGACTTCCTGCTCACCAAGGAGTTCCAGCAGGACATGCCGCTCAACATGTTCGTCTACCCGGTGATCCAGGGCGCCCAGGTACCGCGGGAGTTCGAGCAGTACGGCCGTCAGGCCCCGGACCCCGAGACCATGGCGCCCGCGAAGATCGCCGCCGACCGGGACCAGTGGGTCAAGTCGTGGACCTCGCTCGTACTGAAGTAGCCCCGCCGAAGACGCGGAGAGCCCGCGGGGGCGGCGCGGCGCGGCTCGGCCTGATGGCCCTGCCCGTCGCGTTCTTCGCGGTGTTCTTCGCCTACCCCGTCGCCGCGATCGTCGGACGCGGTCTGAAGGTCGACGGCGCCTGGCAGTTGGGCCGCGTCCGGGACGTGCTGGTCGAGTCCGACATCCGGCACGTGCTGTGGTTCACCACCTGGCAGGCGCTCGCGTCCACCGCGCTCACGCTCCTGATCGCGCTCCCCGGCGCGTATGTCTTCGCGCGCTTCGACTTCCCGGGCCGGCATGTCCTGCGGGCTGTCGTGACGGTTCCGTTCGTGCTGCCGACGGTCGTCGTCGGTACGGCCTTCCTCGCGCTCGTCGGCCGGGGCGGACTCCTCGACGACCTGTGGGGCGTACGGCTGGACACCACCGTGTGGGCCATCCTGCTCGCGCACGTCTTCTTCAACTACGCGGTCGTCGTACGGACGGTGGGCGGTCTCTGGGCGCAGCTCGACCCGCGTCAGGAGGAGGCCGCGCGGATGCTCGGCGCCTCCCGGTCGCGGGCCTGGCGGACGGTGACACTGCCCGCGCTCGGGCCCGCCGTGGCCGCCGCCGCGCTGATGGTCTTCCTCTTCACCTTCACCTCCTTCGGCGTGGTCCAGATCCTCGGCGGCCCGACCTTCTCCACCCTCGAAGTCGAGATCTACCGCCAGACCTCCGAGGTCTTCGACCTGTCCACGGCCGCCGTCCTGACGATCGTGCAGTTCGTCGCGGTCGGCGCGATCCTCGCCGTGCACGCCTGGACGGTACGGCGGCGGGAGAGCGCCCTGCGGCTCGTGGACCCGGCGGTGACCGCACGGCGCCCGCGCGGGGCAGGCCAGTGGACCCTGCTGGCCGGGGTCGTCGCGTCCATCGCCGTGCTGCTTCTGCTGCCGCTCGCCGTGCTCGTCCAACGCTCGCTGGACACAGCGGACTTCGGCTACTACCGCGCGCTGACCCACGACGACGGAGGCACCTTCCTGGTGCCGCCGATCGCCGCGATCGGCAATTCGCTGGAGTACGCCGTCGCCGCCACCGCCATCGCCGTGGTGATCGGCGGACTCGCCGCCGCCGCCCTCACCCGGCGGGATGCCGGGCGGCTGGTGCGGGGCTTCGACGCGCTGCTGATGCTGCCGCTCGGGGTGTCGGCGGTGACCGTCGGCTTCGGTTTCCTGATCTCGCTCGACAAACCTCCGCTGGATCTGCGGAGTTCATGGATTCTGGTGCCGCTCGCGCAGGCGCTGGTCGGCGTCCCCTTCGTCGTACGGACGATGCTGCCCGTGCTGCGGGCGGTGGACGGGCGGCTGCGGGAGGCCGCGGCCGTGCTCGGGGCGTCGCCGTGGCGGGTGTGGCGCGAGGTCGATCTGCCGCTGGTGCGAAGGGCGTTGCTGATCGCGGCCGGGTTCGCGTTCGCGGTGTCGCTGGGCGAGTTCGGGGCGACCGTGTTCATCGCTCGGCCCGACAACCCGACCCTGCCGGTCGCGGTGGCCCGGCTGCTGTCGCGCCCCGGCGATCTCAACTACGGCCAGGCGATGGCCCTTTCGACGATTCTGATGCTGGTGTGCGCGGTGGCCCTGCTGGTCCTCGAGCGGCTGCGCACCGACCGGACCGGGGAGTTCTAGATGCCGCCGAACGTGCCGCCGAACACGCCGCTGAACGTGTCGCCGAGCCTTCCGCCGACCATGCTGTTGAGCCTTGAGGACGCGACCGTACGGTTCGGTGGGCGCCCGGTGCTGGACGCCGTCGGCCTGGATGTCGCCGAGCACGAGATCGTGTGTGTGCTCGGGCCCAGCGGCAGCGGCAAGTCGACACTGCTGCGGGCGGTCGCCGGTCTCCAACCCCTTGACTCCGGGCGGGTGTTGCTCGACGGCAGGGACCAGTCCGGGGTGCCCGCGCACAAGCGGGGCGTGGGTCTGATGTTCCAGGACCATCAGCTGTTCCCGCAGCGGGACGTGGCCGGCAACGTGGCCTTCGGGCTGCGCATGCACGGGGCGTCCAAGCGGCAACAGGACGAGCGGGTGGGCGAGTTGCTCGACCTGGTCGGACTGCCGGGTGCGGCCCGCCGTGCCGTCACCGGGCTGTCCGGCGGTGAGCAGCAACGGGTGGCGCTCGCCCGGGCGTTGGCGCCCACGCCCCGGCTCCTCATGCTCGACGAACCGCTCGGCCAGCTCGACCGGTCCCTGCGGGAGCGGCTGGTCGTCGAACTCCGGGAACTCTTCGGCACGTTGGGCACGACCGTGCTCGCGGTCACGCACGACCAGGGCGAGGCGTTCGCGCTCGCCGACCGGGTCGTGGTCATGCGGGACGGGCAAATCGCCCAGTCCGGTACGCCGCTTGAGGTCTGGCAGCACCCCGCCGACGAGTTCGTGGCCCGCTTCCTCGGCTTCGACAACGTGGTGGAGGCCACGGTCGCGGGGGAGGCCGCCGACACCCCCTGGGGCAAGGTCCCGGTCCCCGAGAACGCCCCCCAGGGCACCCGCAGCCTCCTCGTACGCCCCGCGGGGGTACGGCTGTTGCCCGCCGACGAGGGCCTGCGCTGCACGGTCGCCGCCCGCACCTTCAAGGGCACCCATGTCTCCGTACAGCTCCAGCCGGAGGACGCGCCCCGTCTGGAGGCGGCCTGCGCGCTGCGGGCGGCGCCGGAGGTCGGGAGCGCGGTCGGGGTGGAGTTCGACGCGGCGGAGATCGTCGTACTCGGCGACTAGCCCGCCCGCGGGACACCCGCCCCCGACCTGAAACGCGTACGCGGGTCACTCGCCCCTGACCTGAAACGCGTACGAGGGTCACCCGCCCCTGCACCGAACCGCGTACGCGGGTTACTCGCCCCTGAACCAACCCCCGCCCGCGGGTCACCGGCCTCCTGAACCAACCCGCGCCCGCGAGCCGTCCGCCTCCTGAACCAACCCGCGCCCGCGAGTCGTCCGCCCCCTGAACCAACCCGCGCCTGCGGGTCGCCCGCCCCCCGAACCGGACCGCGCATGCGTGTGGCCCGTCCCCACGAACCGGACGGGCCACACCAGCGGGTTTTTCAGCGGCTGTTGATCAGCTGCCGGTCTTCGCACCGCGGCGGCGCATGCCGAAGTAGACGGCTCCGCCGCCCACGACGACGAAGGCGCCCGCGATGCCGGCGATCAGGCCGGTGTTGGAGTTCGCACCGGTCTCGGCGAGGTTCGAGGAACCGGCCGCCGGGGACGGGGCGTTGTCCGTGGTCGTCGCGGGAGCGGTGCTGCTCTCCGAGGCCGACGGGGTCGGGCTGTCTGACTCGGCCGGGGTCGAGGCGGTCTCCGACGGGGTCGGGGAGGCCTCGGTCGGCGTCGGGGTCGGGCTGGGCGACTCCTCGGCCTTGCAGGCCTTGGACGGCGTGGTCAGGTTCGGCGTGATGTCCTTGTCGACCTGGTTGCCGGCCTTGACGTGAACGCGGTACGTCGCGTTCGGCTGCCAGTCCTCGGCGAAGGTGATGGTGACGCCCTCGCGCGAGCCCTTGACGGTCTGCGCCGTACCGATCTGCTTGGCGTCGGCGCCGTTGTTCTCCAGGAACACCGTGATGGTCGCCTCGGTGGCCGAGGCGTCCTTGTCGGTGACGGTGATGACACCGTTGGTGCCGTCACAGGTCGCTTCGGCGGAGAACTCGCTGATGTTGCAGGCGAGCGCGTTGCCCGCAAAACCGAGCGCGAGTGCGGCCGAGGCGGAGGCGACACCGAGGATGCGTACGGAACGTCGAGATATGGACACGTTTGCCCTTCACGGGATGTGCAACTGCGGGGGGTTTAGGGGGAGATGGAGCGGCAATGAGGTGAGGCACCACTGCCCCCAGGAGTCTCACTGGTCTATAAGTGCTGCGTAAGCAGTGTCAATGCATATGCGGTGTGTGGCAGTTGCCTTTACCCGTCCTTTAATCAGAGAGACGTTTCAGCGCCTCCGGAGCCTCCTCGATCCGGTCAACGAGGGCGATACGGGCCTCCATTGGCCGTTCCCGGGCAAGTGCACGCAGCAGCGGCCACGTCGGCAGCCGCTCCGTCCAGTGCTCCCGGTCCACGAGCACCATCGGGGTGGGCTCGCCGCGCGACTCGTAGTAGTTCGGCGTCGCGTTGTCGAAGATCTCCTGCACGGTCCCGGCCGCGCCCGGCAGGAACACCACTCCGGCGTTCGAGCGGGCCAACAGGCCGTTCTCGCGGGTGGCGTTGGCGAAGTACTTGGCTATGTGCGAGGCGAAGGCGTTCGGCGGCTCGTGGCCGTAGAACCAGGTCGGGATGCCGATCGAGTGGTTGCCCTTCGGCCAGCGGGTGCGGACCTCGAAGGCACTCCGGGCCCAGTCGGTGACGGAGGGCCTGAACGACGCCGATCCGGTCAGGAGTTCGCACGCCTCCTCCAGCATCGCGTCCTCGTACGGCGCCGCGTACGCGCCCAGGTTGGCCGCCTCCATCGCGCCGGGGCCCCCGCCGGTCGCCACGGTGTAGCTGGCGCGGCTCAGCTCGCGGCCCAGGCGCGCGGCACCGCCGTAGGCCTCCGTGCCGCGGGCCATCGCGTGGCCGCCCTCCCCCAGTCTCGGCTTCGCTCGACCGGGAGGTGCCCCCATCACCCACCACCCGTGCCCCGCGCAGGAGTTCGTCGAGGGCGTCGGAGATCGAGTCGTCGTGGACGGCGCGCAGCATCGACGCGTATATGTCGCCGTCGGCCTTGGTCCGCTGGAACCAGCCGTACGCGAGCGCGTCCGGGGTCTGCTCGTAGCCCTGGTCGAGCGAGGCGAACAGCTCGGCGGGCGTGTAGAGATGACCGCGGTAGGGGTCGAAGGGGAGGTGCGGGACGGGTGGGAAGACCAGGGCGCCGTCGGCGCGGACCTTGGCCGCCGCCTCGTCGCGCATCGGGCAGCCGAGGAAGACGGCGCCCGAGGTGTCCGTGGTGAGCAACTCCCGCGTACGGTCCGTCAGGTCGACGCCCTGGACGCGGTGTCCCGCGAGAGTGCCGCGGGACGAGACGGTCGCGTCGAAGTCCTCGACCGTCTCGATCTCGCGTTCGTCGTGATGGGCCGCATGGGCCGGGCTCGTCTGCACGCGCCCATGCTAGGCACCGGGCCGGTCAGCCCTGGACGGCCGCCGGGTCCATCCACACGATCTCCCAGGAGTGGTTGTCCAGGTCCTCGAAGGAGCGGCCGTACATGAAGCCCTGGTCCTGGATGTCGTCGTTGGCGGTGCCGCCCGCCGCGACCGCCTTGTTGATCAGCTCGTCGACCTTCTCGCGGCTCTCGGCGCTCAGGCACAGCAGCACCTCGCTGGTCTTGGCCGAGTCGGCGATCTCCTTCTTCGTGAAGTCGCTGTAGCGCTTCTTCTCCAGGAGCATCGCGATGATCGTCTCGCTGATCACCACACACGTGGTGTCGTCCGTGCTGAACTGGGGGTTGATCGAGAAACCGAGCTCGGTGAAGAACTTCTTCGACGCGGCGGCGTCGTCCACGGCCAGGTTCACGAAGATCATCTGCTGGTACATGCTGGGGCCTCTCCCATCGGGCGTGCGTGCTGATCGGTGGGTAGACCGGCGCTCCGCGGAAAACTCATCGGTGGGCGAGCGGAAGTGCCGCGAGTTCGGCGATCACGACGGTCAGCGGTACGAACAGGGCGAGCAGCGCACCCGCGCGCAGAGCCGCCGCGCTGCGCAGCACGGTGGCCGGGGCGCCCAGCCGTACCAGCGCGGCCGTGGTGTCGGCGCGGGCCTGCCGGGCCTCGACGGCGGCGGTGCACAGGGTCGCCACCGTGCAGCCGGCCACCAGGAGCGTGCCGAGGGTGGTGAGCGGGCCGACGGCCGCGTCCGTGTCGTGGAGCGCGGTCATCGCGTACGCGCCCGACGCCACCGCGCAGACCACGCCCAGCGGGCGGCCGATGCGGGTCGCCTCCTCCATGAGGACCCGGCCGGCGAGGAGCCGGAGGGCGCCCGGGCGCACGGCCTGGAGGAGCCGACCGCACAGGTGGGTGAGGCCGGGGCCCGCGAGGGCGAGCCCGAGCGCGGTCAGCACCCAGCCGGCCAGCACGCCCGCGGGGCCGCCCGCGTGACCGCCGGGCATCGACAGCCCGTCGGTGTCCGCCGTCCGGTTCGCGTACGCCTCGACGGCCAGACCGGCGGCGAGCACCGCCACGCCCCAGGGGAGGCCCTTGGGGACCTCGCGGGGGGCCGGGGGGCGGGTGGGGTCGAGGTCGACCGGGCCCGTGACGGTGGCGGTCGGCTCGGCGTCGGCCGAGGGCTCGGGCGCCGGGGCGGGCGTCTCCTCGGCCGCCGCCGTACGGCCGCCCGTTCGCAGGCGGGCGCCGAACCTGCCGTAGGCCCCGAAGGTCTCGCGGGTGTTCGACCTGCCGTAGGCGCCGAAGCGGCCGTAGGGCCTCGGGGTGCCCTTCGGGGAGGTGTCCCTCGGGCGGAGGGTCAGGGCCACCGAGACGGACGCGGTCACGGGGACGACGGCGAGCAGGGTGAGGGCGGCGGGGAGGGGGAGGGGGGTGTCCGAGGCGAGGAACTCCGCCGCCGCTCCGTCGAAGGGCATGCCGGTGAGGTCGCCCCGGAGGTGGAGGAAGAAGAGGAGGGCCAGCATCGAGCCGAGGGTGCAGGCCAGCGCGGTCGTGGTCGCCGAGATCGCCATCAGGCGGCCGGGGCCGAGGCCGATCGCGGAGAGGCCGGGGCGGGGTTTCGTCGCCGGGTCGGTGCGGGCGACGGCCACCGCGAAGTAGACCGTGGCCGCCAGCGGGGTCGCGCACCAGGCGAGGCGGAGGGCCGCGGCGGCGGGGGAGTCGGGGTGGCCCATCGCGTAGCCGAGGGTGCACAGCAGCAGGAAGCCCGTGCCCGCCGAGGCCACCGCGACCAGCAGCCGGCGCAGTTGGACGGCGGGGTGCGAGCCGCGGGTCAGACGGAGAGCGAGCACGCGGCCCGGCCTTCCGCCTCGGTGACCGGGGGAAGGTGGACCGTGTTCACCCGGCGTCCGTCGAGGAGCGAGACCGTGCGGTCCGCGAGGGCCGCGGTCTCCGCCTCGTGGGTGGCGAGGACGACCGTGATGCCGTGCGAGCGGGCCGCTGTCGTGAGCGTGCGCAGGACCTGGGCGCGGTCCGCGCGGTGCAGCGGGGCCGTCGGCTCGTCGGCGAACAGGACCGTGGGCGCCGGGGCCAGCGCGCGGGCGATCGAGACGCGCTGGCGCTCCGCCTGGCGCAGCTCGTGCGGGCGCTTGCGGGCGTGGTCGCCGATGTCGAGGCGGTCCAGCCACTCCAGGGCGGCGGTCTTGGCGCGGCGGCGGCTGGTGCCGCGCAGCATCAGGGGGAGGGCCGCGTTCTCCCAGGCGTTCAGCTCCGGGACGAGCACGGGGGCCGGGTCGATCCAGCCGAAGCGGTCGCGGCGCAGCCGTTCCCGGGTGAGCGGGCCCATGGTGTGCACGGGCACGCTGTTGAACCAGACCTCGCCGCGGCCGGGGCGCTCCAGGCCGGAGAGGCAGCGCAGCAGGGTCGTCTTGCCGCTGCCGCGCGGGCCGCTGACGGCGAGGATCTCGCCCTCCCGGACACCGAGCGAGACACCGCCCAGCGCGGGCGTTCCGTCGTGGTGCTGGAAGTGCAGGGCGCGTGCCCAGAGCACGTCGTTGTCCGGCGGGGCCACCATGCGCGTACACCTCGTTCTGATCCGTATTCCGTACCGCGTCCCCCTTGCGGGGGAACGAGGACGAGGCCGATCGGTTACCAGGCACGCTAAGGACGATGGGGGCGCGACCCCGGACAGCACACGGCCCGGGGTGCACCCTTCTCACTCGAACGGGTGCACCCCGGGCCGTATAAACCGTTGAATCGCCGAAGGCTAGAGCTTCGTCCACGCCTCCGTGAGGACCTGGCGGACGATGGCCTCGATCTCGTCGAAGGTCGACTGGTCTGAGATCAGCGGCGGCGACAGCTGGATGACCGGGTCACCGCGGTCGTCGGCGCGGCAGTAGAGGCCGTACTCGAAGAGCTTCTTGGAGACGAAGCCGTAGAGCACGCGCTCCGACTCCTCGTCCGTGAAGGTCTCCTTGGTGGCCTTGTCCTTGACCAGCTCGATGCCGTAGAAGAAGCCGTTGCCGCGGACGTCGCCGACGATCGGGAGGTCGTGCAGCTTCTGGAGGGTCTGGAGGAAGTTGGCCTCGTTGTCGAGGACGTGCTGGTTGAGGCCCTCGCGCTCGAAGATGTCGAGGTTGGCGAGGCCGACCGCGGCGGAGACCGGGTGGCCGCCGAAGGTGTAGCCGTGCAGGAAGGTGTTGTCGCCCTTGTAGAACGGCTCGGCCAGGCGGTCGGAGATGATGCAGGCGCCGATCGGGGAGTAGCCCGAGGTCATGCCCTTGGCGCAGGTGATCATGTCCGGCACGTAGTCGAACTTGTCGCAGGCGAACATCGTGCCCAGGCGGCCGAAGGCGCAGATGACCTCGTCGGACACGAGCAGCACGTCGTACTGGTCGCAGATCTCGCGCACGCGCTGGAAGTAGCCGGGCGGGGGCGGGAAGCAGCCGCCCGCGTTCTGCACCGGCTCCAGGAAGACCGCGGCGACCGTCTCCGGGCCCTCGAAGAGGATCTGCTGCTCGATCTGGTCGGCGGCCCAGCGGCCGAAGGCCTCCGGGTCGTCGCCGAAGAGCGGGGCGCGGTAGATGTTGGTGTTCGGCACCTTGTGCGCGCCGGGCACGAGCGGCTCGAACGGGGCCTTCAGCGCCGGGAGTCCGGTGATGGACAGGGCGCCCTGCGGGGTGCCGTGGTAGGCGACCGCGCGGGAGATGACCTTGTACTTCGTGGGCTTGCCCTGGAGCTTGAAGTACTGCTTGGCGAGCTTCCAGGCGGTCTCGACGGCCTCGCCGCCGCCGGTGGTGAAGAAGACCTTGTTCAGGTCGCCGGGCGCGTGGTGGGCGAGACGCTCCGCCAGCTCCACGGCCTTGGGGTGGGCGTACGACCAGATGGGGAAGAACGCCAGTTCCTGCGCCTGCTTGGCCGCGGTCTCGGCCAGTTCGGCGCGGCCGTGCCCGGCCTGGACCACGAACAGACCCGCGAGACCGTCGAGGTAGCGCTTGCCCTTGTCGTCGTAGATGTAGGTGCCCTCACCACGGACGATCGTGGGAACGGGCGCGTTCTCGTACGAGGACATGCGGGTGAAGTGCATCCACAGGTGGTCGTACGCGGTGCGGCTGAGGTCCTTGCTCACGGTTATCGGGTTCCCCACATGTAGGTCTGCTTCTTGAGCTTCAGATAAACGAAGCTCTCGGTGGAGCGCACGCCGGGCAGTGCCCGGATGCGTTTGTTGATGACGTCCAGCAGGTGGTCGTCGTCCTCGCAGACGATCTCGGCGAGGAGGTCGTACGAGCCCGCGGTCATCACCACGTACTCCACTTCCGGCATGGCCGTCAGCGCGTCCGCCACGTTCTCGACATCGCCCTCGACGTTCACACCGACCATCGCCTGCCTGCGGAAGCCCACGGTGAGCGGGTCCGTGACGGCGACGATCTGCATGACGCCCTGGTCGAGCAGCTTCTGGACGCGCTGGCGCACGGCCGCCTCGGAGAGGCCGACGGCCTTGCCGATCGCGGCGTACGGCCGGCGGCCGTCCTCCTGGAGCTGCTCGATGATGGCGAGGGAAACGGCGTCCAAGTGAGGAGTACTGCCGTTCCTGGACTCGCGGGAGTCCCTCTGGTCTGCGCTTCGACTGGCCACGGCTTCACTGTGCACGACGTCTCGACCGTTCCGCAAGGCCGGTTCGATGAAATTCGTTGTTTACGTGGTCAAGACTTGCGGATTTCGTAGCCTTGGCGCGATCGGGGGTGTTGAAAACGTGGGCCGGGCGATTAGGGTGGGTGTCTCAGTGATTGGACACCCAGACCTTGGAGGGCCGGCAGTGAGCACCGAGCTGCGTCGTCTGCGCAATTACATCGACGGTGAGTTCCGGGACGCCGCCGACGGACGGACCACCGAGGTGGTCAACCCGGCGACCGGCGAGGCGTACGCGACCGCGCCGCTGTCCGGCGCGGCGGACGTCGACGCCGCGATGGCCGCCGCCGCCGCGGCCTTCCCGGCCTGGCGGGACGAGACCCCGGCCAAGCGGCAGAAGTTCCTGCTGGACATCGCCGCCGCGTTCGAGGAGCGCGCGGAGGAGCTGATCGCGGCCGAGGTGGAGAACACCGGCAAGCCGATCGGACTCACCCGCTCCGAAGAGATCCCGCCCATGGTCGACCAGATCCGCTTCTTCGCGGGTGCGGCCCGGATGCTCGAAGGCCGCTCGGCTGGCGAGTACATGGAGGGCATGACCTCGATCATCCGGCGCGAGCCGATCGGCGTCTGCGCGCAGGTCGCGCCGTGGAACTACCCGATGATGATGGCGGTCTGGAAGTTCGCCCCGGCGCTGGCCGCGGGCAACACCGTGGTGCTGAAGCCCTCGGACACCACCCCCGCCTCCACCGTCCTGATCGCCGAGATCATCGGCTCGATCGTGCCCAAGGGCGTCTTCAACGTCGTGTGCGGCGACCGTGACACCGGCCGCGCGATGGTCGAGCACCCCACCCCGGCGATGGCCTCCATCACCGGCTCGGTGCGGGCCGGCATGTCCGTCGCCGAGTCCGCGTCCAAGGACCTCAAGCGGGTCCACCTGGAGCTGGGCGGCAAGGCCCCGGTCGTCGTCTTCGAGGACACCGACATCGCCAAGGCCGTCGAGGACATCTCGGTCGCGGGCTTCTTCAACGCCGGGCAGGACTGCACCGCGGCGACGCGCGTCCTGGTCCAGGAGTCGATCCACGACGAGTTCGTGGCGGCGCTCGCGAAGGCCGCGTCCGAGACGAAGACCGGTCAGCCGGACGACGAGGACGTGCTCTACGGCCCCCTCAACAACCCGAACCAGCTCAAGCAGGTCACCGGCTTCATCGAGCGGCTGCCCGCGCACGCCAAGGTGGAGGCGGGCGGCCACCGGGTCGGCGACAAGGGCTTCTTCTACGCCCCGACCGTCGTCTCCGGCCTGAAGCAGGACGACGAGATCATCCAGAACGAGGTCTTCGGCCCGGTCATCACCGTCCAGTCCTTCACGGACGAGGCCCAGGCCATCGAATGGGCCAACGGCGTCGACTACGCGCTGGCCTCCTCGGTGTGGACCAAGGACCACGGGCGGGCCATGCGGCTGTCGAAGTCGCTGGACTTCGGCTGCGTGTGGATCAACACCCACATCCCGCTCGTCGCGGAGATGCCGCACGGCGGCTTCAAGAAGTCGGGCTACGGCAAGGACCTGTCGGGCTACGGCTTCGAGGACTACACGCGAATCAAGCACGTGATGACGTCACTGGACGCGTAGACGACGGCGCCTGACCCGACGTACGCGGCGCGGCCCCGCACGGGATCAACTCCCGTGCGGGGCCGCCGTGTTGTGTCCGGGGGAGCCGGCCGTCGCGGGGCCGGGCACCCGGCCCGGCGTCGACGACGACCGCGCGCCGCCCCCGCTCCGTGTGAACGTGCGGCTGCTTCACAGCAACCGATCGACAAGGTGTCGGGTCCACGGGAACCCGCTCGACGCAGCGTCCATTGATCGGGAACAGGCGGCCGGGTCATGCTGCGCGGGTGCCCCAGACTCCGAAGCCGTACTCGCCCTCCCGTCGCTCCCTGCTGCGCGCGCTCGGCGGGACCGCCGCGCTCGGCGCGCTCGCCGGGTGCGGTGTGCCCGCCGCGTATGTGAAGGCGGGCGATCGCGCCGGCGCCGATCTGTCCGCCCAGGACAAGCGGCTGACCTGGGCGAACTGGCCGCTGTACATCGACACCGATGACAACGACGCCACGAAGCGGCCCACGCTCGACGCCTTCGAGAAGCGCACCGGGATATCCGTCGACTACATCGAGGAGATCAACGACAACGACGAGTTCTTCGGCAAGATCAGCCCGGCGCTCATGAACCACCAGCAGACCGGCCGCGACCTGATCGTCATGAGCGACTGGATGTGCGCGCGGTTCGTCCGGCTCGGCTGGGTCCAGCGGATGGATCGGTCCGCGCAGCCGAACGTGGCGAAGTACCTCGACCCGCAGCTGAGTTCGCCCGCCTTCGACCCGGGCCGCCGGTACACCGTGCCGTGGCAGTCGGGCATCACCGGCATCGCGTACAACCACCGCAAGCTCGGCCGCGAGATCCGCCATGTCTCCGATCTGTGGGCGAGCGACCTGAAGGGCCGGGTCACCCTGCTCTCCGGGCTCGACGAGGCGTTCGCGCTGCTGATGCAGGGCAACGGCGTCGACATCACCCGGTGGACCGCCGCCGACTTCCACACGGTGTGCGACCAGGTGCGGACCCAGATCAGCCGCAACCAGATCCGCCGCTTCACCGGCAACGACTACACCAAGGACCTGGTCAGCGGCGACGTCCTCGCCTGCCAGGCCTACTCCGGCGACGTGATCCAGCTCCAGGCCGACAACCCGGACATCCGCTTCGTCGTCCCCGAGGAGGGCGCCGAACTCTGGGCGGACTCCCTGATGATCCCGGACCTGGCCCGCCACAAGACCAACGCGGAACGTCTCGTCGACTACTACTACGAGCCCGAGGTCGCAGCCGAACTCGCCGCCTGGGTCAACTACGTCTGCCCGGTCCCGGCCGCCCAGGCTGTCCTCGCCGACTCCAAGGACAAGGACACCGCGGAGCTGGCCGGGAACCCGCTGATCTTCCCGGACTCGACGATGCGGAAGCACCTCGCGATCGCGCGGGACATCACGTCGACGGAGCGGGTGGAGTTCGCGAAGGAGTGGAACAAGATCGTGGGGTTGTAGGGGCGGTGCCGCGGCCTACGGCCGTGCCGCGTGGTGTTCCAGCAACTCCCTTGCCCGGATTGCGGGTTGGGGCGCGGTATGCGTGGAGTCGGGAAGAGTTGTCGCAGGGTTCCGGTGATTCCCGCACGGGAACGGAAGGGGCGGGGGGCTCACTCGGCGCTCACCGGCAGGGCGGGCGCCGCTCCATGCGATGGGAGACCGACCAACGATGTTCACTCCGGTGCGGAGAAGAATACGGACGGCCGCGCTCGCGCTGTCGGTCATTGCGGCCCTCGCCCTGGGCGCGACCGCCACGGGCGGCGCGGCAGCGGCGCCCGCCGCCGCGAAACAGGGACCGACCTCGGTGGCGTACGTCGAGGTGAACAACAACAGCATGCTGAACGTCGGCAAATACACCCTCTCCAACGGCGGCGCCAACGTCTTCGACATCGCCGTGATCTTCGCGGCGAACATCAACTACGACGCGGGCACCAAGGCGGGGACCCTGTACTTCAACCCGAACGTGCAGAGCGTCCTCGACAACGCCGCCACGCAGATACGGCCGTTGCAGCAGAAGGGCATCAAGGTCGTCCTCTCGGTGCTCGGCAACCACCAGGGCTCGGGCTTCGCCAACTTCCCGTCCCAGCAGACGGCTTCGACGTTCGCGAAGCAACTGTCGGACACCGTGACCAAGTACGGCCTCGACGGCATCGACTTCGACGACGAGTACGCCGACTACGGCAACAACGGCACCGGCCAGCCCAACGCCAGCTCGTTCGTGTACCTGGTTTCGGCACTGCGCGCCAACATGCCCGGCAAGATCATCAGCCTCTACAACATCGGCCCGGCCGCGTCACGCCTCTCCTACGGCGGCGTCGACATCACCTCCAAGTTCGACTACGCCTGGAACCCGTACTACGGCAGCTGGCAGGTCCCCGCCATCGCCCTGCCCAAGTCGAAGCTGTCGCCGGCGGCCGTCCAGATCGGCGGCACCTCGCAGAGCACGGCCGCCTCCCTCGCCGCCCGCACGGTCAGCGAGGGGTACGGCGTCTTCCTGACGTACAACCTCGACGGCACCGACCGCACCGCCGACGTCTCCGCGTTCACCAAGAACCTGTACGGCAGTGCCGCCCACTACACGCCGTAGGCCGGCGACACTCACCGGCGTCCGCTGCACCCCCGGGTCCGAGAGGGTCCCGTAGGGCAGCGCCTCGGGCAGGCCGCGCTTCCGACAACGATGTCGGAGGCGCGGCCCGCGCGGACACCGTGACCTGCGGTCCGGGAGCGGCGCCGGTCCCGTCCTTCAGGACGGGTCGCCCTCCAGGGCGGAGGGATTCAGTGACGCCAGCAGCTTGAGCAGCAGGGCGTGCGTCTGCTCCTGCTCCGCCGGCGTCAGCACCTGGAGTGCCTCCGTGTGCGCGGCGCCCACGATCTCGGCCGCCTCCGCCGCGAGCCGTACACCGGCCTCCGTGGCGTGCAGACGCTGGGTGCGCCGGTCGCCGGGTGTGGTGCGCCGCTCCAGCATGCCCCGCTCGACCAGCCCGTTGACGGCCGTACCCATGGACTGCGGGGTGATCGCCGCCCGGCGGGCCGCGGTCGCGCTGGAGACCCCCGGGTCGAGGACGGCCTGCATCAGGGCCCGGTGCTGGGCGAGCGTGAGCTGGAGGGGGCGCAGGGCGCGCTCCATCCGGGCCGCCATGATCTGGCCGATCTGCCAGGCCACGTAGCCGGTGCGGCGGTCGGGATGTTCCACGGAACGGACCTCTTTTGGAAGGCAGCTGATTGTGATGTACAAATATTATCAGTTGCCTTCTAATCGAGGACCGCTCCGATGTCCCAGCACGTCGCACCCCGGACCACCGGCACGACCGGCTCCACCGGCACGACCCGTACCGCCCGGCACCCCCACAAGCACGCCCTGGACGTGGCCCATCCGCCGCCCGGCCCCGGGAACACGCGTGCCGTCCTGCTCCCCGTGGCGGTCGTCCTGCTGGTCGGCGCCGTGTTCGTCAGCGTCTACCTCGCCGCCTTCCACGCCCCGAAACCGCACCAACTCCGCGTCGGCACAACGGAGATAGGCACCGCGCAGGCCCACCTGCACCAGGACCTGGAGCGCGTCGCCCCGGGCGGCTTCACCGTGGAGACCTACCCGGACGAGTCCGCCGCCCGCGACGCCGTACAGGACAGGCAGGTCTACGCCGCCTACCTCGGCGACGGGAAACTCCTCTACGGCAGCGCCAACGGAGCCGCCGTCACCGCCACCGTGACCACCGCCTTCGGCAATGTGGCCCACGCGGAGCAGCACGAACTCGCCGTCGAGGACGTCGCCCCGGCGGCAGCGGGGGACACCCGGGGCCTCTCGGTCTTCTACGCCGCCTTCGGCCTGGTCCTCGCGGGCTACCTCTTCGGCATGACGACCTACCAGCTCGCGCCCCGCCTCCAGTACCGCTGGCGGATGACCAGCCTGGCCCTCTTCGGCATCGTCGGCGGCCTCCTGATCGCCGGCATCGCCGGAAGCACCGGCTTCGGCGCGCTGCCCGGGTCCTTCCTGCCGCTCGTCACCGTGATCTCCCTGATGGGCGCGGCGGTCGCGGCCACGACCATGGTCCTGCTACGGCTCTTCGGCTCGGCCGGCGTCACCCTCGCCTCGATCCTGATGCTGATCCTCGGCAACAGCACCAGCGGCGGCATCATGCCGTCGGCGTACCTGCCGGGCTGGCTGCGCCCGCTCTCCGAGATCCTCCCGGTCGGCGTCGGCGTCCGCGCGATGCAGGGCCTGTCCCGCTTCCAGAACGACGGCCTGGCCCGCGCCCTGGTGATCCTCCCGGTGTGGGTGCTCGGCGCGGTCCTCGTGCTCTACCTCAAGGACGTGTACCGGCGTGGGCCGCGGGCCGGGACGCAGGAACCGACACCGGAACCGGAATCGGCGCCGGCGCCGGTGCCCGGTCCCGCCGTCGGCTGACGTCGCACCGTTCCCCCGGCCTCGGCGACGGCTTCCGTGTCCGCCCCGGCCTCGGGCCGCTTTTCGCCCGATCGCCCTCGGACGCGGCATCCTGGACACCGTAGAGGATCTACATGGGACTCCTCTCGGGAAAGGACCTTCCGATGGACCAGCAGGACGCGCAGGACGAGCGGTTCGATGTCGTCGTACTCGGTGCGGGCCCCGGCGGCTATGTGGCCGCCGTCCGCGCCGCCCAACTCGGCAAGCGGGTCGCGGTCGTCGAGGAGAAGTACTGGGGCGGTGTCTGTCTGAACGTGGGCTGCATCCCCACCAAGGCCCTCCTGCGCAATGCCGAGTTGGCGCACATCTTCACCCGCGAGGCGAAGACCTTCGGCATCAAGGTCGAGGGCGAGGTCTCCTTCGACTACGGCGAGGCGTTCAGCCGCAGCCGCCGGGTCGCGGACGGCCGGGTCAAGGGCGTCCACTACCTGATGAAGAAGAACAAGATCACGGAGATCGACGGCCGCGGCACCTTCCTCGACGCGCACACCCTCCAAGTGGCGGGCTACGACGGCGAGTCACGCACGATCGGCTTCGACCACTGCATCATCGCGACCGGCGCCACGCCCCGCCTGCTGCCCGGCACCAAGCGCACCGCCCGCGTGGTCACCTACGAGGAGCAGATCCTCGCCGACGACCTCCCGCGGTCCATCGTGATCGCGGGCGCGGGCGCGATCGGCATCGAGTTCGCCTACGTGCTGCACAACTACGGCGTGAAGGTCACGATCGTCGAGTTCCTGGACCGGATGGCGCCCCTGGAGGACGTCGAGGTCTCCACCGAACTCGCCAAGCAGTACCGCAAGCTGGGCATCGACGTCCTCACCTCCACCCGTGTCGAGTCCATCGACGAGTCGGGCCCGCAGGTCCGCGTCACGGTCACCGGCAAGGACGGCACCCAGCAGGTCCTGGAGGCCGACAAGGTACTCCAGGCGATCGGCTTCGCCCCGAACGTCACCGGCTACGGCCTGGAGAACACGGGTGTGCGGCTGACCGAGCGTGGCGCGATCGACGTCGACGGCCGGTGCCGTACGTCCGTCCCGCACCTGTACGCCATCGGCGACGTCACCGCGAAGCTGATGCTCGCGCACGCCGCCGAGTCGATGGGGATCATCGCCGCCGAGACCCTCGCGGACGCGGAGACGATGGAGCTGGACTACGCGATGATCCCGCGCGCCACCTACTGCCAGCCGCAGATCGCCAGCTTCGGCTACACCGAGGCGCAGGCACGGGAGTTGGGGCACGACGTCAAGGTCGCGAAGTTCCCGTTCACGGCCAACGGCAAGTCGCACGGCCTCGGCGACACCACCGGTTTCGTGAAGCTGATCAGCGACGCGAAGTACGGCGAACTCCTCGGCGGCCACCTCATCGGCCCCGACGTCACCGAACTCCTCCCCGAACTCACCCTCGCCCAGCAGTGGGACCTCACCGTCCACGAGGTCGCCCGCAACGTGCACGCCCACCCGACGCTCGGCGAGGCGGTGAAGGAAGCGGTGCACGGACTCGCCGGACACATGATCAACATGTGACGCAGGGGTCGACCGGCCCTCCCCGCCCGCCGGGACCACCGTCCGGACGACTTTGCCCACCCTTTACAACCCACCCTCCCGCTGCCTCGTCTCTCCGCTCGATCACTGACCCGCCCCGCCCGCCGGACCGCCCGATGGTCCCGGCGGGGCGGCCGACGAGAGAGAGCGATTCATGCGCCGAACTGTCCTGAGCGCACTGGCACTTGCCTGCGGTGCCGTCCTGGCGAGCACCGCGCCCGCCTTCGCGGACGGGGCCTCCACGAGCCCGACCCGCGCCCCGTCCACCGCGCAGTCCGCGGCGCCGACCCCGGTCCCCAGCGACGCGCCCTCCCGGAGCGCGAGCGCCGCGCCCTCCGCCGAACCGTCCACCGCGCCGAGCCGGGACCGCGGCCAGGTCGCCGCGGTCCCGAGCGGCGCCCCCGACACGGGCGTCGCCCCGGCGTCGAAGTCGTCCGGCGACCTGACGACCGCCCTGGCCGGCGGGGGAGCCGCCGCGCTGGTCGTCGGCGGCGGAGCCTTCGTCGTCGTACGGCGCCGGAGGACGACCGGCGTATGACCTCGCTCTCCAGGCGCGCCTTCGTCACCGCGGCGACGGCGACGCTGCTCGCCGGCTGCGGCGGCGGGCACGCGACGACTTCCACCGCCAACTCCGCTACGGAACAGGGGAGTTCGGCCGAGAAGCAGTCCACGCCCGCCACGCCGCCGACGGCCGGGGCGACGCACGCCCTGGCCCGTTCCGTCCCGGTCACCCTGCGGGTCCCCGCGATCGGGGTCGACACCCCGGTCATGCGACTGGGGCTGGCCTCGGACGGCACCGTGCAGGTGCCGCCGATCACGGCCCACGACCGGGCGGGCTGGTACCGGAACTCGCCGACACCCGGGCAGACCGGGCCGTCGGTGATCCTCGGGCATGTCACCGTCGGCGCGTACGGGGACGGCGTGTTCCGTCACCTCGCGAAGCTGCGCGCGGGCGACCGGATCGAGGCGGGCCTGGAGAACGGCACGACGGCCACGTTCACCGTCACCTCCGTACGGACGGTCGCCAAGGCCGCCTTTCCGACGGACGAGGTGTACGGGAACGTGGACCGTCCCGAACTGCGTCTCATCACCTGCGGCGGGACCCGTACCGGTACGGGCTACCTGGACAACGTGATCGTCTTCGCCGCGCTGACCGCGTAGCACCGCCCGGCCCATCCCCGTACCGGCCATGTCCCCCTGCCGGGCATGTCCCCGTACCGACCATGGAGAGTGTTGAAACGGTCCCGCGAGCGGGCAGCGTCCGAACTGTTCGCCGCCGTCTATCCGCGCCTCGCCGGCTGGTGCCGCCGTCTCGTCGACGACGACGAGACGGCCCACGAGATCGCCTCCGAGGCGTTCACCCGGCTCTGGGCCCGCTGGACGAAGGTGGCGGAGCCCCGCGGCTTCCTCTACGTCACCGCGGCGAACCTCGTCCGGGACCACTGGCGCAAAATGGAGCGCGAGCGCCGGGCGGTCCGCCGCGCCACCACGGAGGAGGCGGTCCGCCCACCGACCGAACAGGAAGACCCCTCGGTACGGCTGCTCGTGCAGTCGCTGCCCGAACGGCTGCGCGTCCCGATCCTCCTGCACTACTACGCCGACATGACGGTCCGGGAGGTGTCCGTGCTGACCGGACGCAAGGAAGGAACCATCAAGGCCGACCTCCACGCGGCCCGCGAACTGCTCCGCGCCCACCTGAGGAGAAGCGTTGACCACACACTTTGACGAGGGAGACGAGGGCCGGGACATCGACCCCGACGACCCCCTCACGGTCATCCTGCGCCCCTCCTCGGACTACCTCGGCCCGCCCCCCGGCCGCTACGAGACGATCCGCCGCGGCGCGCACCGCCGCCGTCTGCTCCGCGCGACGATCGGCGCCGGTGCGACCTGCGCGGTGATCGTCCTGGCCGCCCTCCCGTTCCGCCTGGCCCACCACGACACTCCTACGACCCCCACGGTCCCGCTGGCTCCACCCCCCGCGAGCAGCAGTCCCAGCCCCACCCCCACGCCCGCCCAGTCCGCGGCCAGGTCCCCGAGCCCCACCGCGATCCCCGGTTCCCCCCTGGACCCCCGCGTCCCGAGCCGCACACCGATCCCGACCACGGAACCGTCCAGGGTCCCGACGTCCCCCTCCGACTCGGCATCCGCACCGCAGGCGGCAACCGGCACGACCTCGCGGACGTCCCGCTCCCTCGACCCCTCGGCCGTGGCGACCACCGCGCGGTGACGCGTACGCCCCTGGGGTCAGTCGCAGTCGACCCTGCCCACCAGCGTCCTCACGCCCGCCGATCGAGCGCCGCCCGCGCGATCCGTTCCGCCACCGCGTTCATCGACTCGCCCTTCGCGTCGGTGGAGTTGACCGAGTAGACGAGCGTGCGGGACAGGTCGCGGGTGGCGAGGACGACGGTGCTGTAGCCGTACCGGGCGCCGGACTTGAGCCAGTAGACCTTGCCGCCGTACTCGAAGCGTTGCAGGCCCGCGCTGTAGTCGGCGCCCTCGACGCCCGCCGGGACCGTGAACATCTCCCGGAGCTGCGGGGCCGGCACGATGCGGCCCAGGAACAGGGACGTGATCAGACGTTCCAGATCGGCGGTGGTCGAGATCATGTCGCCGGCCGCCCAGCGGTCCGCCTGGTTCCAGTCGGTGACGTCCACGAACCGCGTCGACCCGTCGTCCTGTGGGACCAGCTGGTAGCCGTGGTTGTGCGGGCCCCGGATGCGCGGGTCGGTGCCGGGAAAGTACGTGTCCCGCATGCCCGCCGGGCGCAGGACGAGCCGGGTGGCCTCCGAGGCGTACGAGTGGCCCGTGACCTTCTCGATCAGCAGGCCGAGGACCGTGTAGTTGATGTTGAGGTAGTCCTGTTCCCGGCCGGGGCCGAACTCCGGGCCCTTCGCCACCGCCGACGCCACCACCTGTCTCGGCGTGAGCGTGTCGAAGCGGTGCGCGTACTGGTCCCCGAAGGCGTCCCCGAAGCCGTCACCCGCCTGTATCCCGCTGGTGTGATTCAGCAACTGCCGTACGGAGATGGGCTCGAAGGCCTTCGTGAGGAGCCCCGGCAGGTAGTGCTGGACGGGAGTGTCCAGGTCGACCTTCCCCTGCGCGGCGAGCCGCAGCACGGTCGCCGCCGTCACCACCTTCGTCGTCGAACCGGCCCGGAACCGTGCGTCGGGATCGGCGGCGTTACCGCTCACCAGGTCGTGCACGCCCGCGCTGCCCCGCCACGCCCCGTCGGTCCCTCCCACCCGGACGAGCGCGGCCGTCGCGTCGGCGTCCGGGAGCCCGGCGAGCGCGGCACGCAGCGCCTCGGCGTCCGGTCCCGCCGACGCCCGAGCGGTGGCCGACGGCGACGCGGCGAACGCCGGGGCGGCCAACGGGCCTGCCGCCAGGGCGAGTACGAGGGAGGCGGTGAGGACGGCGGTGGTGCGGTGGCGGGGGCGCATCGGCTGCTCCTGCGGTCTGGTCTCCGGCGGGTGTCGGTGATCAGCCTTGTCCGGTACGGCAGTTCGCGGATCGTCGGTGAGGAGGGCGTCCACCCCCAGGTCACCCCCGAGCAAGTGCCGTACCGCACAAGGGTGTTGCCGGGGTTGCCCCCTACGGGATCGAACTCGGCGCCGGAAAAACTGTTATCGCGGTCGCCTTCACGACGTCTCCCACTGCGTCCCCCGTCTCCTCACGCAGCGGAGCCACGCACATGGCCACCAGCGCACCCAAGCGCCCCCACCAGCACCGCCTCACCCGCCGGGGCCTGTTCACCCTCGGCGGCGGAGTCGCGGCGGCGGGGGTCGTCGGCGCCGGGATCGCCGCGTTCACCGGCGACGGGGCCGACGCCGCGCAGACCGGCACCGCCGTGGGTACCGCGACCGCCCGCCCGCGGGCACTCGTCCACCCGGGCATGCTGCACAACGCCGGTGACCTGCACCGCGCCAAGGTCCGCGTCGCCGCCCGCAAGGACCCCTGGCTGAAGGGCTGGACGCGGCTCACCGACAACCGGCACTCCGCGAGCACCTGGCAGCCCCGCCCGCAGGCCGTCGTCGTCCGCGGCGGCACCGGCCAGAACTACGTCACGCTGTACCACGACATCCACGCCGCCTACCAGAACGCCCTGCGCCGGCGGATCGGCGGCACCGAGGCCAACGGCGATACGGCCGTCACCATCCTCAACGCCTGGTCGGCCACGCTCACCTCGGTCGACGGCAACGCCGACCGCTTCCTGGCCGCCGGCCTCTACGGCTACCAGTTCGCGAACGCCGCCGAACTCGTCCGCGATCACCCGCAACGTCGCCTCCCTCATGGCGACCGGCATCCTCTGCGACGACTATGGGCATGGGCCTGATGGGCGCGATCTGCGAGATGGCCTGGAACCAGGGCGTCGACCTCTACGGCCACCTCGACAACCGGTTCATGAAGGCCGCCGAGTACGTCGCCAAGTACAACCTCGGCGCGGCCGTGCCCTACACGACGTACGGCTGGCGCAGCGGCCAGGGCAACGGCCGGTACATGGAACAGTCTGTGATCTCGGACATGGCCAGGGGCGCCGTCCGCCCGGTGTGGGAGATCCTGTACAACCACTACGCCCGGCGCCGACGCCTCTCCGCCCCGTTCATCACCCTCATGGCCGAGAAGGTGCGGGCGGAGGGCGGTGGCGGCGACTACGGCCCGAACAGCGGCGGTTTCGACCAACTCGGCTTCGGGACGCTGCTGTACAGCAGGTGACACCGTCGGGCACCGAGTGAGACCGAGGGAGACCGGGGAGGGTGAGGAGCGGCGTGGACGGGCGGCAGTGGCACTCCACCATCGCGGCGGCACAGGCCGGTGACCGGCGGGCGCTGGACGAACTGGTCGCAGGCTGGCTGCCGTTGGTCTACAACGTGGTCGGCCGCGCCCTCAACGGCCATGCGGACGTGGACGACGTGGTCCAGGAGACGATGCTGCGCGCCGTCGACCACCTGGGCTCGCTCCGCGACCCGGACAGTTTCCGATCCTGGCTCGTCGCGATCGCCATGCGCCAGATCCGGGACCGGGCGCGCCGCAGCTCCCCGGACCGGCTGCCCGACGGCCTGCGCGGTGACGCCGCCGACTTCGCCGAACTGACGGTCCTGCGGCTCCAGTTGGAGGGCCAGCGGCGCGAGGTCGCGGAGGCGGTGCGCTGGCTCGACGACGAGGACCGCCAACTCCTCTCCCTGTGGTGGCTGGAGGTGGCGGGCGAACTCACCCGCCGCGAACTGGCCTCGGCGCTCGGCATCAGCCGCCAGCACGCCGCCGTCCGCGTCCAGCGCATGAAGGAACGCCTCGAAACCGCCCGCGCCATCGTCCGCGCCCTCGACACCGCCTGCCCCGACCTCCGCGCCGCCACCGCCCGTTGGGACGGCCGCCGGGACTCGGTCTGGCGCAAACGCCTGGCCCGCCACCTGCGCGGCTGCGCCTCCTGCGGCGACCCGCGCGATTCCGTCGTACCGGCGGAACGCCTGCTCGTCGGCATCGCCCTGGTCCCCCTCCCGATCGGCTTCACCCTGTCACTGGCGTTCGGCACGAAGACGGCGGCTGCGGCGGTGGGGGTGGCGGGTGCGGCGGGTTCCCTCACCTCGGCGGGTGCGGCCGGGGCTGCGGGCTCTGTGGGCGCGGGAGGTTCGGCAGGGGGCGTCGGCGCGTCCGGTGTCGCAGGTTCGGCTGGTTCGGCGGGAGCTTCCGGGACCGCGGGCGTTGCGGGTACCGGAGGTTCGGCAGGGGTGGTCGGCGGGTCCGGGGCCGTGGGGTCGGCCGGGAGCGCGGGTTCGGCCGGTGCTCCTGCCGGCTGGTTCGGCAAGCTGCTCGGGGTGTTGACCAAACCCGCCGTCGCCGTGGCGGCGGGGGCGACGATCGCGGCGGGTGGCGTCTACGTCGTCACCCAGGCCCCGAACGACCCGCCCCCCAAGGCACTCACCCCCACGGCGGCGGCCACCGCACCCGGCCCGGGCTCCGGCACCCCGACGACCTCCGCGTCCCCCTCACCGTCCCCGTCCCCGTCCGAGTCGCCCTCGCCGTCCACCTCCCCGTCACGGAAGACGACCACCGGCCCCTACGGCTCGGTCGTCGACGCCGTGGACCGGGCACCGGACCCCAACACGCCGCCCGCCGCCCTCCCGCACCGCCCCGCGTCCGGCGTGACCAGCACCGGCGGCGCGCACGCCACGCTCAACCATCGCGGCGACAACGTGACGCTCATCGGCCAGGGTTACGTCCTCGTCCGCTGGCAGATCTCACCGCAGTACCGCAACGGCGCGGTGGTGATGCCGAGTTGGACCGCCCTCAAGGGCAAGCTCTTCCACGCGGCCTCGGGCGGTGGCCGTCGCATGGACGACCCGGTCAGCACCACCGACTCCACCGCCACCGGCATGGGCAACTCCACCACCGGCTACGACGTCCTGCCCACCGGCACCCAGCAGATGTGGCAGAACGAGTACTTCTACGTCGACGGCAGCGTCACCCTCACCGTCAACGAACGCGGCGCCGACTACGGCCTCAACGTCTTCCCCACCACCTGGGACGCCGTGGAGAAGGACATCACCACCGGCCCCGCCCAGGGCGCGACCCGCTACGGCCTGACCCGGGACACCGGCAAGGACGACACCCCGATACCGCAGTACGTCACCCGCACGAACCCGGCCGACCCGGCGACGGTGGCTCAGCAGTCCCGCGTGTAGTCGTCCCGCACGGCCTCGTCCCCGTGCGGGACGCCCGACCTCTCAGCCCTTCTTCCTGAGCCCGCACAGCACGTCGACGCGGTTGGTGGTGATCGAGTCCACGCCCATGTCGAGGAGCCGGCGCATCGAACGACGGGTGTCCGGGGTCCACACCGAGAGCAGATAGCCCTCGCGGTGGATGTGCGCGGTGAGGTCCCGGTCGACCAGCGTGAAGCGGTAGTTGAGCCAGCGCGGCCGTACCGCGTCGAGCACCGCCGGGCGCGGGGGAGCGAGGGAGGTCCAGGTCAGGGCGATCTCGGCGGAGGCGTCGGCCGCCCGGACGGCGAGCATGGCGTCGGCGCCCGCGCAGTAGTACACCCGGTCCGCCGCCCCGTACTCGCGGATACCGTCCACGATCCGGCGCACGGCCCGCTGGTCGGCGGGGCCGGGCAGGTCGACCATCACCCGGCTGCCCTCGGTCGCGGCGAGCGCCTCGGCCAGCGTCGGCACCTGGCCGTCCGTGAGCCCGCGCACCTCGTCCACCGACAGCGAGGCGAGCGGCCGTTCCACCTCCCACAGCCGTTTCAGCGTCTCGTCGTGCAGCAGCACGGGTACGCCGTCACGGGTCAGCCGTACGTCGAACTCGACCGCGTCCGCGCCCTGTTCGAGCGCGGAACGCAGCGAGTCGAGGGTGTTCTCGCGGACACGGTAGGGGTCGCCGCGATGGCCCACGGCGGTCACGTTCTGCATGGGCCCATTGTGCTGGTT
This sequence comes from Streptomyces sp. NPDC096013, assembly GCF_044763565.1. Taxonomy (NCBI): domain Bacteria; kingdom Bacillati; phylum Actinomycetota; class Actinomycetes; order Kitasatosporales; family Streptomycetaceae; genus Streptomyces; species Streptomyces sp. NPDC096013. Next base: position 93,323 of record NZ_JBIWGK010000019.1, on the reverse strand, counting down.
GTCAGGGCGCCAGCCACGCGGAGGTGTAGGTGTCGATCTCCTCGTCGATACGGGCCTTGCCGGCCGCGTCGAGGAAGGAGGCCCGCACGGCGTTCTTCGCGAGGTCGGCGACACCGCGTTCGTCGAGGTCGAGGAGGCGGGCGGCGACCGCGTACTCGTTGTTCAGGTCGGTGCCGAACATCGGCGGGTCGTCGGAGTTGATCGTGACGAGGACGCCCGCGCGGGTGAACTCCCCGAGGGGGTGTTCGTCGAGCGTGCGGACCGCGCGGGTGGCGATGTTGGAGGTCGGGCAGACCTCCAGCGCGATGCCGTGCTCGGCGAGGTGGGCGAGGAGCTTGGGGTCCTGGGCGGAACTGGTGCCGTGCCCGATGCGCTCGGCCCGCAGGTCGTTCAGCGCGTCCCAGACCGTCTCGGGACCGGTGGTCTCACCGGCGTGCGGCACGGAGTGCAGGCCGGCCGCAACGGCCCGGTCGAAGTACGGCTTGAACTGCGGCCGGGGCACCCCGATCTCGGGACCGCCGAGCCCGAACGACACGAGCCCCTCCGGCCGCAGGCGATCGTCGGTCGCGAGCCGCGCGGTCTCCTCGGCGGCTTCGAGTCCCGCCTCGCCGGGGATGTCGAAGCACCACCGCAGCACGGTCCCGAACTCCGCCTCCGTCGCCTTGCGGGCGTCCTCGATCGCGTCCATGAAGGCCCGCTCGTCGATCCCGCGGCGCGTCGAGGAGAACGGCGTGATCGTCAATTCGGCGTACCGCACCTGCTGGCGGGCCATGTCCCGGGCGACCTCGTACGTCAGCAGCCGTACGTCCTCCGGCGTGCGGATGAGGTCGACCACGGACAGGTACACGTCGATGAAGTGCGCGAAGTCCGTGAAGGTGAAGAAGTCGACCAAGGCCTCGGGGTCGGAGGGCACCTTCGAGTCGGAGTGCCGCGCGGCCAGTTCCGAGACGATCCGCGGGGAGGCGGAGCCGACGTGATGGACATGCAGCTCGGCCTTCGGCAGCCCGGCAATGAAGGCGTGCAGGTCACGGGCCTGACCGGCGGCGGGTACGGCGCGTTGGTCGGACAAGGTTCCTCCCCGGAACGGCGCCCCGGCCCATAGCGGCCGGAACGCGGGTGATCGGCTGATCGATGACTCGGGATCATCGTAGGCCGGGGTGGGGACGGGGGCGTGGGGGCGGTGGCGCGGACGGGGAGCGGGGTGGTGGGCGGCGGAATGCCGAGGCGGGCGAGGGTGCCGGCTCAGGTGACGGCGGGACGGTAATGGTGACGGTGACGGCACCGGGGGTTGCCCGCGCGGTGGGTGTTGGCGATGAGCGACCGGCAACTGGCGGGCGGCGGGCGGTACATGGGGCGGATCGGCAGCCGTGGCGTTGTCGCAGACCGGGACCTGAGGCCGCACCGGCACACGTTCCAGCCGCCGTTCCGGCAGCCATTCCCGTGACCGCTCCGGCCGGGACCGATGATGACGTCCGTACTACCAGCCTGGGCCCGTGGGGCGGGACTGTCCGTGGAACGCTCTAGCATGGTCGCTCTGACGATGGACCGACGGGGACGACGGGGAGAGGGACGGGGACGGGGCATGGGGGACGAGACACAGCCGGAGGCCAACGCGGCCGCGGGTACGGGTACGGGTACGGGTACGGGCGGGGACCGGGACCTGTGGGCGCCGCCGGACGGCAGACCGTCGCTGGAGAAGGGCACGCAGCAGCCGGCGCAGGCGCCCGCACCACAGCCCTCCCCGCAGGACCAGCACCCGCCGACCATGGTGCAGCCGCCGCAGTCGCCGTCCGTGCACAACCAGGCCACGGTGACCTCGATGCCGGCCGAGGGCTTCGCCCCACCGGCTTCCGCTTCCGGAGCACCCGGTCAGGGCCAGCCCGGCACGGCCCCCGGCGCCCCGGGCTACGGTCAGCCCGCCACACCCCCCGGCCTCCCCACCTACGGCACGTCCGCCTACGCCCAGCCCAACACCGCGGGCGGCTACGGCACGCCGCACCCCCAGGGCGCCCCCGGCCCGGGTGTGCCCGGCGGCTACGGCTACCCCGGCTACCCGCAGGGCTACGGCTGGCCCGGTATGCCGATGGCCCCGCAGAACAACATGGGTACGGCGGCGATGGTGCTGGGCATCCTGTCCTGCTGCCTGTTCTGCATCTACGGCATCGTTTCGCTGGTCCTGGGTGTCACCGCGATCATCCTCGGCGCCAAGGGCAAGAAGCGCGCCGACCGGGGCGAGGCCACGAACCGCGGTCAGGCGCAGGCGGGTTTCATCACGGGCATCATCGGAACCGCCTTGGGTGTCCTCACGGTCGCCGCGTTGATCATCGGCATCGTGTTCGCCATCAAGCACGGAGACAGCACCGACACGTCGGACTCCGACCCCTACTACAACTCGGCCCCCAGCGCGACGGCCCCACCCCTGCCCCAGGCCTGACCTCCACGGCAGCCGGCCGGGGACGGCCCACGCGCCGCCGGCCGCCGACGAAACGGAAGCGGGTCGTGGCGGTACGGCGCAGCCCGCCGCGTACCCGGCACCAACCCCGCTGACCCCTCTCAACAAACGGTGGGGCCCGACCGGCGGCGGGCTCGCTGTACCGCCACGACCCCGCCCCACAACGCACCAGCGCGCCCCGCGCACCCATGACCCCGCCCACCCGAACCCCCTAGGGGCGCGGGGAACTGCGCGACCAGCCCCCACCGGCCGGCACCCACACAACAACCCCAAGCCACCCCCCCCAGGCCCCCGGGTCACCCCTCCCGCAACCGCTCCCGAGCCACCATCAACGCAAACCCCAACAAATTGGGCCCCCGCCACCGCTCAGGATCCCCCGCCGCCACATCATTCGCGGCAAGCCCGATCCCCCACACCCGGTCAACAGGACTCGCCTCCACGAGCACCCTCCCCCAGCCTTCGGCCGGGGGGACCCCCATCTCGCTGCGCTCGCCCGTCCCCAGCAAGAACCCCCGCAACTCCGCGTCCGCCGAGAACTTACGGACACTCCCCTCGACGACGATCCCGAACCGCTCCCGCGCCCAGACCTCCTCGTCGAACCCCCGCACCAGCCGCCCCGCGCGCTTCGCCTGAGACGGATGCCCCGCGGCCAGCACCCGCGCCAGCGCGTCCCCGTCGCCGAACAGCCGCGCCTTTCCCGCCATCATCCAGTGCTCGGCGGTCGCATACGTGACCCCGTCCACCGTGAACGGCGACGGCCACCACTGGCTCAGACAGCTCGCGCCCACGCGGCCGTCCGGGCGCGGCCGGTGTCCCCAGAAGTGCAGGTACTTGACCCTCGCCCCCGCGCGCACTTCCCTGATCAGGGCTTCCTGGGAATCGATCTCTCCCGCGGCCCCCGCCGCGAGCTTCCCCGTGATCTCGTCCATACACGCGAGTCTTGCAGGCACCACTGACACTCCGTCCCCCCTTTTCCATGAGGACTCGACACCTGGTCGACAGATTCCGTCGCGTAACCAAAAGGCAACAACGGAATCACTTGTTGGAGTCCCTTTGCTCTGTCAGGATCGGCATTCAAATCGAGCTGGAGCTACGCCACCCGCCAGCGGACGAAGCGGGGCGAAGGCGGAGGAGAGCGACATGCACCACCCGGGCAGCGAGACCCCGGAACGATTCCCCGCACAGGAGTACTTCGCGGACGGCGCGCAGTTCATCGCGGGCCGCCTGACGAAGGGCACCTCGGGCCGCACCCATGCCGTCGTCGACCCGGCCACCGGCGAGGACGTATACACGTACGAGCTGGCCGGGACGGACGACGTGGACGCCGCCGTGGCAGCCGCGCGTGCCGCGTTCCCGGGCTGGTCGGGCAGCACGCCCGGCGAGCGCTCGGACGCGCTGCACCGTTTCGCCGCCGTGCTCGCCGAGCGCGCCGACGACTTCGCCCGCGCCGAGTCCCTTCAGTGCGGCAAGCCCCTCAAGCTGACCCGTGAGTTCGACGTCCCCGGGACGATCGACAACACGGCCTTCTTCGCCGGTGCCGCACGGCATCTTCAGGGACAGTCGGCGGGGGAGTACTCCGGCGACCACACGTCGTACGTACGCCGTGAACCCATCGGTGTCGTCGGTTCCATCGCGCCCTGGAACTATCCCCTCCAGATGGCCGCCTGGAAGATCCTTCCGGCGATCGCCGCGGGCAACACGATCGTGCTGAAGCCCGCCGAGCTGACCCCGCTCACCTCGCTGATGTTCGCCCAGGCCGCCACCGAGGCGGGCATCCCGGACGGTGTCATCAACATCGTCACCGGCTCGGGCAAGGAGGCCGGTGAGCACCTCGTCGGTCACCCCGACGTGGCCATGACGTCCTTCACCGGGTCCACCGCCGTCGGCAAGCGCGTCGCGGAGATCGCGACCGCCACCGTCAAGCGCATCCACCTGGAGCTGGGCGGCAAGGCACCCTTCGTGGTCTTCGACGACGCCGATCTCGACGCCGCCGTCAACGGAGCCGTCGCCGGTTCGCTCATCAACACCGGGCAGGACTGCACGGCCGCCACGCGCGCGTACGTGCAGCGGCCCCTCTACGACGCGTTCGTCCAGAAGACGGCCGCCCTCATGGCGAGCGTCCGGGTCGGCGATCCGTTCGCCCCGGGCACCGACCTCGGGCCGCTGATCTCGCATGCGCAGCGCGACCGCGTCGCCGGTTTCGTCGACCGGGCGCGTGACTACGCGCGCGTGGTGACCGGCGGCGAGGCTCCTCAGGGAGAGCTCAAGAACGGCGCGTACTATCGCCCCACCCTGGTCGCGGACGCCGCGCAGGACAGCGAGATCGTGCAGTCCGAGCTGTTCGGCCCGGTGCTGGTGGTCCTGCCCTTCGACACCGACGACGAGGGCATCGCGCTCGCCAACGACACTCCGTACGGCCTCGCGGCCTCCGCGTGGAGCCGGGACGTGTACCGGGCCAATCGCGCGACCCGCGAGATCAAGGCCGGCTGCGTGTGGATCAACGACCACATCCCGATCATCAGCGAGATGCCTCACGGCGGATACAAGGCGTCCGGCTTCGGCAAGGACATGTCCGCCTACTCGTTCGAGGAGTACACCCAGATCAAGCACGTCATGTTCGACAACACGGCGGTGGCCCGCAAGGACTGGCACCGCACGATCTTCGGGGACCGATAGCAGAACTGACGGCCGCCCGAGCCGCGGCCGTCTCCTCCCGAAAGGGCAGCACGCGCATGAAGCAGTACGAGCCCGACCGCCTGACCCCGGCCGAAGTGGCCGCCGCGCGGCGCAGTTTCCGCAAGAGCCGGTCCGCGATGACCCGCCGTTCGGTGCTGCGCGCCTCCGCCGGCGGCGCGCTCGCGGTCGGCGGACTCGGGGCCCTGAGCGGCTGCGGGATCCCCGCGGCAGGCAAGACGCAGGGCGGTGTCTCCGCCGACGACCACTCGGCCAAGGAGAAGGAGATCGACTTCTCCAACTGGCCCGAGTACATCGACACGGACGACAGCGGCAACCACCGCCCGACGCTGGAGGCGTTCACCAAGCGGACCGGCATCAAGGTCAAGTACACCGAGGACATCAACGACAACGACGAGTTCTTCGGCAAGATCCAGCCGCAGCTCGCCGCCGGCCAGCCCACCGGCCGCGACCTGATCGTCCTCACCGACTGGCTGGCCGCCCGCATGATCCGCCTCGGCTACGTCCAGAAACTGGACGCCTCGAACCTGCCGCACGCCTACGCCAACCTGTCGGACCAGTTCCGCAGCCCCGACTGGGACCCGGGCCGGGCGTACTCGTACGTATGGCAGGGCATCTCGACCGTCATCGCCTACAACAAGAAGGCGCTCGACGGCATCGAGGTGAAGTCGATCTCCGACCTCCTCGACAACCCCAAGCTCAAGGGCCGCGTCGGCTTCCTCACCGAGATGCGCGACAGCGTCGGCATGACCATGCTCGACATGGGCAAGGACCCCGCGAAGTTCACCACCGACGACTACGACGCCGTCATCGCCCGCCTCCAGAAGGCCGTCGACCGGGGCCAGATCCGCCGCTTCACCGGCAACGACTACACGTCCGACCTCACCAAGGGCGACTTCGCCGCGTGCGTCGCCTGGGGCGGCGACATCGTCCAGCTCCAGGCGGACAACCCGGACGTCGGCTACGTCATCCCCGACGCCGGCTACATGACGTCGACCGACAACATGCTGATCCCCAACAAGGCGCGTCACAAGACGAACGCCGAGCGGCTCATCGACTACTACTACGAGCCCGAGCCGGCCGCCGAACTCGCCGCCTACGTGAACTACGTCAGCCCGGTCGCGGACGTGAAGCCGTATCTCGCCAAGATCGACAAGTCGGCGGCGAGCAACCCGCTGATCCTTCCCGACAAGGCCATGGCGGCCAAGTCCCACGCCTTCCGCTCACTGAGCTCGAAGGAAGAGACGGCATACCAGCAGAAGTTCGCAAAGCTCACAGGGGCGTGACGACGATGAACACCACGGACACCAGCGGCGACGTCCGCCTCTCCGGCATCAGCAAGACCTACGGCTCCTTCACCGCCGTGCACCCGCTCGACCTGACCGTGCCCCAGGGCTCCTTCTTCGCCCTGCTCGGCGCCTCCGGCTGCGGCAAGACCACCACCCTGCGCATGATCGCGGGCCTGGAGGAACCTTCCGCCGGCACCGTGTTCCTCGGCGACCAGGAGGTCGGCCATCTCCCGCCCTACAAGCGGCCGGTGAACACCGTCTTCCAGTCGTACGCCCTCTTCCCGCACCTCGACATCTTCGAGAACGTCGCCTTCGGTCTGCGCCGGCGCGGCATCAAGTCGGTGAAGAAGCAGGTCGAGGACATGCTCGACCTGGTCCAGCTCGGCGAGCAGGCACGGAAGAAGCCGCACCAGCTCTCCGGCGGCCAGCAGCAGCGTGTCGCCGTCGCCCGCGCCCTGATCAACCACCCCAAGGTGCTCCTCCTCGACGAGCCCCTCGGCGCCCTCGACCTCAAGCTGCGCCGTCAGATGCAGCTGGAGCTCAAGCGCATCCAGACCGAGGTCGGCATCACCTTCGTGCACGTCACGCACGACCAGGAGGAGGCCATGACCATGGCCGACACGGTCGCCGTGATGAACGCGGGCCGCGTCGAGCAGCTCGGCTCGCCCAGCGACCTCTACGAGAACCCGAACACCACCTTCGTCGCCAACTTCCTCGGCACCTCGAACCTCATCGAGGCCGAGGTCGACTCCAAGAGCGGCGAGGACATCATCCTCAAGGCGGGCGGCGGCAAGCTCGTCCTGCCCGAGTCGCGATGTTCCGCGCCCACCACGACCGGCGGCAAGGTCCTGGTCGGCGTACGCCCGGAGAAGATCACCCTCACGCACGCCGACGACGCCGGCGAGATCCCGGCCGGCCGCAACCGCATCACCGGCACGATCGCCGACTCCAGCTTCATCGGCGTCTCCACCCAGTACGTCATCGACAGCCCGGTCTGCCCCGAGTTCGAGGTCTACGCCCAGAACATCGACCGTGACGCCCGGCTGCGGCCCGGCGCCGAGGTCGTCCTGCACTGGAACCCGGCCCACACCTTCGGGCTGGACGCGGCCCAGGACATCGACGCCGGTGTCGACGTCGAGGAGGAGGCCGCCTGATGGCCGCTGTCACCGAGGCGCCGCCCCTGGCGCCCGCGCCGGAGGAGAAGCCGCCGCGCAGGAAGAGGGGCCGCTGGACGCCGTACTGGCTGCTGCTGCCCGGCATTCTCTGGCTGATCGTCTTCTTCGCGCTGCCGATGATCTACCAGGGCTCCACGTCGATCCAGACGGGCTCCCTGGAGAACGGCTACAAGGTCACCTGGCACTTCGCCACCTACTGGGACGCGCTGTCCGAGTACTGGCCGCAGTTCCTGCGCTCGGTCTTCTACGCCGCCGCCGCGACGATCCTCTGTCTGCTGCTGGGCTACCCGCTGGCGTACCTCATCGCGTTCCGCGCGGGACGCTGGCGGAACCTGATCATGATCCTGGTGATCGCGCCGTTCTTCACCAGCTTCCTGATCCGCACGCTCGCCTGGAAGACGATCCTCGCGGACAGCGGCCCGGTCGTCAGCATCCTCAACACCCTGCACGTCCTGGACGTCACCAACTGGCTCGGCTGGACCTCCGGCGACCGCGTGCTGGCCACACCCCTCGCGGTGGTGTGCGGACTGACGTACAACTTCCTGCCGTTCATGGTGCTTCCGCTCTACACCTCGCTGGAGCGCATCGACGGACGGCTGCACGAGGCGGCCGGCGACCTGTACGCCAAGCCGTTCACCACCTTCCGCAAGGTCACCTTCCCGCTGTCGATGCCCGGCGTCGTCTCCGGCACCCTGCTGACCTTCATTCCGGCGGCCGGTGACTACGTCAACGCCGAACTCCTCGGCTCCACCGACACCCGCATGATCGGAAACGTCATCCAGACGCAATTCCTGCGCATTCTGGATTACCCGACGGCGGCGGCACTCTCCTTCATCCTCATGGCCGCCATTCTCGCCATGGTGACCCTCTACATTCGCAAGTCCGGGACGGAGGATCTGGTCTAAATGGCCGTCGTACGCTGGTTCAAGCGCCATCTCGTCGTCATCGCGGGGCTGTTGACCCTCGGATATCTCCTCCTTCCGAACGTCATCGTCACGGTGTTCTCCTTCAACAAACCGAAGGGCCGCTTCAATTACGAGTGGCAGCAGTTCTCCCTGGACGCCTGGAAGAAGCCGTGCGGTGTCGCCGACATGTGCGGCTCGCTCTCCATCAGCCTCCAGATCGCCGTCTGGGCGACCATCGGCGCCACCCTGCTCGGCACGATGATCGCCTTCGCGCTGGTCCGCTACCGCTTCCGTGCCCGCGGCGCGATCAACTCGCTGATCTTCCTGCCGATGGCGATGCCCGAGGTCGTCATGGCGGCCTCGCTGCTCACCCTGTTCCTCAACATGGGCGCCCAGCTGGGCTTCTACACCATCCTGATCGCCCACATCATGTTCTGCCTCAGCTTCGTCGTCACCGCCGTCAAGGCCCGCGTGATGTCGATGGACCCCCGCCTGGAACAGGCCGCCCAGGACCTCTACGCCGGCCCGGTGCAGACGTTCCTGCGCGTCACCCTGCCCATCGCGGCCCCCGGAATCGCGGCGGGCGCGCTGCTCTCCTTCGCGCTCTCCTTCGACGATTTCATCATCACCAATTTCAACGCGGGCTCGACCGTCACCTTCCCCATGTTCGTCTGGGGTTCGGCACAGCGCGGCACACCCGTTCAGATCAATGTCATCGGTACGACCATGTTCCTCATCGCCGTACTGTTGGTGCTCGTCTCGATGGCGATCACCAACCGCCGCAACAAGGTGAAGGCCTGACCGCGGAATACGCACCAACCCTGTGAACCCTGTAGGGAGTTGACATCATGGCCCCGAGCGCCATGACACGCTGGACAAAGTCTCTTTCCGAAGCCCGGCCGATGCCGTTCTGGCTGGACGACCCCGGCAGGCCCGACCCCGAACCCGCGCTCACCGGCGGCGAGACCTGCGATCTGCTGGTCGTCGGCGGCGGTTACAGCGGACTGTGGACCGCGCTCCTCGCGAAAGAGCGCGACCCGCGGCGGGACGTGGTGCTGGTGGAGGGCCGCGAGGTGGGCTGGGCCGCCTCGGGCCGCAACGGCGGATTCTGCGCCGCCTCGCTCACCCACGGACTCTCCAACGGCCTCACCCGCTGGCCCGACGAGATCCACAAGCTGGAGGAGCTGGGCGCCCGCAACCTCGACGCGATCGAGAGCGCGGTCGCCCGCTACTCCCTGGACTGCGAGTTCGAGCGCACCGGCGAGATCGACGTCGCCACCGAACCGCACCAGGCCGAGGAACTCCACGACTGGTACGGCGAGTTGGAGAGCCAGGGCCTCGCCGACGGCACCGAGTTCCTGGACGCCGACGCGGTCCGCGAACAGGTCGCCTCCCCGACCTTCCTGGCCGGCCTGTACGACAGCCGGGGCGTCGCGATGCTCAACCCGGCCAAACTGGCCTGGGGGTTGAAGCGCGCCTGCCTCCAGCTCGGCGTCCGGATCTACGAACACACGCCCGCCGTCGCTCTCAAGCCGTACGGCGCCGGCATGGCCGTACGCACTCCGTACGGCTCGGTCCGTGCCCGCCGGGTCGCGCTCGGCACCAACGTCTTCCCGAACCTGGTCAAGCGCGTCCGCCCGTACACCGTCCCGGTCTACGACTACGCCCTGATGACCGAGCCGCTCTCCGCCGACCAGCTGGCGTCGATCGGCTGGAAGAACCGCCAGGGCCTCGGCGACTCGGCGAACCAGTTCCACTACTTCCGGCTCTCCGCCGACAACCGCATCCTGTGGGGCGGTTACGACGCGATCTATCCCTACGGCGGCCGGGTCCGCGCCGAGTACGACGACCGGCCGGAGACGTACGCCAAGCTCGCCGAGCACTTCTTCACCTGCTTCCCGCAGCTGGAGGGGCTGGGCTTCAGCCACGCGTGGGGCGGCGCGATCGACACCTGCTCGCGCTTCTCGGCGTTCTTCGGCACCGCCCACCAGGGCAAGGTCGCGTACGCGGCGGGCTTCACCGGCCTTGGCGTCGGCGCCACCCGCTTCGGCGCGGACGTGATGCTGGACCTGCTCGCGGGGGAGCGGACCGAGCGCACGGAACTGGAGATGGTCCGCAGGAAGCCGCTGCCCTTCCCGCCCGAGCCCTTCGCCTGGACCGGCATCGCGCTCACCAAGTGGTCGTTGGCGCACGCCGATTCCCATGGCGGGCGACGCAATCTGTGGCTGAAGACGATGGACAGGCTGGGCCTCGGCTTCGACAGCTGACCCGTGCTCGACCGGCGGGTGTGATCCGGTTCACTCCTTCGTGGTGCCCGAACCCGCGTAATGCCCGCCGCCGACCTCCCTCTCTCCTATGACGCGACCGGCGTCGACATGAGAAAGGGAGGTCTCCTCATGACTGGGGCGAAGACGGCCGTCGAGTGGCTGGCATCCGTAGCTCCGGATCCGGAGGCCTGCCGCTGGGAATGGGAGCGCAACCCCCTCGGGGTCGCGCTGCTGCCCGCCGGCAAGGCCTGGGACGTACTCATCCTGCCGGGTGAGCTCGGCTATCCCACGCTCGATGTGCTCACCAGGGTCATCGATCAACTGGGCCCGGTGCTCGCCGACTTCGGCGACGCACGGATGGGTTTCCTCGTACCGCCCGGCACCGCGGCCCGCTGGCTGGGCACCGGTATCCGTACGGCGGGGCTCGGCACCTGGATCGTCGTGCCGTACCCCGGCCGGTCGACCGGGGGAGTCCGCTGGCTGGTTCCGCCGGACGGCTCCGGCACCCTCACCGACCCCGCACTCCTCGAACTCGCCATGCACGAGGCGGCGGCGGGGCTGGCCACGGAAGGGGAGGACGGATGACCGCCGACTGACCCGTCGGCAGAGGTCCCGACACCGGACATCTTGACAACGGCAATTGGTCTGGACCAAATTGGGCGCGCTCCACCCCTCCATCTCCCCCATGCCCGGAGGCACTTGTGGATCGCACCAGACCTGTTCTCGCCGTGTTCGCGGCCGCGGCCCTGGCCGTGTCCGGCATCACCGCGCTCTCGTCGGCCGCCCGTGCGGCCGACGCGGACCTGGCGAGGAACGGAGGCTTCGAAGCGGGCCTCGACAGCTGGACCTGTTCCGCGAACAGCGGTACGGCGGTCAAGTCGCCCGTACACGGCGGCAGTTCGGCGTTGCAGGCGACCCCGGCCGGCAACGACTACGCCCAGTGCGCGCAGACGGTGACCGTGCAGCCCAACTCCCAGTACGCGCTTGCCGGTTACGTACGCGGCAGCTACGTCTACCTCGGCGCGAGCGGCACCGGCACCACCGACGTCTCCACCTGGACCCAATCGGCCCCCGACTGGCAGCAGCTGACGACCGGCTTCCGCACCGGCCCGTCCACCACCAAGGTCACGATCTACACCCACGGCTGGTACGCCACCGGCGCCTACTACGCCGACGACATCTCCCTCACCGGCCCGGCAGGCACCGTGGGACAGCCGCCCGCCACCCCGACGGGCCTCGCCGCGGGCACCGTGACCTCCTCCTCTGTCGCCCTGTCCTGGTCCGCCGTCACCGGCGCGACCGGCTACGCGATCTACCGCGACGGCGTCAAGGTCCAGACGGCGAGCGGCACTTCGGCCACCGTGAGCGGACTGTCGGCCTCGACGTCGTACAGCTTCCAGGTCACCGCGGTGAACGACGCGGGCGAGTCCGCGAAGTCGACGGCGGTCACCGCCAAGACGTCCACCGGCTCGGGCCCCGGCACCGGCTTGCCCACCCACGCCCTGGTCGGCTACCTCCACGCGAGCTTCGCCAACGGCTCCGGCTACACACGCCTCGCCGACGTCCCCGACAGCTGGGACGTCATCGACCTGGCCTTCGGTGAACCCACCTCCGCCACCTCCGGCGACATCCGCTTCAACCGCTGCCCGGTCACCGAGTGCGCGAACGTCGAGAGCGACGCCGACTTCAAGGCGGCCGTCAAGGCCAAACAGGCGGCGGGGAAGAAGGTGCTGATCTCCATAGGCGGCGCCAACGGCCAGGTCCAACTGACCACCACGGCGGCGAGGGACACCTTCGTCTCCTCGGTCTCCAACATCATCGACACCTACGGCCTCGACGGCCTCGACATCGACTTCGAGGGCCACTCGCTCTCCCTCGACGCGAGCGACACCAACTTCAAGAGCCCCACGACTCCCGTGGTGGTCAACCTGATCTCGGCCCTGAAGACCCTGAAGGCCAGGTACGGCTCGAAGTTCGTGCTGAGCATGGCACCGGAGACGTTCTTCGTGCAGATGGGCTACCAGTTCTACGGCACCGGCAAGTTCGGCGGCCAGGACCCGAGGTGCGGGGCGTATCTGCCCGTCATCTACGCCCTGCGCGACGACCTCACGCTGCTGCACGTCCAGGACTACAACTCGGGGCCGATCATGGGGCTCGACAACCAGTACCACACCATGGGCGGCGCCGACTTCCACATCGCGATGACGGATATGCTGCTCACGGGCTTCCCGGTGGCGGGCGACACGAACAACATGTTCCCGGCCCTGCGCCCGGACCAGATCGCCATCGGCATGCCGGCGTCGGTCAACGCGGGCAACGGCTATGTCGCCCCGGCCGAGGTCACCAAGACCCTGGACTGCCTGACGAAGAAGGTGAGTTGCGGCTCCTACGCGACCCACGGCAGCTGGCCGGCCCTGCGCGGCCTGATGACCTGGTCGATCAACTGGGACCGGTACTCGAACGGGGAGTTCCAGAAGACGTTCGACGGCTACTTCGGCTGAGGCCCGCCGCGGAAGCGGCCGAGGAAGAGCCGGAACGACGCGAGCAGCACCGTACCGAGGCACCAGCTGGCCACGACGTCCAGTGGCCAGTGGTAGCCCCGGCGGACCAGGCCGAAGCTGACGCCGGCGACCAACAGGGCGCAGGCGACGACCAGTTCACGGCGCGCGTGCACCGTCCGCAGCCAGGGGAGGAGGAGCAGCGTCGCGGAGCCGTACGCGATCATCGCGGTGGCCGTGTGACCCGAGGGGTAGTAGCCGGTGCCGGGCGGGACCGCCGGGGTGCCGCCGCGGGCGGTCAGTTCCTTGAGGGGGACGACGATCGCCGGGACCAGGGCCATCAGCACGGCCGCCGCGAGAGGCGGCAGCCACCAGCGGTCCATACCACTGGCACGGCCGCGCCGGCCGACGTGGACGAGTGCCGCGACGAGGACCGGGACCGCGACCTGGATGTTGCCGAGGTCGGCGAGGAGTTCGGATGCGCGGTCCGGGTGGACGAGGACGCGGCTGAGGCCGGAGTCCAGGCGGAGGAGGGGGCCGTCGGCCGCGACCTGCCAGGTGATCACCGCGAACAGCAGCGTGGGAAGGGCGAGAAGCGGCCAGAAGAAGGAGGTCGGCCACCCCGGAACAGGGGGGGTGGTTCCGGGGTGGCCGTCCGGATCGGTTGGTCGGCCGCCCCGGGGGGTTTGGGGCGGGCGACTGTCCGATCGGTGAGGAGATTCGGAGCCAGAGGCCCCGGTTGTGTGCGCGAGGGCACGACCAGGTCGAAGCTGGGGAGGCCCCGGCCTGAAGTCGCCCACAGTCCCCTGTGGGCGGGGTGTATCTCTCATCTGGGTAGAACCTACGGCAGGGGTGGCGGGTACGACAGGCGGAATCGCGTCCCGTCATGCACCCCGCACACCTTCTTCACACGGCCCGACGCCCGCCGCCCCGGCCCTGGAATCACCGTGGGTGAAAGGGCTGGGGCGGATGGGGCGCGAGGGGCGTGACTCCCGTGCGGGAGCCACGTGATCCCCGTGGCCGGGACGTGCGCGTGAGGAGGGCCCGACGCGGTCGCGGAAGTGGCTCAGATACGTGCGAACGCCTGCTCGATGATGTCGAGTCCCTCGTTCAGCAGGTCCTCGCCGATGACCAGCGGGGGCAGGAAGCGCAGCACGTTGCCGTAGGTGCCACAGGTCAGGACCAGCAGCCCCTCCTGGTGGCAGGCCTTGGCGAGCGCGGCGGTCGCCTCCGGGTTCGGCTCCTTGGTCGTACGGTCCTTGACCAGCTCGATCGCGATCATCGCGCCGCGTCCGCGGACCTCGCCGATGATGTCGAACTTCTCCGCCATGGCGCCGAGCCGGGTCTTCATGACCGACTCGATGTTCTTCGCCCTGGCGTTGAGGTCCAGCTCCTTCATCGTCTCGATCGCGCCGAGCGCACCGGCGCAGGCGACCGGGTTGCCGCCGTACGTGCCGCCCAGGCCGCCGGAGTGCGCGGCGTCCATGATCTCGGCGCGACCGGTGACGGCGGCGAGCGGCAGGCCGCCCGCGATGCCCTTCGCGGTGGTGATCAGGTCCGGGACGACACCCTCGTCCTCGCACGCGAACCACTGGCCCGTACGGCAGAACCCGGACTGGATCTCGTCGGCGACGAAGACGATGCCGTTGTCGGCGGCGAACTTGCTCAGCGCCGGCAGGAAGCCCTTCGCGGGCTCGATGAAGCCGCCCTCGCCGAGGACCGGCTCGATGATGATCGCGGCGACGTTGTCCGCGCCGATCTGCTTGTTGATCATGTCGATGGCCTGCGCGGAGGCCTCGGCACCGGCGTTGTCGGGACCGGTCGGCCAGCGGTAGCCGTAGGCCACCGGCACGCGGTACACCTCGGGCGCGAACGGCCCGAAGCCGTTCTTGTACGGCATGTTCTTCGCGGTCAGCGCCATGGTCAGGTTGGTCCGGCCGTGGTAGCCGTGGTCGAACACGACGACGGCCTGCCGCTTGGTGTACGCCCGCGCGATCTTCACGGCGTTCTCGACGGCCTCGGCGCCGGAGTTGAACAGCGCGGACTTCTTGGCGTGGTCGCCCGGGGTCAGCTCGGCGAGCGCCTCCGCGACCTCGACGTACCCCTCGTAGGGCGTGACCATGAAACAGGTGTGGGTGAAGTCGGCGAGCTGCGCCGACGCACGGCGGACGACGGCCTCGGCGGACGCGCCGACGCTGGTCACGGCGATGCCGGAACCGAAGTCGATCAGCCGGTTCCCGTCGACGTCCTCGATGATCCCGCCGCCCGCGCGGGCGGTGAACACGGGCAGCACGGAGCCCACACCGGCCGCGACCGCGGCGGTACGGCGGGCCTGGAGTTCCTGCGACTTCGGGCCGGGGATGGCGGTGACGACGCGGCGCTCCTGCGGAAGTGCGGTCATGAGGGGCTCCTGGGGTGGTGCGGACGCTTTTCTTCTCTTCTCGCAGGCTAGGGCGGGTGACCGGGGGTGGGCATGCTCCATGTGGGCGGTGTCGGCGCCGCCGGTTGTCCGCCATGGACAGTGCCGGGATGCCGGGGTTCGCTGCGCGCCCGGCCGCGTAAACGGTGAACTCCCCTTCCCGGCGCGTTAGATTGACTCGCTGACGGTGCACGGAACGGCTGGTCAAGGGGCGAGGGCGAGGACGATGGACAGCGACGGAACGCGGGACGCGCACCACACACAGGCCAACCCTGTGCCGCGTCCGGCGGGACCGCCGGACATGCCCGGCCAGCGGGGGGTGCCGCCTCGGCCGGTGCATGCGCCGACCGCGGCCGGTCCCACCGTGGCCGACTGGCTCGACGAACCCCGGCCCGCTGCCGGCCCCGGCATCTGGCGCTTCGGCTACCGCGTGCCCAAGCCGGAGCGGAAGACGGAACGGCTGTCACCGATCACCATCGTCGGCGTCGTCGTCCCACTCGCCGTCGGCATGATCCTCTGGTCCCTGTGGAAGCACGGCAGCATCCCCTACCAATGGGCCCTGCTGCGGGTGCTCACCCCGAGCGACTGGTGGTGGGCCGGCACCACGTCCCCCAAGGGCAAGGGCCTCGACGCCGTGACGGTCGCCGACGGCGTCTTCTTCGGCATCCTCGTATACGGCATGGGGCGCCTGGGGAGCTGGCCGGAGATCATCCGGCACGTCGTCACCCGCCGCCCGCAGCCGGCCAGGGCGCTGCTCGCCCTGCTGGGCGCCGTGATCGCCGAGAACCTGGTCGTGATCCCGAAGCTCTACCCCGGCGTCGGCTGGGACGCGCTGCCGGTCGCCGGTCCGGTGTACCACCTCGTCAACCTCTTCCCGGGCGGCTACGACTTCATCTCCACACCGCTGGTGGGCAACCTCCTCTACCTGGTCATCGGCGTGCTGGTCGTCTGGCCGTTCGCCCGCATCGGCGGCTGGCTGCCCCTTCTCCGGGAGCGGTACGCCACTGCCGACCCCGCGGCTGCGACCGCGGTCCCCGAGCAGGGTCCGGCCGCCGGGTCACGGGCGCGCTGGCCCGAGCTGCGGGAGGCCGGCCAGTTCGAGGCCGCCGACGTCCTCACCGCCGAGGTGCTGGCGGGGCGGATGAACGACGTGGACTGCGCGCGCGTCGAGCACGCCTGGACGCGGGCCCGGCGGAACGGCGACCTCGCGTCCTTCACCAACACCGTGCTGCGTTCCGGGGGCGGCGCCTGGACCCACCCCTCCGGCGCCCGCGACCTGCCCGGCCGCAACGCGCGGCACGACCTGCTCGCCGCCCAGGTGCGGATCGGGACCTGGGCGCCGGGCGAGCGCATCCCGCTCGCCTACCGAGGCGTCGGCACCGCGCTCGGTCCGGACACCCTGGGGACCTCACTGCTCGTCGTCGGACCCTCGGGTTCGGGCAAGACGCGGCACGTGGTGCGGCCGCTGGTCGAGAGCCTCGCCCTACAGGCCCTCACCGGCCGGTGCGCCGTCGTCGCGGTGTGCGCCGCCGGTACACCACTCGGCCCGGACGACGCGTTCGACGTGATCGTCCGCGTCGGCGACCCGGCCTCCGTATACGACCTCGACCCGTACGCCGAGTCCCACGATCCCGACGAAGCCGCCGCCCTCCTCGCGGAGGCGCTCGTCGGCGACCTCGACAGTGTGGACACCCAGCGGGCCGCCGCCGCCCTGTCCCAGTTCCTCGGGCCGTACCGGGCCGCCTACGGCAGGTTCCCCACGCTGCCCGTGCTGCGCGAACTCTTCGAGGGCGAGCCGAGGGTGCTGGCTGAGCTGGGTGCGGCCCTCACCGGCGAGCAGCACGGCGTGATGCGCCGCGAACTCGACTCGCGCATGCGCCACGCCGGCGGGGGAAACGACCCCGGCCAGGCTCTCGCCGACCGGCTGGCGCTGCTGGACCGCCCGGTGTTCGCCGAGTTCTTCGGGGCGGGGGACGGGACCGTACGGCCGTTCTCGCTGCGGGCCGTCGCCCACCATCCGCTGCGGGTCCGGATCGACCTGCCCGAGCACGGGCACGACGAGGCGGGCCGGCTGCTGACCCGGCTGGTCCTCGCACAGTTCGCCGCGGTGGTCCGCGGCCGTGAGCGCGGGCATTTCGCCTGCCTCGTCCTCGACGACGCCACCGGCACGGTGAGCACCGAGTCGCTGCGCCGGATCCAGCGGCTGCGCTCCGAGGACGCGGGTGTCGTCCTCGCCCTGCGCACCGTCGGCGATGTGCCCGAGGCACTGCACGGCCCGCTGTACGGCGCCGTCGGCTGCCGGATGGCGCTGGCCGGGGTCACCACCTGGGACGGCAGCCGCTTCGCGCACGCCTGGGGCACCGAGTGGGTGGAGACCACGGACGTCGCCAAGCACACCGTCTTCGCCGACCAGCCCATGACCCGCGCGATCCATGCCCTCCGCAAGCTGATCACCGGCAAGGCCGTGACCACGGAGGCCGTCACCGTCCGCCAGGTCGAGCGCGAACGCTGGTCCGCGTCCGAACTGGCGCACGGTGTCCCGGCCGGTCATGCCGTCCTGTCGCTGACCAGCGTGAAGGGCGAGCACGCACCGCCGCTGCTGGTCGATCTGCGGGCACAGGGCCTCTGAACCGGACATACGAGTACGCCCGACCATACGGTGAGGCAGAATCGCCAAAGGCAGTTCATACGCCACGGCCAAAAGATCGACATGATCGACGGTTCTTCCTCCACCTGAAGGCACCATGCCCCCCACGCTCGCCTCCCTCGTCCACCACTCCGCGCTCAAGCTCACCGTGCGCGCCGGCGAGGACCACCTGGACGTGCCCGTGCGGTGGGTGCATGCCAGTGAGCTGGCGGATCCGGTGCCGTACATGGAGGGCGGCGAGCTGCTGCTGATCACCGCGCTGAAGCTGGACGCGGAGGACGCGAAGGCCATGCGGCGGTATGTGAAGCGGCTGGTGGGCGCGGGGGTCGTAGGGCTCGGGTTCGCCGTCGGGGTCAACTACGACGAGATCCCCGAGGCACTCGTCGCCACCGCCCAGGAAGAGGGGCTGCCGCTCCTCGAAGTTCCCCGCCGCACCCCCTTCATCGCGATCAGCAAGGCCGTCTCCGCGGCGATCGCCGCCGACCAGTACCGCTCCGTCACCGCCGGGTTCGCCGCCCAGCGCGAGCTCACCCGACAGGCCCTCACCGACGGCCCCGAGGGCCTTCTCACCGCACTCGCCGCGCAGGTGGACGGCTGGGCCGCGCTCTACGACGCGTCCGGCGCCGTCGTCGCCACCGCACCGGAGTGGGCGGGCCGCCGCGCCGCCCGGCTCACGGCGGACGTGGAGCGGCTCCGCGACCGGCCCGCCCCGGCCTCGTCCGTGGTGGGCGGCCCGGACAACGAGGACCGCGTGGAGCTGCACACCCTCGGCACCGGCCGCCGCCCCCGCGCCGCACTCGCCGTGGGGACGGCGGCGGCGCTCGGTACGGCCGAGCGCTACGCCGTACATTCCGCGATCGCCCTCCTGACCCTCACCACCGAACGCTCCCGCTCCCTCCAGGCCGCCCAGGAACGGATCGGCGCGGCCGTGCTCCGCATGCTGCTCGCCGGGCAGCCGGACCACGCGCGGGCGGTGGCCGGTGATCTGTTCGGCGGGTTGCTGGACGCGCCGTTCCGGATCGTCGTGGGCGAGTCGGCCGACGGTGCCGCCCTGGACGCGCTCGCCGAGGTCGTGGAGTCGGCGGCGGCCCGCTCCGGCGAGGCCGTGCTCGTCGTACCGGAAGGGCCGCAGAGGCTGGTGGTGCTGGCCGTCGACGACGGTGCCGCGGTCGAGGCGTGCGGGGAGCACGCGGCGACGCTGGAGGCCGAGCGCGCCTCCTCGGCCACCGGGGAGCGCGCCGGCGACGAGGACGACCTGGTCGTGGGGCTCTCGGCACCCGCGGGACCCATCGCAGCGGCGGCCGCGTACAAGCAGGCCGAGCAGGCGCTGTCCGTCGCCCGGCGGCGCGGGCGCGTGCTCGTCGAGCACGAGCAACTGGCCGCCGGGTCCGTGCTGCCGCTACTCGCGGACGACGCGGTGCGGGCCTTCGCGGACGGGTTGCTACGGCCGCTGTCGGAGCACGACGCCACCGGGCGCGGGGATCTCGTCGCCTCGCTGCGGGCGTGGCTGTCCCGGCACGGTCAGTGGGACGCGGCGGCGGCCGACCTCGGGGTGCACCGGCACACGCTGCGCTACCGGATGCGGCGGGTCGAGGAGATCCTCGGACGTTCCCTGGACGACCCGGACGTACGGATGGAGCTGTGGCTCGCGCTGAAGGCGACCGCCGCGGCGGAGTGACGGCATCTGCCGAACTGGAGTGTCCCCGGCCGGCACTGCTACGGCCCGGACAAACGCACCCGTGCTTCCCCGCCCCTACGGTGGACCGAGAAGCACCGAGTACACGCACCCCCAACGCGGAAGGGCCGGCCCACGCAATGCCCAACGAAACTGTGGCAGTCACCCACGCCTTCTGGCTCGCCGGCCGCCAGGCCACCGGCGACGACACCTTCGACGTCACCTCCCCCTGGGACGGACGCCTCGTCGGCAAGGTCAGCCTGCCGACCGACGCGCAGGTCGAGGAGGCGGTGGCCGCCGCGTACGCCGTACGGGACGAGTTCGCCGCCACCCCCGCCCATGTCCGCGCCGCCGCCCTCGACCACGTCAGCCGGCGTCTCGTCGAGCGCACCGAGGAGATCGCGCAGCTGATCTCCGCCGAGAACGGCAAGCCGATCAAGTGGGCGCGCGGTGAGGTCGGCCGTGCCGTGTCCGTGTTCCGGTTCGCGGCGGAGGAGGCCCGGCGCTTCAACGGCGGCGAGGCCCAGCGCCTCGACACCGACGCCGGCGGCCAGGGTCGGCTCGCCCTCACCCGGCGCTTCCCGAAGGGCGTCGTCCTCGGCATCGCGCCCTTCAACTTCCCGCTGAACCTCTGCGCCCACAAGATCGCCCCCGCGATCGCGGCCGGCGCCCCGATCATCCTCAAGCCGGCCCCGGCCACCCCGCTCTCCGGCCTGGTCATCGGCGATCTGCTCGCCGAGACCGAGCTGCCCGCCGGTTCGTGGAGCATCCTCCCGGTCGCCAACGACCACATGCCCGCCCTCGTCCAGGACGAGCGGCTGCCGGTGATCTCCTTCACCGGTTCGGAGAAGGTCGGCTACGCGATCATGGACTCGGTGCCGCGCAAGCACTGCACCCTGGAGCTGGGCGGCAACGGCGCGGCCGTGGTCCTCGGGGACTACTCCTCCGACGCCGACCTCGACTGGGCCGCGACCCGTATCGCGACCTTCTCGAACTACCAGGGCGGCCAGTCCTGCATCTCCGTGCAGCGGGTCATCGCCGACGCCGCCGTCTACGACCGGCTGCTCCCGCGCATAGTCGCCGCCGTCGAGGCCCAGGTCACCGGTGACCCGAGCGACGACAAGACCGATGTCGGGCCGCTGGTCAGCGAGGCCGCCGCGCAGCGCGTCGAGTCGTGGGTCCAGGAGGCCGTCGAGGCGGGCGCCACGCTCCTCACGGGCGGCAAGCGCGACGGCGCCTCGTACGCCCCGACCGTCCTCACCGACGTACCGGCCGACACGACGATCTCCTGCGAGGAGGTCTTCGGACCGGTGCTGACCGTCACGAAGGTGGACGGCGAGGCCGCCGCCTTCGCCGCCGCCAACGACTCCAAGTACGGCCTCCAGGCAGGGGTGTTCACCCACGACGTGCAGGTCGCCTTCCGCGCCCACCGCGCGCTCGAGGTCGGCGGTGTCGTGATCGGCGACGTCCCGTCCTACCGCGCCGACCAGATGCCGTACGGCGGCGCCAAGCAGTCCGGCGTCGGCCGCGAGGGCGTGAAGTTCGCGATGGACGACTACACCTACGAGCGGGTGCTGGTGCTGACCGGGCTCGCGCTCTAGTAAACGGTAACCATTTTCATATAGGCTCCCGGTAGGGGCCCGGCACCGATGCCTTCCGGTGCCGGGCCCCTCCTGTCCGCCGACCTGCTTCCGGACCCTCAGCCGGAGAAGCCGGCGTGCGCGAGCCGCAGCGGGCCGCGCAGTCTGATGTGCAGGTCGTGCACGCCGTCGACGGTGAACGGCGCTTCGAGGGTGACGTAGTCGTAGGGACCTGCCGTGGGCGTGCTCAGGTGCATCCGCGCCCCGGTGCCGCCGTCGGTCCACAGCTCCACCGTGCCGCGCCCGGCCACCCGCACCGCCACCGTCCTGGTCCCGGCGCCGAAGTCGCAGGCCAGATAGCGCAGTTCGCCCGAGCCACCGGCGGTGGGCGCCACCGCGTCGCCGGACACCTTCGTCAGATCGACCAGCTCGGTGCCGCTCTGCTCGTCGAAGTCCGCTGCGGACAGCCCCTGTTGACGCACCGGGCGCGCCACCGCGGGCTCCCCGGCGAGCGTCATCGTCGTCCGCAGCCGGACGTCCTCGCTGGAGGCGCCCACGAGAAGGTCGTAGGGGCCCGGTTCGACACGGTGTCCGCCCCGGGCCACGTCCCAGAACGCGAAGGCGGACAGCGGGACTTCGAAGGAGACGTCCGCCGTCTCACCCGGGGCGAGCGTCACGCGCCGGTGTGCGGCCAGTTCGCGGCGCGGACGCGGGACCGAGGGCTCGGCGGCGCGCGTGTACAGCTGCGCGACCTCGTCCGCCGTCACGTCCCCGGTGTTGGTGACCGTGAACTCCACGCGTACCGCGCCCGGTTCGACCCGTGCCGTCAGCTCGCCGTACGCGAAGGACGCGTAGGACAGGCCGTGGCCGAAGGGGAAGAGCGGGGTGCCCTCGAAGTAGAGGTAGGTCTGACGGCCGCCGATCACGTCGTAGTCGAGGAGGTCGGGCAGGTCGGTGTCGGACGCGTACCAGGTCTGGGGGAGGCGGCCGGCGGGGGAGACGTCCCCGGCGAGGACGCGGGCGAGGGCGGTGCCCGCCGCCTGGCCGCCGTGGGCGGTCCACAGGATCGCCGGGAGGCCGGCCGGGTCGACCGTGTACGGGTACGCGGAGACCAGGGCCAGGACCGTGCTCGGGTTCGCGGCGCGGGCCGCGCGCAGCAGGCGTTCCTGATGGGCGGGGAGGCGCAGGGTCGTACGGTCCTCGGTCTCGCGGCCGTTGATGTGCGGGTCGTTGCCCGCGACGACGAGCACCACGTCCGCCGCCTCCGCGACCCGGGCGACCGCGTCCTCGCCGCGCTCGGCCATCACCAACTCGAAGACGTCCGCGCCCTCTTCGGCAACTTTCACGCCGTCGGCGGCGACAGAGACGTGGCGACCCGTGCCGAGGTGCAGCAGGAGGTGACCGTTCTCGTGGGGTTCCAGGCGGAATGTCTCCTGGACGACCCAGCCTCCGGGCTGGTCGGCGGAGGCGCGGACATAGCCGTCGTCGGCGACCGAGAGGTAACGGCCGTCCGGGGCGCGGAGGGTGAGGACGCCCTCGCCCCAGTCGACGAGGGCGAGTTCGGTGCCGGTCGCGTCGGTGGTCAGCGGGGGGAGGTCGGTGCGGCCGGCGAGGAGGGCCGGGTCCAACGCGCCCTCGGCGCCGCGCACTTCGTCCGGCACATCGGCCGAAGGGACGTGCAGGAAGGCGCCTTGGAGGGTCCGAAGCAGGACCCGGTCCACGCCCTCCGCGAACTCGACGCGCTCGGCGCCGAACCGCTCGTACAGACCCTCCAGCGGGGTGGAGCGGTGGAGCAACGTGCCGCTGTACCAGTCGAGTTTGCACTCGTCCGCGAGCAGGCCGACCACGGCGAGGCGGGTGTCGTGGGCCAGCGGCAGCAGGTCGTCGTTCCTGAGGAGGACCACCGCCTGTTCGGCGGCCTCCTGGGCGAGGGCCCGGTGCGCCGGGGTGTCGAAGTCCTCGGTGCCGGTGTGCGGGTCGTGCGCCGGGTCGAACTCGCCGAGCCGGAACCGCACCGAGAGCTGCCTGCGGACCGCCGCGTCGACGTCGGCCTCGGTCAACAGGTCCTGGTCCAGCGCCCCCTGGACCCGCGCCACGATCGTCGAACCGTCCGTGCCGTGATCGGTGAAGCTGTCCACGCCGGCCAGCAGCGAGGCCGCCGTCGCCTCCTCGTGGGTGTCGAAGTAGTGCTCCGAGTCGACCAGGTTGGAGGGCGCGCCCGCGTCCGAGCAGACCAGCAGGTCCTCGTCGGTCCAGGTGCGCAACTGCTCGCGCAGATACGGCGACACGTGGTTGGGACGGCCGTTGACCAGGTTGTAGGCGGGCATCACGCCCGCCACCGCACCCGCCTCGACCGTCTCGCGGAAGGCGCGCAGGTCGTACTCGTGCAGCACGCGCGGGCGCACCGAGGACGAGGAGATGTCGCGCCCCGTCTCGTTGTTGTGCGCCAGCCAGTGCTTGAGGACGGGCGCCGTGCGCCAGTACGTCGGGTGGTCGCCGCGCAGGCCGCGCGTGTACGCGGTGGCGATCGCCGAGGTGAGCTTCGGGTCCTCCGAGTAGCCCTCCTCGTTACGGCCCCACAGCGGGTGGCGCAGCAGATTCACCGTCGGGGACCACACGTTGAGGCCGACGCGGTCGTCGCGGGCCCGCATCGCGCGGACCTCCTTGGACACCGCGTCGCCGACCCGTCGTACGAGATCCTCGTTCCAGGTCGCGCCCAGGCCCACCGCCTGCGGGAAGACCGTCGCCGGGCCCATCCACGCGACGCCGTGCAGGGCCTCCTGGCCGGTGCGGAACGCGGCGACGCCGAGGCGCTCCACGGCGGGCGCGTACTGGTACAGGAAGCCGACCTTCTCGTCGGGGGTGAGCCGCGCCAGCAGGTCGTCGATGCGCTTCGCGAACGGCAGTCGCGGATCGCGGAAAGGCGGCGCAGAAGGCGTTTGTGCGGTCACGTAGGGTTCCCCTTGCGATGGAGCGGAGAGGCGCTTTCGAAGCGCTTCGATGCTGATTCGATGCGCGTCAGGTGTCAAGACACCTTCACCGATATTTCAAGCAGCGCATACGGACAGCTCACCTCCTGCGCTGCGGAGGAATCTTGGGAGCAACCCTTGTGCACCCCTGGGTGTTCACTTAACCTCGCAGCAACATCGAAGCGCTTCGACTAAGTGCTCTGTTCCACTCAAGACACCGCAGCCGACGGCTCCACCGCCGGGTGTCCTGGTGCGCCATGAAGGGTTGACGCAATGACGCCGAACGCCTCCGCCGCCTCCGCTCCCAGCCGGAGAAGCTTCCTCGCCTCCACGGCGGTCGTCGCCGCAGCGGTGGCGGGAGGGGTGCCGCTGCTCTCCGCCTGCGGTGCCTCGGACAGCGGTTCGGGCGGGGGCAGTTCGGAGGGCAAGGGCGTCAAGAAGCTGCTGCCGGCGTTCGTCGCGGGCGACGTGGTGACCCCGGACATCGCCTCCAAGAACGGCTCGGCGGTCGGCTTCACCAGCAAGCTCGACCTCGCGACGCTGAAGACGTCGGTGCCGGAGAAGCTCGGCAAGGGCGGCAAGGTCAGCATCATGTCGCCGTTCTGGGGCTCCCCGCCGAAGAACGACAACGCCTACTACAAGGCGATGAACGCCCTGATCGGCGTCGACGTCGCGTGGCAGAACCAGGACGGCAACACCTACGACCAGAAGCTCGGCGCGGTCCTCGCCTCCAGCGACATCCCGGACGTCGTGGTCGTCCCCAGCTGGAACATGGGCGGCAAGATACCCAGCGCCATCATCGGCAAGTTCGCCGACCTCGGCCCCTACCTCTCGGGCGACAAGGCCAAGGACTACCCGAACCTCGCGGCGATCCCGTCCGACGCCTGGCAACGCTGTGTCTTCGGCGGCAAGTTGCGCGGACTGCCGATGCCGTCCTCGTACGTCCCCAACATCGTGCCGCTCTACCGCAAGGACATCTTCGACAAGGAAGGGTACGAAGTCCCCACCTCCGCCGACGAGTTCATGGCCCTGGCCAAGGAGATCACCAACGCCAGGGCCAAGCGCTGGGCCTGCCTGGACATGAAGTGGACGGCGTTCAACGCGTGGGGCGTGCTCTCCGGCAGCGAGAAGTCGCTCGGCTGGAACCTCGTCGACGGCAAGCTGATCAACCGCATCGAGACCCAGGAGTACCTGGAGGCGCTGGAGTGGACGCGCAAGCTGTTCGCCGCCGGATATGTGCACCCGGACGCCAAGCTGGGCAAGAGCGCGGCCACCGACCCGGGCCCCAAGTTCGCCGCCGGTGAGTTCCTCATCTACAACCAGGACATCTCGCAGTGGTGGAGCCGCACCGCCGAACAGGCCACGCAGAACCCGGACTACAAGATCTGGGGCATGGACATCTTCGGCCACGCGGGCGGCAGCCCGACCCTCTGGGCCGGTGAACCGGCGGGCATCTTCGCCTTCATCAGCAAGAAGGCATCCGCGTCGGTCGTCCACGACGCGCTGGCCGTCGCCAACGTCACCGCCGCGCCGTACGGCACCAAGGAGTACATGCTCACCAACTACGGCGTGGAGGGCACCCATTACACCGTCAAGAACGGTGTCCCCACCAAGACCGACCAGGGCAACAACGAGGTCATCAACGCCTACGTCATGGTCGCCAGCCCCGCCGCGACCATCGCCCACCCGGACTTCCCCGAGGTCGCGAAGGCACAGGTCGAGTGGCAGCAGCGGATGGGCGCCTTCACGAAGAAGTCGACGTTCTACGGCCAGCAGATCACCGAGCCGAGCCGCTACACCAACCTCTCCAACGACTTCGAGCAGTTGGAGGACGACATCACCCGCGGCCGCAAGAAGATCAGCGACATGCAGCAGGCCGTGTCGGACTGGAAGAGCAAGGGCGGCGACCGACTGCGCGCCTGGTACCAGAAGTTGCTCGACGACAACGGCACCGCGACGAGCTGACCGGGCACCGAGGCAAGGAGACGGCCGTGTCCCACAGCACGGTGCCTCGGAGCAGGACCGAGGCCGACACGACGGGAAAGACCCCGGTGGCGTTCGGCGGCGCCACCGGCCCACGACGCAACCGCCCCCAGACGAAGGTGAGTTGGCGGCTCAGGTTCAGACGCGACCGCGTCCTGCTCCTGATGACCCTGCCGGCCGTCCTGCTCATCCTGGTCTTCAACTACCTGCCGATCCTCGGCAACATCGTCGCCTTCGAGGACTACGACCCCTACGTCAGCGACAACGGCATCGTCTCGATGCTGCACAGCCCCTGGGTCGGCCTGGAGAACTTCCAGCAGATCTTCGCGGACTCCGCGTTCTGGAGCGCCGTACAGAACACGCTCGTCCTGTTCTTCCTCCAGCTCATCCTGTTCTTCCCGATCCCGATCCTCCTCGCGCTGCTCATCAACAGCGTGGTCAGGCCCCGGGTCCGGGCGCTCTCCCAGGCGATCCTCTACCTCCCGCACTTCTTCTCCTGGGTGCTGGTCATCGCCGTCTTCCAGCAACTCCTGGGCGGGGCGGGCCTGTTCTCGCAACTCCTGCGGCAACACGGCTTCGACGGCCTCGACGTCATGACCGACCCGAACACGTTCAAGTTCCTCATCACCGCGCAGAGCGTGTGGAAGGACGCGGGCTGGGGGATCATCGTCTTCCTCGCCGCGCTCTCCTCCGTCAGCCCCGATCTGTACGAGGCCGCCGCGATGGACGGCGCGGGCCGCTGGCGCCGGATGTGGCATGTCACGCTGCCCGCGCTGCGACCGGTGATCGCCCTGCTGCTGGTCCTGCGGGTGGGCGACGCGCTCACCGTCGGCTTCGAACAGATCCTGCTCCAGCGCGACGCCGTGGGACCAGGAGCGGCGGAGGTCCTCGACACCTTCGTCTGGTGGAACGGCGTCCGCAACCAGGACTTCGGCTACGCGGCCGCCGCCGGACTCGTCAAGGGCGTGATCAGCCTCGGTCTGGTCCTCGCCGCGAACAAAGTGGCCCACCTCATGGGCGAGCAGGGGGTGTACAAGAAGTGACCGCCGTCGTCGACCAACCCGTCGAGCACTCCATGTCCGCCAAGTCCGCACGGCCGCCCGGGCGTTGGGCCGCTCCGCCGCGGCCCACCTGGGAGGAGGAACCCGGCAGGGTCGGACTCGCGGGCAAGGGGCTCGTCCTCACCCTCGCCTGTCTCGCCATCCTCTTCCCGCTCTGGATCGTCCTCGTCACCAGCCTCTCCTCCCGCAAGACCATCGACCAGGCCGGCGGGCTCGTCATGGTGCCCAAGGGCATCACCTTCGTCGCCTACCGGGAACTCCTCAGCGGCGGCCAGGTCACCCGCGCGGCCGTCATCAGCGTCCTCATCACCGTCGTCGGCACGGCGTTCTCCATGACGGTGTCCGTCCTCTGCGCCTACGGCCTCTCGCGCATCGGGTCGCTCGGGCACCGGTGGATTCTGATGCTGTTGCTGGCGACGATGTTCTTCAGCGCCGGGCTCATTCCGACATACCTGCTGGTGCAGTCGCTCGGCCTGACCGACAGCTATCTCGCGCTGATCCTGCCCAGTGCGCTCAGCGTGTTCAACATCCTTGTGCTGCGCGGGTTCTTCATGGGGATCTCGCAGGAACTCATCGACAGCGCGCGGATCGACGGCGCCGGTGACTTCCGGATTCTCCGGGTGATCGTCATGCCGATGTCGCGGGCGGTGCTGGCTGTCATCACGTTGTTCTATGCCGTGGGGTACTGGAGTGCCTGGTTCAACGCGTCGTTGTATCTCAATGACCAGGACATGATGCCGTTGCAGAACGTCATGATCCAGCTGGTGCAGAAGCAGGAGGCTCCTGTGGGGCTCGGTCAGGCGATCAAGACGGGGGAGTTGTCGGGGCTCGCCGTGCAGATGGCGGTCATGGTGATGGCGTTGTTGCCGGTGGCCGTGCTTTCGCCGTTCGTGCAGCGGCATTTCAAGAAGGGAATGCTCACGGGCGCCGTCAAGGGCTGAATCCGTCTTCTTTTGTCTGCGGGCGCATGGGGGCTGGTCGCGCCCACGCGGCGGAGCCGCACATCAATACGGCCCCGCGCCCCCAAGTAGGTATCCGCATCCCATCTCATACAGCGAGGTATGTGTCATGGAGGCGTCCCGACCGAGTCGGCGTTCCGTTCTTGCCGGGGCTTCCGTTGCCGCCGCGCTCACCGCCGTGCCGCTTCTCGCCACCAGGGCGCGGGCGGCGGAAGCCCCCGCCTACCGTTGGCGCAACGCCGTCATCGGTGGGACCGGATTCGTCACCGGAATCCTCTTCCACCCCTCCGTCCGCGGCCTCGCCTACGCCCGCACCGACATCGGCGGCGCCTACCGCTGGGACGACCGGACCGCCCGCTGGACCCCGCTCACCGACCGACTCGGCTGGGACGACTGGAACCTGCTCGGGGTGGAGGCCATCGCCGTCGACCCCGCGCACCCGGACCGGCTGTACCTCGCGGTCGGCACCTACGCCCAGTCCTGGGCGGGCAATGGCGCCGTACTCCGCTCCGAGGACCGGGGCACGACCTGGACCCGCACCGACCTCACCGTGAAGCTCGGCGGCAACGAGGACGGGCGGGGCGCGGGGGAGAGGCTGCTCGTCGATCCCCGGGACAGTGACACCCTGTGGCTCGGCACCCGGCACGACGGACTGCTCAAGTCGACCGACCGGGGCGTCACCTGGGCAGCGGCGACCGGCTTCCCGGCCACCGCCGACGACTCCGGCCAGGGCGTCACCTTCCTCGTCGCCGTCGGACGTGCCGTCTACGCCGGCTGGGGTGACGGTGACGGGAGCGCAGCCGCCGTCACCCTCTACCGCACCACCGACGGCACCGACTGGACCCCCGTCCCCGCGCAGCCCACCGGCGCCTTGGCCAAGGTCCCGATCCGCGCCGCCTACGACGCACGCGCACGCGAGCTGTACGTGACGTACGCCGACGCACCCGGGCCCAACGGGCAGTCCACCGGCAGTGTGCACACGTTGGCCGTGGCCGACGGGACGTGGCGCGAGGTCACGCCGGTGAAGCCGGGCGGAACCACGTCCGACGGGTCCGCCGACACCTTCGGCTACGGCGGAGTCGCCGTCGACGCCCGTCGCGCCGGCACCGTCGTCGTCTCCACCAACAACCGCTGGGCGGCCGTCGACACGCTGTACCGGACCACCGACGGCGGCCGTACCTGGACGTCCCTCAAGGACACCGCTGTCCTCGACGTGTCCGAGACTCCTTTCCTCAACTGGGGTGCGGATGAGCCGAAGTTCGGCTGGTGGATCCAGGCGGTGGCCGTCGACCCGTACGACTCGAAGCATGTCGTCTACGGCACCGGTGCCACGCTCTACGGCACCCGCGACCTCACCCACTGGGCACCGCGGGTCCGTGGCCTGGAGGAGACGTCCGTGATCCAGCTGATCTCGCCCCCGGTCGGGGAGGCGCACCTGATCAGCGCCTCGCGGGACATCGGCGTGATGTACCACGAGCGGCTCACGGGGTCTCCGTCGCGCGGCATGGCGACGAACCCCGTGTTCGGGTCGGCGACCGGGATCGCGCAGGCCGCGGGCAGGCCGTCGTACGTCGTCCGCACGGGCTTCGGCGACCACGGCAACGGCGCGTACTCCCGCGACGGCGGGCGGAGCTGGGCGCCCTTCGCTGCCCAGCCCGACATCGCCGGGGACTCGCCGGGGCCGATCGCCACCAGCGCCGACGGCGGCACGCTGCTGTGGTCCTTCGTGCACTGGGACGGCACGAAGTACCCGGCTCACCGCTCGGCGGACAACGGCGCGACCTGGACCGAGGTCTCCTCCTTCCCGAAGGGCGCCACGCCGGTCGCCGACCCGGCCGACCCGACGCTCTTCTACGCATACGACACCGACACAGGAACGCTATACGCCAGCACTGACAGTGGCCGCTCGTTCGCACAGCGTGCGGGCGGGCTGCCCTCCGGTGACAGCCAGTTCCAGCTGGTCGCGGCGCCCGGTCGCTCCGGTGACCTGTGGCTGAGCGTCAAGGGGAACGGGCTCTACCGGTCCCTCGACGGTGGCGTCGGCTTCTCGAAGGTCGCCGGCTGCCGGGCCTCCCACACCCTCGGGTTCGGCAAGGCCGCCCCCGGTGCCGACTACCCCGCGATCTACCTGGTCGGCTCGACCGGGACCATCACCGCCGTATACCGCTCCGACGACGAGGCGAAGACCTGGATGCGCATCAACGACGACCAGCACCAATGGGGTTGGGTCGGCCAGGCCGTCGTCGGTGACCCGCGCGTCCACGGGCGCGTCTACCTCGCCACCAACGGGCGCGGCATCCAGTACGGGGAGCAGCTCTGATGCCTCACCTCGGCGACGCCACGCGCGGGCGCATCCTCTTCGGCGGTGACTACAACCCCGAACAGTGGCCCGAGGAGAGCTGGCACGAGGACGTCCGGCTGATGAAGGACGCCGGCGTCAACTCCGTCACCCTCGGCGTCTTCTCCTGGGCCCGGCTCGAACCCGAGCCAGGAGCACGGGAGTTCGGCTGGCTGGACCGGCTGATGGACCTCATGCACGACAACGGCATCGGCGTCGTCCTCGCCACCCCCACCTCCTCACCGCCCCCGTGGCTCGGCCGCCTGTACCCGGAGACCCTGCCCCGCGACGCCGACGGCCGGATCGAATGGTGGGGCGGACGCCAGCACTTCTCGCACTCCAGTACCGTCTACCGCCACCACGCCGCCGCGATCACCGAGGCCCTGGCCGCCCGTTACGGCGGCCACCCCGCCCTCACGATGTGGCACATCAACAACGAGTACTGCACCTTCGACTACGGCGACGAGGCCGCCGTCGCCTTCCGCCGCTGGCTGCGCACGAAGTACGGCACGCTCGACGCACTCAACTCGGCCTGGGGCACC
The DNA here is from genome assembly GCF_044763565.1 of Streptomyces sp. NPDC096013. Taxonomy (NCBI): domain Bacteria; kingdom Bacillati; phylum Actinomycetota; class Actinomycetes; order Kitasatosporales; family Streptomycetaceae; genus Streptomyces; species Streptomyces sp. NPDC096013. The sequence goes on along the minus strand of NZ_JBIWGK010000019.1, from coordinate 61,870 downwards.
GCCTTCTGGAGCCAGGGCTACGACACCTGGGACGGCGTGCTGCCTCCGCGTCACGCCCACTACCTCAACAACCCGACCCAGGTGCTCGACTTCCGGCGCTTCACCTCCGACATGCTCCTGGAGTGCTGCACCGCCGAGCGCGACATCGTCCGCCGGCACACCCCGCACCTCCCGGTCACCACCAACTTCATGCCGCTGTGGGTGGGACAGGACGGCTGGCGCTGGTCCGAGGAGGAGGACCTGGTCTCGGTCGACCTCTATCCCGATCCGCGCGATCCGCTCGGTGCCCAAAGTGCCGCCCTCGTCCAGGACTTGACCCGCTCCCAGGCGCACGGCGGCCCCTGGATGCTCATGGAACAGGCGGCCGGGCCCGTCAACTGGCGGGGCGTGAACCACCCCAAGCCGCGCGGCCTCAACCGCCTCTGGTCCCTCCAGGCCGTGGCCCGGGGCGCCGACGCCGTCTGCTACTTCCAGTGGCGCCAATCCCGCCAGGGCGCCGAGAAGTTCCACTCCGGCATGCTCAGCCACGCGGGAGAGCGAGGCCGCACCTTCCAGGAGGTGAAGCGGCTCGGCGCCGAACTCGCCCGCATCGGCGCGCAGGTGACGGGCGGCCGCATCCGCTCCGACGTCGCGATCCTGCACGACTGGGACGCCTGGTGGGCGGGTGCGCAGGACGGCCGTCCCTCCGCCGAGGTCGACTACCCGGACGTCCTTCGCGCCTGGCACCGAGCCCTCTGGGAGTCCCACCGCACCACCGATCTCGCCCACCCCGAACACGACCTGTCCGCCTACGCGTTGGTGGTCGTCCCGCAGCTCTACCTCCTCACGGACGCCGCGATCGACAACCTCCTCGCGTACGTCCGCGCCGGCGGCACCCTGGTCTCCGGCTTCCTCACCGGCATCGCCGACGAGGACGACCGCGTACGCCCCGGTGGAATGGACCCCCGCCTCCGTGAACTCTTCGGCATCGCCACCCTGCACGAGTGGTGGCCGCTGGAGACGGGGGAGACGGCGGAGTGCGAGGGGTTCCGCGGCACGCTGTGGTCCGAGGAGATCGAGCTGGAGGGCGACGGCGTCGACGAGGTGATTCCCTACAAGGGCGGGGAGCTGGACGGTCTGCCCGCGGTCCTGCGCAAGGGCCGGTCCTGGTACGTCTCGACGCTCCCCGAGCCGGACGCGCTGCGGGACCTGCTCGCCCGTGTCGCCACCGACGCGGGGGTGCGTCCGGTGCTCGCCGGGCTTCCGCGGGGCGTCGAGGCGGTACGGCGCGGGGAGGTGCTGTTCCTCCTCAACCACGGCCGCGAACCGGTCACCGTCGGCATCCCGGGTGCCCACCGGGACCTGCTCACCGACACGACCGTCGAGGGCGAGATCGTCCTCGGCCGGTACGGTGCGGCAGTGTTGCGCCCATGACCAGCGAACCCGTTCCCGCCGCCCCTCCGGCCCCCGGCCCGGCCCACGCCACCTGGGAGCCCCTTCCCGCCACCCGCTGGGAGGACGCCTTCCTCAGCGGCAACGGCCACCACGGCGCCCTCGTGTTCGGTGATCCGAACGACGACCGCGTCATCGTCACCCACCACACCCTCGTCCGCCCGAACGGCGCCGAACACGCCCGGCCCCCGCACCTGGCCGCCGAACTCCCCGCACTCCGGGCCCGGTTGCTCGCCGGTGACCTCACCGCCGCCGAGAGCTTCACGGACGACCGCCCGCTCCAGTGGGTGCAGCCCTTCCACCCGGCGTTCCAGGTACGGCTGCGCAGACCGCCCGGCACCCCGGCCGACGACTACCGCCGCCGCGTCGACTTCACCACCGGCGAGGTGGCGGCCGCCGCCTCCGATCCGGACTGGCGCAGCCGCGTCTTCGTCTCCCGCGCCGACGACGTCATCGTCCAGCACATCACCGCCCCCGACCTCACCCTCGACCTCGCCCTGGACCACCAACTCCCGGGAGCGCCAGACGGGTTGGGCATCGGCCACGGCACACTCCTCACCCCCGACGGCGCCCTGCTCAGCCTCCGCGTCCGCTACCCCGACAGTGACCGCGCGTACACCGGCGTCACCCTGGCCGTGGTCACCGGCGGCACCACACGCCTCGCCCCGCCGGGAGTCCGGATCGCCGGCGCCACCGAGGTCCTGCTCCTCACCCGGGTGCGACGGCACACCGGCGAACTGGACGTCGTGGAAGAGTCGCGGGCCCTGCGGGAGTTGACCGGCGAACGGTCGGACTGCTCCGACTACGACGCCCTCCTCGCCCGGCATCTCCGCCTGCACCGCACCGCCTACGGCCGCGTCGCCCTCGACCTCCACGCCGATGACGCCGAACGCGCCCTGCCCGGCAGCGAGTTGTTGAAGCGGACCCGCAGTCCGGCGCTTCTCGAACGGCTCTTCGCCTCCGGGCGCTATCACCTCCTCTCCGCCAGCGGACTGTGTCCGCCCCGGCTCACCGGGCTGTGGACCGGGGACTGGGACACGGCCTGGTCGGGGGCGTTCACGAACGACGCGAACCTCAATCTCCAGACCGCCTCCGCCGCGAGCGCCGCCCTGCCCGAGGTCACCGACGCCCTGGCGTCCTTGATCCACCGCCAGCTCGACGACTGGCGGGAGAACGCGCGGGCCGTCTTCGGGGCCCGGGGCGTCGTCGCGCCCGCGCACACCGACGGGGAGTCCGGACTGTCGTACCACTTCAGCCGGGAGTACCCGCTGCACCTCTGGACCGCCGGGGCCGACTGGCTGCTCAAGCCGCTCGTCGACCACGACGAGACGCGCGGTGCCTGTGATCCGCGTACCGCCGCCGCGCTGGCCGAAGTCGCCGTGTTCTACGAGGACTTCCTCACGACGGAGCGCGGCGACGCCGACGGCCGCCTCGTCATCGTCCCCTCCTACTCGCCCGAGAACCGGCCCGCGAACGCCAGTTGGGGGACTATCAACGCGGCGATGGACCTCTCCGCCGCCCGGCACGCGCTCGAAACGGCCGCCGCGTACCACCCGGGTACGCCGGAGGCCCTGCGCTGGTGCGCACTCGCCGAGCGGCTGCCGCCGCACCGGGTCAACTCCCAGGACGCGCTGGCCGAATGGGCCTGGCCGGGCCTCGACGACAGCTACGACCACCGTCATCTCAGCCACCTCTACGGCGTGTGGCCGCTCGACGAGATCAATCCGTACGACACCCCGCGGCTCGCCGCCGCCGCGCACCGCGCGCTCCAGCTCCGGGGCGCCGAGAACGACTCCGCGCACGGGCATCTCCATCACGCGCTCGTCGCCGCCCGGCTCCGGGACGGCGAGCGGGTCGCACAGGCCCTCGGGCAGGTGCTCGACGGCGACTTCTTCCACGCCTCGCTGATGAGCGCGCACTACCCGAACCGCGACGTCTACAACGCGGACGCGGCGCACACCCTGCCCGGCGTGCTCGTCGAGGCGCTCGTGCAGTCGACCCCGGACCGGCTGGTCCTGCTGCCCGCGCTGCCCGCGGCGTATCCGCACGGTCAACTCACCGGCGTACGCACGAGGTTCGGGGCGGAGGTCGAGCTGCGCTGGACGCCCCACTCCGCCACGGCGCTGATCCGGCCGTCCCGTACCCACCGCGTCGAACTCCGGACTTCCGCCGGCACGGAGCCGCTCGACCTCGTCGCCGGAGAAGACCGCGTCCTCACCCTGGGGGCGCGGTAGTCACTCGCACATCCCCCCACCCATGGAAGGGACACCATGGCAACACGCAAGCCGGGCCGGGTACTCACGGCCGTTCTCGCCCCCGCCCTCGCGCTCGGTGCCACCGTCGCGCTCGCCTCGGCCCCCGCGTCCGCCGCCGTCTGGAGCTCCTGCGACCAGTGGGGCTCCACGACCCTGAACGGCTACACGCTCTACAACGACATCTGGGGCTCCGGCGCCGGCAGCCAGTGCATCTGGGCCAACTCCGGCACCAACTGGGGCGTCAACGCCAACCACCCCAACACCGGTGGCATCAAGGCCTATCCGAACGCCAAGAAGGTGATCGGCAAGTCGATCACCTCGCTCGGTTCGCTCAAGAGCAGCTACAACGTCACGGTGCCGTCGTCCGGCGCGTACAACACGTCGTACGACATCTGGGACACCAACCACGCCTACGAGATCATGCTCTGGGTCAACAAGACCGGAGCGGTCGGCCCGCTCGGCACCTCGCAGGGCAGCCTCACGCTGGGCGGCTCCACCTGGACCGTCTACAGGGGCAACAACGGTGCCAACGACGTGTTCTCGTTCGTGCGCAGCTCCAACTCCTCGTCCGGGACGATCGACATCCTGCCGATCCTCAAGTGGATCAAGGACACCAAGGGCTGGTTCGGCAACGTGACCATCGGGGACCTCCAGTTCGGCTTCGAGATCACGTCCTCGTCCGGCGGGCTCGACTTCACCACCAACAGCGAGAGCGTCACCAGTAGTTGACCCACCCGCACTCCGGTCAGCCGCCCGGTCCCCGCACTCCGCGAGGGCCGGGCGGCGCTACGACGAGCGCGGCGACCCAGCAGCCGAGCGCGGTGAGCGTGAGGGCGCCGACCACCGGATTGACGTACCCGGGAACGGTGTCGGTGGCGTAACTGCCCCCGCCCGTCAGCTCGCAGACGAACCTGAGCGGGACGAAGTCCACGGAGTAGTCCACGACGTGGGCGGCCCTCGGGTCCGCCGGGCCGTCGGCCTCCCCGTTCGTCGTACGACAGGGCAGTACCGGCGAGGAGTCGGCGCCCCCGTCGGCGGCCTGGACGACCGCGCCCAGAAGGCAGAGCAGACCCCAGAGATACAGGGCGAACGCGGCTAGGCCCGCCGCGAGGGCGAGCTTGCGTAACACCATCGGAGAAGTCCAGCAGAACAAGATCGATACGGCTGTGACGGAGGCCATAGTTCCGCACAACGGAAGCGTCACGGGCGTCCGCCCCCCCACCGGGCGCCCGCCCCCACCGGGCGCCCCGGCCGCTACTCCGCCACCGGCAGCGCCGCCCCGTCCCGCAGGAACAGCGGGATGCGGTCCAGCGGGGCGTCCACCGTGACCGCCGTACCGCCCTCGTACGTCTCGCCGGTCCACGCGTCCGTCCACCACGCGCCCGCCGGGAGATACGCCGTACGGGCCGTGGCGCCCGCCGTCAGCACCGGCGCGACCAGCAGGTCCGGGCCGAAGAGGTACGCGTCGTCGACCGACCAGGCCGCCGCGTCACCGGGGAACTCCAGGAACAGCGGGCGCATCACCGGCAGCCCCTCCTCGTGCGCGGCGCGCATCACGTCCAGGACGTACGGCCGCAGGCGTTCGCGCAGCCGCAGGTACTTCTCCAGGATCGGCAGCGCCCGATCGCCGTACGACCAGACCTCGTTGGGGCCGCCGGTCATGTCGGGGCCCAGCGGCATGCCCGGGTCGCGGAAGCCGTGCAGGCGCATCAGCGGGGACAGCGCGCCGAACTGGAACCAGCGGACCATGACCTCCTGGTACGCGGGGTCGTCCGGGTCGCCGCCGTGGAAGCCGCCGATGTCCGTGTTCCACCAGGGGATGCCGGACAGCGCGGTGTTGAGGCCCGCGGCGATCTGGCGGCGCAGGGTCGGGAAGTCGGTGCCGATGTCACCCGACCAGAGCGCGGCACCGTGGCGCTGACTGCCCGCCCACGCCGAGCGGTTGAGGGTGATGATCTCGTCGTCGCCGACGCCTTCGGCGCGCAACCCGTCGGCGAACGTACGGGAGTTCTCCGCCGGGTACATGTTGCCGACCTCCAGGCCCGGCCCCGCCCAGTAGCGCAGGTTCTCCTGGAAGCCCGGCTTCAGCTCGGGCTCGCACGCGTCCAGCCAGAAGGCCGTGATGCCGTACGGGACAAGGTAGTTGTCGCGGATCTTCGACCAGACGAACGCGCGGGCCTCGGGGTTCGTGGCATCGTAGAAGGCCACCTGGACGGTCGACGCGACCCCCTTGTCCGGCCAGTCGGCGTGGGCCATCGGGCCGTACTGGGTGCCGATGAGATGGCCGCGCTGCTCCAGCACGCCGTGGTTCTCGCTCAGGGGCGACACCGACGGCCAGACGCTCACCACCAACTTGACTCCCAGTTCGTCGAGTTCGCGGACCATGGCGGCCGGGTCGGGCCACTCCGCCGGGTCGAACTTCCAGTCGCCCAGGTGCGTCCAGTGGAAGAAGTCGCAGACGATCGCGGAGAGGGGGAGCTCCCGGCGCTTGTACTCCCGTGCCACGGCGAGGAGTTCGTCCTGGGTGCGGTAGCGCAGCTTGCACTGCCAGAAGCCCGCCGCCCACGCGGGGAGCATCGGCGTACGGCCCGTCACCGCGCTGTAGCGGCGCTGGCCGTCGGCCGGGTCGCCCGCGGTGATCCAGTAGTCGAGCTGCCGGGCCGAATCCGCCACCCAGCGCGTGCCGTTGCCGGCCAGCTCCACGCGGCCGATGGCCGGGTTGTTCCACAGCAGGGTGTAGCCGCGGCTGGAGACGAGGACCGGGATGCCGACCTCGGCGTTGCGCTGGACCAGGTCGAGGACCAGGCCCTTCTGGTCCAGCTTCCCGTGCTGGTGCTGCCCGAGGCCGTACAGCCTCTCGTCCTCGTACGCTGCGAAGCGCTGCTCCAGGCGGTGGTGGCCGTTGCCGACCGCCGTGTAGAGGCGCGCGCCGGGCCACCAGAAGTGGGCGCGGGCCTCGGCGAGGAGTTCGCTGGAGTCGTCGGTGCGCAGGAAGCGGACCAGGCCCTCGGCGTCGACCTCGACCGTCAACTCGCCCACGGTCAGGGTGCCGTGGCCGTCCTCGATCTTGACGCTCGCCTCGGTGGGCGGTGCCTCGTCCAGCAGGGCGCCCGGCAGTCCGTCGAGCAGCGGGCCGCCGAGCCGGGCCCTGACCCGGACCGCGTCCGGACCCCACGGTTCGATCCGCAGGGTCTCCTGGCGACCGCTCCACTCCAGCGCGCCGTCCCGCTCGCGGAACGTTCCGACGGTGGGGGAGGACTGCGCGAGACTGACCTCGGACTGGATTTCGGCATGCTGATTCACGAGGAGTGCTCCTGGAGGAAAGCAGAACAGGGGGTAAGCGCACAAACACGTGGAGCGTGGCTGGTCAAGAAGCCGACGGTGCCGGTCCTGTGCTCGCCCGCACCGTCAACTCCGGTGCGATCAGCACGACTTCGTCGCTGCCGCGGCCGTCCAGCTTGGCCACCAGATGCTCCACGGCGTAACGGCCCATCTCCTGGGCGGGGATGGCGACGGAGGTCAGCCGCACCGAGGCCTGGGTGGCGACCTGGTCGGGGCAGACCGCGACCACCGACACGTCCTCCGGCACGGCCCGGCCCTGCTGGCGCAGCAGGGCGAGCAGCGGCTCGACCGCCGACTCGTTCTGCACGACGAAGCCCGTGGTGCCGGGGCGCTCGTCGAAGACCCGGGCCAGGGTCAGCGACATCGCGTCGTACCCGCCCTCGCACGGCCGGTGCAGCACCCGCAGGCCCAACTCCCGGGCCCGGGACCGGAGTCCGTCGAGGGTGCGCTCGGCGAAACCGGTGTGCCGTTCGTAGACGGCGGGGGCCTCGCCGATGACAGCGATGTCGTGGTGGCCGAGCTTGGCGAGGTGTTCGACGCACAGCGCGCCGGTCGCCCCGAAGTCGAGGTCGACGCAGGTCAGTCCGGTGGTGTCGGCGGGGAGGCCGATGAGCACGGAGGGCTGGTCGGTGCCGCGCAGCAACGGCAGCCGCTCGTCGTCGAGTTCGACGTCCATCAGGATCATCGCGTCGGCGAGGCCGCTGCCGGTGACCCGGCGCACCGCGTCGGGACCCTCCTCGCCGGTGAGCAGCAGGACGTCGTAGCCGTGCAGCCGGGCGGTGGTCGCCACGGCGATGGCGATCTCCATCATCACCGGCACGTACATGTCGGTGCGCAGCGGCACCATCAGCGCGATGATGTTGGACCGGCTGCTGGCGAGGGCGCGTGCCCCCGCGTTCGGGTGGTAGCCCAGCTCGCGGATGCTCTGCTCGACCCGCTGCCGGGTGGCTCCGGAGATGGACCGCTTGCCGCTGAGGACATAGCTCACCGTGCTCGCCGAGACTCCGGCGTGCTGGGCGACCTCGGCGAGGGTGACCATCCAGCTCTCCAAGCTTTGTGAAGCGCTTCGACAGTGCGCGTTGCTGACAAGGGCGAGTGAGGGTGGTTCGACATTAGCTTCAGGCGGTGTGGGTGTCCATAGGTTGTCGAAGCGCTTCGACACTTTCTATGAGCGCCGGACTCCGGGAGGTTCTCCGGGTGGGGGGAGGCAACCTCCGGGCCGGTCGGCGGCCACGGAGAGGTCGTAGACGAACCGTCCCCCGGAAGGCCCCCCGACGCAACACCGCGGACCCCGCCCCGGCGCGTCTTGACACAAAGGCGTACTCCGTCGACATCGGCTGAACGGACGCGCGAAGGGTGGCCGCCTCGCGGCGGATCGGGTACATACGATCGGGTAGCACCCGTCGGTAACCACCATGGTCCGAGGGCCCGATTCGCGGCGAGGTGAGCCTCATGTCCGCTCCACCCAGCAAACCCACCGTCACCGAGCGAGAGGCCCGGCAGGTGGCGGAGGCGGCCCGGGAACAGGACTGGCGCAAGCCCAGCTTCGCCAAGGAACTGTTCCTCGGCCGCTTCCGGCTCGACCTGATCCATCCCCACCCCCTCCCGCCCGCCGAGGACTCCCGGCGCGGCGAGGAGTTCCTCGCGAAGCTGCGCGTCTTCTGCGAGACCCGGATCGACGCGGCCCGCATCGAACGCGAGGCGCGCATCCCCGACGAGGTCATCGCCGGCCTCAAGGAGCTCGGCGCCCTCGGCATGAAGATCGACACCAAGTACGGCGGCCTCGGCCTCACCCAGGTGTACTACAACAAGGCGCTGGCTCTCGCGGGCTCCGCCTGCCCCGCGGTCGGCGTGCTGCTCTCCGCGCATCAGTCGATCGGCGTACCGCAGCCGCTGAAGCTGTTCGGCACGGACGAGCAGAAGGCGGAGTTCCTGCCCCGCTGCGCCCGCACCGACATCAGCGCCTTCCTGCTCACCGAACCGGACGTCGGCTCCGACCCGGCACGGCTCGCGACCAGCGCGGTGCGGGACGGGGACGCGTACGTCCTCGACGGAGTGAAACTCTGGACCACCAACGGCGTGATCGCCGACCTCCTGGTCGTGATGGCCCGGGTGCCGAAGTCCGCGGACGGCAAGGGCGGCATCACGGCCTTCGTCGTCGAGACCGACTCTCCCGGCATCACCGTCGAGAACCGCAACGCCTTCATGGGCCTGCGCGGCATCGAGAACGGCGTCACCCGCTTCCACCAGGTCAGGGTCCCGGCCGCGAACCGCATCGGCCCCGAGGGCGCGGGCCTCAAGATCGCCCTCACCACCCTCAACACCGGCCGCCTCTCGCTGCCCGCGTCCTGCGTCGCGGCCGGCAAGTGGTGTCTGAAGATCGCCCGCGAGTGGTCGGCGGCGCGTGAGCAGTGGGGCAGGCCGATCGCCGAGCACGAGGCCGTGGGCGCGAAGATCTCGTTCATCGCGGCGACGACCTTCGCCCTGGAGGCCGTCCTCGACCTGTCCTCGCAGATGGCCGACGAGGACCGCAACGACATCCGCATCGAGGGCGCGCTCGCCAAGCTCTTCGCGTCCGAGATGGGCTGGCTGATGGCCGACGAACTCGTCCAGATCCGCGGCGGCCGGGGCTTCGAGACGGCCGAATCCCTCGCGGCGCGCGGCGAGAAGGCGGTCCCCGCCGAGCAGGTGCTGCGCGATCTCCGGATCAACCGCATCTTCGAGGGCTCGACCGAGATCATGCACCTCCTCATCGCCCGCGAGGCCGTCGACGCCCACCTCAAGGTCGCCGGCGACCTCATCGACCCGGACAAGTCCCTCCAGGACAAGGCGAAAGCGGGCGCGGGCGCAGGCGTCTTCTACGCCAGGTGGCTCCCGAAACTGGTCGCGGGCAGCGGCCAACTCCCCGGTTCCTACGGCGAGTTCCGCCACGGCGTCGACCTCTCCCGGCACCTTCGCTTCGTCGAGCGCGGCGCCCGCAAACTGGCTCGCTCGACCTTCTACGCCATGTCCCGCTGGCAGGGCCGCATGGAGACCAAGCAGGGTTTCCTGGGCCGGGTCGTCGACATCGGCGCCGAACTCTTCGCGATGAGCGCGGCCTGCGTACGGGCCGAACTCCTGCGCACCCAGGGCGATCACGGCCGCGAGGCCTATCAACTCGCCGACGCCTTCTGCGAACAGTCCCGCATCCGCGTCGAGGAGCTCTTCGGCCGCCTGTGGACCAACACCGACGCCATCGACCACAAGGTCGTCAAGGGTGTCATGGGCGGCGCCTACGAGTGGCTGGAGCAGGGCATCGTCGACCCCTCGGGGGACGGACCCTGGATCGCCGACACGACCCCGGGCCCGTCCAAGGCGGACAACCTGCACCGCCCCGTCAACTAGCCCTCCGTCAGCAGTACTTGTCGCTCGGATCCCGTGTCGTCCACGAACAGGTGTCGACCTTGCTGCCGTTGGACTTCGTCAGCGTCGCGGTGTCGCTGGTGTTGTTCCAGACGTAGGCGGCACGGCCCTGGTACGTGTTCGACGCGGTGTCCGTGCCCTTGCCGGTGTGCACCTTGATGTACTTGCCGGCGCCGATCTTGATGTTCTTGAAGGTGTAGCGGTGGTTGGAGACGTCCTTCAGGACCCAGCCCTTGAGGGAGATCGCCGACCGGCTGGTGTTCTTGATCTGCACCCACTCGCCGTTCAGGCTCGTGTTCGACCGGTTGTCCGAGCCCGGGCTGTCGAACCAGACGTGGTAGATCGTGACCCCGCCCGCGGCCTCGGCCGGAGTGCTCAGCAGGGTGCCGGTGAAGATCACGGCGCCCGCGAGCGCGGGCAGGGCAGCGCGTTTCCGCATGGAGAATCCCCCCAGGATGTCGTCCACGCACCGGCAGTCCACCGGCGCAGGACTGAAGTGTTATCACACGACCTTCACGTCGTATTCACAAAGGGGGATTTCCCTTCAATCACCGACGAGAGCCGATAAGCCACCCGCCCGAGGGAACCGCTGTCCACCGGACCACCCGGTGCGGCAACAATGGAGGGATGAGCGACAGTCCAGCACCCCTCGCCGACCCACATCTCGTCTACGATCCCGTCGTGGGCGACGGTCCCAAGGCCCTGGTGATCCTCGGGTCCACCGGGTCCATCGGTACCCAGGCCATCGACCTGGTGCTGCGCAACCCGGACCGTTTCAAGGTCACCGCACTCTCCGCGAACGGCGGCCGGGTCGGCCTCCTCGCCGAGCAGGCGTACCGGCTGCGGGTGCGGACGGTGGGGGTCGCCCGCGAGGACGCCGTACCGGCACTGCGCGAAGCGCTCGCCGCACGGTACGGCGCCGGGGAGTCGCTCCCGGAGATCCTGGCCGGCCCCGACGCGGCCACCCTGCTCGCCGCCTCCGACTGCCACACCGTGCTCAACGGCATCACCGGTTCCATCGGCCTCGCGCCCACCCTCGCCGCCCTGGAGGCGGGCCGCGTCCTCGCGCTCGCCAACAAGGAGTCGCTCATCGTCGGCGGCCCGCTGGTGAAGGCGCTCGCCAAGCCCGGCCAGATCATCCCGGTGGACTCCGAGCACGCGGCGCTCTTCCAGGCCCTCGCGGCCGGTACCCGCGCCGATGTCCGCAAGCTCGTCGTCACCGCGTCCGGCGGCCCCTTCCGCGGCCGTACGAAGGCGGATCTGGCGCGCGTGACCGTGGAAGAGGCCCTCGCGCACCCCACCTGGGCGATGGGACCCGTGATCACCATCAACTCCGCGACCCTGGTGAACAAGGGCCTCGAAGTGATCGAGGCGCACCTGCTGTACGACATTCCCTTCGATCGCATTGAGGTGGTCGTACACCCGCAGTCGTATGTCCACTCGATGGTGGAATTCACGGACGGTTCGACACTCGCCCAGGCGACGCCCCCCGACATGCGCGGGCCGATCGCCATCGGGCTCGGCTGGCCCGAGCGGGTCCCGGACGCGGCGCCCGCGTTCGACTGGAGCAAGGCGTCGACGTGGGAGTTCTTCCCGCTCGACACCGACGCGTTCCCGTCGGTCGGCCTCGCCCGCCACGTGGGACAGCTCGCGGGCACGGCCCCGGCGGTGTTCAATGCGGCCAACGAGGAGTGCGTGGAGGCCTTCCGCGCGGGCGCGCTGCCGTTCAACGGAATCATGGAGACGGTGACACGGGTGGTCGAGGAACACGGGACGCCGGCCACGGGAACTTCACTGACCGTGCCGGACGTCCTTGAAGCGGAGACCTGGGCACGCGCCCGGGCCCGCGAACTGACAGCGCAGACGACCACGGCGAACGCGGAGGCGCGTGCATGACAGCCCTGATGATGATCCTCGGCATAGTCGTCTTCGCGGTCGGCCTGCTGGTCTCGATCGCCTGGCACGAGCTGGGGCATCTCTCCACCGCGAAGCTCTTCGGCATCCGGGTGCCCCAGTACATGGTCGGCTTCGGCCCGACCATCTGGTCCAAGCGCAAGGGCGACACCGAGTACGGCTTCAAGGCCATCCCGTTCGGCGGCTACATCCGCATGATCGGCATGTTCCCGCCAGGACCGGACGGCAAGATCGAGTCCCGGTCCACCTCGCCCTGGCGCAGCATGATCGAGGACGCCCGCTCGGCCGCCTTCGAGGAGCTGGAGCCCGGCGACGAGTCCCGCCTGTTCTACACACGCAAACCCTGGAAACGGGTCATCGTGATGTTCGCGGGCCCCTTCATGAACCTCATCCTCGCCGTCGCGCTCTTCCTCACCGTCCTGATGGGCTTCGGCATCTCGCAGCAGACCAACACGGTCAGCTCGGTCTCCCAGTGCGTGATCGCACAGAGCCAGAACCGCGACACCTGCAAGTCGACCGACCCCGCCTCCCCGGCCGCCGCGGCGGGCCTCAAGGCGGGCGACAAGATCCTCAGCTTCAACGGCGTGAAGACCACGGACTGGAACAAGCTCTCCGACCTGATCCGCGCCGCCCCCGGCAAGACGGTCCCGATACTCGTCGAGCGCAAGGGCCAGGACGTCACCCTGCACGCGAAGATCGCGAGCAACCAGGTCGCCAAGAAGGACTCCAGCGGCCAGATCGTCCAGGGCCAGTACGTCACCGCCGGCTTCCTCGGCTTCAGCGCGGCCACCGGCATCGTCCGCCAGGACTTCGGCGACTCGGTCACCTGGATGGGAGACCGCCTCGGCGAGGCCGTCGACTCCATCGCCGCCCTCCCCGGCAAGATCCCGGCCCTGTGGAACGCGGCCTTCGACGGCGCCCCCCGCCAGGCCGACTCCCCGATGGGCGTGGTCGGCGCGGCCCGCGTCGGCGGCGAGATCTTCACCCTCGACATCCCGCCCACCCAGCAGCTGGCCATGGCCCTCATGCTGGTCGCCGGCTTCAACCTCTCCCTCTTCCTCTTCAACATGCTCCCGCTGCTCCCGCTCGACGGCGGGCATGTCGCGGGCGCGCTGTGGGAGGCGCTGCGGCGGAACCTGGCGAAGGTGCTCAAGCGGCCGGACCCGGGCCCCTTCGACGTGGCGAAGCTGATGCCGGTCGCCTATGTGGTGGCGGGGATCTTCGTCTGCTTCACCTTGCTCGTCCTGGTGGCGGACGTGGTTAACCCGGTCAAAATCTCCTAGCCATCCGCAGTTCGTGGCGGCCCGGCATCTTTCGTGCCGGGCCGCTCTTCCTTGCGCGGGTTTACGGGCGACGGAGGTCCCCCCGCCGAGTGGATTCGAGGTGGGGACGTGCTCGGGCCCGTGCGGTTGACGTAATCTCGAAGCCTGGAGCCCGCTGATTCGGGACCGGAGCCTTGATCCACGACTTGGGGTTGCACAGCAGATGACTGCGATTTCTCTCGGCATTCCGTCCGTTCCGACCCGGCTCGCCGAGCGCCGCAAGAGCCGGCAGATCCAGGTCGGATCCGTGGCGGTCGGCGGTGACGCGCCGGTGTCGGTGCAGTCCATGACGACCACCCGTACGTCGGACATCGGCGCCACGCTCCAGCAGATCGCCGAGCTGACCGCGTCCGGCTGCCAGATCGTCCGCGTGGCCTGCCCGACGCAGGACGACGCCGACGCGCTCGCGACGATCGCCCGCAAGTCGCAGATCCCGGTGATCGCGGACATCCACTTCCAGCCGAAGTACGTCTTCGCCGCGATCGAGGCGGGCTGCGCGGCGGTTCGTGTGAACCCCGGCAACATCAAGCAGTTCGACGACAAGGTCAAGGAGATCGCGCGCGCCGCCAAGGACCACGGCACGCCGATCCGCATCGGGGTCAACGCGGGCTCGCTGGACGCCCGACTGCTGAAGAAGTACGGCAAGGCGACCCCCGAGGCGCTGGCCGAGTCCGCCCTCTGGGAGGCGTCGCTCTTCGAGGAGCACGACTTCCGGGACATCAAGATCTCGGTCAAGCACAACGACCCGGTGATCATGGTCGAGGCGTACCGGCAGCTCGCCGCCCAGTGCGACTACCCGCTGCACCTCGGCGTCACCGAGGCCGGCCCCGCCTTCCAGGGCACGATCAAGTCGGCGGTGGCGTTCGGCGCCCTCCTCTCGCAGGGCATCGGCGACACGATCCGCGTCTCCCTCTCCGCCCCGCCGGTCGAGGAGGTCAAGGTCGGCAACCAGATCCTGGAGTCCCTGAACCTCAAGCCCCGCCGCCTGGAGATCGTCTCCTGCCCCTCCTGCGGCCGCGCCCAGGTCGACGTCTACAAGCTGGCCGAGGAAGTCACGGCGGGCCTCGACGGCATGGAGGTCCCGCTCCGCGTCGCGGTCATGGGCTGCGTCGTCAACGGCCCCGGCGAGGCCCGCGAAGCCGACCTCGGCGTCGCCTCCGGCAACGGCAAGGGCCAGATCTTCGTCAAGGGCGAGGTCATCAAGACGGTCCCCGAGTCGAAGATCGTGGAGACCCTCATCGAGGAGGCGATGAAGATCGCCGAACAGATGGAGGCGGACGGCATCGCTTCCGGGGAGCCGTCGGTTTCTGTCGCGGGTTGAGGCGTTGAGGCGTTGAGGCGTTGAGGCGTTGAGGCGTTGAGGGGTTGGCCGGGGGCCGGGTTGGCCGGGGGCCGGAGGTCTCTGGCGGCTTGAGAGGTCTCCGGCGGGCTGAGAGGTCTTGCGCAGGCTGACGGCGGGGGACGGGCTCCGGGGGCCGTGGCCGGGTCGGGGGGTCTTCGGGGGCTGGTGCGGGCCGGGGGTCTGGGGTGCGGTGCGAGGTCTGGTGTCGGCCGGGGTCCAGGGTCGGGCCGGGATGCTCGGGCGGGCCGGAGGTCTGGGCCGCGGTGGCCGATCTGACGTGGGCCGGGGGTCTGGGAGCGCAGCGCGAGGTCTGATGCGGGCCGGGGATCTGCGGTGCGGCGCGAGGTCTGGTGTCGGCGGGGGTCCGGGGTGCGGGCCGGGATATCTGGCGCGGGCGTTAGGTCTGGGCCGCGATGGCAGGCCTGGTGCGGGCCGGAGGTCTGGGCCGCGGTGGCAGGTCTGATGCGGGCCGGGGGTCTGCGGTGCGGTGCGAGGTCTGGTGTCCGGCGGGGGCCAGGGTCCGGGCCGGGATGTCTCGTGCGGGCCGGGGGTCTGGGCCGCGGTGGCAGGTCTGACGTGGGCCGGGGGTCTGGGGTGCGGTGCGAGGTCTGGTGTCGGCCGGGGTCTGGGGTGCGGGCCGGGATGTCTCGTGCGGGCCGGAGGTCTGGGCCGCGGTGGCAGGTCTCGTGCGGGCCGCAGGGCCGGGCGCGCAGCGCGAGGTCTGACGCAGGCCGGAGGTCTGACGCGGGCCGGAGGCCAGGCGCCGTGCGAGGTCTGGAGTCAGCTGAAGATCCAGGCGGGCTGACAAGGTCTGCGGCGCGCTGAAGGTCTTTGGGCTGTACTCGCCCAGGCCTTGAGCTTTGCTCGCTCGGCAGCACTCAGCACTGCACTCCGCACTCAGCGCGCTCCTCGTCGACGTACCTGCGCTTTCCTCGTCCGGAGTTCGAGGCCGCGCCACTCGACGCCCTGAGCCGCCCCCGCCGAGGTCTTGGGGTCTCACGAGTCACGGGCTCCCGGGCCCCACTCGCGGAGTCCCCCACGTCCCAGTGCAGGTCGGCGCACACCCCAGCCCGTCCGGCGTCTGAGGACAAGGCCGTTCAGGCCGACAGCGGGGGGCTGGGGGCGGCAGCCCCCAGAGACGGTCACTCAACCCACCCCCGCCGACAAGCGAACGGCACACAACGCGGCACCGCTCAGCTTCCGCAGGTACAGTGCGGAGATCAGCAGACCTTAGGGTGAGGCCCCGTACGTGTTGACCCAGACCACCTCTCGGGTGCTCGAACCGAGCGACCTGGACGCCGCGCTCGCCGTGCTCGACCGCGAGCCGGTCACGAACGCCTTCGTGACCTCGCGGGTACAGGTCGCCGGCCTCGACCCCTGGCGGCTCGGCGGCGAGATGTGGGGCTGGTACGAGGACGGCATGCTGACGTCCCTCTGCTACGCGGGCGCCAACCTCGTCCCCATCTGCGCCACCCCCAGAGCCGTCCGCGCCTTCGCCGACCGCGCCCGCAGGGCAGGCCGCCGCTGCTCCTCGATCGTCGGCCCGGCCGAGCCGACCGCCCAGCTCTGGCGCCTCCTCGAACCCAGCTGGGGCCCCGCCCGCGAGGTCCGCGCCCGCCAGCCCCTCATGGTCGCCGACCGCATGCCCACCGACATCGCCGCCGACCCGTACGTCCGCCGTATCCGCAAGGACGAGATGGACACGATCATGCCGGCGTGCGTGGCGATGTTCACCGAGGAGGTCGGCGTCTCCCCCCTGGCCGGCGACGGAGGCCTGCTCTATCAGGCCCGCGTGGCCGAACTCGTGGGCGCTGGGCGCTCGTTCGCCCGCCTCGACGAGCACGGCAAGGTCGTCTTCAAGGCGGAGATCGGCGCCGCGACCTCCCAGGCCTGCCAGATCCAGGGCGTCTGGGTGGCCCCCGAGTACCGGGGCAGAGGCGTGGCGGCCCCCGCGATGGCGGCGGTGCTCCGTTACGCCCTGGCGGACGTGGCCCCCGTGGTCAGCCTCTACGTGAACGACTTCAACACCCCGGCGAGAAGGGCGTACTTGAGGGTCGGCTTCCAAGAGGTCGGCGCGTTCATGAGCGTTCTCTTCTGAAACGTGCCGAGGGGTGACCCCTGGGGGCGCGAGGCCGTGACGTGTGCGGCTCCGCCGCCGCGCGGGCGCGACCGCCCACATACGGCCGCCACTCGAACGACGACAGACACACCCCTGTACTCTCCCCACATGCGATTTCCCGGTCACGGCCACCGCCACCCCGACGACGTCGTGATCGGCCCCCTGGACCTCTCGGCCCACGTGGACGAAGCCCTCGCCGTACAGGCTCTCGCGTTCGGCCTGGGCGCGGACGAGGTAGCCGTACGCAGGCAGATCGTCCTGCGCCACATGACCTACCCGGGTGCGAGAGCCCTGGGTGCCACCTCGGCGGGGCGCCTCGTCGGCTTCGTCTACGGCATGCCCAACAACCGCACCCACTGGTGGTCCACCGTCGTGGAGCCCTACCTGCGCGCCCGCGACCACGACGACTGGCTCGACCGCTCCTTCGTGATCACCGAGCTGCACGTCCACCCGCACTACCAGAACCGCGGCGCCGGCCGCTCCCTGATCACCACCATCACGGACGCCGCCACCGAACCCCGCTCGATCCTCTCGGCGATCGACACCGACAGCCCCGCCCGCGGCCTCTACCGCTCCCTCGGCTACGAGGATCTCGCCCGCCAGGTCCTGTTCCCGAGCGCCCCGAAGCCGTACGCGGTGATGGGCGCCCCGCTGCCACTGCGCCGCCGTTAGGGCCTGTCCGGCGGATCCTGTCGCGGACGCGGGGCGGGCCTTAACCGATTTCCACCGGCACAGCACGCCCGGCTAACCTCCTAGCCATCACCCTTTCCCGGCAGGAGTACAGGAACCATGGCGAACGCACCGGTCCAGCGCATGTCCCAGTTGATGGCGAAGACGCTGCGCGACGACCCGGCGGACGCCGAGGTCCTCAGTCACAAGCTGCTCGTGCGGGCGGGTTACGTCCGCCGTACCGCCGCCGGGATCTGGTCGTGGCTGCCGCTGGGCAAGAAGGTCCTGGCCAACGTCGAGCGGATCGTGCGTGAGGAGATGGACGCGATCGGCGCCCAGGAGGTGCTGCTTCCCGCGATCCTGCCCCGCGAGCCCTACGAGGCGACCGGCCGGTGGGAGGAGTACGGCCCCGAGCTGTTCCGCCTCCAGGACCGCAAGGGCGGCGACTACCTCCTCGGCCCGACCCACGAGGAGATCTTCACGCTGATCGTGAAGGACCAGGCGTCCTCCTACAAGGACCTGCCGGTCATCCTCTACCAGATCCAGCACAAGTACCGCGACGAGGCCCGCCCCCGTGCCGGCATCCTCCGCGGCCGCGAGTTCCTGATGAAGGACTCGTACTCCTTCGACACGGAGGACGAGGGCCTCGCCCACTCCTACGCCCTGCACCGCGAGGCCTACCAGAAGGTGTTCGCGCGCCTCGGCCTCGACTACCGCATCTGCGCCGCCACCGCGGGCGCGATGGGCGGCTCCAAGTCGGAGGAGTTCCTCGCCCCCGCCGAGGCCGGCGAGGACACCTTCGCGGACTGCCCGAACTGCGACTTCGCCGCCAACACCGAAGCGATCACCTACGAGTTGAAGCCCGTGGACGCCACCGGCGTGCCCGCGCTCGAGGAGATCCCGACCCCCGACACCCCCACCATCGAGACCCTCGCCGCCCACCTCGGCGTCGAGGCGTCCGCCACGCTGAAGAACCTCCTCGTGAAGGTCGACGGCGAGATCGTGGCCGTGGGCGTCCCCGGTGACCGCGAGGTCGACCTCGACAAGGTCGAGGCCCATTTCGCCCCCGCCGCCGTCGAGTTGGTGACGGCGGAGGACTTCACCGGCCGTCCCGACCTGGTGCGCGGCTACGTCGGTCCGCAGGGCCTGGGCGAGAAGGTCACGTACATCGCCGACCCGCGCGTGGCCCCCGGCACGAGCTGGATCACGGGCGCCAACAAGGAGGGCACGCACGCGAAGAACGTCGTGGCGGGCCGTGACTTCGAGGTCGACACATACGTCGACGTCGTGGTCGTCCAGGAGGGCGACCCCTGCCCCACGTGCGGCACGGGCCTCAAGCTCGACCGCGCCATCGAGATCGGCCACATCTTCCAGCTCGGCCGCAAGTACGCCGACGCCCTCAAGCTCGACGTCCTCGGCCAGCACGGCAAGCCGGTCCGCGTGACCATGGGCTCCTACGGCATCGGTGTCTCCCGCGCGGTCGCCGCCCTCGCCGAGCAGACCGCCGACGACAAGGGCCTGTGCTGGCCCGCCGAGGTCGCCCCGGCCGACGTGCATGTCGTGGCGGCGGGCAAGGCCCTTCAGACCGAACTCGCCCTGGACGTCTCGGAGAAGCTGCGCGCGGCCGGTCTGCGCGTCCTGGTCGACGACCGCGCCGGGGTCTCCCCGGGCGTGAAGTTCACCGACTCGGAGCTGATCGGCGTACCGAAGATCCTGGTCGCGGGCCGCCGTTCCGCCGAGGGTGTCCTGGAGCTGAAGGACCGCAGGACCGGCGAGCGCGAGGAGCTGACCGTCGACGAGGCGATCGCACGCCTCACCGCGTAGGCGGCGGCCGAGAAGGCTGTCGGCGGTCGACCGAGAGGGCTTGTTGAAGCCTCAAGCAATTTAAGATTTCTCTCAGAGAGTTCTGGTGAGGCGTATGGGCGCCTCACAGACTTCTCTCAGGCTGGTCCCCGACCGTAGGACGTGACAGAGCGTCACTGCGGAGGGGAACGGTCATGACAGTCAGGGAGCGCGGGGCCGCTACGGCGGTCCGCAGAGGCAAGCGGCGCATCGCGGCCGTCACGGCGGCGGTCACGCTGGCGGCGGCGGCCGGGGTGTTCGCCCTGGTCGGCACGGTGCGGTCGGACGCGGAGGCGGACACGGCGGCGAGCGGCACGGGCACGACCACCTCGTCGTCCCCCTCGCCGTCCGCGTCCTCCAACTCCTCGTCCACAGCGGACAGTTCGACCTCCACAACCTCCTCGTCGTCCTCGTCGCCCTCTTCATCCTCGTCGTCCTCGTCGGACCTCCAGTCGTCCTCGTCCGGCGTCACGTCCTCCTCCGGCGGCTCCACCGACTCCACGTCGGGAGCGTCGTGATGAGCACAGCGACCCTGCGCACGACGGCCGCCGCCGACTGGCGCGCCCTCGGGAGCGGCGTCCGGCTGGTCGTCACCGACCCGGCCCTGCTGGACTCCTGCAACCTGCTCCTCGCCCGGCACCTCGCCGAGGTCGACGCGGCATGCAGCAGATTCCGCGCCGACTCCGAACTGGCCGCCCTGGAAGCCTCGTCGGGCCGCCCGGTCACCGTCAGCCCGCTGCTCGCCGAGGCGTTGGCGGTCGCCCTGCGCGCCGCCGAGGCGACGGACGGCGCGGTCGACCCGACGGTCGGCTCGGCCATGAACTCCATCGGCTACGACCGCGACTTCACCCTCGTCCGCGAGGACGACCGCCCGGTCCGCCTCACCGTGAAGCGCGCCCCGGGCTGGCGCGCGATCGACCTGGAACCCGCGACGGGCACGGTCACCGTCCCTGAGGGCGTCCGCCTGGACCTCGGCGCCACCGCGAAGGCGTGGGCCGCCGACAGGGCCGCGGCGATGCTCGCCGAAGTGGCGGGCTGCGGCGTCCTGGTGAGCCTGGGCGGCGACACGGCCGTCGCGGGGGAGCCCCCGGCCGGCGGCTGGAACATCCGCGTGCAGGACGTCACCGGCTCCGTCGACGAGACGCCCGCGCAGGGTACGTACGCCACGGTCGCCCTGCGCTCCGGCGGCCTCGCCACCTCGGGCACCGCCGCCCGCCGCTGGCGTCGGAACGGCTACGAGCTGCACCACATCGTCGACCCCCGCACCGGCCTCCCCGTCCGCAGCCCCTGGCGCACGGTCTCGGTCGTCGCCGCGACGAGCGCCGACGCCAACGCGGCGAGCACCGCGTCCCTGGTCAAGGGGGCGGGCGCGGAACGCTGGCTGACCCGCCTGGGCCTGCCCGCGCGCCTGGTCGCCCAGGACGGCACGGTCGTCACGACCCCGGGCTGGCCCACCCACCAGGCGGTCGCCGCATGAGCTCCGAGATCCTCTGGTACGCCAACCGCGCCACCGGAGCCGTCTGCCTCGTCCTGTTCACGGTCGTGGTCCTGCTCGGCATCGCGGTCCGCCTGCGCACCCGCCTCCCCGGCCTGCCCCGCTTCGGCACGGTCGCCCTGCACCGCTCCCTCTCCCTCTCCGCGACGGCGTTCCTGGCCGTGCACATCACGATGGCGGTGATCGACGGCTACGTGAACATCACCGTCCTCGACACGGTCGTCCCGTTCGTCTCCGCCTACGAACCCCTCTGGCTCGGCCTCGGCACGGTCGCCCTCGATCTGCTCCTCGCCGTCCTGGTCACCAGCCTCCTCCGGGAACGCGTCGGACACCGCACCTGGCGGGCGCTGCACTGGCTGGCGTACGCCTCCTGGCCGGTCGCCCTGATCCACGGCATCGGCATCGGCACGGACACCGGCACCGACTGGATGACCTGGCTGACCGTCTCCTGCGTGGCCGCGGTGACAGCCGCCTTCGGCATCCGCCTGGCCCACTCCGCCCGCGCCTCCCGGCGCACCCCCGCGGCCCTGCTCCGCACCGCCGAAGGAGCCCGCTCATGACCACGACCACGACCACGAACTTCACCGACGTCTACATGTCCCCCCGCCTCCTCGCCCCCGGCGGCACCGCGGCCGACCTCTCCACCCACGAACTCCGCTACGGCCCACTGGCGTACGGAGACCCCGACGGCCTGCTGAGAACGGTCGCCGAATCCGGCCTCACCGGCCGCGGAGGCGCCGCGTTCCCGATGTACCGCAAGCTGGTCGCGGTGGCCGACGCGAGCCGCCGTACCGGCCGCGCACCTGTGGTCGTGGCCAACGGCGCGGAGGGCGAACCGGCCAGCCGCAAGGACAGGACGCTCCTGCGCCTGTCGCCCCATCTCGTCCTGGACGGGGTGCAGTTGGCGGCCAGGGCGACAGGCGCCGCGGAAGCCCACCTGGCGGTGGAGGACGGCGCCTCCTTCCTGGAATCGGCCCTGGCCCAACGCCACGACCCGCTGCCCGTCCGGATCGTCCGCCTGCCCAGCCGCTTTCTGTCCGGCCAGGCATCGGCCCTCGCGCAGTACGTCTCCGGCAACGCCCCGCTGCCCCGCCACCAGCGCCCGCCGGTCCGCGAACGCGGGGTGCGCAAGGCCCCCACCCTCGTCCAGAACGTGGAGACCCTGGCCCACCTCGCCCTGGTCGCCCGCTACGGCGCCGACTGGTTCCGCGGCGTCGGCACCCTCGCCCAGCCCGGCAGCACGCTCTGCACCCTGCACGCGCCGGGCCGCGAAGTCCGGGTGGTGGAAGCCCCGTTCGGCCTCCCACTGAACCGCCTGCTTCCCTCGCACGGAGTCTCCGCGGTCCTCATGGGCGGCTACCACGGCACCTGGATACCGGCCGGCGAAGCGTCCCAACGCACGCTGGACGCAAACGACTTGGGAGCGGGAGTGCTGGCCGCACTCCCCGCGGACCGCTGCGGAGTGGCCGAAACCGCCCGCGTTCTCCGCTACTTGGCCCTCCAGTCGGCCGGCCAGTGCGGCCCCTGCCTCAACGGCCTCCCGCGCATCGCCTCCGCCTTCCGGGCCCTGGCCACCCCCGGCCCCCCGGCCGACGCCCGCCACGACGTGGCCCGTTGGTCGGGCCTGGTGGAGGGCCGAGGCGCCTGCCACCACCCCGACGGCACGGCCCGCCTGGTCCGCAGCGCGCTGACCACGTTCGCCCCCGAACTCGACGCCCACGCAAGGGGACTGTGCACGGCGAGCGACCCCACCCCCTTCCTCCCGATCCCGAACGAGGCCCGCTGACCATGGACCACCAACAGCTCGACATCGACTGGACGTCCTGCCGGGCCCACGGCCTCTGCGCGGAACTCCTCCCGGACCACATCACCCTGGACGAGTGGGGCTATCCCCTGCTGGACGGTTCCCCCGTCCCACCGCGAACGGTGAAACGAGCCAGGAGAGCGGCGTCGGACTGCCCAGTGCTGGCCCTGAGACTCCGCCCCACCGCAGCGCCCCGTCAGGGGCGCGGGGAACTGCGCGCCGAGCCCCCACGCACCCGCACCCAAAAACCGGCTTAAAGCCACCCGGCGAATTCCAGCAACAACTCGGCATCCCGAGGCCGCCCCACCCGAAGCGCCCGCACCCCGGACTCCACGGCCCGGAACAACGTCCACCCCCGCAACCGTTCCTGATCCACATCCAACGACTCGGCAAGTCGCTTGACCCGTCGCCGAGTTGTCGCCGCCCCCGAAGGCGTGGCGATCAGATCCTCCACCCGGTCCCGCACCAGCCGGGCAAGATCGAACGCACACTCGCCCACCACAGGGTCCGGCCCCACCGCGAGCCAAGGCATCCGCTCGGCCGCAAGCACCTTGCTCTGCCGAAAAGTCCCATGCAGCAACCGCACCTCGGGCGGCGCGGCCAACAACGCCTCACGAGCATCCAGCGCGGCGGAGACGAGCGCCGAGACCTCGCTCCCCGCCCCCCGCAGGGCTACGGCCTGCCGCCCCGTCCGCTCCGCCACCGTCTCGAACGCATGGTCACCGGGCGGCTCGACCCACAGCCGCCGCAACGTCCCCGCCGCCTCCAGCAACGCCTTCGCCTCCGGCAACGACCGCACCGACACATCGGGGTGCAACCGCTCCAGCACCAGCACACCCTCGGCCGCGAACGGCTCGACGAGCTGCACCGCTCCCAGCCCGCCCCACCGCGCGAGCGCGGCCCGCTCACTCTCGGGACGAGCCCGCGAGGGGGCCAGTTTCAGTACCGCCGGGGTGCCGTCGGCCCGCCGCACCAGCACGACCAGACTGCTGCGCCCACCGGGCACCTGCACCCGCTCGACGGTCAACTCGCGTAGATCGACGGCCTGTCGGGCCAGCTCGGACAGCTTCTCCAACCAGTCGTCACCGCTCGGTGCCGTCTCACCGAGCGCCCTCACCAGACGCTGCGGCGGTTCGAAAGCCATGCGCGAGTCGTTCCCTTCCTGCCGTACTGCCGTCCTGCGTCCCCGTGCGGATCACGCCGTGGGTGTCGCCGGGGCCGTGGGTGTCGCGGCCCGCTCGGCGAGACCAGGGAAGGGTACGCTCCCGCCGCGCCAGCGCACCGCCCGGACCGCCGCTTCGCGCAGCCCCTCCGCGGCCGTACCGCGCAGCCCGCCCGTCGTCGCCCGCACGAGGTCGGAGTAGACCCCGGCCACCCGGTCCTCCAGCTCCGCGGCGAGCTGTACGGCCGCCGCCGAGTCCGGCACCGGGAACGGCAGCGCGTACCCGGCGGACGCGGCCACCGGGGTGCCGCCCAGGTCCCGCACCTCCCGGACCAGCGCGTCGCGCCGGGCGCGATGGGCGTCGTAGGCCGTCTTCGCCTCCTGGCGGCGGCCCTCGCGGATGCGCCCGCCGACCACGCCGTAGCCGTACACCGCCGCGTGTTCCGCGGCCAGGGCCGCCTGCACCGCGGTCAGTTCCGCGGCCTTCTCCTCGCTCACTTGGCACCCTCCGTCAGCAGATACGCGTGGGCGGCCCCGGCGGCGGCCACCGAGGCCAGCAGACGGGCCAGTTCACCGGGCAGGTCGAGCAGCGCCTTGGCCCGCCGGTCGGCGAGGCTCCGCTCGGCCGCCGCGAGTCCGGCGAGGGCGTCGCCCTCGGTCGCGGGGACGGCCGTGGAAGAAGCAGTGGCCGACGGCGAGGCGGTGGCCGTGGTGGAAGGGGTCGCGCTGGTGCCGCCGAAGGCCGTCGTGTGCCGTACGACCTCCGCGCGCAGCGGGTCCAGGCGGGGCGCCAGGGCCGGGTACGCGGCGAGAACCGTGTCGTAGTGGCGCAGGAGGGTCTCGCTGTCGGAGGCCGCACGCGCGCGTGCGTGCTCGGCCGCGGACCCGCTGCCGCCCGTGGTCCCGGAGTCGTCGGCGCCGGAGGAACAGCCGGCCAGGAGGGCGGCCCCGGCGGCCGAGACGAGCAGGCTCCTTCTGCGCGGCCCGGCGAGGGTGCGCGGAGGTGGGGGGAACGGCACGGCAGACGTCCTCGGGGGGCTCGTACGAACGGAATGACGGCAAGGGCAGCGCGCCCGTGATCACGGTACCCGCGGAGGCCCCCGACGTGCGTCACCGGCTCGTAGGCTCCCCAAGGGGCGCGGGGAACGGCGCGACACGCCCCCACGGACCCGCACCCGCCCGGCCAGGTCAGCCACCCGAACCCACGGCGCCCCGCCCCACCGCCGGAGGAACATGTGGACGGCAACACACCCCGCGACCGGATACCCTTTGTGCAGACACGCGCCCTACCCACAACAGCACACGCGGCCGAGGAGTCACCCGGATGAGCACGACCCAGAGCGAGAGGCTGCGAGAACTGCTGGAACCGCTCGTCAGCTCCCAGGGACTCGATCTCGAAGAGGTCGCGGTGGACTCGGTCGGACGCAAGCGGGTGCTGCGCGTGGTCGTCGACTCCGACTCGGGCGCCGATCTGGACCAGATCGCGGATGTCAGCCGCGCGCTCTCGGCGAAGCTCGACGAGACCGACGCGATGGGCGCGGGGGAGTACACCCTCGAGGTCGGGACCCCCGGTGCCGAGCGCGAGCTCACCGAACACCGTCACTACGTACGCGCCACCGACCGGCTGGTGAAGTTCCAGCTGGCCGAGAGCGGTGAGCTGATCGCCCGGATCATCGAGGTGGACGACGACGGCATCGACGTCGAGGTGCCCGGCGTGAAGGGGCGCAAGCCCACCGCCAAGCGGCTCGCCCTCGCCGATGTCGTCAAGGCCCGCGTCCAGGTCGAGTTCAACCGCAAGAACAAGCACGACGACACCGAAGACAACGAAGAGAACGCAGAGGAGGCGTAGCCGTGGACATCGACATGAGTGCCCTGCGGGGCTTGGTGCGGGAGAAGGAGATCTCCTTCAGCCTGTTGGTCGAGGCGATCGAGTCGGCCCTCCTCATCGCCTACCACCGCACCGAGGGAAGCCGCCGCCACGCGCGCGTGGAGCTCAACCGGGAGACCGGCCACGTGACGGTGTGGGCGAAGGAGGACCCCGAGGACCTGGAGGAGGGGCAGGAGGCGCGCGAGTTCGACGACACCCCGTCCGACTTCGGCCGTATCGCCGCCACCACCGCCAAGCAGGTCATCCTTCAGCGGCTGCGCGACGCCGAGGACGACGCGACGCTCGGCGAGTACGCGGGCCGCGAGGGCGACATCGTCACCGGCGTGGTCCAGCAGGGCCGCGACCCGAAGAACGTGCTCGTCGACATCGGCAAGCTGGAGGCCATCCTGCCGGTGCAGGAGCAGGTCCCCGGCGAGACGTACCCGCACGGCATGCGCCTGAGGTCGTACGTCGTCCGGGTGGCGAAAGGCGTGCGCGGTCCGTCCGTGACGCTCTCCCGCACGCACCCCAACCTGGTGAAGAAACTGTTCGCCATGGAGGTGCCGGAGATCGCCGACGGCTCGGTGGAGATCGCCGCCATCGCGCGCGAGGCCGGCCACCGCACGAAGATCGCCGTCCGCTCCACCCGCAGCGGTCTGAACGCCAAGGGCGCCTGCATCGGCCCGATGGGCGGCCGGGTGCGCGCGGTGATGGGCGAGCTGAACGGCGAGAAGATCGACATCGTCGACTGGTCGGACGACCCGGCCGACATGGTGGCCAACGCGCTGTCCCCGGCGCGGGTCTCCCGCGTCGAGGTCGTCGACCTCGCGGCCCGCTCCGCGCGCGTGACGGTGCCGGACTACCAGCTGTCGCTCGCGATCGGCAAGGAAGGGCAGAATGCCCGGCTCGCCGCCCGACTGACCGGCTGGCGGATCGACATCCGCCCGGACACCGAACAGCCGTCCGACCAGCTCGGGGAATAGATCTCGGCCTCACGTGGCTCAGATCACGACAACAGCCGTTCGATTCTTGCCCCCAAGGGGTGAGGTCGGTGCGGGGAGGTAGACTTAGCAGTGTCTGGCCGGACGCGAGCCCGCGCATGCCCTGAGCGCACCTGTGTGGGGTGCCGGGAGCGAGCGGCCAAGAAGGACTTGCTGCGTACCGTGGCGATCGAGGGCGAATGCGTCCCCGATGATCGCGGTACGCTGCCCGGCCGGGGTGCGTATCTGCATCCCGCCCTGGTCTGTCTGGACCTGGCGGTCCGCCGCCGGGCGTTCCCACGGGCGCTGCGTGCCCAGGGTGCGCTCGACACAAAGGCGTTGCGCCTCTACGTCGAGCAGGCAACACCGTAAGAGCGAGTCGTACGGAACCTCCGTGCGGCCCGGTATTCCGCGAGTTGGAAGTAGGTCGAGATTGCGATGAGCACTCGATGAGCACGCGATGAGTACGCCCATGAAGTAGCGACGGTCCGGACGCACCCGGACCTAAAAGGAGCGAAGTGGCTAAGGTCCGGGTATACGAACTCGCCAAGGAGTTCGGGGTGGAGAGCAAGGTCGTCATGGCCAAGCTCCAAGAACTCGGTGAATTCGTCCGTTCGGCGTCCTCGACGATCGAGGCGCCCGTTGTACGCAAGCTGACAGACGCCCTCCAGCAGGGCAGCGGAGGCGGCAAGCCCGCCCCCGCACGCAAGGCTGCCCCGGCTCGTCCGGCGGCCCCCTCTTCCGCGCAGGCCGCCCGTCCGGGTCCGGCCGCCCCGCGCCCGCCGGCCCCGAAGCCGGCCGTCGCCGAGAGCGCCCCCGCGGCTCCCGCCGCCCCGGCCGCTCCGGCGTCCACGGGTGGCCCCCGTCCGGGCCCGCGCCCCGCGCCGCGTCCGGCTCCGGCCTCGCCGGCGCCCACCGCGCCCGAGTTCACCGCCCCCCCGGCGGCTCCGGCGGCGCCCGCCGCCCCTGCCTCCAACGGCGGTTCCAGCTCCGCCCCGCGTCCGGGCGCCCCGCGTCCGGCGAGCCAGGCCCCCCGTCCGGGCGGTGCCCGTCCGGCCGGTCCCGGCCAGGGTGGTCAGGGTCGCGGCGACCGTCCCGAGCGCACTGACCGCGGCGACCGTCCCGGCGCACCCCGTCCGGGTGGCCAGGGCGCGCGTCCCGGTGCTCGTCCGGCCGGTCCCCGTCCGGGCAACAACCCGTTCACCTCCGGCGGCTCCACCGGCATGGCGCGCCCCGGTGCGCCCCGTCCCGGTGCTCCGCGACCCGGCGGTCAGGACCGCCCGGGTGGTGCTCCCGGCGGCGCCCCGCGTCCGCAGGGTGCCGGTCAGGGCGGTCCCCGTCCCCAGGGCGCTGCGGGCGGTCCCCGTCCCGGCGGCGCTCCGGGCGGCGCGCGTCCGACCCCGGGCGGCATGCCCCGCCCGCAGGGCGGCGCTCCGCGTCCCGGCGGTGGCCCCGGTGGCAACCGTCCGAACCCCGGCATGATGCCGCAGCGTCCCGCTGCGGGCAGCCCCCGTCCCGGTGGCGGCCCCGGTGGCCGTGGTCCCGGTGGCGGCGGCGGTCGTCCGGGCGGTCCGGGTGGCGGCGGCGGTCGTCCCGGTGGCGGCGGCGGCTTCGCCGGTCGTCCGGGTGGCGGCGGTGGCGGTTTCGCCGGTCGTCCCGCGGGTCCCGGTGGCGGTGGCGGCGGTTTCGCCGGCCGTCCGGGTGCTCCCGCCGGTGGCGGCGGTGGCCGTCCCGGCTTCGGTGGCCGTCCCGGTGGTCCGGGTGGCCGCGGTGGCACACAGGGCGCCTTCGGCCGTCCCGGTGGTCCCGCGCGTCGCGGTCGCAAGTCGAAGCGGCAGAGGCGCCAGGAGTACGAGGCCATGCAGGCCCCGTCGGTCGGCGGTGTGATGCTGCCTCGTGGCAACGGACAGTCCGTCCGTCTGTCGCGCGGTGCCTCGCTCACCGACTTCGCCGAGAAGATCAACGCCAACCCGGCGTCGCTCGTCGGCGTGATGATGAACCTCGGCGAGATGGTCACTGCCACGCAGTCCGTCTCCGACGAGACGCTGAAGCTCCTCGCGGACGAGATGAACTTCGTCCTCGAGATCGTCAGCCCCGAGGAGGAGGACCGCGAGCTGCTCGAGTCCTTCGACATCGAGTTCGGCGAGGACGAGGGTGGCGAGGAGTTCCTCGTCGCGCGTCCGCCGGTCGTGACCGTCATGGGTCACGTCGACCACGGTAAGACCCGACTTCTCGACACCATCCGCAAGACGAACGTCGTCGCGGGCGAGGCCGGCGGTATCACGCAGCACATCGGCGCGTACCAGGTCACCACCGAGGTCAACGACGAAGAGCGCAAGATCACCTTCATCGACACCCCGGGTCACGAGGCGTTCACCGCCATGCGTGCCCGTGGTGCCAAGTCGACCGACATCGCGATCCTCGTGGTGGCGGCCAACGACGGTGTGATGCCCCAGACGATCGAGGCGTTGAACCACGCCAAGGCGGCCGACGTGCCGATCGTGGTCGCGGTCAACAAGATCGACGTCGAGGGCGCCGACCCGACCAAGGTGCGCGGTCAGCTCACCGAGTTCGGGCTGGTGGCCGAGGAGTACGGCGGCGACACCATGTTCGTCGACATCTCCGCCAAGCAGGGTCTGAACATCGACGCCCTGCTGGAGGCCGTGGTCCTCACCGCGGACGCCTCGCTCGACCTGCGGGCCAACCCGGAGCAGGACGCGCAGGGCATCGCGATCGAGTCCCACCTCGACCGCGGCCGCGGCGCCGTCGCGACCGTCCTGGTCCAGCGCGGCACCCTGCGGGTCGGCGACACCATGGTGGTCGGCGACGCCTACGGCCGTGTCCGCGCGATGCTCGACGACAAGGGCGACAACGTGGAAGAGGCGGGTCCCTCGACCCCGGTCCTCGTCCTCGGACTCACCAACGTCCCGGGCGCCGGCGACAACTTCCTCGTCGTCGACGAGGACCGCACGGCACGTCAGATCGCCGAGAAGCGCGCGGCGCGCGAGCGCAACGCCAACTTCGCCCGGCGTGGAGTCCGGTTCTCCCTGGAGAACCTGGACGAGGCCCTCAAGGCCGGTCTGGTGCAGGAACTCAACCTCATCATCAAGGGCGACGCGTCCGGTTCGGTGGAGGCTCTCGAGTCCTCGCTGCTCCAGCTCGACGTCGGCGACGAGGTCGACATCCGCGTCCTGCACCGCGGCGTGGGTGCGGTCACCGAGTCGGACATCGACCTGGCGACCGGCTCCGACGCGATCGTCATCGGCTTCAACGTCCGCGCTGCGGGCCGCGCGGCGCAGATGGCGGAGCGCGAGGGCGTCGACGTCCGGTACTACTCGGTGATCTACCAGGCCATCGAGGAGATCGAAGCAGCGCTCAAGGGCATGCTCAAGCCGGAGTACGAGGAGGTCGAGCTCGGCACGGCGGAGATCCGCGAGGTCTTCAAGTCGTCCAAGCTGGGCAACATCGCCGGTGTCCTGGTCCGCTCGGGCGAGGTCAAGCGCAACACCAAGGCGCGCCTCGTCCGCGACGGCAAGGTCATCGCGGAGAGCCTCACCATCTCCGGTCTGCGTCGCTTCAAGGACGACGTCACCGAGATCCGCGAAGGGTTCGAGGGCGGTATCAACCTCGGCAACTTCAACGACATCAAGGTCGACGACGTCATCGCGACGTACGAGATGCGCGAGAAGCCTCGCGGCTGATCGTCACAGCACGCGATCGGGGCCGGTCGGCGGAGAGAATTTCCGTCGATCGGCCCCGGCCGTTGCGTGTACGGTTCCTGTATCGGCGTCCGAGACCGGCGCCCATACCCCGAACCGGCGGGACATCCGGACACACATGTATGTGGGGACTCTGTCCTTCGATCTGCTCCTCGGCGACGTCCACTCGCTGAAGGAGAAACGCTCTCTCGTCCGCCCGATCGTGGCCGAACTCCAGCGCAAGTACGCGGTGAGCGCGGCCGAGACGGGCAGTCAGGACCTGCATCGCAGGGCCGAGATCGGGCTCGCGGTGGTCTCCGGGGACACGGGACACCTCACCGACGTACTGGACCGCTGCGAGCGGCTGGTCGCAGCGCGGCCCGAGGTGGAACTGCTCTCCGTTCGACGCAGACTCCACAGCGACGAAGACTGAAGCAAGCGGCAAGACGTAGTTGCAGCACGACGTAGTTACTAAGGAGACGGACCAGTGGCCGACAACGCGCGTGCCAAGAGGCTGGCGGACCTCATCCGAGAGGTGGTGGCCCAGAAGCTCCAGCGCGGCATCAAGGACCCCCGGCTCGGCACCCACGTCACCATCACGGACACCCGCGTCACGGGTGACCTCCGGGAGGCGACTGTCTTCTACACGGTCTACGGCGACGACGAGGCGCGAGCCGAGGCGGCGGCGGGCCTGGAGAGCGCCCGGGGCGTCCTGCGCTCCGCCGTGGGCGCGGCGGCGGGCGTGAAGTTCACCCCGACCCTGACCTTCGTCGCGGACGCCCTCCCGGACACCGCCAAGACCATCGAGGACCTCCTCGACAAGGCACGGCAGTCCGACGAGAAGGTCCGCGAGGTATCGGCCGGCGCCGCCTACGCGGGCGACGCGGACCCGTACAAGAAGCCCGGCGAGGACGACGAGGACGACACCGCCGAATGACCGAGAAAACCCGGACGCCCGACGGCCTTGTCATCGTCGACAAGCCGTCGGGCTTCACTTCGCACGACGTCGTCGCCAAGATGCGAGGCATCGCCCGCACCCGCCGCGTCGGCCACGCGGGCACGCTCGACCCCATGGCCACGGGCGTACTCGTCCTGGGAGTGGAGAAGGCGACCAAGCTCCTCGGACACCTCGCCCTCACGGAGAAGGAGTACCTGGGCACGATCCGCCTGGGCCAGAGCACCCTGACCGACGACGCCGAGGGCGAGATCACGGGGTCGTCAGACGCCTCGAAGGTCACCCGGGACGCCGTCGACGCCGGGATCGCCAAGCTCAGCGGCGAGATCATGCAGGTCCCGTCCAAGGTCAGCGCCATCAAGATCGACGGCGTCCGCTCGTACAAGCGGGCCCGTGACGGCGAGGACTTCGAGATCCCCGCCCGCCCCGTCACCATCTCCTCCTTCGCGGTCCACGACGTCCGGGACGCCGTCGCCGAGGACGGCACCCCCGTCCTGGACCTGGTGGTCTCGGTGGTCTGCTCGTCCGGCACCTACATCCGAGCCCTGGCCCGCGACCTGGGCGACGACCTCGGCGTCGGCGGCCACCTCACGGCCCTCCGCCGCACCCGCGTCGGCCCGTACAAGCTGGACACGGCGAAGACGCTGGAGCAGCTCCAGACGGAGCTGACGGTGATGCCGATCGCCGAGGCGGCCGAGGCCGCGTTCCCGCGCTGGTCCGTGGACACCCGACGGGCGAAGCTGCTGCTCAACGGCGTCCGGCTGGAGATCCCCGAGGAGTACGCGGGCGCCGGCGCGGTCGGCGTCTTCGATCCCGAGGGCCGCTTCCTGGCGCTCGTGGAGGAACAGAAGGGCAAGGCGAAGAGCCTGGCGGTCTTCGCCTGACGGTCCCTCGGGGGACGTCCGAGGCTGCCGTCGAGCACGGAGGCGGATACGGAGCCGAGCCGCGGTGGGGTCTCAACTCCCGCCCGTGGAGCGGCGGTCACGGGGTCTACGGTTCCCGCCGCTCCACGGTCCCCCCTCGGTTCCCCCACCCCTAGGGTGTATCCAACCCTCCGCCTCTATTCACCCGTCCGGGCAGGCGCTCGGAGTGAACCGAGGGAGCGGAAGGGGGCGCGTTCACCACGCGATCTGTCCCGCTGATCACGCCACGCCTACCGTCGAACACAGGGCACGGATACGGCGGGAGGTTCGACCATGGCGGGACGTGGCCCGCGGACGGGCGGCACCCGTCGGACGCGGGAAAGCACACGCGGGGAGAGGCCGACGCGGGGCGTCGCGTCGGCTGTCGGCGAGACGACGGGCGCCCTCGCCGACGACGGGAAGCGCGCCGCGTCCCTGTCCGCCGCCGATGACGCGACAGACGCCGCCCCCACCACCGCCACCGCTGACACCTCCCTGGTGCGCATCCGCGACCTCGCCGGACGCCCGCGCGGCACCGGCTTCGTCGCCGACCACCACGGCACGGTCATCACCAGCCACGAGGCGGTCGACGGACTGCCCCGGCTCCTCCTGCACGCCGCCGACGACCGCACCTGCCTGGTGACCGCCGACGCGGTGACCCCGCTGCCCGCCCTCGACCTGGCCCTCGTCCGCACGGACGGCCTGGGCGTCGACCCGCTCCCCGTCACCGTCCGGGACCGCGTGGAGACCGGCACGTACGTGCGCATCGCCGCGGGCTGCTGGCGCGAGGCCCGCGTCCTGGGCGCCACCTCCGTCACCTACACGGCCACCGACCGCTTCCATCTCCTCGACGACGCCCTGGAGTTGGCGATCGGCACGGCGGGCCGGGACGCGCTGCGGCTGGGCGGCGGAGCGGCCGGGGGTCCGGTCCTGGACGCGGTGACCGGCGCGGTGCTCGGCGTCCTCGGCACAGCCCTGCAATCCGGGCAACGGGACACGGGTTTCGCGGTACCACTCCGCCAACTCCCCCGAGACGAAGCCGCGTTGGGTGACACCCCGGAGGCGCTGGACGACCTCCTCGCGCGCAACGCGGCCACCGTCCCCGCGTACGGCGCCGACCTCAACCTGGCGGGCGTCCTGGAACTGACGGCGACATCGGTCGGCTCGGACGGCCCCCCGGGAGCAGTGGCAGGCCTCGTGGGCCCCGTAAGCGCGGTGGACCCCGTCGAACGCCCGGCCCTGGCAAGGGAGTTCGCCGCGTTCCTCGACAGTCCGGCCACCGTGCTCGGCCTCGTCGGGCCACCGGGCAGCGGCCGTACGACGGAACTCGCGGCGCTCGCCGCCCGGCGCAACGGCGGTGCCGAACCGGCCCCCACGCTGTGGCTGCGCGGTGCCGATCTGCGCGACGACGACACGTCGGTGGCGGACGCGGTCCGCAGGGCTGTGGACCGGGCGGCACGGATCGTCGCCGCGTCCGTCTCGCTGCCGGGGGGCTCCGGAGACCTCGGCGACGTCGCCCCCGAACGGCTGGCGCGGGTGGCCCGAGACGCCGGGCGGCCCTTGTTGCTGCTGCTCGACGGGCCCGAGGAGATGCCGCCCGTGCTGGCTCATCGGCTGGCCGAGTGGACCGAGGGGACGGGGGAGTGGCTGCGGGGGACGGGGGCGCGGCTGGTGGTGGGGTGTCGGGCGGAGTACTGGGAAGGAGCGGGGTTTCCGGCGGAGTCGCTGTACGGCGGGCGTGATTCCGGAGCCCCCGGGGCGGTGCTGCCGCCCTGCGTTCAGCTGGGGGACCTGCGGCCGGACGAGGCCCGGCGAGCGCGGGGAGCGTACGGGATTCCGGAGGGCGTCCTCACCGGCGCCGACGCCCGGCACCCCCTCACCCTCCGGCTCCTCTCCGAGGTGCTCGCCGCGCTGCCCGCCGCCCCCGACACCCGGCTCGACCGGGACGACGTGTTCTCCGCCTACCTCGACCTCATGTGCCTCCGGATCGCTGTCCGGCTGGCCGCCGAGAACGGGCTGCGCGGCACCCCGGTAGGACGCCTCGCCGCCAAGGTGTCCGGCCAGGTGCACGAGGCCGCGCGGCGCAGTCTCGGGCCGGGACAAGGGGAGTTGGACCGGGAGTCGTTCGAGGCGGTGTTCCCTTGGGGCCCCGTACCCGCACGGCTCGGCGGTGGCACCGGGTGGGCGTCAGCCGTCCTCACCGAAGGACTCCTCGTACCGGCCGGCACCGGATACCGCTTCGCCCACGAGGAGTTGGCGGACTGGATCCAGGGCACCCACCTGGACCTCGACGAAGCTCTACGGGCCCTGGTCCACCGCCCCCGCACCACACGAACAGGGCACCCCCTCCCCGTACCGCACCACCGCATCGGCCCCGTCGTACAGGCCCTGCTGCTCCTCGCCCGCCAACACGGAGCCCCCGAACTGGCTGTGAAGCTTGAGGAGTTGACGGCTGCCCTGGACGCCGACCCGGACTCCTGGTGGGCCGCGCGCCTGCTCGCCGAGGTACTGCTCCGGGTCCCCGACGCCACGCCGTACGGCGACGTATTGCGACTGCTGGCCGACCAGTTGGTGATGCGGAGCCGCCAACGCGGCCCCGTATCACCGGAGTTCGGGCCACGCTTCTGGGCCGCACTGCACCTGCCGCACTCCCAGCGGTTCGAGCTGCTCCGGCGGCTCGTGCTCGCCGACGACGCCCCGCGGAACACCCCCGGCGCGCCCCGATTCCTCGACACCGCGGCCGAGTTGCTCGCCGCCGACCCCACCGCCGTACAACCGCTCCTGACCCGCTGGTTCGACGACGAGCGGCCGTTGCCCGCGACGCCGGAGGCGACCGTGGCGACGGCCGCTCAGGTCTTGCTGCACACGCATCGGCGACGGGCGCTGGACGAACTGACGGAGGTGCTCGTCGGGTGTGCGCACGGGCGGGCCGATGAGCTTCTCGGCGTGCTGGCCGAGGAGGAGCCGTCGGCCGTGTGCCGGGCGGTGGACCGGTGGGCGCACGACGAACGGCCGGCCCGCAGGGTGGCGGCGGTGGCGTACGGACTGCGCGCCGCCCCGCACGTACGGACCGAGGCGGACCGTGAACTCCTGCGCTACGCGGCCGAGTTCCTGCTCGGACGCGCCACCGACTCCACCCTGCACGGCGGCGCCCTCGCCCTCCTCGTCCGCGATCCGCACACCCGCGCCCGCCATCTCCCGCGGGCGCTGCGGCACTTCGCGTCCGGCGACCCCCAGTTCCCGCCGAGCGCGCTGGCCGCCGCGCTCACCACCCACCCCGAACCGGTCCTGGAGGCCTTCCGCGCCCGTCTGCACGGACCGGACGCGAGCGAGGCGGTCCGCACGCTCGCCGACGTGGCGACCCCGTCCCTGGTGTGCCGGGCCGCGGCCCTGGTCCGCGAGACCGCCGTACGGTGGCCGGAGACGGCCGCGTACCTCGGCCTCTACGTCGACCGCTGCCTCGACCACGGCCCCGCCGCCCGCGCGATCCTCTTCCCCCTGGTCACCGGCCTCCTCGACGGCGGCCCCACGCCGGTGCGGGCCGCCCTCGCGCCCGTGCTCGCCGCCCCCGGTGCCCCGGCCTCCCGCCCGCTGCGCCGCGAACTCCTGGAGTTCCTGCTCGCGCACGAGCACGACCCGGCCGTACTGGACGCACTCCTGCACACGGCGGGGCGGCGCGACGACGACGAGATCCGCGACCTCGTCCACCGCACGGGACGGCTGCTGGTCCGCACCCCCGCGGGCGCGACCCGTTTCGACCGCGGGCTGGTCGACCTGGGCCGGCACGTCCCCGGTTTCGCCGCGCTGATGGCCCGCTGGTTGGCCGATACCCCGGAGGACTGGGCGGCGGTGGTCGGACCCGGCACACGGCGCATGATCGAGAACCTGGCCGGGGTGGGCGTTCCGGCATAGCGGCCTTTGTACGTGCGCCCGGTCACAGCCTCCATGCCGATGCGGGGCGGAAGCCCCCGGCATGGCACCCTTAGACCTGCGTAAGAGGTCAACGACACAGGTCTACATACGGACACGGGTTCGATGAGGAGCGGTCACAGTGCAGCGCTGGCGTGGCTTGGAGGACATCCCTGAGGACTGGGGGCGCAGTGTCGTCACCATCGGTTCTTATGACGGGGTCCACCGCGGGCACCAGCTGATCATCCGGCATGCCGTGGAACGCGCCCGTGAGCTGGGCATTCCCTCGGTCGTCGTCACCTTCGACCCGCACCCCAGCGAGGTCGTGCGCCCCGGCAGCCACCCGCCGCTGCTCGCCCCGCACCACCGCCGTGCCGAACTGATGGCCGAGCTGGGGGTCGACGCGGCGCTGATCCTGCCGTTCACCAAGGAGTTCTCCAAGCTGTCCCCGGCCGACTTCGTGGTCAAGGTACTGGTGGACAAACTGCACGCGAAGGCGGTCGTCGAGGGCCCCAACTTCCGCTTCGGCCACAAGGCCGCGGGCGATGTGGCCTTCCTGACCGAGCAGGGCAAGACGTACGACTTCGAGGTAGAGGTGGTGGATCTTTACGTGAGCGGTGCGGCGGGCGGCGGCGAGCCCTTCTCCTCCACACTGACCAGGCGGCTGGTCGCCGAGGGCGACGTCGAGGGCGCCCGCGAGATCCTCGGCCGCCCGCACCGGGTCGAGGGCGTCGTGGTCCG
Source organism: Streptomyces sp. NPDC096013 (assembly GCF_044763565.1). Classification (NCBI taxonomy): domain Bacteria; kingdom Bacillati; phylum Actinomycetota; class Actinomycetes; order Kitasatosporales; family Streptomycetaceae; genus Streptomyces; species Streptomyces sp. NPDC096013. The sequence goes on along the minus strand of NZ_JBIWGK010000019.1, from coordinate 24,719 downwards.
CGGCGCGCAGCGCGGCCGCGAACTGGGCTTCCCGACGGCCAATGTCGAGACCCTGCCCCACACGGCGATCCCGGCGGACGGCGTCTACGCCGGTTACCTGCACGTCGGCGGAGAGGCCATGCCGGCCGCGATCTCCGTCGGCACGAACCCGCAGTTCGACGGCACCGAGCGCACGGTCGAGGCGTATGCCATCGACCGCGTCGGCCTCGACCTGTACGGCCTCCATGTCGCCGTCGACTTCCTCGCCTTCGTGCGCAGCCAGGCGAAGTTCGACTCGCTGGAGGGCCTGCTGGAACAGATGGCCCAGGACGTGAAGCGCTGCCGCGAACTGATCTCGGCGGACGCCGCCGACGACGCCGGCGAAGCCGACGCCGGATAGCTGTTCCTGTTTTCCTGTTGCTTGTGCTGTTCCTGTTGTCGTTCCTACGACGACGAAGGGCGGCCGGTGCCTGTTGGCGCCGGCCGCCCTTCGTGTGCGGCTACTGCTGCGGGGGTGCGGGCGGCGGGGGAGGCGGGGCCTGCTCGCCGTCCTGCTGAGGAGCCTGCGGGGGCTGGCCGTAGCCCGGGTGCTGCGGGTACGGCGGCGCGGGCTGCTGCCCCGGGTGCTGGGGGTAGGGCGCGGCGGGCTGCTGGGCCGGGGGCGGGCCCTGCGGGGGGTAGGGCTGCTGGCCGTAGGGCTGACCGGGGTGAGGGGGCTGCGCCTGCGGCTGCGGCTGGTGCGGCTGCTGCGGGGGGTAGGGACCGGGCTGGCCGGGGGCCTGCCCGCCCGGGTACGGCTGCTGGCCCGGGTAAGCGGGCTGGCCTTGCTGCCCCGGGTATCCCGGGTAGCCCTGCTGGCCGGGCATCGGCGGGGCCAGCACCGGGGGCGGGTTGCCGTCGTTCGTCCACAGGCCGTGCATCTGCTGGTGGCGCACGAAGTCCTCGGCGACCAGGGCCGCGAGGTTGAAGTACGACTCCCGTACCTTCGGCCGCATCATGTCGAGGTCGACCTCCGCACCGGCGGCGAGATGCTCGTCGAACGGCACGACCACGACACCCCGGCAGCGCGTCTCGAAGTGGCTGACGATGTCCTCCACCTTGATCATCTTGCCGGTCTCGCGAACCCCGGAGATGACCGTGAGCGAACGGGAGACGAGGTCGGCGTACCCGTGCGCCGACAGCCAGTCCAGCGTCGTACTCGCACTGCTCGCACCGTCCACGGACGGCGTCGAGATGATGATGAGCTGGTCGGCGAGGTCGAGCACACCGCGCATCGCGCTGTAGAGCAGACCCGTACCGGAGTCGGTGAGGATGACCGGGTACTGCTTGCCCAGCACGTCGATCGCGCGCCGGTAGTCCTCGTCGTTGAACGTCGTCGACACGGCCGGGTCGACGTCGTTGGCGATGATCTCCAGCCCGGACGACGCCTGGGACGTGAACCGGCGGATGTCCATATAGGAGTTGAGGTACGGGATCGCCTGGACGAGGTCACGGATGGTGGCCCCGGTCTCGCGCCGCACGCGGCGGCCGAGGGTGCCGGCGTCCGGGTTGGCGTCGATCGCGAGGATCTTGTCCTGGCGCTCGGTGGCGAGGGTGGAGCCCAGCGCGGTGGTGGTCGTGGTCTTGCCGACACCGCCCTTGAGACTGATCACCGCGATCCGGTAGCACGACAGCACCGGCGTCCGGATCAGCTCCAACTTCCGCTGCCGCTCGGCCTCTTCCTTCTTCCCGCCGATCTTGAACCGCGACGGCGCGGCTCCCGGCCGACCGCTCTTCGCCTTCTGCTTCTTGTTGTGCAGCAGCCGGTCCGACGACAGCTCCACGGCGGCGGTGTAACCCAGCGGCGCGGCCGCGGGGTTGGTCGGCTGCCGCTGGTCGTGCTGGATGGGCTGGGGCCAGGCGGCACCGGTGCGGGGGTCGACCGGGGGTGTGGACTGCGGGTGGGGCTGGGGCTGGGGCTGAGGGCTGGGCTGTTGGGCGTGCGGCTGGGGCGGGGACTGGGGCTGGGCTTGGGGCTGTGCTTGGGGGGCCTGCGGGGGCAGGTGGGGGTGGGCCTGGGGGGCGGGGATGGGCTGCGCGGGGGCGGCCTGCGGGGGGAGGGGCGGGGTGCCCTCGGGGCCTGCCTCGGGAGCGGCGGGGCGGGGGAAGCCGTAGCCGCTCTGGGGGGTGGGGGTGGGCGGGCCTTGGTGCGCGGGGGGTTGGGGGAAGCCGTAGGCGCCCTGGTCGTTCGGGGTGGGGGGTGCGGGGGGCTGGGGGAAGCCGTAGGCGCCCTGTTGGTTCGGGGCGGGGGGTGTGTGAGGTTGCGGGAAGCCGTAGCCGCCTTGTTGGTTCGGGGCTGGGGGCTGTGCCGGGGCGGTGGGCGTGGGGGGCTGGGGGAAGCCGTAGCCGCCCTGTTGGTTCGGCACGGGGGCCGGGCCCTGCGGGTTCGGCGGCGGCGCGTCCCAGGCCGCCGGTGCCGGCTGCGGGGGCTGCGGCTGGAACGGGGGCTGCTGCTGCGGCGGCAACGAGGGCTGGGCCGGGGCCTGCACGGGCTGCTGCGGCACGGGCGGCTGCGGCACCGGGGGCTCTTGGGACGCGGCGGCATCCACCGGCTGCGTCTGGGCCGGGGGTTGAGCCTGCGGCTGGGGCTGCGCGGGCCACTGGTCGGCCGGGGCTGGGGCGGCGGGCTGGTAGGAGGGCGGCAGCGGCGGGATGCCGCTCTGCGGGGCCGGCGGGGGAGTCCAGGTGGGCGGGACGTTCGCTGCGTCGCGGTCGGCGTCGGCGTCGGTGGTGCCGGTGCCGTTGCCGGTGGTGTCGGTGGCGCCCGTGGCCGGGGCGGTCGGGTCCGCCGGGTCGGTCGGGTCGACGGGATCGATGGGGTCGGCCGGGTCAGTGGAGTTGTTTTCCGGTGCGGACGGGGAGGCGTCGACGTCGCTCGGCTCGACCTCCGCGTCAGCGGGTGCGTCAACTGGTGTGTCAACTGGTGTGTCAGCGTCGAGCCCGGCGTCGGGGTGCGTCACAGAGGCGGCGGACGCGTCGCCGGCATTCTCGCCGTCAGCCGTGTCCCCCGCTGTGCCCGTGTCCGCGCCCGTCCCCGTTCCCGGGTCGGCGACCGCGCCGTCCTCGCCCTGACCGGCTACTTCGGCGGCGTCAGGGTCTGCGATGCCGTCGGCGGAACTGTCGTCGCCAGGCACCTCGCCCTCGAACTCCCGCTCTCCGGAACCCAGTTCCGCGTCAGGGGTACCGTCTCCGGCGTCAGAGCGCTCGGCACCGCCCAAGGGACCGTCGGCAGGAGCAGGAGCAGGAGCAGGAGCAGGAGCAGGAGCAGGAGCAGGAGCAGGAGCAGGAGCCGAATCCGGAACCGAAGCCGCCGGAGTCTCCTCGTCGCCCTGCTCCGACGAACCCTCCGCGACCCCACCCCGCTCAGCGATCTCCCGCTTCAACGCGGCAGACGAGAACCGCATCGTCGCCCCGCTGACGAGGTCACCGCTGTCGGAGTCCTCCTCCTCGGGAACCGCGGGCGTAACCGAGGCCGGACCCACGGGCGGAACCGCCGCCGAAGGCGCCCAGCCCGCCTGGAAGCCGGAGTTGTCCGGCGGGGCCGGTACCGGGAACGCCGGGCCGACCGGAGGTGGCGGCGGCACCGCCGTACCGCTCGCCGGAGTCGACGGCGGCGAGGCCTGTCCTGATGTGCCCGACGCGCCGGTCGAGTTCTGCGTGTACCAGGCCGGCGGCGCGTAGTCGATCGTGAACTCGCCCGTCATCTCGATGGCGGACTCGTCGTCGGGCTGGTCATCGCCGGGCGTGGCCCAGCCCCCGCGGATCCCGTCCCGATCGCTGCTCACAATTCCTCCTGGTGTGGTCGAGCACCCTCATGCCGTGCCGGGGCGACCGCTCGCACCGTCCGGTGCGCCGGGTTGTCCCCCTGGGGCCGCTGGGTCACGGACCGCTCGCTCGCGGACAACTCGTGACGTGCCCCGTCCCAGCCTAATCACCAAAACCGTGGACTCGGCAGGCCCGCCCGCCCCTTAGTGCGGGCCCAGACGACCGAGACCGCCGATAGCGGCTCAAATCCCTCTGGAAAACGACCAAATGGGACAGCCGAGGTAACTCAATCCGTCCGCCCGGCGGGGACCGGGGGACCCGTACCCCTCAGTCCATCCGCCGAGCCACACCCAGCAGACCGACTTCCGCGTCCGTCGGCTGCGTCATCACGTACTGCCGGTCGCGGTCGCCGCACCAGAGCGTGAGGCCGTCGGCGAGCGTGGGCAGGGAGTCGACGTCGGCCCGGGGGAGTGCCATGGCGCGGCCCAGCTCCGCCGCCTCGTCCGGCGAGATCCGCTGCACACCGACGAGCCGTGCCTGCCGTATGAGCCGCGGGGCGACAGGGCTGAGGTACGGAAGCAGGGTCAGCACCGACTGCCAGGGTCCGGACACGACCCGCCCGCGCGGCGGACGCATGCCGCAGTCCCGCACCACGAGTACGGGCGTGCCCGCCGAGGCGCCCTGTGGCGGGACCCGGCCCACGTCGTACACGGCCAGGCCGTTCTGTCCGCCGCCCATGGCGTGGACCATCTGCATCCAGGCCTGCGGACGGCCGGTCTCCACGGCCACGCGCGCCCCGGTCGCCGCCGCTCTGAGGGCGACGACCTGTACGGTCCACAGGCCCCCGATGAGGACGACGTCGTACGGAGTGGGCCGGTTGAGGCCCAGCACCGCGGGCTGACCCTCGGAGTCGACGCCGATCACGACGCCGTCGTCCCCGATGGGCAGTGAGAGCGCGTCCACCTGCTCGGGGGACAGCACATGCCGTCCGTGTCGCGGACCGATCAGGCCGAGGCCGTTGCGCAGCATCGTCATCGCGGTCATCGGGCACCTCCGAGCGGCAGCGTGGCGAGTACGCCCGGGAGCTGCTCGCGGTCGAGGCGGGTGAGCGCCATGCCCGTGTGGCGCGCGGCGCCCTCCAACGCGCGCCGCGCCGCGACCAGTTCGTCGTCGCTCCGTCCCGTCACCCGAAGGTGCCCGCACATCGACACCTCTTGGCGCTCCCCGCGCGCGAGGGTGAGGCTGAACGTCGTGGCGAGCGCCGGGGTGGCCGTGAGCAGGGCGATCAACTGTGGCAACGACGGGCCGCGACCGCCCAGTTGGGGCCAGCGGCGGATCCAGTACGTCGTGTGTCTGCGGTTGTCGCAGCGCCAGCTCCGGCCGGACTCCTCGGTCCGGCGTTCCCGTGTTTCGGTCCTTCCGGCCTCCGCCGTCACCAGGGGGTTCGCGCAGGCTGAGGTGGCGAGCGCCGCGGTCAGCTCCTCTTCGCCGAGAATCGTCGAGCGGAAGCCGGCGCCGGTGAGCCGGCTCGCGAGGTGGTCGGCGATGCGCACGACGCACTTCTGCGCTCCGATGAGCCCCCCGCCCCGCGCGGCCACAGCCTCCAGGCACTGCTCGGGGTCGAGCTTCAGCGCGATCCAGGTGATACGCACCGCGGGGGCGCCGGTCTGCTCCTGCAGCGGCGCGTAGTTGGTGACGGCCACGGAGTGCTGGGGCAGGTGCAGCGCGGGCGCGGGCTGGGTGTGCAGCACGAGTTGCGCCGACTCCAGCCGGATACCGTCCACCTCGAGCGCGTCCCGCACCAGCGCGAGCGGCAGGGGCTGTCTGTTCCGGTCGGCCCGCAGCGCGGTGGCATCGGCCTCGACCTGTACGACGGCGGTCACGAAGGTGCCGTCTCCGATCAGCCCGATCGGACGCCGGTCCCGGCCGCCGTACGAATACGTCCGCAGGGTCGGGTCGCACTCCAGGGCCGGTGCGAGACCGGGCTCCGTGCCCGGTGGTGCCACCGTGTCGGCGGCGCGCTTCTGACGTGCGCGCAACGCCCGTGCTGTGCCCAGCCATTCGGGCAGGGAGCGGCCGCGCCGGCGGACGAAGGCGAGCAGTACGAGCGCGACGGCGACGACGCCCGCCGGCACCATCGCCATGGGATCGATCGCCCACCCGACGAGGAGGACGGCCGCCGCGATCTCCAGCAGGACGAGCCGTTGCAACCGGAATGCCCCGGCCTGTCCGCGGCGAGTCCTGAGATGAAGTCCGCCCGCCCCCTGGGATGGTGTGCCGGCGGCGGACGGCGGCTGCGCGGACCCCTGCCCGGGTGTCCCGGAGCCTCTCGTCCGCGACCGGTCACGGGACCGCGTCCGCGTTCCGGAAGCCATCACTCCATCCCCCCGTTTTACTCACAACTCACTGCTGTTTCAGCACCACATAGGGCCCCTGAAGGTCCAGGTACCCTACCCGCTCCACAAGTCCCCGCGGATACCAGGCATAGTAGGTGCCCGGTCTGACATCGATGGGCGGGGGACGGTGGACCCCCGAGCGCTGCCCAGGCTCAACACGGGGAGAGACAGACAGAGATGGCATCTCGGCGGGACCAGCTCAACGCCTACACCTTCGCGAAGCGGCGCATGCTGGCGTCCTTCGTGCAGTCGTCCCCGGACGGTTCGGAGGAGGGGGCACCGCGACCGCTGCGCGGAGTGGTGCCAGGCGTCATCGTGGGCGTGGTCGTCATGGCAGTCTTCGGTGCGTGGGGCATGTTCAAGCCGACCGCGCCCCAGGGCTGGGACACCCCCAAGTCGAAGGTGATCATCGCCAGCAAGTCGACCACCCGCTACGTCGTCCTGAAGACCGGCCACACGGTTCAGCTGCATCCCGTCCTCAACATGGCGTCGGCGAAGCTTCTTCTCAACCCCGGCCAGGGCGAGGTCGTCACCGTCGACGAGTCGGTCCTCGACAGCGGCAAGATCCGGCACGGCGTCACCGTCGGCATCCCGTACGCCCCCGACCGTCTGCCCTCGGCGGGAGAGGCGGGTGCCGACAAGCGGTGGGCCGTCTGCGAGCGTCCGAGCGCCGGCGGCAGCTCCATCCAGAAGGCGGCCCTGGTCCTCGCCAAGCGCGACATGAAGAAGACCGACGGCAGGCAGCGGCTGCGGGGCGGGGAACTGCTCTACGTCGTGGACCCGGACAAGAACCGCTACGTGGTGGACGCGGGTGGTACGGCGTATCGCGTGAACAAGAGCGACGAGTTGCTGCTGCGCGCGGTCGTCGGCTCCGGCCGCGACCCCGAGCGCGTCTCCCAGGAGTGGCTGGCCACCCTGCACCAAGGCGACCCGATCGCCTTCCCGTCCATCGGCGCCGCATCCGGTACGGCCGCCGGCGCGCCGGGCGAGCTGGACGCGTCGACCAACAAGGTGGGCATGGTCCTCAAGGCGTCCGACGCCAGCGGGCAGCACTACTACGTGGTGCTCCCCGGCCGGGTCGCGCAGATCTCCGCCTTCGTCGCCCAACTCCTGCTGTACAGCAAGGACCTGGCCCCGCTCGGCCAGGCCGGTCACGCCACCGGGGTGAGCCCGGGCGCGATCGAGCCGAAGGGCTCCTTCGGCGTCGAGAACCGCTGGCCGACCAAGGAACCCAAGGCCGTCAACGAGTCCTCGGACGCGTCCGGCAGCCGCAGCACCATCTGCAACGTCCTGCAAAAAGTGGGCAGCAAGGGCGAGACGACCCTGACGACCTGGGCAGGCACCGACTTCCCGGCCCCGCTCCCCACCGGCTCCACCAGCGCCTACGTCACTCCCGGTTCCGGGCAGCTCTTCCGCCAGTTCCAGGGCGAGGAGACCAAGGCCGGCCCCGTCTTCCTGGTCACCGACACCGGGCTGCGGTACGTCCTGCAGTCCAACGCCGACAGCGCCACGAGCGACGCGGGCATCGGTACGACGGCCAAGGAACGCAAGCAGGAGCAGCAGGAGGCCGAGCAGGCCCAGATCCGCCTGGGGTACGCCGATGTCGATCCGGCGCCGATCCCCGCCTCCTGGTCCGAGTTCCTGCCCACGGGCCCCCGCCTGTCGACGGCGGCGGCACGTCAACCGCAGGGTTCGTAGGGAGAGTTGGGCATGCCGTACACGACTCCCTCCCGTCCCCTTCGCACGGCGGCGGCCATGGCCGCCGTGGCCGCGACCCTCGCCGTGACCACTGTCGCGCTCGCGCGCCCCGCATCGGCGGACGACTCCTTCTCGGACCAGTGCACGTTCCCCAACAAGAAGTACCCGGGCCGCCCTTGGGCCCTGCAGCGCGTCCTCCTCGACGAGCTGTGGAACCAGTCCCAGGGCAAGGGCGTACGGGTGGCGGTGATCGACACCGGCGTGGACGTGAAGAATCCCCAGCTCACCCATGCGGTGGATGTGAAGAGCGGCCGTAACCTCCTGCCGAAGAACCTCAAGGACAGCAACGGCGACGCGATCAAGCGGGGCAGCGAGAACGGCACGACCGACACCGTGGGACACGGCACCAAGGTCGCCGGCATCATCGCCGCCCGCCCGGTCGGCGGCACCGGTTTCGTGGGCCTGGCCCCCGAGGCGACCATCATCCCGATCCAGCAGAACGACGCGGAGGGCCACGGCACCGCGCAGACGCTCGCGCTGGCGATCAGCTACGCGATCCAGGCCGGGGCCGACGTCATCAACATCTCGCAGGACACGTCGAACGCGGTCAAGCCCGACCCGTCCCTGGAGACGGCGATCGACTCCGCGCTGGCCCGCAAGATCGTGGTGGTGGCGTCGGCGGGCAACGACGGCCTGGGCGGCAACGTCAAGAAGACGTACCCGGCGTCCTACCCGGGTGTCCTCGCCGTCGCGGCCTCCGACCGCAACAACGAACGCGCGTCCTTCTCCCAGTCCGGGGACTTCGTCGGCGTGGCGGCACCCGGCGTCGACATGATCTCCACCGTGCCCAAGGGCGGCAACTGCTCCGACAACGGTACGAGTTTCTCGGCCCCCTACGTCGCCGGCGTCGCCGCGCTGATCAAGGCGAAGCACCCTGACTGGACCGCCCGCGAGGTCGTCGCCCAGATCGAGCAGACCGCCGAGCGCACCATCGCCGGCCACGACCGCCTCGTCGGCTGGGGCGTCGTCGACCCGGTCCGCGCGCTCACGGAGGACGATCACCCGATCGAGTCTCCCGATCCCCAGGACGGCCTCACCAAGGCCCAGGCCCCGTCCCCCGCGAAGCTCCAGCTCGGCGAAACCCCCGACGAACACAACGCCCGCCTCGCGACGTACGTCACTCTGGGCTCGGCCGTGCTGGTGGCAGGACTCGGCGGCGCGGCGGTGGCGACGCGGGACGCACGGAAGCGGGCGCGGAGAGTGGCGGGGCTGGAGTGACGTACGGCGACGCCTGAGGGTGGCGCCGCATTTTCCCCCTTCCTGTCAAGAGGTCGCGACCTGGGAAGGAGCGGGCCCACAGCGGGAGTTGACGGAACCGGAGGACGCCATTCGCAATGGCCACGCTGCAACGACGGCCCCGCATCACCCCTCCACCCACCCTGACGTTCACTCGCAGGTGTGCGGCCACGGCACCTGAGTAGCCGTACTCAGGCCACCGGCCCGCGGGTCACATAGCGTCAGGAGGCAGCAGCGGCCCAGGTGGGCGCGAGAGGGCGCCGTGAAGACGCGGTGAAGCTTGGTCGAGTGGTAGCACAGCTGTCGCATAAGGCAGTTGGGACTGTCACAGGAAGCGACTAGAGTGAATGCGTTGCGGAGAGGAACGCTCACGGGGTGCAGTCGCCCCGGGGGCGGGCGACGAAAACGGGGAGGGGAAAGCGTCGTGCTTCCTGCTGATGGCGGAGGGGGCTTCAGGGCCAGCCTGGAGGCGCTCGGAACTTTCAAGAAGCGTGTGGACGGAGTTCTTTCGAACTTCGAGAGCTCTCCGGGCAGTGCCCACAAGGTCGGAGCGCATGCGCTCACGCAGGCGTCGTTCGCCGGTGCCGGCGGTTTCGGTGAGGCCAAGGGCCTGCACACACAGTACGAGCGCGTCCATGAGCGTCTCACCGCACTCTCCAAGAACCTGGGGCTTCAGATCGAGGCGCTCCAGATCGCTGTGAGTGCCGCACACAACAACTTTCACAACGTCGACGAGGAACAGCGGCGTCGGTTCTGGGAGATCCAGACCCAGTTGAGTCGTGAGCACGCCGAGGCGCTGCGGGAACAGGCAGCCGCGGACGCGGCGAAGAGCGGCAAGCCGGAGCAGGAGCGGTCCGACGACAAGCAGTCCAAGGCTGGGTACTGATGGGTAACGAGCAGCACCACCCGAATCCGCACGATGTGGAACAGACACAGGTGGTCCAACAGGTCGGTGTCATCGACGCTGCCAACGTCGTGTCGGATGCGATGAACGGCATATTCGGCGGACACGTTCGTTTTTTCGGCAAGACCGACTTTGAGAACCACCGTCTCAACGACATGATCGACATGGTCGAGTCCGCGAGTCCCGAGCACCTGGAGACCGCGGGCAAGGCCCTCTGGGATGCTCGCGATGCCATCAATGACGCGGCCGAAGAGCTCGGTGGCCATATCGGCAACGTCGATTGGGAGGGCGACTCCGGTCAGGCCTTCCGTGACTGGGGCAGTGACCTCGTCACCTACGCCGTCAACCTGGCGTCCTTTGCGGAGGTCGCCGGCACGCAGATCTCGGCCGCGGCCATGGGCCTGGCATCCGTCCGTAGCGCCATGCCGCCGCGCGACACCCGGATTGACTCCACCCAGACGCCTGAGGACATTCCGATGCCCGCGCGCGTCGTAGGCAACAAGCAGTACGCCGCTGCGGTCACCGTCGAGAAGGACCGCCAAGAGGCGATCAACCAGATGAATCGGTTGTCGTCCTTCTATTCGGTGTCGGAGGAGACGCTGGCGGCGCAGGAGCCTCCCATGTTCCTCAAAGCCATGCCCGATGTGGGGGTACCCAAGCCGGTCGGCGAATACAAGGTTCCTGGCAATGGAGACGGAACGCGGACCAGAAGCAGTCTCGGAGTCGCTCGCGAGCGGGTGAGTACGCCTCACGAAACGTCGAGCGTCACGAGTGGTCATTCCCGTACGGCCGACGTGGTTACTCCGCGAACACACCTGGACGACTCGTCCCTTCACCCGGACCGAACCGTCGGCACGAAGATCGATGGTGTGGGGACTCTCCCGGCTCAAGAGACCGTGACGCCCTCGACCGTCCTGCCGCCGTCGACGACGGGGTCAGGTGCGGGTAACACAGGCACGATTCCGCCTGTTGCAGCGAGTGCTCCTCCTCTGTTCAGCGGTCCTACCGGCAGGACGTCGGCGTTCGGAGGAACAACGGCGAGCAAGGCGCAAATCCCGTCTCAGGGACGCCTCGGCGCTCCCAACAACGCCGCTGCCGCACGCGGAGCCACGGGCCCGGTGGGGCGTGCCAACGCCGCGGAACAGTCGGGAATCCGAGGCAACGGACCGGCCGGGGCCAGGTCACCTCTTGCCCGCGGTGTCACGGGTGGAATGCCCCGCCCTGCCGGCGGAACCGCAGCCGGTCGCACCGGTGGCGCGGGACCCACAGGGGCCGGACGGAGCAACGGAGTTGTCGGCGGGAAAGCGACCACAGGTGCTGCCTCGGAATCGGGCGGCACCAGGATTCCGCGCGGCACGGTCGTCGGCGCTGAGAGTGGTGCCACCTCCCGTACGCCCGCAGGCAGAATCGGTCAGCGCGGGGTTGTCGGATCACCGAACCCTGCCTCCAGCGGCCGCAAGGAAAGGCCTGGTCGTCCCAACACGGGCAACTCCGACGGTGTGGTCGGGACTCCCAAGGGCCGGGTATCCCCGGGAGGCAGGGACGGCCTCCCGGGAGGCAGCGCAGGAACTCCGCAGGGCGGGAGAGCCAATCGCCGCCGAACCAGTCGCGAGGACCGCGAGAACGAACGCGAGCGCGACGACCGACGGCGTAGCAGGCCAACAGAGACCGACTGAACAACGAGCGAGGATTCACATCCGCATGACAGGAACCAGCCGACGGGGCAGATCGACCGCGACTTCCGCGGGACGTGCCGGGCGAAGGGCGTCCGCCGTGTGCGCCGCACTCGGTGCTTTCGCCGTCATGTCTTCGGTGCTGGCTCCGGGCGCGGCTGCCGCCGACGTTCAGTCGCAGCAGTGGTACTTGGACGTGATGGACGCCGCCGGGATGTGGAAGGTGAGCACCGGTACAGGTGTGAAAGTCGCCGTCATCGACTCGGGGGTGAACCCCGGGACTTCTTCGCTGAAGGGACAGGTGCTCATCGACGAGGTACCGAAAGCTGTGGCCTACCACGCGACTCAGGACGTCAGTGGCCACGGGACGAGCATGGCGGAACTGATCGCCGGTACGGGTGCCGGGGGCGGGCTGAAGGGCCTCGCGCCGGGGGCGAAGATTGTGCCGTACCGGATCCAGACGGATGGCATGAAGGGAGACGAGCTCCTCAAGTCTCCAGACGTGGCGAAGGCGGTCAGGGCCGCAGCCGACACGGACGTCAAAATCATCAACATGTCCATCGGCAGCCCCTATATCTATCCCGACGAAGAGGCGGCGATTAAGTATGCCTATTCAAAGGGAAAGCTCTTGTTCGCCGCAGTAGGAAATGACGGGAACAAGAAGAACGCCATTGATTACCCGGCGGCCTATCCCTTTGTGGTCGGAGTGTCCGCCGCAGATCGCAGCGGGAAAGTCGGGAACTTTTCGGAGTACGGTAACTATGTCGACCTGGCAGCCCCGGGTCTCGACGTGCCGACTTGGTGCGACGCCACATTCCGTTCGTATTGCGATGGGCAAGGCACCAGTATGGCGTCCGCCATCACCTCCGCTTCCGCCGCTCTGATCTGGTCCGCCCACCCCGACTGGACGGCTGATCAAGTTCTCCGCACCCTCACCGACACCGCAGGCCGCGACTGGCCGAAGAACAAGCCGAGCAACTACCTGGGTTATGGCTTGATCCGTCCCCGGAAGGTGCTTGAGCAGAGCGGTATCAACCCTGGCGCGGCTCATTCGGACCCGCTCGGTGTGGAGAACGGGGCCGGCGTCACCGGGGCTCCTTCCCCCTCTGCCGCACCCTCGTCGCAAGCCTCCACCCCCGCCTCAGGCGGCCAGACCTCAGCCGCAGGAGCGAGCTCGGGCTCGTCCGGTGATACGACGCTCTGGGTCGCTCTCGGAGCGGCGGTGGCCGTGGTCGTGGCCGCCGGCGGAGCCTTCGCTGTGGCCCGTTCGCGGCGAGGCATATGAGAGCCGGCGGATAGCGCTCACCCGACCAACCAGCGCCTCACCACTCGGTGTTGCGCACCCAGGAACACCAACCTCTCTCGCGAAAGGGAGTGCCGAGATGGCTGACGGCCGCAAGCTTGATGATGCACATGTACAAAAGCTCCAGACGAACGTCATCGACAGGTACGACAACGTCAAGAAGCACCTGCAGAAGCTCCAGGGCTGCATCGACATGATCGAGGCGAACTGGACGGGCTTCGGAGCCAACGCGTTCAAGACCAAGCAGCACGAGATCAACGAGCACATGGCCGGGATCGGCCGCATGCTCGACGACTTCCTGAACGGAATTCACCTCACCAAGCAGGACAAGGACAAGCTCGAGGACGAGCTCCACTCGACGATCTCCAGCATCGAAGTGGACGCCGGTGCGAAGACCTCGGCGCTCAACCTCTACTGACCGCGCCGAGCGTCGCACCCCGGACCGCGAGGTCCCTCTCACATCGTCAAGGAGATGAGGAAACATGACCGGCACGCCGCACCTGCAGGATCTTGCCGTCAAGTACGGCACCCTGGACGCGCTCGCCACTGAACTCGGCAACCTGGCCAAGCAGTTGGAGAGCGATCTCACGGCGCTGAAGAAGGGCGTTCACGACGCGGCCGAGGGCTGGGCCGGTGACGCCTACGACTCCTTCCAGCGGAAGTCGAAGGAGTGGGACAGCCACACCAGCGCCATCCACCAGGCGCTGCTGTCCATCACGCAGAAGGTGCACCAGGCCGGCGGCGACTACCGCGGCGGCGACAAGAAGGCCGCCAGCTTCTTCGAGTAGGCCGCGCGCTTCTTCGCGTAGGACAGTTCGGCCGGAGTCGACGGGGTGGGCACGCACGGGAGGTGCCCACCCCGCCTTTGTGTTATGGACCGCAGGGGTTCATCCGAGGCGCGGCTCAACTCGCTTGTTTGCACCCCTGCTTGGCCATGGCCTCGGGGAAGTAGGACTTCAGGAACGAGCGCAACGCATCCCGCCGCTGCGAGGTCTTCTCGGGGACCTGCTTCTCGAGTTGCACCAACGTGACGAACTTGCGCTGTTGGCCTTTGTACGCGCACCCGGCCACCGCCAGGGCTCCGTTGTCCGCCACCCTGGCGCTGTCACCGATGTCGACGGAGGCGGGGTTGCCGAGGCGTACCAGAGCCCGGTCCTGGACCTTGACGGGATCGGTGTCCGCGGGAACGACATCGCCCGTCAGATAGACGACCAGTTTGCCGTCCACCGATAGGCGGCAGCGCGGGCTCTCCTGCCCGGCGTCGTAGGCGCGCTGGGTGAGCTTCTGTCCGTCCGGGAGGAAGGGCGACAGCAGATCCGAGTCGACGGCCACTCCGCAGACCTTGTCCGGAACGCTGTAGGCGCGTGAGCCCGAGTCCGTACAGCCGGCCGTGGCCAGGACAAGCATCGTCACCGCGGCGGCCGTGCGCCGCGCCGAAGGTCCCGATACACGTGTGATCACTGGTTGCCCGCCAGTCCCTGAGCCCGCGCGTTGCCGTCGAAAGCGGCACCGTTGATCTCGGAGGTCAGTGTGTATCTGTTGCTGTTGCCGTGGTTCGGATTGGCGTCGATCCACAGGTCGCTGAGCTTCTGCAACTGGTTCTCCCGTGCGGTGAACACCTCGCCGTTCTGGCGTGCGTTGTCGTCGTTGATACGGGCCTGCTCGTCCAACTGCCATTGATAGGCGAGGGCATCGACCCCGCGCTGTGCGGCGTCACCGACGACCGGAATGAAGTTCACGGCGCCGCCGAAGCCGTGGTAGAGCCATTTGGCATTCCACGAAGGATCCTCCTTGTCGGTCGCCAGGGCCTGATAGCGGGCCTCTTCCAGGAATCCCACCGTGTGCCCGGCTCTGAGCAGGGTCTCCTTGGGGTCGCTGGGATGGTCCGTGTAAATGTCGCGGACCATCTCCTTGTTCAGGCCGTCGTTGAGGATTCCGTACGCGTGCTGGTCCCGGGACACCTGTTTCGTCACTTCCAGCAACTGGTGCCGGTCGAGCTGGCGGGGGTCACTGGGATCGTCCGCGAGCGAACTCGCCGTGTTGTGTACCTCGTCGCCGTAGTTCACCAGCACTTTCGCCATGTCGTCCCGCATCTCGGGCGCGAAGTCGTCACCCGTGCCGGAGATGATCTTCAGCGACCGGTCGAGGACACTGCGGTTCTCGGCACTGTGGTCCACCGGAACGGCGTGCGGATCATTGGGGTTGACACCGGTCGCCGCGGCGACGAGCGCGTTCCCGGTGGCGTCGCGCGACTGATTTCCGTCGTGATTGTTCAGCGGTGTGTCGTCGAATGCGGGGCGGTCTTTGAGAACCCATTCCGCGTTGTCCTGGGGCTGGGTCTCGTTGAAGAACGCGGTGGCGGCATCGGGGCTGTTCGACAGGGCTGTCATGAAGCCGGTCATCGGGTCCCGGCCGAACTCCTCGCCGATGAAGTTCATCTTGGGCATGGGCGGCCCGCCGCTGCCGTTCCAGTAGTGGTCGGGAATCCGCATCTTCTTCTCGGTCGCGACGAGAGCGTTTCCGTACCTGTCCAGAAACGTGTCGTCGTAGTCCCCTACGCGCATGAGATTGCTCATGAGCTGGAAGCCGTAGACCTGCGTCCCGCGGGTCTGAATACGGTCGTCCGCCAGATTGACCATGTCGTCCTCCCACTGCCGCATGGCAGGTGAGTCCGACCGTGTCGCCCCCGCGAGGGTGAGGCCGAGATTCTTCTGGAAATCGCCCAGCTGGTCCAGGCGGGCCCGCTGGAGATCGCCTCCGTCGGAGGGATCGGAGAGATCCGCCCAGAAGTCCAGCACGCCTTTCGGGCCCAGCGTGGTGGCGAACTTCTCCTGAAACAGGGGATCGTTCTTGTATCCCGCGAGCTGCCGGTTGAGGTCGTCGAATTCCTCGGGGGACATGGAGTCCCCCTTGGTCTTGATGAGGTTCGCGTATTTCTCGGCATCCTTGAGCGCCTGTGCGGCGGAGTCCCGGTCCTCGTACGCCGCGCCGGAGAAGCCGTACTTGGCCTCGTCCGCTATCGCACGCAGAACGTCGGAGGCGGTGTCATCGCTGTTGGTCGCCCTGCTGAGAAGGCGTTTGACGTCCTCGCACAGTTCGTCCACGTCCTGTTGGCTGTGTTCGGGAACCGTGGTTCCCTTCGCGGCACGGTCGGGGTGGATGTTCATGGTGACGGTGAAGGAGCCGTTGCCGGTGTCCATCACGGTGAGGTTCTTCTTGAGACCCCGTGAGATCGTCTCGACCAACTGGTCGTGATAACCGACGAGTTCGTCGTGGGTGTCCTTGAGAATGTTGTAGATCGTCGTCGCCTGGGTGTGGGCGTCGGTGAACTCGCCGGCCGTCTTGGTGATGAACTCGCGGGAAACCGTCGCGTTGACACCGGACCAACTGGCTTTGTCGGCCAGCCCTTTGAGGCCTTCGCGTGCGTCCTTCTCGAGGGTTTCCAGATGTTTCACCACCTGGGACCAGTCGTCTATGGCCGTGCCGAGTGAAGCGAAGTTCCCGAATCGGAGCGTATCGAGGTCCATCAGTGGCCCGTCCCTTCACTGAAACCCTTGTCCAGTGTCGAGATACTGCTGATCTGACCGGATATATAGAACTCGTCGCCCTGGTGAGCCTTTTGGGTGTAGTCCATGTGGTTGGAGATATGGGCGCACGCGTCGAGCAGACTGGTGAGTTGCTCTTCCCACCGCTGCTGTACGTGATCCAGCGCCCCGCCGAGCTTGAACCCCTGAGTCGTGAGATCCGAGGCCGCGGTCTGGCTGCTCGACCAGGCGTCGCGCCCGTAGCGGCCCAGATCCTGCCAGAGCTTGAACGCCCGGTCGCCGATCGCCGCCAGATCCTTGTGGTTGACGGTCAGATCACCTTGCGGTGTGCTGCCGCCGCCGTCATCCGGAATCCGATTGAGCCGCATGTGCGTGGACTGCTTCTGCGCGGCCTGGCTCTTCAGCTCTTCCCACTCGTCCCATGCCACGTGTGGATCCCTTCCCCGTGTCCCCGTAAGACCCCGCCCTTCGGACGGGACCAGTCCGTCAACCTAGCAACAGACCGGTCCGGAGCCTTGGTTCAAGGGACCGGACCGGCCCAGGCCGGCCGTCTTCACGTCCGTGACGTTCGCACCGGCGTCCGGCGACCGGCGACCGGCGTCACGAGCGCATCGCCGCCGGTCAGTACACCGTCTCCGGCACCAACCCCGTCTGCACCAAGGGCTTCCCCCGCTTCCGTGACACGAACACCCCTCGCCCCACAGGCATCGGCCGAGGTCGTACCCCGCCCAGGACGTCACCCTCGCCGGGGTCGCCCGCGAGGACGACGCCCTGGGCGCCAAGTTCCTGCATCCGCTGCATGAACGGCTCGTACGCGGAACGCCCCGCGCCCGCCGAGGAGCGGGCGATGATGAAGCGGACGCCGACGTCACGGGCGAACGGCAGCATCTCCGTGAGGTTGCCCAGCGGGTTGCCGCTGGACGTGGAGACGAGGTCGTAGTCGTCCACGACGACGTACACCGTCGGACCCTGCCACCAGCTCCGTTCGCGGAGCTGCCGGGCCGTGACGTCGGCCGTCGGAGTGCGGCGCCGCATCAGGTCCGCCAGGGCGACCA
Source organism: Streptomyces sp. NPDC096013 (assembly GCF_044763565.1). Lineage (NCBI taxonomy): Bacteria > Bacillati > Actinomycetota > Actinomycetes > Kitasatosporales > Streptomycetaceae > Streptomyces > Streptomyces sp. NPDC096013. The sequence goes on along the minus strand of NZ_JBIWGK010000019.1, from coordinate 7,066 downwards.
TGTGGTGGTCCATGGCGTTGGACATGGGGATGTACTCGGCGAGGTGCGAGGACGGGGTCGCGTCCAGCAGGGCGCGCCGGTTGTCGATGACGAAGAGCTTCGCCTGGTCGCCGGTGTACCGCTCCGTCAACTGCTTGATCAGCAGCCGCAGCAGGTTCGACTTGCCCGACTCGCTCTCGCCGAAGACGAGGAAGAACGGGTCCTGCTCGAAGTCGACGAAGACCGGCTCCAGGTTGTTCTCGTCGATGGCGAACGCGACACCGCGCTGCGGGAAACGGTCTCCCGCAGGCAGCTGCGCCGCGGGCAACTCGCGCGGCAGCAGCCGCACTTCGGGCGCCCCTGGTGCCTCCCAGTGCCGGGACACCTCGGTCGCCAGCGCCTGGGTGGCATCAGCCAGGTCCGAGTCCGAGACCAGGCCGTCGATGCGTGGAACCGCCGCCATGAAGTGCAGCCGCTGCGGCGACACACCGCGTCCGGGGACGCCTGTCGGGACGTTCACCGCCACCTTGCGGTCGATCTCGGAGTCCATCGTGTCGCCGAGCCGCAGTTCGAGACGGTTCATCAGGTGGTCCTTGAGGTTCGCGCGGACCTCCATCGACCTGGACGCGGTGAGGACCAGGTGGATACCGAAGCCCAGGCCGCGCGCGGCGATGTCCAGGACCGCCGCCTCCAACCCCTCGTAGTCCGCGCGGAAGTTGCCCCAGCCGTCGATGACGAGGAAGACGTCGCCCCAGGGCTGGTCCGCGACCGAGATCTGGCCGCGCGCCCGACGGGACCGGAACTCCGCGATCGACGGGATGCCTGCGGCGCGGAAGTACTCCTCGCGGCGCGTCATCACGCCGTAGACCTCGGAGACGGTGCGGCGGACCTTCTCGGGGTCGAGGCGGGAGCCGATACCGCCCACGTGGGGCAGGCCGGCCACCGAGGCCAGGCCTCCGCCGCCGAAGTCGAGGCCGTAGAACTGGACTTCGTGCGGGGTGTGGGTCAGGGCGAAGGCGCAGATCAGGGATCGCAGGAGGGTGGACTTGCCGGACTGCGGGCCGCCCACGATCTGCATATGGCCGGCCGCGCCCGAGAAGTCGACCCACAGATGGTCGCGGCGCTGCTCGTACGGCTTGTCGACCAGCCCGACCGGTACCACCAGCCGGCCCGCGCCCTCGTATCCGGGCTGGGTGAGTCCGCGGCCCTGCACCGCCGTGAGGCCGGGCAGGAGTCCGTCCAGCGAAGGCGGGCTGTCCAGCGGCGGCAGCCACACCTGATGGGCCGCCGGCCCCTGCGCCTCCAGTCGGCGCACGATGACGTCGAGCACCGTGTCGGCGAGGGCGTCGTCGACGTCCGGGGACTCGGTGCGCTGCTGCGGCACCGAGGTGTACTGCACCGGCACCTCGGCCGCTGTGAACAGCACCGGCCGCCGGTCGACCGGGAGTTGACCGGCGCCGAACGCGGCCTGCGAGGAGCCCGAGCGGTAGGTCCCGGACACATAGGCGGCCTTGAACCGCACCATCTCGTCCGTGCCGTACTTCAGGAAGCCGGACCCGGGAACGTTCGGGAGTTCGTAGGCGTCCGGCACGCCCAGCGCCGCCCGTGACTCGGCCGCCGAGAAGGTGCGCAGGCCGACGCGGTACGACAGATAGGTCTCAAGACCGCGCAGCCGGCCCTCCTCCAGACGCTGCGAGGCCAGCAGGAGATGCACACCGAGCGAGCGGCCGATCCGGCCGATCTGCACGAACATCTCGATGAAGTCCGGCTTGGCGGTGAGCAGTTCGCTGAACTCGTCGATCACCAGCACCAGGGAGGGGATCGGCTGTAGCGGGGCGCCCGCGGCGCGCGCCTTCTCGTAGTCGTGGATGTTGGCGTAGTTGCCCGCGTCGCGCAGGAGTTCCTGGCGGCGGTTGAGCTCGCCGCGGATGGAGTCGCCCATGCGGTCGACCAGCGTCAGATCGTCGGCGAGGTTGGTGATCACGGCCGCCACATGCGGCATCTGCGCCATTCCGGCGAAGGTCGCACCGCCCTTGAAGTCCGCGAGGACGAAGTTCAGCGTCTCCGAGGAGTGCGTCACCGCGAGGCCGAGGACCAGCGTGCGCAGCAGCTCCGACTTGCCGGAACCGGTCGCGCCGACACACAGGCCGTGCGGGCCCATGCCTTCCTGGGCCGCTTCCTTGAGGTCGAGCATCACGGGCCGGCCGTCCTCACCGAGCCCGATCGGCACACGGAGCCGCTCGGCCAGGGAACGGGGCCGCCACGTGCGCTTGGTGTCGACGGAGGCCGCGTCACCGAGGTTCAGCAGATCGGTGAACTCCAGGTTGGCGAGCAGCGGTTGGTCGTCGTCTCCACCGGACGCCATCCGCAGCGGCGCCAACTGCCGCGCGAGCGCCTCGGCGGACGCGTACGAGAGGGCGTCGGGCGTCCCTTCGTAGACATCTCCGTGACCGGACTCCAGATGCAGCGACTTCGGCTGTACGACGATGGAGAGTTCGCCGCGTACGGCGGTCGGCTCGCCGGGGACGACATCGACGAGTGTCACGCCTTGCAGGCCCTCGGAGCCGGCCAGGACCGAGTCGGGCGGCAGCGAGACTCCGTCGAGGACGACGACGATGTGCGGCTCGTCCGGGAGCGGTGCCGCGGTGGGGTGAAAGCGCGGCCTGCCGGTCAGCCGGGCGGAGATCAGGTTCTCCAGCTCGCGGATGTCGCTGTCGATCAGCCGACGGCTGCCCGCGCCGTCCATGGCACCCGGCGCTTGTGCGTGCGGCAGCCACTTGGCCCATTCCCAGTGCGGCAGGCTCTCCTTGGCCGCCGCGACCACGATCACGAGGTCCTCGGGGGAGTGCAGCGCGGCCAGCGAGCCGGTCAGGGCCCGGGCGGACGACCGTACGGACTCGGGCTCGCCGCTGATCGTGAGATACGAGAAGGCGCGCAGCGAGATCGCCATCGGCAGGTCGTCAAGGGTGCCGTGGACCGACAGGAAGCGCTGCATCGCGCCCGCGGTCAGCGGCTCCAGCTGCTCCACCCCGCCGGTCTCGGGGGCGATGAGCGGAGTGGCGAGCGACTGCCGGCCGAGGCCGATGCGGACCTGGCCGAAGTCCTCGTCGCCCGGCCGCCGTTCCCACACCCGGCTGCCCTCGGCCACCAGTGCCCACAGCTGCTCGGGGGAGGGGTGGAGGTAGTACTGCGCGTCGCGCTGCACCCGCGCGGTGTCCAGGGCGGTCCGCCGGGTCTGCGCCAGGTAGCGCAGATAGTCGGTGCGCAGGTCCGCCAGCTGGCCCTGGGAGCCGCGGCGGAAGCGGACCACCATCGCGATGGACATGGCGACCGTCGATACGATCATCACCATGCCCATGATCTTCATGAACGGCTGTCCGTTCGTGAAGAAGAACACCACCGAGCCGCCCATGCCGAGCGTCGGCAGCAACTGCATCAGAACGCTCTCCTGATGTCCCCGAGGCAACTCGGGCGGAGGCTGCAGGACGATCTCGTCCGTGGGCACCTCGGACGGCAGCGCGCGAGGCGGGCGCTTCACGACGATGTGGCTCACTGCTCACCAATTCCCTTGCGCGGCCCCGGGACTACCGTCCGCCACCCCGTGTCAGGCGGACGCAGGCCGCCGCGCGATCCTACTGACTTCGCGGCAGACGGGTGAGCGGTAGGGTGCCGGATGTTCGCGCGAGCACACGCGAACCAGCCTGGAAAAACAGGGCATTCAGCGCGATGTGAAGGTGCGCGGAACGCCCCGCGCGACACCTTCACAACGCAGACGCAGAATCATCATCGAGGGGGAGCAGCAGGTGAGCATCACGGCATCCGCGGCGGGCGGGCCCGGTACCGGAGCCCCTGTCGGCACCGGCCCGGGCCTGGGTTTCTGCCGGGTCACGATCGTCGCGCCCGACAGCAGGATCGACGTGGCACTGCCCGACGACATCCCGGTCGCCGACATCTATCCGGAGATCCTCAGGCTCTCCCGGCAGCGCCCCGCCGACGGCGCCCCGGTCGGATATCACCTGGTGCGCCGGGACGGCACGGTCCTCGACAGCTCCCGCACGTTCGCCGCCCAGCGCATCCTCGACGGCGAACTCCTCACCCTGCGCCCCTTCTCCGAGTCGCTCCCGCCGGCCGTGTTCGACGACGTGTCCGAGGCGGTCTCGGCCGCCGTGACCCGCGAACACACGCTGTGGGGCGGCGAGTTGACCCGCGCGGCCGGTCTCGTCGGCGGCGGTGTGCTGCCCGCCCTGCTCGCGTTCGTCGCCTGGACCGCCGACCCGCGCCACGACATGCAGAGCCTGCCCGGCATCCTCGCCGCCGTCGTCGGCATCCTGCTGGTCGTCCTGGCGTGCGTCCGCGCCCGCGTCTACGACGACCGGGCCTCGGCCATCGCGCTGGGCCTCGGCGCCCTGCCGAACATCGGGGTGGCCGGCTCGGGCCTGCTGCCGCTCACCGACGGCCAGGGGATCGGCAAGCTGCAGTTCCTCCTCGCCTGCGCGGCCGTGCTGGTGGCCGCGGTCGTTCTCACCCTGTGCTCACCCGGTGGGGACGCGCCCTTCGTCGCCCTCGTCTTCGCGTCCGCCGTCGGCCTGATCGTCTCGTTCGTCGCGATCCGGGCCCACTGGACGCCGTCCGAGATCGCCGCGCTGTGCGCCCCGGTCGCGGTCGGCGCGCTGGCCTTCCTACCGTCCCTCTCGATGCGCTTCGCCCGCCTGCCGATCGGCTTCGAACCCCCGAACACCACCCCGCGCAGCGCGTACGGCGCCGAGCCCGTCGCCCAGGAAGCGGTCGACACCGAACGGGTGGCGGCCCAGGCACGCCGCGGTCACGAACTCCTCGTCGGCCTCGTCGGCGGCTGCGCGGTCACCGCCGTCGGGGCCACGGCGGTCCTCGGTTTCTCCCACGACGTCTGGGCTCAGCTGCTCGCCCTCGCGACCGGGGTCGCGCTGCTGATGCGCGCCCACCTCTTCCGCTACACCGCCCAGGTCGCGCCCGTCCTGGCCGCCGGACTCAGCTCCCTCGTGCTGCTCGGCCTGGGCCTGGCGCTCAAGCCGCCGCACTCCCTGGTCGGCCACGCGCTCAGCGGAGACCGCAGCGGCCTCGACATCCGTACGGTCTGGCTCGTCGCGGCGATCGCGGCGGCCACCGCCCTCGTGACGGCGATCGGCCTGATCGTCCCGCGCAGCGGACTCACCCCGTTCTGGGGGCGCTTCCTGGAGATCGCCGAGGGCTTCGTCCTGCTGACGCTGGTGCCGCTGGCCCTCGCCGTCTTCGACGTGTACGCGACGGTCCGGTCGTTGACGAGCTGACCCGCCCACCACTGGCACCGGCACGGGTATCGGCCTGTCCGGTGCCGGTCGCCCGCGACAGGCGGCGAGAACCAGACGCACGACGACGTACACCGTTGTGACAAGGCGCCGAAAGGATTCGCCCGCGTGAGCTTCGGCCCACCCCCCTCTCCGTACACGCACTCCGTCCTCACCCGGAACGACCAGCAGAAGAAGCGCCGCCGCAACAGGCTGCTCGGGCTGCTCGCGGTCGTTCTCGTGGCGGCCGTGGGCACAGCCGGTCTGCTGGCCGCCCGGAGCGACGACAAGAAGCAGCCGACGGCCGGCAACGCCCCCGCGGTCGGCGGGGGACGCCTCGACGTCAGGGACACGGTCGAGAGGAAGCCCGCCACCACCACCGGCGACATGGCATTCCGTTTCTCGATCGACGATGCGAAGGCCGGCGAGCACACCGAGATGCCGGGCACCTGGGCCACGGGCAGGATCCTCGCCAAGGGCATCAACCAGACGCTGGTCGGCTTCAGGACGGGCACCGACGCCGTACCGGGCGACGAGGTCTGGAAACTCCGCCTGGCCGGCCCGATCTGCGGCTACACCCGTCATGTGACCGGCGAGAACCGTACGGCCGTGGTCTTCAGGGACAGCAAGGACAAGGCATCCCTCTGCAACCACGTCGCCTTCTTCGACCTCGACGACGGCAAGCAGATCTGGGAGCACGAGTTCCCCGTCTCCACGATCGGCGACGAGCAGGGCACCACCCCGACGGACGGCGCCGTCCAGGACACCCCGAGCGTCACCCTGGCCCACGCCACCGTGGCCGTCACCTGGGGCGGCGGCACGGACGCGTACGACATGGACTCCGGCGAGCGGACCTGGCGTACGACGGAGTCCGGTTCGTGCCAGGACATGGGGGCGGCGGGCGGACGCGCCCTGCTCGTCCGGCTCGAATGCTGGGACGACAGCCAGACCTCCGCCTCGTGGCAGACCATCACCTACAAGGTGCGCGGGGTCGATCCCGGTACCGGCAAGGAGAAGTGGACGTACGCCGGGACCAAGGGCCTCCGGGATCTCGAACTGCCGTCGAGCGATCCTCCCGTCGTGGCCGTGTCGGCGGGGGAGACGGGCCTCACCGAACTGCTCTCCCTGGACGACCGGGGCAGGGTGCGCGCCACGATCGGCCTGACCAGCGGCAACTACCTCGGTGACTGCTCCGACCAGGTCGACTACCTGGTGATCGACGACTGCCAGACCATCGCCGTCGGACTCGGCCAGGTCTTCGTCCGGAGCAAGGAGGCGGGCGCCCCGCACAACTCGAACTGGATCATCGGCTTCGACCTGGCGACCGGGAAGACGACGGAGAAGTTCGAGTCCGGGCCCGACTCCCTGCTGTACCCGCTGGACGTGAGCGGCAGCCGGCTCCTCGCGCTGCGGATGAGCGACGACCACATCTCGCCGTCGGCACTCGTCAGCCTCGACCCGAAGACCGGCAAGGAGACCCCTTACCTCTACTTCGGGGTGCCGCAGGACGCCGACACCCTCACGACCCTCGACGAGAACGACATCGTCGTCCAGGACGGTCGACTCTTCTTTGCGGCCCACGCGGCGGACGGCCCCAGCAGCGGCAAGGCGTGGACCTGGCTGGTCCTGGGCATCGGGAGCAGCGCCACGAAGCGGTGACGGTGCCGGGCAGCGCAGGCATGAGGGGGGGGGGGGGCGCCCCCCGCCGCCCCCCCCCCCCCGCGGTAGAACAAATCAGCGACCCCCCCCCCCCCCCCCCCCCCCACAACCCCCCCCCCCCCCCC
>NZ_JBIWGK010000018.1:0-172378 GCF_044763565.1 Streptomyces sp. NPDC096013 | reverse complement strand
CACAGAAGCAGAATGCCGACGCGCCGGCCTCACCGCATCAAGAACTGAGCACGTTCATCCGTACGCGGCTGTGTACGTTCACGTGTACGCCGACACTTCGTAGCCGGACATGGCCACTCCTCCCTCCCAAGCCACGCTCGTGCTGCGCCTGCCGTGTCCGCACGGCTGCACTGCGTAGCGGTCTGGAGCGAGCATGGCACAGAGAACTCTCACCATGTAACTTCTCACGAGAATCTATTGGGTGAATCTGATGGTGAGTCCGCTGATCCGCTGCCTAGCCTGATGGGATCCCCGGGCCGGCCGCCCGGCGCTTGGCGAAGGAGCCGCATGTCCGAACGGACCACCACCCGCCGCCGCCAACTAGGCGCGATAATGCGAAAGTTGCGTGCCCGTAAGGGAATGACCCTTGAGGAGGCAGGTGGGCTCGTTGGCGTGTCCAAGGCGACGGTCAGCAGGTATGAGACCCAAGCCGGGCCCGTGAAATGGCTCGTAGTTGATGCGCTGTGCCGCGAGTACGGAGCAACTGAGGCCGAGCGTAGGGCTGTTGTCACTCTGGCGAAGGATGCCAAGCAGCAGGGTTGGTGGAACTCGTTCGCCGACTCCATCCCCGAGAGCATGAACCTGCTGCTCACCCTCGAAGACGAAGCCGTGCACGAGAACCACTTCGCCTGTGTCTATGTGCCCGGCCTCTTGCAAACGCGCGCGTACAGCACCGCACTGCAGAAGGCCAACGAAGTGCCCTTGGAGGTCGCCGAGATCGAGCAGCTCGTCGACATCCGCATGAAGAGGCAGGAGGTCCTCACCCGCCCGAAGCCCCCGCGGCTCTGGGCAATCCTCGATGAGTCGGTGATCCGCCGCGTTGTCGGATCACCGCAGATCATGAGAGGGCAGCTCGACCGGCTCCTCGAAGCCAACGAGTCGCCTCACATCACGCTTCAGGTACTGCCCTTCTCGCAAGGCGCGCACGGCGCCGCGCTCGGCAGTTTCGTCATCATCGGCGGCACCGAGCCGACCCTCGACGTGGTCTACGTCGACTTCCACACCGGTTCCCTCTTCCTGGAGAAGGACGAGGAACTGAACCGATACAGACTTGCGTTCGAGTATCTGCGTGCACAAGCGTTGGACATGGAGGCTTCCTCCACGATGATCCATCGCGCCCGCAAGGAGCTGTAAATGTCTGTCGGCCCGCAGCCTGTATCCGAACCCGCCTGGTTCAAGTCGTCGTACAGCGGGGCAAATACGACCGAGTGCGTAGAGGCGGCGTTCGCCCCGGCCGGGGTACTCGTACGGGACTCCAAGAACGTTGGTGGCCCTGTCCTCGCGATCCGGGTCGGCGCTTGGCACCGCCTGATAGCCGGGTTGATGCAAGAGGGCTCAAGAGATCACTGAGAGAGGACCAGCGATCCCCTCTCAGGCCCGCCGCACCCGATGCACAATGTTCTCCCGCCCCTGCCGCCGCTCCGCAACCCGCCCGCTCTGCTCAGGCGCGTGCTCAGCCCGGTAGCCCACCGTGATTCCCCGATCGGGCCGCCCTCCTCCGGTATCCCGAACTCCATCCGGAACCGCGGCAGATGCTCTGCCATGATGCCGCTGGGCCAAGCCGACCGAGGGGCTCGTAGCGCGAAGGCGAGGACGCGCTCAGTCAGCTCCGGGGGCAGCCGCTTGGCGGAGCAATGACGGATCGCCTTCGAAGATTCCGTGGCGGCAGATCCTGTCACGCACGCACTCACGGGGCCCGGAGCCCATCACGGCGTGCTGCGGGCCAAGGTGCGGTGCGCCTGCCCAGCTGTCACCTAGCCCTGCCTCCTGGTCGATACCAACTCCCCTGTCCCCACTGACCCCTTACGCACTTATTGCACAAGGGATCTTCACTATTTCCGACCTGGGTCCATATCATGCGGAGATCAACAGGCCTGCCCAAGCGGGGACTTGGGCGGGTCTCTCCTGTTCTCGTGAGGGTTTCATGCGTATACGTGTTGCGGCCGTCGTCGTTTCCGGGGTCACCGGACTGTCCGCCCTCGCGCTTCCGGTTGCCGCACAGGCGGCGGAGCGTCCGGGTGTGGCAGCGGGGCTAACTTCGTTCGCCGCGAAGACCGTTGGGCCCAGAGACTCCCTGGGCAACACCAAGTTCTCGCACGCCGTCATCAACGGCGGCAAGGACATCGTCCTCGGTACCACCGGCACCAAGACCGTCACCGTCACCTACACCGCCACGGACGCGAACGGTGTCGCCCTCACCGAGGCCTTCCTGTGGCAGGGCACGGACAGTTCGACCACGGACGGCATCACCGGGGGCCTGGGGACGGATGACGACCCCAACTGCACGGAGACGGCGACCCAGGGCACGTACACCTGCAAGGCCGTGTTCAACATCCACCCCGCCACCGACATGAAGAACAACGGAGTGGCCGGGACCTGGAAGTTGTTCCTGGGGGCCTGGGACCTGTACGCGAACGCCAGTTACAACGACGACGTCTCCACCGCCGCGATCAAGAAGGCGTCCACCCTGACCGCCGACGCCACGCCGGAGCCGGTCAAGAAGGGCAAGACCATCACGGTCACGGGCAAGCTCGCCCGCGCGAACTGGACGACGGGCAAGTACGCGGGGTACGTGTCCCAGCCCGTGAAGCTCCAGTTCCGCAAGAAGAGCAGCAGCACCTACACGACCCTCAAGACGGTCAAGACCAACAGCACCGGCGTGCTGAAGACCACGACCAAGGCCACGGTCGACGGCTACTACCGCTACGTCTTCGCCGGCACCGCCACCACCGCCGCGGCCACAGCGCCCGGTGACTTCGTCGACGTCCGGTAAGCGGTTCGCCGGCTCGACAGCACCGCGGGCAGCACTCTGGTGCCGGGCCGCCGCCATCCGTCGGCGCCCGGCACCACACCCTTCCGAGTTCGAGACAGATCCCCGGACCCGGCGCTGTAAGCCGAAGCACCGCCGCGCCCGCAAGCACCGCCGCCCTCGCGCCCCACCCCGGCCCTCCTGCCGTCTACGGAAGCGTGATGAGTGCCAACTCCATCCCCAAGCGCTGCCGTTGGCGCACCACCAGCGTCCAGCCGACCGCCAAGACCGCCGCCGCCCCGAGCACCACCAGCAACACCGTCGTATGCGAACCCGCACTGTCCGCCATCCGCGCCACCGGGTTGGGCAGGCCCAGCCGGTCCGCCAGCCAGCCGACTGCCGCCGTCGCCGTGAGCAGAGCGCCGGTCACCCGTAGGGCGGGCCCGACGCGCAGCCTCGCCAGCACGAGGAGCGAGGGCAACGCGAGGCAGACCAGGAGGAGTTGGACCAGTTCGATGCCCAGGTTGAAGGCCAGCAGGCTGGTTGCCAACTGGCCTGTGGACAGGTGCATTTCGGCGAGGACGAAGGAGAACGCCATGCCGTGGCCCAGGCCGAAGACACCGGCCACCAGTGCCTCCTTGCCGGGGAACAGGGGGCGGATCGCGTGGATCGCGCCCACCAGGATGCTGGCCGCGATGAACGCCTCCACCGGCCGGCCGGGAATCTCGAAGCGGGTGAGGGCGGTCGCGGCCAGCGCCACCGAGTGGCCGACGGTGAAGGCGAGGGTGATGCCGCCGATGCGCGTGAGTGCGGCGCGGGGGCCCGCCAGGCCGCCGTTCCAACGGCCGCCCGCTGCCAACAGGGGTGCGGGCAGCAGGAGGATGAGCAGGAACAGCAGGTGGTCGGTGCCGGTGAGGATGTGGTTGCCGCCGAGTTGGAGCATGGCCACGAAGCCGCGCCATGCGCTGCCCTTGCCGAGGTCGACGGTCAGCGGCGGGACCTTCATGTGGCGGACGTCCAGGCGGATGGTGCCGACCTGGGTGGCGCCGTCGCCGGTGACCCGGCCTGCTGCCCAGTCCTGACGGACCGACACCAGGGTGATGTGGGTGACGACTTGGTGCACGATCACGTCGTAGTCGAGCGTGAAGTGCCGTACGTCGGCGCCGGGCGGCGGGGTGAGCACCGCCTTGGCGACCAGCTCGCGGTACGGGCCGGTGGAGGTCTGTTCGGTGCGGCTGAGGCTCAGCGCGCCGATGCTCACCTGCCACGCCTGGCCCTTGAGGGTGGTCGGATGGATGTGGGCGCCGAGGTAGGCGCGGATCGCCTTCGCCCTGGTGGGGAGGGCGGATGCGGCGAGAGTGTTGAGGTCGATGCCGCTGGCCGTGGTGAAGTCGCCCACCGGCAGGGCCAGTTGGGCGGTGACCGAGTTCTTGTGGACGTCGAGGCGGACCACCGAGTGCGGCATCGGGTGCGCGGCGGCCGGCGACGCTCCGAGCAGGAGCGCCGCCGGTACCGCGATCGCGATCCCGGCCACCAGACGACGTGCTGTGGTCAGCCAAGCTCGCGGTGCGGTCATGAGAACGTGAACTCGCTGCCGTAGTCGCGGGTGTGGTCGCGGTACACGGTGTGGTAGTGGATCTGGTCCCGGTACACGACGCCGTTCTGGCAGACGAACTCGACCCAGACGCCCGGACCGTCGATGCGCACGTAGTCGCCCTGGGTGGCGAGGGCGGTGGTGCCGGAGTAGGCGACGTAGGTCTGGTTCAGCTCGTGCTCGTAGGTCTTCATGAGCTGCTTCGCGGTGGCGTCGTCGACGTTGGCGATCCAGGGGTGGATGGCCTTCAGGACCAACTGCTTCTGTTTCGGGGAGAGCGTGCTGACCTTGATGCCCTCCTTCGTCTCAGGGAACTGGCCGTCCTGGCCCGGGCCGAGGAGTACGTCGCTGAAGGACTCCGACAGCTTGGCGGTGGCCAGTTGCTCCGTGCTGAGGCTGCCGGTCAGGGCGAGCAGGCCGTTGCGCATGGTGTCGAGCGGCGCGTACGTGGTGCCGTCGGTGTCGGTCCAGGTGCTGGGCTCGACGCCCACGAAGTACGGGCTGGAGCCCGCCACCTTGCCCTTCTTGTAGGTGAGGTTGAGGGCCAAGTGGTGGCCGCCGAAGTGGAGTTGCCAGGTGCCGGTCACCGAGGGCGTGCCGAGGAAGGCGAGGAAGTAGACGCCGCTGCCGTAGCCGCCCATGCCGCCGCCTCCGGTACCGCCGGAGGGCGGGGTGCCGGTCGGGACGTCGGTCGGCGCGTCCGTCGCCGAGGAACTGGGGGCCGCCGTCGCGGACGGATCCGCCGAGGCCGTGCTCGACGGTGCCGGGCCCGCGGAGCTGGTGCTCTGGGCCGAGTTGAGCACGTCGTCGGCCTTGATGATCTGGGTGATCTGGTCGTACCCGGTGTTCTTGCCGGTGCCCGTGGCCAGCTTCACCACCTTCATGGCGGCGGCCAGTTGAGTGTCCGTCAGGGAACCGAGCTGGATGCCGGGCCGGCAGGACGAGCCGCACGGAAGGTTCGACCACGCGGTCGCGTTCGCCTGCGAGAAGTCGAGCAGCGTGGAGGCCTGCTGGTCGGCGTCCAGCGTGTTCAGGAACTCGTTGGCCGCGCTGACCACGGCAGCGGCGCCGGTGGCCTTCTTGTCGACCGGGCGCTTGACGCCCGCGGCCGCCTTGCCGGTCCCCGTGTCGGTCGAGGCATTCGCCACGGCGAAACCGCCACCGACCAGCACGATCGCCGTGACGGCTCCCGCTATTCCACGCCAGGTGCGTTTCGTGCGTATCAGTCGGGTTCTTTCCCTGCTCACGGACGACTCCTTCGATTCCAGTGGTGTCAGAAATTACGGAAATTCCAGAACGGGGATCACGGCCCGCCCGGGCAGCGCCCAGGCGGCACCCGAGCAGCACTCATCGCTGCTCTTCAGCGGGTTCACGTGATGGTTGGCAAGGCTATCGGCGTTCTTACCGGAATCTCAATGGATCGTCACGTGGATAAAATAAGTTTCAGGTTCCACAGCAATACAGCTCGAATTCAAGGAATTCGCTCAGGCATTTGACAGGCTATGCTTGTCGCGCGAATAGGTTTTTCTGCTACTGGAGGCACATCATGGCCAAGGTCCCGAGCGTTCCCAGCGCGGCGATCGCCGCAGGCGGGCTCGTCGGTGGCTACGGCGTAGCCCGCTGGACCAGGAAGCGCCAGCTCGGCGGAGTCGTCCTCGCCGCAGCCGGCGCCACCGCCGCCAACCAGTGGCGCCGGCAGGCCGGCGGCAAGGCGGCGGGTGCACTCACCGTCGCCTACGCAGCGGCCTTCGCCGGATCCCACCCCTTGGCCAAGCGGGTCGGCGCCTGGCCCGCGGTCTTCGGTGTCGCCGGCGCCGTAGCCCTCGCATCCTGGGCGGTAGCCGACCGGAGCACGTGACGGCCGTCAGGGACGTACGGCGCGAAGGCGACGTGTCGGGGGGTGTCCGCCCGCAGCGGTCGGCGCTCACACCGCCGCACTCTTCAGAAACCTTGCCGCGCCGATCCGAGGACGGACACCCCCCGGCGCGGCGCCGACCCCCAACGACCCACAACACACCGGCACCCACCCACGACCCGCACCCCCACTCACCCAGGGGCGCGGGGAACGGCGCGACCAGCCCCACACGACCCGCACCCGAAGACGACGACGCCTCAGCCCCGATGCCCCAGCACGTTCACCACGCGCCCACCCGGATCCCGCACAAAGAACCGCCGCACCCCCCACTCCTCGTCCCGCAGCTCCCGCACGACCTCCGCCCCGGACGCCACCACCGCAGCCCACACCGCGTCGACGTCCTCGACCTCCACGCTCACATCCGGCACGACAGGCGCGGTCCGTTCCTCCGTCAGGAAGCTGATCTGAGCGGTCGGGTTGGAGGGTGACGCCAGGGTCATGACCCACCCCTGGTTCATGACCTCCTCGAAGCCGAGAAGGCCGTAGAAGCCGGCGTTCGCGCTCATCGAGTCCGTGCCGTCCTCCGCCACCTGGAAGTCGGGGACGATCCTGCGGATGGTCATGGGGTACGGCTCCTCACGATCGATGCCCGGCGGCACACAACAGGCCGTCGTTCGAGTCTTCCTCGCGCGGCCGGAACCAGCGTCCCACCCCCGCCACGACCAGCGTGCCCGCCGCGATCACCAGCGTCGCGGACGCCCACGCCAGCGGCCGTTCCGCCTCGAACGACAGGTACATCAGCACGGCCGGCCCCACCGCCACCACCAGCAACGGCCAGGCCAGATCGTCCCGGTGCCCGAAGTAGCCCGCCAGGACCACCAGGATCACCGCGAGCACCGCACCGGCCCCACCGTGCGCCTCGTCCGACGCCGGGACCGCCCCCGACGGAACGCAGAGGGCGTACGCCGCCGTCGCGAGGGCGGCGCCGAGTGCGCGGGTCAGCCAGCGTTCCGGCCAGGGGCGCGTCCGCAGGGGGCTCAGCAGCTTCTCGGTCATGCGTACGAGGTTCGCCCGTGGGGCCGGACACCAACAGAGTACGAGTACTCAGATACCGAAGCTCAAGACGTCGACGGCGCCGCAGCCCCCGCCCCAGAACCGGCTCCCGCCCCAGAACCGGCCCCCGCCCCATCCACCGCAGTCAACGGCTTGGCCACATCCTCCAGAGACCGCCCCTCCGCCCGAACGGCCAACACCGCCGCCACCAACCCGGCCGCACACATCAACCCCGCCCCTATCTGAAACGCCAGCACCGTGTCCCCGACCTTCCCCGTCCCCGTGAGATCCGCGAACAGCAGCGGCCCGCTGATCCCGCCCGCCGCCGTACCCAGCGCGTAGAAGAAGGCGATCGACATCGCCCGCGTCTCCATCGGGAAGATCTCCGACACCGTCAGATACGCACTGGACGCACCCGCCGACGCGAAGAACAGCACCGCGCACCAGCACGCCGTCAGCGTCGTCGCACTCAGCGACCCCCGGTCGAACAGCCAGGCCGTGCCGAACAGCAGCAGCCCCGAGAGCAGATACGTCGACGAGATCATCACCCGGCGCCCGACCGTGTCGAAGAGCTTGCCGAGCAGCAGCGGGCCGAAGAAGTTGCCGACCGCGATGACCGCGAAGTAGTAACCGGTGTTGCCCGTCGGCACGTCGAAGAACTTCGTGAGGATCGCGCCGAAGCCGAAGGTGATCGCGTTGTAGAGGAACGCCTGGCCGATGAAGAGGGAGAAGCCGAGGGTGGCGCGCTTGGGGTAGTCGTGGAAGATCGTGCGGGCGATCTCGGCGAAGGAGACGCTCTTGCGCTGGTGGATGGTGATCTCGCCCTCGGCGGGCGGCAGTTCGTGGCCCTGTTCGGCCTCGATCCGGCGCTCGATCGACGTGACCACCTCGTCCGCCTCGCGGTCCCGGCCGTGGATCAGCAGCCAGCGTGGACTCTCCGGGACGTGCCGTCGTACGAGCAGGATGACGAGGGAGAGAACGGCGCCCAGCGCGAAGGTCAGCCGCCACCCCACGTCCGCGGCGAAGATGTCGGTGTTCAGGGCGACGATCGAGAGCAGCGAGCCGCCCACCGCGCCCACCCAGAAACTGCCGTTGATGATCAGGTCCACGCGCCCCCGGCAGTACGCCGGGATCAGCTCGTCGATCGCGGAGTTGATCGCCGCGTACTCGCCGCCGATGCCGAAGCCGGTGAGGAAGCGGAACGTGAAGAACCACCAGGTCGAGAAGGAGGCCGCGGTGAGGGCGGTCGCCGCGAGGTACACGACGAGCGTGATCATGAAGAGCTTCTTGCGGCCGTAGCGGTCGGTGAGGTGGCCCCAGAACAGGGCGCCCACGCACGCACCCGCCACATACAGCGCCGCCGCGATGCCGGTGACCTGGCCGGAGCTGATCGGCAGGCCGCTGCCGGGCTCGGAGAGGCGGCTCGCGATGTTGCCGACGACCGTGACCTCCAGGCCGTCGAGAATCCACACGGTGCCGAGGCCGATGACGATCGTCCAGTGCCAGCGGGACCACGGGAGGCGGTCGAGGCGGGCGGGGATGGACGAGGTGATCGTCCTGCCACCGCCGCCCCCCGCCGGGGTTTCGGCACTCGCACTCGTACTCGCACTGGCCATCGGGTTCCTCCTCGTCGAGCGAACCCCCTCCGGGTGCCCCCGGAAATCCGCCCCTACACCCGCATTACACCCCCGCCAGCCGGGTCACCGTGTAGATCAACAAGCCCACCAACGATCCCACCACCGTGCCATTGATCCGGATGAACTGCAGGTCACGGCCGATGTTCGCCTCGATCTTGCGCGTGGTGTGCTCGGCGTCCCAGCCGGCCACGGTGTCGGTGATCAGGGAGGTGATCTCCTTGCGGTAGGTCGTCACGACGTACACCGCCGCGCCCTCGACCCAGCCGTCGACCTTCGCCTGGAGCTTCGGTTCCACGGCCATCCGCGCGCCCAGCGACAGCAGCGAGGCCCGCACCCGCAGCCGTAGCTCACTGCGCTCGTCCTCGGCGGCGGACACGATCATCGAGCGGACGGACGTCCAGGCGCTGGCGATCAGGTCCTGGACCTCGCCGCGGCCGAGGACCTCACCCTTGAGGCGCTCCACGCGCGCGCGGGTCTCGGTGTCGGACTGGAGGTCGGCGGCGAAGTCCCCGAGGAAGCGGTCCAGGGCGCCGCGGGCCGGGTGGGAGGGCATATCGCGCATCTCGGTGACGAAGCGGAGCAGTTCCTTGTACACGCGCTCGCCGATGCGCTTGTCCACGAATCTCGGGGTCCAGCCGGGGGCGCCGCCCTCGACGGCGTCCATGACCTGCTCGTCGTGCAGGACCAGCCACTCGTGCGCGCGGGCGACGATCAGGTCGACGACCCGCTTGTGACCGCCGTCGGCGACGATCCGCTCCAGGGTCTTGCCGATGCCGGGCGCGATCTCCTGGGCGTCGGCGCGGCGGGTGATGGCCTCGCCGACGATCGCCTGGACGTCCGAGTCCCGCAGGACCGTGAGGGCGCCCCGGAGGGCTGCCGACAGCTCGGCCGTGACGCGGTCGGCGTGGTCGGGGTCCGCGAGCCAGGCGCCGAGGCGGCTGCCGATGCCGACCGCGCGCAGCCGCTGTCGTACGACCTCTTCGGAGAGGAAGTTCTCGCCGACGAACTCGCCGAGGGAGACGCCCAGTTGGTCCTTCTTGGTGGGGATGATCGCGGTGTGCGGGATGGGCAGGCCCAGGGGGTGGCGGAAGAGGGCCGTCACCGCGAACCAGTCGGCCATCGCGCCGACCATGCCCGCCTCGGCCGCCGCCGCGACATAGCCCGCCCAGGGTCCGGCGCCCGAGTGGGACGCCCATTTCGCCAGGACGTAGACGACGGCCACGAAGAGCAGCAGCGCCAGCGCGGTCAGCTTCATGCGGCGGACGCCGCGCTGTCTCTCCTGGTCGGCGGCGCTGAACGTGGTCATCGTGCGGCGGGACCCGTCGCTCTCCCGGCCCGGGGCCGCCTCGGCCGCCGCCCCCGCTTCTGTCCGGTCCATCCGCTCCACCCGTTCGCCCGTACCGTGCACCTTGTCCCTTCCTGTCCGACTCCCGGAACTGGACAGGAGTTCCCGTAGTCCCCCGATCGGGCAAAATGGCGGGACCCTGCCACTCACCCGAGGAGATCAGTACCGCGTGACCAAGCGACGTGGTTATGCCCTGCTGTCCGCGATCATCACCCTGATCGCGGTCCTTTCCGCCTCCATATACCTCGGGGCCGCCGCGGGCGACGGAACCCGCGACGACGGGAAGAACTCCCCGGGCTCCCGCTCCGGCGGCAGCTCCGCCGCCCCCGCCTCGGCCGGCACCTGGGTGGGCGCCTGGGCCGCCGCGCCCGTGGCCGGTGAGACCGGCACGGAGAACACCGGTATGGCGGGCCGCTCGGTGCGCAACGTCGTCCACACCAGCGCGGGCGGCGCGGGCGCCCGGATCACCCTGTCCAACCTCTACGGCCGGACCGCGCTCAGCATCACGCACGCCTCGATCGCCCTCGCCGCCGCCCGCAACAGCTCCGCCGCCGCCCAGGGCACCATGCGGCGGCTGACCTTCAACGGCGCGGCCTCGGTCACCATCCCGGCCGGGCAGCAGACGCTCAGCGACGCCGTCCGCCTCCATGTCCCCTCGGGCGCCGACCTGTTGGTGACCACCTACTCCCCCACCGCGTCGGGGCCGGTCACCTACCACCCGTACGCACGGCAGATCTCCTATCTCGCCGCCGGCGACCACGCCGAGGACGCGACCGGCACGCCGTACCGCGAACGCACCGCGATCTGGCGGTATGTGACGTCGGTGGACGTGCTGAGCGACCAGGCGAACGGCACGGTCGTCGCGTTCGGCGACTCGATAACCGATGGGTCCACCTCGACCGAGAGCGCCAACCGCCGCTGGCCCGACGCCTTTTCGCAGCGGCTGCGCGCGGCGCTGGCCGCCGGGCAGCAGGTGCCCCGCTACAGCGTCGTCAACGAGGGCATCAGCGGCAACCGGATCCTCACGAGCCTCGACGGCCGGCCCACCGCCAACCAGAGCGGCCTCACCCGCTTCACCCGTGACGTGCTGGGCCGCCCGAACGTCAAGGTCGTCGTCATCGACCTCGGCGTCAACGACGTCCTGCACGACGCCACCGCCGACCAGGTCGTCACCGGCCTGCGCACCCTGGTCGCCCGGGCCCACGCCCGCGGCATCAAGGTCGTCGGCGCCACCCTGATGCCCTTCGGCGGCCACCCCCGCGGCTCGGCGACCCGGAACGCGGTGCGCCGGCAGGTCAACGCGGTGATCAGGAGCGGCACGGTCTACGACGCCGTCGTCGACTTCGACAAGGCGCTGCGCGACCCGTACGACCCGCGCAGGTTCGCCCCGGAGTACGACTCGGGCGACCATCTCCACCCCAGCGACCGGGGGTACCGGAAGATGGCGGCCACGATCGACCTGGCGGACCTCAGGGGCGCGGTGCCGGCCCAGCTGTGACCCGGGGTCCTGGTGAGGAGACCTCAGTCCCAGTCCCGGTGCCTGCGCTCGCGCCGGTCGCGGTGCCGCTCGCGCCGCTCCTCGTGGCGTTCCCTGCGCTCCTCGTGGCGGCGGCGGATCGCGTCGCGGTGCTCCTCCATGGCCTCGCGGTGGGCGTCGTGCGCGACGGACAGGGCGTCGCGGTGGGAGCCGTAGAGCTCCTTGGCGGACGAGCCGCGGTCCAGTTTCTGCTGGCGGCGTTCCTCCTTGAGGCGCTGCCGCTCCGCCCGGGTCACCTTGCGTTCGATGCCGACGCCGCCCCAGAAGGCGAAGCCCGTGACGATCACGCGCGGGGCGCCCGGGTCGCCCGGCACGCCCTCCTCGCTGTGGTCGAAGGCGCCCATGATGCCGATGCCACGGACGACGACCTCGACGCCGGGCGGCACGACGATCTGCGCTCCGCCCATGATCGCGATGCAGTTGATCTCGACCTCACGGTCCGCGAAGTTCGCCTCGCGCAGGTCGATCTCGCCGCCGCCGAAGAAGGAGAAGCAGGTGAACCGCTTCGGCACCGTCCACCGGCCCTTGCGCTGGAACCCGGACAGGATGGCCACCGCGCCGGTCGAGGACCCCTCGCCGCCGACGATCCGCCCGGCCCAACTCCCGCCGTCCACCGGCTCCTTGACCATGTTCACCGGCGGCGGGGCGACCCCGGGGGCGGGCAGGTCCTGGGTGATGGGGGTGAGTTCGCCGTACGTCCGCGCCTTGTAGGTCGCCTCCAGCCGCTCCTCGAACTCCTCCATGTCGAGGCGGCCCTCCGCGACGGCGTCGCGCAGCACCTCGGCGACTCGCTCACGGTCGGCATCGGATGCGCGGAGCTCCGGGACTGCGTCGTCGGTCATGCACAGCAGCCTACGAGGTGACTCCGCGCAGGGCCATGAGGGAAAGCGGGCCCGCCTCCCCCTCGTCCTACGACACCGCTTTCTCGGCCTGCTCCGACGGCGGTCGGGGGCTGTCCCCCATCGAGTACAGCATCTTCGCGATGACCGCCTCGATGTCCGGCTCCCGCACCGACAGGTCCACCATCGGGTACTGGGCCGCGATCCGCGCGACCAGCGGAGCCGCCGACTCCGACGCCGGGAACGCCAGCCACTGCCTCGGGCCCTCCACCTTCACGACCCGCGCGTCCGGCACCTCGATCGGGGGCAACTCCCGCTCCAGGTCGACCACAAGGGTCCGCTCGCTCTCCCCCGCCTCGTGCAGGCCGGCGAGCGGGCCGTCGTACATCAGGCGGCCGTGGTCGATGACCATGACGCGGGAGCACAGCTGCTCGATGTCCTGGAGGTCATGGGTGGTGAGCAGGACCGTGGTGCCGCGCTCGGCGTTCAAGTCCCGCAGGAACTCACGGACCTTGGCCTTGGAGATGACGTCCAGGCCGATGGTCGGCTCGTCTAGGTAGAGCACCTCGGGGTCGTGCAGCAGGGCCGCCGCGATGTCGCCGCGCATCCGCTGGCCGAGGGACAGTTGGCGTACGGGGACATCCAACAGGGCACCCAGCTCCAGGAGTTCGACACAGCGGTCGAGGTTCTCGGCGTAACGGGCGTCCGGGATGCGGTACATGTGGTGCATCAGCTTGTACGAGTCGATCAGCGGGAGGTCCCACCAGAGAGTGGTCCGCTGGCCGAAGACCACGCCGATGCGGTGCGCGAGCCGGGTCCGCTCGCGGGACGGGTCGAGGCCGGCCACCCGCAGCCGGCCCCCGCTCGGGGTGAGGATGCCGGTGAGCATCTTGATGGTGGTCGACTTCCCGGCGCCGTTCGGGCCGATGTAGCCGACCATCTCGCCGCGTGCCACGGCGAAGGAGATGGAGTCGACGGCCCGCACCTGCCGCCGCTCCCGCTTCATGAACCCGGTCTTCTTGCGCACGTCGAAGACCTTCTCGACGCGGTCGAGTCGAATGAAATGCTCGTCCACGATCCTCAACTCCCGGTGCTTCGGTACGACATGAGTCCTGCCCGCCAGGCGAGACCGGCCAGCGCACAGCAGACGAGCGCCACCAGCGGCGACGCGAAGGCCGCGCCCGCCGGCAGGCCCAGCGGGTACGGCCGCCCCAACACGTAGGAGGCGGGCACCCAGTTGACGAAGGCGAGCGGCAGCATGAAGGTCACGCCCCGCACGAAGTCCTTGCCGAACACCGCCGGCGGATACGACAGCAGGGTGTTGCCGCCGTAGGTGAACGCGTTCTGCACCTCGGCCGCGTCCTGCGCCAGGATCTGGAAGGCCGCGCCCGCCACGAACAGCGCCCCGAAGATCGCCGCCCCGCACAGCAGCATCACCGGCACCAACAGCACCTTCCCCACAGTCCAGTCGACATCGATGTGGAGCAGCGCGTACCCGAGGACCACGGCGCCCTGGGTGATCCGGCCCAGTCGGCGCAGCGCGAAGCGGTCCGCGCCGATCTGGGCCAGCACCGGTGCCGGGCGCACCAGGAGGGTGTCGAAGGAGCCGTCGCGGATGCGGGCACCGAGCACGTCCATCGAGCCGAGGACCAGGTCGGAGAGGCCGAACGCGGTCGACGACAGGCCGTACAGAAAGGCGACTTCGGGCAGCGACCAGCCGCCGAGCGAACCGACCTGGGAGAACATCAGCAGGATGGTGACGAAGTCCAGTCCGGTCACCAGCAGGTTGCCGACGACGGTGATGACGAAGGACGTGCGGTAGGCCATGCTCGACCGGACCCACATCCCGGCGATGAGGCCGTAGGCGCGCAACCCCTCGCGCCAGCGCGGCAGTTCACCCATAGGGTGTTCGCTCCCGCGGATCGTCTCAGCCACCCTGCACCACCACTCTCCGCGTCGCCGCCGACTGCAACAGCCGCCCCGCCGCGAGCAGCACCACCGCCCAGGTCGCCTGGAAGACGTACGCGTGGAGCGGATCGGTCCTGCCCATCAGCACGTCCGCGGGCATCTGGATCTGCGCCGCCCAGGGCAGCGCCTGGACGAACGTGCCGAGGCCGCCGGGGAAGGCGTTCAGCGGGAGCACCATGCCCGAGCAGAAGATCCCCAGGATCATCATGGCCTGGTTGACGCCCGTGCCGTCCAGCAGCCAGAACACGCTCAGCGCCACGAGATAGCGGATGCCGAAGCTGACGACCATCGCGAGCAGCAGCGCCACCAGGAGGGCCAGCCAGGAGGTGACGTCCGCGGGAAGCGCCATCGGGAAGAACAGCGCGCCGAACGCGAACGGGATCACGCCCCGGCCGATCAGCTGGAACAGGGCCCGGCCGAAGTCGCTCGCCAGCCACCAGAGTTGGAGATCGGCGGGCCGGTACAGGTCGACGGCGATGTCGCCCGTGCGGATGCGGTCCATCAGGTCCTTCTCGAAGCCGCCGCCCTGGATCGCCAGCGTCGCGTACAGACACTGCCCGAGCCACACGTAGGTGACCGCCTGCGCCTGGTCGTACCCCCCGAGATGCGGGCGCTCGTCCCACAGCGCCAGGTACGTGTAGACGAGGACGACACCGAAGACGGTGTTGGTGAAGACCCCGGCGAGCGTCGCCGCCCGGTAGGTCGCGTAGCGCCTGAAACCCCCCGCCGCGACGGCCGCGTACAACCGTCCAGCGCCCACAGAAACCACCCTCCGTCCCCTCTTGACACCGAAGCGCAGGAGCCTAGTGCGCAGGTGGTGACGCACGCCACGCATTTTCCGGGCAAGTGCGTGCCGATGGGCGGGAACGGAACGCATGGTGCGAGAGTCTTCGTCTGGGGGCGCAGAAGCGCACAAGGCCGTACAGGAACGTACGAGGCCGTACGCGACCGTACGACGCGAAACAGGAGTCCGTGCACGACATGAGCGACCAGCCGCAGCCGCAGCAGCCGAACCAGGGCTGGGCACCGAGAGAGCCGGAAGCGGCCGCCACCCCCGAGGCCCCCGGGGCGCCCGGCGGTGAGAAGCCGAAGAAGGCCAAGCGGCCCAAGCGCACCGGATGGCGCAGGATCATCCCGACCTGGCGGATGACGCTCGGCGGGGTCGTCGTGCTCGTCGCGCTGCTGATCGGCGCGTTCTACCTCGGCTACTCGCTGGTCAAGATCCCGCCGGCCAACGCGCTCGCCACGAAGCAGTCCAACGTGTACCTCTACGCGGACGGCTCCCAACTCGCCCGCGACGGCGAGGTCAACCGCGAGAACGTGGGCCTCGCCCAGGTCTCGAAGAACGCCCAGCACGCCGTACTCGCCGCCGAGGACCGGGACTTCTACACCGAGTCCGCCGTCGACCCCAAGGCGATGGTCCGCGCCGGGTGGAACACCGCGACCGGCAAGGGCACCCAGTCCGGCTCGACGATCACCCAGCAGTACGTCAAGAACTACTACCTGGGCCAGGAACAGACCGTCACCCGAAAGGTGAAGGAGTTCTTCATCTCGATCAAGCTGGACCGCGAGGAGTCCAAGGACGAGATCCTGGAGGGCTACCTCAACACCAGCTACTTCGGCCGCAACGCCTACGGCATCCAGGCCGCCGCCCAGGCCTACTACGGCAAGGACGCGGCCGACCTCGACGCCGGCCGCGGCGCCTATCTCGCCGCGCTGCTGAACGCGCCGAGCGAGTACGACGTCGTGGCGCATCCCGAGAACAAGGCCTCGGCGCTGGCCCGTTGGAACTACGTCCTCGACGGCATGGTCAAGAAGGGCTGGCTCACCCAGGCCGAGCGCACCGGCATGAAGTTCCCCATGCCGAAGGAGGCGTCGGCCTCGACGAGCATGTCCGGACAGCGCGGTTACATCGTCGGCGCGATCAAGGACTACCTCACCACCAACAAGATCATCGACGCGGACACCCTCGAAGCGGGCGGCTACCGCATCACGACCACCCTGCAGAAGAGCAAGCAGGACGCCTTCGTGAAGTCAGTCAACGACCAACTCATGTCCAAGCTCGACAAGAAGAGCCGCAAGGTCGACAACTACGTGCGCGCGGGCGGCGCTTCGGTCGACCCCAAGACCGGCAGGATCGTCGCGATGTACGGCGGCATCGACTACGTGAAGCAGTACACGAACGGCGCGACCCGCGGCGACTTCCAAGTCGGCTCCACCTTCAAGCCGTTCGTCCTCACCTCCGCGATCCAGAACGGCTCGCAGACCCAGGACGGCCAGACCATCACGCCCAACACCTACTACGACGGCACCAACAAGCGCCCCGTGGAAGGCTGGAACGGCGGCTCGTACGCGCCGGAGAACGAGGACGAGGTCTCCTACGGCGACATCACCGTCCGCACCGCGACCGACAAGTCCGTCAACTCGGTGTACGCGCAGATGGCCGTCGACGTCGGCCCCTCGAAGGTCAAGCAGACCGCTATCGGCCTCGGCATCCCGGCCGACACCCCCGACCTGACCGCCACCCCGTCGATCGCGCTCGGCCCGTCCACCGCGAGCGTCCTCGACATGGCGGAGGCGTACGCCACCATCGCCAACCACGGTGAGCGGCACGCGTACACGATGATCTCGAAGATCACCAAGGACGGCACGAACGACATCAAGCTGCCGGAGAACAAGACGACCCGCGCGGTGAGCCGCGAGGCCGCCGACACCACCACCTCGGTCCTACAGAGCGTCGTCGACAACGGCACGGCCACCGCCGCCCAGGGCGCCGACCGCCCCGCGGCCGGCAAGACCGGCACCGCGGAGGAGGACACGGCGGCCTGGTTCGCGGGCTACACCCCCGACCTCGCCACCGTCGTCTCCGTCATGGGCCAGGACCCGACCACCGCCGCCCACAAGTCGCTCTACGGCGCGATGGGCCTCGAACGCGTCAACGGCGGCGGGGCGCCCGCGGAGATCTGGGCCCAGTACACCAAGACCGCCCTCAAGGGCACCGAGGCGAACGACTTCGACCTCCAGCTCCAGGACGGCGCCGAGACCGTCGCACCCCCGAGCCAGCAGCCCAGCCGGCCGGCGACCACCGGCGACCAGAGCAACGGCGGCACGACCACCACCGGCGGCCAGGGCGACCAGGGGCAGACCCAGGGCCAGACCGACGGCGGCACCACGACCACCGGCGGCACGACGGGCACGACCACGACCGGCGGCACGACCGGCAGCACGACCGGCGGCACCACCGGCACGGGCGGCACGACCACCGGCGGCGGCACCACGAGCACCGGCGGCACGACGGGCACGACCACGGACGGCGGCACCACCGCGACCGGCGGCACGACGGGGACCACGACGGACGGCGGGACGACCGGGGACACCACGGGCGGCACGACGACAACCGGCCCCCAGAGCACCACCGGCCGGAAAAAGGAGTGACGGCCCGTCCCTGAAGGCGGAGTGACCGCTGGTGCTTAGGCGGGGGGTCTCAGTGACCGGAGGTCGCCTTCAGCCCCACCACGGCGACCAACAGCAGACACACGAAGAAGATCCGGGCGGCGGTGACAGGCTCCCCCAGCACCACCATGCCGAGCACCGCCGCCCCCGCCGCACCGATCCCGACCCACACGCCGTACGCGGTACCGATGGGCAGCGACTTCGCGGCACACGACAGCAGCAGCATGCTGGCGACGATCCCGGCACCGGTGAACACGCTGGGGACGAGCCGGGTGAACCCGTCGGTGTACTTCATCCCGATCGACCAGCCGACTTCGAGCAGACCGGCGACGACCAGCAGAACCCAGGCCATGAGAGGCACCTCCGAGGCACGTGTGTGACTGACGGCAGTGCGTCGTCTTTGCGTGACTCCCGGTACGGCGCGTCTCGTCGGGCTCCTCCCCAACGTAGCAAAGGGACGGCAAAAGGGGCTGGTGAAGATGGTCACCAGCCCCTTCGAAGCTCGCTTCTACAGGTACAGCCCGGTCGAGTCCTCGGACCCCTCGAACCGGTCCGCGGCGACCGCGTGCAGATCCCGCTCCCGCATCAGGACGTAGGCCACCCCACGCACCTCGACCTCCGCACGGTCCTCCGGGTCGTACAACACCCGGTCCCCGGGCTCCACCGTCCGCACGTTCTGCCCTACGGCGACCACGTCGGCCCAGGCCAGCCGGCGCCCCACGGCCGCCGTCGCGGGAATCAGGATCCCGCCACCCGAACGCCGCTCGCCCTCGCTCTTGTCCTGACGCACCAGCACACGGTCGTGCAGCATCCGGATGGGCAGCTTGTCGTCCTGGGTGCTCTGCTCGTCTCTCTTGGCGCTCACGCCCACGAACCTACCTGCCCAAGGCCCGTCCGTACGCGGCCGGGTGGCCCGGAACCGGCCCCGCAGGGCCCCCGCGTCAGCGCCTGCGACGCCGGGAGCCGAGGACGAACAGCCCGACGACACCGACGGCGACCAGCGCGACGGGGACGATCCGCTCGATCCGCGGGGCGCCCTCCTCGTCCACGAACTGACCCCTGACATCGCTCACGACGCGGTTGACGCCGACGTACGCCCTGCCGAGGGTGTGGTCGATGTTCGACGCGACCTTGGCCTTCGCGTCGCCCACGATGGTCTTCGGGTGCACCCGCACCCCGATCTCGTCGAGCGTGTCGGCCAGGACATCGCGGCGACGCTTGATGTCCGCCTCGATCTGCGCCGGCGTTCTGGTGTCCGGCGTGTTCGACGTGTCCGTCACCGTACGGCCTCCGAAGTCTGCTGGTACTTGTGCCGCACAGTCTGTCAGCTCTCGGGCGGAGTGCACTGTCAGCACCCCCGGTTACGCTAGCGCGATGAGTGAACGACTCCAGCCCGGGGACGTTGCCCCCGCCTTCACGCTCCCCGACGCCGACGGCCACGAGGTGTCCCTCGCCGACCACAAGGGCCGCAAGGTCATCGTCTATTTCTACCCCGCGGCCCTGACCCCCGGCTGCACCAAGCAGGCCTGCGACTTCACGGACAACCTGGAACTGCTGACCGGCGCCGGCTACGACGTCATCG
This sequence comes from Streptomyces sp. NPDC096013, assembly GCF_044763565.1. Classification (NCBI taxonomy): domain Bacteria; kingdom Bacillati; phylum Actinomycetota; class Actinomycetes; order Kitasatosporales; family Streptomycetaceae; genus Streptomyces; species Streptomyces sp. NPDC096013. Next base: position 152,727 of record NZ_JBIWGK010000018.1, on the reverse strand, counting down.
GCATCTCCCCCGACCAGCCGGAGAAGCTCGCCAAGTTCCGCGAGAAGGAGAACCTCAAGGTCACCCTCCTCGCGGACCCCGACAAGAAGGTCCTCGACGCGTACGCGGCCTTCGGCGAGAAGAAGAACTACGGCAAGACGTACATGGGCGTGATCCGCTCCACGGTCATCGTCGACGAGTCCGGCAAGGTCGAACACGCGCTGTACAACGTGCGGGCGACGGGCCACGTGGCGAAGATCATCAAGGACCTGGGCATCTGAGACGCCGGGCCACCAGGCCCTAGGTCGTGTCCGCAAAGTCCCGTCGTCCGCCCGGAGGGCGGGCCTCGCGGCGTCCGGTGCGTGCGCTCGGTGTGCCGCCCGGAAGCCCCCGTACTGGACGTACTTGGGCTTCCGGGCGGTGCGGCGAGCGTGCGTGCCGGGCGTCGCGAGGCAGGCGGGACTTTGCGGACACGGCCTAGCGCTCCACCGCGCTTCCGTACGCGAACGAGATCCACACATCAGGAGGCAGGCCGGCCCGCCCGGGCACCGGCCTGCGCTCCTCGCTCCACTCCCCCGGGGCCAGCTCCTCGCCCACCCGCCGCCAGAACGCCACGGCCCCCGGATTGACGTCCTGAAACGCGACCTTCCAGGCCCCCGGATTGACGTCCTGAAACGCGACCTCCCAGGCCCCCGGATACCGCGCGACGACGTCCCGCACGGCCCGCATCCCGACCCCACCCCGCCGGGCCCCGCGCACGACGAAGAAACTGTTGAGAACCCGGGTGGCCCCGCCGATCCCCCGCACGAACGCGAACCCGACGGGATGCCCACCACCCCAGAAGAGATACGGCGCCCAGTCCCCGCCTCCACCGGAGCCCCCGAACGCCGCGGCCACCCGCTCACTGCGGAACGTCCCGTCCGCAAGGGGCAGTTGAGACACCCCGCCGTTCCTGAACTCCGACAAGTCATGCCGGAACATCAGCCAGAGCCGCTCGACGACGGGACGGTCGGCGGGGGTGGCTGGTCGTACGTCTACTGCTCCCAGGGAAATGGTCATGAAAAAAGCCTCCTGGGCGGACAAGGGTCCGCGCCTGGAAGGCTTCAGCGACCCGGAGTCTATCAACTGCTTTACGTTTCGGGTGTGACTGTCGGATTGACGGCTCGTTACTCCATTCGAGAGCACGAACGTGTTTCCGGATCGGAGGGGAACGATGGGGGCCAGCGCGTATTCGCGGGAGCGGCTGGAGGGAGCGGCTCGGGGGGCGCGGACGTTGTCGGAGGCGTTGGAGAGGTTAACGGTGGATCCGGGTAGTTCGACTCGGCGCTACGTCCTTGGACGGATGAAGAAGCTGGGCGTGGATGTATCTCACTTCGAGCGCGAGGGCGTGAAGTGGACGAAGGAGATCCTCCAGGCGGCGGTTTCGACGTCGACGAACATGTGCGAGGTATTACGGTGCCTCGGGCTGGAGGTCGTGGGCGGACACCACACGCACATCAGCCGTCGGATCAGGGCGTACGGCATCGACACCTCGCATTTTCGGTCGCCGACCCGACGTGGCGAAGCCCGGCGCCCTCGGACACCTGAGGGACTACTCATCGAGCAGCCGACCGGTCAGGCTCGGCGCATCCCGAGTGATCGGCTCAAGTGGGCAATGACAGTCATGGGGATGCAGGAGCGGTGCGCCTTGTGCGGGACGGAACCGGTCTGGCGAGGGCACCCGCTCCCGCTGGAGGTCGATCACATCGACGGCAACTGGCGCGACAACCGCATCGAGAATCTGCGGTTCCTGTGCCCCAACTGCCATTCGACGACCGACAGTTACCGGGGGCGCGGAAAAGCACGCGGCAAAGTCGGCAGCTCATGAGCAGCGGTGTCCAGTACACGCGCGAGCGGCTGACCGAAGCCGCCTCGCGCTGCTCCGACATCGACGAGGTCATCGCCTTCTTCGGTACGCAGCCCTACGGCCAACTCCGCCGCCACCTCTTCGGGCGTTTCGACCACTTCGGCATCGATGTCTCCCACATGCCACGCCACAGACGGTCGCACACGGCGGACAGACCGACCACCGACGAACTGAGCCGCGCCGTCGCGGGTGCCACGTCCATCGCGGACACGCTCCGCGCGCTGGGAATGGCGCCGTACAACGGCAGACTGCGCACCCTGCTTCGCCAATGGCTGACGGAAGACGGCGTCGACACCGCCCACTTTCTGGGACAGGCGCACCAGCGAGGACGATCAGGCGGGGTGCTTCTTCGGCGCGCCGAGAACATCCTCGTCCAGCACGATGGCAGTCGCCGGACGAGAACCCATCTGCTACGTCGGGCACTTCTGGAGGTGCGGGTACCGGAAGTGTGTGCCGAGTGCGGAACCGCCTCTGAGTGGCTCGGCAAGCCCATGACTCTGGAGGTCGATCACATCAACGGGGACTGGAGCGACGACCGGCGCGAGAACCTGCGGTTGCTGTGCCCCAACTGTCACGCGATCACGAGCACGTGGTGCAGAGGAGGTCGACAACGCAGTTGCGGCGCCCAGTAAAGTAGGTCGCAGCACTGGCGCCCGTACGCCAAGGGCTGAGCGGCGATCTTTAGGTGGTCGTGTTTGTCGGTTCGAATCCGACCGGGCGCACGAGGACGCCCCGCACCTTCGATTCGCAGGTGCGGGGCATTTTTCGTGAAGTCAGCCCAACAACTCCCGCACCACCGGCACCAGCGCCCGGAACGCCTTCCCCCGGTGGCTGATCGCGTTCTTCTCGTCCGGGGTGAGTTCCGCGCAGGTTCGTGTCTCGCCCTCGGGCTGGAGGATCGGGTCGTAGCCGAAGCCGTTGGTGCCTGCCGGGGTGTGGCGGAGGGTTCCTCGCAGTTGGCCCTCGACCACGCGTTCCGTGCCGTCCGGCAAGGCCAGGGCCGCCGCGCACGCGAAGTGCGCTGCCCGGTGTTCGTCCGCGATGTCCGACAGCTGGGCCAGGAGCAGGTTCAGGTTGGCCTGGTCGTCGCCGTGGGTGCCGGACCAGCGGGCCGAGAAGATGCCGGGGGCGCCGTTCAGCACGTCGACGCAGAGGCCGGAGTCGTCGGCGACCGCCGGGAGGCCCGTCGCCCGGGCCAGGGCGTGGGCCTTCAGCAGGGCGTTCTCCGCGAAGGTGATGCCTGTTTCCTTGACGTCCGGGATGTCGGGGTACGACTCCGCGCCGACGAGCTCATGGGGCAGGCCCGCGTCGGTGAGGATCGACCTCAGTTCGGTGATTTTCCCGGCGTTCCGGGTGGCGAGGATCAGGCGTGTCATGCCGTCCAGTATCCCGGCCGCCTCCACCCACCCGCGACAGCCTGAACTCCGCCGCACGCCGTACGTCGGCGCCATCCCCCGCACATCGACGACATCCCACCGCACGCCGCACGGCATCCCGACGCCTACCTACGGCCGTGGCATTCCCACCACGGCCGCATACCCCCAACACCCCGACGCCCGCCTACAGCCGTGGCATTCCCACCGCCGCCGCACACCCCCGAAACCCCGAGACCCGCCGCATACCCCGGGAACCCCGAGACCGCCGCGCACCCCGAAACCCCGGCACCCGCCGCTCCCCCACGGCATCCGCCGCCCGTCACACCCCGTACGCCTACGTCAGCCCAACCCCGCCGCACGCCCCGAAAACCCCCACACCCCCAACCCCCTACGACGTACACACCTTCGTCAACTCCCCCGCCGCATCCGTCACCGGGCTGATGTCAGGCGTGTTGTCGCCGTTCTTCACCGCCGTGCGGACGTTGTCGACCGCCTCGCGCAGGTGGTCCACCGCCTTGTTGACGTCGGCGTTGTCCGTCTTGTCGCCGATCTTGTCGAGGTCCTTCTCGATGGAGTTGAGGGACGCGTCGGTCTGGGTGGGGTCGTTCGCCGCGTTCTCCACGGCCTGTTGGAGGCCGGTGACGCTGTCGGCGATGGTGTCGGCGGTATGGACGCAGTCGATGGCCTTGTCGACGGCGTCGCAGCCGGTGGTGAGGCCGGCGGTCAGGCCGATCACGGCCGCGCCGGCGGCTAGCGCGATCCGGCGACGGCTGCTGCGGCTTCGTCGGCTTGCGGCCATGGTTTCGGTGCCTCCCCGTGGGGTGACCTCGGCGGCCGGCCCCGTTTCCGTTCCGTATGCGTAGGGACGCGGGGACGGGCCACCGGGTTGCCCCGGCGGCCCGCCTCTCTTGGTACGTCCTTTACCTGTCCGGTCCAGCTTCTTACTTCTCCAGCGCGGCCTCAAGTGCCTGTCGCTGTACGGCGGCCAGGTCGCCGCAGCCGGCGACCGCGAGGTCGAGGAGGGCGTTGAGTTCGTTGCGGGCGAAGGGCTCGGCCTCGGCGGTGCCCTGGACCTCGACGAAGCGGCCGTCGCCGGTGCAGACGACGTTCATGTCGGTCTCGGCGCGGACGTCCTCCTCGTAGCAGAGGTCGAGGAGCGGGACTCCGCCGACGATGCCGACGGAGACCGCGGAGACCGTGCCGGTCAGGGGCTGGCGGCCGGCCTTGATGAGCTTCTTGCCCTGGGCCCAGGTGACCGCGTCGGCCAGCGCGACGTACGCGCCGGTGATGGCTGCCGTACGGGTGCCGCCGTCGGCCTGGAGGACGTCGCAGTCGAGGACGATGGTGTTCTCGCCGAGGGCCTTGTAGTCGATGACCGCGCGCAGCGAGCGGCCGATGAGGCGGCTGATCTCGTGGGTGCGGCCGCCGATCTTGCCGCGGACGGATTCGCGGTCGCCGCGGGTGTTGGTGGCGCGGGGCAGCATGGAGTACTCCGCGGTGACCCAGCCCTCGCCGCTGCCCTTGCGCCAGCGGGGGACGCCTTCGGTCACGGAGGCGGTGCAGAAGACCTTCGTGTCGCCGAAGGAGACGAGGACGGAGCCCTCGGCGTGCTTGCTCCAGCCGCGTTCGATGGTGACGGGGCGGAGCTGTTCGGGGGTGCGGCCGTCGATTCGAGACATGGCGAAGAGCCTAGTCGCAGGACCGGGGCGGGCAGGAGGGAAGGGCCTGCGGAAGGGAAGGGTGTGCGGAAGGGGCATGGGGAAGGGGCTCCTCCCGGGGAGGAGCCCCTTCAGTACGCGAAGCCGGGGATGATCCCCCTGCTTCACATCATGTCTTCGATGTCCGCCGCGATCGGGTCCGCGTCCGTGCCGATGACGACCTGGATGGCCGTGCCCATCTTGACGACACCGTGGGCGCCTGCGGCCTTCAGGGCGACGTCGTCGACGAGGGCCGGGTCCTTCACCTCGGTGCGCAGGCGGGTGATGCAGCCCTCGACCTCTTCGATGTTGTCGATGCCGCCCAGTCCGGCAACGATCTTCTCAGCCTTGGTGGCCATGTTGTTCTCTCCCTGATCCGAACCGCTTTGTCGCAGTAACCCACAGTTGGCCCAGCTTCGCGAGCGGTCATGTCGTGCGTGCCGAATGATGGTGAACGATCACGTCGCCAACTGGTCTACACCACATTACCGAGAGGCGTCCATGAGTGCCGACAGTGCCGCCACCCGTCCTGGGCGCAGCTATTGGAGCACCCTGTTCCAGGGACTCCAGAAGATGGGCCGCAGTCTCCAACTGCCCATCGCCGTGCTGCCGGCCGCCGGCATCCTCAACCGGCTCGGGCAGCCGGACGTGTTCGGGGCCGACGGTCTGGGGTGGACCAACGTCTCGAAGGTGATGGCGGGTGCGGGCGGGGCGCTGCTGGACGGGCAGCTCGGGCTGCCGCTGCTGTTCTGTGTGGGTGTCGCGATCGGCATGGCGAAGAAGTCGGACGGGTCGACGGCGCTGGCGGGGCTGGTCGGCTTCCTCGTCTACTACAACGTGCTGCGTCAGTTCCCGAAGGACTGCACGGGCGGTACGAACGTGGTGCCCGGCATCGGCTGTCAGGCCGCCGATCATTCGGTCTCGGCGTTCACTTACCAGAATCCCGGGGTGTTCGGCGGGATCGTGCTGGGGCTGCTGACGGCGTTCTTCTGGGCGCGGTATCACCGTACGAAGCTGGTGGACTGGCTCGGCTTCTTCAACGGGCGGCGGCTGGTGCCGATCATCATGTCGTTCGTGGCGATCGCGGTCGCGGCGGTGGCGCTGTGGATCTGGCCGCCGATCGGCACCGGCCTGGAGCACTTCAGCGACTGGCTGAGCGCGCGGGGTGCGCTGGGCGCGGGGGTGTTCGGGCTCGCCAACCGGGCGCTGCTGGTCGTGGGGCTGCATCAGTTCCTGAACGTGCCCATCTGGTTCCAGTTCGGCAGTTACACCAAGCCGGACGGGACGGTGGTGCACGGTGACATCAACATGTTCCTGGCGGGCGACCCGAACGCGGGGCAGTTCACGTCGGGCTTCTTCCCCATCATGATGTTCGCGCTGCCGGCGGCGGCGCTCGCGATCGCACACTGCGCACGTCCTGACCGGCGCAAGGAGGTGGGCGGGCTGATGCTGTCGGTGGCGCTCACGTCGTTCGTGACCGGTATCACCGAGCCCATCGAGTACTCGTTCCTGTTCATCGCGCCGGTCCTCTACGCGATCCACGCGGTGTTGACCGGGGTGTCGATGGCGGTGACGTGGGGGCTCGGGGTGCACGACGGTTTCAGCTTCTCGGCGGGGCTGATCGACTACGCGATCAACTGGAACCTGGCGACGAAGCCGTGGGCGATCATTCCGATCGGGCTGTGCTTCGCGGCGGTGTACTACGTCGTGTTCCGGTTCGCGATCACGAAGTTCGATCTGAAGACGCCGGGCCGGGAGCCGGCGGACGAGCGCGAGGACGTCACAAAAGCCTGACGGCGTAAGGGAGTTGGGCCCTCGGACCATCGGTCCGGGGGCCTTTTGGCGTGCGGGCGCCCGTGTACGTGGCGTAGCGATCCGGTCGCAGATTCAGCGGGTTCCTTTATGCGGACTTCATCTGCTACAACAGGTCTACACCACTGAGTGGTGTAGACCACCACCCGATGGAGGAAGTCCATGAGCACTGCCACCGCGCCAACGGCGGCACCCACAAAGAAGTGGGGATCCGGCCTGTTCCAGGGCCTGCAGAAGATCGGTCGCAGCCTACAGCTCCCGATCGCTGTGCTTCCGGCGGCGGGCATCCTGCTCCGGTTCGGCCAGGCCGACATCCATGACAAGCTGCACCTCCCCGACAAGGTGACGGCTGTCTTCGCCACTGCCGGTGGCGCGATCTTCGACAACCTGCCGCTGTTGTTCTGTATAGGTGTCGCGATCGGCTTCGCCAAGAAGTCCGACGGCTCCACCGCCCTCGCGGCGCTCGTCGGCTTCCTCGTCTACAGCAATGTGCTCAAGGCCTTCCCCGTCACCGAGGCGCAGATCCTGAAGGGCGCCGACGTACCGGCGACCTACAACAACCCCGGTGTCCTCGGCGGCATCATCATGGGGCTGCTCTCCGCGGTGCTGTGGCAGCGGTTCCACCGGACCAAGCTGGTCGACTGGCTCGGCTTCTTCAACGGCCGCCGTCTCGTCCCGATCATCATGGCCTTCGTCGGCACGATCATGGGTGTCTTCTTCGGCCTCATCTGGAAGCCGATCGGCGAGGGCATCTCGAACTTCGGTGAGTGGATCACCGGTCTCGGCGCCTTCGGTGCCGGTCTGTTCGGTCTGATCAACCGCGGTCTCATCCCGGTCGGCATGCACCAGTTCGTCAACTCGGTGGCCTGGTTCCAGATCGGCGACTACAAGAACTCCGCCGGTACGGTCGTCCACGGCGACCTGACCCGCTTCTTCGCCGGTGACCCGACCGCCGGACAGTTCATGTCGGGCTTCTTCCCCATCATGATGTTCGGCCTCCCGGCCGCCGCGCTCGCCATCGCGCACACCGCCCGCCCGGAGCGCCGCAAGGCCGTCACCGGCATGATGATCTCGCTCGCGCTGACGTCCTTCGTGACCGGTGTGACCGAGCCCATCGAGTTCTCGTTCATGTTCATCGCCCCGGTCCTCTACGCGATCCACGCGGTGCTGACCGCCCTGTCCATGGCGATCACCTGGGCCCTCGGCGTCCACGCCGGCTTCACCTTCTCCGCGGGCTTCATCGACTACGCCCTCAACTGGAACCTCGCCACCAAGCCGTGGCTGATCATCCCGATCGGTCTGGTCTTCGGCGCCATCTACTACTTCGTCTTCCGCTTCGCGATCACCAAGTGGAACCTCCCCACCCCGGGCCGCGAGCCCGAGGAGGAGATCGAGGACCTCACCAAGGCGTGACCCTCGCGGCATGAGCCCAGCGTGACGAAGACCCCCGGCACCTTTCGGTACCGGGGGCCTTCGCCCACGCAGAGCTAGATGTCGTACGACATTCTCGGCGCCGCCAGTTCCACCGGGCCCGCGTAGGCCTCCCGCGCGTCGGCCAGGTTGGTCTGGGGGTCGGTCCACGGGGGGATGTGGGTCAGCACCAGGCGCCTGACCCCCGCCCTGGTCGCCGTCTCGCCCGCCTCGCGGCCGTTGAGGTGGAGGTCGGGGATGTTCTCCTTGCCGTGGGTGAACGCGGCCTCGCACAGGAACAGGTCGGTGTCCCGGGCGAGTTCGTCGAGGGACTCGCTGACGCCCGTGTCGCCGGAGTACGTCAGGGACCGCCCGCCGTGCTCGACGCGGATGCCGTACGCCTCGACGGGGTGGCGGACCCGCTCGGTGTGCACGGTGAAGGGGCCGACGTCGAACGTGGACGGCTTCACCGTGTGGAAGTCGAAGACCTCGCTCATCGAGGACGCGGTGGGGGTGTCGGCGTAGGCCGTGGTCAGACGGTGTTCGGTGCCCTCGGGGCCGTAGACCGGGATGGGGTCGCAACGGCCGCCGTCGTGGCGGTAGTAGCGCGCGACGAAGTACGCGCACATGTCGATGCAGTGGTCGGCGTGCAGATGGCTGAGGAAGATCGCGTCGAGGTTGTAGAGACCGCAGTGGCGCTGCAGCTCGCCGAGGGCGCCGTTGCCCATGTCGAGGAGCAGCCGGAAGCCGTCGGCCTCTACGAGGTAGCTCGAACAGGCCGATTCCGCGGACGGGAACGACCCCGAGCAGCCGACGACGGTGAGCTTCATAAAGCAGAAACCTCCGCTGGCGGGAACTTCTGGAGTTGGGTGACGGGGGTCGTGCGGTCCGTCGAGCGTAAGGCGCAAAAGGGCGGGTCGCTCCTCCGCCAAGGGCTGTTGTGGGGCAACTCACCTGTGGTGTCACCGGTTCGGCTGGAACCGGGGCGTGTGGGGTGTGCCATGGGGCGCGCGGCGTTGTGTGCGCGCCGGTACGGTCGTCCGTATGAACATGTACTGGTGGCTCGGGCTTGCGGCGGTGGCGTTGCTGGCACTGGTCGCGACGCTGGTCGACGGGTGGGGGCGGTCGTCCCGGCGGGGTCGCGGGGACCGGCCTCGGCCCGCGGAGATCTGGTGGGCGAACGTGCCCTACGAGGATCAGCCCGGGGCGGCGAAGGACCGGCCCTGTCTGGTGCTGGCGGTGCGGGGGCGGAAGGTCACCGTCGCGAAGATCACCAGCAAGCAGCACGAGGGGCGGGGCGGGGTGATTCCCTTGCCGCCGGGTGCCGTCGACGACGCCCGGGGGCGGGCCAGCTATCTGGAGACCGACGAGGTGCGGAAGGTGCCGGTGTCCGAGTTCCGGCGCAGGGTCGGGGTGGTGGACCCGGTCCTCTGGGATCAGGTCCGTCACCTCAGCAGCTGAAGCGCCCCGCGCCCCCGGAACCCCCGGAAAGCAGGGGGTATCCCTCAAACCCCTTGCGTCACGCCCAGAGTTGGCCCTGGAGTGTGGCGATCGCCTCTTCTGTCGTGGCCGCCGTGTAGACGCCTGTCGACAGGTACTTCCACCCGCCGTCCGCCACCACGAAGGCGATGTCCGCGGACTCCCCCGCCGCTACGGCCTTCCTGCCGACGCCGATCGCCGCGTGGAGGGCCGCGCCGGTGGAGACGCCGGCGAAGATGCCCTCCTGCTGGAGGAGTTCCCGGGTCCGGGTGACCGCGTCGGCCGAACCGACGGAGAAGCGGGTGGTCAGGACCGAGGCGTCGTAGAGCTCGGGGACGAAGCCCTCGTCGAGGTTGCGCAGGCCGTAGACCAGGTCGTCGTAGCGGGGTTCGGCGGCGACGATCTTCACGTCCGGCTTGTGCTCGCGGAGGTAGCGGCCCACGCCCATGAGCGTGCCCGTGGTGCCGAGGCCGGCCACGAAGTGGGTGATCGACGGGAGGTCGGTGAGGATCTCCGGGCCCGTCGTCGCGTAGTGGGCGCCCGCGTTGTCCGGGTTGCCGTACTGGTAGAGCATGACCCAGTCCGGGTGTTCGGCGGCGAGTTCCTTCGCCACGCGGACGGCCGTGTTGGAGCCGCCCGCCGCGGGGCTGGGGATGATCTCGGCGCCCCACATGTTGAGCAGGTCGCGGCGTTCCTGGGAGGTGTTCTCGGGCATCACGCAGACCATGCGGTAGCCCTTGAGCTTGGCGGCCATGGCGAGGGAGATGCCGGTGTTGCCCGAGGTGGGTTCCAGGATGGTGCAGCCGGGGGTGAGGCGGCCGTCCTTCTCCGCCTGTTCGATCATGTGCAGGGCCGGGCGGTCCTTGACCGAGCCGGTCGGGTTGCGGTCCTCCAGCTTGGCCCAGATGCGGACGTCGGTGGACGGCGAGAGCCGCGGCAGGCGCACCAGAGGGGTGTTGCCCACCGCGGCCAGCGGGGAGTCGTAACGCATCGACGATCAGGCCATGCCGCCGGCGACGGCCGGCAGGATCGTGACGTTGTCGCCGTCCGACAGCTTGGTGTTGATGCCGTCGAGGAAGCGGACGTCCTCGTCGTTCAGGTACACGTTGACGAAGCGGCGCAGTTCGCCGCCGTCCACGATGCGGGCCTGGATGCCCGCGTGCCGGGTCTCGAGGTCGGCGAAGAGCGCGGCGAGGTTCTCACCGGCACCCTCGACGGCCTTCTGGCCGTCGGTGTAGGTGCGGAGGATGGTGGGGATGCGGACCTCGATGGCCATGGCAGAGGGCTCCTGTTCGGAAGCGGAAGGGTCTGGTCTCGGTGGGCGCGCAGCCCGGGCATGGGCGCGCCGCGGCGCACGGCCGTACGGCGACAGCGCGGGGGTCAACAGATGGCGCTGTTCGACCTGCACAGGTCGACGTGCAGCCGCGCCACGAGCAGCGTGCCCGGCGCCTTGTCGCTCACGTCGAGAAGAACCATGGGCTCATCGTATCGATTCCCTGTCCGGTCCCCGGTAGGGGATCTCACGCTTCGGACGGATTTCATCCGGAGTACGAGATCAGGACCGGATCAGTACGACTCCACCACCTTGACGTCCTCCTCCGTGACCACGCCTTCCAGGATCTGGTACGAGCGGAACTGGAAGGGGCCCGCCTCGTCGGTGTCGGCGGTGGAGACGAGGACGTAGTGGGCGCCGGGTTCGTTGGCGTAGGCGATGTCGGTGCGGGAGGGGTAGGCCTCGGTCGCGGTGTGGGAGTGGTAGATGATCACCGGCTCCTCGTCGCGGTCGTCCAGGTCCCGGTAGAGCTTGAGCAGGTCCTGCGAGTCGAACTCGTAGAACGTGGGTGAGCGGGCCGCGTTCAGCATCGGGACGAAGCGCTCGGGGCGGCCCTGGCCCACCGGGCCCGCGACGACTCCGCACGCCTCGTCGGGGTGGTCCGCGCGCGCGTGGGCGACGATCTGGTCGAAGAGGGCCTGGGTGATGGTCAGGGTCGGCATGGTGGTCAGGATAAGCAGGAAACGGAAAGGGGCCGCCCTGTACCGAGTGGTGGTACGGGGCGGCCCACATGGTGGGCTGAGTGGTCAGCCGACCTTCTCGAACTCCGGGTCGCGGCGCTCGGTGACCCGCGGGTTGCGGGACTTGAGGACGAACCAGCCCGCGGCCAGGGCGACGGTCCAGCCGGCCATGACGTAGAGACAGACCCGGGAGTCGGGGTCGTAGGCGATGAGGCCGGTGACGAAGAGGAGGAAGGCGATGGCGATCCAGCTGCACTTCGCGCCGCCGGGGGCCGGGAAGGGCGAGGCGGGGAGGCGGCCCGCGTCGACGGCGCGGCGGTAGAGGACGTGGCTGATCAGGATCATCAGCCAGGTCCAGATGCCGGCGGCGGTGGCCACCGAGGTGACGTAGCCGAACGCCTTCTCCGGGACGACGTAGTTGAGGACGACGCCGATGCCCATGAAGGCGACGGAGACCGTGATGCCGGTCGCCGGGGTCTTGGAGGCGGAGAGCCTGCTGAAGACCTTCGGGGCCTCGCCGTTGTCCGCGAGGGTGCGGAGCATGCGGCCCGTGGAGTACATGCCCGAGTTGCAGGAGGACAGGGCCGCGGTGAGGACCACGAAGTTGACGATTCCGGCGCCCGCCGGGATGCCGATCTTCGCGAAGGCCTCGACGAACGGGCTGACGCCGGGGGCGAATTCGGTCCACTTCACGACGCAGAGGATGACGGTGAGGGCGCCGACGTAGAAGAGGGCGATGCGCCAGGGGAGGGTGTTGATCGCCTTGGGGAGGGTCTTCTCCGGGTTCTCGGACTCGCCCGCGGTGACGCCGACCAGCTCGACGGCGAGGTAGGCGAACATCACGCCCTGGAGGGTCATCAGGGAGGAGCCGATGCCCTTGGGGAAGAAGCCGTCGAACTGCCAGAGGTTGGCGACGGAGGCGGTGTCACCGGCGCTGCTGAAGCCGAAGGTGAGGACGCCCAGGCCGATCACGATCATGCCGATGAGCGCGGTGACCTTGACCATCGAGAACCAGAACTCGATCTCGCCGAACAGCTTCACCGAGATCAGGTTGGCCACGAAGAGGATGACCAGGAAGGCGAGCGCGGTCACCCACTGGGAGACGGCGGGGAACCAGTAGTTGACGTAGATGGCGGCGGCCGTAAGTTCGGCCATGCCGGTGACCACCCACATCAGCCAGTACGTCCAGGCGGTGAAGTAGCCGAAGAACGGGCCGAGGAACTCGCGTGAGTACTCCGCGAAGGAGCCCGACACCGGGCGGTACAGGAGCAGTTCGCCCAGTGCCCGCATGATGAAGAAGATGATCACGCCCGCGAGGGCGTACATGAAGATGAGGCTGGGTCCGGCCTTGGCGATGTTCGCCCCGGCCCCCAGGAAGAGGCCGACGCCGACGGCGCCGCCGATCGCGATCATCTGGACCTGACGGCTGCCGAGCCCGCGCTCGTACCCCTCCTCGGGGGTGCTGTCCGTCTCGACCTGAGCGGAGGTCATGTGTGGTGCGCCTTTCTCCGAATCCCCCCGTGAACTGGAGCTGCCCGGCCGAGGTCCGTCGGCCGTACGGCGAACCCGGCGGGACATGGATGGCGTCCGCCGGGCGGTCGTGAAGATCTATCACGGTCGCGCCGGAGATCATCGGCGGAGTTTGTGGCGCACACCACAGGAAGAAGCGGACAAAACGCCGCCGGGGGCGGCAATCCCGGCCGCCGTGGTGACCTCATCGTTATGCGGATTTGAGCGTCCGCTGAGCGAACACGAAACCGTCACATAGCGCGGTACGAGGCCCGGCGTATCACCGCATAAGGGTCGAGACGAGGGTCTCCTGAAGCCCGCCCAGCCAGAGGTACGCCATCACCATCGGCTTGCGCGGGTCCTCGTCCGGCAGCCGGTAGAGGTCGTCGGTGTCGTCCTCGTCGGTGATGTCGAGGCGGGAACCGATCGCCAGGCGCAGGTCGTTGAGCGCGCCGAGCCACTGCCGGGACTCCTCGGCGGTGAGCTTGAGGATCGCGCCGCCGTCACCGCCGGGGGTCAGCGCGTCCAGGGTGCGGACCACCACGAGGGCGTTCTCGCGCTTGCCCGCGCGGAGGTCGTTCTCGGTGAAGCGGCGGAACTCGGCGGAGTGCGCCATCCGTTCCTCCGCGTCCTGCGGGGAGTCGGGGGCCTGCTCCGGGTCGGTGTAGGCGTCCGGGAACAGGCGCCGGAGCACCGGGTCGGCGGGCGGCTCGCTCGGGCCCTCGGCGAAGAGTTCCGCGAGGGGGTCGTCGGAGGTGTCCTCGCCCGGTCCCGGGCCGATCAGCTCAAGGAGCTGCACGGCCAGGGAGCGGATGATGGAGATCTCGACGTCGTCGAGCGCGACGGCCGCGCCGCCGCCGTGGAGCGGTTCGAAGTGTCCTGGCATCGGGATGGGTCGCTACTTCCGGTCCTGCTGGAGGGTGGCCCACAGACCGTAGCCGTGCATCGCCTGCACGTCGCGCTCCATCTCCTCGCGGCTTCCGCTGGAGACGACCGCGCGGCCCTTGTGGTGGACGTCCATCATGAGCTTGGTGGCCTTGTCCTTGGAGTAGCCGAAGTAGGTCTGGAAGACGTACGCGACATAGCTCATGAGGTTGACCGGGTCGTTGTGCACGATCGTGACCCAGGGGACGTCCGGCTCGGGTACGGCGAAGGCCTCCTCCGCCGGCTCGGTCCGTTCGATCTCCAGGGGTGCGGGTGACGTCACACGGCCCATGCTGCCACCACAAGGGGGTGCCCGCACAAATGGACCCCACAAATCGTCAGAGTGACGAGATGGGAGTACCATCCGTTGCCATGCGGCACACACCGGGGGACGACCCCCGGACCCCCGGCGGACCTGGGGGCACCCTGAAAAACACGACCAGGAGAGTTCAGTGGACGTAGCGGACCTTGGGCTGCCGGTGGACGTTCCCTCGACGGCGCTCTTCACCGACCACTACGAGCTGACGATGCTCCAGGCCGCCCTCAAGGCGGGCACGGCCGACCGGCGTTCGGTCTTCGAGGTCTTCACCCGGCGGCTGCCCGAAGGACGGCGCTACGGCGTCGTCGCGGGCACCGGACGCGTCCTGGACGCGGTGGAGAACTTCCGGTTCGACGGGGACGTCCTCGGCTTCCTGCGCGAGCACGACGTCATCAACGAGGAGACCCTGGAATGGCTCGCCGCCTACCGCTTCAGCGGTGACATCTGGGGCTACCCGGAGGGCGAGGTGTACTTCCCGGGCTCGCCGATCATGCGCGTCGAGGGCTCCTTCGCCGAGTGCGTGCTCCTGGAGACGGTGATCCTCTCCATCCTCAACCACGACTCCGCGATCGCGGCCGCCGCCTCCCGCATGGCCTCCGCCGCCGGTGACCGCCCGCTCATCGAGATGGGCGCCCGCCGCACCCACGAGCTGGCCGCCGTCGCCGCCTCCCGCGCCGCCTACGTCGGCGGCTTCGCCACCACCTCCGACCTCGCGGCCGGCTTCCGCTACGGCATCCCGACCGTCGGCACCTCCGCGCACGCCTTCACCCTGCTCCACGACAACGAACGCGACGCCTTCCAGGCCCAGGTGGACTCCCTGGGCCGGAACACCACCCTGCTCGTCGACACCTACGACGTCACCGAGGCGGTCCGTACGGCGGTCGAGGTCGCCGGTCCCGAGCTCGGCGCCGTCCGCATCGACTCCGGCGACCTGCTGCTCGTCGCGCACCGGGTGCGGCAGCAGCTGGACGAGCTGGGCGCCGTCAACACGAAGATCGTGGTGACCTCCGACCTGGACGAGTACGCCATCGCCTCGCTGGCGGCGGCGCCCGTGGACGCGTACGGCGTCGGCACCCAGCTGGTGACCGGCTCAGGGCACCCGACCTGCTCGATGGTCTACAAGCTGGTCGCCCGCGCCGAGTCCGCCGACCCGAAGGCGCCGCTGGTGCCGGTCGCGAAGAAGTCCAGCGGCGGCAAGACGTCGATCGGCGGGCGCAAGTGGGCCGCGCGGCGCCTGGACGCCGACGGGTACGCGGAGGCCGAGGTCATCGGCACCGGACCGGTCCCGCAGGAGTTCGCCGACCGGCAGCTGCTCGTCGAGCTGGTCAGGGGCGGCGAGGTCGTCGCCCGCGAACCGCTGGACGTCGTACGCGACCGGCATGCCGTCGCCCGCGGCAACCTGCCGTTGTCGGCGACCCAGCTGTCGCGCGGGGAGGCCGTGATTCCGACGGAGTACGTGCAGCTGCGGTCGGGTAGTTAAGACCCGCACGAGAATCAGGGGTGCGCCCTCCCGCAGTACCGCCGAAGTCTCTAGGCTCGAATCTCACACCGTCGGAGGACACCACCATGCGCCGCGCCTTGATCGTCGTTGACGTGCAGAACGACTTCTGCGAGGGGGGCAGCCTCGCGGTGTCCGGGGGCGCGGACGTGGCCGCCGCCGTGACCGAGCTGATCGGGCAGGCACCTGCCGGGTACCGGCATGTCGTGGCCACCCGCGACCACCACATCGCGCCCGGCGGACACTTCGCCGACAACCCCGACTACGCGCACTCCTGGCCCGCGCACTGTGTCGCGGGTACGGAGGGGGTCGGCTTCCATCCGAACTTCGCGCCCGCGGTGGCCTCCGGGGCGATCGACGCCGTGTTCGACAAGGGGGCGTACGCGGCGGCGTACAGCGGGTTCGAGGGGCGGGACGAGAACGGGGTCTCGCTCGGGGAGTGGTTGCGGGCGCGGGAGATCGACGAGGTGGATGTGGTCGGGATCGCCACCGACCACTGCGTGAAGGCGACGGCGTTGGACGCGGTGCGGGAGGGGTTCCGTACGCAGGTGCTGCTGGACCTGACGGCCGGGGTGGCGAAGGAGACCACCGACCGGGCGCTGGATGAACTGCGTTCGGCCGGGGTGGAGCTGACCGGAAAGCCCGTCGTCTAGTTGTTCTTCGTCTGCGGGCCCGGTGGGGGCTGGTCGCGCAGTTCCTCGCGCCCCTGAAAAACCCGGCTGTGTCCTGTCCGCGGGCCCGTGGGGCTTCTCGCGCAGTTCCTCGCGCCCCTGAAAAACCCGGCTGTGTCCTGTCCGCGGGGCCGTGGGGCTTCTCGCGCAGTTCCTCGCGCCCCTATGGGGCGCGGTACGGCAGCGAGGTATTGCGGCGTCAGCCGCATCTGAAGGGGCGCGGGGAACGGCGCGACCAGCCCCCACTCGGCCGCACACGACACACAACCCCGCTTCACAGGGGCGCGGGGAACTGCGCGACAAGCCCCCACCGGGCCCGCAGCCGACACACCGCCCCACCGGCGGAGCCTTACGCCGGGGCGGCCGGCCGGCGGAGCAGCGCCTTGATCGGATGCCACAGCTCCTGCGGCAGCTCGCGCCCGGGGATCACGACAGCGTTGTCAGGCGGAGGGGCCGTGCGCCATATCAGCCCATCGGGGTGGTGCAGGACGGCCGTGATCTCGTCCGGCGTGGGCGGCTCCGCGTTGCCCCGCAGGTAGACGGCCCGCATCCCGAGGTTGCGGAGCCGCGTCAGCGCCCGGGCACGGTTGCGGGCGTGGACGAGCACGCGGACGCAGCCGTCACCCTGGGCGCTGGGTCTGGGCAGGTTCAACGCCACCACCACGCTGCCGGTCGGCAGCTTGCAGAAACCTCCTGCGGACAATGCGGTCACACCCCCTGGCGGGTCGGATTCGATCTCGGTGTCAATAAGCCAAGCACAGGACGCACCTAAACACGTATCGGCGGCGACCCGCCAGTGGGTCGCCGCCGACACCTTTCTGACCTGCGCTTTTACCGACTACTTCGTCGAGGGACCGACCTGGACGCTCACCGTCGAGCCGTCATGCGGCTGCTTGACGATCTTGATCCGGGTGTTGGTGTCAGTGATCTTGACACCGGCTGTCGGGTTCGACGTGTCGTAGTAGGTCGACCGGCCGTCGTCGAAGACGGGCACGCCGGGCTGCGACTTCACCTTGGTCGCGACGTCGGCGTTGTGCAGCGTCATGCCGTCCGTCCGCTCCAGGCCGAACGGCGAGTCGTAGGCCTGCACGCGGTTGCGCATCAGCGTGCCGTCGGACCACTTCAGCTGCGCCGGGTGGGAGTCGATCGGCAGGATCAGACCCGTGCCGGGGTGCTCGCTGGTGTTGTCGTCCGCCTGCGAGGTGTCCCACTTCCAGATCAACAGGCCGTTCTGGTAGGCGTAGTGCTCCACCCAGTCCGGACGGGTCGTCGAGAAGCCGAAGTTGTACGGGCCGACCTTCAACACCTTGTCGTACGACACGTATTGACGGTTCTCGGCGATGTAGTACTGCGGGTAGTCGTCCGTGAAGGACGCCCCGATGCGCGAGAAGCCGTCGGCGGTCCAGGCCGGGTCCGCGGACTCGGCGTTGTCGGAGAAGAGGGTCGCGCCGTCGGCGGTCACCGTGATCTCGTCGGCCGCGAAGCCCTTCTGGGCGACTCCGCTGTCGGTCTGGTAGCGGAAGCGGACGTCGATCTTCTGGCCCGCGTAGGCGTCCAGCGGGTAGGTCAGCTTCTGGTACGCCGCCGCCGTGCCGGTGAGCGCCGGGTTGCCGCTGCCGTCACGCGGGATGGCGGAGCCGTCGGCCAGCTTGCCGTCGATCGGGGTCCAGCTCGTGCCGCCGTTCGTGGACACCTCGGTGTAGAGGAAGTCGTAGTCGGCCTCGATGTCGTAGTAGCCGTCCAGGGTGAGGGCGGCGGACGACTTGCCCGTCAGGTCCACGGAACGGGACAGGGTGTTGCTCAGGCTGTTGCCGCTGCCGCTCCACCACTGTGTGGCGCCCTGCGCCGGGGTGACGACGTCGGTGGTGACCGCCTTCTGGGGCAACTGCACGACCAGCGCCTGGGGGTTCTTGGTGTTGTACTCCGCGACGCCCAGGGTGTGCTTGGACTTGGTGCCGGCCTTGGCGATGTCGTAGTCCAGCCAGCCCAGTTGGAGCTTGTCCCAGGCGTTCATGTCGCCGGGCAGGTCGCCGATGGCCTCCTTGCCGGTGCCGAGCCAGGAGCCGGACGACATCAGCGTCCAGAAGCCGGTGGAGTTCTCGCCGCCCGCGGTGTCGTACTCGTCGGGCAGGCCGAGGTCGTGGCCGTACTCGTGGGCGTAGACGCCGAGTCCGCCGTTCTCCGGCTGGATCGTGTAGTCGCCGACCCAGAGGCCGGTGTCGCCGACCTGGGTGCCACCGAGCTTGTTGGTGTCCGGGCCGGTGGAGCCGGCGTCGGTGCCGAAGGCGTACCAGCGGTGGGCCCAGATCGCGTCCTCGCCCTGCGCGCCGCCGCCGGCGGACTCGTCCTCGCCGGCGTGCACGATCTGGAAGTGGTCGATGTAGCCGTCGGGCTCGTTGAAGTTGCCGTCGCCGTCGTAGTCGTAGCGGTCCCACTGGTCGAACTGGGCCAGCTCGGTGTGGATCTCGGCGGCGGTGTCGCCCGCGGCCTCGCGCTGGGCGACCCAGGCGTTGACGCCGTCCTGGACCGCGTACCAGGCGCCGGTGGAGGCGTCGTTGGAGCCGTAACGGGCCTCGTTGTAGGGGACCTTGACCCAGTCGGTGACCTCGCCGTCGACCGAGTAGCGGCCCGAGGACTGCTTCTCGTAGTACTTCTTGAGCGACTCGGTCTTCTTGCCGGTGCCGAAGTACAGGTCCTGGAAGTGGGCCTGGTTGTAATCCGCCTGCCAGGCCGTGGAGTTGTCCTTCGCGCGGTCGGGCGCGGCTATCTGGTTGTGCAGCGGGCCGATGGTGCCGCCGTAGCGGGGGTCGACCTTGTCGCCGAACTCGACCAGGATCGTGAAGATCTTGTCGGTCTTCTCCCGGCCCAGTTCGACGTACTTGCTCCTGCCGCCCTTGCTCTTGAGCTGGACGACCTGCGAGCCGTTGCGGTCCTTGACCGACGCCTTGCCGGATATGACCTGGTTCAGGGCCTCTTGCCGCTGCGCGTCCTGGGTCTTGCTCAGCGGGCCGTCGAGGTCGTGCTCCTTCTGTGCGACCGGTGCCGGGTCGTGCCGGTCCACAGTGGCGGGCTTGGCCGAGGTGTCGGCCTCCGCCACGGCGAACGTCGAGAACGTGGCGGTGGCCGCCGCGAGGGCCACGCCCACCGCGGCCGCTCTGAACGTCCAGGGTCTGCTGGTCACTTGAGGTCCTCCCCTGCGCACCCGACCGCGCGGAAGGGGGGTCCTGGAAGTCATGGAAGGTCCGCGCGCGGTGTACGCGTGATAGTCAAGTGCCGTTATTTGACTAGAGGTTTACGGGAAAAGACAGATCTTGACTTGAGCAGGACAAGTGCACTATACGAAGCCGGGGTCCGCTTTGCGGACACGCACGGGCGACTCGGGTCTCGCTCAACGGGCGCGTACATCCGTCCACTTGGTGGACGGTATGACTCCGTGCGCCCCCCATGCACCGGAGCTGTGGGTTAGGTCATGCTTACTGCACGTTCCACTCGGGCATGCAGGCGAATAGAGTCGACTGGCGGAACGCCCGGAACCGGCGGAAAACCAGGCCGACATCGTAGTCGCACCCCCCTTTCACAGCTCCCCTCCATTGCCTAACGAGGACTCGATTGCCATGCCTCGTCCGACTGCCGCACAGCTCGCCTACGGTTCATGCACCGTGATCTTCTCGACGCTCGCCATGCTGCTGCTGTCACAGACGAACTCGGGTCTGGGGATCGCGGTCATCGCATGCGCGGCGCTCGCCCTCGGACTGCTCGTCTCCCTGACGGTGGCGCAGCCCAGGACCAGGGCCGCGACGGTGGCCCAGGCCGCCGGGCGGACCGCGACACCCTCCTCCGTGCCCCAGCCGCGGGTCCCGGTGCCGGTACGGCGGGAGACCGTCTCCGCCGCCGTCTCCGCCGCGGAGCCCGTACGGGAGCGGAGCACTCCCTAGACCAAGCCCAGGGCCATGTGCCGCCTCCGCCATGCGAATCGGCGGGTCCGCAGAGACACGGACCCGCCGATTCGCTGTGCGCGCACCGAAGACGCGCCGCCGCTCACGTCACCGCGTGCTGACCACCACGGTCTTGGCGGCCTTGTCGTGCAGTCCCTGCTTGTACGGCTTGTCGAAGAAGCTCCAGCCGCCGCAGATCGCCGTCCAGATGCAGGCGCAGCAGAACGCGAACGGAATCCACAGCACCGCCGCCCGGATCAGGTTGGTCTGCACGGAGGGCGTCGAGCCGTTGTCGAGGTTGGCCACCCGCAGGCCCATCCACTTCTTGCCCAGCGTCTGCCCTGACTTGGCCATCATCACGGTGTCGTAGCCGATGTAGAGCACGGCCGCGGTGAGCGACTGCCCGAGGGACTTGGCGTAGGACATGTGGTCGGAGTTGACGTCGTACTCGTGCACCCCGAAGGCCCAGGTCAGCAGCCATACGACGATCCCGACGAGGATCAGGTCGATGATCCGGGCGAGGGTGCGCCGGCCGCTCTCGGCGAGCGGGGGCATGCCGGCCAGCGGGTCGGTGGGGTAGGAGCCGCCGCCGTAGGGGTCACCGCCACCGCCGCCGTACGGAGGGGGCTGGTTCCCGAAGGACTGGTCGTACGGTGAGCCCGATCCCTGGCCAGGAGGGGGCTGCTTCCTGAACGGGTCGTCTTCCGGCGGCTGCTGGCCGGAGCCCGGAGGCGGTTCGGTGCTCATGGCCCGAGTCGACCGTGAACCGCCCGGCTCCGCATCCGGCGAGCGTCCGTCCGGGGTACGGAATCAGGTACCCCGGATGCCGTAGGCCCCTATGCCGCTACGAACGTATGCGCCGCCTTGTCGTGCCAGCACTGGCGCCAGGGCCGGTCGAACAGGCACCAGACGACGCCGACGGCACCGATGCCGACCAGCCCCGGGACGCTGTACACCAGCCAGCGGCGCAGCGCCCCGCCGAAGGTGGGCGGCTCGTGGCTCTCGATGCCGCGCACCTCGATCCCGCAGAGCTTCTTGCCGAGGGTGCGGCCCCACTTGGCGGTGGGCAGCGCTTCGTAGAGGACGCCGAAGAGGAGGAGCACGGCGAGGACGATGCCGAGGTAGAGGGTCGTGGTGCCGTCCAGCAGCCACACCGTCTCGGTCCGGCCGGAGAGCTTGGCCGCGTCGATCTTCCCGTCGATGTGGTCGGCGGCCCTGGTGCCCAGCGGTACGGCGGCGGCCGCGGTGACCGCGCCGAGCACGACGCTGTCGATCAGCCGGGCGACCAGCCGCCTGCCGAGCCCCGCGGGCCGCGCCGCCGACTGCCGCCGGGCCGCCGCCTGGAACACGTCCTCCACGGGCGGCTTCCAGGGCGCCACGGGCCCGTCCTCGTCGCCCGCCAGCCGATGCACCTGCTGCGCCCAGGACGGCTGCCCGCCGCCATTACCGGGGGCCATCGGAGTCGGTACGGCGGCCCCCTGCGGCTGCGCGGGACCGGCCTGCTGCGGGACACCGGGGGCGGACTGCTGGGGCCCGGAGAGGGCCGTAGGAGCGGCGGAGGCGGGTGCCCCGGTGCCGGTGCCCGCCTGGCCCGCCTGGGCCTGTGCGGCGCGTGCCGCGGCGGCCTTTCCGGCGCCGAAGCCGGGGCCGGAGGGGTCGGCGGCAGGGGCGGTCCCGGCGGGGTTGCCGGCCCCCGGACGGTGCGCTGCCGGGTTGGGCGGACCGAAGCCTCCCGCGGCGGCGGGTTCGTCGCTCACGGGACTCCGCGAGGCGAAGCCCCCTGCCCCCGCGCCCTGTTGAGGCATGCGCGGGGTCGGGCGGCGGAACGTGGTCGTGCCCTCGTCGGCGACCGGGGGCGAGCTGTCCGCGCTTCCGGTGGCCGGGCGGCGGAACACGAAGGTGCCGGGGTCGGGCGACTCCTCCGGGGAGTTCGTCGCCGCGCCGTCCGGGCCGGGGGCGTGGGCCGGGGGGTCCGCGGGCACTCTCGGGTCCGCGCCGGTTCGCGGGTCCGGGGCACCCCAGGAGACACGGCGGTCCTGCTCGGCGCTGAAGCCGGACTGGTGGGCACGGTCCGCGCCCCAGGCCGCCGCCGGTTCGGGGCGGCTGCCGTGCTGGGCGTCGGCCGGGCTGACGGGCGCCGGGTCCTCGTCGAAGAAGTGCGGGCCGGTCTCCTCGACGGACTGGCCCGGGGCGCCCGGCGCGGCGAGCGGCCGTCCGTCCGACGGCGCCGGGCGGCTGGTGCCGGGCACCCAGGCCGCGCCGTTCCAGTACCGGACATATCCAGGAATGGACGGGTCCGGGTAGTACCCCTCGCGGGGCCTGTCGTCACCGGGTGCCGGGGTTGGGGCGCTCATGTCCGTCGTCCCGTATCTGCTCGGAGGTCAAATGGGGGTGTCCACATCTATCAGACCCGCACGACCGGCACTGCCCGTCCCGCCGGACCCACCCCGATCCGGGCAAGCTCGTGCACGGAGTCCACACGCCCCGAAGCCCCGCGAAGCCTTCGTGACCCGGCGCGGAAAAAAAGATTCCCGAAGTCGCGTAATGCTCGAGCCCGCCCGCCCTCTCCACTCGTACGGACCCACCGCGGGGTCCGGTCAGCGAGAGGAGACACACGCCATGCACACAGTCGTGGAGCGGGAGTTGGAGCTCAAACTCATCCTGTCCCCGGAGCGGAGCATTCCGGTCCCGGCCCGGCTCAGCTACCGCACCGATGATCCCTACGCCGTCCACATCGCCTTCCACATCACCTCCGAGCAGCCCGTGAACTGGACGTTCGCCCGCGAACTCCTCGTCGAGGGCGTGTTCCGGCCGTGCGGGCACGGGGACGTACGGGTGTGGCCGACGAAGGTGGAGGGGCGCAGTGTCGTCCTGATGGCCCTGAGTTCACCCGACGGCGACGCCCTCCTGGAGGCCCCGGCCGCCCAGGTGTCGGCGTGGCTGGAGCGCACCCTCAGGGTGGTCCCCCCGGGCTCTGAGGCGGAGCAGCTCGGCATCGACGACGGCCTGGCCGAGCTGCTCGCACCAACCCCGGCCGACGACCTGTGGCTGCGCGACCCGTGGCCGTCGGACGAGTCGAAGGACGGGGAGTGAGCCGCGGGGAGGAACGTCAGAAGAGCTTGCCCGGGTTGAGGAGGCCCAGCGGGTCGAAGGCCGTCTTGACCGCCCGCTGCATCTCCACGCCCACCGGGCCGAGTTCGCGGGCCAGCCACTCCTTCTTCAGGACACCGACGCCGTGCTCGCCGGTGATGGTGCCGCCGAGTTCCAGGCCCAGCGCCATGATCTCGTCGAAGGACTCACGGGCGCGCCGGGACTCGTCGGCGTCCTGCGCGTCGAAGCAGACGGTGGGGTGCGTGTTGCCGTCACCGGCGTGCGCGCAGACGCCGATCGTCAGCCCGTACTTCACGCCGATCCGTTCCACCCCTTCGAGCATCTCGCCGAGCCGCGACCGGGGCACGCACACGTCGTCGATCATCGTCGTGCCCTTGACGGCCTCCAGTGCCGTGAGCGACAACCGCCGTGCCTGGAGCAGCAGTTCGGACTCGGCGGCGTCCTCGGCGGGCACCACCTGGGTGCCTCCGGCCGCCTCGCAGAGCGCTCCCACGGCGGCCAGGTCGGCGGCCGGGTCCGCCGTGTCGAAGGCGGCGAGCAGCAGCGCCTCGGTCGTCTCGGGCAGCCCCATGTGGGCGAGGTCGTTGACGGCCTTGACGGTCGTACGGTCCATCAGTTCGAGGAGGGACGGCACGTGCCCGCCGGCCATGATCCGGCACACGGCGTCGCACGCGGCGGCCGCGGAGGCGAACTCGGCGGCCAGGACGAGCTGTTGGGGCGGCCGCGGCTTCAGCGCGAGGACCGCCTTCACGACGATGCCGAGCGAGCCCTCCGACCCGACGAACAGCCGGGTCAGGTCGTACCCGGCGACCCCCTTCGCCGTCCGCCGGCCGGTGCTCATCAGCCGCCCGTCGGCGAGGACGACGTCCAGACCGAGGACGTACTCGGCCGTCACCCCGTACTTCACGCAGCACAGGCCGCCGGACGCGGTGCCGATGTTGCCGCCGATCGTGCACGTCTCCCAGCTGGAGGGGTCCGGCGGGTAGTAGAGCCCGTGTTCGTTGACCGCGCGGGAGAGCGCCGCGTTGACGACGCCCGGCTCGACGACCGCGATGCGGTCGACCGGGCTGATCTCCAGGATGCGGTCCATCCTGACCAGGGACAGCACGATGCAGCCCTCGGACGCGTTGGCCGCGCCCGACAGGCCGGTGCGGGCGCCCTGCGGGACGACCGGGAGGCGCAGCTCGGTGGCGACGCGCATGACGTGCTGGACCTGCTCGACCGTGCGCGGCAGCACCACCACCGCAGGGGTGCCGGACGGGCAGAAGCTCGCCATGTCGTTGGCGTACGAGACCGTGACGTCCGGATCGGTGAGGACGGCCTCGGCGGGCAGCCCGGCCAGCAGCCGGTCGAGGAGGGTTCCGGTGTCCTGGTCGCGAGGCGCTTCGATACGGCTCATGATCACAGCGTCGCACTCGCGGCCATCGGTGTGAACCCCGTCCGCGCGCGGCTTTCGGTGGCGGGATGTGGTCGTCGTACTGACGCAGAGTGAGCGCCATGGAGAACGAACAGCGGAGTCCGGGTACGTCCCTGGTGGCGGAACCGCGGCAGCGCCGCTCCCCCGTTCTGCGGCGGGTGCTGCTCGGCGCGGTCGCCGGGTGCGCGGTGCTCGGCGGGCTGCTGTGGCTGCTGCCCGAGGAGCCGCGCCCGGCACCGCCGCCCGCGCCGGGGCCCAAGGCGCAGGCGCTGACCGCGGTGACCGCCGGGGTGCCGGCCGCGCTGCCGGACCTGGCCGCGCTGATCGGCGACCGGGAGACGCGGGTACGGGTCCATCCGGGGGACGCCCGGTCGTGGGCGGTGCTCGGCTCGGCCTATGTGGAGCAGGGGCGGCGGACCGGGGACACCCTGTACTACCCGAAGGCCGAGGAGGCCCTGCGTACCGCGCTGAGGGTGCGGACGCGGGGCAACGACGCGAACCCCGTGGCGATGGACGGTCTTGCGGCCCTGGCGAACGAGCGGCGGGACTTCCGGGCGGCGCGCACCTGGGGCGAGGCCGCGGTGAAGGCGGCGCCGCGCCGCTGGACGACGTATCCGCTGCTGATCGACGCGTACACCGGCCTCGGCGACTACAAGGCGGCCCGGCGCACCCTCGACAGACTGCTGGAGCTGCACACCGGGCCGGCCGTGATGGCACGGGCCGCCGCCGTCTACCGCGACCGGGGCTGGCGCGAGGACGCCGCCGCCCAGCTCGCGGACGCGGCGGCGAAGGCCACCGCCCCCGCCGAACAGGCCGCCTGGCTTCAGCGCTCCGGCGAGCTGGCCTGGGAACGCGGGGACCGCGAGGTCGCGCTGCGGCACTTCGAGGCGGCCGTACGGCTCGACCCCGACCAGCGCGAGGCGCTCGCCGGAGAGGGCCGCGCGCTCGCCGCGCTGGGCCGCACCTCGGAGGCCCTGAACGCCTACCAGGTCGCCCTCGCCAAACAGCCGACCCCTCAATACGCCCTGGAACTGGGCGAGTTGTACGAGTCCCTGGGTCTCGCGCAGGCCGCTCGCGTGCAGTACGACACGCTGCGCGCCCTCGCCGCGAAGGACGCGGCGGCCGGTGTGGACGACGAACTCGTCCTCGGCGTCTTCGAGGCCGACCACGGCGACGCGCACGACGCCGTACGGCGGCTGCGGGCCGAGTGGACCCGGCAGCCGGGCATCCCGGTGGCCGACGCGCTGGGGTGGGCGCTGCACCGGGCCGGGCAGGACGAGGAGGCCCTGAAGTTCGCGTCGGTGGCGACGGACCGGGTGCACGGCGGCGGGGTGCGGGACGCGCTGTACATGTTCCACCGGGGCATGATCGAGCGGCAGACGGAGAAGTACGCGTCCGCGCGCCGCCATCTCCAGGAGGCGCTCCAGATCAACCCGTACTTCTCGCCGCTGCGCGTGCCGCTGGCCCAGGCGGCGCTGACGGCGCTGGGCGAGCCGCCGAACGAGCCGCCGCCCTCCGGCACGCCGGGCTGAGCGGCCAGGACTACGGCAAGGCGGGCTGAGCGTCCGGGGCTACGGCTTGGAGCAGAGCGAGAACAGGCGTGCTCCCGTCGCCCCCGACGCGAACCCCATGTACAGCCGGGTACCGGGCTTCCTGCGGACGGCGAGGCCCTCCGGTTCGCGGTGGGTGAGGGTGTAGCCGGCCTCCGTGCGGGAGCGCTGGACGAGGGCGCCGGTGCGGATGTCGAGGCAGGAGACGTAGGTGTTGCCGTGCTTCGCGGGCGGGTTGGTCGTGGAGTCGTAGGCGGAGCCCGCGAGTTGGTAGAGATGGTCGCCGTCGAGGGCGTAGCCCTGGAACGGGATCGACGGGTCCGGGTGCGCGCCGGTCTGGGCGAGGTCGGCGACGGGAGCGGAGTAGTCGCGGGCCACGAAGGCGTCCAGGTCCCAGACGCGGTACCGGGGTCGGTTGGCCAGGCGGTAGCGGATCGCTATGCGCTTCGAGGCCATGCAGACCGTCGGCTGGTTGTTGGTGGAGTTCGGGATCGGCTTGCGGATCGCCACGTCGGCGGCGGTGCGGGTGGCGCCGTTCGCGAAGTGGAAGCGGGTGACGGCCTGGCCGTAGGCACCGCCCGAACCGGCCTTCGCGGCGGCCTCGGTCCAGATTCAGACGTCGCCGTCGGCGGTGTTCTGCACACCCATGCCGACGCCGTGGCCGAAGCCCTGGAGATGCATGTGCCCGAGCGGCTCGCCCGCGTAGTCGAGCTGGTTGAGGCAGAGGTTGCCGGCGTCTGCGCCGCCCGACCTCAACTGAAGGACGTACAGGCGCTGATGGACCTCGTCGAAGGCGAACGACTGGAGGACCGTGGGCTCGTGCAGCGTGCCCTTCCGCCACAGGCGGCGCACCGCCGGTACGGACAGATCGATCGGCGCGACGGCCACGGTCCTCCCAAGTCCCGTGCGGGACCCGCGTGTTACAGGTTGCCCCGCTTCTCCTGCTCCCGCTCGATCGCCTCGAACAGCGCCTTGAAGTTGCCCTTGCCGAAGCCCATCGAGCCGTGCCGCTCGATGAGTTCGAAGAACACCGTAGGACGGTCCTGGACCGGCTTGGTGAAGATCTGGAGAAGGTACCCGTCCTCGTCGCGGTCGGCGAGGATCTTCAGTTCGCGGAGGGTGTCGACGGGGACGCGGGTGTCGCCGACCCACTCGCCGAGGGTGTCGTAGTAGGAGTCGGGGGTGTCCAGGAAGCGCACCCCGGCCGCGCGCATGGTGCGTACCGTCCGCACGATGTCGTTGGTGTTGAGCGCGATGTGCTGGACGCCCGCGCCGCCGTAGAACTCCAGGTACTCGTCGATCTGCGACTTCTTCTTCGCGACGGCGGGCTCGTTGATCGGGAACTTGACCTTGAGGGTGCCGTCGGCGACGACCTTCGACATCAGGGCGCTGTACTCGGTCGCGATGTCGTCGCCCACGAACTCCTTCATGTTCGTGAAGCCCATGACCTTGTTGTAGAAGCCGACCCACTCGTTCATGTGGCCGAGTTCGACGTTGCCGACGCAGTGGTCGACGGCCTGGAAGGTGCGGTGGGCGGGGGCCTCGACCAGCGGCTCGGCGGGGGCGAAGCCGGGGAGGTAGGGGCCGTCGTAGCCGGTGCGCTCGACGAGGGTGTGGCGGGTCTCGCCGTAGGTGGCGATGGCGGCGAGGACCACCGTGCCGTGCTCGTCCTTGACCTCGTGCGGCTCGACGAGGGAGCGCGCGCCGTGCTCGACGGCGTACGCGTGGGCGGCGCGCGCGTCCGGCACCTCGATGGCGAGGTCGACGACACCGTCGCCGTGCTCGGCCACATGGCGGGTGAGGAACTCGCCCCACGGGGTGGCGGGCTTGATGACGGAGGTGAAGACGAAACGGGCGGAGCCGTTGGTGAGGACGTACGAGGCGGTCTCGCGGCTGCCGTTCTCCGGTCCGGAGTAGGCGACCAGCGTCATGCCGAAGGCCGTGGAGTAGTAGTGCGCCGCCTGCTTGGCGTTGCCCACGGCGAAGACGACCGCGTCCATTCCCTTGACCGGGAAGGGGTCGGCCTGCCGGGCGGTGTCGGGAGTGTGGTGTGTGGTCTGCGTCATGCCCGCAGGCTCCCCCTCACCGGCAAGGTGCGCAATAGTTTGCGTATCCGCTGGACAGTCTGTTCAGCGGTACGCCCGTTTCGGCGGGCTTTCTGTACAGGATGACCACCCTCGGAGGCGGGCCATGGGGATCGATCGACTGGACGGCCGGATCATCGTGCTGCTGGCCGAGGAGCCGCGCATCGGGGTGCTGGAGATGTCCCGGCGGCTGGGGGTGGCCCGGGGCACGGTGCAGGCGCGGCTGGACCGGCTTCAGTCGAATGGAGTCATCCGGGGATTCGGCCCGCAGGTCGATCCGGCGGCGCTCGGCTACCCGGTCACCGCGTTCGCGACGCTGGAGATCCGGCAGGGTCAAGGCCCGGACGTCCGGGCGCACTTGACGACCGTCCCCGAGGTCCTCGAACTGCACACCACCACCGGCAGCGGCGACATGCTGTGCCGCCTCGTGGCCCGCTCGAACGCCGATCTCCAGCGGGTCATCGACCGGGTTGTCGGTTTTGATGGCATTGTCCGGGCCGCCACCGCGATCGTGATGGAGAACCCCGTTCCGCTGCGGATCATCCCGCTGGTGGAACAGGCGGCCCTGGATCAGGAGAGGACGACCTGGCCGACGTAGGGGTGTGGGCATGTGAGCTTCTGGGAGTACGTGGGCAACCGGCACCAGCAACTGCTCACCGACGCCTATCAGCACGCCAGCGCGGTCTTCCAGTGCATGGTCGTGGCCACGCTGATCGGGGTGGTGATCGGGGTCGTCACCTATCGGAGCGAGTGGGCGGGCAACCTGGCCACCACGACCACGTCGACCATTCTGACCATTCCGTCGCTCGCCATGATCGGTCTGCTCATTCCGATCGTCGGCCTGGGCGTTCCGCCCACGGTGATCGCACTGACGCTCTACGGCCTGCTGCCGATCGTCCGTAACTCGATCGTGGGCCTGCGCGGGGTCGACCCGTCGCTGGTCGACGCGGCGACGGGCATCGGGATGTCCCGGCTGATGCGGCTCGTACGGGTCGAACTGCCGCTGGCCTGGCCGCCGATCCTCACCGGCATCCGGGTCTCCACGCAGATGCTGATGGGCATCGCGGCCATCGCGGCGTACGCCTCCGGGCCCGGCCTCGGCAACGAGATCTTCCGCGGCATCGGGTCGCTGGGCAGCAAGAACGCCCTCAACCAGGTGCTCGCGGGCACGCTCGGGATCATCATCCTGGCGCTGCTGTTCGACGCCGCGTACGTCCTTCTCGGACGGCTGACCATTCCCAGGGGGATCCGTGCCTGAGCCAGCAGCCACCACGACCTCCGGTGCCTCCATCGAGCTGGAGAACCTCACCAAGAAGTACCCCGGCACTCCGCAGCCGGCGGTCGAGAACGTCAACATGGAGATCAAGGCGGGCGAACTGGTCGTGTTCGTCGGGCCGTCCGGCTGCGGCAAGTCGACCACGCTCAAGATGATCAACCGGCTGATCGAGCCGACCGGCGGCCGCATCCGCATCGACGGCGAGGACGTCACCGACATCGACCCGGTGAGGCTGCGCCGCAAGGTCGGCTACGCGATCCAGTCGAGCGGGCTCTTCCCGCACATGACCGTCGCCCAGAACATCGCGCTGGTGCCGCGGATGATCGGCTGGTCGAAGTCCCGGATCAGGGACCGGGTGGAGGAGATGCTCGACCTGGTCGGTCTCGACGCCGGCGAGTTCCAGGGCCGCTATCCGCGCCAGCTCTCCGGCGGACAGCAGCAACGCGTCGGCGTGGCACGGGCGTTGGCCGCCGATCCGCCGGTGCTGCTGATGGACGAACCGTTCGGCGCGGTCGACCCGATCACTCGCGACCACCTCCAGGACGAGCTGATCAGGCTCCAGCACGAACTGCACAAGACGATCGTCTTCGTCACCCACGACTTCGACGAGGCGATCAAACTGGGCGACCGGATCGCGGTGCTGCGCGAACGCTCGCACATCGCGCAGTTCGACACCCCGGAGGCGATCCTCACCAACCCGGCGGACGACTTCGTGTCCGGGTTCGTGGGCGCGGGGGCGGCCCTGAAGCGGCTGAACCTGACCCGCGTACGGGACGTGGAGATCACCGACTATCCGACGGTCACCGTCGACGACCCGCTCCAGGACATCTTCGACAGGCTCCGGGAAAGCGGCACCAACGAGATCCTGCTGCTCGACAAGCGCGGCCGGCCCTACAAGTGGCTGCGGCGCGGCGACATGATGCGCGCCAAGGGCTCGCTGGCCCGGGCGGGCACGCTGGTCAGCGACACGGTGACCCGGGACGCGACGCTCCGGGACGCGCTGGAGGCGGTGCTCACCGACAACGCGGGCCGGGTCGCGGTCACCGGGCGGCGCGGCGAGTACACCGGGGTCGTCGACATGGAGACGCTGATGAACTCCGTGCACGAACTCCTGGAGGCCGACCGGCTGGAGGCGATGGAGGCCCAGCACGAGCTGGAGGAGGCCCGGGCCCTCCAGACGCACGCCGAGCAGGAGGGCGCCGGAGGGGAGGAGCCGGCGTGACCACCACCCCCGAACTGGAGGAAGAGGAGACGCCGGCCGCCGCGCCGCCGACTCCCCCGAAACGCCGTATCACCTGGCAGAAGCTGACGATCCTGCCCGCGTTCCTGGTGGCGGTCCTGCTGGCGACCTGGCTGTGGTTCAACCAGGCCCACCTGGACGCCATTTCGGAGAACGCGCTCTCCAACGGCCAGGTCAGCAAGGCCCTTTGGCAGCACGTCCAGCTCACCGTGATCTCCACGTTCTTCGTGCTGATCATCGCGATCCCGCTGGGCATCGTGCTGACCCGCAGGGCGTTCCGGAAGGCCGCCCCGGTGGCGATGACCTTCGCCAACATGGGCCAGGCCACCCCGGCCATCGGTCTGTTGGCCCTGCTGGTGATCTGGCTCGGCACCGGCGAGAAGGCGGCCCTGATCGGCATCATCATCTACGCCGTCCTGCCCGTCCTGTCCAACACCATCGCGGGCCTGAAGGCCAACGACCCGACCCTCCTCGAAGCCGCCCGGGGCATCGGCATGTCCCCACTCGGCGTCCTGTCAAAGGTGGAGCTGCCCCTCGCGGTCCCGCTGATCCTGGCCGGTGTCCGAACGGCCCTGGTCCTCAACGTCGGTACGGCCACCCTGGCGACCTTCGGCGGGGGCGGCGGCCTGGGCGTCCTGATCACCACCGGCATCACCACCCAGCGGATGCCGGTCCTGGTCCTCGGCTCGATCCTCACGGTCAGCCTCGCCCTGCTGGTGGACTGGCTGGCCTCGCTGGCCGAACTCCTGCTCCGCCCCAGGGGATTGGAGGCGGGCTCATGAAACGCACCTGTCTGGTGACGGTCGGCGCGCTCCTCGTGGTCTCCGGCTGCGGGCTGACCAGCGGCTCCCCCATGGTCGACGACGTCAGCCCCGGCACGGTCGGCCGTGGCGAGCCCCTCAAGGGCGCCCATCTCACCGTCACGTCGAAGGAGTTCACGGAGCAGCTGATCCTCGGCGCGATGATGGGCATCGCCTTCGAGGCGGCGGGCGCGGACGTCCTCGACCGGACCGGCATCCAGGGTTCGATCGGCGCGCGGGAGGCCGTCAAGTCCGGTGACGCGGACGGGATGTACGAGTACACCGGCACCGCGTGGATCACCTACCTCGGCAACAGCAAGCCGATCACCGACCCGATGAAGCAGTGGCAGGCGGTCCGGGACGCCGACCTCAAGAACGGCCTCACCTGGCTGCCGCCGTCCGCCCTCAACAACACCTACGCCCTCGCCATGAACCAGGCCAACTTCAAGAAGTACGGCACGAAGACGCTCTCCGAGGTGGCCGCGCTGGCGAAGAAGAACCCGGGGGCGGTGACGCTGTGCGTGGAGAGCGAGTTCGCCAACCGCGCGGACGGGCTGCCGGGCATGGAGAAGGCGTACGGCATGAACCTCCCCGCGAAGAACATCACGCAGATGGACACCGGGATCATCTACACCCAGGTGAAGAAGGGGAGTTGCACCTACGGCGAGGTCTTCACCACCGACGGCCGCATCAAGTCGATGAACCTCGCGGTGATGGCCGACGACAAGAAGTTCTTCCCCAACTACAACGCGGCGCCCGAGATCAACACGAAGGCGCTGAAGAAGTGGCCGGCCATCGCGAAGGTCCTGGACCCGGTCACGAAGAAGCTGAACAACACGGTGGCGCGGACGCTGAACGCGAAGGTGGACGTCGACGGGGAGGACCCCCATCAGGTGGCGCTGGACTGGATGAAGGCGGAGGGGTTGGTCAAGTAGGGGTGGTGGGGGGCGAGTTACAAAGAGCTGGTTGCAAAGAAGTGGTTGCAAGGACTTCTTTGCAACGGTAGCTTTGTGGGCATGCAGGAGCCCGAAGAACGGAAACGACACCGCCTCGACGCCCGCTCGCTGCGCGGTCTGGCACACCCGCTGCGGATGCAGCTGCTGGACGCGCTGCGGAACCACGGCCCGGCCACCGCCTCCCAACTGGGCGCCCGGCTGGGCGAGTCCAGCGGTGCGACCAGCTACCACCTGCGCCAGCTCGCCGCGCACGGGTTCGTCGAGGACGCCCCCGAGCAGGGCAAGGGCCGGGAGCGGTGGTGGCAGGTGGTGGACCAGGGGATCGTCTTCGACGCCGATGACTTCCAGGACGCCGGTCCCGAGGTCCGGGGACTGGCGGAGGCGTTCCTGCACGAGTTCGCGAACACCCACTCCCGCGAGCTGATCACCTGGCTCAACGGCCGCGGCAAGTGGGCCGAACCCTGGTCCCGCGCCTCCGACATGAGCAACGCGACGCTACGGCTGACCCCCGACCTGGCCGCCGAACTCGTCGAGAAGATGCACGCCCTGATCGACGAATACCGAGACCGCGTCCCCGACAAGGACACCCCGGAATCCGAGCAAGTGCGCATCCACACCCACCTGTTCCCCATCGAGACGGACTGAGAGGCACAACCATGTATGCGCACAGCCAGCTCGCACAGCAGCACATCGCCGAACTCCACGCCCAGGCCGACGCCCACCGCCTCGCCGCAGAAGCCCGACCGCCCCGCCGGGAACTCCGCATCCGCCTCGGCTGGACCCTCGTAGAACTCGGTCTGCGGCTCGCCTCGGCGCCCGCCGGTGCGAAACCGGCGCCGGTCTAGCAGCTGGGTACCGATCCCTTACCCGTCTCCAGCGCCTCCAGGGCGGACACCGCGCCCTTCAGGGTGGTCACCGGAACCAGTCGTAGTCCCTTGGGGAGTTCCGACTTGGCGTCCGAGCACTCCGCCCTCGGCACCAGGAACACCGTCGCACCGTCTCGTCGCGCGGCCTGGGTCTTGAGGGCCACTCCCCCGACCGCGCCGACCGTGCCGTCGGTGCCGATCGTCCCCGTACCGGCGATGGTGCGGCCGCCCGTGAGATCACCGCCGCTGCCGTTGCCGTCGAGCTTGTCGATGATGCCCAGGGTGAACAGCAGACCCGCGCTGGGGCCGCCGACGTCCGCGAGCTTCAGCGTGACCTTGACCTTCTTGTCGCTGAGGTGCAGATAGTCGAGCGCGGCGGTGGTCGCGTCGTCCTGCGACTCCTGCATCTGCTCGGTGTTGTGCTGCTCGATCTCCTTGACGCTGTTGCCGCTGGGGTAGACCGAGTCGCGCGGCATGACCGCCCGGTCTGTGCGGAACCAGCTGTCGAGCACATCGCTCAGCGAGACGTGCTGATCGGGTCCGGTCGCCTCGATCGTCGTCATACGCAGCTGACCGCTCGTCGTCCGCACCGGCGCCCCGGAGATGGTGATCACCGGGGTGCCCTGGTTGTCGCCGAGCACGTTCGCGGTCAGACCGGGCTGCGCCAGCGCGAACGGCAGCGGCGCGAGACCCGCCGTGGCGAGCAGTGCCACGACGGGCAGGGCGCAGACGGCTACGGCCTGGGGGCGCGTGAGGCGAGAGAGGAGCACGGGATCAATCTAACGCGAGGGTCAGTACCGGCCGGGAGCCGGTCAGGTCATGGCGCGTGGGGTGATCGCGGGGCGGGAGCGGGTGAGGTTGTTCCGCGGGGCTCGCTCGTGGGGCGGGAGGGGGTCAGGTGCTGCCGCGGGGCGCGCCCGCGGGGCGGGAGCAGGTCAGGTCCTGCCGCGACGGGCGCTCCCGGACCAGGACCCGGCGCGGTCATGCCGCGTGGGGCACCCGCGGGCCGGGGCCCGGTGCGGCGATGCCATGTCGGGCGCTGGCGTGCGGGGAGCCCGTCACGTCGAGGGCCCGGCGCGTGTACCGCCCTCGCCCCCTGCCCGCCCTCGCCGCTCTGCCCGACCTCGCCCCGCCTGCCCGCCCTAGCCCCTCTGCCCGCCCCGACTCAGCGCAGCGCCTCCGCCACCTCGCGTGCCGCGTCGACCACCCGCGGGCCGACCCGCTCGGGCACCGCGTCCGCCAGCATCACGACGCCGACGCTGCCCTCGACGCCGGTGACGCCCAGCAGCGGAGCGGCCGCACCACTCGCGCCGGCCTCCAACTCGCCGTGCGTCAGGGTGTATCCGGGTCCGTCGGCCGCCTGGTGCCGGGCGGCGAGGATCGCGCGGCCGGCCGCTCCCCGGTCCAGCGGGTGGCGGAAACCGGCGCGGTAGGCCACGTGGTAGTCGGTCCAGGTCGGCTCGACCACGGCGACGGCGAGGGCGTCCGCACCGTCGACCAGGGTGAGGTGAGCGGTCGCCCCGATGTCCTCGGCCAGCGAGCGCAGCGCGGGGAGCGCTGCTTCCCGTACCAGCGGATGCACCTGACGGCCGAGGCGCAGCACGCCGAGCCCCACGCGGGCCCGGCCGCCCAGGTCACGGCGTACGAGGGCGTGCTGTTCGAGCGTGGCGAGCAGCCTGTACACGACTGTCCGGTTGACGCCCAGTTTGTTGGACAGCTCGGTGACGGTCAGCCCGTGGTCCGTATCGGCCAGCAGTTTGAGGACGCGCAGTCCCCGGTCGAGCGTCTGGGAGGTCTCCGCGGTCACGACGCCCACTCCTTAAGTGGTGAGGTCGGCGGCTCCTTAGCGACGGATGCGTCACCGAGTCCCGTCAGTGACGCGCTTCAGAGGCCGCCGATCGGCGAGGCGGCCCGGCGTGTCCGGGCCCAGTCGCTTCACGGCTGCGCTCCGCGGCGGCGCTGCCACGGGGCGTGTGCGTAGCGGGACACTAGCGAAGCCGGTTCGCTGAGCGGAAGTCTCCGTCCAGAATCCGGGCACCGCCTGGTACGGACCGGTACCCCTTGATGTCGATATGTCCTGACCTGCGGATCAACCCGGCGCGGACTCCGCACGGATGTGCTGATCGGCCGACGGAACCGGAATGGAACCGGTACGGATCCGCCGGGGATCACTTCATGCGCGTGGCCCACTCCTGGACCTTCGCGATGCGCTGCCGCAGCTGCCCGGCGGTGGCCTCGGCGCTCGGCGGGCCGCCGCAGGTACGGCGCAGTTCGGTGTGGATGACGCCGTGCGGTTTGCCGGTCTGGTGGACGTACGCGGAGACCATGGTGTTGAGCGACTTCCGCAGCTCCATCATCTCCTTGTGCGAGACGACGGGCCGCCGCTCGGCGGGCAGTTCCAGGAGGTCGGCCTCCTCGTCCGGCTTCTTGCGGCTGTGCGCAATCTGCCGGGCCTGCCGCTTCTGGAGCAGCATCTGCACCTGGTCGGGTTCGAGGAGGCCGGGGATGCCGAGGTAGTCCTGCTCCTCCTCGCTCCCCGGGTGCGCCTGCATGCCGAACTCGGCGCCGTCGTAGAGGACACGGTCGAAGACGGCCTCGGACTCCAGGGCCTCGAAGGAGAACTGCTCCTGCTCGCCGGTGTCCTCGTCCTCCTCCTTGTTCGCCTCCTCCATCTCCTTCTCGGACTCGGCGTACGGGTCCTCCTCGCCCTCCTTCTTCGGCTTGTCGAGGGCGTGGTCCCGCTCCACCTCCATCTCGTTGGCGAAGGTGAGGAGGTCGGGCACGGTCGGCAGGAACACGGACGCGGTCTCGCCGCGCCGCCGGGACCGCACGAAACGGCCGACGGCCTGGGCGAAGAAGAGGGGGGTGGAGATGGTGGTGGCGTACACGCCGACGGCGAGCCGCGGCACGTCGACGCCTTCCGACACCATGCGGACGGCGACCATCCACCGGTCGTTGCTCGCCGCGAAGTCGTCGATGCGCTTGGAGGCACCGGTGTCGTCCGACAGCACGACGGTCGCCTTGGAGCCGGTGATCTCGCGGATCAGCTTGGCGTAGGCGCGCGCCGAGTCCTGGTCGGTGGCGATGACGAGGGCGCCGGCGTCCGGGATGCCCTTCCTGACCTCGGTCAGCCGCTGGTCGGCGGCGCGCAGCACGCTCGGCATCCACTCGCCGCGCGGGTCCAGCGCCGTACGCCAGGCCTGGCTGATCGCGTCCTTCGTCATCGGCTCGCCGAGCCGCGCGGCGATCTCGTCACCGGCCTTCGTCCGCCAGCGCATGTTGCCGCTGTAGGAAAGGAAGATGACGGGCCGGACGACGCCGTCGCCGAGCGCGGACCCGTAGCCGTAGGTGTAGTCGGCGGCGGACCGCCGGATCCCGTCGTTGCCTTCCGCGTACGTGACGAAGGGGATGGGGTTGGTGTCCGACCGGAAGGGCGTGCCGGTGAGCGCGAGCCGTCGCGTGGCCGGCTCGAAGGCTTCGAGGCAGGCCTCGCCCCAGGACTTGGAGTCACCGGCGTGGTGGATCTCGTCGAGGATGACGAGGGTCTTGCGCTGCTCGACGCGGTTGCGGTGCAGCATCGGCCGTACGCCGACACCGGCATACGTGACCGCGACGCCCTGGTAGTCCTTGCCGATCGGCCCCGCGCTGTACTCGGGGTCCAGCTTGATCCCTATCCGCGCGGCCGCCTCCGCCCACTGCTTCTTCAGGTGCTCGGTCGGCGCGACCACGGTCACCTGCTGCACGACATGGTGGTGCAGCAGCCAGGAGGCGAGGGTGAGCGCGAAGGTCGTCTTGCCGGCACCGGGGGTCGCGACCGCGAGGAAGTCCCGCGGCTGCTCCTGGATATACCTCTCCATGGCCCCCTGCTGCCAGGCCCGCAGCTTGCTCGCGGTGCCCCAGGGGGCGCGGCCGGGGAAGGCCGGGGAGAGGTGATGGGAGGAGGCGGAAGCGGACGAGGAGGCGGCGGTAGTAGTCACGGTCTCCGGGTTCGTGGGTAGGGCTGCTCGGCTACGTATGACAACCGGGCCACCCTACCGGCGGCCCGGCGGTGTCAACGCGCGGACGACGCCGGGGCGGCGGGGGTGGGACTGACGTCACACCGGCCGTCCCGCGAGACCGCGCAACGCCTCCGCGATGACCCCCACGTTCCCCTCCTGTCCCGAGGCCACGTCGATGACCAGGTCGTATGCCCTGTCCTGGTCCACCCCGGCGAGATCGACCCCGTTCACGGCGAGGAAGGTCGCGGCGGCGAGCCACGCGGTGCGTTTGTTGCCGTCGACGAGGGGGTGGTTCGTGGCGAGGGCGTGCAGCAGCGCGGCGGCCTGGTCGTACAGGTCCGGGCTCACCGGCGGGCGACGGGATATCGCGGGAAGGCCGGTCCACGGCCCAGCGCTCCTCCCCGTCATCCTTCACGCACCGAGCGGCGGCGCCACGCGAGGTCACCGCGATTTCGTCCGCACCCGGGTCGCCACCCATGCCCCCGCCAGCGCCACGACCGCCATCGGCAGGAACACCGCGGCGAAGGCGCCCGGATGGGACCCGCTGTCGCTCGCGGAGCGGACCGTGTGCCCGACCGTGCCGCCGCCCAGCGCGCCGAACGCGGCCCCGCCGATGGAGAGCAGCACGACGTTCGAGAGTCCGTCGGAGATCTGTAGCGCGGCCGAGTTGGTGCCGGCCTCCGCCGGGGCCGACAGCTGGAGGAGCAGCACGCTGGTCGACGAGATCACCAGCCCCATCCCGAAACACCCGAACGCCCACGCGACGGCGACGATCCACACGGGCACGGAAGGGATGAGGACGCTCGGCGCCCCGGCGATGGCGGCGGCCACCAGCACCATCCCGAACGTCATCAGCCGTTCCCGGTACGGTTCGAGCCCCGCCCGGGACTGCACCCACGACCCCAGCGCCCATGTCCCGCCACCCGCCGCGAGTGAGAACCCGGCCAGGGTCGGCGACAGCCCCCGCTGCGTGACGAGCATCAACGGCACGAAGGACTCCGCCGAGATGAACGACCCCGCGGCCAGCCCGCGCAACAGCACGACGGAGGGCAGCCCGCGTGCCGCCCGGTACGTCCCGCGCGGCAGCAACCCGAGTACGGCGGGCACGAGCAGCGCGACACCGGCGACGGCCGGGACGAGCGAGACCCACCGCAGATCCTGAGCGGCGTACTGCACGAGCCCGGCGCCGAGCGATATCCCCAGAGCGAGCCGGATACGACGCCGGTCGAAGGGCACGGGTGCCGCACCCGGCGGGGACACGGGCCCGGCCGCCCGCCGCCGTATCTGCGGCAGTGCGAGGGCCAGCGGAAACACCACGAGCACCGGGATGCCGACGAACACCCACCGCCATCCCAGCTGTTCGGTCACCGCCCCGGAGGCCAGCGGCCCGACGATGGACGGCACGACCCAACTGGCAGCGAACGCGGCCATGATGGCGGGCCGCAACCGCTCGGAGTACGCCCGCCCGACAACGACGTACAGGGCGACGATGACCAGCCCGCCCCCGAGCCCCTGCACGGCCCGCCCCAGGATGAACACCCACATGACCTGAGCGGTCCCGGCCACCACCAGCCCCGCCGCGAACGCCCCGATCCCGCTGGTCAACGCCCCGAGCGGCCCCCGCCGATCCGACCACTGCCCGGCGAACACCATCCCGAACAGACTGGTCGTGAAGTACCCGGAGAACGCGAACGCGTACAACGACACCCCGCCCAGCTCCCGAGCGGCAACCGGCATCGCCGTCCCCACCGCCGTCGCCTCGAAGGCGATCAGCAGCACGACGGACACGATCCCCACACTGAGCGCCCGATGCGACCGCCCCAACACGGAGTCACGGCACTCGTCGGCCAGGTCAGAAGCGGTGTTCGTGACATCGGCGTCACGAGGTTCGAGGACGGTCATGATGGCCAGCGTAAGGTCCACAGACCGGGTTGACCCCTGTCGGAAGACGGTCCACACCTGAGACCTTGGTCGTACGACCGGTGCCGCCTCCCCCAGGGCCCCCTCCCCTCATTCATGAACGGCGTATGGCAGTCCCGTTGCACCACCCCCGACCCCCTTGTCCGCCCCCACCCCCCGCCCCTACGGTCAAGTCACCAAACACGGCCGTGTGCCCGAGTGGTTCAGGGACTCGCCTGCAAAGCGAGTTACGCGGGTTCGATTCCCGCCACGGCCTCCAGAGCTTGACCAGGCAAAACTAAAGGGCGTCACCCCATCCGGGGTGCCGCCCTTTAGTCGTGCGTCTCAGTTTCCGTCCCAGTCGGCCACGAAGGCGCCTGGGTGGCGGCCGCGGAACAACGTCCGCAAACGCCGCGCTCTGGGCCCAGAGGCACAGCGTCTCTACCATGGGGTCCGTGGACTGGGGGACTCTCGCGGGCACCGCACTCGGTGCCCTTCTCGGTGTCAGCACAACCCTTGTTGGCGAACGGTCGCGATGGCGTCGGGAGGATGCATCCCGCGAGCGTGCCGCAAAACGACAGCTTTACAGCGAATATCTTGGGGCGCTCTGGCTCACGCAACACCGGCCACGAGATCTGCAACGAAGCACCGCGCTGACCAGGGAGGAGCGCATCAAGGAGTCCGGGGAAATCCTCGGGGCCGCCAACGCCTTTCAACTCCTCTATGAAATGCGCATCATGGCGCCCGAACCTCTCGACGAAGTAGCCACTCAGGCCTTCCGGAAACTCATACACCTACGTGATCGCTTCGAAGAGCCGGACGTGACCACTGATCCAGAGTGGCCGGCAACCCGCACGGCATTGAGCGAGGCACTCGAAACCCTTCGGCAAGCGATGCGCTCAGACGTCCGCTCTCTCTAAGGGATGTCGTAACCCGATGATCACCCGGTTCGGACCGTGGTTCATCATCGATGGGTGCAGGTGTTCTCGGTCCCTCACCCGGAGTTGATTCACCCCTTCACCGGTCTGCGGTCGGCGCAATTTCACCGCCAAATGCGCCTGGTCGCCCGCCCTAGCGGTGACACCATCGCCGATGGCGGGCCGGGCCGCCATCGGGCACTGAATTTTCCCGATCGGGTCCTGCTGATGGAGCAGGTTGCGATTGTCGACGGCCGACGGTGCCTACCGCGGCAACCCCGAGGTGCTCATCCCCTACCGCAAACCCCGCGACGGCAGCGAACTCCCCGCCTGGAAACCGGACTACAGGACTACAACGTCGGGCACCGCAACGCCCGCGCCCGCGCCGAACACTGCTTGGCCCGGCTCAGGACTTACAAAATCCTGCGGGACTACTGCCGCGCCGGCCGCACCCTCAAGGCCACCGCAGCAGGGATCGCCCATCTGCACAACACCGCCCTGGCCGTATCGACATAGCCGAAGCAGACAGGGTCTGGTCACTACATAACCAGCCGCCGACTTCTACGCGCCCTGGCGCAAGCGCTGTGCGCCGCAGCGAAAGACCGCGCGCGTCCCGACCGCGATCGTTGACCGGGCACGGGTAGGCACGGATTTCGCAAGGAGTGATTGGCTCGTGAGCGAGAAGATTCTGTCGGGCAAGGTGGCGCTGGTGACCGGGGGCAGCCGGGGGATCGGCGCGGCGACGGCCCGGCGGCTGGCTACGCTGGGCGCGGACGTGGTCATCACCTATGTCGCGCAGGCGGAGAAGGCGAAGACGGTGGTCGAGGAACTGCGGTC
Source organism: Streptomyces sp. NPDC096013 (assembly GCF_044763565.1). NCBI lineage: Bacteria > Bacillati > Actinomycetota > Actinomycetes > Kitasatosporales > Streptomycetaceae > Streptomyces > Streptomyces sp. NPDC096013. Next base: position 111,248 of record NZ_JBIWGK010000018.1, on the reverse strand, counting down.
GCAGGGCGTGCGCGCCGAGGGCATCCAGGCCGACCAGGCCGACCGCGCCCAGGTGACGGCCATGGTGGACGCGGTCGCTGAGAAGTTCGGCAGGATCGACATCCTGGTCAACAGCGCCGGTGTCTTCTGGCCCGGGGAGATCACCGACGCCGTACGCGATCAGCAGCTCGCGATCAACCTGACCGGTGTCGCCGACACGACCTACCGGGCCGTCCGGCACATGAGCGAGGGCAGCCGGATCGTGAACCTGTCGTCCGGCCTTGCCAGCAAGACCTTCGCGGCCGGCATGTCCGACTACGCGGCGACCAAGGCCGCGGTCACGGCGTACACCCGCGGATGGGCCCAGGATTTCGCCGCGCGCGGGATCAACGTGAACGTGATCGAGTGCGGCATCATCGACACCGACATGGCCATGCCGAAGGGTTCCGAGGGAGGCCAGTTCATGCTTCAGGCGGTCATCCCGATGCACCGGTACGCCGAGGCCGACGAGGTCGCCGGTGCGGTGGCGTTTCTGGCCGGGCCGGACGCCGCGTACATCACCGGCAGCACCCTTCGTGTGGACGGCGGCGCCCTCGCCTGAGGCCTGGCTCAGGACTCACCGCGGCCGTCGCCGCGGGTCTCGCGGGGCGTGACGCCGAACTCGCGGCGGTAGGCGGTGGCGAACGACGCGTGGCTGGCGAACCCGGACTCGTGCGCGACCTGCGCGATCGACCGGTTGTCCCAGGCTGAACTGGCCAACCGGGTCCGGGCCAGCCGCAACCGCTCCGAGCGGATCAGGTCGCGGGAGGTGGTGCCGGCGGCCTGTAGCACGTCTTGCAGATATCTCGCCGACCAACCCAGGACCCGGGCGATGCCGGTGATGGAGAGGTCGGGGTCGGCAGCGTGACGGCGGACGTACTGCCTCACCTGCGCCTCGACCTCTCTTCGCTGGGAGGCCGGCGCCGAGTCGCCGGCGCCTTCAGCGGCCAGGCAGAGCAGGTCGAGCAACTGGTCGCATGCGATGTCGAAGGTTGCCTCGGAAAAGTGTTCCCGCTCCTGTTGGAGGGTGAGCACCGTCTGCCGGATCAGCCGGCCGAGCCCCACGGTGCCGTCGAGGACGTGCGGATCCCGGGCCGCGGCGGGATTACGGCGGTAGATCGCCTCACCAGGGACGATCAGCGCGACCGACTGAAATTCCTCGCCGTGGGTGAAGGTCAACGGGCGGTCCACGTCGCACAGCGCGAGAGTGCCCGGCCGTATCTCGCCCGCGGCCGCGGCCTGCTCCACCTGGGCGCTCCCGGCGGTCGGCACCAGTAGCTCGAACGCTCCGCGCGGGTCTGTCCGGATGTGCCGCCGCTCCCGCACGAACTCCTCGCGGACGTTGCCGCACAGCGCGATGCCGTATGACCGTGACCGCTGCCACTCCAGCCGACCCGCCCACGGGCCGGCATCCGTAAGGGTGACCCGGCTCTCGCCGTGCAAGTCGATGAAGGCTTCCCGCCAGGCTCTGGGCGTCGGGATCAGACCACGCTCGTTCCAGCGATACATCCCCGTACGGTATCCAACCCCGCCGATGCCGATCCCATCGAGACGGGTGAGGAGCGCCGCCCCGAAACGGCGACAGGAAACGCCGACATCGAGTTACGAGACATCGCTCAGACGGAAGAACGGGAAGGGACGCCGTGGTGACGTTTCCCGGTGTGAGCAAGAGGCGCGCGACATTTTCGCGGCTCGCCAAGTCGATGCCGACTTCCATGCACGGCTGGAACACAGCAGTACTTCTTGGAAGATGGAGTTCCCGGTCTTTACGCGGCGAGTCGAAGGCATCATTACCATCGCCCTGTTCAGCGATTCCCGCCACGGCCTCCAGTAGTGAGTCGGGTCGGTATGCCCCCGGGCGACCGGCTCCGCGTACCGCATCGGCAACTTGAGCAACCCCCGCGGGCGTCGCGCCGTCTTGTCGGGTGTGGAGATGGTGAAGCTGGATGCCGTGGTGACATGGGTCGACGCGCGCAGTGCGTTGCCGCCGAGTGGTACGCCGGTCGCGGCCGCGATCACCGGGCGGTATCCGGTGGACAGCGACGCCGGGTCCGATATCGCGCTGGGTGAGGAATTCTGGCTCGTGCGGCCGATGTACTTCACGACGCTGCACTTCGGCGAGGACGGGACGGAGCACCGGGACTGCTTCGTCGACTCCGACGGGGTCGTCCGGCTGCCCTACGGCCTCGCCAGTGCCGAGACCGTGACCCATTGGGCCGAACTGCCCACCCTGCCGGGCGGGTTGACGAGCCGCAGGGTCCTCGGGGAGGGCGTACCGGCAGCTCTCCACAACGCGTGGAGCGCTCGCCCCGGGACCTGAGATCTGAGACCTGAGACCTGAGACCTGAGCGGGTCCGAGTTCCCGGTCTGCGGTCCCCCCCGTTTCCCGTTCTTCGTTCTTCGCTTATCTGCCGTTCGCGGTCCTCGCCCGCCACAAGTCCCTCAACAGCGCGATCTCCGCCATGTGATGGATGAACTCGAGGTTGGACCCCGCCACTACGTCGATGTACGGGTCGTCAGGGTCCGAGCCGTACGGGTACTGGGAGAAGCCGACCTCGTTGAGCTGGTCCTCGGTGACCGTCGCTACGGCCGCGCGCCAGCGGTCGATGACCGGCCAGAAGTTGTCCAGGGTGAGGGTGGCCGACGGGGTGAAGTCGACCATCTGTTTGGGGTCCTGGCTGCGATCGCCGAACGTCCACTCCCACGCCCCCGCGAACTGGAAGTGCAGATGGCCCAGGCGCCACGCGATCGTCGTGATCGGGGTCGCGTCGGGCTCCGGTTCGCCCTCGTGGGCGAGGATCTGCTCGACCCGTTCGACGGTCACGCTCCAGTCGTCGGCGATCTTGTCGACGGTCATGCCGTCGGCGGCCTGGCGGGCCACCTCCGCGTACTCGCTCGCCGGGATGTCCGCCACGCCGAGGTCGAGCACCCACTCCCCCGGTCCGAACGCCCTCGGTGTCACCGCCTCGCTCCGGCGTCGGAGCGACCAGCAGTCGGGGGCCGGCTCCCAGAGGTACTCCTCGTCACCGAGTCCCGTCAGGCGCACCTGGGCCATCTCCCGGGCCTTGTCGAACTGCTCCAGGAGCACGCTCAGGCGGTCGGTCCGTGTGGTCCCGGTGTCCATGTCTGGTTCCCCTCGCCCCTGCGCCGTCCCGCGCATCCCGCCCCGGTCCCGTGGAAGGTAGCCGCTCGTCTCACCCGGCGCGAACGAATTCCCCGGCCGGCCGCACACCCTTCAGAGCACCGGCACGGCCAAGGGCCCGGCCGCGATTCGTCGACGGCCGTCCACGCCAGTCACAACACCCCGCACGCCCTTCAGAGCGCCGGCACGGCCAAGGGCCCGGCCGCGATTCGTCGACGGCCGTGCGCGCCCGTCACAGCACCCACCCCGCCCGCCTGGTCACAGCACCCCGTCCGCGCGCCCGTCACAACACCCCGTCGCGCCCGTCACAACACCCCGCCCGCCTCGTCCTGGAACGCCTCCGTCCAGTAATGCCCGCCCTGCGACCGGGCGCCCGTCCCCGTCGGGTCCACCTTCGACAGGGTCTGGAGCATCGTCGTCGCCAACTGGTCGTACGCCTCCGCCGTCAGCAGGCCCGACAGGTCCGCGTCGATCGCCTTCTCGCGGTGGAGCAGCCACAGGGTGAAGGCCAGGGTCGAGACGTCCGTGTTGAGCGGCGCCAGGGTCGCTTCCGGCTCGCTCCAGGTGAGGATCTCGCCGGTCGCGCCGTCCACCACCAGGCTGTTGTCCTCCATGAGGTAGCCGAGGCGGATCAACTCGTCCGGGCGGGGCGGGAGTTCCCCGGCGGGCTCGTCCTCGTAGAACTCGGCGAGTGTGGGGAGCGGGACGTCCGTGTCCAGCTGGAAGAGGAACGCGTCCTCGGGCAGGCCCGTCTCGCGGAGGAAGCGGCGGGTCGGCTCGTGGGTGAGGGTGGCGGGGAAGTCGACCTCCTCGAAGCGGGCGACCGTGCCCTGGCCGAACTCCTGGTCCAGCAGGCGGGCCGGGATGTCCAGGGTCAGGCCCGACGTCGTGCCGGGGCCGGCGACGAGCGCGAGGGGGCGGATCAGGGCCGCCGCCTTCCAGAACGGGGGCACCTCGCCGTCCGTCTCCGACTCGAACACCGCGAGCAGCTGGCGGGACGCCTCCGCCGCGGTCTTCATGCCGTGCCGGCCCTCGTAGGACGCGAACTGGCCGCGCAGGTCGGTCAGTTCGTCGGTCGTCGTGGTGAAGCGGGTCAGCGTCTCGATCGACGGGGCCAGCGAGTCGGCCTCCATCAGGTCCGGGCGGTCATGGAAGAAGTACGTCGTCGCGATCTCGCCCGTCTCGCCGTCCAGCAGGATCGACTCCGCCTCGCCTCCGTCGGGTCCCCGGAGCGCGCCTATCACCAGCTGGTCGCGGAGCTCCTCGGCCAGCGGGTCGGAGTCGCCCAGCGAGTCCGCCACCGTCCGCAGGCCCGCCCTGCGCAGCTCCTCGAACGTCAGCAGGCCGCTGTCGCCCGGCAGTCCGGGACCGGTCAGCCAGCGGCGTGTGGACGCGTGCGTGACGTACGGATCGAGGTCGTCCTCGGTCAACGTGATCGTGATCGCCGTGGAACCGGCGTCGGTCCTGCTCATCGTGCCCCCGTGCATGAAACTTCCCCCGTGCGGCCTCGGTGTCCCGCTGTCGTCCCCACTGCCCAGAACACTACGCGGCACCACTGACAACGGCCCTGACCAGCCAGAACGCCCGGACATACGATCCGCTACCGCGTCCGGCCGGGAACCCCCGCACCTCTCAGGACGCTCAAACCACCCGTGACCGTTCCCGTCCCTCGATGATCGCGTCCACCGTCTCCCCCACCGTCAGCGCGGAGTTGTCCAGCCACAGCCCGATGCGCGGGGTCCGGGTCCGCAGCCCGCGGTCCAGGTCCTCGACGGTCCACGCGCCGTATCCGGTCTTCGCCCGGCCCGCTTCTCGTGCCGTCACGGTCGCCGGGGTCGGCGCGAGGACGATCACGTGCAGGGGCCGGGTGCGGATCAGGTCGACGTACGCCGGCAACTCCCCGCCCAGCACCACGTCCTGGACGACCGCCGTGAACCCGGCGTCCGCGTAGGCGTCCGCCGTCGCCGCCGACAGCCGGTACCGCAGGCGGAGTTGGGACTCCCCTTCGCCTCCTGTGCCGGGGACGTACTCCTCGCGGCCCGAGACGATCATCCGCCGGAAGACGTCACCCCGGACGTGTGCGGCCCTCGGGAGTCGTTCCGCCAGTGCCTGGGCGACCGTCGACTTGCCCGCGGCCATCACGCCGGAGATGAGAACGACCCCGTGGAGCACCGTGACGCACCGGCCGCTCAGTGTCCGTACTGGCCGTACTGGTCGGTCGTCGCCGTCACCACGGCCGCCTGGGGGCGGATCGGGAGGCGGTTCACGGGACGGCCGGTCGCGGCGCGTACGGCGGAGGCGATCGCCGCCGGGGACGTGACCACCGGGACCGCGCTGACCGCCTTGGCCCCGAAGGGGGCGACCACGTCACGCTCCTCGACGAGTTTCACGATCTTGATGTCGGGGGTGTCCAGGGCGGTGGGCAGGGCGTAGCCGGTGAGGTCGGGGTGGCGGATCAGCCCGCGCGCGGTGCGCAGGTTCTCCGTCAGCGCGATGCCGACGCCCTGGGTGACGCCACCCTCGATACGGGCGACCAGCTGGGTCGGGTTCAGGATGCGGCCGACGTCCTGGGCCAGGGCCAGTTCGACGACCCGGACCGACCCCAGTTCGATGTCGACGTCGACGACCGCGCGGATCGCGCAGAAGGCGAGCCCTACGAAGGCGTCGCCCTGGCCCGCCTCGTCCAGGGGCTCGGTCGGGTGCGGGCGGCACTGGGCGGTGGCCCACAGTTCCTTGCCGTCCATGGCCTCCGTGACGGTCGTCGAGAGGACACCGTCGTAGGAGGTGATCTTGCCGTCGGTGATCTGGAGCAGCTCGGTGGACATCCCGAACTTGTGCGCCAGAGGCTGGAGGAGCTGGGTGCGGACCATCTTCGCGGCGCGTTCGACGGCGCCGCCTGATACCCAGGTATGACGTCCGCGGCAACCAGGGCCTGCGGGCGGCTGATCGGTGTCCACGGGGGCGACGTGCACCTCGTCGATGCCGAGGGTCTCCTGGACGATCTGCCGGGCCAGCGTGGTGAAGCCCTGGCCGGTCTCGACCGCTGCGCACAGGACGGTCGCGATGCCGTCGTGGACCTTCACGGTGGCCGTGGAGACCTCGTCGGCGCCCTCGGCGCCGAGCATGTGCACCATGCCGAGGCCGTAGCCGACGCCCCGGCGCACCGCGCCCGGTTCGCCCGCGCCCTCGGGGCCGCCGGGCAGCAGCCACTCGTCCTCGGGGGTGTCCTTGGGGAGCTGCGGCAGCGGGAAGTCCCGTACGGCCTGGAGGAGTTCGGCGACCGGCGCGGGGCAGGTCACCGTCTGGCCGGTCGGCAGGACGTCCCCGGTGGCCATGGCGTTGCGCAGGCGCAACTCGGCCGGGTCCATGGCGAGCTTCTTGGCGAGCTTGTCCATCTGCGCCTCGTAGGCGGCGCAGACCTGCATGGCGCCCTCGCCCCGGACGTGTCCTGAGGGCGGGTTGTTGGTGCGCACGGCCCAGCCCTCGATGAAGGCGTTCGGGACGACGTACGGGCCGCAGGCGAAGGAGACGGCGGCGGCCAGGGCCTCCGAGGAGGTGTCGGCGTAGGCGCCCGCGTCGAGCAGCACCTGGGCCTCGACCTTGACCAGCCTGCCGTCCTCGTCCGCGTGGTGGCGGTAGCGCAGGAGCGTGGGGTGGCGGTGGGTGTGGCCGAGGAAGGACTCCTCGCGCGTGGCGGTGAGTTTGACCGGGCAGCCGGTCTTCAGCGCGAGCAGTCCGAGCGGGAGCTGGAAGCCCTGGTCCTCGCGGTCGGCGGTGGCCCCGGGGACGCCGGTGACGACGACCTTCACGCGGTCGGGCTCCAGGCCGTAGCAGGCGGCGGCCGTGTCGCGGTCGGTGTGCGGGTCCGTGGAGGCGATGTACAGCTCGACGCCGCCGTCCGGGCGGGGCACGGCGAGACCGGCCTCGGCGCCGATGGGGGCGGGGTCCTGGCGGCCGATGCGGTACAGGCCCTCGACGACGATCTCGCCGGCCGCGTCCGGGTCGCCGTGGCGCAGCGGGATGTGCCGGATCAGGTTGCCGTCGGGGTGCAGCGGTTCGGCCTCGAAGGCCTGCTCGGGGTCGGTCACCGGGTCGAGCACGTCGTACTCGACCATGATGGCGGCGGCGGCCATCCGCGCGGTGTCGGGGTGGTCGGCGGCGACCGCGGCGATGGGCTCCCCGTGGTGGCGCACCACGTCGGAGGCGAACACCGGGCGGTCGGCGGTGCCCCGGCCGTAGCGGTCGCGGCCCGGGACGTCCTCGTGGGTGATGACGGCCCGTACGCCGGGCATGTCGCGCGCGTGGGACGTGTCGACGGACACGATGCGCGCGTGCGGGTGCGGCGAGCGCAGGACGGCCGCCCACAGGAGGCCCTCGGCCCACAGGTCGGCGGCGTACGGGAAGGTGCCCTCGGTCTTGGCGCGGGCGTCGGCGGCCGGGAGCGAGGCGCCCAGGCCGTGGCCCGGCAGCTCCGGGGCGGGCGCGGCCTCCGTGGTCGCGATGGCGGCTTCGTTGCTCACGCCTGGCCTCCGTCCTGGCCGTACACCTGGTCCTGCGTGCGCGGGGACTCGAACGCCGACTGGTGGACGCCACCGCCCCCGGGACCCGCCTGGTGGGGAATACGCGCCTCGTCACCGTCCGACTCAGGTTCGGCGGCGGCGGCGTGCGCCTCACGTTCGGCGACGACTTCCTGTACGGCGTCCAGGACACCCCGGTAGCCGGAGCAGCGGCACAGGTTGCCGCACAGGGCCTGGCGCGCTTCCAGTTCGGTGGGCGCGGGGTTGCCCTCCAGGAGGTCGTGCACGGTCATCGCCATGCCGGGCACGCAGAAGCCGCACTGCACGGCACCGCACTTGGCGAGCGCCCGCTGCACGTCTGAGGGCTGTCCCTCGACGGCGAGTCCCTCGACCGTACGGACCTCGGAGCCGGCGGCGGTCACCGCGGGCACCAGGCAGGAGGCGACGAGGCGTCCGTCGACCTGGACGTTGCAGGCGCCGCACTCGCCCTGCGAGCAGCCGTCCTTGGCGCCGGCGAGGCCGAGGCGCTCGCGCAGCACGTAGAGCAGCGACTCGCCGATCCAGGCGTCGGTGACGGGCCGGTCGGCGCCGTTGACGCGCAACACGTAGGAGGCGAGCGGGTGTTCCTCGCCGGGGATCTTCGGGGCGGGTTCGGCGGCCTCGTCCGGCGCGTCGGGCTCGGCGGCCGCCACGGGGGCCTCAGCGGCCTCCGGGGCGTCGTCGGCACCCTCGGCCGCATCGGCGGTCGCGGAGGTCTCAGCGGGCCCCTCAGCGGCTTCCTCGGCCCCTTCGGCGTCGTCGCCCGCCGGGTCGGTCTCGCGAGCCGACCGGGCGTCCGCGGCGGCGAGTTCGGCCGCGGTGTCGTCGTGGCGGTCGGCGCGCGCGTCGCCGTAGGGCTCGGCGGTGGCGTCGGTCCGGGTGTGCGCGTACGGGTCGCCGGGTTCGGCGTACGGCTGCCGGGCGGTCTCGGCGGGCGGCCGGTTGGCGGCCTGCGCGGACACCTCGCCGGCGGGGTGCGTCCCGGACCGGTCGGCCGGGTGTTCCAGGCCGCGCCCGTCGGTGTGCTCGCCGGGCCGCTCGACGACTCCGGTGTCGGCGGCCTGCTGTGCCCAGGACTGGCCCGCGCCCTCCGTCGCCCAGGGCGCGGGCGCGCCGCCGGGGAGGGTGGCGGGCGGGGTGCCGCCCCACTGCTCGACCAGGGCCGACGTGGTGAACTCGCCCGATTCGTCCGGGAGATCACCGCCGGCCACGGGGATCGACCACTCGCCGGTCACGTCGCGGCCGGGGGCGGCGCCCGCGTCCGGCGCGTTGGTGTCCTGGAAGGTCCACTGGCCGGTCGCCCCGGGGTGGTACGAGAACCGGTCGTCCCCGGCCGTCCCCTGCTGGTGCGGCACGGCGTTCGGGTCGGGCCACTGGACGCCCTCGGCGGGCATCGCCCAGGAGCCGGTGCCGGACTGGTCGGTGTCGGCGCCCTGAGGGGGCGTGGCCGTGATGGGCGGCGGCACATAGCCGTGACCCGGGGCGGCCAGGAGGGCGTCGATGCCGCCTTCGGGGAGTTTCACGAAGGCCGTGGCACCGTCGTCGTAGTCGCCCTGGGGCAGCGGGTCCCAGCGTCCGCCGCCCTGAGGGGTGCCCTCTCCGTGCTGGTCGTCGGTCACGACAGCGCCCTCCCGAGTGCTCGTCGGGCCAGTGCGGCGACGGTGCGCCGCAGGTGCAGTACGGCGGGCGGCAGTTGCTCCACGGAGCCGTCCTCGGCCGGTACCGGGTCGGGGATGCAGGCCGCGGCGACGTACTCCCCGAAGGCGCTCAGCGCCTCGGGGACGATCGTGCGGCTGTTGTCCCAGTCGATCAGCCGGGCCACCCACTGCTCGGCGTCCAGCGGTCTGAGCGGCATCGGCGCTATGGCTCCGACGGCGCACCTGACTCCGCGCCTGGCAGGGTCGAGGACGACCGCGACGGACGCGACCGAGCGCCCGGGTCCTGTCCTGCCGGTGGCCTTCAGGAAGACCTGCGGGGCGTGCAGCAGGGGCACGCGCACGAAGCCGATGAGTTCGCCGCCGCGGAGCATCTCCACGCCGGCCAGCAGGTGCGACACCGGGATCTCCCGGCGCGCTCCGCCCTGGCCCGCGATGATCAGCGTCGCCTCCAGGGCGGCGAGTACGGGCAGCGCGTCCCCGGTGGGCGCGGCCGAGGCGATGTTGCCGCCCAGGGTGCCCGCGTTGCGGATCTGCGGCGGTCCGGCGGCGCGCGCGGAGGCGGCGAGCGCCGGGATGAGCGCGGCGAAGTCGGGGCGGCCCATGCGGGCGTGCGTGAGGCCAGCGCCGAGCAGCGCGTGCCCGTCCTGGTACTGCCAGCCCCGGATCTCGCTGATCCGGCCGAGGCCGACCAGCGCGCTGGGCCTGAGCTGGCCCGAGTTGACGGCCGCCATGAGGTCGGTGCCACCGGCCACGGGAACGGCCGTGGGCAGGGCCGTGAGCGCCGCCACGGCCTCGTCCAGCGTCGTGGGCAGCGTGACGGCCTGCCCCGCCTGCGGTGCGTGCGTGGTCAAACCGGCTGCCCCTTCCCGCTGCCCCACCTGGTCCCGCCTGTTGCTGCCGTACGGTACGTGCTGACAGGGCGGACGTGGCAACTCTGGCACATCTTCGCAAGACCCGAACGCGGGGGTCCGCTAGGAGGCATTCGCCCGTCTCACCAGAGAGATGGCCCGTTTTCGTACGGCATCACCGGTACGCGTGAATTGCCTCTCATCGGTGACTCTTAGGGTCTTTTTTCCCTTCCGTGTTCCAGGCGTTCTCCCGGACTCCTAGGCGTTCGGGGGCGGGCCGTCCTTGGGGCGTCCGAGGACTCCGGGGCGGCGCTGCCACGGCAGGGGTCCGGTGGGCGGACGGTAGGCGACCCCCAGGGCGTCGAGGCGCGGGTAGTGGGCGGCCATCCGGCGCTCGAAGTCGGCGAAGTCCCGTTCCGCGGGCGCCGGAAGGGCACTCCAGGCGACCTCGGCGAACGCCGCGAGGCGGGGGAACGTCTGGTAGTCCACGCGTGCGTGATCCTCCATCACCTCGGTCCACACGTTGGCCTGCGCGCCCAGCACATGACCTGCCTCGGCCTCGGTGAGCTGCTGGGGAACCGGCTCGAAGCGGTAGACGTCCTCCAGGGTGCGCACATGGGCGATCGGCACCGGCTCGTCCTCTCCGGGGGCCTGGCGCCAGTCCAAGTACACGTGCTGTTCGGGGCACATGACGACGTCGTGTCCCGCGCGGGCGGCCGTGATCCCGCCCTCGTAGCCGCGCCAGGACGACACCACGGCGCCGTCCGCGAGCCCGCCCTCCAGGATCTCGTCCCAGCCGACGAGCCTTCTCCCGCGCGCGGAGAGCCACGTGTCGAAGTGTCCGATGAACCACGACTGCAACGCCTCCTCGTCCGCGAGCCCGAGTTCCGCGATGCGCTCCTGCGCGGTCGCCGACTGCTTCCACTGGTCCTTGAGGCATTCGTCACCGCCGACGTGAATGAACTCCCCCGGGAACAGCTCCAGGAGTTCCTCGAACACCCCCTCGTAGAACCGCAGGGTGTTGTCAGTGGGGGCCAGTACGTTGGGGTTGATCCCCCAGGTGTCCCAGACGGAGAGGGAGTTGGTGTCGATGACGTCGGTGTTGCCGAGTTCCGGATACGCGGCGATGGCGGCCTGCGAGTGTCCCGGTACGTCGATTTCCGGGACCACGGTGATATGCCGCTCGGCGGCGTAGGCGACGATCTCGCGGATGTCGTCCTGGGTGTAGTAGCCGCCGTGGGGCTTGTCGTCCCAGAGCGGTGAGGCACGGTGGCCGAATTTCGTGCGCGCCCGCCAGGACCCGATCTCGGTCAGCTTCGGGTACCGCTCGATCTGCACCCGCCAGCCCTGGTCGTCCGTCAAGTGGAAGTGGAAGACGTTGAGTTTGTGCGCCGCCATGAGATCCAGGTAGCGCAGGACGCCTTCCTTGGGCATGAAGTGCCGGGCGACGTCGAGCATGAGGCCGCGCCAGCCGAAGCGGGGGGCGTCGTCGATGGCCTGGGCCGGCACGCCGTAGGTCGTGCCGGGACGGACGGGAGCGCGCCGGAAGGCGGCGGGGCCGAGGAGCTGACGCAGTGTCTGGGCGCCCCAGAACACGCCGGCCGGGCCGCCGCCGGTGATCACGACACCCCAGGTCGCGGTCACCTCCAGGCGGTACGCCTCCGGTGCCAGGGTGTCGTCGAGGCGCAGCGCGACCGCGTTGCGGGCCCCCTCCTCGCCGGGCGGCAGCGGCAGTCCGAGGGCCGCCCCGAGCGTGGTCCGCAGCCAGCGCTGGGTGCCCTCGGTGCCGGGCTCACCCCACAGCGCGGTGTCGGCCTCGAAGGCGAAACCGGGCCGGGTGGGGCCCTCGACGGCCGTCGGCGCCGGAATCAGTTCCGTCTCTGAAGTCACGTCAGTCCTTAACCGCTCCGCCCAGCCCCGAGACCAGACGTCGCTGTACGAGTACGAAGAACACCAGCACCGGAATCGTCATCACCGTGGAGGCCGCCATGACTCCGCCCCAGTCCGGGTCGTCCGGCTTGTAGAAGACAAGGAGGGCCATCGGCAGGGTCGACTGGGAAGTGTCGCTGATGATGAAGGACTTGGCGAACAGGAAGTCGTTCCAGGCCGAGATGAACGAAAACACGCTCGTGGCCACCAGCCCCGGGAAGACGAGCGGGAAAAGGATCTGCCACAGGAATCGCGTCCGGCTCGCTCCGTCGATGTACGCGGCCTCCTCCAGCGCGTCCGGGACCGCTTTCACGAACCCCCGCAGCATCCAGATCGCGAACGGCAGCGAGAACGCGATCTGGGGCAGGATCAGCGACCCCAGAGTGTTCAGCAGTCCGAGCCCCCGCATGGTGAAGAACAGGGGGATCGTCAGGGCTTCCACGGGCACCATCTGGGCCACCAGGAACATGATCAGGAGGGTGGTCCTGAAGCGGAACCGGAATCGCGTCACGGCCGTCGCGGCGAGAAAGGCGATCAGCGCCGAGACGATGACCACCGAGCACGCCACGACAAGGCTGTTGACGAAGTAACGGCCGAATTCCTGCTGCCCGAACACTCTCCGGAACGAGTCCAGGGAGGGCGCCGACGTCCACGGCCGGGGCTCGCTCGACTCGATCTCCCCGGCCGGTTTGAAGGCGCTGAGCACCATCCAGTAGAGGGGGAAGACGACGACCACCGCGATCAGCAGCGCGGAGGCCTCGGCAGCGAGCCACCAGGGCCGTCGTACAAGACCGCGAAGCAGACTCACAGCTCCTCCCCCTGTCTGCGCAGCAGACGCAGATAGACCAGCGTGACGGCGAGCAGCATCAGCAGCATGACGACACCGATCGCCGAGCCGAGGCTGTACTTCGAGGACGCGAACGCCTGTTGGTAGGCGTACACGTTCAGCACGAGGTTCTGGCCGGCGATGCCGCCTCCGTTGGTCATGACGTAGATCTGGGTGAAGACCTTGAAGTCCCAGATGACGGACTGGATGGTGACGACGGTCAGGATGGGCCGCAGCATCGGCGTCAGGACGGACCGCCAGATCCGCCACTGCGAGGCCCCGTCCAGAGCGGCGGCCTCCAGCACCTCGGAGGGCACGGCGCGAATCCCGGCGTAGACCGTCACCATCACGAACGGGAAGGAGCACCACACCACTTCGAGCAGCACGAGGAAGAACGCGCTCAGCCGCCCGTACGTCCACGAGTGGTCCCCGAGCCCCAGAATCCGGTTCACCGGCCCGAAGTCGGGATCGAAGAGCAGCAGCCACACGGTCGACCCGGTGACGGCGGGCGTGGCCCAGGCCCCCAACGCGGCCAGCATCAGGGCGAGTCGGGGCAGCGCGCGTATCCGGGTGAGCAGCACGGCCAGCGCGCACCCGACGGCGAGCGTCGAGACGACACAGGCCCCCGCGAACAGCACGGTGGCCACCAGCACCTGCCAGAACTGGCTGTCCGAAAAGAGCGCGGAGTAGTTCCCGAACCCTTCGAAGGTCGTCGGCTCCCCACCACTGACCTGGGCCTGCGTGTACCGGAAGAAGGAAATCAGCCCGAGCTGATAGATGGGGTAGACCAGCAGCCCGCCCAGGACGACGAGAGCCGGGGCGAGATACAACCAGGGAGTCGTCCAGCCCCGCACGGGGCGCGGGCCTGTCCGCGCACGGTCCGCGGGCGACGAGCTGTCAGGGGTCATCCGCTCAACCCGCGGAGCTGAACGCCGAGTTCATCTTCTTCGCCGCGTCCTGAGAAGCCGCGGCCACGTCCTTCTTCCCGCTGATGACTTCCTGGAGCATCGTCGGCAGCACCAGCGAGGAGTCGATCTCCGACCAACCCGGCGACGTGGGCACGAACTTCGTCCCCGCGGCCAGCGTCCGAACGAACGGCTTCTCGAACGGCACCTTCGACGCGGCCGCGTCCCGCACGTCGGTGAACGTGGGCAGGAACCCCATCGCGTCGAACATCGAGGCCTGTGTCTTCTTCGAGGTGAGCCGCTCCATCAGATCCACCGCGAGCGTGCGGTGCGAAGTGCTCTTCAGGACACCGATGTTGTTGCCCCCGGCGAAGGCGGGAGCGACGGACCCGGACGCCACCCCGGGCAGCGGAACGACCGCGTACTTGCCCTTGACCTTGCCCGCCTCGACAGCGGTGTGGCTGAAGTCGCCCCCGATCGCCATCCCGGCCTTGCCCGCCGCGAACGCCGTGATCGTGTCGTTGCCGCCCATCGCCGCGCACTTGGCGGCGGGGCAGTTGTCGCCGGTGAACAGCGAGGTGTACGCCTTGATGCCCTTCTGGGCGGCGGCGCTGTCGATCGCGGAGGTGTACGAACCCCCCTCGGCCGTGGCGAGTTCGCCGCCGTTGGCCCAGACGAACGGCATCGCGCCGTAGGTGTAGGCGCCGCCGACGACAAGGCCGTAGAGGTCGGACTTCGCCTTGTGGATCTTCCGGGCGGTGGACGCCAACTCGGCCATGGATCTGGGGGGTTGAAGGCCCAGGTCCTTGAAGACGTCGGTGCGGTAGTACAGGGCGCGGACGCCGACGTAGAACGGGGAGCCGTAGGTCTTGCCGCCGACCGTGACGGACTGCCTGGCGGTGGGGTCGGTGTCCTTCGCCTCGCTCCAGGCGCCGAACTCCTTGGTGACGTCGAGGAGTCCGCCGTCCTTCACATAGCCGGCGGTGTCGGTGTTGCCGTACTCCATGACGTCGGGCGCGGACTTCGGGTCGTTGAAGGCGGCCTTGACGCGCTGGGCGCGGGTGTCGATCGGGATGTACTCGACGTCGACCTTGGTGCCCTTGTGGGCCTTCTCGAAGTCGGCGACCGCGGAGTCGACGACCTTGGCCTTCGGGTCGTTGCCGACCTCCTGGAAGAGCCACACCCGCAGGGTGCCGCTCTGGTCGTCCTTCTCCGAGGACGAGTTGCCGGAGGTCTGGGGCGCGCAGCCGGCGACGACAGCGGCGGCGGCCACGAGGACGGCGAGTCTGGGGGCGAGCTTCATGGAGCGTTCCTCCGCGCGTGCGTTGCAACATATGCAATGGACGTTTCGCTCTGCACAACATCACGGAGATTAGGGAGTGGAGGAACGCGGCCACAAGAGGTCTCAACCACTTCGTGACACGCGAAAGGCCGCCGAAACACGCAGAAGGCCCTCGGGGCACGCCGAAGCGCACCCCGAGGGCCTCAGAGACCGAGAGCCTCGGAACCGGCCGAAGTCGGACCGGCCGAAGTCAGACCGATAAAGCCGGGTCGATCAAAGCCGGACCCGCCGAAGTCGGACCGGCCGAAGTCAGACCGGTCGATGTCTGACCGGTCGATGTCTGACCGGTCGGTGTCAGACCGGTCCGACGGCTACTTGTCGCCGCCCTTGCCCTTGTCGCCGTCCCCGCCCGAGCCCATGGACTCGTAGATCTCCTTGCACATGGGACACACCGGGTACTTCTTCGGGTCGCGGCCCGGCACCCAGACCTTCCCGCACAACGCCACCACGGGAGTGCCGTCGAGGGCGCTCGCCATGATCTTGTCCTTCTGGACGTAATGGGCGAAGCGCTCATGGTCCCCGTCGCCGTGCGACACCTGGGGCGTCGGCTCTACGAGGGTCCCCGTACCAGTCCCGCGCTCGGGCTCAAGAGTGCTCATAGTGCCAAGGGTACTGAAGCCCACCGGCATCAGTTCCGCGAAGGGCCCCTCAGTTCAGGGAAGGGTCGTCCGGATACGTCGCCACCATCGCCAGCTCGCTGCGCTGGCGGCGCAGCACCTCGCGCCAGAGTTTCTCCGGGGACGGCGAGGACACGTCACCGGGCTCCGACTCGACGACGTACCAGGCGCCCTCCGCCAGTTCGGCCTCCAGCTGCCCGGGGCCCCAGCCCGCGTACCCGGCGAAGATCCGCAGCGAGCCGAGCGCCGAGGCGAGCAGCTCCGGCGGGGCCTCCAGGTCGACGAGTCCGATCGCGCCGTGCACGCGCCGCCAGCCGAGCGGGGCGCGCTCGCCGGCCGCGCCGCCCGGGATGACCGCGACGCCGAGGGCCGAGTCGAGCTGGACCGGGCCGCCCTGGAAGACGACACCCGGTTCGCCGGCGAGGTCGCCCCAGCCCTCCAGGATGTCGCCGACGTCCACAGGGGTCGGGCGGTTGAGGACGACACCGAGGGAGCCCTCCTCGTCGTGGTCGAGAAGGAGCACCACCGCACGGTCGAAGTTCGGGTCCGCCAGGGCGGGTGTTGCCACGAGCAACCGCCCTGTGAGCGAGGACACCTCGGTCATGCCTGACATGATCCCGCATCTTCCCCGTGGTGGGGGAGGCAATGCGGGTACCTGAGTGAACGCAGCTCAGGGCGCACCGAAGCGTCCTCCGCGCACACCCCCGTCCCGTGACCCCATGTGCCCGATTGGGAACGGTTCGTGTTGTGACACAGCTATGACGCAGCTGGGTGCTCCTTGGGCTTTCAGGAGGGGGGTGGGCGGCCATTACGCTTACGTCTTCGGCCCCTGCCCAACTCCACGGAACGCGAGATTCATGACCGTCAACGGCTCAGACGACGTACTGCTTGTCCACGGCGGAACCCCGCTCGAGGGCGAAATCCGTGTCCGTGGTGCGAAGAACCTCGTACCCAAGGCCATGGTCGCCGCCCTGCTGGGCAGTGAGCCAAGTCGACTGCGCAACGTTCCGGACATCCGTGACGTTCGTGTCGTACGTGGACTCCTGCAACTGCACGGGGTGACGGTCCGTCCGGGTGAGGAGCCGGGCGAGCTGGTGCTCGACCCCTCGCACGTGGAGAGCGCCAACGTCGCCGACATCGATGCCCACGCGGGCTCGTCGCGCATCCCGATCCTGTTCTGCGGTCCGCTGCTGCACCGGCTCGGGCACGCGTTCATCCCCGGGCTCGGCGGCTGCGACATCGGCGGCCGGCCCATCGACTTCCACTTCGAGGTGCTGCGGCAGTTCGGCGCGAAGATCGAGAAGCGGGCGGACGGCCAGTACCTGGAGGCTCCGCAGCGGCTGCGGGGCACGAAGATCAAGCTGCCGTACCCGTCCGTCGGCGCGACCGAGCAGGTGCTGCTGACCGCGGTGCTCGCGGAGGGCGTCACCGAACTCGCCAACGCGGCGGTGGAACCGGAGATCGAGGACCTCATCTGCGTACTGCAGAAGATGGGCGCGATCATCGCCATGGACACCGACCGGACGATCCGCATCACCGGTGTGGACTCGCTCGGCGGCTACACCCACGCGGCCCTCCCGGACCGTCTGGAGGCCGCGTCCTGGGCGTCCGCGGCGCTGGCGACCGAGGGCAACATCTACGTCAAGGGCGCGCAGCAGCGCTCGATGATGACGTTCCTCAACACCTACCGGAAGGTGGGCGGTGCCTTCGCGATCGACGACGAGGGCATCCGCTTCTGGCACCCCGGCGGCCAGTTGAAGTCCATCGCGCTCGAGACGGACGTGCACCCCGGCTTCCAGACGGACTGGCAGCAGCCCCTGGTCGTCGCCCTCACGCAGGCCACCGGCCTCTCGATCATCCACGAGACGGTCTACGAGTCCCGCCTCGGCTTCACCTCCGCGCTCAACCAGATGGGCGCGCACATCCAGCTCTACCGCGAGTGCCTCGGCGGCTCCAACTGCCGCTTCGGCCAGCGCAACTTCCTCCACTCGGCGGTCGTCTCGGGCCCCACCCGCCTCCAGGGCGCCGACCTGGTCATCCCCGACCTCCGCGGCGGCTTCTCGTACCTCATCGCCGCCCTCGCGGCCCAGGGCACGTCCCGAGTCCACGGCATCGACCTCATCAACCGCGGCTACGAGAACTTCATGGAGAAGCTCGTGGAACTGGGCGCGAAGGTAGAACTGCCGGGCAAAGCGCTCGGCTGACCACCGCACGCCGGGCGCGACGAGGGCCGAACTGCCGGGCAGGGCGCTCTTGCTGACCGCCGCCCGGCCGACCGGCCCCAGGGCCGCACCGGGTCTCTGCTGGGGGTCCGGGGGTCATCCCCCGGGCAGGCACAGCATGGAGAAGCTCGTGGAACTGGGCGCGAAGGTCGAACTGCCGGGCAAAGCGCTCGGCTAGCAGGAGTCGCGCGAGCGCCGATGGGGCGGCCACCCGGACTTGGGTGGCCGCCCCATCGGCGTTGTGCTCAGTGCCCCTGAGGGGCGCGGGGAACTGCGCGGCCGGCCACGGCGATTCCGTCAGCCGGAACGCGGCCCGCAGTTACCCGGCGCTCACAGCGGAGCGCTTACTTGCCCTTGGCGGCTTCCTTGAGCTTGCTGCCCGCGGACACCTTGACGCTGTAACCGGCGGGGATGTTGATCGGGTCGCCGGTCTGCGGGTTGCGCGCGGTGCGAGCGGCACGGTGGGTGCGCTCGAAGGTCAGGAAGCCGGGAATGGTGACCTTCTCGTCGCCCTTGGAGACGATCTCGCCAACGGTCTCGGCGAACGCGGCCAGAACGGCGTCGGCGTCCTTGCGGGTCACCTCGGCACGGTCGGCCAGCGCGGCCACCAGCTCACTGCGGTTCATGTTGTTACTCCCGTGTTCTTCTTGCCGTTTGAGGCGTGCCACGCGGCGGAGCCGCATATCGGGCACGGTGAAGCCGATGCTGCCAGGGTCCTCGGTGAGTCCCCGGACCCGGGTCCGTCGTCCAGACCCTCGCGCCCGAAGACGCATCCTGCCCCTACCTGCGGCGGGAAAGCCAATCCGGCACCCGTAGGAGTCGCGAGAACACCCGTGGGAGTCACACGAAAAGCGCCACGCCCTCTGTGTGGTGACGCTCTGTCGACTCCCGGCAGCGAGGGCCGGGCCTGGAGAGGCCCGAAGCCTGGCCGCCACGATAAACGGCCGCCGAAGGCCCCGGGTTCCGCGACGCGCCGGTGTACGAGCGGCCGTGGCAATCCTCACAGCCGCCGCACACCCGCCGATCGAGGCGCTACGACAGCTCCTACGACACGGAGGGCGTCGTCGAGGCCGCCGCCACCCCCGCCGCCTTCGCCGCGTCCCGCACCGCGCCCGCGACCGCGCCGGCCACCTTGTCGTTGAAGACGCTGGGGATGATGTAGTTCGCGTTCAGCTCGTCCTCGGTCACCACGTTCGCGAGTGCGGTCGCGGCGGCGAGCATCATCTCGGTGTTGACGGTGCGGGACTGCGCGTCCAGCAGACCGCGGAAGACACCCGGGAAGACCAGCACGTTGTTGATCTGGTTCGGGAAGTCCGAGCGGCCCGTGGCCACGACCGCCGCCGTCTGACGGGCGATCGTCGGGTCGACCTCGGGGTCCGGGTTCGCGAGCGCGAACACGATCGCGCCCTCGGCCATCGCGGCCACGTCGTCGCCGTCGAGGACGTTCGGGGCGGAGACGCCCACGAAGACGTCGGCGCCGCGCACGGCCTCCTTCAGGGTGCCGGTGAGGCCGTCGGGGTTGGTGTTGTCGGCGATCCAGCGCAGCGGCGAGTCGGGCTTGGCGTCCACCAGGTCCTCGCGGCCGGAGTGCACGACACCGTGGATGTCGGCGACGACCGCGTTCTTGACACCGGCGGCGAGCAGCAGCTTGAGGATGGCCGTACCGGCCGCGCCGGCGCCGGACATGACGACCCGGATGTCCCCGATGCCCTTGCCGGCGACCCGCAGCGCGTTCGTCAGCGCGGCGAGGACGACGATCGCGGTGCCGTGCTGGTCGTCGTGGAAGACGGGGATGTCGAGGGCCTCACGGAGCCGGGCCTCGATCTCGAAGCAGCGCGGCGCGGAGATGTCCTCCAGGTTGATGCCGGCGAAGCCCGGGGCGATGGCCTTGACGATCTGGACGATCTCGTCGGTGTCCTGGGTGTCCAGGCACAGCGGCCAGGCGTCGATGCCCGCGAACCGCTTGAACAGGGCGGCCTTGCCCTCCATGACCGGCAGCGCGGCCTTGGGGCCGATGTTGCCGAGGCCGAGTACGGCGGAGCCGTCGGTGACGACCGCGACGGAGTTGCGCTTGATGGTGAGGCGGCGCGCGTCCTCGGGGTTCTCCGCGATCGCCATGCACACGCGGGCGACACCCGGGGTGTAGATCATGGAGAGGTCGTCACGGTTGCGGATCGGGTGCTTGGACTGCATCTCGATCTTGCCGCCGAGGTGCATGAGGAACGTACGGTCGGAGACCTTGCCCAGGGTGACGCCCTCGATGCCGCGCAACTGCTGGACGATCTCGTCGGCGTGGGCCGTCGAGGACGCGGCGATGGTGACGTCGATCCGGAGCTTCTCGTGGCCGGAGGCGGTCACGTCGAGGCCGGTCACCGAGCCTCCGTTGGACTCCACGGCCGTGGTGATCTGGGAGACCGCCGTTCCGCTCGCGGGCACCTCCAGACGGACCGTGATCGAGTAGGAGACGCTGGGCGCCGTAGCCATGGCCGACTTCCTCTGCTTTCACCGTTGAGCTGGGTACGCGTAGGAGCTGATACGCGCTCCGATGGTCGCACCTACTGCCCGGTAGGCGTTAGCCGCCCCCGATTGCGAACGTTTTGTTCGCGAGAAAAAGAGGCCCCCGTCACTTTTCCCGTGACGGGGGCCTCTCTCACGATCAGTGACACCGGCCCGCCATGCTCGCCTCGCGGCAAGTGGTCGCTCGTAGCGACGAAGGTTGGGCCCGGGGGCTTGGATCGGGCCGGTGTCACGTCCAGGCTAACAAACAGATCCCGTAAGACCATTCCCATCCCGAGAGTTCATCGAAAGCGGATCTCGGCCGGCCCCCTCAGTCGCGGAGCAGATCCGGCACCCCGTTCGCGTCCGGCTCGTCCCGCTCGGCGGAGACGACCGTGAGCTGCTGGGTCGCGCGGGTGAGGGCGACGTAGAGAACCCGCAGTCCGGCGGGCGACTCGTCGGCGATCTCCGCGGGCGAGACGACCACGGTCGCGTCGTACTCCAGGCCCTTGGCCTCCAGGCTGCCGAGCGCCACCACGCGATCCCCGAGGCCGGTGAGCCAACGGCGGGCCTCCTCGCGGCGGTTCATGGCGACGACCACGCCGACCGTGCCGTCGACCCGGTCGAGCAGTCGCGCGGCCTCGGCGCGGACGGAGTCGGCCAGTGAGTTCCGTACGACGGCACCGTGCTCGTTGTTCGTCGCCACGAAACGCGGCTTCACGCCGGTCGAGCGGACCGCCGACGGGGACTCGGAGCCGGGCATCGCGAGGGCCAGGACCTTCGCCGCCAGCTCCGCGATCTCGGCGGGGTTGCGGTAGTTGACGGTGAGGGTGAAGCGGCGGCGGGGGCGGGAGCCGAGGGCCTCGTCGCGGGCCTCGGCCGCCTCGTCGGGGTCGGACCAGGAGGACTGGGCGGGATCTCCCACGACCGTCCAGGTGGCGTGCCGGCCGCGGCGGCCGACCATGCGCCACTGCATCGGGGTGAGGTCCTGGGCCTCGTCGACGATGACGTGCGCGTACTCGGTGCGCTCCTGGGCGAGCCGCTCGGCGCGTTCGCGCTGCGACTCCTCGCGTACGGGCATCAGCTCCTCAAGGCCGGTGAGCTGGTCCAGCGGGTCCAGGTCGCGCCGCTTGCGGGGGCGGGCCGGGGTGCCGAGGATCGCCTGGAGCTCGTCGAGGATCGCCACGTCGTGGACCGAGAGGCCCTCGCGCTTGAGGGCGCGGGAGACCCTGCGGACCTCGCCGGGGTTGAGGATGCGCCGGGCCCAGCGGCCGAGTCTGCGTTCGTCGGACATCGACTCCAGGACGGCGCGTGGGGTGAGTTCGGGCCACCAGGCGTCGAGGAACGCGATGAAGTCGTCCTCGCTCGCGATGTCCTCGTCGAAGGAGGAGCGCAGTTCGGCGGCGAGTTCGGGGTCCGTGTGCCGGCCCGCCGAACCGGAGCGCTCCCACAGGGCGTCCAGGAGCAGCTTGCGGGCGCGCGGACGCAGCATGTTGACGGGGGCCGTACCGCTGAGCGCGCTCTGCCGGACGCGCTCCAGGTCGGCGGCCTCCAGTTCGAGGCGCCGCCCGAAGGCGACGACCCGCAGCCGGTCCGGCGCGTCGCTCGACTCCAGGGCGCCGCGCGCGGCCTTCCGCAGCACGCGGAGCATGCGGTACGAGCCCTTCGCGCGGGCCACGGCCGGGGAGTCGTAGAGGGTGGCCTCGGCGCCGTCGACGAGCGAACCGATCGCCCGGATCGCGACCTGGCCCTCCTCGCCGAGGGACGGCAGGACGCCCTCGGTGTACGCGACCAGCAGTGGGGTCGGCGAGACGATGAGGATGCCGCCCGCGTACCGGCGCCGGTCCTGGTAGAGCAGGTAGGCGGCGCGGTGCAGGGCGACAGCCGTCTTGCCGGTGCCGGGGCCGCCCTCGACGTAGGTCACCGAGGCGGCGGGGGCGCGGATCACCAGGTCCTGCTCGGCCTGGATGGAGGCCACGATGTCGCGCATGGTGTGGCTGCGGGCCTGGCCGAGCGCGGCCATCAGGGCACCGTCGCCGATGACGGCCAGCTGCTCGCCGTCGAGGAAAGCGCTCAACTCGGGCCGCATCAGGTCGTCTTCGACCCCGAGCACCCGACGCCCCTTGGACCGGATGACCCGGCGCCGCACGACCCGCCCCGGGTCGACCGGCGTGGACCGGTAGAAGGGCGCGGCGGCGGGCGCCCGCCAGTCGATGACCAGCGGCGCGTACTCGGAATCGAGGACTCCGATCCGCCCGATGTGCAGGGTCTCGGCGATGTCGGCGGTCTGGTCCTCCCGCACGGCGCCTTCGGCGGGCTCCACGGCGGTGTAGGCGCCGTCGGGCCCCTTCTTGCCGTCCTTGCCGGGCAGGAGGTCGATCCGCCCGAAGAGGAAGTCCTCGAACTCGTTGTTCAGCCGGTTGAGGTGGATACCGGCGCGGAACACCTGCGCGTCCCGCTCGGCGAGCGCGCCGGGTGTGCCGACCTGGCCGCGCTTGGCCGCGTCGTTCATGAGGAACTCGGCCTCGTGGATCTTCTCCTCGAGCCGCCGGTACACCCGGTCCAGGTGTGCCTGTTCGACGCTGATCTCCCGGTCCCGTAGCGAATCCTGGGCGGATTTGTCGGACACCGTGTCGAGCGCGGTCCCCTGTTGAGCCTGTGCGGCCACCGGGCCCCCTTCTGACGTGCTGGGCAGCCGTCAACCGTACGCGAAGAAAAGCCTCCGTAGCGAGGGGCCTGCCGAGTGGATCTTGACAAAGACGCGGGGCCCGGCACGCGCACCATCCGCGTTCCGGACCCCACTGACCACATGTGACCAGTTGCCACCGCTTATGCGTTCACTGCCACCAGCTTCTTGCCGTCGAAGGTCATGACCTCGAAGTGGTCGATCTCGTTCGGCGTGAAGGCCGCTCCGCCCTGGGCGTAGAGCGGGCTCTTGGCCTCTTCCGTCTTGCCGTTCGCGATGCCGTAGCCCCAGGCCGGGACCGACCAGGAGCTCATCGTCTCGCGCTCGCCGTTCTTGCCGACCGCGATCAGGGAGCACTTCAGCGGGCCCTTGACGTTCTTGAGCTCCACGACCCCGAGCGTGCCCCAGTTCTTCTTGGACATCGCCACGGTCGCGGTGACCTTGGTGCTCGCGTCCGTCGCCGTCACCTTGTCGGACAGAGTGTCGAAGGTGGTCTTGGCGGCGGCCACGGTGCCGCTGCTTCCCGAGCTGTCGCCGCCGTTGGCCGCGATCACGGCCAGCGGTCCGGCGATGATCAGCGCCGCTGCGGCGGCGATCATGTAGAAACTGCGCCGACGCTTCAGTGCCCGCCGTTCACCGACGTCGTCGACCAGCCGCTCGACCAGTCGTGGACTGGGTTTCGCGGACAGGGACTCACCGATCGCGGGAGTGCCGGAGCCCGGCAGATCCGCGAGCGCCGCCAGCATCGGCTCCATCCCGGCCAGCTCGTCGAGCTGCTGGGCGCACCATTCACAGGTGGCGAGATGGGCCTCGAAAGCGGTTGCTTCGGCGTCGTCGAGAATCCCGAGGGCGTAGGCGCCGACGGTCTCATGTTCGTTCGAGCCCTGAGATCCCTGCATGGAACCAGGACTACCCGTTCCGTATCCCCCGTACATGCTCATGCCGTCACCCCCCGCTCCTCCAGAGCAAGCTTCATCGATCGAAGGGCGTAGAACACCCTTGAGCGCACCGTGCCACTGGGGATGCCAAGCGTCTCGGCCGCCTCATTGACGGTACGCCCCTTGAAGTACGTCTCGACGAGCACCTCCCGGTGGGCCGGGGTCAGGTCGTCCAGCGCGTCCGACAGTGTCATCAGCCACAACGCCTTGTCGATCTCGTCCTCCGCGGGGATGACCTCCAGCGGCGACGGGTCCACCTCCTGCGGCCGGGCCTGCCGGCTGCGGTGACCGTCGATGACGATGCGTCGTGCCACCGTCACAAGCCAGGGTCGTACCGATCCGGTCGCCCGGTTGAGCTGGCCGGCGTTCTTCCAGGCCCGGATGAGCGTCTCCTGCACCACGTCCTCGGCACGCTGCCGGTCTCCGGCGACGAGCCGCAACACATAGGCGAGCAAGGGTCCGGCGTGCTCCCGGTACAGAGCACGCATCAGCTCCTCATCAGGTTCCGAGGACTGGGACATGCGATGTCGGGCCCTCGGTGCGTGTTCATTGGCCACGACGGAATCCTTGCGCACGCCCACCTCCGGTGTCCGGGGGTTCCCCCAGTCAGTCGCTCATGGAGGGGTACGCGGACGGGTGGGCGGATGTTCAACGTGAGGCGACAGTTTTCTCCGGAGTGACGTGACGAGCTGGACATGGGTGCACATTCCCACCCTACGATCTTTACATTTCCACCACATGAGCAAGATCACCCGGGGTGCCCGCACCGCCCCGGAGTGAAACGCACTGTTGTCGAAATCACTTCGCCATGTGACGCTCCCTCACTTCACAGAAGCCGCATAAGGGATTCTCAGGCTCGCGCGAGCGCCGCCCGCCGCCGATGCCGGGCCACTCTCTCTCGGTTCCCGCACACCTCACTGGAGCACCAGCGCCGTCGACGCCCCCGGGACGAATCGAGGTAGACGATCGGGCAGTTGTCCCCTTCGCACTCCCGGAGCGAGGCCCGCGCGACGGGATCGGTGAGCAGCTCGACGGCATCCCTCGCGATCACGGCAAGCAACGCGTCACACCCCGGCGTCCCGTCCAACTGCCTTACCAAATCGCCCTCTTCGTCCCGTACGGCCCGGGGTGCGGGGGTCGCGGCACGGGCGAGGGCATTGACGTGGGCCAGGGCGAGGTCGTAGCCCCGGCTGTCGGAACCGGTACCGCGGCGCACCAACTGCCCGATCTGCCCCCTCAGTTCACGGAAGCCGACCAGCCAGGCGGAGTCGACGTGGGCGAGCGGGGTGGCCGCCGGGACGAGCCCCGACCGGACGATCCACGCACGCAGCGGCTCCGGTGCGTCGAGCCGTTCCCCGGGGTGCGTGGTCGCGAGGAGGTCCAGGCAGATCCGCCCGGCGTCGAAACGCAGCTCGTACGGGGCCATGGTCGAACCCAGTGCCATGTGCCTGTCACCGCCTAGGGAGTACCCCGGTCGTCGGTCGTCAGGGATCGTTGCGTGCGTGCCGTGAGGAGGGGAGCGCGGGTATTCCGTCCCCTCTCCCTACAGTGCCTGCCCACCGACCCGGCCGTAACCCCTCGGACCGGCCGCGCATGCACATCGGCGGACCCCAGCGTGCGGAGCGTCGGTTCCTGACGTCGGCGGCGATATCCGGTTCATCCGCGAGCTCGCACCTTGGCGCAGGCCGGAGCAGTCCAGCCCGTCCGGGGCTCGCCGTCCAGGGGGCTCGCTTTCTGGTGCAGGCCCGTGCAATTCAGCCCGTGCAGGGGCTCACTTCTGGTGCAGGCCGGCGAAATTCAGCCCGTCCGGCGTTTGAGGACGAGGCCCTTTCGGGGCCGATCGGGGGTCTGGGGGCGGAGCCCCCAGGTACGCCGGCACCAACACCCCGGAGCTGCACCAGGGGCCACATTCCACCCCGGCCAACCTCACCTCACGCGCCCGCGTACTTCGTGTCGGCCACCGGATCCAGCGCCAACCGATACCCCCGCTTCACCACCGTCTGGATCAGCTTCGGAGACCCAAGTGCCGTACGCAGCCGAGCCATCGCCGTCTCCACGGCATGCTCGTCCCGCCCGGCACCAGGAAGCGCCCGCAGCAGCTCCGCCCGCGCCACCACCCACCCCGGCCGCCGGGACAGCGCCCTGAGCAGCGACATCCCGGCCGGCGGCACGGGCCGTAGCGCCCCGTCCACCAGGACCGCATGCCCTCGGATCTCCACCCGGTGCCCGGCGATGGGCAGGGTACGGGCCCGCCCGGGAAGTTCCTGGCAGAGCAGCTGGACGAGCGGACCGAGCCGGAAGCGCTCGGGCTGGACCGTGCCGATGCCGTGGTTCTGGAGCGGAAGCGCGGTGACGGGACCGACGCACGCCGGGAGGACCTCGTGGTGCAGGGCGGCGAGGAGTTCGGGCAGCAGCCCCCGCGTCTCGGCCCGGGACAGCAGCGACGCCGCGGCCGGCGCGCTGGTGAACGTCAGCGCGTCCAGGCCCCGCGAGACCGTCGCGTCCAGCAGCCGGTCCAGCGGAGCGATGTCCTCCGGCGGCATCCACCGGTACACGGGCACACCGACGACCTCCGCTCCCCCGGCCCGCAGCGCCTCCACGAACCCGGGCAACGGCTCACCGTGCAACTGAATGGCGACCCGCCGCCCCTCGACCCCCTCCTCCAGCAGCCGGTCGAGCACCTCCGCCATGGACTCGGACGACGGAGACCACTCCTCGGTCAGCCCGGCCGCCCGCACCGCCCCCTTGACCTTGGGCCCCCGGGCGAGCAGCTCCACCCCGCGCAACCGTTCGAGGAGCGCCTCCCCGAGCCCCCACCCGTCGGCCGCCTCGATCCACCCCCGGAACCCGATGGCGGTCGTGGCGACGACGACATCGGGCGCCTGTCCGATCAACTCCTTGGTCGCGGCGAGCAGTTCGCTGTCGTCGGCCAGCGGCACGATGCGCAGCGCGGGCGCGTGCACGACCACCGCACCGCGCCGCTGGAGCAACGCTCCCAGCTCGTCCGCACGGCGCGCGGCGGTGACGCCCACGGTGAACCCGGAGAGGGGTCCGTGCTGCGCGCGATCCGGTCGCTGCGGTTCCTCGTACATGGCTCTCGTCCCGAACGTAGTCCTACATGGGGCCGTGGATGCGGTGGCTGGGCGGTGGCTACATGCCGACCGAGCCTGTCAACGGCGCATGACAGGCTCGGTTCGGCTTCATGTCGCCGGTGTTACGTCACACCTCCGCATAGCTGAGCTGCGCCTTCGCCTCCGATGCGGAAGCTTTGGCCTGAGTCTGGGCGGTGGGGCGGCGAAGGTATACGGCCCATGTCACCGCGAAGCAGAGGCCGTAGAAGGCGAGGAAGGCGACGAACGCGCCGGTCCCGGAGCCGGAGGAGAGGAACGACTGGCGGAAGGCGAGGTTGATTCCGACCCCGCCGAGCGCGCCGACCGCCCCGATGAGCCCCATGGAGGCACCGGAGAGCCGTCGCCCGTAAGCGGCGGCCTCGTCCCCGACGAGCCCCTTCGCGAGGGCCTTGGTCTGGAAGATGCCGGGGATCATCTTGTACGTCGACCCGTTGCCGAGTCCGCTGAGCACGAACAGGACGACGAACACCGTCACGAACAACGGCAGCGACTTCTCCATGCTGGCGACGACCAGGATCGCGGTGGCGGCGGCCATGGCGACGAAGTTCCACAGGGTGATCCGGGCGCCGCCGTAGCGGTCGGCGAGCCAGCCGCCGACGGGACGGATGAGCGAGCCGAGCAGCGGCCCGATGAAGGTGAGATACGCGGCCTGCAACGGCGTACGCCCGAACTGCACCTGAAGCACCTGCCCGAACGCGAACGCGTACCCGATGAACGACCCGAACGTGCCGATGTACAGGAACGCCATGATCCAGGTGTGCCAGTCCCGCGCGGCGTCCTTGGCGGCGCCGGTGTCGTTCTTCACGGAGGTGAGATTGTCCATGAAGAGCGCGGCGAGGACGGCGGCGGCGAGGATGAGCGGGATGTAGATCCCGAGCAGCACGCGCGGGCCGCCCCCGGCGCCGATGATCGCGAGGGCGATCAACTGGATCACGGGGACCCCGATGTTGCCGCCCCCGGCGTTGAGCCCGAGAGCCCAGCCCTTCTTCCGCAGCGGGAAGAAGGCGTTGATGTTGGTCATGGAGGAGGCGAAGTTGCCGCCGCCGATGCCGGCCAGCAGGCCGATCCAGAGGAAGGTGTCGAACGACGTCCCCGGCTTCATCACGGCGAACGCGGCGACGGTCGGCACGAGGAGCAGACCGGCCGAGACGATCGTCCAGTTCCGCCCGCCGAAGACGGCCACCGCGAAGGTGTACGGCACCCGGACGACCGCGCCGACCAGCGTGACCATCGAGGTCAGCAGGAACTTGTCCGCCGGCGTCAGCCCGTACTCCGGGCCCATGAACAGCACCAGTACGGACCACAGCGTCCAGATCGAGAATCCGATGTGCTCCGAGAACACGGAGAACATGAGGTTCCGCCGGGCGACCTTCTCTCCGGTCTCCTCCCAGAACGTCTCGTCCTCAGGGTCCCAGTGCTCGATCCACTTCCCAGTGGCTGTCATGACGCCTCCACGGTGCACTACGGGGTTACGAGCAGCGATACGTCCCGAAGGTAGGGAGGTCGCGTTTCGACCCTGTGGCTGTGAGTCACCGGAAGGGAACGTTGCTCTCACGGGCGGGGATGGGTGACGGTGAGGTGGGAGGCGAGGCCCCCCGACCCTCAGGCCCCCTTCCTCCGGCTTCCCCCACCACTGACCCCGTTGGGCCACAACCGCGGCCTCCGCTTGGCGGCGATGTCCTCGATCCAGCCGAACGCGAGGATCGCGACCGCGAGCAGCGGCCAGATCAGTACGAACATCAGGAGCGTGTCCGCCCTGTCGAGGAAGGACGTCGCCGTGTCGCTCTCCATGAAGGGGAGGTTGTACAGCTGGTCGAGGATCGGGACCGTGGCCATGATGAGGAGGTTGTGCCACAGGTAGATCGTGACGGCGCGGTTGTTGGACAGGGTCACCAGCTTGTCCCACCTGGCCAGGCGGCCGGGCAGCTCCTGCCAGGACGGCGCGTACTGGAGCAGGACCACCACGACGCCGAAGGACCAGGTCGCCTGGGCGAGCGGGATGTCGTTCAGGTCCCAGCCGTCGGGGCCGAGATGACCTGAGGCCCACCACAGGCCGAAGCCCATGATCAGGGTCGCGCCGGAGACCGCGAGGTAGCGCGGGACCCGCTTCAGCAGGCCCTCGTGATGGGCGAGGCCGAGGACCCAGCAGCCGCCGTACACCGCGAAGTCGGAGACCGCGTTGCCCGTCTCGCCGGGGATGGTGATCAGGCCGGTGCCCACCACCGCCGTCAGCGCCAAGGGGGCCAGGAGCGTCGCCCAGGGAATCCTGCGCAACGCCCACAGCAGCAGCGGTGACGCGATCACGAACCACAGGTACGCCCGCAAGTACCACAGCGGGCCCGCCGCCTGGTCCGCCCACGTGCTCTCCAACAGGCCCGATTCCGACCCCAGATGCTCGGGGTACGGCGGTGCGCCGACCGGCACGATGTAGTCGAGGACCTTCGCCGCACCCCACCAGGTGCCCCCAAGGTCGGGGTCCTTGAGCGGGTTCCAGCCCATCCCGAACATCATCACCAGCACCACCGCGCTGAACGCCCAGAGCGGGGGCAGCAGTCGGCGCAGCCGGCCCTTGATCACGCTCAGCGCGGGGCGGTTCAGGGAGCGGGCCATCAGGGAACCCGCCAGCGCGAACATCACGCCCATCGACGGGAACAGCACCGACAGCCACGCCCAGCCGAAGAGGTGGTAGACGACCACGCGGACGAGGGCGATCGAGCGGAGGAGGTCGAGATAGCGGTCCCGGCCGCCGCCCTTGGCCCTCGCCGGCGCCGACGCCGACGCCGAATCCGACTCCGGCGCCAACTCCGTTTCCTGCCGCCGTTGTTGGGGAATCTGCGGAGTCCCGTACACCGGTGTCGACTCGGGGTCGGGTCCCCGCTCGGGGCTCGTGTTCGCCCCGGTCGTGTATCCGTGCGTCATGCCATCGACCTCCGGTCGCCACGGCTGCCGTGCTGGGTCGGCACCGGGCCGCCCGGCGCCTCCACGACCCCCGTCCGCCGCAGCTTCTGCCAGCGCAGGCGGCCTCCGGTGAGTGCGGTGATCCAGGACTGGAGCAGGACGACGTACATGAGTTGGCGGTAGAGGATCTGCTGAAGGGGCAGCGAGACCAGGTGGGTCATGCGTTCGCGGTCCAGGCGGAAGGCGTACGCCGCGCAGAACGCCTGGATCGCGAGGACGCCCAGCCAGGCCAGGAACGTCTTCTCCGTCGGGCCGAACACCAGGCCGTAGAGGAGGAACACGTCGATCAGCGGGGCCAGGATGGGGGCGACGACCATGAAGAGGGCCACCAGCGGGAGGCCCACCCTGCCGAAGCGGCCGGAGGGGCCCCGGTCGAGCAGGGCGCCCCGGTGCTTCCAGATCGCCTGCATCGTGCCGTAGGACCAGCGGTAGCGCTGCGACCAGAGCTGCTGGACCGTCTCCGGTGCCTCGGTCCAGGCCCGCGCCCTCTCGGCGTAGACCACGCGCCAGCCGTCGCGGTGCATCGCCATCGTGATGTCGGTGTCCTCGGCGAGGGTGTCGTCGCTCATGCCGCCGACCCGCTCCAGCGCGCTGCGCCTGAACGCCCCGACGGCGCCCGGGATCGTGGGCATGCAGCGCAGGATGTCGTACATCCGGCGGTCGAGGTTGAAGCCCATCACGTACTCGATGTGCTGCCAGGCGCCGATGAGGGAATCGCGGTTGCCGACCTTGGCGTTGCCCGCGACCGCGCCGACGCGGGGGTCGCCGAAGGGCTGCACCAGCTCGCGTACGGTGGCCGGTTCGAAGACGGTGTCGCCGTCCATCATGACGATGAGGTCGTGACCGGCGTTCGCCAGACCGCGGTTGAGGGCGGCGGGCTTGCCCGCGTTGAGCTGGCGTACGACCCGCACGTTCGGCAGGTTCATCGCCTCGACGATTCTCGCCGTGCCGTCGGCCGAGCCGTCGTCGACGACGATCACCTCGACCGGATGCTCGCTCGCCATCAGTGAACGGACCGTGTTCTCGATGCACTTGGCCTCGTTGTACGCCGGGACGAGGACCGTGACCGGTTCGGTGACCGGTGGTCCCCAGGCGAAGTCCTCGCGGCGCACCCGGCGGGCGTGGATCGCGGAGAGCAGCAGCATCATCGCGAAGCGGGCGATGACGAGCGAGCCGGTGAGGGCGAGGCCGACCACCAGCACGTCCATGATGCTGTCCGAGGCCTGGACCAGGAAGGTCCACGCCTTGCCCTTCCACAGGTCGACTCCGGTCACCGGGGTGAGCGCGCTGCGCGCGCCGAGCGCCTCGGTGAGGTTGCCGAACCGGTAGCCCTTGGCCTGCATCTCCGGCAGGAACCTGTCCAGCGCCTGCACGGTCTGGTGCCGGTCGCCGCCGGAGTCGTGCATGAGGACGATCGCGCCCTTGCCGGCGCGCGGGGTGGCGTTGCTGATGATCTTCGCGACGCCGGGCTTCTGCCAGTCCTCGCTGTCCGTGTTGTTGACGACGCTGATGTAGCCGCGGGTGCCGATGTACTGGGTCACCGGCCAGGACAGGTTGTCCATCGCGTCGGCGGACGAGGAGTACGGCGGCCGGAACAGCGAGGTCCGGATGCCGGCCGCGCCGGTGATCGCCAGCTGGGTCTGGGACAGCTCCCAGTCGATGCGCCGCTTGGACTGGAAGGAGAGGTCGGGGTGGCTGAAGGTGTGCACGCCGACCTCGTTGCCCTCCGCCACGATGCGTTTGACCAGCTCCGGGTAGCGCGAGGTCATGGTGCCGGTGACGAAGAAGACGGCGTGCGCGTGATGCTTCTTGAGCACGTCCAGGACCTTGGGCGTCCAGGTCGGGTCGGGGCCGTCGTCGAAGGTCAGGACGATGTCGTGGTCCGGCACGTTCAGGCTGGTCGTACGGCCGCTGCGGGTGTCGATGACCGGGCCGCCGTCGAGG
Source organism: Streptomyces sp. NPDC096013 (assembly GCF_044763565.1). Lineage (NCBI taxonomy): Bacteria > Bacillati > Actinomycetota > Actinomycetes > Kitasatosporales > Streptomycetaceae > Streptomyces > Streptomyces sp. NPDC096013. The sequence continues at coordinate 79,032 of NZ_JBIWGK010000018.1, read as the reverse complement.
ATCTTGTCCGGGACCTTGTCGGTCGCGGCCTCGGCGCGGATGCGATGGTCGGCGAGGATCTCGCTGTGGACGTAGCCGCGCAGCATCAGCATGGCCAGCAGGGCGACGAGGAGCAGCATCGGCAGCAGGAACCGCATGGAGAGGCGGCGGCGCCGAGGGGCGCGCGGGGTGCGCGCCGCGGCTCGTCTCGGCCGCGGGGCGCGCGCCCCGGTGCCGCCCGGACGGGAGACGCGGGCCTCGGTCCCGGTCGGGGGCGAGCCATGTGCCCCGCCTGGGCGTGCGGCGTGCGCCCCGCCTCCTCCGCCGACGGGTGAGGCGGGTGCCCCGGCTCCGGCCGGGGGCGGTGGATACGCCCCCTCACCGCCCGGGGGCGGGACAGGCACCCCGCCCCCACCCGGACGTGCCGCGTGTGCCCCAACTCCGTTCGTGGCAGCCGGAGTTGCTCCGTGACGGCCGCCCGGGGCCGGGTTCGTGGCCTTGGGGCGGCGGTTGTGCGATGCCATCAGACGATGTGCTCCGGAGTCGTGGACGGGGCCGGCGCCTGTTCGGACGGCGCGGCCGGCCCCTGCGCGACGGGCGACGGGCTGCTCGGGGCGTCGGCCACCGTGCCGGTGCCCGCCGTCGGGCTCGGGGACGGTGACGGTTCGGACGGCGCGCTCGAACTGGGCGCCGTCGTCGGATCGGGCGAGGACGAGCCAGGCAGCGAAGGCTGTACGACCGGGTGGGTCACGCTCACACCGCCCGGCGTCGAGGCGCTTCTGCTCGCGGACGGCCGCGGCGACGCGGACGTGCTCGCCTTGGCACCGGGCTTCGCGGACGCGCCTGCCGTAGCGCTGACACGCACGCCCGGCGAGGGCGTCGTACCGTCGCTCGCCGTCGGGATGTTGCCCGGCGCGACACTGCCACCGGCGCCGGACGGGCGGCCCGACTCGGCGGGCAGCGGCGAGGTGTCGACCTTGCCCGCGGGCGCGTCGTCCTTCTGCCCCGGCACCGGCAGCCACGGCGCGTCCGAACTCCCGGACAGCAGCGTGACGACGATGACGACGGCGTAGACCGCGCACGCGATGCCGACGGCCATGCCGATCCGGCGGTACCTACGGCTGCGACGGCCGGACTCGTCGACGAACACGGGCCCGTCGGAACCCTCCTGACCCGCGCCGGAACCGCCCCTGCCACCGGAGTCCGCCCGCGGGGCGGGCCCGTCGAGCTGGACGGTCACTTCGTCGGGGTCGGCCGCGGCGGACGCGGTCCCCGCCAGCGCGGAGGACGCGGCCGACGCGCCCCAGGGATCGGCGAGCATCCCGGCACCCGTGCCGGACATCCGCTTGCCGGCGGGCGGCTCGGGCCACCCGGTCCCGGTCCGTACCCGGAGACCGTCCCTCGCCGCGCGAGGACGTTCCTTCCCGGTACGCGGTCCGTCCTCGGCGGCACGATGGCCGCCCTCCAGGACCTCTGGTCCTCCACTCGCTCCGGTTGCTCGGGTCACCGGAGCCCCTGGGGCCTCTCCGCCTATGACCGGTACGTCTCTGGTCGCGGATGCGGCTTGGGGCCATTCCGGTTGGGCGTCTTCTCGCCACTTTTCCATGCGCACGCACATCCCCCCACGGGACTGTTCCGGGTGCGCAAACGACCCTGAGCACACGCCGCCGAACCGGGCCCCCACCCGGTCCGCGCGCCCCCCTTACCACACCGTGCTCAGGCCCTGAAGGTAGCGCACGGCGACCTCCGCATGTGGCGGGATGCGTCATTTTCTCCTTTTTAGCATGTCCACGTCGATGGCTGGAATCCATCCATTAACCGGCCGACGCAGCCAGCCGCACGCGTCACCGATCTCCACCGCGGCACGTCTCAGCGCATCGAATCCGGTGTGCACCAGCCCCTTTCGCCACACGAGCGACACGGCGGACAACGGCACCGGTTCCACCAGTGGCCGCACCACGGTCCCCGGCGTGGCCGGAAAATCCACCACGGCGAGAACCGGCGTCCCCGTCCTCGCCATGACCCGCTCGAACTCCTCTTCGCCTACGGCCATGGGCGCGGGCGGCGCGACCGAGATCCCACGCCCCTCGAACAGCCGGCGGGCGAGATCCGTCCACTCCGGCGTACGGGGATTCCCGGCACCGGCGTACACGACCTCCCCCGCGAGCGCGGCCAACGGCACCTCGTCGAGCGAGGCCAGCCGATGCCCCTCGGGCAGCACGACCGCCATCGGCTCGTACCGCACCAGCTGATGCCCGAGCCCGGCCCGCACCCGCGCGTCCAGCCCGCCGAACCGCCCGAACGACACATCGAGCCGCCCGGCGATCAACTCCCCCGCCGCGCCCGCCAGTCCACTCTCGTAGCGGACCATCAGCTCCTGGTCCGGGGCGAGTTCACGGGCGCGCCGCACCACCCGCCGCCCGGTGCCCAGTCCCGGCGTGTTCAGATCGACGAGGAGCGGCCGAGCCGCTGCCTCCCGGAACGCGGCGAGCAACTCCTCCTGCGCAGCGAGCACCCGCCGCGCATACGGCACCAACCGCGCCCCGTCCGGCGTGAGTGCCACCTGCCGGGTGCTCCGCACGAACAACTCGACCCCCAACTCCCGCTCCAGCCGCCGCACATCACGGCTGAGGGCCTGCTGGGCGACGTAGAGGCGGGCGGCGGCGCGGGTGAAGTGCAGTTCCTCGGCCACGGCGAGAAAGGCACGCAGAAGTCGGGGATCGACGTGAGCCGATGTCAGAGGCGTCCAGGGCATCCGGCGAACCTACAACGAGGGTGCGTGAATCGACGCGGACCAGGTGTTGGACCCGGTGATCCACTCCGGGCGACGGTTGCCGCATGCCGCATCCACCCACCGCCCGCGACCACCCCAACGCCCGCCACCACCCCACCTACCGCCGCCTCTTCACCCTCCCCGGCACCCGGGCCTTCACCGCCGGGAACCTCATCGCCCGCCTCCCCGCGGGCATGTCGAGCGTGAGCGCGGTCGTGATGATCGCCGGTTCACGGGGTTCGTACGCCCTGGCAGGCGCCGTCACGGCGACCGGCCTGGCGGCGACAGCGCTGGTGGGCCCGTGGACAGCGAGGCTGACCGACCGCCACGGCCAGTCCAGAACAGCTCTGCCGGCAACGGCAGTTGCCGTCCTCGGCTCGCTGGCCCTCGTCCTCTGCGTGCACTACGACGCCCCGAACTGGACCCTGTTCACCGCCTACGCCGCCACCGCGACCACCCCCAACACCGGAGGCCTGTCCCGCGCCCGCTGGACTCACCTCCTGGCCGACGACCCGGAGTCCCTCCACACGGCGAACTCCTTCGAGCAGGCGGCCGACGAACTGTGCTTCATGCTGGGCCCGGCACTGGCGACACTGCTCTGCGGCACGTTCTTTCCGGAGGCGGGCACGGTGACGGGGGCCGTGCTGCTGCTGACCGGGATGCTGGTCTTCACCGCCCAGCGTGCGACGGAACCCCCGCCGAGCCCGGCCCCGCAGGGCGGTTCGCCCCTCCGCGCACCCGGCATCCCACCCCTCCTCGCCGGGTTTCTGGCGACCGGCGCGGTGTTCGGTTCGATGGAGGTCGCCACGCTCGCGTACGCGAACGGGAGCGGACACCGGGCAGTGGGCGGAGCGGTACTGGCCCTCCAGGCGGCAGGCTCCTGCGCGGCGGGCCTGGCCTACGGCACGCTGAAACCGACGGGCCCGGCCGAACGGCGCCTGGCGTACTGCCTGTCGGCGATGACGGCGCTGATGTCCTTGCCCCTGCTGGCAGCCCACACCGTCGGCTCCCTCCCCGCGCTGGCACTCGCCCTGCTTCTGGCGGGCACGGCGACGGCCCCGACGATGGTGACAGCGATGGCGCTCGTCCAACACCGCACCCCTGACGGCAGGTTGAACGAGGGCATGAGCCTGACGGTGACAGCCCTGCTGGCGGGAATCGCGTGCGGCTCGGCGGCAGCGGGCTGGACAACGGACCACACCTCACCGACGGCGGCGTTCTGGCTGCCGGTCGCGGCAGCGGCAGCGGCCCTCCTGACCGGCGTACCCCGCAGGCCGACCGCCCGCTGAGGGCAGCCCGCCCGGGGCGCGGGGCCGAGTCCCCGTGCGGCTCCGTCGACGTGAACGCGACCAGCCCCCACGGTGCCGCATCCACCCACACATCCATCGAATCGCTTGCGTCAATCTCTGCCCAACCCATTGACGCCCCCACAGCCCCTACATACCTTCCTCCATCGAAGCGCTTCGACAACTCCCGTCGAATCGATTCGATCCCCTCCGACCCCCCTGGAGGCACTGGATGCTGACGACACAACGGCGAGCGACGACGGCCGCACTGATCCTCACCGGATCGCTGCTCCTCACCTCCTGCGGCGGCGGCTCGGACAACGGCTCCTCGGACAGCAAGACCCTCAAGCTCTGGCACTACGAGGGCCCCGACAGCGCGATGGGCGTCGCCTGGAACGAGGCGATCAAGGAATTCGAGGCCCAACACCCGGGCGTCAAGGTGAAGTTCGAGGAGAAAGGCTTCGAGCAGATCCAGAAGACGGCTCCGATGGTCCTGAACTCCTCCGACGCCCCGGACGTCATGGAGTACAACAAGGGCAACGCGACGGCGGGCCTGCTCTCGAAACAGGGCCTGCTCACCGACCTCACCGCCGAGGCGACGAAACGCGGCTGGGACAAGAAGATCCCGTCCAGCGTGGGCACGACGGACGTCTACGACACCAACGGGGTGATGGGCTCCGGCAAGTGGTACGGCGTCACCGACTACGGCGAGTACACGATGGTCTACTACAACAAGGCCCTCTTCAAGAAGTACAAGATCGCCGAACCGAAGACCTTCGACGAACTGACCACCGCACTGGGCGAGTTCAAGGCGAAGGGCGTCACCCCGCTCGCCAACGCCGGCGCCGAGTACATCGCCCAGCAGTACCTCTACCAGCTCGCCCTGTCGAAGGCCGACCGCGCCTGGGTCGACAAGTACGAGCTGTACAAGGGGAAGACGGACTTCCACGACCCGGCCTGGACCTACGCGGCGACCACCTTCGCCGACTGGGTGAAGAAGGGCTACATCGCCAAGACCTCCAGCGGCACCAAGGCCGAGGACGCCGGAGTCTCCTGGATACAGGGCAAGGCCCCGATCCTCTTCTCCGGCAGCTGGTGGTACGGCCGCTTCCAGACGGAGGCCAAGTTCGACTGGGACACGACGCTGTGGCCCGGCTCGAACCTCACCCTCGGTTCCGGCGGCAACATCTGGGTCGTCCCCAAGGGCGCCAAGAACAAGCAACTCGCCTACGACTTCATCGACATCACCCTGTCGAAGAAGATCCAGAACCTGATGGGCAACAAGGGCGGCATCCCGGTCGCGGCCGACACCTCTGCGATCACCGACCCCAAGTCCAAGCAGCTCATCGCCAACTTCAACACCGTCTCCGCCCGCGACGGCCTCGCCTTCTACCCGGACTGGCCGGTCCCCGGCTTCTACGACGTCCTCGTCTCCGAGACCCAGAAGCTGATCACGAACAGCGAGAAGCCGGACGCCTATCTCAGCAACCTTCAGAAGGCGTACGACAAGGGCGTCCCGTCGACATGACGGTCACCGTCGAGAAGGACGGCCGGGTGCTCGACCGGCGTAACGCCGTGCGGCACCCGGCCCGTCGCCCGCGCAACTCCTACGCCCTCTTCCTCCTCCCCGGCGCCCTCGCGGCCCTGGCCGTGATCGTCGTCCCGTTCCTGATGAACACGGCCGTGAGCTTCACGAGTTGGCAGGGCGTGGGCGACCTCAAGTGGACGGGCCTCGCCAACTACCGCGCTCTGCTGGACGACGCGGAGTTCTGGGCGTCGTTCCGGCACAGCCTGTTCATGGTCGTGGCGATGGCGGCCGTACCGACGGTCGTCGGACTCGTCCTGGCCGCCGCCCTGTTCGACTACGTGGCCAAGCACTTCGGCACCCGGATCGCCGCGATCCTCCGCGCCTGCTTCTACCTCCCCCAGGTGCTGCCGATCGCGGTGGCCGGCATCGTCTGGAGCTGGATCCTCGCCCCCGACAACGGCTCCCTCAACGCCCTGCTGAAAGCGGTGGGGCTGGGCTCCTGGCAGCAGGACTGGCTGGGCGACCCGGACATCGCGCTCTACAGCGTCATGGGCGTCATGGTCTGGGTCCAACTCGGCTTCCCGCTCGTGGTGTTCATGGCCGGGCTGCAACGCGTCGACCCCCAGCTCTACGAGGCGGCCGAGCTGGACGGCGCGGGCTGGTGGCGGCGCTTCTGGCACATCACGCTGCCGCAGATCCGACCGGAGATCTACGTCGTCCTCACGTGGTGCACGATCGCCGCGCTCAAGGTGTTCGGCGCGGTGTACGTCCTCACGAAGGGCGGGCCCGGCGGTGCGACCGACGTGCCGTCCTACTTCTCCTTCACCACGTTCTTCGAGAAGACGCAGGTCGGCTACGGAGCCGCGATATCAACGGTGTTGACGGTGATCATCCTGGTGCTCTCCCTCGCCTTCCTGAAACTCCAGACCCGCGCGGAGGAAGGTGACCGGGCATGACGACCGCCCTGCGCCGCTACCCGGTCCTGATCGCCCTGTGCATCGCGGCCCTCTTCATGGTCGTCCCGTTCCTGATCGTCCTGGTCAACGCCGTGAAGTCACCGGCCGAGTACTCCGCACACGGTCCCCTCAGCCTCCCCCGGGGCGTCTACCTGGACGGTCTCAAGGACTTCTGGCAGCGCGTCGACTTCGGGCAGAAACTCGTCAACTCGGCGGTGATCAGCGGCTCGGTGGCCGTCCTGGCGGCCGTCCTGTCCGTCCTCAACGCGTACGCGATCGGCATCGGCCGTATCAAGGGCCGCACCTGGGTGCTGGCGTTCTTCGTCCTCGCCAACATGCTGCCGCAGGAGGCGCTGGTCTACCCGCTGTACTACCTGAGCAAGCAAGTCGGCCTGTACGACACGAGGTTGAGCGTCATCATCGTGTTCACGGTGATCCAGGCGGCGTTCGGCACGTATCTCCTCTCGTCGGTGCTCGGCCAGTTCCCCCGCGAGATCATCGAGGCGGCCCGGATCGACGGCGCCAACAAGTGGCAGGTGCTGTGGCGGATCGTGGTCCCCGTCAGCCGCCCCACGATCGGCGTACTCCTGGTCTTCTTCTTCATCTGGACCTGGAACGAGTTCCTGCTCCCCCTGGTCATGCTGATCTCCAACGACAACCAGACCGTGTCGGTGGCCCTCGGCGTCCTCCAGGGCCAGCGTCTGATGGACGCCACGATGACCAACGCCGCCGCCCTGCTGGGTGTGCTGCCCGCCATCGTCTTCTTCCTCGTCTTCCAGCGGACCCTCACACGCGGCATCGCCGTGGGTGCCGTCAAGTAGTAAGGGGACCCCCACATGAAGTTCACCGACGGCTACTGGCTGCTGCGCGAGGGCGTCACCGCCGCCCACCCGGTCGAGGTCCTCGATGTCACCGCCGCTGGGGGTACCCCCTCCGGGGGAGGCGCGTTGGAGATCCACGCGCCGACCATGCCGATCCGCCACCGCGGCGACCTGCTGAAGGGACCGGTCGTGACGATCAGCGCCCACGCCCCGATGCCCGACGTCATCGGCGTCACCTTCACCCACTTCGAGGGCGAACAGCCGCGCGGCCCCCACTTCGACGTACGCACCGAGTTCCGGGGGTCCGAGGGAGGTCTCCCGGAAAGGCACAGCGCGGTCCACACGTCCTACGACGACGAGCAGGCGACCCTCACCTCCGGCGCGCTCTCCGTCCAGGTAGCCCGCACCGGCCCCTGGCACGTCGACTTCCTCGCGCACGGCCGGGTCCTCACCGGCAGCGGCCCCAAGGGCATGGGCATCATGCGCGACGCGAGCGGCGCCCACTATCTGCGCGAGCAGCTCGGGCTCCACGTGGGCACGTCCGTCTACGGACTCGGTGAGCGCTTCGGCCCGCTGGTCAAGAACGGCCAGGTCGTCGACATGTGGAACGCCGACGGCGGCACCGCCACCGAACAGGCCTACAAGAACATCCCCTTCTACCTCACCGACTCGGGCTACGGCGTCTTCGTCGACCACCCCGGCCGCGTCTCCTTCGAGGTCGGCTCGGAGGCGGTGTCCCGGGTCCAGTTCAGCGTGGAGAGCCAGCAGTTGACGTACTACGTCATCTACGGCCCGACCCCGAAGGACATCCTCCGCAAGTACTCCGCCCTCACCGGACGCCCCGCGCTCCCGCCCGCCTGGTCGTTCGGGCTGTGGCTGTCGACGTCCTTCACCACCTCGTACGACGAGGAGACGGTGACGTCGTTCATCGAGGGCATGCGGGAGCGTGAACTCCCGCTCTCCGTCTTCCACTTCGACTGCTTCTGGATGCGCGAGTTCAACTGGTGCGACTTCGAGTGGGACCCGAGGGTCTTCCCCGACCCGGAGGGCATGCTCGCCAGGCTCAAGGAACGCGGCCTGCACATCTGCGTCTGGATCAACCCGTACATCGCCCAGCGCTCCCCCCTCTTCGCCGAGGGCAAGGCACTCGGTCATCTGCTGCGCCGGCCGGACGGCAGCGTGTGGCAGTGGGACCTGTGGCAACCGGGCATGGCCCTGGTCGACTTCACCAGTCCGGCCGCCCGTGACTGGTACGCCGGAAAGCTGGAGGCGCTCCTCGCGCAGGGCGTCGACTGCTTCAAGACCGACTTCGGCGAGCGCGTCCCCGTCGACGTCGCCTACGCGGACGGCGCCGACCCCGAGCGGATGCACAACTACTACACCTACCTCTACAACCGCACCGTCTTCGACGTGCTGCGCAAGCACCGCGGCGAGGGCGAGGCGGTCGTCTTCGCCCGCTCGGCCACAACGGGCAGCCAGAAGTACCCCGTTCACTGGGGCGGCGACTGCGAGGCGACGTACGAGTCGATGGCCGAGTCCCTGCGCGGCGGCCTCTCCCTCGGACTCTCCGGGTTCGGCTACTGGAGCCATGACATCGGCGGCTTCGAGGGCACCCCGACCCCCGCGCTCTTCAAACGCTGGCTGGCCTTCGGCCTGTTGTCCTCCCACAGCCGTCTGCACGGCAGCTCGTCGTACCGCGTCCCGTGGCTCTTCGACGAGGAATCCGTCGACGTGCTGCGGCAGTTCACCCGCCTGAAGCTGAGCCTCATGCCGTACCTCTACGAGACCGCCCGCACCGCCTCCGCCGAGGGCGTGCCGATGATGCGCGCGATGGTGCTGGAGTTCCCCGACGACCCCGGGTGCGCGCACCTGGAACGGCAGTACATGCTCGGGAGCGATCTGCTGGTCGCGCCCGTCTTCAGCGACGACGGGGACGTCTCGTACTACGTCCCCGAGGGCACCTGGACCCACTACCTCACCGACCGCACGGTCACCGGACCGCGCTGGGTGCGCGAGCGGCACGGCTTCGACAGCGTGCCCCTGCTGGTGCGGCCGGGTGCGGTGATCCCGGTGGGCGCGGTGGCGGACCGGCCCGACTACGACCACGCCGACGGCGTCACCCTGCGGGCGTACGGGCTGGGGCGGGGCGCGCGGGTGACGGTCCCGGTCGGCGAGGTGACCTTCACCGTCGTACGGGAGGGGGACACGCTCCGGGCGTCGTGCAGCGATCCGTCACTGTCGTGGGCGCTGGCCGCCGGGGACCGGTCGAGGTCGGGCAGCGGGTTCCTCACGCTGGAGCTGGGCTGATGGTGAAGATCACGGACGTGGCCCGGCACGCCGGTGTCTCCCCGAGCACCGTGTCGTACGCGCTGAGCGGCAAGCGCCCGATCTCCGAGGAGACCCGGCTGCGGGTCGAGGCGTCCATCCGCGAGCTGGGCTACCGGCCGCACGCCGGTGCTCGCGCCCTGGCCAGCAGCCGGTCGAACGTGCTGGCGCTGGTGATCCCCTTACGGACCGGCATCCATGTCCCGGTCGTCATGCAGTTCGCGGTGTCCGTGGTGACCACCGCCCGCCGCCACGACCACGACGTCCTCCTGCTCACCCAGGAGGAGGGCGAGGAGGGGCTGCGGCGGGTCGCGGACACGGCACTCGTCGACGCGATGATCGTGATGGACGTCCAACTCGACGATCCCCGGCTGCCGTTGCTGCGGTCTCTGGACCGGCCGTCGGTGATGATCGGCTTCCCCGCCGAGGCGGACGGACTGACCTGCATCGACCTCGACTTCAAGGCGGCGGGCGAGCTGTGCGTGGAACGGCTCGCCGGGCTCGGGCACCGGGTCGTCGCCCTCGTCGGGTCGCCGCCCGAGGTGTATGTCCGCGGAACGGCCTTCGCCCAGCGGGTCGTTCAGGGTTTCACGGCCGCCGCCGACCGCAACGGCCTCGCCTCCTCCGTCCACCCCTGCGAGGCCGCACCGGCCGCCGCCCTGGCCGTCGCCGAGCAACTGCTGCGTGAGCAGCCCGCGTTGACCGGGGTCGTCGTCCACAACGAACCGCTTCTGGAACCCCTCGTCGACGCCTTCGAACAGCTCGGGCTGCGGGTCCCTGGGGATCTGTCGATCACCGCGATCTGCCCCGACGAACTCGCCCGGTCGGTACGGGTCCCGGTCACGTCGGTCGCGCTGCCGACCGCCGAACTCGGTTCCAGGGCGGTCGAGTTGCTGATGAGGAAGCTGGACGGCAAGGCCGTGCCCGACGCGACCCTGCTGGCGCCCCGGCTGACGGAGCGCGCGAGCACGGCACCGCGCAACGCGCCCTGAGATCACCACCGTTGGTGCAAGGCCCTATGTGAAGGAGCCGCGGCATGAAAGGCAAGAGAAGAAGACAGAGCACGAGAAGAAGACACAGGACCACGCTCGTCGTCGCCTTCGCCCTGATCGCCGGTCTGGGCGCGACGGTCCCGGCGGCGGCCGACACCCCGTACCCCTTCCGCGACCCGACTCTCCCCGTGACCCAGCGCGTTGACGACCTGCTCGGCCGGCTGACCCTCGACGAGAAGATCTCCCTCCTCCACCAGTACGAGCCCGCGATCCCCCGGCTCGGCATCCAGTCCTTCCGCACCGGCACCGAGGCCCTGCACGGCGTCGCCTGGCTCGGCAAGGCCACCGTCTTCCCGCAGGCCGTCGGACTCGCCTCGACCTGGGACCCGGCCCTGATGCGGCAGGTCGGCTCGGCGGTCGGCGACGAGGCCCGCGGCTTCCAGCAACAGCGGCCGGACGGCTGGGGATTGAACCTCTGGGCCCCGGTGGTCAACCTCCTCCGCGACCCGCGCTGGGGCCGCAACGAGGAGGGCTACAGCGAGGACCCGCACCTCACCGGCGCCCTCTCGACGGCCTACGGCGAGGGCCTGACCGGCGGCGACCCGGACCACCTCAAGACGGCCCCCACCCTCAAGCACTACCTCGGCTACAACAACGAGGCCGACCGCGCGACCACGTCCTCCGATCTCCGCCCCCGGGTGCGGAAGGAGTACGACGAGGCCGCCTTCAGACCGGCGATCACGGCGGACGCGGCCACAGGCGTGATGACGTCGTACAACCTCGTCAACGGCCGCCCCAGCACGGTGAATCCGGACCTGAACGACGTCGTGCGGAAGTGGACCGACCAGAGCCTGCTCAACGTCACCGACGCCTTCGCCCCCGGCAACCTCGTCACCCCGCAGCAGTACTACCCGAGCGTCACGGAGGGCGACGCGGCGGCTGTGAAGGCCGGCGTGGACAGCTTCACGGACAACAGCGCCGACCCCGGCCCGACGACGACGGCGATCGACTCGGCTGTGCGGCAGGGCTTGCTGAAGGTCTCGGACATAGACAAGGCGGCGTCGGACATCTTCTCCGTCCGCGTCCGGCTCGGTGAGTTCGACCCGGGCGGCGGCAGGTACGGCTCGATCGACGCGTCCGTCATCGACAGCCCGGCTCACCAGCGGCTGGCGCGCAGGGCGGCGGCCGAGGGCACCGTCCTGCTGAAGAACAACGGGACGCTGCCGCTGAGGAGTTCGGGCAAGGACGTCGCCGTCGTCGGCCCGCTCGCCGACACCCTCTACACGGACTGGTACTCGGGCACCCTCCCCTACGCGGTCACCCCCGCGCAGGGCATCGCCACGAAGCTCGGCACCGGCGTCACGACCAGCGAGGGCGTCGACCGCATCGCCCTGCGCGACACGACGACCGGCACATACGTCACGGCAGGCACCGGCGACACCGGCGCCCCCTTGCGGGAGTCCGCCGACACCCCCACGACCGCGGCCCAGTTCGACGCCTTCGACTGGGGCTCCGGCATCGTCACCCTGCGCTCGGCCGCGAACGGGAAGTACGTCGGCTACAACTGGTCGAACTTCGTCAACGACCAGACACAGCCCAACGGTTGGTACGTCCAGCAGCAGTTCCGGCTGGAACCGCAGGGCGACGGCACGTACCTGCTGAAGTACGCGGGCTACGAGACGTCGGAGTCCTGGTGGTCGAACCCCCTCTACCTCGGCCCGACCGACGCGAACGGCACCCTGGGCCTGGTGCCGAAGGACCAGGCCGCCCACTACGCGAAGGACGTGGTCCGCAGCGGCGTCGCCGACGCGGTGGCGGCGGTCAAGGGCAAGGACACGGCGGTCGTCGTCATCGGCTCCATGCCGTCGATCAACGGCCGCGAGGCCCACGACCGCACGGACCTCTCCCTCGCCCCGGGCCAGGAAGCCCTGGTCAAGGCGGTCCGCGCGGCCAACCCGAAGACGGTGGTCGTGGTCGAGAACAGCTACCCGACCACACTCGGCGCCCTCCAGAAGGAGGTCCCGGCCCTCCTCTGGACCTCCCACGCGGGCCAGGAGACGGGCAACGCCCTCGCCGACGTCCTCTACGGCGACATGAACCCCTCCGGCCGCCTCACCCAGACCTGGTACCGCTCGGAGTCGGACCTCCCCTCGATCCTCGACTACGACATCATCAAGTCCGACCGCACCTACCAGTACTTCCGGGGCACCCCGCTCTACCCCTTCGGCTACGGCCTCTCGTACACGACCTTCCGCTACGGCACCCTGAGACCCGTCGCCGGCGGCTACGAGCTCCCGGTGACGAACACGGGCACCCGGTCCGGAGACGACGTCGTACAGCTCTACACACACCAGCGGACATCCCGCGACAAAGAACCCCTGAAGCAATTGAAAGCCTTCCAGCGGGTCTCACTGAAACCGGGCGAGACAAAGACGGTCCAGCTGAAAGTCCAGCGGAAAGACCTCGCCCACTGGGACGTCACCCGCTCGAAATGGACGGTGGAATCCGGCACGTACGACGTCCTGGCCGGAGCCTCGTCGACGGACATCCGCGCCCGGACGACCTGGCGCGTCCACGGGGAGACGATTCCACCCCGGAATCTGTCCCGGACCACCCGCGCCGAGAACTTCGACGACTACTCCGGCATCCACCTCGTGGACGAGTCCAAGGCGAGCGGCACGGCGGTGGGTGCGGCAGCGGACGGGGCGTGGCTGAAGTTCGCGGACACGCAATGGGGCACGGGGCCACGGACGTTCACGGCCCGGGTGGCGGGCACGGGCGCCGGCACGGTCGAGGTCCGGCTGGGCTCTCCGACCGGCAGGCTCATCGGTACGGCACACGCGGGCGGGACGGCATCGCCGTACGACTACGAGACGGTGACCGCCGACCTCGCGGGGGCGGCGAAGGGACGTACGGACGTGTATCTGGTCCTGAGCGATGGCTTGCGCTTGGCCACCTTCGCTGTGCGGTGACAGGAAAAAGCCCCCTGCCGCCGAAGCGGCAGGGGGCTCTCCCCACATGGGATGAGTGGAGATGGCGGGAATCGAACCCGCGTCCACCGGTGCAGAAGCAGGGCTTCTCCGTGTGCAGTTCGCTGTGATTTTCTCGGCCCCGGCGATCACGCGAACAAGTCGCCGACGGGCCCAGTCACTGTTTGATTTCCCATCGAACCCCGTGACCGGGCTCGATGGTTTAGTTCCCTAGATTATGCCAGGATCCGGGTCGGGAACACTCCCGGGCTGACACCCTTTTAGGGTCCTTCAGTCGCTGTTATTAGGCAGCGAGGGCGAAGGACTGGGAATCGCTCTTGGAATTGGCGATTATTGGTTGCGACATATGGTTTACGAGATCATTGCCGCTTCCTCGACACGCTTCACCTGCTTCGACATCCGCTGTCGAAACCGATCATCCCCATGTTGTTTTTTCAAACCGCTGCACACCCGCTGTGGGGTGCGGTAGCCATCGTACGTGAACAACGCGCGCCGATGCCACCGTATTCCCGGCGACCGGCCGGGGGAACGGCAGGCTACTCGCCGCGCTGCCTGCGCTTCGCCGCCGCGATCGCGCGGTCCGACTCCCGGCGGTCCTGCTTCTCGCGCAGGGTCTGCCGCTTGTCGTACTCCTTCTTGCCTCGGGCGAGGGCGATCTCGGCCTTCGCCCGGCCGTTGCTGAAGTACAGGGCCAGGGGCACGATCGTGTGACCCGTCTCCTGGGTCTTGGCCTCCAGCTTGTCGATCTCCTCGCGGTGCAGGAGCAGCTTGCGCTTGCGGCGCACCGAGTGGTTGGTCCAGGTGCCCTGGTGGTACTCGGGGATGTGGGCGTTGTGCAGCCACGCCTCGCCCCCGTCGATCTGGACGAAGCCGTCGGTCAGCGAGGTCCGGCCCTCACGCAGCGACTTGACCTCGGTACCGGAGAGGACGAGCCCGGCCTCGTAGGTGTCGATGATCGCGTAGTCGTGCCGGGCCTTCTTGTTCTGGGCGACGATCTTGCGCTTGCCGCCCTTCTCGCCGTCCCTGGCCTTGCCGCCGGCGGCCCCGCCGCCCTGCTTGGGCTGGGACTCCTTGGGTACGTACATTCCCTTGCTCATAGTGCTGCCATTTTCGCACTACCAGGGGGCCAGAAGGAAAGGCGATTACCCAGGACGCCGAAAGGCGGCTAGGAAGCGTCCCCAAGGCCGCTCAACACTGTCTCGGCGCGCTCCACCGCGGCCTGCCCCTGAGCGGTGACGTCGAGGTCGGGGGTGATGCCCCGGCCGTCGACGGTGCGGCCGGAGGGGGTGCGGTAGTGGCCGACGGTCAGCTCGGCGACGACGCCGTCGGGAAGTCTGCTCGGCATCTGGACCGAGCCCTTGCCGAAGGTCCTGGAGCCCACGACGACCGCGCGACCGCGGTCCTGGAGGGCGCCGGTGAGCATCTCGGCCGCGCTCATCGTGCCGCCGTCGACCAGCGCGACCAGGGGTCTGGTGGTGTCGCCGCCCGCGGTCGCGTGCAGGGCGCGCTGCCGGCCGTCGACGTCGTACGTGGCGACGAGCCCGCCGTCGAGGAACGCGGAGGCGGTGGTGACGGCCTCGGTGACCAGGCCGCCGGAGTTGCCGCGCAGGTCCAGGACGAACGAGGAGTCGGCGGGGGCCTGCCGTACGGCGGTGCGGACGAGGTCGCCGACGCCCTTGGTGAACGCGGCGATCCTGATGACGGTGACGTCGTCCGTGAGCCTGCGGACGCTCACGGAGTCGGTGGAGAGACGGGCGCGCCGTACGGTCTCCCGCCACGCGTGCGTGCCGCGTTCCAGGCCGAGGGTGACGGTGGTGCCCGCGGCGGCGTCCTGGGCGTCACCCCGCAGTAAGGAGACGACCTCGGTGACGGGCCGGCCGTCGACGCTCTCGCCGTCGACGCTGCGCAGCCGGTCGCCCTTGCGGACGCCCGCGACGGCGGCGGGCGACCCGGACTGCACACGGGTCACCTCGATCCGGCCGTCCCGCTCGAGTCGGGCCCAGAGCCCGACGCCGGTGTACTGGCCGTCGAGGGCCTCCTCGAACTCCTCGTACTCCCCCTGGGAGTACACGGCGCCCCACCGGTCCCCGCTGCGGCTGACGGCCCGCTCGGCGGCCTCCATGGGCGACTTGCCGTCCGCCTTGGCCTCGGCGGCGGCCTTCGCGACCTCTTCGGTGCGCCCTGCCGGCGCCGAACCCGCCGTGTCGGAGGCCGATTTCCGGTCGGCCCGCACCGGTTCGTCGAACGACCCTGCCGCCGCCCCGGCGACCAGCACACTCGCGAACACCAATGTCAGGGCGGCCCCGCGGCGCATGCGGCGGGGCTGACAGAACAGGTCACGACCTGACATGGCGGTGAGTCTAGGACAACGGGAAGGGCCGCACGGGCGGTTGCCCGTACGGCCCTCTTGGCATGCGTCACACCTTGAGGTACTTGCGCAGCGCGAAGAACGCTGCCAGCGCGGGCATCAGGAGGCTCGTGGCGAGGATGAGCGGAAGCTTCGTCAGGACGGCGTCCCAGCCGATGAAGTTGATCAGATTCAGCTTGTGGGACAGGTCCAGGCCGTGGTCGATGATGAAGTACCGGGCGACCACCAGGAATCCGCAGGCGACCGTGCCGCCGATCAGTCCCGCGACCGCGGCCTCCATGATGAACGGGGCCTGGATGTAGAAGCCGGAGGCGCCGACCAGGCGCATGATGCCGGTCTCGCGGCGGCGGCTGAACGCCGAGACGCGCACCGTGTTGACGATCAGCATCAGGGCGACGACCAGCATGAGCGCCATGACCGCGCGGGCGGCCCAGTTCATGCCGTTCAGGAGGCCGAAGAGGTTGTCCAGGATGCCCTTCTGGTCCTGCACCGACTGGACGCCGTCACGGCCGTCGAAGGCGGTCGCGATGACCTGGTACTTCTCCGGGTCCTTGAGCTTGATGCGGTACGACTCCTGCATCTGGTCCGGCGTCAGCGAACTGGCCAGCGGGGAGTCGCCGAACTGCTGCTTGTAGTGCTTGTACGCCTCGTCCTGCGACTCGTACGTGACCTTCTCGACGACCGACATCTTGCCGAGGTCGGACTGGATCTGCTTCTTCTGGTCGTCGGTCACCGCGCCCTTGGCGCAGTTGGGGTCGGACTCGGCGTCGCTCTTGTTGCAGAGGAAGATCGAGACGTTGACCTTGTCGTACCAGTAGCCCTTCATCGTGGTCACCTGGTCGCTCATCAGGAGCGAGCCGCCGAAGAGGGCCAGGGACAGGGCTACGGAGACGACGACCGCGAAGGTCATCGTCAGGTTGCGACGGAGACCGACACCGATCTCGGAGAGTACGAACTGGGCGCGCATGGCGGCTTCTTCAGGCCTTTCCGTGGACGGACATCAGACGGCGGTCGGCCGGCGGTCAGTGCTGGTAGCCGTAGACGCCGCGTGCCTGGTCTCGGACGAGGCGGCCCTTCTCCAGCTCGATGACGCGCTTGCGCATCTGGTCCACGATGTTCTGGTCGTGCGTCGCCATCACCACGGTGGTGCCCGTCCGGTTGATCCGGTCGAGGAGCTTCATGATGCCGACGGAGGTCTGCGGGTCGAGGTTGCCGGTGGGCTCGTCGGCGATGAGGAGCTTGGGGCGGTTCACGAAGGCTCTCGCGATGGCCACGCGCTGCTGCTCACCACCGGACAGCTCGCCCGGCATCCGGTCCTCCTTGCCGCCGAGCCCGACGAGGTCGAGCACCTGGGGCACCGACTTGCGGATCTCGCCCTTGGACTTGCCGATGACCTCCTGCGCGAAGGCCACGTTCTCGGCGACCGTCTTGTTGGGCAGCAGGCGGAAGTCCTGGAACACGGTCCCCAGTTGGCGGCGCATCTGCGGCACCTTCCAGTTGGAGATGCGGGCGAGGTCCTTGCCCAGCACGTGCACCTGGCCCTGGCTGCACCGCTCCTCGCGGAGGACGAGCCTCAGGAAGGTGGACTTTCCGGAGCCGGAGGACCCGACGAGGAACACGAACTCGCCCTTCTCCACTTCAAGGGAGACGTCCCTGAGAGCGGGGCGGGTCTGCTTGGGGTAGACCTTGGAGACATTGTCGAATCGGATCACGGGTGCACCACGGGTAGCCGGGGGTAGGTGAGCGTGACCATACGCGACCCGGGTGTGCCCGCGCAGTCGGCGTCCGGGGTTGCGCGAGGCTTGCACGTTTTGTCGCGGATTTGAAGGGCTGGAACCCACCGGGTCGGGGCAGGATAAGGCGGGCCGCGCCGAATCCCGCGGAACCTGGCACAGTGGAGGGGGAACGTTCTCGTTTCCCTGGGCGTTGTGTCCGTGGAAGCCGGTGCTAGGAGGGCGAGCGCATGACGTACGACCGGTTGGTGTGCGCGAACTGCGCGGCGCCCGTGCACGAGGGCCGCTGTCCCGTCTGCCGCGCGAACCGCGAGCGGCTCCAGCAGGAGAACAACCCGTGGGCCAATCTGAACCCCATGGCGCTGATCGCCCTGCTCGCGGTACTGATCGCGGCGCTGGCGCTGGTGGCACACCAGACCGCCTGACCCGCACGAAGAGCGCGCGGGTTCACACCAAGAGCACGCACGAAGGGCCCGGAGCGACAGCTCCGGGCCCTTCGTCGTACGACGTGCGTACGGTCCGTACGGGGACGGCTACCGTCAGGCGACCGTGCCGCCGCGGTTGCCCGCGAGGCGCGGGAGCACGCGGAAGGCGATACCGCCGGCGATCATCGTCGCGGCACCGATCAGCAGGAACGCGGTCTGGCCCGCACCGGTCTCGGCAAGCTCACCGCCGCTGCCCTGGGCCGTGGTGTCGGACCCGGTGTCGGTGAGCGCCGAGGTGCCCGCCTCCTGGGCGGAGGAGCCGCCGTCGGGGTCGTTGTTGTTGCCGCCGGTGGAGCCGGAGCCGGAGCCGCTGGTGCTGCCGTCCGTCGGGCTGTCGGTGGGCTCGTCCGTCGGCTCGGTGGGGTTGCCGGAGGGCTCGGTCGGCTCGTCGGTGGGAGGCGTCGAGGTGGGCGGCTGCGAGGACGGCGGCTCGGAGCTCGGGGGCTCGCTGGTCGGCGTGTTCGGAGCGGTCGGGAGGCCGCTGTCGGTCGGGGTCGGGGAGTCGCTCCCGTCGCCGGGCGTCGGGTCGTCGGCGGTGTTCGCGCTCAGCGTCACGCCCAGGTCGAGCGCCGATGCGGCACCCGCGGCGGTCAGCGAAGCACCACCGGCGATGATCGCGCCGGCCGCTATGCGTGCGACACGGATCCGCGTCTTCTTGGTCATCAGTCTGCTACCCCCAGTAGCTCGTCGTCAGTGTGGTGCGTCGATGTCCGGTGCCGTGATCGACGGGGGGCGGCGGCTGGCGAAAGCTCTGCTCCCCCGGTTCACATGCGCCCCGGAGACACGCATGCCACGCTTCACCCTTCCCAGTTTTCACAGCAACGTCAAGGCCGTTGCGAGCGCAATGTCCACCTACGGGTTCTTTGCTGGGAGATGGAACGTGTAAGTGTGATGCAGAACCCAGACATCCGAAAGCGCGAAAGGCAACTACCGCCCGGTGGGCGGCAGTTGCCTTGTCGACAAAGCTATGCGCGAATCGCGCGCGGGATTACTTCTCCTGCTGCTTGCGCCAGCGAATTCCGGCCTCCAGGAAGCCGTCGATCTCGCCGTTGAACACGGCCTCGGGGTTGCCGACCTCGTACTCCGTGCGCAGGTCCTTGACCATCTGGTACGGGTGCAGGACGTACGAACGCATCTGGTTGCCCCAGGAGTTGCCGCCGTCGCCCTTGAGGGCGTCCATCCGGGCCTGCTCCTCCTGACGGCGGCGCTCCAGCAGCTTGGCCTGGAGCACGTTCATCGCGCTGGCCTTGTTCTGGATCTGGGAGCGCTCGTTCTGGCAGGAGACGACGATGCCGGTGGGGAGGTGGGTCAGACGCACCGCGGAGTCGGTGGTGTTGACGCCCTGGCCGCCGGGACCGGAGGACCGGTACACGTCGACGCGCAGCTCGGACTCGTCGATCTCGATGTGGTCGGTCTGCTCGACGACCGGGAGGATCTCGACGCCGGCGAACGAGGTCTGGCGGCGGCCCTGGTTGTCGAAGGGCGAGATCCGGACGAGCCGGTGGGTGCCCTGCTCGACGGAGAGCGTGCCGTAGGCGTACGGCACGTGCACGGCGAAGGTGGTCGACTTGATGCCGGCCTCTTCGGCGTACGACGTCTCGTAGAGCTCCGTCTTGTAGCCGTGGCGCTCGGCCCAGCGGAGGTACATGCGCTGGAGCTTCTCGGCGAAGTCGGAGGCGTCGACGCCGCCGGCCTCGGCGCGGATGGTGACGACGGCCTCGCGGGAGTCGTACTCGCCGGAGAGGAGGGTGCGGACCTCCATCTCGTCCAGCGCCTTCTTGACGGCGGTCAGTTCGTTCTCCGCCTCGGCGCGGGTGTCCGGGTCGTCCTCCTCCTCGGCCATCTCGAAGAGGACCGAGAGGTCGTCGATCCGGCCGCGGAGTGCCTCGGTCTTGCGGATCTCGGCCTGGAGGTGGCTCAGCTTGCTGGTGACCTTCTGCGCCGCCTCCGGGTCGTCCCAGAGGGAAGGCGCTGCGGCCTGCTCCTCGAGGACGGCGACATCTGCCCTCAGCGTGTCCAGGTCCAGGACGGCCTCGATCGACTCCATGGTCGAGGAGAGGGACTTGAGCTCTTCGGATACATCGACGACTGCCACGCCTCCAGCGTAACGGCTCCGCCAAGCGGGGAGTGCCGGTGGTGAATCCGGCCCCTCCGGCGTTCGGGGAGCGGGGGTGCGGGGGGCGGCCCCCCCCCCCCCCCGGGGCGGCGGGGCGGGGGGCGAGGTGTTAGTGTGCGGCGGGTCGCCCCCCGCGTCGCCCCCCCGCGCCCCCCCCGGGCCGCCCCCCACCCCCCCCGNNNGTGCGTGGGGGGGGGGGGGGGGGGGGGGGGGGGGGGGGGGGGGGGGGGGGGGGGGGGCGGGGGGGGGGGGGGGGGGGGGGGGGGGCCGCCGCCCCCCCCCCCCCCCACCGGCGCGTCAGGGCGAAGACGGTGCCGAGTTCTTCGTGTCCGGCTGGTCGCCGCCGGAGTCGCCCGACGTCGCCGCCCAGGTGCCGACGCCGACCGCCGCGACCAGCACGACCCCCGCCGCCGCCAGCGTCAGCCGCCGGCGCCGGGTGGCCGCGCGGTGCCGGGCGGAGCCGGGGCGCGGGGCGCCCGCGGGGCGTGGGGCGCGGGCCGTACCGAGGGGGCCGCCCGCAAGTTCGTCCGGGGCGGGGACGCGCATCGAGGTGTGGGTGTCGCGGTTGGAGTCGGCGGGCTTGGCGCCCGGCACGAGGGGGACGGCGCCGCGTCGTACGCGCTCGCCGCGCGCGGGGGCCGCGGCCGGTGCCTCCTCCTGCTCCGCCTCCTCCTGCTCGGTGTCGGGCTCGTCGACGTCCAGTGGGGGCATCCCGGCCAGCAGGGGGAGCTGTTCGCGGAGGCGGGCGGCGAGTTCGGAGGCGCGCAGGCGGGAGGCGGGGGCCTTGGCCAGGCACTGGACCATCAGCTGCCAGAGTTCGTCGGGGATACCGGGCAACGGTACGACTGTCTCGGTGACGTGCCGTCGTAGGACCGCGCCTGGGTGGCCGCCCCCGAACGGCGTGAATCCGGCGAGGAGTTCGTACAGGACCGTCGCCAGGGCGTAGATGTCCACGGCCGCGCGCGGGGGCAGGCCCTCGACGATCTCGGGGGCGAGGTAGTCGGGCGTGCCGATGATCTTCGTGGCGCGGGTGCGGCGCGGGGAGTCGATGAGTTTGGCGACCCCGAAGTCCGTCAGCAGAGCGGGGTGCGCGCCGCCGGGGCCGAGCGGGCCCTGCATGTCGAGGAGGACGTTCTCCGGCTTGACGTCACGGTGGACGACACCGGCCGCGTGGGCCGCGGCGAGTCCGTCCGCGATGTCGGCGACGATCGCGACCGCGGCCTCCGGGGAGAGCCGGCGTTCCCGGTCGAGGCGGGTGCGCAGGTCCGTGCCTCTGACCAGGTCCATGACGAGGGCGAGGTCGTTGCCGTCGACCACGAGGTCCCGTACGGACACGATGTTCGGATGCTCCAGGCCGAGCAGGGCCGTGCGCTCCTGCACGAAGCGGCCGACGAGCTCCTGGTCGGACGCGAGGTCCTCGCGCAGCAGCTTGACGGCGACGGGCCCCTCGGGACCCTCGCCCAGCCACACCGTGCCGGCGCTGCCCCGCCCCAGGATCTGGTTGGCGGTGTACCGGCTGCCGATCTTCCGTGCCAAGACTGCTCCTACCGACGCGTGTGTCGCTAAAACTACGCGTCGGATGAGCCAACCTTCACCGCCGAGGCGGAAATCACCCACTGGGTGTCGACAAATCCCCAACCCTACGCCCGACAAGGGCGATTCGAGGGTCGCCGCCGACCCGGCGAGGGCCGGTCGCCGGGACGAGGCGAAGGTCGGTCGCCGGTCAGGGCGAAGGCGGGTCGCCGGTCGTGTCGAGGGTCAGTTGCCGGTCGCGGAACTCAGGTCCTTGACCCAGTTGCTGATCTGGCCGACGACATGGCTGATCTCGTGCCAGTAGCTCCGGCCCGTGCCGATCCAGTTCTGGAGCGGGGTCAGTTCCCAGACCAGCCAGCCCGCGACGAAGAGCAGGACGACCGTGAACAGGCAGCCCTTGAGGCAGCCGAGTCCGGGGATCTTCATCGGGTTGGCGCTGCGTTGCCGGGGCTGACGCGGCTCGCGGGCCGGCTCCGGGGCCCGCTGGGGCTGCCGGCGGTTCGGCGGGGCGTACTGCTGCGGCTGGTGCTGCTGCGGCTGGCCGTAGCCCTGCTGCGGTTGCTGCCGCTGCGAGGGGCGCTGCTGCGGGCGCTGCTGGGCGGCCTGGCGGGGTTGCTGCTGAGGCTGCTGCGGGCGGGAGACCTGGCGCTGGGGGCGCCGGCGCAGGGGGTCCTCGCCGGGGTCGAGGTAGGGCTGGTACTGGGTCTGTTCGTTGCGGTCGCGGGCGGCGCGCAGCTGGTTCTGCCAGGGGTGCGGCTGCTCGGGGCCGCCGCCCGGCTGGTTCTGCTGGCCGTACTGCCCGGCCTGGTTCTGCGGCATGACCGTGGTCGGGTCGGCCGCGCCGCGGTGGGGCATCACGGTGGTCGGGTCGGCGGCGCCGACGGGACCGCTGGTGTGCGGGAGGACGCTGGTCGCCGCGTTCGGGTCGTAGGCGCCCGCTCCGTGCGAGAGGACCTGCGTCGGGTCGGCTGCGCCGGGGACGGTCGGTACGGCGGCGGGCGCGGGGTCGGGGGCCAGGAGCGTCGCGACGCTCTCGGCGGCGGCGATCTGCGCGGAGTTCGCGTGCACGCCGACGCCCTCGGCGACGACGCGCAGGGCGCGGGCGAGGTTCTCGGCGCTGGGCCGCTCGTCCGGGTTCTTGCGCAGACAGCGCTCGATGACCGTCCACAGCGGGTCGGGGACCGTCGAGGGGCGGCGGGGTTCGGCGCTGAGGTGCTGGTGGAGGACTTCGAGGGCCGAGCCGCCGGAGAACGGCGGGTGGCCGGTGACCAGCTCGTACATCAGGATTCCGGCGCCGTAGATGTCCACGGCGGAGGTCTGCGGGCGGCCCTCGGCGGACTCGGGCGCGATGTACGCGGGCGTGCCGACGAACTCCTGGGTGCGGGTCAGGCCCGGGGAGTCGGCGAGGCGGGCGATGCCGAAGTCGGTGAGCAGCGGGTACATCTGGCCGCCGCCCTGCTTCAGCAGGACGTTCGCCGGCTTCAGGTCGCGGTGGACGACGCCGTCGGCGTGGCTCGCGGCCAGCGCGTCGGCGATCTGCGCGGTGAGCAGCGCGGCGCCGACGGGGCTGAACGGGCCGTTCTCACGGAGATAGCGGTGCAGGTCGGGGCCCTCGACGAGGTCCATGACGAGCGCCAGGAGATCGCCTTCCACGACGAGATCGCGGACCCGGACGATGTTCGGGTGGGTCAGGCGCAGCAGCACCGACCGCTCGCGCAGGAACCGCATCACGATGTCGGGATCGTTCGCGAGTTCTTCCTTGAGGACCTTGATCGCGACGGTCTCGCCGGGCTGGCCCTGGACGGCCGCCTCGGCGCCCGCGGTCTCCCGCTGGCGGGCCCGCCAGACGGTGCCCGTGGCGCCGCGTCCGAGCGGCTCCTCGAGCAGGTACTTGCTGCCTACCGGCCGCACGTCTGCGCTCCCTGCTGCTTGCCTGTGTTCCGGTCCACTGTAGTGCCGCACCTCTCGCGGCTACCTACGTAAGCATCGCCGTACATGTTCGAAGGAAAGACGCTCTCCCCGGTCTCCCGGTTGCCCCAATGGTCGCCGAGGGCGGACATGACCGGTCTCACCCGATCACCGGTACGGCACTGGTCAGGCACTTTTGGGGACAGAGCTGACCAATCAAGATCACTTGCCACCGGGGCCCGGGCGCGTTGTCAGTGGCAGGTGCGAGGATGCGTGCAGTACTGGCCGATTGCTCGCGCGGGGTGGGGGAAATTCCGTGCCGGGGCAGAAGGGACCGCTGACGGCGATGCAGATCCGGCTGACCGTCGTAGACCCGCTGGGGCCGCCCGCGCAGCCGCGGGGCCGCTCCGCGAGTTGCGATGTGCTGGTCACCGCGCCCGCCGGCACGGCCCTGGCCGCGGTGGCGTCCGCGCTGGCCTCTGCGGTGTCCGCCGACGCGGCCGCGCCGCAGTCCGAGCGGAGCCGCGAGTCCGGCGCCCCGATCGTGCTGTTCGCGGGCGTGGAGCGCCTCGACACCCAGCGCTGCACCCTCGGCGAGCCGCCGCTGACGGACGGCGCGGTGCTGTCCCTGGGCGCCCCCGCCGAGCCGGAGGCCCATCCCGAGCTGGACGACGCCCCCACGCAGCTGCACGTGGTCGCGGGCCCGGACGCGGGCGGGGTGCACCTCCTGCACGGCGGCCAGATCCACATCGGCCGCTCCGCCGACGCCGATGTCCCCCTGGACGACCCGGACGTGTCCCGGCTGCACTGCGCGGTGACGGTCGACCCCGGAGGCCGCGTCTCGGTCGCCGACCTGGGCTCGACGAACGGCACGACCCTGGCGGGCACGCGCGTGGGCACCCGTCCGGTGCGCTTCGCCCCCGGCGCGCTGCTGCGCATCGGCGAGTCGGCCCTGCGGCTGACCCCGTCCGGCGGCCCGGGAGCGCGCGCGGAGACGGCCCCCGACGGCGAGGGCCACGTGCGCGTGTCGCCCGGCACGTCGACCGCCCCGCGCAGCGAACCCCTGGTGGTGCCGGGCCAGGGCAGCGCCCCGAGCATCGAGCACCGCGCCGCGCACGACGGCGGCGACACCCACGCGGGCCGCTTCGGCGTGTTCGGCGAGGCGCCGGAGGGGGGCGCTGCCGACGACGCGTTCTCCGCGCGTACGACGACCTCCCGCATCCCCGCGGAGGACGACACCGACGTCCACGGCGGCCGCAAGGGCACCCCGCTGCGGGGCACCGACGTGCCGCAGGGCGTGCGCAGGCGCGGTGGCATCGGCAAGTGGGCCCGCCGTCTGACGGGCGGCCGGGGCGAGTCGACGGCCGAGGACCCCGAGTCGTCGTACGACGAGGAGGGCGCCGACGAGAGCGTGCCGCCCCCGCCCGTCGTCCTCCAGCAGCCGGACACCTGGCCCGACCCGGCGGCCCTGCTGCTCACCGCCCTGGGCCCTGGCCCCCGCCTGTGGGAGCGCGCCCCCGGCCACCCCGAGGCGCTCACGGTCCGGCTCGGCACGGCGGACCGGGCGGCGCCGGACGGCTCGGCGCTGCTGCCCGCGGTGCCGGTGACGTCGGGGCTCCGTGAGGTCGGCGCGCTGGGCCTGGCCGGTCCGCGCGCGCGGCTCTCGGGCCTGGCCCGCGCGGTGGTGGCCCAGCTCGCCGCGCTGCACTCCCCCGACACTCTGGAGATCGTGCTGATCAGCACGGACCGCGCGCGGACGGTCGCCGAGCGCACCGCCGAGTGGTCGTGGCTCGGCTGGCTGCCGCATCTGCGCCCCGGGCACGGCCAGGACTGCCGCCTGCTGCTGGCCTACGACCGCGAGCAGGCGACGGCCCGGACGGACGAGCTTCTCCGCCGGCTGGAGGACCACGCGATGGACGCGCGCGGTGCGAGTCGGCCGAGCGTGCCCTCGGGCGCGTACGGCGCCTCCGGCCGCCGCGCTCCCGGCATCGGCGCGCAGCGCGGCTCGGCGGAGGGGCGGTCGGGGCTCTCCGGCAGCGCTTCCGCACAGGGCTCGGCGGACGGCCGGTCGGGGTCCTCCGCCGCGCGGCACACGGTGGACGACCGTGATCGGCGCGGGGCCACGACCCCCGCGTACAACACCACCGACGAAGCCCACCACCACCGCTCCGGCACCGCCGACCACCCCGCGCCCGGCCCTCTCGCGCCGCACGCCGCCGACGACCCGGCCTCCGGCGCCACCCGCCCCCGCGCGTCCGACACCCGGCCCTCGGACACTGCGACGGCGTACTCCGGGCACTCCGCCGACGACACCTCCGATGCCTTGCGCGGCGCCGCCCACCGGCCCGCCTGGGCGCGGGACGACGAGGGTGACGCGGACGGGTTCGCCGGGCCGTACACCGTGCTCGTGGTGGACGGTGACCCCGGTGGGGCGGATGTGCGCGAGGCGGTGGCGCGGCTGGCGCAGGACGGGCCCCGGGCCGGTATCCACGTGGTGTGCCTCGCCGAGACGGAGCCGGCCTCGCCCGCGTCCCCCGTGACGGACACGTACGAGGCGGCCTGCGCGGCGGCACCGACGTTCCGCGAGTGCGGGGCGGTCGCGCTGCTGAGCGGTGATGTCGCCACGGCGCTGCGGCTGTTGCGGGTCGCGCCCGGGGGGACGGGAGCGACGCGCCCCGGAGCGGCACGGCCCGGTGCGGCGGAAGTGCCACACCCCGGTACCGGGGCGGGCCGCCCCGGCGCGGACACCTCGCGCCCCGGCACCGGCCTGACGTCACCTCGTCCGGAGTCGTCCGGTGCCGCCCCGGCCGACGCCGGCTCAACCGGGCCCGGCCCGGTGGGCAACGGCACCATCGCCGCTGTGGACGCCGTCTCCCTCGCGTGGGCCGAGCGCTTCGCGCGGGCGCTCGCCCCGCTCAGGGCGGACGGTCCCGCGCACGAGCGGCACGCGCGCGTGTCCGCGCCGTTGCCCCAGTCGGCGCGCCTGCTGGACGAGTTGGGGCTGGCCCGGGCCACCCCGGCGTCGCTGCTGGCGCGCTGGGCGGACGCCGGTGACGACAAGGACGCGCTCGGCGGGCGGGCCTGGGCGGTGCTCGGGGCCGGTCCGCGCGGGCCGGTCTCCGCGGACCTCGCCACCGAGGGACCGCATCTGCTGATCGAGGGCCCTCCGGGCAGCGGGCGTACGGAGTTGCTGCGGGCGGTCGTCGCGTCCCTCGCCGCCGCCGAGCGCCCTGACCGGCTGGGCATCGTGCTGATGGACGGCCGGGACAGCGTGGGCGCCGGGGGCAGCCCCTCCGGGGGAGGCGGTCACGGCGAGGGTCTGCGGGTCTGCACGGACGTACCGCATGTGACCACGCATCTCACCGCCAACGACCCTGTCCGGATGCGGGAGTTCGCGCAGTCGCTGAGCGCGGAGCTGAAGCGGCGGGCCGAGTTGCTGGGCCGGGTCGGCTTCGCCGAGTGGCATGGACGGCACGAGGTGTCGGGGCGGATCATCGCCCAGCGCGGCACGTCGGGTGCCGGGGACCTGGACTCCCCGCCGAGTTCGACGATCCGGCTGCGCCCGTCGGCGGCGGCGCGTCAACAGACGGAGGCGGCACCGCCGTTGCCCCGTCTGGTGGTGGTCGTGGATGATCTGGACGCGCTGGTGAAACCCCCGCTCGGCTCCCCCGGCCGCCCGGCCGCGGGGTCGGTGATACGCGCGCTGGAGGCGGTGGTCCGCGAGGGCGAGCGGCTCGGCGTGCACTTGGTGGCGGCGGCGGCCGTGGAGGCCCGTACGTGCGAGACGGAGCCCGCCCGGCACATCACGCTGCGGGTCGCCCTCGACGCGATCACCCAGGGTCCGGACGAACCGGCGCCGGGGCGTGGGCGGTTGATCCTGGCGGACGGCCGGAGCACGCCCTTCCAGGGGGGCCGGGTGACGGGCCGTATCCCGCGCACGGCGACGCTCCGACCGACGGTGGTGCCGCTGGAGTGGCAGCGCATGGGCGATCCCCCGGCCCGCCGCCCGGTCCGTGAACTCGGCAACGGACCGACCGACTTGGCGCTCCTGGCGAGCGCGCTGGAGCGGGCGACGCGCTCGGTGTCGGCGGCGGAGGTGCCGTCGCTCCTCTGATCTTTCACAGGTCGCGCACACAACCCCACGTCACGACCCAATCACGATCGCGTACTTGACAGCGGACGCCATCTTGCCGGGTTCAAGGACCGGGCGTAGACCAGTGCGCACGGAAGCGTTCGAGCGTTCGACGAGGAACGAAGAACGGGGCAGTGATGCGCAGCACGAGCAGGACACATCGGACACGCACCACCGTACGTACAGCGGCGGCTGTCGCCGCGGGAGCACTGACGCTCTCGCTCGCCGCGTGTGGAGGCGGCAGCGACAACAAGAGCGACAACAGCACATCGGGCAGTCCCTCGGAGTCCGCGGGCACGGTCGCCCTCCCCAAGCTGAACGGCGCGAGCCTCGAAGTGGCCGCCGTGTGGACGGGTGCCGAGCAGAAGAACTTCAAGGCGGTCCTCTCGGAGTTCGAGAAGCGCACGGGGGCGAAGGTCACCTTCGTGCCCGCGCAGGACCCGATCATCAACTTCCTCGGCTCGAAGATCGCGGGCGGCCAGCCGCCGGACGTCGCGATGCTCCCGCAGCCCGGCGCCATCAAGCAGGCCGTCGACAAGAAGTGGGCCAAGCCCCTCGGCCCCGACGCCCTGAAGGAGTTGCAGAAGAACTACTCGCAGGGCTGGCAGGACATCGGCAAGGTCGGCGGCAAGCAGTACGGCGTGTACTACAAGGCGGCCAACAAGTCGCTGATCTGGTACAACGCCAAGGTCTTCGAGAACGCGGGCGCCAAGGAGCCCAAGACCTGGGCGGAGTTGCTGACGACCGCGCAGACGATCTACGACTCCGGGGTGACCCCGTTCTCGGTCGCGGGCGCGGACGGCTGGCCGCTCACGGACTGGTTCGAGAACATCTATCTGTCGCAGGCGGGGCCGGAGAAGTACGACCAGCTCGCCCAGCACAAGATCAAGTGGACGGACCCGTCCGTCAAGCAGGCCCTGACCACGCTGGCGCAGATCTGGGGCAAGAAGGCCTACATCGCGGGCGGTCAGAGCGGCGCGCTCCAGACGGAGTTCCCGGCGTCCGTCACCCAGACGTTCAACGGCGGCGACCAGCCGAAGTCCGCGATGGTCTACGAGGGCGACTTCGTGCAGGTCAACATCGGTGAGACCAAGGCGAAGGTGGGCACGGACGCGAAGGTGTTCCCGTTCCCGGCGGTGGGTTCGACCGCGCCCGTGGTCTCCGGCGGCGACGCGGCCGTCATCCTGAAGGACTCCAAGGCGGCGCAGGCGCTGGCCACGTTCCTCGCCTCACCGGACGCGGCGACGATCCAGGCGAAGCTCGGCGGCTATCTCTCCCCGAACAAGAACGTGCCGGACTCGGCGTATCCGAACGCGGTGCAGCAGACCATCGCCAAGGCGCTCGTCGCGGCCGGTGACGACTTCCGCTTCGACATGTCGGACCAGGCCCCGCAGTCCTTCGGCGGCACGCCCGGCAAGGGCGAGTGGAAGGACCTCCAAGACTTCCTGAAGAACCCGGCCGATGTCGCGGGCACGCAGGCGCAGTTGGAGAAGGACGCGGCGGCGGCGTACGCGAGCGGGAGCTGATCCGGCGATGACCGGACACGGCATCGAGGGGATGGGTCGGCGATGACGTCGGCCGCGGCGGCGGAGGCCCCTCCGGCCCCCGCCGCGCCCCGCAAGCGCAAGAGCGTGACCGGCACCCGCAGGACCGTGGCAGTGCTGTTCCTGCTGCCCGCCCTGGTGCTGCTCGGCGCGCTCGTGGTCTACCCGATCGGGTACTCGCTGGTCCGCAGCTTCGGCAACCAGGCCGGTGACGGTTTCGCCGGCTTCGACAACTACAAGGCCCTGTTCACCGACGACGGCATCCGCACCGCCCTGAAGAACAACATCATCTGGGTGATCTTCGCGCCGACGGTCGCCACCGCCCTCGGTCTGATCTTCGCGGTGCTGACCGAACGGGTGCGCTGGGGCACGGCGTTCAAGCTGGTCGTCTTCATGCCGATGGCGATCTCGATGCTGGCCGCCGGCATCATCTTCCGCCTCGTCTACGACCAGGACCCGCACAAGGGGGTCGCCAACGCGGTCTGGGTCGGTGTCCACGACACGTTCGCCTCGTCGTCGGCGTTCCCGAACGCCCACCCGGGCCGCGAGTCACCGCTGAAGGCGGACCACGGCGGCTTCATCACCAGTACGACGGTCCACACGGGCCAGACCGTCACGCTCCCCCTGGTCGGTGTCGCCCCCGACCAGATGCCCGGCGGCGCGAAGAAGGCCGTGGCCGCGAAGGCCGAGCCGGGGAAGATCACCGGCACGACCTGGCAGGATTTCACCCGGGGCAAGGGCGTCGGCAGGCTCGGCGGGGTCGACCCGTCCGAACTCGGCTACGGCGGGATGAGGATCGAGGCGGTGAAGGACGGCAAGGTGGTCGCCTCGGCCAAGGCCGCGGGCGACGGCACCTTCACCCTGCCCGCCAAGGCCGACGGGGCCCAACTCCGGCTCCCGGCAAGCAACTTCAAGCAGCCGTACAACGGAGTGGAGTGGCTGGGCCCGTCGTTGGTGACGCCGGCCATCATCGGGTCGTACGTGTGGATGTGGGCCGGGTTCGCGATGGTGCTGATCGCGGCCGGACTCGCGGGTGTGCCGCGGGAGTTGCTGGAGGCGGCGCGGGTCGACGGGGCCAATGAGTGGCAGGTGTTCCGGCGGGTCACGGTGCCGCTGCTGGCGCCGGTGCTCGCGGTCGTCGCCGTCACGCTGATGATCAACGTGCTGAAGATCTTCGACCTGGTCTTCATCATCGCCCCGGGCTCCTCGCAGGACGACGCGAACGTGCTGGCCCTGGAGCTGTACCGGAAGGGCTTCTCGGAGGACCAGCCGGGGATCGCCAGCGCGATCTCGGTGTTCCTGCTGCTGCTGGTGATCCCGGTGATGCTCTTCAACGTACGGCGACTGCGGCGGGAGGTGCGGCGATGACCACGGAGGCCGGAAGTCTCGGTAGAACCAGCCCTGTTGAGGTCGTCAAGGCGCGGGAGTCGCTCGGCTCACGGCTCGCGGCGGCGGCGAGCGGGGGTCTGGTCCGGGTGTTTTTGATCGTCGTCGGCCTGTTCTGGCTGGTGCCGACGATCGGGCTGCTGCTGTCCTCGCTGCGCAGTCCGGAGGACATGAGCGCGAGTGGCTGGTGGAAGGTCTTCAGCCAGCCGTCCCAACTCACCTTCCACAGCTACAAGACGCTGCTGGAGAACAGCGACATCACCAACTCGCTGTGGAACACGGTCCTGATCACCGTCCCGGCGACGCTCCTCGTCGTGGTCATCGGCGCGCTCGCGGGCTATGCCTTCGCGTGGATGGAGTTCCCGGGCCGCGACTGGTGGTT
The DNA here is from genome assembly GCF_044763565.1 of Streptomyces sp. NPDC096013. NCBI lineage: Bacteria > Bacillati > Actinomycetota > Actinomycetes > Kitasatosporales > Streptomycetaceae > Streptomyces > Streptomyces sp. NPDC096013. The sequence goes on along the minus strand of NZ_JBIWGK010000018.1, from coordinate 47,795 downwards.
CCTGGGCGTGGTCAGCCTGTTGGTGGTGCCGGTGCAGGTGGCGCTGATCCCGATCGCCGAACTCTTCGGCAAGATCGGCCTGTTCGGGTCCATCTTCGGGGTGATCCTCTTCCATGTCGGCTACGGACTGCCGTTCGCGGTGTTCCTGCTGCGGAACTTCTTCGCGGAGATCCCGCGCGAACTCCTGGAGGCGGCCCGGCTGGACGGCGCCGGTGAACTCCGGCTTTTCGCACGGGTCGTGATGCCGCTGGGCGGGCCCGCGATCGCGAGCCTCGGCATCTTCCAGTTCCTGTGGGTGTGGAACGACATGCTGGTCGCGCTGGTGTTCACCAAGTCGAGCACGCAGCCGATCACGGTCGCACTCCAGACGCAGGTACGCCAGTTCGGCAACAACATCGACGTGCTGGCACCCGGTGCGTTCATCTCCATGGTGATCCCGCTGGCCGTGTTCTTCGCGTTCCAGCGGCAGTTCGTGTCCGGCGTGATGGCGGGCGCGGTCAAATAACCGCAAACGGAACATAGTTCGAGGGGGTGGGCCGTCACCGGCCCGCCCCTTCGCGTTCACCGCACGTCCCCCGTATGCCGTACGTACCGTAACCAAGTCACTCCATCGGCCGTTCCCGGGCAGAACGCCCGCGCCGACCGACCCATGGATGTCCCTTGCCCAGGTTCAGTGTCATTGTCCCCGTGTACAAGGTCCAGGCGTACCTGCACGAATGCCTGGAATCGGTGCTCTCCCAGTCGTGTCCGGATCTGGAGCTGATCGCGGTCGACGACTGCTCGCCGGACGCCTGCGGCGTGATCATCGACGAGTTCGCGGCCCGCGACGCCCGTGTGCGCGCCGTCCATCTCCCCGAGAACCAGGGCCTGGGGAGGGCCCGCAACGCCGGTCTGGAAGAGGCGACCGGCGACTACCTCGTCTTCCTCGACAGCGACGACACGCTCACGCCCGACGCGCTGCGCGCGATCGCCGACCGTCTCAAGGAGACCGGCGAACCGGACGTCCTGGTCTTCGACTACGCGCGCACCTACTGGTCGGGCGAGAGCCGCCGCAACAAGGTCGCCGCCCAGCTCACCGAAGAGGGCCCGGCGCCCTTCCGCCTGGAGGACCGCCCCGGGCTCCTCCGGGTCATCATGGTCGCCTGGAACAAGGCGTACAGACGGGAGTTCGTCGAGCGCGAGGGCTTCGCCTTCCCGCCCGGCTACTACGAGGACACCCCGTGGACCTACCCGGTCCTGATGGCGGCGGAGACGATCGCGACCCTCGACCGGGTCTGCGTCCACTACCGCCAGCGCCGCCAGGGCAACATCCTCGGCACCACCAGCCGCAAGCACTTCGACGTCTTCGACCAGTACGACCGTGTCTTCGAGTTCATCGCCGCGCGCCCCGAACTCGACCAGTGGCGGCCGGTGTTGTTCCGCCGCATGGTCGACCACCTCACGACGGTGTTCACCAAGCCCGACCGCCTCCCGCGCGGCACACGTGCCGAGTTCCTGCGCAAGGCCCGTGCCTCCTACCGCCGTTACCGCATCCCCGGCACCCCGGTCCCGCCGCGCACCCGGCTGCGCCACACGCTCGTCCACTTCGGCGTCCACCGCACGTTCCGCGCGCTTCAGACGGCGATGAGCTGGCGCCGACGGACGGTCAAGCTCGCCGCGAAGGCGCTGCGCGCGCTCAGGGCGGCAGTCCTCCAGTTCCACTACCGGGTCCAACTCCGGCTCCCGCTCAGGGATCGCGCGGTATTCGCCGCCTACTGGGGGCGCGGCCACAGCTGCAACCCGGGCGCGCTGGAGACCGCGTTCCGCACCCACGCCCCGCACATCGGCACCGCGTGGATCGCCCGCCCCGAGCACCACCACACGATCCCGGCCGCGACGCGCAGACTGCGCCCCAACACGGCCGCGTACTGGACCGCGCTGGCCCGCTCCAAGTACCTGGTGAACAACGTCAACTTCGACCGCCGGCTGGTCAAGCGCTCCGGCCAGGTCATGATCCAGACCCAACACGGCACCCCGCTCAAACACATGGGCCTCGACCTCCAGGAACGCCCCGCCGCGGCACGGGACATGGACTTCGCCGAGCTCCTCAGGGGCGTCGACAAGTGGGACCACGTCCTGTCCCCCAACCTCCACACCACCCTGACCTGGGAGCGCGTCTACCCCGGCAGCTACACCACGCTCGCCTACGGCTATCCCCGCAACGACGTCTTCCAGCAGGCGACTTCGGCCGACGTGGCCCGGCTGCGCGACGCGCTCGGCATCCCGCAGGACACCATCGCCCTGCTCTACGCCCCGACCCACCGCGACTACCGCCGCACCCAGCGCGCCCACCTCGACCTCGACCGCGTCCTGCGCCGCCTCGGCCCGCGCTATGTCGTGCTGGCCCGCGCCCACTACTGGCACGAGGGCCCCCTCGCCCCCGCGTCCGGCGGCCGGATCATCGACGTCAGCGACCACCCCAGCGTCGAATCGCTCTGCCTGGCCTCGGACGCGCTGGTCACCGACTACTCGTCCCTGATGTTCGACTACGCCAACCTCGACCGCCCGATCGTCATCCACGCCGACGACTGGGAGGCCTACGAGGCGGCCCGCGGCACCTACTTCGACCTGCGCGCCTTCCCGCCGGGCGCGGTCGCGCGCAGCGAGGACGAGCTGATCGACATCTTCGCCACCGGCCACTGGCGCGGCTCCCGTTCGGCCCAGCTGCGCTCCGCGTTCCGCGAGCGCTTCTGCCCCTACGACGACGGCCGCGCCGCCGAACGCGTCGTCCGCCACGTGGTGTTGGGCGAAACCGACCTGCCGCCGGTCGTGCCGCTCGCCGAACGTCACCCGGTGCCGTCCGCCGCCGAGGGCCTCACGCGCTCCCCGCTCGCCACCGTGCCGCAGCCCACGGCGTCCCTGCCCGTCACCGACCGACTCTGAACGCCGTTTCCACACCGGGGAGTTCACATGCCTTCGAGCCCGTCTCGCCCCACTCCGACCCGCCCGTCCACCTGGCGCCCGACCGGACGCCCCAGAGCCCGCCGCGCGCACTGACCCGGCCCCTCCGTACCACTGGAGAAAGAACAGAATGCCCCGCTTCAGCATCATCGTCCCGTCCCACGGGGTCGCCGGCCGGCTGTCCCTGGCCCTGGACTCGGTCCTCGCGCAGTCCTACGGCGACTTCGAGCTGATCCCGGTCTGCGACGGCCCAGGCTCCCCGGCCGCCGACGTCGCCGCCGATCACGCCGGGCAGGACTCCCGGGTGGCGCCGGTCGACTCCCCGCCCTCCGCCGGGCTCAGCGGGGCCCGCACCACCGGTCTCCGCGCGGCGACCGGCACCTACGTCCTGTTCCTGGACGGCGACGACACCCTCGCCCCGGGATCACTGGCCGCGCTGGACGCCCGGCTCACGGAGACCGGTGACGTCGACGTCCTGTACTTCGAGCACGAGCGCACCCCGTGGTGGGAGGGCGAGCCCACCAACCCGGCCGCCCCACTGCTCGCGAAGACCCCGGCGGGCGCCTTCTCCCCCGCCCAGACACCGCAGTTGACGGGCATCCAGCTCCCGGCATGGAGCGCCGCCTACCGCCGCGCCTTCCTCGCCGAGCACCGGCTCACCTTCCCCGAGGGCCGGTTCACGGACCTGGGCTGGGGCGGCCGGGTCACCGTCGCCGCCGAGCGGGTCGCGGTCCTGCGCTCGGTCGTCGTACGGCACCTGCTGCGCAGGCAGGGCAGCCGGCTCAACCTTCCGGGAGACCATCACCACCAGCTCCTGGACCAGGTGGAGTTGGTCCTCACGGCGGCGCAGGGTCTGGCTCCGGAGCGGTCGCACGCGCTGTTCGAGCAGCTCTTCGCCGTGGTGCTGAAGACCGCGTCCCGGCCCGAGCGGCTCCCCTCCGGGCACCGGGCGTTCTTCCGTCGGGCGGGACGGCTGTACCGCGCGCACCGGCCCGCCGGCTTCCGTGCGCCGGGCGGGAGTCTGGGGGTGCAGCACCGGCTGCTGGCGTCGGGGGCGTACACGGCGTTCAAGGCCCTGCGCGGTGCCAACCGGTCGGTGGTGGGGGCGGCCATGGGGGTCCCCCCGAGCCGGGCGAAGTCGAGAGCCTGGGGGAAGGTCCCGCGCCCCCGGATGCTGCGTACCCGGCTGCGCTACGCCCGCGATCTGCGCCGCCCGCTGGACCCCGACCTGGCCGTCTACTGCGCCTACTGGGGCCGGGGCTACGCGTGCAGCCCGGCCGCGATCGAGGCCAAGGCGCGTCAACTCGCCCCGCACATCCGCTCGGTGTTCCTGGTGGAGCCGGACGCGGTGGACGCCGTACCGAAGGGTGTCGAGCACGCCGTCATCGGGAGCCGCAAGTACTGGGAGGTGCTGGCACGCGCCACCTACCTGGTGAACAACGCCAACTTCGCCGAGGGCGTCGTCAAGCGGCCCGGCAGTGTGCACGTCCAGACGCAGCACGGGACCCCGCTGAAGAAGATGGGCGTCGACCAGTCGACGTACCCGGTGGTGGCCGCCGCGACCGGCAGCTTCGCCAAGTTGCTGGCCCGGGTGGACCGTTGGGACTACAACATCTCCTCCAACCGGCACTCCACCCAGATGTGGGAGCGCGCCTTCCCCGGCTCGTACGAGACGCTGGAGTACGGCTATCCGCGCAACGACGTGTACTACACGGCGACCGCCGACGAAGTGGCCCGAGTCCGGCGCGAGTTGGGGGTACCGGAAGGCAAGACGGCCGTCCTGTACGCGCCCACCCACCGCGACTACCGGACCGGCTTCGACACCGGCCTCGACCTGGAGGCGTTCTGCGCGGCGGCCGGCGAGGACGTGGTCGTGCTGCTGCGCGCCCACTACTTCTACGACCAGGGCCGCGCCGAGAGCAGCGGCCGGATCATCGACGTGACCGGGCACCGCTCCTCCGAGGACGTCTGCCTGGCCGCCGACGCGCTGATCACCGACTACTCGTCGATCATGTTCGACTACGCCAACCTCGACCGGCCGATCGTCGTGTACGCCGACGACTGGGAGGTCTACCGGGAGACGCGGGGCGTCTACTTCGACCTCATGGAGGCACCGCCGGGCCCGGTCACCCGGACGCCCGAGGAGCTGGCGCAGGTGTTCCGCGACGGCTCGTACGCGGGGGCCGAGTCCACGGCGCTCAGGGCCGCATTCCGGTCCCGGTTCTGCGACTTCGACGACGGGCTGGCCGCCGAGCGGGTCGTCCGCCGGGTGTTCCTCAGCGAGCCGCCGGAGACCCTGCCGCCCGTGATCCCGCTCGCGGAGCGCGTCCCGGCCCCCGCCGCCACCCTCGTAAGGAGCTGAACCCGAAGTGCCCCGCTTCAGCGTCATCGTCCCCGTCTTCAAGGTGCAGGGCTTTCTGCGCGAGTGCCTCGACTCGGTTCTGGAGCAGTCCTACCGGGACATCGAGGTGATCGCCGTGAACGACTGCTCGCCGGACGGGTGCGGCGCGATCCTCGACGAGTACGCGGCCCGCGACCCGCGCGTACAGGTGCTGCACCTCCCGGAGAACGTCGGCCTCGGCCGCGCCCGCAACGCCGGACTGCCCCTGGCCACCGGCGACTTCCTCTTCTTCCTCGACAGCGACGACACCCTCACCCCGGGCGCGCTGCGCGCGATGGCCGACCGGCTCGACGAGAGCGGCGACCCGGACGTCCTGGTCTTCGACTACGCCCGCACCTACTGGTGGGGCGGCACCCGGCGCAACGTCCTCGCGCATCTCCTCGCGGAGGTCGACGGCACCTTCACGGTCGCCGAACACCCGGAGATCCTCGACCTGTTGATGGTCGTGTGGAACAAGGTGTACCGCCGGGAGTTCGTCCACAAGCACGCCTTCGAGTTCCCGCCGGGCTACTACGAGGACACGCCCTGGACGTTCCCGGTGATGCTCAGCGCCGAGCGGATCGCCACCCTCGACCGGATCTGCCTGAACTACCGGCAGCGGCGCCAGGGCAACATCCTGTCCACCACCAGCCGCAAGCACTTCGACATCCACGACCAGTACGAGCGGGTCTTCGCGTTCGTCGACTCCCGGCCGGAGCTGGCGAGTTGGCTGCCGTATCTGCACCGCAAGATGGGCGAGCACTGTCTCGACATCCTCGCCAAGCCGGACCGGCTGCCCCCGTCCGACAGGGCCGAGTTCTTCCGCCGTACGGCCGAGCTGTTCGCCAAGCACAAGCCGGCGGGCGTCAAGGTGGACGCCGAAGTCCGTGTCCTGGAGGGCAGTTACGCGCTGTACCAGGTGCGGCGGCAGGCGGGCCGGGCCGGGCGGCAGCTGGAACGCCGGGCGGCGCAGGCCCGCAAGGCGGTGGCCGGGCGGGTCAAGGGCGGCTGGGCCGCGCTGCACGCACGCCGGTCGCTCGACCCCGGCCTCGTGCTGTACTCGGCGTTCTCGCACAGCGGGGTACTGGGCGACCCGGCCGCCGTCTACTGGAAGGCACGGGAGATCGCCCCGCGGCTCCGGGGCGTGTGGGTCGTACGCGACGCCGAACAGGCCGCGCTGCTGCCGCCGGACGTCGAGCACGTCCTCCTCGACACCCCGCGGTACCGCCAACTCACCTCGCGCGCGACGTACTTCGTGAACAACGTCAACTGGCCCGGCACCGTCACCAAGCGCCCCGGCAGCGTCCACATCCACACCCACCAGGGCACCCCGCTCAAGTACATGGCGGCCGACCTCCTCGACAAGCCCGGCGCCCGCCACGGCATCGACGTACCGCAGATGCTGCGCCGCGCCGACCGCTGGGACCACAGCCTCGTCGCCAACCGGTACTCCGAGCTGGTGTGGGAGCGGGCGTATCCGTGCCACTTCGCTTCGGCGCGGACCGGGAGTCCGCGCAACGACGTCCTCGTCGGCGCGACTCCGGAAGCGGGGGCGGCGGTCCGGGAGCGGCTCGGCATCCCCGCCGGCCACACCGTCGTGCTGTACGCGCCGACCCGCCGCGAGTACGTCCGGGGCGGCCACGTCGACCGCCTCGACCTGGCCCGGTTCGCCGAGGACCTCGGCCCCGAGCACACCCTCGTCGTACGGCTGCACCCGTCCCTCGCGACCGGGCCCGCGCGCGGGATGGGGCTCGCGGACCTGCACCGGCGCGGGGTCCTGGTGGACGCGACCGACGAACCCTCCGTGGAGGACGTCATGCTGGCGTCCGACGCGCTGGTCACCGACTACTCGGCCCTGATGTTCGACTACGCCAACCTGGACCGGCCGATCGTGCTGCACGCGGACGACCGGGAGGCGTACGCGGCCAGCCGGGGCACCTACTTCGACGTCACCGCCGCGCCACCTGGTCATGTGTCCACCTCCTACCGGGAGTTGGCGTGGCTGTTCGCGTCGGGTGCGTGGCGGGACGGGGACTCGGCGCGGCTGCGGGGTGAATTCCGTTCGCGGTTCTGCGAGTTCGAGGACGGCAGGGCCGCCGAGAGGGTCGTACGGACGCTGCTTCTGGGGGAGACCGACTGGCTTCCCCAGGCCGGGTCCGGTGCGCGGGTTCCCTCTCCGGTCAGCGGGCGCGACCAGGTGGTGTCGTCATGAGGGCGCGCACGTGGGTGCTGGTGCTGGCCGCCGTGTTCGCGGTGCTCCAACTCGCCAATGTCACCGGGCGGGCGACTCCCGACACGAAGAACTACCTGTCGTACGCGCTGAGTCTGCGCGGTGAGAGCACGCGCGAGGCGGCGGCCGTCGCCATCGACTACTCCTGCGCGAGCAGGGGGGCGATCGCGCGGCGCGACCAGAGCGTGAACCCGCTGACCTTCCACGGCAAGGACCCCGCCGCGCGGGTCGCGAAGAAGTGCCGGGACGCGGAGTGGCGGGGCGTGGACGCCCGGCTGCGGGCCGGGCAGACGGGCGGGTTCATCGCGCCGTTCTCGTCGGAACGCTTCATGCGGATCTTCGAAGTGCGGCCCGGATACCCGGTGTTCCTGGTCCTGTTCGTCACGCTGCTCGGGCCGGTCTGGGGGATGTGGTCGGCGAGTGTCGTCCTCACCGTGCTGGGGGGCGTCCTCGTCTTCCTGATCCTGCGCACGCTGTCCGTGTCGGTGCCGCTCGCGCTGACCGGGCAGGCGCTCTACTACGTCCTGCCGTGCGGGACGACCTCGATGCGGCCGATGACCGAGGGGCTGATGACGGCCCTGACGCTGGCGGCGGTGTGGGGGTGCGCGCTGGTCCTGAAGGGGCGGCGCACGCGTGCCGGACTCGCCCTGGTCGGCGGCTCGTTGGTGCTCCTCTTCACGGTCAAGCACTCGCAGGCCCTGTTCCTCGGGCTGTGCCTGGCCGGTGCGGGCACGCTGGTCGCCGTAGGACGGTGGCGGCGCGGGCGGGCGCCGGGGCGGGCGTTGCTGGCGGTCGCCGGGTTCGGGGCGACTGCCGCTCTGGGCACGCTCGTTCTGGCGAGCGCGCTGCACTATCCGACGCAGACCGACAGCCTCCAGGACCTGCTGACCGACCACTACGCACGCCCCGACCGGACCCGGCTGTGGCCCGAATTCCTGCACCTGGAAGCGAACTTCTGGCTGGAGTGGACGCGGCAGCAGCTGTGGCAGCCGATGCTCGCGGCGGCGCTCGGCGCGGGGGCGTGGGGTGCCGCGCGGCGGCCGGCGTTCGGGGTGTTCCTGACCGGGGCCGCGTTCACGGGGATTCTCACCCAGGCCGCGCATCCCGACATCAGCGTGTGGGGTGGGCGGTTGATCGTGCTGGTGTGGCTCCTGCCGGTGGTGGGCGTGCCGTTGCTGCTGGAGAGTGTGGTGCGGGGGACGGCCGTCGCGCCCGCGCCCGTGTCGACTCCCGTGCCGGGGCAAGGGGTTGGGGGGCAGGCTCGCTCCGTACGGTGAACCGCGACCCCGGCGACGAGGTGTGCCGCGCTCGTCGCCGGGGTCGTGGAAGCGTCGTGGTGACTGCTCGACGGAACTGCTCGACGTGACTACTCGATGACGAGGTCGACCTCGATGTTGCCGCGGGTGGCGTTCGAGTAGGGGCAGACCTGGTGAGCGGTCTCGACGAGCTTGCGGCCGGTCGCCTCGTCCACGGTGTCGGGGAGCTCGATGCGCAGGGTCACCTTGAGGCCGAAGCCCTCGCCCTGCTTGCCGATGCCGACCTCGGCGGTCACGGCGGCGTCGGTGACGTCCACCTTGGCCTGGCGGCCCACGACGCCCAGCGCGCTGCCGAAACAGGCGGCGTAACCGGCGGCGAACAGCTGCTCAGGGTTGGTGCCCTGGCCGTTGCCGCCCATCTCGGTCGGAATGCCGAGCTGAAGGTCGATCTTGCCGTCGTTGCTGACCGCGCGGCCGTCGCGGCCGTGGGTGGCGGTGGCTACGGCGGTGTAGATCGCGTCCATGGAAACCATCCCTCTCGTAAGTCCTTGCGGGGGTGACCGGCCCGGGTGTCCGGACCGCCTCACGGCCATAAGTAAAGCACACAATTAAATTGTGCACAACTAAATGGCCCACTCGCGCTATCCTGGGGTCATGACTCCCACGCCGACCACCGACTGGCTCCGCCTCGACCAGCAGATCTGCTTCTCCCTGAACGCCGCGTCACGCGCCTTCGGCGGCGTCTACCGCGTGATCCTCAAGGACCTCGGGCTCACGTACCCGCAGTACCTGGTGATGCTGGTGCTGTGGGAGCACGGCGAGCTGCCCGTCAAGAAGCTCGGCGAACACCTGCGACTCGACTCCGGCACGCTGTCCCCGCTGATCAAGCGACTGGAGACGGCCGGTCTGGTACGGCGTGAGCGCAGCGTCCGTGACGAGCGGTCGGTGGAGGTGCGGCTCACCGACGAGGGCGTCGCACTGCGCGAGCGGGCGGTCGAGGTGCCTCGGCGCATCCTCGGGGCGACCGGCTTCGACCTCGACGAGATCCGCGCGCTGCGGGAGCGGCTCGATCAGCTCACCGGGGCGCTGGACGCGGCGGCGGTGGAGCAGGCGTAGCGGCTGACATGGGCGGCCCCGTGAGCCCCGGTGTCCTGCGGAGGCATCCGGCGGATGTAGAGGGCGAGCTTCACGCGCCCGTGCACGTACTCCTGCCGGCGCGCGAACTCCCCGTCCACGACGTCGAGTTTGACCCGGTCGGTCGGGTCGCCCGGCACCCAGCGCGAGGGCAGCAGATTCGACTGCGCGACGATCCACACCCGGTCCACCCCGGCGAGCCGCGCCCGCAACTCCCCCGGCCCCACCTCACGCCCGCTCAGCGTCCCCGACCTCGCCCCCGACTCCCCCAACGCCAGATCCCTGGCCCCGGCGAACGGCCCCGGATACGCCGACGCCGTCACCCGCCAGAACGACGGCAGGAACAACACCGGCTCCCCCGGCCGCACTTCACGCCCTACGAGCGCGGCGACGGCGGCGAGATTCTCTGGCCGCCGATCCGCGGAACGGTCGTTCCGGTAGGCGGGGAGGCCGTGGAGGAAGGGGAGGGACACGGCCAGGACGCCGGCGAGGGTGAGGAGATGGGGGCGGAGGGTTCGGTTGGGGCGGCGAGGTCGGCGGAGGGAGCCGTGAACGGGTCCGGTGGGGCGGGTAGTTGGCGGCTTGAGGTGCGCGTGGACGCTGTCCAGGGGTGGGCGGCTGCCGGCTCGGGCGGGGGCTGCGGCAGCGGCTGCCGTCACACGGTCGGCTCCGAGTCCGGCTCCCGTCGCACCGGCGATCCCGCCTCCGGCTTCGACCCCACTCGTACGGTCACCCCCAGCCCCAGCCCCTGTCCCTCCCCCACGCCCACTCACCGCACCGACCGGCTCCCGCCGCCCGCCGACTTCGGACACCGCCCGCTCGTCCTCCGTATGACGGCCGCCCGGCACGCCCCGCTCCTCCAGCCAGAGCCGGCGCACCGCCACCGCCACCCGGTCCGCCCCCGCCGCCACCAGCAGCGGCGCCCCGGCCAGCGCGTACAGCACATACCGCTCGTGGAACAGCGGGCGGAACTGGGAGACGGACAGCAGGATCACCGGTGGCAGGAGGAGCAGCGGCAGGGCGACCGACGTAAGGCGTCCGCCGCCCAGGCCGATGAGGATCAGGACGATCGAGGTCCAGAAGACGATGCCGGTCGGGGTGACGGCGAGGAAGTCGCGGGCGAGGCGTTCGGTCGTGTCCCAGTCCGGGACCCTCAGCCATGCCACCTGGGCCGACTGCCGTTCGGAGACCCACACCAGCGGGATCAGGACACCCCCGGCGATTCCGACCGCGGCGATCCAGCCGCGCCACACCGCCCCGCGCACCCGCGCAGCCGCCAGCGTCACCGCGTGCGCGCAGAGCACCAGCACCGCGAACTCGTGCAGCAGAAAGGTCACGGCGAGGACCGCGCCGTACGGCCACCAGGACCGTCCCTCCAACGCCCGCACCAGGAGCAGCGTCGCCGCGGCGACACCGGCCGCGACAAGGGCGTAGGAGCGGCCCTCCTGCGCGTAATGGCCGGTCAGCGGGGTGGTCGCGTAGAGGAGACCGGCCCAGAGGCCGACGCGGGGGCGGGCCAGGCGGGTGCCGAGGGCCGCGACGAGGCCGGCCGTGGCCGCCGCGCCGCACAGGGAGGGCAGGCGGAGGACGACCTCGCCGGGGTGGACGGTGAGGACGGCGTGCATGAGGAGGTAGTACAGGCCGTGCACCGCGTCGACGCCGTGCAGCAGCCGCCAGATCTGCGGCACCGTGCGCCGTCCGACCATGAACGTGACGCCCTCGTCGCCCCACATGCCGCCGCGGTCGAGCCCCCACAGCCCCAGGGCGAGCATGACGGCCACCGGCACGGCCACGGCCACGGACTCCGTCCTCGTCCACCGGAACCGCCGCTTGCTCTCGTCCTCGTCCTGGCTGTCCACCTGGCTGATTTTGTACCGTTCGGAAGCTCTTACCGACGATTGACGGTGTATTAGCATTCCTGCGGCATTCACCCGGCTTACGATCCGACGTGATGAACGCCGTCCGCAGACACCGTCTCCTCGCCCTGACCCTCGCCTGGCTCGCCACCCGCGCGGGGATGCTCCTCCTCCTCGCGTACAACGGCCTCCCCCTGCTCGGCCACGGCGGGGTCGCGCGGGAGGTGTGGCGCCTGTACCTCCACTGGTACGGCGTCCTGTCCCACGGCGCGTTCCCGGCGCACGACCCGCTGTGGCAGTACCCGCCGGGCGCCGGGCCCGTCCTGCTGACGCCCGCGCTGCTGCCGGACCTGACGTACTTCCAGGCGTTCGTCGTCCTCACCCTCGCGACCGACGCGCTGATCACCGCGGTCCTGGCCCACGCGGGCACCCGCCCAGGTCACAGCCTGCGCGGCGCCACGTACTGGATCGCCTGCCTCCCCCTCCTCCTGCACATGCCCCTCGTCCGCTACGACGTGCAGGTCACGGCGTTCGCCGTCATCTCCCTGTTGACGTTGTCGCGCTCCACGCGCGTGTGCGGCGCGTTCGCGGCACTGGGCGCGCTGGTGAAGGTGTGGCCCGCGCTGGTGCTGCTGGGGATGCCGAGGGGGCGGGCGACACGGTCGGTGGCGACGTGGGCGGTGGGGGCGGGAGCCTTGTCGCTCATGTCTCTCGCGCTCTTGTTCAACAATCCTTTCGCCTTCGTGCGCCAACAGGGCGGCCGGGGCGTACAGATCGAGTCACTCGGAGGCACGGCCCTCGGCCTCGCGACCCACATCGGCTGGCCGGGGCAGGTGCACTACCGGTACGGCGCGATGGAGTTCACGGGACCGTACGTCTCCTCCGTCGCCGGCGCGTCCCTCGCGCTCACGGCGGTCGCCTTCGGACTGCTGCTGCTGTGGCGGGTCCGGGCCCGCCGCTGGACCGACGCGACGCCCTACGACGCCGCGCTGAGCGCCGTCCTGCTGTTCACGGTGACCAGCCGGGTGATCAGCCCCCAGTACATGATCTGGCTGCTCGGCCTGGCCGCCGTCTGCCTGACCTCGCGGCACACCACCCAGCGCCCGGTGGCGGCGCTGATCGTGGCGGCGACCGCGGTCAGCTCCGTCGAGTTCCCCGTCCTGTACGCCGACGTCATCCACTCCACGTGGACGGGCTGCGGCCTCATGGTCGTACGCAATGGCCTGCTGGCCGCCGCGGCCGTCCTCTCCCTGGTCCGCCTGTGGCGGTCGACGAGGCCGCTCCCGGCGACGCGGCACACGCGCGTGCAGTCGCCCGGCCCCTACGGAGAGTCCCAGCCGTTGACCTCGGCGCACTCCGGCGCCTGATTGACTGAGGGGCGCAGCGCGTGGCGAACTGACCACGGATCGAGTGACGGAGGGGACGGCCGCACATGACCTGGCTGATCACCGGCGGCGCCGGCTACATCGGAGCGCATGTCGTGAGGGCGATGACCGAGGCGGGCGAACAGGCGGTCGTCTACGACGACCTGTCCACCGGCATCGCCGAGCGCGTGCCCGACGGCGTGCCCCTGGTGGTGGGTTCGGTCCTGGACGCGGAACGGGTGGCCCGCACCCTCGCCGACCAGGACGTCACCGGAGTCGTCCATCTGGCGGCGAAGAAGCAGGTCGGCGAGTCGGTCGACCGGCCGTTGCACTACTACCGGGAGAACGTCGAGGGCCTGCGCGTCCTCCTGGAGGCGGTCACCACGGCCGGTGTCCCGTCGTTCGTGTTCTCGTCCTCGGCGGCCGTCTACGGCATGCCGGACGTCGACCTGGTCACCGAGGAGACGCCCTGCGCCCCGATGTCGCCGTACGGCGAGACGAAGCTCGCGGGTGAGTGGCTGGTCCGCGCGACCGGCAGGGCGACCGGACTGTCCACGGCCTCCCTGCGCTACTTCAACGTGGCCGGGGCAGCCGCCCCCGAACTCGCCGACACCGGCGTCTTCAACCTCGTCCCCATGGTCTTCGAGAAGCTCACCGAGGACGCGCCCCCGCGCGTCTTCGGCGACGACTACGCCACCCCGGACGGCACCTGCGTCCGCGACTACATCCACGTCGTGGACCTGGCCGAGGCCCATGTCGCCGCCGCCCGCGCCCTCCAGGCCTCCCCGGGCCGCTCCCTGACCCTCAACATCGGCCGCGGGGAAGGCGTTTCGGTCCGCGAGATGATCGACCGCATCAACGCGGTCACCGGTTACGACCGCCCCCCGACCGTCCACCCGCGCCGCCCCGGCGACCCGGCCCGCGTCGTCGCCTCCGCCGACCGCATCACCACCGAACTGGGCTGGAAGGCCAAGCACGACGTCCAGGACATGATCGCGTCGGCGTGGGAGGGATGGGTGCGGCTGCACCCGGAGGCCGCACGATCCTGATGGACAACCCCTCCAGGGAGGAACGCGCCCTGGGCGCCGTCCTCGGCTCCGCCGTCGGCGACGCGCTCGGCGCACCCTTCGAGTTCGGCCCCGAAGGCGCCTTCTCCGCCCGTTTCCCGGTGCCCGGTCAGGGCGGTGAGATGTGCGGGGGCGGCGGCTGGGACCCGGGCGAGGCGACCGACGACACGCAGATGGCCGTACTCGTCGCGGAGTCCCTGCTGGAGTGCGGCGGGCTCCGGCTCCTTGACATGTTCGAGCGGTTCAGGCGCTGGGCCGCCGCCGACCCGAAGGACATCGGCCTGGGGACCGAGGCGGTGCTGACCAGCGGCGACCCCTGGGACCTGGCCGCCGCCCTGCACTTCCAGACGAGCCAGCGGGGCGCGGGGAACGGCGCGTTGATGCGGGCGGCCCCCTCCGCCGTGCACTTCGCGCGCGCGGGACGCGAGGCCACGATGGACGCCGGCCGCCGTATCGCCGCACTCACCCACGGAGACCGCGCGGCCTGGGAAGGCACCGCCGTCTTCCACGAGCTGATCCGCGTCGCCCTGGACGGCGGGGACCCGCTGAACGCCGTCGAGGAGACCCTCCGCTCCGTCCACCCCGACCACCGGGAGCGCTACGCCGTCGTCCTCGCCCCCGACTGGCACCCCGACCGGGCCACCGAGTTCAACGGCGCCGTCTGGCCCTGCCTCGCCTCCGCCGTCTGGTCCCTGCGGACGACCTCCTCCTACGAGGACGCCCTGCGCGCCGCGATCGACCTCGGCGGCGACACGGACACCGTCGCCGCGGTCACGGGCGGCCTCGCCGGAGCGGTGTACGGGGGTGCGGCGATCCCGGAGCGCTGGCGCGAGGCCGTGCGGGTGCCGCTGCCGGGGTTCGGCGGGCGGGTGCTGCGGGCCGCCGAACTGGGGGAACTGGCACGGCGGTTGGACCGCGGGGAGGGCTGACCCGCCGACTGGGCGAGGGAGCCGACAGGCCGGGCGGAGCCCTACAGCGCCTTGAGCCCCTCCGTCGTCGCCCGGGCCAGCGCTCCCAGGTAGCCCTTCGGGAGTTTCGGGCTGCGGATCACCACGGCACGCCAGTACAGGGGGCCGGAGATCAGGTCCAGCGCCAGGTCCTCGTCCGTGCCGGGGCGGAGCTCGCCACGCCGTTCCGCCGCCGCCAGGATCTTGCTGGCGACGCCCTCCTGGCCCTCGCGCAGCGCCTTCTGCATGGCGTCGGCGATCTCGGGGTTGCGGGCGGCCTCGGCCTGGAGGTCCGGGATGATCTGCGACGCGACGGGGTGCCGCAGCGCGCGTGACGTGACCTCGTACAGCATCCGGAGGTCACCCTCCAGCGAACCGGTGTCCGGCGTCGGCAGCCCCATCACCGCGATCGCCGAGACGACGTCCAGCACCAGGTGCAGCTTCGAACGCCAGCGGCGGTACACCGCCGTCTTGCCGACCCCCGCGCGCCGCGCGATGCCCTCGATCGACATCCGGGCATATCCGACCGCCGCCAGCTCCTCGAAGACCGCCGCCCGGATGGCTTCGGTCACATCCTCGCGGAGTACGGCCGCCCCGGCTGGGGTGCGGCGGCGCTGACGTGTCGTGGGCTCGTCGGCGTTCGTCGTCATAGCTCAAGCATAGGGGCGTTGCGACGAAACGGTTGCGTTCCGACGCGGGGCGCGTCGCGACGGAACGGGTTCGTCGCAACGCGACCGGCTCCTCGCCCCGACGGACCCGACCCCTCCCGCCCGCAGAACCTGGGCGTCATGGGGACGCCACCGCCCCGTCCCCATGAAGCCACCGTACCGACAACCCTCCGCGCACCCCACACTCCTCCCGCTCAGACCGTATCGACGCAACAGGCCCGTCCCGGTCCAAAACCTAACGGCCGCGTCACATCCGTCACGACGAAACGGTTGCGTTCCGACGCCGAATCGTCCTACGCTCACGTTGCGACGATACGGTCCCGTCCCGACGTAAGAGAACGTAAAGAGAAGCGTAAGAAAACGCCGGGCAACGGAACACGGCAGCCGGACGCGCACCCCCTCCCCCCGAGCGAAAGCAGCGGATGTGAGCCAGGTCCTCCACACACCGCCCCATTCGCCGGCTCCGGCCGACGAAGACGACCTCGCGGCGCTCGCCGCACGCCACGGCCTCACGGTCAGTGGCGCCCGCCCCTCGCTGACCGAGTACGTGCGGCAGCTGTGGGAGCGCCGCCACTTCATCACCGCGTTCGCCACCGCCAAGCTGACCGCGCAGTACAGCCAGGCGAAGCTGGGTCAGATCTGGCAGGTGATGACGCCGCTGTTGAACGCGGCGGTGTACTACTTCATCTTCGGCATCCTGCTGGGCACCAAGCGCGGTGTCCCGGACTACATCCCGTTCCTGGTGACGGGCGTGTTCATCTGGACGTTCACCCAGAGCTCGATCATGGCGGGCACCCGGGCGATCTCCGGAAACCTCGGCCTGGTCAGGGCGCTGCACTTCCCGCGGGCCGCGCTGCCGATCTCGTTCGCGCTCCAGCAGCTCCAGCAGCTGCTGTTCTCGATGGCCGCCCTGATCGTGATCCTGCTCTGCTTCGGTGTGCCGATCAGCTTCTCCTGGCTGCTGGCGGTCCCGGTGCTGTTCCTTCAGTTCACGTTCAACGCGGGCGTCTCGATGATCATGGCCCGGATGGGCGCGAAGACGCCGGACATCGCGCAGCTGATGCCGTTCGTGCTGCGCACCTGGATGTACGTCTCCGGCGTCATGTGGAGCATCGACAAGCTGACCAGCAAGGACCACCTGCCGCACATCGTGACGCTGGCCCTGGAGACCAACCCGGCGGCCGTCTACATCGACCTGATGCGCTACTCGCTGATCGACAGCTTCCACTCCAGCCAGCTCCCCCCGCACGTGTGGCCGGCGGCGACCGCCTGGGCGCTGATCGCCGGAGTCGGCGGCTTCATCTACTTCTGGAAGGCTGAGGAGACGTACGGCCGTGGCTGAGCAGACCGTCGAGTACCACACCGAGCGGACCCGCGTGGCCGCCGACAGCACCGTCCCCACCGTCGTCTGCGACGGCGTGGACATCGTCTACCGGGTCAACGGGACCGGCGCCGGACGCGGCTCCGCGACCGCCGCCCTGAACCGCATGATGCGCCGCGAGAAGGCCGAGAAGGCGGCGGGCGTCCGCAAGGTGCACGCCGTCAAAAAGGTGTCGTTCGTCGCCTACAAGGGCGAGGCGATCGGGCTGATCGGCACCAACGGTTCCGGCAAGTCCACCCTGCTCAAGGCCGTCGCGGGCCTGCTCCCGGTCGAGAACGGCCGTATCTACACCCACGGCCAGCCCTCCCTCCTCGGCGTCAACGCGGCCCTCATGGGCGACCTGACCGGCGAACGCAACGTGTACCTCGGCGGCCTCGCCATGGGCATGTCCCGCGAGCAGGTCAGGGAGCGCTACCAGGGCATCGTCGACTTCTCCGGGATCAACGAGAAGGGCGACTTCATCACCCTCCCCATGCGGACGTACTCCTCCGGCATGGGCGCCCGGCTGCGGTTCTCCATCGCCGCCGCCAAGGACCACGACGTCCTCCTGATCGACGAGGCGCTCGCGACGGGCGACCGGTCGTTCCAGCGGCGTTCGGAGGAGCGCATCCGCGAGCTGCGCCAGCACGCGGGCACGGTGTTCCTGGTCAGCCACAACAACAAGTCGATCCGCGACACCTGCGACCGCGTGCTGTGGCTGGAGCGCGGCGAGCTGCGGATGGACGGGCCGACGGAGGACGTGCTGGAGGCGTACGAGGCCTTCACCGGCGGCGCCGACAAGCCCAAGGCCGCGGCTCCCGCCCCGGCGGCCGGCAAGGTCGCCTGAGGGCGCGGGACGGCCGTCAGCAGTCCTCGTCCCGGAACACCCACGTGCGGTAGACCAGGAAGCGGAACGCTGACGCGAGCACGATCGACAGGGCCTTCACGACATTCGCCTCGAGCGGACCGTGGAGGCCCAGTCCGTGGTAGCCGACGTAGAAGAGGCCGCTCTCCATGAGGACGCCGATGCCGCTGAAGACGAAGAACAGGGCGATCCGGCGGGCGCCGGGGGCGTCGCGGTCGCGGTAGGTGTAATAGCGGAAGCCGAGGTAGTTGGCGCCCATCGCGATGCAGCTGGCCAGGACGGTCGCGAGCATCGCGGGCCAGTGCAGGCCGTGCAGCAGGGCGTTGAAGACCGCGAAGTTGACGAGCACGCCGCTGCCGCCGACGATCCCGAACTTCACGACTTCCAGGACGACGTCACGCACCGGGCGGACGGGCTCGGTCACGCGTTCCTCGTCAAGGTTCAAAGTCACATGATCAGGCTTAGCCGGGCTGAGTAAGCGCTCCTCTCGAATCGCCTTCGATTACGCCTAAGGCACTCCGTGAAAAGGGCGCCCCGAGCCGTCCGGCCCGGGGCGCCCTGATCGTCGTGGCGACCTACTCGTCGTAGCGCCGCGGCGACTTCCTGAGAAGGGTCGTGGCGGCTACGACCCAGGTACTACGAGTGCGTCCTCAGCAGGGTGCGCATGGTGCGCATCGCCACCGACAGGTTGGCGAGGTCGAAGGTCTCCGAGCCCTGGATCTCGTCCAGGGTCGTGCGGGCCCGGCCCAGGATCGCCGCGTTCTTCTCCTGCCAGGTGATGAAGCGCTGTTCGGGGGTCGAGGTGCCGTTGCCCACCGCGAGGATGTCGGCGGTCAGGGCCGCGTGGGCCGCGTACAGGTCCTCGCGGATGGAGGCGCGGGCCATGGACTGCCAGCGGTCCGCGCGGGGCAGCTCGATGATGCGGTCCATGAGCTGGGTGATGTGGAGGCGGTCGGCGAGGTCGTAGTAGACCTCGGCGACGTCCATCGGGTCCTTGCCGGTGCGGTCGGCCACCGAGACGATGTCGAGCGCCGGGAAGGCGGACGAGAACCCGGCCACGCGCGTGGCGAGTTCGGCCGGGACACCGGCGCCGGTCAGCTCGTCGTAGATCTCCTGGTACCACTCCAGGTCCGCGCCGCGCAGCAGCTTGGGGAGCTGGGACCAGACCTGCTCGACGCGCTCGCCGAAGAACTCGACGGTCTCGGCGAGCTGGAGCGGCTGCGGCCGGTTGTTGAGCAGCCAGCGGGTGCCGCGCTCGCACAGGCGGCGCGAGTGCAGCCGGATGCGGGTCTGGACGGGCGCCTCGACGGTGTTGTCGAGCGCCTCCACGCCGTCCCACACCTCGGCGGCGTGGAAGATCGCGCGGGCCGCGGTCTGCGCCCTGACGATCTCCTCCAGGGACGCCCCGGTCTCCTCCCGGAGGCGGTGCAGGAAGCTCGTACCGCCGGTGTTGACCGTGTCGTTGACCAGGACCGTGGTGACGATCTCGCGGCGCAGCGCGTGGGTGTCGATCTGCTCGGCGAACTTCTCGCGCAGCGCGCTCGGGAAGTAGGCGTGCAGCAGGGTGCGCAGGTACGGGTCGTCGGGCAGCGTGGTGTGCAGCAGCTCGTCCGAGACCGTGATCTTCGTGTACGCCAGGAGGACGGCCGTCTCGGGCCCGGTCAGACCCTGTCCCTGGGCGAGCCGTTCGCGGATCTGGCGGTCGCTGGGCAGGAACTCCAGGGCCCGGTCGAGGTGGCCCTCGCGGACCAGGGTGCGCATGAAGCGCTGCTGGGCGTGGAGCATGTCCTTGGACTGGGCGAGCGCGTTGGCGATCGCGGTGTTCTGCGCGTAGTTGTTGCGCAGGACGAGCGCGCCGACCTCGTCGGTCATCTCGGCGAGGATCTTGTTGCGCTGCTTGACGGTCATGTCGCCGTCGGTGACCAGGCCGTTGAGCAGGATCTTGATGTTCACCTCGTGGTCGGAGGTGTCCACGCCCGCGCTGTTGTCGATCGCGTCCGTGTTGATCTTGCCGCCCTGCTGGGCGAACTCGATCCGGCCGAGCTGGGTCAGGCCCAGGTTGCCGCCCTCGCCGACGACCTTGACGCGCAGGTCGGCGCCGTCGACGCGGATCGCGTCGTTGGCCTTGTCGCCCACGTCCGCGTGGGACTCGGTACTGGCCTTGACGTACGTCCCGATGCCGCCGTTCCACAGGAGGTCGACCCGCGACTTGAGGATCGCCCTCATGAGGTCGGCCGGCGTCATCTTGGCGACCTTCTCCTCGATGCCGAGGGCCTCGCGGACGTGCGCGTTGACGGGGATCGCCTTGGCCGTACGGGGGAAGACGCCACCACCGGCCGACAGCAGGTCGGTGTTGTAGTCGGCCCAGCTGGAGCGCGGCAGCTCGAACATGCGGCGGCGCTCGGCGTACGAGACGGCCGCGTCCGGGGTCGGGTCCAGGAAGATGTGCCGGTGGTCGAAGGCGGCGACCAGGCGGATGTGCTCGCTCAGGAGCATGCCGTTGCCGAACACGTCACCGGACATGTCACCGACACCGACGACCGTGAAGTCCTCGCTCTGGGTGTCGACGCCCAGCTCCCGGAAGTGCCGCTTGACGGACTCCCAGGCACCGCGCGCGGTGATGCCCATCTTCTTGTGGTCGTAGCCGGCCGAGCCGCCGGAGGCGAAGGCGTCGCCCAGCCAGAAGTTGTAGCTCTCGGCGACCCCGTTGGCGATGTCCGAGAACGTCGCGGTGCCCTTGTCTGCGGCGACCACCAGGTAGGTGTCGTCCTCGTCGTGCCGGACGACGTCCGCCGGGGGGACGACCTCGCCGGCCACCAGGTTGTCGGTGATGTCGAGCAGGGCCGAGATGAACATCTTGTAGCTGGCGATGCCCTCGGCGAGCCACGCGTCCCGGTCCACGCTCGGGTCGGGCAGCTGCTTGGCGACGAAGCCGCCCTTGGCGCCGACCGGCACGATGACGGTGTTCTTCACCATCTGCGCCTTGACCAGGCCGAGGATCTCCGTACGGAAGTCCTCGCGCCGGTCCGACCAGCGCAGCCCGCCGCGCGCGACCTTGCCGAACCTGAGGTGCACGCCCTCGACGCGCGGCGAGTACACCCAGATCTCGTACGCCGGGCGCGGCGCGGGCAGGTCCGGGATGGCCTGCGGGTCGAACTTCATCGAGACGTACGCGTGCGCGTGCCCGCCGCGTGCCTCCTGGAAGAAGTTGGTGCGCAGGGTCGCCTTGATGACGGTCAGGAAGGAGCGCAGGATGCGGTCCTCGTCCAGGCTCGCCACCTGGTCGAGCGCCGCGTCGACCTCTTCGAGGAGGGCGTCGACGATCTCGCGCCCGGCGCGCTGCCGGTCCGGCGACATCCGCGCCTCGAACAGGGAGACGAGCAGCCGGGTGGTGTGGACGTTGTTGCGGAGGGTGTCCTCCATGTAGTCCTGGCTGAAGGTCGAACCGGCCTGCCGCAGGTACTTCGCGTACGCCCGCAGCACCATCGCCTGGCGCCAGTCGATCCCGGCGCTGAGCACCAGCGCGTTGAAGCCGTCGTTCTCGGCCTGTCCGGTCCAGGTGGCGGCGAACGCCTCCTGGAACCGCTCGCGTCCGTCGTCGCCGAGGTGGTCCCCGTTGCCGTGCTGCGACTTGGGCATGCGCAGCCCGAAGTCGTAGATCCACGCCGTCGTACGGTCCGAGCAGCGCAGTTCGTACGGCCGCTCGTCGACGACCTCGACGCCGAGGCGGCTGAGGACCGGCAGCACGGCGGAGAGGGAGACCGAGGCACCCTTGCGGTAGATCTTGAAGCGGCGCTCGTCGGGGGCGGCGCCCACCGGCTCGTAGAGGCTGAGCGCGAAGCCCTGCTCCTCGGTGAGCGCTTCGAGGTGGACCAGGTCGGCGACGGCGGCGCGCGGGGAGTGGTCCGCCTTGTAGCCCTCGGGGAAGGCGTTGCCGTAGCGGCGCACGAGTTCGGCCGCGCGCTCCTCGCCGCACTCGGCGTTCAGCGCCTCGCCGAAACCGTCGGCCCAGGAGCGGGCCGCCTCGACCAGGCGGGCCTCGATGCGGTCCTTGTCGGCGTCGGACAGCTCCGGCAGCTCGGTGCCCTGCGGGACGCGGACCACGAAGTGCAGCCGGGAGAGGATCGACTCGGTGTTCCAGGCGGTGAAGTCGACGCTGATGCCGTCGAGCTCTTCCTTGAGGATGTCGATGATCCGCAGCCGTACGCCCGTGGTGTAGCGGTCGCGCGGGAGGTAGACGAGGGCCGAGTAGTAGCGGCCGTACTCGTCCTGGCGCAGGTACAGGCGCAGCCGGCGGCGCTCCTGGAGGTAGAGCACCGAGGTGACGATGGAGCGGAGTTCGTCGACCGGGGTCTGGAACAGCTCGTCGCGCGGGTACGTCTCCAGGATCTGGAGCAGGTCGCGGCCGTCGTGGCTGTTGGGCGAGAAGCCGGCGCCTTCGAGCACCTCGTCGACCGTGCGCCGGATCACGGGAACCCGGCGGACGGACTCGGTGTAGGCGGCGGACGAGAACAGGCCAAGGAAGCGGCGCTCGCCGACGACGTCGCCGTTCTCGTCGAACTTCTTCACGCCCACGTAGTCGAGGTACGACGGACGGTGCACCGTGGAGCGGCTGTTGGCCTTCGTCAGGACGAGGAGCTTGTGCTCGCGGGCCTTGGCCCGGGCGTCGGCCGGGAGGCGCTCGAAGGACGGGCTCACCGGGTGGCTGTCCTCGCCGCCGTGCTGCGGGTCGGAGCGCAGGATGCCGAGACCGGTGCCGGGGACGGCGGCCAGCGAGTCGTCCTCGCGCAGCTGGTACTCGCGGTAGCCGAGGAAGGTGAAGTGGTCGGCGGCCAGCCAGCGCAGCAGCTGACGGGCCTCCTCGACGTCGCTGGAGGGCAGGTCGGAGGCGGTCGGCTCGGTGGGCAGCTCGTCGGCCATGCGCAGCGCCGAGTCCCGCATCTTCTCCCAGTCCTCGACGGCCTCGCGGACGTCGGACAGGACGCGCAGCAGGTCGGCGGTGATCTGCTTCAGGTCGGCGCGGTCGGTCTCGCGGTCGATCTGGACGTGGATCCAGGACTCGGTGTGCGCGTCGTGCGGCAGCTCGTCGGCGGGCGGGGTGGTGAGCACCTCGATGAGCTTGCCGGTGAGGTCGCGGCGGACGACGACCTGCGGGTGGATGACGACGTGGATGCCGCGGCCCTGGCGGGTCAGCTCGTTGGTCACCGAGTCCACGAGGAAGGGCATGTCGTCGGTGACGACCTCGACGACGGTGTGGCTGCACGTCCAGCCGTTCTCCTCGACCGTCGGGGTGTGGACCCGTACGTTCGCCGTGCCCTGGGGTCGGGTCTCGGCCAGCCGGTAGTGGGAGAAGGCGGCGCCGAAGACGTCGACCGGGTCGCGGTCGGCGAGGTCCTCGGGGGCGGTGTGCAGGTAGTAGCGCTGGAGGAACGCGAGCACGGTCTCCTGGTCCGGAGCGCTCTCGTCCGTCTTCCCGGTGGGTAGGTGCCCCCCGACCGGGCTGTTCTCAGCTACCCGAGCAGCCCTCTCGAGCAACTCGGCCTTTGCTTCGTCCAGCTTGGTCTGCATTGTCCTCTGGCTCCTGTCGCGCGCCGTTGCGTGACGTAGAAGGAAGTACGGTCTCTTCCCCTGCGGCTCGACGCCACGGCCCGGGTTCTCCGGTCTGCTCAGACGCTATGCCGCAAGGTGAGATGAGCGGTGGGTTATCAGCCATTTTCGGCACGCCCGTCGGGTGTGACGCTGCTCTCTGTCGAGCCCATACCCGGGGTGTGCACGGCGTCCTGGGAGCGTTTGGAGCTCCGTCCCGCCCGCGCGGGCCTGCCATCGGACAGGCCCTGGGAGGACCAGCGACCGCCGCCCGGTCACGGATGTATTCCGTGGTCGCCGGGCGCGGAGCAGGGACGACGACGCCCCCGCGAAATATCGCGCTGATCACGCCACAAGGCTATCGCTCCTCACCGGGGGCTCGTCATGAGCCGGTTGTGTACAAAAGAGAGGGTGGAACTTTGACGTTGTGCACAGGGGCGCAGGACGTGAAATCGTCGTATTCACGGGCAGTCGGGACGGTGACGGTGTCCGCGCGGCGCGGCCCCTTGGCAAGCACGCCGGGGCGCGGCACGTTGCCCATGACGGCCGGCGCGGACGCCCGACGCGGACGCGTGTCACGACCACGGCCTCGCAGCCACGGCCATCGAGGAGCGCACCGACATGACAGCGAAGATCCTCATCGTCACCGGCGACGCGGCGGAGTCGCTGGAGGTCCTCTACCCCTACCAGCGCCTGCGCGAGGAGGGCTACGAGGTCCATATCGCGGCCCCCGAGCGCAAGAAGCTCCGGTTCGTCGTCCACGACTTCGAACCCGGCTTCGACACGTACACCGAGAAGCCCGGCTACACCTGGCCCGCCGATCTCGCCTTCTCCGAGGTCGATCCCGGCCAGTACGCGGCCCTCGTCATCCCCGGTGGACGGGCACCCGAGTACCTCCGCAACGATCCCGAACTCCGCAAGATCCTCAAGTCCTTCTTCGACACGGACAAGCCCGTGGCCCAGATCTGCCACGGCCCCCTGCTCACCGCCGCGATCGACGGCCTGCGCGGCCGGCGCGTCACGGCGTACCCGGCGCTCGAACTCGACATGCAGTCCGCCGGCGCGACCTTCCAGGACACCGAGACGGTCGTCGACGGGACGCTGGTCTCCGCTCGCGCGTGGCCGGATCACTCCAGCTGGATGCGGGAGTTCCTCACGGTGCTGCGGGCGAAGGCGCCGGTCACGTGAGACGGACGGCTCGGGTGGCGTGACGGGAGCGCGCGGTGCCTGGTGAGCACGGCTCGTCGTGAGCCGGTGTCCTTCCGGCGCCGCTGCCCCTCGTCAGCCGTACGTCACGCCTGCCGGAGCCGTACGTCACGCCTGTCGGAGCCGTACGTCATGCCTGCCGGAGCCGTGCGTCACGCCGCCAGTCGCTCCGCCTCCGCGACGGCCTCCGCCAGCGAGTCCACCACCGGTACGCCCACGACCTCGAGGCTGGCCCGGCTGTGCGAACCGCCGGTGTAGAGCACGGCCCGCGCCCCCACGTGCAGGGCGGCCACCGCGTCGTCGGCCGCGTCCCCGATGACGACGGTGCGCGCGGGGTCCACGCCGGTCAGCGCGCCGAGGTGCCGCACCATGTGCTCGGCCTTGCTGCCGCCGGAGGGCCCGGTGCGCCCGTCGACCCGTATGAAGTGCGGCTCGATCCCGAACTCCCTTACCAGCGGGACGAGTTCCTCATGGCCGTACATACTGAGGATCGACTGGCTGCGACCCGCGGTGCTCCACCCCGCGAGCAGGTCCGCCGCGCCCTCGGTGAGCCCGCAGACGACGCGGTGCTCCGTGTAGTACCGGTGGAAGGTGCCGTCCATGACCTCCCACTCGGCGTCGGTGGGCAGCCGCCCCAGCAGCCGCTCGTAGAACTTGGGCACCGGCACGCAGTACAGCGTCCGGTACTCCTCCATCGTGATCGGCGTCAGCCCCAGCTCGGCGAATGCCGCGTTCGTCGCCCCGATGATCGCGTCATTGTCGTGGAACAGCGTGCCGTTCCAGTCCCAGACGATGTGCGCGCTTCCATGCATCCCCATGCCAAAAACGTACCCGCCGCCACTGACAATCAAGAGAATCCCAGGTCAACGGCCCTATACCGGCGTGGGACAGGCTCCGCATACCGTCGCCGGACAGGCTCGGCATACCGGCGCGGGACAGGGCTCGGCATACCGGCGCGGGACAGGGCTCCGCATACCGGCGCGGGACAGGCTGAGTCGGCTACCGGCGCGGGCAGGCTCAGTCGGCATACCGGCGCGGAGCAAGCTCAGTCGGCTACCGGCGCGGGCAGGCTCAGTCGGCATACCGGCGCGGAGCAGGCTCAGTCGCCATACCGGCGCGAGGCAGACTCAGTCGCCATACCGGCGCGAGGCAGGATCAGTCGGCCGACCCGACGAGGTTCGGGATCTCCTGCGTCGCGTACCAGAGCAGCTCGTGGTCCTCGGCCCCGTCCACGACGAACTGCGCGTCGTCGTCGCCGTGATCGGCCGCCGCGAGCGCGTCGGCTGCGGCGCTCACATCACCCTCCGCGTCGTCGAGATCCACGTGCACGGCCGCCGCCTTGGCCAGCGCCACGGTTCCGGTCACCCGCACCTCGCCGAGCGCCGCCGGGTCGAGTCCGCGGTCGGGGTCGCCGTGCGCGGTGCCGTCGGGTACGTCGACGGCGACCACGACCCGGCGCCGGGGCGCGTCGGGGTTGACCGCGAGCAGCCGCAGCGAGGCGAGCGCGGCCCGGTTGAGCGCCGCGTACTCCAGCTCCTCGATGTCGTCGGAGAGGTACCACTCGCGCAGCGCGGGCGTCACGGCGTAGGCGACGAAGGGTCCCGTCCCCAGCTCACCCGTCTTGTACGCCTCGGCGAGACCGGGGAGGGTCAGGGGGACGTAGACGCGCATGGCTGGCCGCTTTCGTAGTCGAAGTGCCTCAAGGAGGACCGTTCCGCGGACGGTGCCGCGCCTCCGGGAGGGCCTTCAGGATACGTGCGCGTGTCCCCCATCGAGTCCCCACCCACCCCCTCGGAACCGTCCACCTCACGCCGGAAATTCACCCTGGGCACCCCTGTGGTGATGGGCTCGCAGGCCGGTGAATCACCTGGATAAGTGAACGCCCCGGCCTCTCCGACCCGCTCCGCCACGTCCTTGCCAGCCCTGCCCGGGGCCCCGTACAAGATCCCCAACCAGAAAGTTACTTCCCGGTACATCCCGGGCCGATCCAACGGGGACCCCCATGCACAAGGTCATGACCAGGACCGCCCAGCACACCCCGACCCGCCCCCCGACCCGCCGAGACCCCCGCCGCCCCGGCACGGGCACACCGCGCGGCCAGGGCGGGGGCACGTCCCGTACGACACCGGTGGCGGCGAGGCCTGACACCACGGTGGCGGGGAGGCGGGCCGGCACGGGCACTCCGGCCATGGGGCCGGGCACTCCCGCGGGTGGCCCGGGCCGGGACGCGGTCTCTACGGCTCCGACGCAGACGGCTCCTGCGCGGACGGCTCCCGCGCAGACGGCAGACCTGGGCACACCCCGCACCTCACGTCACGCCGAACCCCACACCCTGCCCGCCCGGACCGTGCGGGAAGCCCAGGCCGCCGCCCGCCCCCGCGTCCCCCAGCCCCGCCCCACCGATGTCTTCGCCGACCGCCTCCTCGCCGTACTGAGCGGTCAGCGGCCCGTGCACTGGATGCTCCGGCACACCGCCGGCCCCGCCTACGACGAGCTGATCCGCCTCGCCGAACACGGCCCCCTGCGTGCCGGTCGCGGCGTCCGCCCGGTGGTCCGGGACATCGGCTACTACGTCGCCCGCCCCGGCGCCGTGGAGGCCTTCGCCCGCATCGGCGCCGGTGACCAGGTACGCGCCATGGCCTTCCGGCTGGAACAGGGCGCGGACCTCCGCTGGCGCTGCACGGCGGTGGAACTGGGCGGCCCCCGCGCCCCACACCGGGACGACGACTGACCACACCTCCGGGCCGCACGCCAAAGGGCCTGCCGACAACTGCCGACAAGCCCTTGGTACTCGAACGGCGGCCGACCGTACTCGAACGACGGCCGACCACGCCCTCCGGCACCCAAGCCGAAGGGCCGGGCATCCTCACGATGCCCGGCCCTTCACACTGCCTCTTCTCACACTGCCTCGTCGCGGAACGCGGCCCGACAGGCTCAGCCCCTCACGTGGGCCCGCCCGTCACCGACCGCGCCCTCGCGAAGGGGACCGCCCATCACGACTCACCGCCCGCCCGAGCGGAGCGACCGTCACTTCTTGCGGCGGCTGCCCCGGCGACCCTGCTTGCGGCGCTCCGCGCGCGTGAGGCCGTCAGCCTCGGAGCGCACCGGCTCGTCGTCGCTGGTGAAGTCGCCCTCGACGATGCCGCCCTCGCCGTCCACGGTCGGCGCCGAGAAGTGCAGCCGGTCCGGCCGCTGCGGGGCGTCGAGGCCCTTGGCGCGGATCTCGGGACGGCCGCTCGCCTGCGCGGGAACCGTGTCCTCCTTGTCGAGGGACGGCTTGTCGTCCTCCACGAGGACTTCCTCGACCTGCTGCTCGACCTGGACCTCCAGGTTGAACAGGTAGCCGACGGACTCCTCCTTGATGCCGTCCATCATGGCGGTGAACATGTCGAAGCCCTCGCGCTGGTACTCGACCAGGGGGTCCTTCTGGGCCATCGCGCGCAGGCCGATGCCCTCCTGGAGGTAGTCCATCTCGTAGAGGTGCTCGCGCCACTTGCGGTCCAGGACCGACAGCACGACCCGCCGCTCCAGCTCACGCATGATCTCGGAGCCGAGCTGCTCCTCACGCCCCGAGTACTGCTCGTGGATGTCGTCCTTGATGGACTCGGAGATGAACTCGGCGGTCAGACCGGCCCGGTCCCCGGCTGCCTCCTCCAGCTCCTCCACGGTGACCTTCACCGGGTAGAGCTGCTTGAACGCGCCCCACAGACGGTCGAGGTCCCAGTCCTCCGGGAAGCCCTCGGCGGTCTCCGCGGTGATGTACGCGTCGATCGTGTCGTCCATGAAGTGCACGACCTGGTCCTGGAGGTCCTCGCCCTCCAGGACGCGGCGGCGCTCGCCGTAGATGACCTCACGCTGGCGGTTGAGGACCTCGTCGTACTTGAGGACGTTCTTACGGGTCTCGAAGTTCTGCTGCTCGACCTGCGACTGGGCGGACGCGATCGCGCGCGTGACCATCTTGTTCTCGATCGGCACGTCGTCCGGGACGTTCGCCATCGACATCACGCGCTCGACCATCTGGGCCTTGAACAGGCGCATCAGGTCGTCGCCGAGGGAGAGGTAGAAGCGGGACTCGCCCGGGTCGCCCTGTCGGCCGGAGCGACCGCGCAGCTGGTTGTCGATACGGCGCGACTCGTGGCGCTCGGTGCCGAGGACGTAGAGACCGCCGAGGTCCTTGACCTCTTCGAACTCGTCCTTGACAGCCTGCTCGGCGTTCTCCAGGGCGGCGGGCAGGGCCTGGGCCCACTCCTCGATGTGCTCCTCGGGGTCGAGGCCGCGCTGGCGCAGCTCCGCCTCGGCGAGGTCGTCGGGGTTGCCGCCGAGCTTGATGTCCGTACCGCGGCCGGCCATGTTGGTGGCGACGGTGACGGCGCCCTTGCGGCCGGCCTGGGCGATGATCGGCGCCTCACGGTCGTGCTGCTTGGCGTTCAGCACCTCGTGCTGGATGCCGCGCTTGGCGAGCTGCTGCGAGAGGTACTCGGACTTCTCGACCGACGTCGTACCGACGAGGATCGGCTGGCCCTTCTCGTGCTTCTCGGCGATGTCGTCGACGACCGCCTCGAACTTCGCGACCTCGGTGCGGTAGATCAGGTCGGACTGGTCCTTGCGGACCATCGGCCGGTTGGTCGGGATCGGGACGACGCCGAGCTTGTAGATCTGGTGGAACTCGGCGGCCTCGGTCATCGCCGTACCGGTCATGCCGGAGAGCTTGCTGTAGAGGCGGAAGAAGTTCTGAAGGGTGATCGTGGCGAGGGTCTGGTTCTCGTCCTTGATGTCCACCCCTTCCTTCGCCTCGATCGCCTGGTGCATGCCCTCGTTGTAGCGGCGGCCCGCGAGGATACGGCCGGTGTGCTCGTCGACGATCATGACCTCGCCGTCGATGACGACGTAGTCCTTGTCCTTCTTGAAGAGCTCCTTCGCCTTGATGGCGTTGTTCAGGTAGCCCACCAGCGGGGTGTTCACCGACTCGTAGAGGTTGTCGATGCCCAGCCAGTCCTCGACCTTGGTGACACCGGCCTCGTGGATGGCGACCGTGCGCTTCTTCTCGTCGACGTCGTAGTCGCCCGTCTCCTCCATGCCCTTGAGCGGGTTGCCCGCCTCGCCCTGCTTCAGGCGGGTGACCAGCTTGGCGAAGTCGCCGTACCACTTGGTGGCCTGGTCGGCCGGGCCGGAGATGATCAGCGGCGTACGGGCCTCGTCGATGAGGATCGAGTCGACCTCGTCGACGATCGCGAAGTTGTGGCCGCGCTGCACCAGTTCGTCCTGCGACCACGCCATGTTGTCGCGCAGGTAGTCGAAGCCGAACTCGTTGTTCGTGCCGTACGTGATGTCGCACGCGTACTGCTCGCGGCGCTGGGCCGGGGTCATGTTGGCGAGGATGCAGCCGACCTCGAGGCCCAGGAACTTGTGGACGCGCCCCATCATCTCGGAGTCGCGCTCGGCCAGGTAGTCGTTGACCGTGATGAGGTGGACGCCGTCTCCGGAGAGGGCGTTCAGATACGCGGGCAGGGTGCCGACCAGGGTCTTGCCCTCGCCGGTCTTCATCTCGGCGACATAGCCGAGGTGCAGGGCCGCGCCGCCCATCATCTGCACGTCGTAGTGACGCTGGCCGAGGACGCGCTTGGCGGCCTCGCGCACGGTGGCGAACGCCTCGGGGAGCAGGTCGTCCAGGGTCTCACCATCGGCGTAGCGCTGCTTGTACTCCTCGGTGAGGGCCTTCAGCTCGGCGTCGGAGAGGTCGACGAAGTCCTCTTCGATGGAGTTGACCTGGTCCGCGATGCGGTGCAGCTTGCGCAGGATCTTGCCTTCGCCTGCACGCATGATCTTCGAGAGGACGGACACGGGGGTTGGTCTCCTTGCCGGTCGGGCCTGGGACGGTCGGTTTCCAATGACATGACTGAGCAACGGCCATCGTATGCGAGGACCCCGCCACGCCGGGAGCCTGCCGGGGACGCCGACCGCCCACTCCTTCAAATCTGCTTCAAAGGGACAACGGCCGGGGGTCGCCGATGGTGCCGCGTCCCTCCGAGGAATTGCGCGAAATGTGATCACCCGCTCACACAGCGCAAATGTATGGCGTCCTTGTGCGCCCCCGAGCAGAATCGGCCGATGGAACCCGTCACGCTCACGACCGACCGTCTCCTCCTGCGCACCGTCGGCCCGCAGGACACCGACGTCGTGTATTCCGCGGCCCAGGACCCCGAGATCCAGCGCTGGACGACGATCCCCTCGCCCTATCTCCCGGAGCACGCGCGGAGTTTCACCGAACAACTGGTCCCGGAGGGCTGGGAGAACGGTTCGATGTTCACCTTCGGTGTCTTTCTCCCCGAAGGTGAGCTGGTGGGCATGCTCGCGATCACGATGCGCTCCCTGGGCGTCGGCGAGGTCGGCTTCTGGGCCACGAAGGAGCACCGCGGCAACGGCTACATCACCGAGGCCACCGTCGCCGTCTCCCGCTGGGCCTTCACCCGTCTGTCGATCGACCGTGTGGAATGGCGCGCGGAGGTCGGCAACAAGGGCTCCCGCGCGGTCGCCGAACACGCCGGTTTCACCATCGAGGGCACCCTCCGCTCCGCGATCAACAACAAGGGCGTACGACGGGACTGCTGGGTCGGCTCCCTGCTCCCGTCGGACCAGGGCCTGCCGTCGACGGCGCCGTACCTGCCGACCCAGCCGTAGCGGGACGAATCCGCAGCTCAGCCCGCGCTGTCAGTGCCACCGTCTATCGTGCGGAGACATGACGAGTGCCCCGCGCCCCACGACCGACCTGTCGGCAGCCGACGCCCGCCGCCTCGCCCTGCGCGCCCAGGGCTTCCTCGGCGCCCCGGACCGCCGCGGGGGCGTGCGCGGCGTGCTCCGGCATCTCGGCGCGGTCCAGCTCGACACCATCTCGGTCCTCGCCCGCTCCCACGAACTCATCCCGTACGCCCGCCTCGGCGCCGTCCCCCGCAAGACGGTGGAGGACGCGTACTGGACGAGTGCACCCGCCGGCGCCACTCCGGCGCGACCCCACGCCTTCGAGTACTGGTCGCACGCCGCGTGCATCCTCCCCGTGGAGGAGTGGCCCCACTTCGCCTTCCGCCGCCGCGCCTACCGTGCCCGCCCGCACTGGAACCACGACCTCCCGGACGGCACCTACGACCAGGTGATCAAACAGCTCCACACCGAAGGCCCGCTCACCTCGACGGAGTTGGGCGGCGCCAAGCGCACCAGCGAGTGGTGGGACTGGTCCGGCGCCAAGGTCGCCGTCGAGCGCGCGCTCATGTACGGCGAGGTGGTCTGCGTGGAGCGCCGCGGCTGGAAGCGGGTGTACGACCTCGCCGAGCGTGCGATCCCGCAGGAGCTGCTGCACATCGAACTGGATGACACGGAGTGCCTCCGCCGCCTGGTCGCCCTGGCGGGCCAGTCGCTGGGCGTCGGCACGCGCGCGGACATCGCCGACTACCACCGCCTCAAGGGCGAGCAGGTCGACGCGGTGATCGCCGACTCGGGTCTGGTCCCGGTCACGGTCGAGGGCTGGTCCAAGCCCGCCTGGGCCGACCCGGCGGCGCTGGCGACACCCCCGCGCGGCCGCCACCGCACCACGCTCCTGTCCCCGTTCGACTCCCTCGTCTGGGAGCGGGCCCGCACGGAGCGCATCTTCGGCTTCACCCACCGCCTGGAGGCCTACGTCCCCAAGCCGAAGCGCATCCACGGCTACTTCGCGATGCCCGTGCTCGCCGGCGGCCGGCTGGTCGGCCGCGTCGACCCCGCGCGCGAGGGCCGCACCCTGGTGGCCAAGCAGGTCACCCTGGACGACGCCAAGGCCGTCCCGTCCGTCGCTCAGGCCCTGGTCGAGGCCGCGAGCTGGGTGGACTGCACGGACGTACGCGTGGAGCGGGTCGACGCCCCGGAGCTGCGCGCCCCCCTCACCGGGGAACTCGCCCGCCTCCTGGCGTGAGAGTTCGGCCGATCCCCTTGGGGGATCAGCGGATCTCGAGGATCTTCTCCCGCATCGCGTAGACCACCGCCTCCATCCTGGAGTGCAGCTGGAGCTTCTCCAGGATGTTGCGCACATGGTTCTTCACGGTGTTCTCGGAGATGAACAACTGCTTGGCGATATCACGGTTGTTCATACCGGTGGCGACGAGTTTGAGGACCTCCAGCTCACGGTCGGTGAGCCGGGGCGCAGGCACCAGCCTGCGCTCGTCGGTGCGCTGGATCATCGACTTGAACTCGGTGAGGAGTTTCGACGCCATGGAGGGGCTGATCTGCGACTGCCCGTCGGCCACGGCGCGAATGGCGGTGGCCACCTCGTCGGTCGAGATCTCCTTCAGGAGATATCCCGTCGCGCCCGCCTTGATGGCGTCGTAGAGATCGGCCTCTTCGTCGCTGATCGTGAGCATGATGATTTTCGCGCTGGGCGCCACCTCCTTGATGGAGGTGCACGCCTCGATCCCGCCCCGCTTCGGCATGCGTACGTCCATCAGGATGATGTCGGGCAGCAGATCGGCGGCCTTGTCCACGGCCTCGGCGCCGTCACCGGCCTCGCCGACGACCTGGATGTCCTCCTCGGCCGCCAGCACGATCTCCAGGCCGCGCCGGAAGAGGGCGTGGTCGTCCACGACCAGGACTCTGATCGGCTCCTTGCGTGTCGAGCCCGCCTCCGGGCCCATGCCGACGACGCCGCCGTCGGCATCCCCGACATGCATCGGTCCGAAGCTGTCCGCCATCGTTCCTCCCCCTGAAGGCTGTGGCCTGTGGTCCTGCGCCATCGCCAACCCAAGGCAGCGGCCCACCGGTTGGGCCCTGTACGGCCATGATTCCATGCCCGGACGACAGTGCGGTCACGGAGCGGGGCGCGAAGTGGTCGCACACCGGTGCCCCTGGGGGCGCACACGCGCTCCAGGGGCACCGGCTCAACTCTCGGCCGGGTGGCTCAGCCGCCCAGCGTGCCGCCCGCCGCGGGCGGTTGCGCCTGCGTGACCATCGGGTCCGTGCTCAGGTGGATGACGCCGTAGTCGTAGGCGTGCCGTCGGTAGACGACGCTCGGTTCCTTGGTCTCGGAGTCGACGAACAGGTAGAAGTCGTGTCCGACCAGTTCCATCTCGTAGAGCGCCTGGTCGAGAGACATCGGAGAGGCGACGTGGGTCTTCTCGCGGACGACCAGGGGACCTTCGCCCTTGACCTCCAGCGAGCCGATCTTCTTGGTGGGCACACCGTCCGACTGCTCGTCCGGGACGGCCTGGCCGTTGCCGTTGAGCGTCGCGGCGCCCGGGACGTGGTCGGGGACCTCGGCGGCCGTCAGCCGACGGGCACCGCGGCGCGTGTTGCGCTTGTCGTGCTGCTTGCGCAGCCGGGCGTCCAGCTTCTCCGCCGCGAGGTCGAGCGCCGCGTACGGATCGTTGGCCGATGCCTCCGCCCGGATCACCGGACCGCGGGAGCGGAGCGTGATCTCCACTCGGTCACAACGGTCGGCCTGTCGGGGGTTCGGCTCCTTGGACACCTCCACGTCGAGGCTGATCACCTTGCCGTCGAGCTTCTGGATCTTCTCCAGCTTCAGCTTCTCGGCCACGTGCTTGCGGAACCGCTCGGGCACCTCTGTCTTGCGGCCCTTGACGACGATGTCCACGCAGAACTCCGTTCCCGGATCGCTCCGCTTCGCTGCGGAGCGTCTCCCTTTCGCACCAGGCTCCGGTCACCCCGGAACCTCGGACTCGGTGACTTCCACCTCCTCCTCCCCCATGGGCAAGATCTCCACCCCATGGCGGCGAGTGATTGCAGAAAACCCGCAGCACGGCATTCGGATAGGAGAGGCGCGGCCTGCGCCTTTCTCTCACAACCGAACATATCTCGCCCGGACGGATGTCGTCACCCTCTACTGCCGCGTACCTCCGTTCAGGTGAATTGCCCCTGTCATTACCTGCAACGACACAAGATCGCAGTCAGTTCCGGTTTATTTCGAAGGAATCTGGCGAAGCCGCGATCACCGCCGCGCGGATCAGGTCATCGGGGCCGTTCACATCCACGAATCCCGGTGCACTGAGTGCCATGTTCCTCCTGTTCTCCATTGATCTCTCGCTGTGTTCTTCTCTGCCTTCCCTGGACGCACGCGCGTACACAGCGGTCGCGCCAACTTCTCGGCCGGACGCGATCGCCGACCGCACGGCACGCGCCGCCTCCCGCAAGGTGGCCCCCGTCGTCATCAGGTCGTCGACGAGCACCACCCGCCCTCCGGCGAGCAGCCCGGCGCCGCCCGCGACCACCTCCAGCGCACCGGCGAGATTCTCCTGCCGCTGCCGGGAGTTGAGCCCCGACTGGTCGGCCACCCACCGCCCCTGCCGCAGCACGGAGACCACCCGGGCCGGCGTCCCGGTCCGCCGCAACTCCCCCGCCGCCGCGAGCGCGATCCGCCGCGCCGGATCATGCCCCCGGGCCCGCACGGTCGCCCGCGCGGAGGGCACGGGGACGAGCAGAATCGGCGCCTGAGCTGGACCCCGGAGCTGAGCGCGGCAGACGCCCAGGTGCCGCTCGGCCTGCGGCTGACGACGCCCCTCGTGGGCTTGACTGGCTTGCATACGGCCCTGCCCTGCCGCATGGGCGACCTGAGGCTGGCGACGCCCTGCTGGGGGGCCGCTGTGAGGCTGGCGTTGTCCTGCCGGAAGGTCATTTTGAGCCTGCCGATCCCCCAACCGCACCGCTCCCACCCGCACCGCTCCCAACCGCACCGCCCCCGCCAGCGCCGCGCCCAACGGCCCGGCAAGAGCCAGCGCGCCTCGTTCCTTGTGGGCGAGGAGCATCGCGCGCACCTCGTCCGCGTACGGAGCCGTCGCGTACGTCACCGGCAGCCCTGACGGCTCGGGCATCGGTCGCACCCGGCTCGGTACGGCCCCGGTCAGGGCGGCACGGCACTCCGGACAGAGCACCGTGCGAGGCCTTCCGCAGCCTCCGCACTCGGCCGGCAGCACCAGATCCGTGAGGTCCCGCCACCACCCCCGCATGTCCACCACTGTGCCAACGCCCCCGCCGACCGGCCACCCCTGTGGACAACGGCCTGTGGACAACTCCGCGCAACCGTCGACGGCCCTCACCCGCACGAGTGCGAGCCCGCCCCGGAACACGCGAACGGCCGCCTCCCCCGAGCCTCAGCCCGACCGGAGACGGCCGCTTTCAGTCCGTCACGTCAATGCCCCGACGCGTCGGGCATCCCCGCGCGCCGCGGCCAACCGGGACGACGCATCAGGGCATCACCCTGGATAGACCGGCGCCGAGCCCGCCTTGACCACCTTCTGCCACTGCGCCCCGCTGGGCAGCCGTACGATCCCGTCCTCCGAGTAGGCCACCAGCGGCAGCTTGTCGTCCTCGGACGCGGCGATCTCCTTGACCCCGGTCAGGGCGGCCGGGGCCGGGCCCTCCGGTGTGGAGCCGTCGATCTGGACGTACCGCATCTGCAGGACGCCTTCGTGCTCGCGGCCCACCACCACGAGCCGGCTGTCCCCGGCCCACGACATGGCCGTGATCTCCTCCAGGTCCGGGGTGACGGACCGCAGTTCGAGAACCGAGACCACCGGCGGCTCGCCGCTCGTCCCGCTCCGCTGGATGCGCCCGATGAGCAGGGACCGCTTGCCGCCCTTCTCCACGACGAGCGCGATCCGCACCCCGTCGGCGGCCACCCGTACCGACTCGATACGGCCGTCGAGCCCCGGTGCCTCCACCGCTATGGGCTGTCCGGCGCCCTTCTGGAGCAGGAGCAGCCGGGAATTCGCCTGGTCCCGGTCGGCCACCCAGAGGTCG
The DNA here is from genome assembly GCF_044763565.1 of Streptomyces sp. NPDC096013. Lineage (NCBI taxonomy): Bacteria > Bacillati > Actinomycetota > Actinomycetes > Kitasatosporales > Streptomycetaceae > Streptomyces > Streptomyces sp. NPDC096013. Next base: position 11,164 of record NZ_JBIWGK010000018.1, on the reverse strand, counting down.
CCCTGCGCGTCCCAGCTGGGCGCCGTCAGCCGGTCGTCCTCGGTCTTGCCCTGGCTGGTCAGCACCGGGTCGCCGAGGGAGGCACCGGACACCATCGAGCCGACGTAGAGCGACTTCCCGTCGAGGCCGACGCCGGCCCCGGTCTCCTCGTCGCGCGAGATCGCCACCGACCGCAGCTGCTTGCCGCCCTCGCCCAGCGCGCCCGGCACCGGATCGGCGTGCGTGCCGCCCGCACCGGGCATGCGTACCACCCGGTGCTTGTCGTCGAGGAAGTACAGGTACTCGGGACGGTTCACGGCGCCGTGTGCCGCGAGGCCCTCCGCGCTCTCCTCGGAGTAGACGCACAACTGGGCGCCGTTGGCGGCCTGCAACTCGACCTCATCCACCGTGGGCGTCATCGTCCGGAGCGTGTAGAGGATCTGCGTGGCCATCTCGTCGCACCGGGCAAGACCGACCCGCGAGGCCGTCTGGTTCAACGGGACCGTCAGCTTGTTCTGGTCGTCGGGCGTCAGCGAGGTGACATCTTTGCGGAGCGTCGTCCCGGTGGGGAAGCTCGACCTGACCACGGGCCTGAGCCAGCTGGTCGGCCCGTTGAGCAGCGACCGCACCATCTGGGTCACGGGGTCGACCCGGCGCCGTACGAACACGGGGTCGGCGACCGCGATCGGCTGCGAGCTCGTGCCGGCCGACGTGTTCGACGCGAAGTAGTACTTGTTGACCGACATGTAGTTGCGCTGGAAGTCCGACTCGCCCAGGACGACGCCCTGCGGCAGCTCGTCGATGCGCCACTGGCCGCTCTTCGCGTCCTTCGTGAGGTGGACGGGCTTGCTGTACTGCCCGTTCGCCGGGGCGTACGCCTGCTGCGCGTCCACTGTGGCGACCCGGTCGCCGGTCAGCGTGTACGTGAAGGTGTCGGTGTCCTCCCGGCCTGCCGGGGCGCGGAGGGCCTGCGTGCTCGGACCGTCGGCGAGCACCGTGGTGGACTGCTCCGGCTGCCAGCCCCGCGCGGCCTTGGCGGTCAGGTACATGCGCGCTGTCTTGAAGTTCGGGTCGTCGCTGGTCAGTGCCTCCAGGAAGCCCTGCACGATCTCGCCCTGCGACGCGTCCTCCCGGGGTGGCATCGCGAAAACGCGCACCTGGGTGTCCTGTCGGGGCGTCGACTCGACCCCCCGGAGATCCCCGCTGTCGGGCATCGATGCGCATCCCGCCAGTACGACGACGCCACACGCGGCGTACGCCACCGCGCGTCCCTGCCGCTGCCGGGCGCCCCCCACGCGGTCAGCGCCCACGAGATGCCTCCCCCTGCTTGGTCGAGTTCTCCGGCGCGGCGGCCGGGTCCGTACTGCCCGCGGTCTCGCTCCGGCCCGGTTCCGCGGCCGGCCGGTCCTCCTGGCGCCGGGTGCCGCCGGTGGGCCGAGGTACCACGCGCGCGCCGTTGCCGGGCAGCGCCGTCGGGTCCGCCGTCGCGGTCGTGGTGTTCAGCCTCGGGGCGATCGGGGTCCGCGCGGATATCGGCGCCCCCTGGTCACCCGTCGGCTGCACCGGGACCGTCGCGCGCTTGTCCCCGCCCCCGCTCGGCAGACCGGCCTCATTAAGTCCACGATTACGGCGTGAGTCCTTGGGCTCCAGGGGTATCGGGGAGCCCCGTAGCGGTTCGTCGGCGGTGCGCGGCAGCGTCAGCCGGAACTGCGAACCGCCGCCCGGCTCGCCCCACGCCTGGAGCCAGCCGCCGTGCAGTCGCGCGTCCTCCAGGGCGATGGACAGCCCCAGACCCGTACCACCGGTGGTACGCGCGCGTGCCGGGTCGGCCCGCCAGAAGCGGCTGAACACCCGGGTCGCCTCACCGGGCTTGAGCCCCACCCCGTAGTCGCGCACCGCGATGGCGACCGCACCACCCGCGGTGGCGAGCTTGACTATGACGTCCTTGCCGTCGCCGTGCTCCACGGCGTTGACGACCAGGTTGCGCAGCACCCGCTCGACGCGCCGGGCGTCGGCCTCGGCGACCACGGGCTGCTGGTCGCCGACGACCCGTATCCGCGTGCCCTTGCGCTCGGCGAGCGGCTCAGCGCCGCTCAGGACCCGTCGTACGACCTCTCTGAGGTCTATCGGCTCGGCCTCCAGGGCCGCCGCGCCCGCGTCGAAGCGGCTGATCTCCAGCAGGTCCGCGAGCAGCGTCTCGAACCGGTCCAGCTGGTCGGCCAGCAGTTCGGCCGACCGCGCGGTCATCGGATCGAAGTCGACGCGCGCGTCATGGATGACATCGGCCGCCATCCGTACGGTCGTCAGCGGCGTCCTCAGCTCGTGCGACACGTCGGACACGAACCGCCGCTGCATCCGCGACAGGTCCTCCAGCTGCTGGATCTTCAGCTGGAGGTTCTGCGCCATCTTGTTGAAGGCCTCGCCGAGCCGCGCGATGTCATCCTCACCGGTGACCTTCATGCGCTCCTGGAGACGCCCGGCGGACAGCCGCTCGGCGATCCCCGCGGCCATCCGCACCGGCGTGACGACCTGCCGCACGACGAGCCAGGCGATGGCCCCCAGGAGTACGACGACGAAGAGCCCGGCCGTGGCGAGGGTCCCCTTGACCAGGCTGAGCGACTTCTCCTCCTGGGTGAGCGGGAAGAGGTAGTACAGCTGGTACGGGTCGCCGTTCGGGTCGTTGACCTGCTTGCCCACGACGAGCGCCGGCTGGGACTCCTTGCCGTTGCTGTAGATGATCCGGGTGTAGCTCTGGGCGGCGGTCGTACGGTCGTTGACCCGCGCGCGCAGGTCCTCGGGGACGCTGGCGGACGGGTCGACGTAGCCGGAGCCGCGCGGGCTGCGTCCGCTGCCGCTGTCCATCCCGGCGGGCAGGGTCACCACGTCGAAGGCGCCCTGGCCGCCGCTGGAGAGCGACGACACGAGGTCGCTCATCCACTGGATGACGTTCTGGGAGGAGTTGCCCCCGGTCGAGCCGTCATCGGCGGTTCCGGTGGCCGCCTCGTCGGCCCGCTGCTTGGCCACGGCGAAGCCGCCCGTGGCCTGGCTCTGCGAGGCCTTCACCTTGGCGTCCAGCAGGCCGTTGCGCACCTGGCCGATGACGACGAAGCCGAGCAGCAGGACGACGCCCAGGGACATCAGCAGGGTGGTGACGACGACCTTGAGCTGGATGTTGCGTCGCCACAGCCGCATGACGGGCAACAGCGGGCGGCGCACCCAGCGCATGAACAGGCGCAGGACCGGGCTGCCCTGGACCCCGCCCTGAAGCAGCCCGCCCTCCAGCAGGCGCCCCCAGCGGGAGCCCGCCGCCTTCCGGCCGACAGGCCGCCCCGCACGAGCCCCGGACCCCCCGGGCGCCGAAGCGGCACTGTCCCTGGACACGTCAGCTCGGTCCCGCCTTGTAACCGACACCTCGGACGGTCACCACGATCTCCGGCCGCTCCGGGTCCTTCTCGACCTTGGAACGCAGCCGCTGGACATGCACGTTGACCAGCCGGGTGTCCGCCGCGTGCCGGTAGCCCCAGACCTGCTCCAGGAGCACCTCACGCGTGAACACCTGCCACGGTTTACGGGCCAGCGCGACCAGCAGGTCGAACTCCAGCGGGGTCAGGGCGATCGACTGCCCGTCCCGCTTCACGGAGTGACCGGCCACGTCGATGACCAGGTCGCCTATGGCGAGCTGCTCGGGCGCGGGCTCCTCCGACCTCCGCAGCCGCGCCCGGATCCGGGCGACCAGCTCCTTCGGCTTGAACGGCTTCACGATGTAGTCGTCCGCGCCCGACTCCAGGCCCACCACGACATCGACGGTGTCGCTCTTCGCCGTGAGCATCACGATCGGCACCCCGGACTCCGCCCTGATCAGGCGGCACACCTCGATACCGTCCCGTCCGGGCAGCATCAGGTCCAGGAGCACCAGGTCGGGCTTGCTCTCACGGAAAGCGGCCAGCGCCTTGTCGCCGTCGGCTACGAAAGACGGCTCAAAACCTTCACCACGCAACACAATGCCGAGCATCTCGGCCAGTGCGGTGTCGTCATCGACGACAAGGACTCGTCCCTTCATAAACGACATCATCCCATTAACTAAATCGTTACCTGTCGTGACCTGTCACACAGCTCTGCCAGCGCCTCCGCCGTCACGGGCGAAACAGCGCCTTCTTCGGTGACGATCGCCGTCACCAGCTCGGGAGGCGTCACGTCGAACGCCGGGTTGTAGGCCTGGGTTCCCAGCGGTGCCACCGGAATCCCGCCTCCCGCTCCCGACACCGTCACTTGGGGTGATGTGATCTCCGTCACTTCGAATCCAGGGCGCTGCTCCACCTCGATGGACGCCCCGTCCGGCGTGTCCGGATCGACCGTCGTCACCGGCGCCACCACGATGAACGGCACATGGTGGTACCGGGCGAGCACGGCAAGCGGATAGCTCCCCACCTTGTTCGCCACCGAACCGTCGGCGGCGATCCGGTCCGCCCCGATCAGCACCGCGTCCACCTCCCCCGCAGCGAACAAAGAGCCCGCCGCGTTGTCCGTGAGCAAGGTGTACGCCATTCCGTTGCGCGCCGCCTCATACGCCGTCAGGCGAGCACCTTGCAGCAACGGACGCGTTTCGTCCACCCACAGCCGCCTCAGCCGCCCGTCCCGGTGCGCCGCGAGCGCCACCGCGAAGGCCGTGCCCTCGCCGCCGGAGACCAGCGCCCCGGTGTTGCAGTGCGTCAGAATCCGGTGCCCGCCGCCGGGCAGCAGCTCGTCCAGCAGGGCCAGCCCGTGGGCGGCCATTCGCGCGCTGGCCTCGGCGTCCTCCTGGTGCAGCCGCCGCGCCGCGGCCAACGCGGCCCCCGCCGCCCGCTCGGCGCCACCGCCCTCGGCGAGCGCGGCCCGGTGCGCGGCCTGCGCCCTGCGCACGCCCACGGAGAGGTTCACCGCGGTGGGCCGGGCGCCCGCCAGAGCGATCGCGGCCTCGTCCACGTCGAAGCCCCGCGCGGCGGCGAGCGCGACGCCGTACGCCCCCGCGATGCCGAGCAGCGGTGCCCCGCGCACCGCCAGTGAGCGGATCGCCTCCACCAGGGCGGACGCGTCCGTGCAGACCAGCTCGACCTCCTCGGCCGGCAGTCTCGTCTGGTCGAGTAGGACGAGCACAGGACCCTCGGGGGGTTCGTCCCATCGGATCGCAGGTATGTCGGTCGGCCGGCCGTCCTCGCCGGATTGCGCGTACTGATCAGCCATGCGGTCAGTCTGCCCCGTATCCGGCGGACAATTGAAGGTGTGCAGCCCATACCGCGGCCGGTCACCGCTCGACCACCCCATGGCACGATGGCTGCCAACCTGCCGCCGCGCCCGCGGACGGGCACCGTGAAGGAGCGACGATGAACGACACTCCGGGCTGGGCCTCGCCCGGATCCGCCCCGCCCGACAGGCCCGAGCCCGGCGCGTCCGGTACCGCCGAGCCGGCCGACGGCCCCGGTCCCGCACAGCCCGCGGACCAGCCGGGCACCGGCCCGCAGTGGTCCAAGGAGCAGCCCCCGGCCGCCCAGTGGTCCGCGCCCACCGGCGCCCCCGGCCAGGACCAGGCACCACCGCCCCCACCACCGGGCCCGGGCTGGGGCAGCGGCCACCCCGGCGGCCCGGCCGGTCCCGGAGGATACGGCGGCTACGGCGGCCCCGGTGGCCCTGGTGGCTACGGCCCTCCCGGCGGCTGGGGAGCCGGCTGGGGCGGCCCGCCGCCCGCGGCCAAGCCCGGTGTCATCCCGCTCCGCCCGCTCGGCGTGGGCGAGATCCTCGACGGCGCCGTCTCCACCATGCGCACCTACTGGCGCACGGTCCTGGGTGTCTCGCTCAGCGTCGCCGTCGTCATGCAGACCATCGTCGTCCTCGTCCAGGGCTTCGCCTTCAACGACCTCTCCAGCGCCAACGCGCTCGACGACCCCAACGCCAGCGCCTCCGAAGTGACCCGCGCCATGAGCGAGGCCTTCCTCAGCACCGGCGTCGTCTACCTGGTCGTCCTCATCGGCACCGTCATCGCCACCGCCCTGCTCACCTCGGTCACCAGCCGCGCCGTGCTCGGCAAGCCGGTCACCGCCGGAGAGGCCTGGCGCGACGCCCGCCCCCAGGTGCTCAAGCTGTTCGGCCTGATCTGCCTGCTGATCCTCATGGCCGTCGTCCTGATCGGCGTCCCCACCGTGCCCGGCATCATCGTGGCGCTCGTCGGGTCGCAAGGCGTGGGCATCGCACTCGCCGTCATCGGCGGCCTCGCCGGCTGTGTCGTCACCCTGTGGCTGGCGATCCGCTTCTCCCTTGCCTCGCCCGCGCTGATGCTGGAGAAGCAGGGCATCATCAAGTCGATGACCCGCTCCGCGAAGCTGGTCCGGGGCTCCTGGTGGCGCATCTTCGGCATCCAGCTGCTCGCCCAGATCATCGCCAGCATCCTCTCGTCGATCCTCGTCATCCCGTTCGCCTTCATCGCCGGGCTGTTCAGCGGCGACGGCATCAGCGGACTCGTCGACGGCACCGGCAACCTCGGCTGGACCTTCCTCATCATCAGCGGCCTCGGCTCGGTGATCGGCCGCATGATCGCGTTCCCGATCACGGCGGGCGTCACCGTGCTCCTGTACATCGACCAGCGCATCCGCCGCGAGGCCCTCGACCTCGACCTGGCCCGCGCCGCCGGCGTCCCGGACCAGGGCACTGCCGCCCCCGGCCCCACCCCGGGGAGCTGATGCGGTGAGCCTGGCGGGGGGAGTTCTCACAGCGGCGTCCACGGCGCCGCCGCGCGCCGCCGAGTCGGTCACGGGTGCGCTGCTGCGCGCCCACGGCACGGTCGTCCGCTCGTCGGCCCTCTCGGGCGACGAGCCTCCGGTGACGCTCCCGCGCGACCCCGCGCGGGAGGCGGCCCGGCGTGAACTGTCCAAGCAGATGTACCACCAGAACGACCCCAGCCTGGTGCAGCGGGCCCTGGACGCCATCTGGAACTGGATCGAGAAACTGTTCGGCAGGGCATCGGAGGCGGCGCCCGGCGGCACGCTCGGCCTGCTCGTCGTCGTCCTGGCCGTCCTCGCCGTCGGCGCCGCCCTGTGGTGGCGCCTCGGCACCCCCCGCCGCCAACCCGGCTCCGCCCCCGCCCTGTTCGAGGACGGCCCGCGCAGCGCCGCCGAACACCGCTCGGCCGCCGAGGCACACGCGGCCCAGGGACACTGGAACCCCGCCGTGCAGGAACGCATGCGCGCCATCGTCCGCGCCCTGGAGGAACGGGCCCTGCTCGACGCCCGCCCCGGCCGCACCGCCGACGAAGCCGTCGCGGAAGCCGGCCGCGCCCTGCCCTCGCACACCGCCGAACTCCGCGCCGCCGCCGCCCACTTCGACGACGTGACGTACGGCGGACGCGGCGCGAGCGAGCAGTCGTACCGCCGCATCGCCGAGCTCGACCGCGAACTGGAGCGGACCAGGCCCGTCCTCACCAGCAGCGCCCACAGCACGGCCCACCACACCAGCCAAGGGGCCGCCGAATGACCGCGGAGGCCACGCTTCCCGCCACCTCGGCCTCGCCGACCGCCCGCCAGGTGTGGACCCGCGCGCGGGGCATCCTCCTCGCCCTCGTGATCCTCCTGGCCGCCGCCGTCGCCATCGCCGCGATCCGCTCCGACGCCCGGCACGGCGACCTCGATCCGCGCTCCGCCGATCCCTACGGCAGCCGCGCCGTCGCCGAACTCCTCGGCGACCGGGGCGTGTCCACGCGCGTGGTCACCACCCTGGCCCAGGCTCGCGCCGCGGCCGGCCCGGACACCACCCTCCTGGTCGCCGTCCCCGACCTGCTGACCGACCGTCAACAGTCCGGCCTGCACACGGCTTTCGCCGACTCCGGCAGCCGTACGGTCCTCGTCGCCCCCGGTCCCGTGTCCCTGCCCCGGCTCGCCCCCCAGGTCACCGCCGACCCCGGCCCCGCCCTCTCCTCGACGCTCTCCCCCGACTGCTTCCTGCCTGCCGCCCGGCGCGCGGGCGACGCGGAGACCGGCGACTACCGGTACACGACCACCGCCGAGAACGCCGACACGTGCTACCCCAGTGAGGGCCGATCGACCCTGCTCCGCATCCCGGACGCGTCCAAGGGCGGCGACACCGTCGTCATCGGCTCGCCCGACATCCTCTTCAACAAGCGTCTCGGCAAGCAGGGCAACGCCTCGCTCGCCCTCCAACTCCTCGGCTCCCGCCCCCATCTGGTCTGGTACCTCCCCTCCCTGACCGACTCCTCGGCCACCGACTCCGGCAGCCAGAGCTTCTTCGACCTGCTCCCCTCGGGCTGGCTCTGGGGCACCCTTCAGCTGTTCATCGCCGCAGCCGTGGCCGCTCTTTGGCGGGCACGCCGACTCGGCCCCCTGGTGCCCGAAAAACTTCCCGTGGCGATCCGCGCCTCCGAGACCGTCGAAGGCCGCGCCCGCCTCTACCGCAAGGCCAACGCCCGCGACCGCGCCGCCAACGCCCTGCGCTCCACCACCCGCACCCGCCTCGCCCTTCTCACCGGCGTCCCCGTCTCCCAGGCGCACGCGCCCGAAGCCCTGCTCCCCGCGCTCTCCGCCCACCTCCACGGCGACGGCCAGACCCTGCACGCCCTCCTCTTCGGCCCGCCGCCCAGCGACGACGCTGCCCTCATCGCACTTGCCGACCAACTCGACGCCCTCGAAAGAGAGGTACGCCGTTCATGATGGATCCGACCACTGACAACGCCGGGACCATGGGGGACGCGGGCACCGCCCGGGCCTCCCTCGAATCCCTGCGAGCCGAGATCGCCAAAGCCGTGGTCGGCCAGGACCCCGCCGTGACCGGTCTCGTCGTCGCCCTCCTCTGCCGCGGACACGTTCTCCTAGAAGGAGTCCCTGGGGTCGCCAAAACGTTGCTCGTCCGCGCCCTCGCATCCGCGCTCGAACTCGACACCAAGCGCATCCAGTTCACCCCGGACCTGATGCCGAGCGACGTCACCGGCTCCCTGGTCTACGACACCCGCTCCGCCGAGTTCCGCTTCCAGCCCGGCCCGGTCTTCACCAACCTGCTCCTCGCGGACGAGATCAACCGCACCCCTCCGAAGACCCAGTCGTCCCTGCTGGAGGCCATGGAGGAGCGCCAGGTCACGGTCGACGGCACCCCGCGCCCTCTCCCCGACCCGTTCCTGGTCGCCGCGACGCAGAACCCCGTCGAGTACGAGGGCACGTACCCCCTCCCCGAGGCGCAGCTCGACCGCTTCCTGCTCAAACTGACGATCCCTCTCCCCTCCCGCCAGGACGAGATCGATGTCCTCACGCGCCACTCCGAGGGCTTCAACCCGCGCGACCTGCACGCCGCAGGACTGCGCCCCGTCGCCGGCCCGGCCGACCTCGAAGCTGCCCGCGCGGCCGTCGCCAAGACGACCATCTCCCCCGAGATCACCGCCTACGTGGTCGACATCTGCCGCGCCACCCGCGAGTCGCCGTCGTTCACCCTCGGCGTGTCCCCGCGCGGCGCCACCGCCCTCCTGGCCACCTCGCGCGCGTGGGCCTGGCTCACCGGCCGCGACTACGTCATTCCGGACGACGTGAAGGCCCTCGCCCTCCCCACCCTCCGCCACCGCGTACAGCTGCGCCCCGAGGCCGAGATGGAGGGCGTGACGGCGGACTCCGTCATCAACGCGATCCTCGCCCACGTCCCGGTCCCCCGCTGATGGCCCTCACCGGACGTGCCGCCCTCCTCGCAGCCCTGGGCTCCCTCCCCGTAGGCATCTGGGAACCCAGCTGGACGGGCATCCTCGCCGTCAACGCCCCCCTGGCACTGGCCTGCGCCTGCGACTTCGCCCTGGCCGCCCCGGTCCGCCGCCTGAGCCTCACCCGCTCGGGCGACACCTCCGTACGCCTGGGCGAAACCGCCGACGTCACCCTGACGATCACCAACCCGTCCCGCCGCCCGCTCCGCGCCCGCATCCGCGACGCCTGGCCCCCCAGCAGCTGGCTCCCCGGCACTGAATTCGCCGCCTCCCGCCACCGCCTGACGGTCCCGCCCGGCGAACGCCGCCGCATCACCACCCGCCTACGCCCCACCCGCCGCGGCGACCGCCACGCAGACCGAGTGACCATCCGCTCCTTCGGCCCCCTCGGCCTCCTCACCCGCCAGGGCACCCACGCGGTCCCCTGGGCGGTACGCGTCCTGCCCCCCTTCACCAGCCGCAAGCACCTCCCCTCGAAACTCGCCCGCCTGCGCGAACTCGACGGCCGCACCAGCGTCCTGACCCGCGGTGAGGGCACGGAATTCGACAGCCTGCGCGAATACGTCCCCGGCGACGACACCCGCTCCATCGACTGGCGCGCCACCGCCCGCCAGACCACGGTCGCGGTACGCACCTGGCGCCCCGAACGCGACCGCCACATCCTCCTGGTCCTCGACACCGGCCGCACCTCGGCGGGCCGCGTCGGCGACGCCCCCCGCCTCGACGCCTCCATGGACGCGGCCCTGCTCCTGGCAGCCCTGGCATCCCGCGCTGGCGACCGCGTGGACCTCCTCGCCTACGACCGCCGGGTCCGCACCCTCGTCCAGGGCCGCACGGCCCGTGACGTACTCCCGTCCCTGGTCAACGCGATGGCGACACTCGAACCCGAACTCGTCGAAACAGACGCCCGAGGCCTGACAGCCACCGCGATCCGCACGGCGCCCCGCCGCTCCCTGATCGTCCTGCTGACCAGCCTCGACGCGGCCCCCGTCGAAGAGGGCCTGCTCCCCGTACTCGCCCAACTCACCCAGCGCCACACAGTTCTGGTGGCATCCGTCGCGGACCCTCACATCGCCCGCATGGCCACATCCCGCGGAAACACGGAGGCGGTCTACGAAGCCGCAGCTGCGGCCCGCGCCCAGACCGAACGCGACCGCACCGCGGAAAAACTCCGCCGCCACGGCGTCACCGTCGTCGACGCGACACCGGACGACCTCGCGCCGGCACTGGCAGACGCGTATCTGGCTCTCAAGAGCGCGGGACGTCTGTAATACGGGGCCTGCTTGGCTTGTAAAGGCAGAGCTCTTTGCAGATCCCCTTAAACGCAGAAAACCCCTGTACCGAATAAACGGTACAGGGGTTTTCGCAATAATTGTTCGGCGGCGTCCTACTCTCCCACAGGGTCCCCCCTGCAGTACCATCGGCGCTGTAAGGCTTAGCTTCCGGGTTCGGAATGTAACCGGGCGT
>NZ_JBIWGK010000017.1:138214-195822 GCF_044763565.1 Streptomyces sp. NPDC096013 | reverse complement strand
CGAGATGCTCGGGATGAGCCGACCCGGCTCCTGACTGAGGTGCCTGCGCAGTGCTGGTCACGTGTAACTCCTCGGGCCACCGGCAACGCCGCCGGGGTGGGGGGCGACCCTTCCAGTGGCGCACAGCATTCCGCTGCCCACCACCTGAAGGTAAAAGCAACGTTGCAGAGACTATGCCTTCAAGTTTCGAAGTCAACAGGGGTTGCGGTGTGAGATAGAACCCTATCGATCACACGCCACGTTCAAGAGTTGAACAATCGAGGGGGTTTCAGCGAAGGCGCTGCGAGATGACCTTCGACACTCCGTCGCCCTGCATGGAGACGCCGTACAACGCGTCGGCGACCTCCATCGTGCGCTTCTGGTGGGTGATCACGATCAGCTGCGAGGCCTCCTGGAGCTCCTGCATGATCCGGATCAGCCGTTGGAGGTTGGTGTCGTCGAGGGCCGCCTCGACCTCGTCCATCACATAGAAGGGACTGGGCCGCGCCTTGAAGATCGACACCAGCAGGGCCACCGCGGTCAGGGACCGCTCCCCGCCGGAGAGCAGGGAAAGCCGCTTGACCTTCTTGCCGGGCGGGCGTGCCTCCACATCCACACCCGTGGTCAGCATGTTGTCGGGATCGGTCAGGATCAACCTGCCCTCGCCACCCGGGAACAGTCTGCTGAAGACACCCTCGAACTGAAGGGCCGTGTCCCGGTACGCCTCGGTGAAGACCTGCTCGACGCGCTCGTCGACCTCCTTCACCACTTGAAGCAGGTCGGCCCGGGTCTTCTTCAGGTCCTCCAGCTGCTCGCTGAGGAACTTGTGGCGCTCCTCCAGCGCCGCGAACTCCTCCAGCGCGAGCGGGTTCACCTTTCCCAGCTGCTGGTACGCCCGTTCGGCTGACTTGAGCCGCTTCTCCTGCTCGGCGCGGTGGAAGGTCCGGGGCTGGTTGCGCGGGTCCTCCGGGTCCTCCGGCAGCACCTCGCCCTCGGCGGCGAGCGAGGGCGGCACGAGCTGATGCGGCCCGTACTCCTCGATCAGCCCCGACGGCTCGACACCCAGCTCCTCCAGCGCCTTGGTCTCCAGCTGCTCGATCCGCATCCGCTTCTCGGCACCGAGCACTTCCCCCCGGTGCACGGAGTCGGTCAGCTTGTCGAGCTCGCCCTTGAGGTCGCGGCCCTGGTTGCGGGCGGCGGTCAGCTCCTGCTCACGGCGCGCCTTCGCGGCATCGGCGGCGGTGCGCTCCTCGTCGGCGCGGCGCAGGGACACCTCGACGTGCGCGAGCAACTGCCGCGCCCCGAAGGCGACGGCCTCCGCGACCCCGGCCTCGTGCCGCAATCGCGCGAGCCGCTGTTCCGCCCGCGCCCGTGCCTCCCGCTCGGCCCGGGCCCCCCGGTCCAGCGAATCGGCGCGCCCGGCCAGCCCCTTGACCCGCTCCTCATGGGTACGGACCTGAAGCCGCGCCTCCATCTCGGTCTGCCGAGCATTGGCCCCGTCAGCGGCAAGCCGATCCCGCACGGAGGTATCGGGCTCCTCCTCGACCGGCATCTCCTCGGCCACAGCAAGCCGTTCAGCGAGAATCTCAGCCTCTTCCACGGCCTTGTCGAGGGCGTCCTGTGCCCGTGCGGCGGCAGCGGCGGATCGTTCAGCCTCGCCCGCAGCGCCCCGCGCCTGTCCCGCGAGGCGTCCCAACTGCTGCGCCACGGCCGACTTCTCGCGCTCGGCGGCCCTGCGGCGCTCCCCCAACTCCTCCACCTGCGCGGCGCGTTCCTTGCGGCGCTCGGCCGCGGTCTGCTGAGCGGTGGCCAACTCCTCGCAGCGGACGGCCAGTTCTTCGAGTTCGGCCGCGGCTTCGTCCACCGATGCCTGGACTTCGAGGAGGCTGGGGGCGCCAGCGGAGCCGCCGTGGGCGAAGTGCGCGCCGAGGAGGTCGCCTTCGGCGGTGACCGCGGTCAACTCGGGCTGGGTGTATACGAGTCGCTCGGCGTCTTCGAGGGTTTCGACCACGACGTAGTTGTGGAGGAGGCGGCGGACCGCGGGCATGAGGTCGGAGGGGGCACGGACCAGATCCGCGGCGAAACGTAGTGTGGCGCCTGTAGGTGCGTCGTGGCTGGGCGCGCCGTTCCCCGCGCCCCTTTGGAGGGTGCCCGTGTCCCGGGTTCGGTCGTCCGGGCCGCCTGCCAGCAGTAGCGCCGCCCTGCCGCCGTCCTGCTTGCGCAGCAGCCGGATCGCGTCGGCCGCCGATGCCGGTGTTGTCACGGCGATCGCATCCGCCGCCGCGCCGAAGGCCGCCGCGAGGGCTGTCTCGTGGCCCGGGGCCACCGTCAGCAGCTCCGCCGCCGGACCCAGCACACCGGTGAGCCTGTCCCGTGCGCCGAGCAGTATCCCGGTGCCGTCCTTGCGGCGGAGGCCCAGTGCCAGTGCCTCGTGGCGGGCCTGGGTGGCGGCCCGCTTGCGTTCCGCGGCCGTGGCCGCTTCCCGGGCCGCCGTCAACGCGGCTTCCGCCTCGGACAGCCGGCGCTTGGTCTCCTCGTGCCGCTCGGCCAGTTCGGCGTCGCCGGCATCGAGGCCGTCGACCTCGGACTGGAGTGCCTCGTACTCCTCCTGGGCGATGGCCGCTCGTTCCTGTGCCTCGTCACGGGCGGCGGCGAGGCGGTCGATCTCGGCCTGGGCGGAGGCGGCGCGCGAACGGGCCGCGTTGACCTGGCCGTTGAGCCGGGCGAGGCCCTCACGGCGGTCGGCGATGGAACGGGCCACGTCCTTCAGGCGCCGTTCCTCGGCCGTCAGCTCGCGCTCCAGTTCGGAGCGGTGGGCGACCGTGTCCTCCAGCGCGTGCTCGGCCGCCTCAAGGGCCGCTTCGAGTTCGGCCTCCTGCTCGCGGATGCGGGCGGCCTCGCGCTCCATGTCCTCGGGATCACGCCCCCGCCGCTCCTCGGGGGGCGCCGAGGTCGCGCTCTTCACCCGCGCCTCGGCCAGCGAGATCGTGCCGCGCACCCGCTCGGCCAGCTGGGACAGCTCGTACCAGGTCTGCTGGGCGCGCTGGAGACGCGGTGTGAGCTGCCGTACCTCGTCCTCCAGGAGCCCCTCGCGCTGGATTGCCTTGCGCAGCTCCAGCTCGGCGGCCTCCTTGCGTTCCTTCAGCGCGGCCTCGTCGGCGATCTCGGTGTTCAGCGCCTGGCGCAGGCGTACGAGATCGTCGGCGAGCAGGCGGAGGCGGGCGTCGCGCAGATCGGCCTGGATGACGGCGGCGCGTCTGGCCACGGCGGCCTGGCGGCCCAGGGGCTTGAGCTGGCGGCGGAGTTCGTCCGTGAGGTCCTGCACGCGCGCGAGGTTGGCCTGCATCGCGTCCAGCTTGCGGAGCGCCTTCTCCTTGCGCTTGCGGTGCTTGAGGACCCCGGCCGCCTCCTCGATGAAGGCGCGGCGGCCCATGGGGTCGGCGTGCAGCACGGAGTCGAGCTGGCCCTGGCCGACGATGACGTGCATCTCGCGGCCGATGCCGGAGTCGGAGAGGAGTTCCTGGATGTCGAGGAGGCGACACGTGTCGCCGTTGATCTGGTACTCGCTGCCGCCATTGCGGAACATGATCCGCGTGATGGTGACCTCGGCGTACTCGATGGGCAGCGCCCCGTCGGAGTTGTCGATGGTCAGGGACACCTCGGCGCGGCCCAGCGGGGGGCGGCCGGTGGTGCCGGCGAAGATGACGTCCTCCATCTTGCCGCCGCGCAGCGACTTGGCGCCCTGTTCACCCATGACCCAGCTGAGCGCGTCCACGACATTGGACTTGCCCGAGCCGTTCGGACCGACGACGCACGTGATGCCCGGCTCGAACCGGAGCGTGGTCGCCGAGGCGAACGACTTGAACCCCCGCAGGGTCAGGGCCTTGAGGTGCACGCCGCTGGACTCTACCTTCCGCCGCTCGCTCTCTCCATGAACGTCCGGTCCCCCGCGGTTTCGCCCGTGAACGTGCAGGGCACATCAAACGTTAAAGAAGGTGGAGGCATACGGGGGAAAGAAAGAAGGGACGCCGAAGCGTCCCTTGCAAACTCTGACAACTTAGTGGTTGAAGCAGGCCGCCCGACCACTGCGTGCCATGTGGTGCGTCGCAGTGATCAGGTGAGCGCGGGCTCTGCCTGGCGTGCGTCGAGCTCGATCAGCGAATCGTGAGTTGCGGCAGCCGTCAGCGCGTCGTTCTCTTCCTGGATCCGAACGAGCTCGGATTCCAGGTCCTGGACGCGCTGCTGGAGCCGTCGCATCTCGGCGAGGAGTCGCGGGTCGGAGCCGCCGACGTAACCGAGAAGCGCCTTTGCCATGATGGATGGTCCTCCACACTGAGTGACCGACCGAAGCGGTGTGGGTCGTGAGGGAATCGCACCCGCGGTGCTTGACAGACTTAAGTGTTGCTCTGCTGTTCTTCCATGCCAAACAGCTAAGGTGCGCGGGGCTTTCAGAGTCTCACCAAAAAGTTTGACGGTCAACACGATCACACCCCGTATTGGCGGCAACCCGGGGGCACGCGGCCCTGAGTGGGCGGCGCTGCGACTCCTGCGGGGCCTTTCCAAGTGTGGCGATCATCCTTAGGTGCGGAGCCTGCCAGAGCGAGCCGATATTGGCAACCACCAGGCCATTTCTGCTGTGGGCAGCTGCCGGTGGCATGTCCCTCCGCTTCCGTCGGGGCCGCTGCACACCGTTTCGCGGAGTGCGCTCAGCGGATCGCGAAGCCGTCGTAGCCGCCGCGAGGTGTGTCCCAGATCTCGGTGACGCCGACCACGCGCCCGGGCGTGTCGCCTCCCCGGAGCCAATCGAGGAGTCCCTCGCAGCCCTCACGCGCTCCCTCGGCGACCACTTGCACCCGCCCGTCGCCCAAATTGAGAGCAAAACCACTCAGGCCGCCGATCTCCAGGGCCTTGGCACGGGTAAACCACCGAAAACCCACACCTTGCACACGTCCTCGCACCCAGGCGACCATCCGAACATCCTCGCTCATGGCTGCAACCTAACCGGCCAATGTCTCTCCGGACACTTGCTCCCCACGCGGCATGCGGTACCGTCCGCCCCAATGAATCTCATATGAAACTCACTCGATCGAGTGAGCTGGGTCACCGCACGGACGAGTTGACCGCAAGGACGAAAGGCAAGGACATGGGACGCCACCGACGCTCCGCCGCCGGCCGCGCCGCCACGAGCCGCGCCACGGGGGTCACAGAGACGCACGGCTCATACACGAGCGGCTACGACCCGCATGACTCGTACGACTGGAACGACCGGTCCGACTGGACCCCGGCCGACGGCTCGACGATCGGCATGGCGCCCTACCTTCACCCGGAGGGCCCCTCCGAGTTCCACCAGACCCCCGTGGACCACCGGGTCCGCGAGGTCCACGCCCACGGCGGCGAGGTCCCGCCGAAGAGCGAGGCCCGGCTGAGGGCCGAGACGCGCCTCAAGGCCGACTCCCGCCGCAAGAGCGAGGCGTATCTCTTCGCCACCGAGGAGGACTACGCCGTGGTCTTCCCCGAGGCGGCGGGTTCCTCCGCCCGGGGCGAGGGTTCGCGCGCGGGCCGCGGTCGCCGCCGCAAGCGCAAGAGCGTGACGCCGGTGAAGTCCGGACTGCTCGGGGTCTCCGCGGCGGTCGCCATCGGTACGGTCGCGGTCGCCACGGGTGCCGTGCCGGGGCTGGACAACTACAAGCTCGGCGGCGGCAACAGCTCGGACAAGGTGCAGGCCGCCGGTTCGCCGACCAACTCGGCGACCGAGCAGGGCGGTACCTCCGGCAGCGCGGAGTCCCGCGACGACGGCTCCTCCACGAGCCGCGACGCGAACCGCGCGGCCTCCCCGTCGGCGGCTCCGACCAAGTCCGCCACCGCGCCGGCCACCAAGGCACCGGCGAAGAAGCCGGTGGCCACCGCCCCGACCGCGGAGCCCACGACCAAGGCCCCCTCGGCGAAGCCCACCCCGACGCCCACGCAGTCCGCCGCTCCGCCGGTGACGGTCTCCACGGAGGCCGCGGCCGAGGCCGAGGTCCTCAAGCTCGTCAACGAACAGCGCGCGCTCGTCGGTTGCAGCCCGGTCGCCGCCAACAGTTCGCTGACCACGCTCGCCGAGAACTTCAGCACGCAGATGGCCGACGAGGACTTCTTCGACCACACCGACCCCAGCGGGGCCACCCCGTGGGACCGGGCGGAGAAGCTCGGCATCACCAACCTCGGCGGCGAGAACATCGCCCGCGGCCAGGCCGACGCGGCCGCGGTCATGGACGCGTGGATGAACAGCCCCGGCCACAAGGCCAACATCCTGAACTGCGACTTCAAGACCCTGGGCGTCGGCGTGCACTTCGGCACCGGCGGCCCCTGGTGGACGCAGGACTTCGGGTACTAGGAACGAGCAACCGACAGGGAGCACTAACCAGTGGTTAGTGCTCCCTGTCGGTTAGCGCTGTGTTCGCGTACCCTTGTGCCATGGACACGACCCAGGAGCGTACGGAGGAGCAGAGCTTCCCGTACAACGTCTTCGCGAAGGCCTGCCCCTCCCGAGGCACCCTGGAGCACGTCACGGGCCGCTGGGGCGGACTCACCCTGTGCGCGCTGTACGAGGGCTCGCTGCGCTTCAACGAACTGCGGCGCCGCGTCGACGGCGTCAGCGAGAAGATGCTCTCGCAGACCCTGCACGCCCTGGAGCGCGACGGCCTGGTCCACCGCGACGCCCAGCCGACCAACCCACCGCGCGTGGACTACGAGTTGACCCCGCTGGGCCGTGGCGTCGCCGAACGCCTGAAGGGCCTCGTCGACTTCGTGGAGTCCCGCATGGACGACGTCCTCGCCGCCCGCACGCGCTACGACGAGACGCGCGGCGCCGTCTAGACCCGAAGGGTCAACTCCGCGGCGCCCGTTGGCACTTGGGGCAGAAGTAGCTCGACCGGTTCATCCACGCCCGCCTGCTCATCGGCGTACCGCAGCGCCGGCACGGCAGACCCTCGCGACCGTACGCGTCGAGCGAGCGGTCGAAGTAGCCCGACTCCCCGTTGACGTTGACGTACAGGCTGTCGAAGCTGGTGCCGCCCACCGCGAGCGCCGCGTTCATCACATCCCGTACGTGGCCCAGGAGTTCGGCGGTGCGCGGGCGCGTGAAGGTCGCGGTCGGACGTTCGTAGTGGACGCGGGCCCGCCACAGGGCCTCGTCCGCGTAGATGTTGCCGACTCCGCTGATCAACGACTGGTCGAGCAGGGCCCGTTTGATCGTCGTCCGCTTGCGGCGCAGCGACTGGTGGAACAACTCGTCGTCGAACAACGGGTCCAGGGGGTCACGCGCGATGTGCGCGATGACGTCCGGCAGCCCGTCCGGGGTCGTGTCGTGCAACGACAGCCCGCCGAAGGTGCGTTGGTCGACGAAGCGGAGTTCCGTGTCCACGTCGTCGGCGAACCCGACCCGGATGCGCAGATGCTTCTCGTGGGGCAACGCGCGCGGCTGAACGAGGAGTTGCCCGCTCATCCCGAGATGCGCGAGCACCGCCTGCCGGGTGTCCTCCAGCGGCAGCCACAGATACTTGCCGCGCCTGCTCGGGATGCCGATCCGATGGCCCTTGAGCCGGTGCGCGAAGTCGTCGGCGCCGGCGACATGGCGTCGTACCGCACGCGGATGCAGCACCTCAACGTCGGCGACGGTCCGCTGGGCGACCCACCGCTCCAGACCCCGCCGGACGACCTCGACCTCGGGCAACTCGGGCATGACATCCCCTGTGACGACGGGTGAATGAACCGAGCGCCCGCCCCGCTGCGGGGACGGGCGCTCAGGTCGCGCTGTTCGGTCAGGCGGACGCCGACGACGTGTCGGCGCTTCCCTCGGCAGGCTGCTCGGCGGCCTCGACGGCGACCTCGGCGGTCTGCTGTTCGGCCGCCTCCTTCGCCTTCGCCGCGCGCTCGTCCGCGTCGGCCCGGATGGACCGCCAGGCGGACTCGGCGGCCTGCTGCTCCGCCTCCTTCTTGCTGCGGCCGGTGCCGGTGCCGTACGAGACGCCTCCGACGCGGGCGGCAGCAGTGAAGGTCTTCTCGTGATCGGGGCCGGTCTCCGTGACCAGGTACTCGGGGACACCGAGCCCCTCGGTCGCGGTGAGCTCCTGGAGACTGGTCTTCCAGTCCAGGCCGGCACCGAGGTTCGAGGACTTCTCGATGAGCGGGTCGAACAGGCGGTGCACCAGTTCGGAGGCCGCATCGAGGCCCTGGTCGAGATAGACCGCGCCGATCACCGCTTCCAGGGTGTCGGCGAGGATGGACGCCTTGTCCCGGCCTCCCGTGCCCTCTTCGCCCCGGCCGAGCCGGATGAAGGAGCCGAGTTCCAGACCGCGACCGACCTCCGCCAGCGCACGAGAGTTAACCACCGCGGCCCGCAGCTTGGCCAGTTGGCCTTCGGGCAGGTCGGGGTGGGTGGTGTACAGCGTGTCCGTGACGACGAGGCCGAGCACGGAGTCCCCGAGGAACTCCAGCCGCTCGTTCGTCGGCAGACCGCCGTTCTCGTACGCGTACGAACGGTGGGTCAGCGCACGCACCAGAAGGGCGGACTCGAGGTGATACCCGAGCCGCCCTTCCAACAGCGTGTGGGACGAGGCCGTGTCCGTCGGTTTCTTGGCGACTGAGTCCGCCTTGACGTCAGACATGGAGCCTCTCACCAGCCGCTCAGACCTCGAGGACCTGGCGCTTGTTGTACGTGCCGCAAGACGGGCACGCGATGTGCTGCTGCTTGGGCTCGTGGCAGCGCTCGCACGCAACCAGAGGGGTGACCGCAGCCTTCCACTGCGACCGGCGGTGGCGCGTGTTGCTGCGCGACATCTTCCGCTTCGGAACAGCCACGGCTACTTCTCCTGCTTCTCGTCGACGCCCGGTTCGGCGCCGCTCATCTCGTCCTTCTCGCCGTCTTCGAGTGAACCGGCGAGTCCCTGCAGTGCCGCCCAACGGATGTCGACGGCGTCATGGTGGTGGTCCGGGTCGTCCGTGAGCCGTACTCCGCACTCGGAGCACAGGCCCAGACAGTCGTCCTGGCACACCGGCTGCATCGGCAGTGCGAGCACCACCGCATCGCGCAGCACGGGTTCGAGGTCGAACAGGCCGTCCTCGATGAAGAGCCTGTCCTCGTCTTCCTCGGCGTCGTCGACCGGTTCCGCTTTCACACGGCCACGGTCGTCGGCGTCAGGGTACGAGAACATCTCCTGGAAGTCCGCTTCGAGCGACAGCTCGACCGGCTCCAGACACCTTACGCACTCCCCCTTCGCCAGTGCACGGGCGGTGCCTGTGACGAGCACCCCTTCCATGACCGACTCAAGACGGAGGTCGAGCTCCACCGGGGCGCCTTCCGGCACTCCGATGACACCCTGGATCCCGAGATCCTTGGGAGCGTCGATCGAACGGTTCAGGCGCTGGAGCGCACCAGGACGCCGACCCAGCTCGTGAGTGTCGAACACGAGTGGGTTGCGGTGGTCGAGGCGGGCGTTCAGAGCCATCCCTGTCTTTCGGTCTGCTGAGCTCATGGGGCGCTGCCCTTCGGTGCTTCCGGGCAGCGGTGATCGCGGACGTACACGCGACCGAAGAGCCAGGATACTGGACCTTTCGCTCTCGGCCCAATCCGGTGCCCGCACCCGGCCACCGGCCCGGATCGCTACAGCCCGCGGCCCTGCTCGTACGCCCGCAGCTGCTCCGCGCTGATCATGCCGGTGTCGAAGAGGCTGGTCTCGTCGAGCGCGTACCCCTGCTGCCCCTGGTTCTGCTGCGGGTCGGCCTGGGCCTGCTGCATCTGGTTCGGGTCGTACACGGGCTGCTGGCCGGTGTCGTAGCCCTGGTAGGCATAGGGGTCGGCCTGCTGGTACCCGTAGGGGTCCTGCTGCTGGACGTAGCCCTGCTGCTGGTAGCCGTACGGGTCCTGCTGCTGGGCGGTCTGCTGGTAGTCGTAGGCCGCCTGCGGGGCGTAGTCCTGCTGCTCGGGCTGGAGCGGGGCCGCCGAGGCCGGGGTGTCCGTGACGGCCGCGAGGTCGGCGAGGTAGTCGGCGTCGCTGGTGTGCTGGACCTGGTTGCCGTCCTCGTCGAGGGAGAGGGCGCCGAGGTCGTCGCTGGCGATCCGTCCGTGCAGCTTCTGCCGGCCCTTGCCCACGGCCTCCAGGGTCTTGGCGAGGACCGCCTCGAAGGCGCCGAGCTTGACGTCCACGTACGCGTCGGCGTCGCGGCGCAGGGTCTCCGGGTCGTGGCTGCGCTCGGGGGCGTCCTCGTCCTCGTACCCCTGGTCGTCGATGCCTGGGCCGGTGCCGAGCAGCTTCTCGCGGCCGCGGCCGACCGAGCCGAGGGTCTTGGTGAGGACGACCTCGAAGTTGGCGAGCTTGGAGTCGACGTAGTCGTCGGCCTCCGCGCGGATCTCCTCGGCCTCCTGGCGGGCCTCGGCGAGGATGCGGTCCGCCTCGTTCTGCGAGCGGCGGGCGACCTCGGTGTCGGAGATCAGCGAGCCGCGCTCGGCGTGCGCGGTCTGGATGATCCGCTCGGCCTCCTGGCGGGCCTGCTCGACCATCTCGTGCCGGCCGCCGATCAGCTCCTGCGCCTCGGCCAGCGAGTCGGGCAGCGCCGCGCGCACCTCTTCGAGCAGCGCGAGCAGCTCGGCGCGGTTGACCACGCACGAGGCCGACATGGGCATGGACCGGGCGCTGGAGACCGAGGAGACGATCTCGTCGAGCTTCTTCTGCACGTCCACCGTGTGCTCGCCACTCTCTACCGACGTGTTGGAGACGGACGGGTCGACTGTACGACCACTCCCGCCCCGCCCGACACCGGGTGACGCACTGTCAGTGCGTCAGCTTTTGCCGAGCCGCTCGGTGAGCGCTTCGAGGACGACGCCCGGCACCAGGTGGGAGATGTCGCCGCCCCACTGCGCGACCTCCTTGACCAGCGAGGACGACAGGAAGCTGTAGGTAGGGCTGGTGGGGATGAACAGGGTTTCGACGCCCGAAAGGCCGTTGTTCATCTGGGCCATCTGGAGTTCGTAGTCGAAGTCGCTGACCGCGCGCAGGCCCTTGACGATGGCCGGGATGTCGCGCTGCTTGCAGAAGTCGACGAGCAGTCCGTGGTACGCCTCGACCTGGATGTTGCCGAACTCCGAGGTCACCTCACGGATCAGCTCGATCCGCTCGTCGACGGTGAACATGCCCTTCTTCGACTGGTTGATCATCACCACGACGTGCACGACGTCGTACAGCCGGGAGGCACGGGCGATGATGTCGAGGTGTCCATTGGTGATGGGGTCGAACGACCCCGGACATACGGCGCGGCGCAACTGGGTCCCCTCGCTCTGCGGTCCGGTCATCGTGCGTCTTCGCACGTAGAGGCGGCGCGACCGTACCAAAAGGTCCCCTCGCCGTAGCGACGGGCCCGGATCGCGTCGAAGCCGTCCGGCCACCCGAATTCGCCGCCTCTGGTGCTGCGCTCCACGGTGACGAGCGCGTCCGGCGCGAGCCAGCCCCCCGACCGGAGTGTGAGGAGAATCTCCCGAAGATCGTGATCTGCGACAACGTACGGCGGGTCGAGGAAGACGATGTCGTACGGGTCCGTCGGCGCCGGTGTCTGGACGATCTGTTCCGCTTTGCCCGCCCTGACCTCGGCGCCGGGGAGGCCGATGTTCTTGACGTTCTCCCTGATCACGCGGGTGGCCTTCGGGTCGGCCTCCACGAGGAGGGCGTGGCCGGCGCCGCGGGAGAGCGCCTCCAGGCCGATGGCGCCCGAGCCCGCGTAGAGGTCGAGGACCCGTTCGCCGCTCAGGGGGGCGCCCAGGAGGGACTGCCAGGTGGAGAAGAGGCCCTCGCGTGCGCGGTCGGAGGTCGGGCGGGTGCCGGTCCCTGGCGGGACGGCGAGTCGACGTCCGCCGGCTTGGCCGGCGATCACGCGGGTCATCTTGAGTCCTTGCTTGTGGGCGTCTTCAGGTATCAGTGTGGCTGGTCGCGCACGCGCGGCGGTAGCCGCATGTCCGATGCGGCCCCGCGCCCCTGGGCGGGTGGCCTCTAGCCCTTTTCCAAGTACTGCTCCCTCTCCTCGTCCAGCAGCGCGTCCAGGGCCGTGCGCAGGCCCGGGAGGCGCTCCAGTTCGGGATCGGCCTCGACCACCTTCGTCGCCTCCTCCCGCGCCTCCGCGATGACCTCCTCGTCCTCGATGACCGACAGGACGCGCAGGGACGTACGGGCGCCGGACTGGGCCTGGCCCAGCACATCGCCCTCACGGCGCTGTTCGAGGTCGATACGGGAGAGTTCGAAGCCGTCGAGGGTGGAGGCGACGGCGTTGAGGCGCTGGCGGGCGGGGCTGGCCTCCGGCATCTCGCTGACCAGGAGGCAGAGGCCGGCCGCGGAGCCCCGGCCCACTCGGCCGCGGAGCTGGTGGAGCTGGGAGACGCCGAAGCGGTCGGCGTCCATGATGACCATGGCTGTGGCGTTGGGCACGTTGACGCCGACCTCGATGACCGTGGTGGCGACCAGGACGTCGGTGTCCCCGGCGGCGAACCGGCGCATCACGGCGTCCTTGTCGTCGGGGTGCATACGGCCGTGCAGCACCTCGATCCTCAGCCCCTGGAGCGGCCCCTCGGCGAGCTGCGAGGCGATGTCCAGGACGGCGAGCGGCGGGCGCTTCTCCGCCTCGTCCTCGGGGGACTTCTTCTTGGCCTTGCCCGCCTTCTTGGGGTCGTCCTCCTCGTCGCCGATGCGGGGGCAGACGACGTACGCCTGATGGCCGTTGGAGACCTCTTCCCGCACCCGCTCCCAGGCGCGGGCCAGGAAGTGGGGTTTGTCCGCGGCGGGAACGACATGGCTGGCGATGGGCGAACGGCCGGCCGGGAGCTGGTCGAGGACCGAGGTCTCCAGGTCGCCGAAGACCGTCATCGCGACCGTGCGCGGGATGGGGGTGGCGGTCATGACGAGGAGATGCGGGGGCTGTTTGCCCTTGCCGCGCAGGGCGTCGCGCTGCTCGACGCCGAAGCGGTGCTGTTCGTCGACCACGACCAGGCCCAGGTCGTGGAACTGGACCTTGTCCTCGATCAACGCGTGCGTGCCGATCACGATCCCGGCCTCACCGGTGACGAGGTCCAGGAGTGCCTGACGCCGGCCGGCCGTCCCCATGGAGCCGGTGAGCAGCGTGACCTTGGTCGCCCGCTCGGCCCCGCCCAGCATTCCGCCCTCGGCCAGCTCCCCCATCATCTCAGTGATCGAGCGGTGGTGCTGCTGAGCGAGCACTTCGGTGGGCGCCAGCATCGCGGCCTGCCCGCCCGCGTCGACGACGGCGAGCATGGCCCGGAGGGCCACCATCGTCTTTCCGCTGCCGACCTCCCCCTGGAGCAGCCGGTGCATCGGATGCTCCGTGGCCAGGTCGTCGAAGATCTCCTTGGAGACCTTCACCTGCCCGTCCGTGAGGGTGAAGGGGAGTCGGTCGTCGAAGGCGGCGAGGAGGCCGTCCGGGGTCGGTTTGCGGGCCACCGCCGGGAGTTGGGCGTCCGCGTGGCGGCGGCGGGCCAGGGCGACCTGGAGGACGAAGGCCTCGTCCCACTTCAGGCGGTCGCGGGCTGCGGCGATGTCCGCCTTGGTGTGCGGGCGGTGGATCTTGAGGAGGGCTTCCGGGAGGGAGACCAGGCCGCGGCCCTCGCGAAGGGAGTCGGGGAGGGGGTCGACGGCTTCCTGGGCGCTGGGGAGTGCCGTCTGGAGGGCCTTGCCGATCTTCCAGGACTCCAGCTTGGCGGTGGCGGGGTAGATGGGGATCAGGGTGCCCGCCCAGGTCTCCACCGTTTCCTCGGCGTCGCCCTTCAGCAACTCGTACGCCGGATGAGCGAGTTGAAGCCGGCGGTTGAAGACGGAGACCTTGCCGGCGAACATCGCGCGCGTGCCCGGCAGGAGTTCCTTGTGGGGTTTGTGAACTCCCGAGCCGAAGAAGACGAGTTGAAGCCGGCCGCTGCCGTCGGTGATGGTGACTTCGAGGCGCTGGCCCTTGCCCCGGGGGGCCTTGCTGGACGCGAAGGAGTGCAGACGGGCGTCGGCGACCTGGGCGACCACGGTGACGTGCTCGTCCATCGGCAGCTCGGCGAGGTGTGTGAGCTGGCCCCGCTCCTCGTATCTGCGCGGGTAGTGGTGCAGGAGGTCGCCCACCGTGTGCAGGCCGAGATGCTCGGCCATCACCTTCGCGGTGGCGGGGCCGAGCACCTTTTTCAGTGGTTCTTCCAGTGCGGGCACGAGATCCATTGCACACCACGCCACTGACAATGCCGTATACGTCTTGTGAAACCCCTGGTCAGGCGGGTCGTTCGGGGCCTAGGATGGCGCGCTCCGGCCATCCCGCGGTCACCGCCTCACCGGGACCGCCCGACCCCCGCGCCGATCGCACCTCCCCCACCTCGGCGCTGCGACGATGGACTCCCAGACCTCACAGTCATCCCAGGCATCCCAGTCACCTCACACGTTCCAGGTCGACCTGCGCGGTCTGGTGGACCTGCTCTCCCATCACCTCTACTCGAGCCCCAAGGTCTATCTGCGCGAACTGCTGCA
Source organism: Streptomyces sp. NPDC096013 (assembly GCF_044763565.1). Classification (NCBI taxonomy): domain Bacteria; kingdom Bacillati; phylum Actinomycetota; class Actinomycetes; order Kitasatosporales; family Streptomycetaceae; genus Streptomyces; species Streptomyces sp. NPDC096013. The sequence continues at coordinate 181,306 of NZ_JBIWGK010000017.1, read as the reverse complement.
GAACGCCGTGGACGCGATCACCGCCCGCCGGGCCGAGCAGCCCGACTCGCCTGCCCGCGTACGGCTCCACGCCGACGGCGGCACCCTGCGCGTCGAGGACTCCGGCGTCGGCCTCACCGAGGCGGACGTGCACAACCTCCTCGCCACCATCGGCCGTAGCTCCAAGCGCGCCGACGGGCTCCAGGAGGCCCGTTCCGACTTCCTCGGGCAGTTCGGCATCGGGCTGCTCGCCTGTTTCGTGGTCGCCGAGCGGATCCGGGTCGTCAGCCGCAGCGCCCGTACGCCGGACGCGCCGCCCGTGGAGTGGACGGCGACCGACGACGGCTCGTACACCGTACGGACCCTGCCCGACGCCGAACGCCCCGAACCGGGCACCACCGTGCACCTGGTGGCCCGCGCGGGCGCCTCCGAGTGGCTCACCAAGGAGCGGGTCCTCGCGCTGGCCCGGGACTTCGGGGCGCTGCTGCCGTACGACGTCCAGGTGGACGGCGAGGCGGTCACCGACCTGCCCGCGCCCTGGGACCGGCCGTACCCGAGTCCCGGCACCCGGAGGGTGGCGCTGGCGCGGCACTGTCACGAGCTGTTCGGGTTCACACCGCTGGACTCGATCGACCTGTCCGTGCCGCTCGCGGGCATCCGGGGAGTGGCCTACGTCCTTCCCGGTGCCGTGAGTCCGGCGCAGCGGGCGGGTCACCGGGTGCATCTCAAGGGCATGCTGCTGACCGAGCGGGCCGAGCAGCTGCTGCCCGACTGGGCGTTCTTCGTGCGCTGTGTGCTGGACACGGACAGCCTGCGCCCGACGGCCTCACGCGAGTCGCTGTACGAGGACGAGACGCTGGCCGCCGTACGGGAGGCGCTCGGGGAGCGGATCCGGGGCTGGCTGACCGGGCTCGCCGCGGGCGACCCGGAGCGGCTCGCCGCGTTCCTGTCGGTGCACCACCTGGGAGTGAAGTCCCTGGCGCGGCACGACAAGGAGATGCTGCGCACGATGCTGCCGTGGCTCCCGTTCGAGACCACCGACGGACGGGTGTCCCTGGAGGAGTTCGCGCAGCGCCACCCGGTGGTGCACTTCACGCGGACCGTGGAGGAGTACCGGCAGGTCGCCCCGATCGCCTCCGCGCAGGGCATCGGGGTGATCAACGGCGGTTACACCTACGACGGCGAGCTGGTCGAGGCGCTGCCGTCGGTGCGCCCGGGGACGGTGGTCGCCGAGCTGGACTCGGACACCGTGACCGCGCACCTGGACTCGGTGGACCCGGCCGAGGAGCTGGCGCTCGCGGACTTCCTGGCCGCCGCGCGGGCCAAGCTGGACCCCCTGGGCTGCGATGTGGTCCTCCGGGCGTTCCATCCGCTGTCGGTGCCCGCGCTGCACCTGGACGACCGCTCCGCCCGGCACGAGCAGGCCCGCGCGGAGGCCGAGGAGCAGGCCGACGACCTGTGGGCGGGCATCCTGGGTTCGCTGCGGGGCAGCGCTCCCCGCGCGCGTCTCGTGCTCAACCATCTCAACCCGCTGATCCGGCGCATCAGTTCGCTCGGGGACCGGGACCTGATCGGGACGGCCACCGAGTCGCTCTACGGACAGGCACTCCTGATGGCGCAGCGACCCCTGCGCCCCGCCGATTCGGCTCTGCTGAACCGGGCGTTCATCGGCCTCCTGGAGTGGGCCACACACGGGGAGGGCGACCACTGATGACAGGGATCACCGACCTCGGCGAGCTGCGCCGGGCGATGGCGGAGAACTCCGAGGAGCCGGAGGGGCCGGCGCGCAACGCGCGCGCGGAGCAGCTGCTCGCCGAGGCCGAGAAGCTGGACGTCCCGCTGGCGGTGATCGAGGCGCTCGGGCACCAGCTGAAGGTCTACAACTACAGCTCCGAGAAGGACAAGATGTTCGTCCCCTTCGCGCGCCTGCTGCGCATGTGGGACGAGCGGCCCGAGGACTTCGACGAGTACGAGGTCCACTCGCTGCACTGGGTCTTCAAGTGGGTGTCGTCCGGGATGCTGGGCCAGCCGCACATACCGCTCGCGTCGATCGAGAAGTGGCTCGGCGAGATGGAGCACCGCTACCGGCTGGCCGGGCACTCCGAACGGGCCGTGCGCAGCGCCGAGTTCAGCGTCGCCTCGCACGTCGGTGACCTGGCGCGGGCCGAGCGGGCGTACGCGGCGTGGCTGGCCGCGGACCGGGACACCATGGCCGACTGCCACGCGTGCGAGCTGCACACCCAGGGAGAGTGGCAGGTGCAGCGGGAGCGGGACGCCGAGGCCCTTGAGCTGTGGGGGCCGGTCCTGGAGGGCGAGTTCACCTGCGCCCACGAGCCGCACACCGTCCTCGCGTCCTCCCTGGCCCCGCTGCTGCGCCTGGGCCGGGCCGAGGAGGCCCGCGCGCACCACCTGCGCGGTTTCCGTCTCGTACGGCCCATGGAGAGCATGCGGGGCGCGTACGCGGACCATGTGGAGTTCTGCGCGCTGAGCGGCAACGAGGCGCGCGGTCTTGAGCTGCTCGCGGAGCGTCCGGCGTACTTCACGGACTCCGGGAACCCGCGCAGCGGACTGGACTTCCTGTCCGTGGTGACGCTGCTGATGGACCGGCTGACCGAGCTGGGCCTCGGCGACCAGGAGGTGCCGGGGCCGGCCGGGCGTACCTGGACGGCACGTGAACTCGCCGTCCACGCGCGCGCGGAGGCCCTCTCCCTGGCCGCCCGCTTCGACGGGCGCAACGGCACGACGCACATCGGCGACCGGGCACGCGCGCGCATGGACCAGCGTCCCCTGGCGGAACGGCTCCCCCTGGGAGTGCGTTCGGCGGCCAGGCCGGTCGCGGCACCGGTGCCGGCGGCTGCACCCGAGGTCATCCAGGAGAAGGACCTCGGCGCGCTCCTCGCGGAGGCGCGGCGGCTGTCGGACACCCTCCAACCGCACGCCGTGGAGGCCTGGTTGGCCGTGTCGCGGGCCGCTGAGGGCGCCGAGCTGTCCGCCCGCGACCGTGCCGAGATCGCGGACCACCAGGCGATGGACCAAGGTCCCGAGGGCATCGCCCTCTTCGAACGCGCGGCCGAGCTGTTCGCCGAGGCGGGCGACCCCGGGGAGGCACTGGCGGCACGCGCGCGTGGAGCGTACGTGCGCGCTCTCACGGGCGAGATCGACGAGGCTGTGGCGGCGATCGACGCCCCGTACGACGGGGTGCTCGCCCTGTACTCCGAGGACCGCACCGGCGTCCGGCAGGCGGCTGCCGTGCTGATGAGCCGGGCGCGCATCCTGATGCGCAGGGTCCATGGTGAGTCCCCGGACGACACCCCCGGCCCCGAGGCCCTGGCCGCCGCCGAGGCCGCCGTACGGGAGGTGCTGGCGCTGGTCGAGGGGCACACCGGGGACGATGTGCGGCTGGCCGCGCGGGGTGCCGAGGGGCAGGCGATGCTGGCCGAACTCGCGGTGCGGGCCGGGGACCTGGAGACGGCCGTGCGGTTGTTCTCCACGGCGTCGACGGCGTTCGCGGCCGCGGGGCTGCCGTGGTTCGCGGTGGAGTACGAGGCACGGCTCGCCGGGCTCGCCCATCACCTCGGTGACGTCACGGAGGCGGAGCGGGCGCTGCGGGCGGCCCTGGAGCACGGCGGACCGTATCTGGAGGCGCCTGGACGGGCTCAGCTGCATCTCCAGCTCGCCGAGGTGCTCGGAGGCCGGGGCCGGTCCGAGGAGGCCGCCGAGCACGCTCTGGAGGCCGCGCACTGGTCCGACGAGGCCGGCGAGGGACAGACGCTGGGCGCCTGGGCACGGCATCAGCTCGGCGGCTTCCTGCTGCGCCAGGGCCGCTGGGCCGAGGCCGCCGAGGTGCTGGAGTCGGCGCTGCCCGACCTGAGCGCCGAGACACACGGCGACGGCGCGATCGTCCAGACGCAGTGGTGGCTCGGCGACTGTCTGAGCGAACTGGGCGAGCACCGCGCGGCGGCCGAACGGCGGTTGCAGGCGGCCGAGATCGCCCGGCACTGGCCGGAGCAGAACGACCACGCGACCCTCGCCCACCTCGCGGCCGAGTCCCTGGGCCACGCGGACCTGCCCGCCGAGGCGGACCGGGCGTACGAGCGCGCGGGCGACCTGTGGCGGACCCTGGGCAACGTGCACGGGCTGGTCCGCTCGCTGCGCGCCCGCGCGTGGCTGGCGCTGCGCGCGGACCGGGGTCTGGACCGGGCGCGGGAGCTGATGGCGGGCGCGATCCAGGAGTGCGAGGCCGCGCTCCTGGTGACCGACGACCAGGAGGCGCGGCAGCGGCTCACCGGTGAACTCGGCCACACGCACCGGCAGTTCGGTGAACTGCTGGCCCGTTCCGTCGCCGAGGAGGCCGAGGACACCGCGATCCAGGCCGCGTTCGAGGACGCCCTGGCCGAGACCGCCGAGTCGGTCACCGTCTTCGCCGCCCTCGGGGAGGGCGCCGTGCACACCCGTACCGCCGCCGAACTGGCCGCGGGCTGGCTGGAGGCCGACCTCAGCCGCCCCGCCGACGCCGCCGCACGCGCGCGTGGCGTGCTGAAGGCCTACGAGGGTGCCGACGACGGCGACGAGACGGTACGGTCCCGTCGCGCCGAGGCCGAGCAGCTTCTCCAGTTGATGGAGGAACAGACGGACAAGTAAGGGGAGTTGGCGCCTACTCCACGCCGATGAGCAGCAGGGCACCTTGCCGGCCGCCCCGGTACACCACCGTGTCGACGGCGAGGTAGGACTCCCGGACGTGGTTCTCCAGGATGTCGGCGACGCTCACGGGTGCCTCGTCGCCGAGGACCAGGGTGACGAGTTCGCCGCCGGCGGCGAGCATGCGGTCGAGGACGGCCCGGGCGGTGACGGTGACTTCGGCGCCGATCACCGCCACGTCGCCGTCGACGAGCCCCAGGACGTCACCGGCCTGGCAGATCCCGGCCGTGGTCCAGGACTGGCGTTCGGCGACGGCTACCTCGGCGTACCGGGTCGCGCCCGCCGCCGAGGTCATCGAGACGACGTCCTCGTCGAAGCGCCGTTCCGGTTCGTGCACGGCGAGCGCCGCGATCCCCTGCACCGCGGAGCGCGTCGGGATCAGCGCGACCCGGATGCCCTCGGCCCGGGCCTGCTCGGCGGCAGCGGCGGCGGTGTGCCGCAGGTCCGCGTCGTTGGGCAGCAGCACCACCTCACGCGCGTGGGCCCGTCGTACGGCCGCCACCAGCTCCCCGCTGGCGGGCGGCTCCCCGGGACGCGCGAGCACGGTGGTCGCGCCGGCCTCGCCGTAGAGCCCCGCGAGACCCTCCCCCGGCACCACGGCGACGACGGCCCGCTGAGCGCGCTCCCTGGGGGGCCGTTCGGCACCGGTGGTGTGCACGTCACCGAGCGCGAAGTGCGTGATCCGGATCCGGTACGGCCGCCCGGCCTCGACGCCCGCCTCGACGGCAGCGCCCGCGTCGTCCACGTGCACATGGACGTTCCACAGGCCGTCCCCGCCGACCACGACGAGAGAGTCCCCGAGGGCGTCCAGCCGCTGCCGGAGCCGCGCCACGGCGGAGTCGTCGGCCTCCAGGAGGTAGATCACCTCGAAGGCGGGGCCGCCTCCCGGGACGGCTTCCGGATCGTCCTCACAGAGAGTGACGTCGGCGGGATCGAGAACACCGGAAGGAGCATCAAGGGGACCGGCGTCGAAATCGGCCTCCACGCGTGCGTGCGTCACGTCGACAGCCACGCGTGCGTGCGCCCCGAAAACCGGCGACTCCCCGGTGAACGTCGCCACCAGCGCGCCCAGCACCGCCACCAGCCCCCGCCCGCCCGCGTCGACGACTCCCGCGCGCTCCAGGACGGCCAGCTGCCCCGGGGTCGCGGCCAGCGCCGCGCACGCCCCCTCGTAGGCGGCCCGTGCGACGGTCCCGCAGTCACCCTCGGTGGCGTCGGCCGCGTCAGCCGCCGCCGAGGCGACCGAGAGGACCGTCCCCTCGACCGGGTGGGCCACCGCGTGCCGGGCGGAGTCGGCCGCGCGGCGCAGGGCGTGCCGTAGGCCCTCCCCGTCCGTGTGAGCCGTCTCACCGTCGGCGGCGAGGACCTGGGCCATGCCCCGGAGCAGCTGCGCGAGGATCGTCCCGGAGTTGCCGCGCGCGCCTATGAGGGCGCCGTGCGCCATCGCGCCGGCCGCGTCGGCCAGGGGCGGTTTCTGCTCGGTGAGGGTGCCGTGCCCGGCGAAGACCGCCTCGACCGCGGCGGCGGCGGACTCCATGGTCAGGTACAGGTTGGTGCCGGTGTCCCCGTCGGCCACCGGGTACACGTTGATCGCGTCGATCTCCTCGCGCGCACGCCCCAGGGCCCGCAGCGCGAGGCCGCACCAGGTGCGCACCGCGAGAGCATCGAAGAATGTCTGCGGCACCTGCGGCACCTGCGCCTCCTTGAGCTGCTGGACTGGCACGCAGCGTAGACCGCGGGAGCGGCCCGGGCCCGGGGAGGGCCGGAGCGGGCCCCCGACCAGGCATGGTAGTTTCGTTGTACTGGCGCAGTCGTTGTATGCTGCTCCGGTTGCCCGATCCGATCGGGCCATCCCCCCTGGCAGTGCCACTTCCAGATCCTACGATCTCGATCCCGGCATGCCGGGATCATCCGTAAGTGCATCTGTGCATCTGAAGTCTTTGGAGTGACCCGTGGCTGCCAACTGCGACGTCTGCGGCAAGGGGCCGGGCTTCGGCAACAACATCTCGCACTCGCACCGCCGTACGTCCCGTCGCTGGAACCCGAACATCCAGCGCGTCCGTACCGTGGTCAGTGGGACGCCGAAGCGCGTGAACGCTTGCACCTCGTGCATCAAGGCCGGCAAGGTCTCGCGCTGACGCACTGCTGAGCGCGCGGCCACTGCTGGTTCGCTGCATCGAGCCGGTCCACCTCGTGTGGGCCGGCTTTTTGCCGTGCCTTCTCAGAGAACCCGGGCTCCAGGAAGCCCGAGCTAGAGAAAGTCCGCGCCTCAGGAGAGCCCGCTCCGCAGCGCCCATCCATGATCCACCGGCCCGATCCCGCTCCCCAGCGCGAACCCCGCCGCGATCGCCCCCGTGACATACGCCTTCGCCGCCGTCACCGCGTCCGGCACCGCATCCCCCAGGGCGAGCCGTGACGCGATCGCCGAGGCGAGCGTGCAGCCGGTCCCGTGGGTGTGCCGGTTGTCGTGCCGGGGCGCGCGCAGCCAGTGCTCCTCGGAGCCGTCGGTGAGGAAGTCCACGGCGTCACCCGGCAGATGACCGCCCTTGATCAACACCCAGCGCGGCCCGTACGACAGCACGGCCGCCGCGGCCTGCCGTACCTGCCGCTCCGACTCGACCCGTACGCCGGTGAGTTGCGCCACTTCGTCCAGATTCGGCGTGGCCACGGTCGCCACCGGCAGCAGCATCGTCCGTACGGCGTCCAGCGCGGAGTCCGCCAGCAGCGAGTCCCCGTGCTTCGAGATGCCGACCGGGTCGACGACCGCGGGCACGTCCGTGCCGCCGATCAACCCGGCGACGGTCTCGACGAGTTCGGCCGAAGCGAGCATCCCGGTCTTCACGGCCTGGACGCCGATGTCGTCGACGACGCTGCGGTACTGGGCGCGCACCGCCTCCGCCGGAAGTTCCCAGGCGCCCTGCACGCCGAGGGAGTTCTGCGCGGTGACCGCCGTGACGACGCTCATGCCGTGCACGCCGAGCGCGAGCATCGTCTTCAAGTCGGCCTGGATTCCCGCCCCTCCGCCGGAGTCGGAGCCGGCCACCGTCAGTACCCGGGGCTTCACGACTCGATGTCCCCGAAGTGGTCCCAGCCACCCTTGCTGGTCCAGGGCGCCCCGTCGACGGTCACCTGGGGCAGCGCGGAGGGGTTGAGGACCTCGCCGATCACCTTCCAGCGGGCCGGCAGCTTCACGTCCGGCGCGAAGGTCGCCACGATCGCGTGGTCCTCTCCCCCGGTGAGTACCCACTGGATGGGGTCGACGCCGACGGCCTGCCCGATGTCGTTCATCTGCGTCGGGACGTCGATCGCGCCCGACCGGATGTCGATCCGGACCTTGCTGGCCTCCGCGATGTGCCCGAGGTCGGCGATCAGCCCGTCGCTGACGTCGCACATCGAGGTCGCCCCGAGCCCGGCCGCCGCGGGACCCGCGTGGTACGGCGGCTCGGGGCGCCGGTGCGCCTCCACGAACGCGCGCGGCGAGCGGAAGCCCCGCGACAGCACCGCGAATCCGGCCGCGGACCAGCCCAGCCACCCCGTCACGGCGACCACGTCACCGGGCTGTGCGCCGGCCCGGGTGACCGGCTCCCGGCCGCGCAGATCACCGAGCGCGGTGATCGACACCATGATCGTGTCGCCTCGTACGACATCGCCGCCGACCACCGAGGCGCCCGCGACCTGGCATTCGTCGCGCAGGCCGTCCATCAGCTCCATGGGCCAGGTGACCGGGAGTTCGGCCGGTACGACCAGGCCCAGCAGCAGCGCGGTCGGTACGGCGCCCATCGCGGCGATGTCCGCGAGGTTCTGCGCGGCGGCCTTGCGTCCGACGTCGTAGGCGGTTGACCAGTCGCGGCGGAAGTGGCGGCCCTCCAGCAGGATGTCGGTGCTTGCCACGACCCTGCGGTCGGGCGCGGCGACGACCGCGGCGTCGTCGCCGGGGCCGACCCGGACCGCCGGGGTGGTGGTGAGGCGGGAAGTCAGCTCTCTGATGAGCCCGAACTCTCCCAACTCACCCACGGTGCCCTTCATCGTTCGTCCTCTTCTCGTGACGGCAGCGCCCGGTCGCGAGCCGTCGGTGTGCTGGGTACGGTCGAGGTGACCGTCGAGTTCGGTCGGGCCCGCACCCCGGCACGGTGGACGGGTCGGGTCCGCGCGGTCCCGTCGGGGCAGGCGGCACCGCGCGGACACGGCCTCGGGCCTCCGCGGGTCTCCCCGCGGCGAGCGGCGACGCGATACCGTGGCGTTCCTTTTCCCCACATGATCCTCGTGGCCGCCCTGGAGGTTCCGTGGTACAGGCGTACATCCTGATCCAGACGGAGGTCGGCAAGGCGTCGACCGTCGCCGAAACGATCAGCAAGATCCCTGGAGTGATCCAGGCCGAGGACGTGACAGGACCGTACGACGTGATCGTGCGGGCCCAGGCCGACACGGTCGACGACCTCGGCCGCATGGTGGTCGCCAAAGTCCAGCAAGTGGACGGCATCACCCGCACCCTGACCTGCCCGGTGGTGCATCTGTAGCCCCCGTCTACCCTTGGCCGGTGAACTCTCTCCGTCACCGGCACCGTTCCGTCATCGGGCTGTCCGTGCTCGCCCTGCTGATCACCGTTGCGGGCTGCTCCTCGGCAGACGACAGCGCGTCGGCGGCGGTTCCCTCGCCGGGCGCGAAGGTCACCGGGCTGTGCCGGAATCTGGACGAGGCCCTGCCGTCAAAGGTCGACGGCCAAGGCCGCCGGGATCCCGAGCCCGCGTCAGTGCTGACCGCGGGCTGGGGGAACCCGGCGATCATACTGCGCTGCGGTGTCGTCAGGCCGACCAAGATGAACGACCCGGAGGCCGACGGCGTCGAGGTGAACGGCGTCGGCTGGCTGCTGGTGAAAGAGAACGACGGCTCCTTCCGCTTCACCACGACCCTGCGGAAGGCCTACGTCGAGGTGACCATCCCGAAGGACCGCACCGGGGACGGCCTGGCGCCCCTGGTCGACCTGGCGAAGTCCGTGAAGAAGGCGATCCCCGCGGGGATCGCCGACTAGGTCACCGAGGTCCGACCGGCTCAGCGGAGTCCCGTGGACCGGCGCAGCGCGGCCTGGACCAGGCGCTCCACCAGCTCGGGGTAGTCGACCCCGCTGGCCTGCCACATCTGCGGGTACATCGAGATCGGCGTGAAGCCGGGCATCGTGTTGATCTCGTTGATGACGAAATCGCCGTCTTCGGTGAGGAAGAAGTCCGCCCGTACGAGCCCCTCGCAGGAGGCCGCGTCGAAGGCGTCCACCGCGAGCCGCTGGACCTCGGCGGTCTCGTCCGGGGTCAGGGGGGCGGGCACGATGCCGGGGGTCGAGTCGATGTACTTCGCCTCGAAGTCGTAGTACGCGTGCTCCTGGGGCGGCGGGATCTCGGCGGGCACGCTCGCGCGCGGGCCGTCCTCGAACTCCAGCACCCCGCACTCGATCTCGCGCCCGCGCAGCGCGGCCTCCACGAGGATCTTCGGGTCGTGCCGCTGCGCCTCCGCGATCGCCTCGTCGAGGCCGGAGAGGTCGTCGACCTTGGTGATGCCGATCGACGAACCCGCGCGCGCGGGCTTCACGAAGAGCGGCCAGCCGTGCTCACCCGCGAAATCGACGATCTTCTTGCGCGCGGCGGACTCGTCCCGCTCCCACTCTCGCGGCCGGATCACCACGTAGGGGCCGACCTTGAGGCCGAACGAGGTGAACACCCGCTTCATGTACTCCTTGTCCTGGCCAACGGCCGAGGCGAGCACACCGGCGCCCACGTACGGCACACCGGACAGCTCCAGGAGTCCCTGAAGGGTGCCGTCCTCGCCGTAGGGGCCGTGCAGGACGGGGAAGACGACGTCGACCTCGCCGAGGGCCTTGGGCACGGACCCCGGCTCGCTGACGACGACTTCACGGTTCCCGGGGTCGAGCGGGAGCACCACTCCGCCCTCGCTCGACTCGGCGAGTTCGTCGACGTCCGGCGTACGGCGGTCGGTGATCGCCATCCGCTCCGGGGCGTCGGCGGTGAGGGCCCAGCGGCCTTCGCGGGTGATGCCGATCGGCAGGACGTCGTACTTGTCCCGGTCGATGGCCGCGAGGACGGCGCCGGCGGTGACCACGGAGATCCCGTGTTCGGAGCTGCGACCGCCGAACACGACGGCCACACGCGGCTTGCGAGGCGGCTGCTCAGGGCTCTGGGAGAGGTTCTCGGTGCTCATATCGCGATGAGAGTACCCGGTGGTACGGCCTTGAGTCAGCGTCCGTTGACGAGCGGCGGTTCGATCGGTGCCCCGGAGAGGCGCGGGGAACCGCGCGACAGGCCACGCCGGCGCGGCAGCCGCGCGACGACAGCGGCGGCACCCCCTGGGGCAGCGCTCAACGACGTTCCGGCTTGGCGCTGCGCGACATCAGCTCCTTCACCGCGACCACCGGTGACTTCCCCTTGTGCACGATCTCGAAGACGGTCTCCGTGATCGGCATGTCCACATCGTGCCGCCGCGCCAAGTCCAGTACGGACTCACAGGACTTGACGCCCTCCGCGGTCTGCTTGGTGACCGCGATCGTCTCCTGGAGGGTCATACCCTTGCCGAGGTTCGTGCCGAAGGTGTGGTTGCGCGACAGCGGCGACGAGCAGGTCGCCACCAGGTCGCCCAGGCCCGCGAGTCCGGAGAACGTCAGCGGGTCCGCGCCCATCGCCAGCCCGAGCCGTGTCGTCTCGACGAGCCCGCGCGTGATGAGCGAACCCTTCGCGTTGTCCCCGAGCCCCATCCCGTCCGCGATACCGACGGCGAGCCCGATCACGTTCTTCACCGCGCCACCCAGCTCGCAGCCCACCACGTCGGTGATGGTGTACGGCCTGAAGTACGGCGTGTGGCAAGCCGCTTGGAGCCGGCGGGCCACCGCTTCGTCGGTGCACGCGACCACCGCGGCGGCCGGCATCCGGGAGGCGATCTCCCGCGCGAGGTTGGGCCCGGAGACCACGGCGATACGGTCCCGGCCGACCTTCGCGACGTCCTCGATGACCTCGCTCATCCGCATGACGGAGCCGAGTTCGACGCCCTTCATGAGCGAGACGAGGACCGTGTCGGGCGCCAACAGGGGTGTCCAGTCGGCCAAGTTGGCGCGCAGTGTCTGCGAAGGGACCGACAGGACGGTGAAGTCGGCGTCGGCGGCGGCCTCGGCGGCGTCGGTGGTGGCCCGCAGGTTCGCCGGGAGTTCGACACCGGGGAGGTAATCGGGGTTCGTACGCGAGGAGTTGATGGCCTCGACGACTTCCGCGCGACGCCCCCACAGCGTGACCTCGCAGCCCGCGTCGGCGAGCACCATGCCGAAAGCCGTGCCCCATGAACCGGCGCTGAAGACAGCCGCCTTGACCGGCTTGCTCACGTGCCCTGCCCCTCTTCCTGCTCGACCTTCGGCTCGGCCGCCGACTCGGCCCGAGACTCCAACTCCTGTGTTTCCGCGGCCGTCCGGCGCCGCTGCTCGATCCGCTCGCGGCGCGGGTCGTAGGGCGTCTCGGGTGCCTTGGCGCCGCGGATCTGCTCCAACAGGCGGGTGATGTCGGCCATGATGACCTCGGTCGCCTCCTTGAGGAGGTCCGGGCTCATCTCCTTGCCGTAGAACCGGGTGAGGTCCACCGGCGGGCCCGCGAGCACATGGCTGGTCTTGCGGGGAAAGACGTGCAGCTTCTTGGCGTAGGGCGGGAGCAATTCATTCGCGCCCCACTGCGCCACGGGAATGACCGGGCACCTGGTCTGAAGGGCGACCCGCGCGGCACCGGTCTTGCCGGTCATCGGCCATTGGTCGGGGTCCCGGGTGATGGTCCCCTCGGGATAGAACGCGACGCACTCACCGCGCTCCACGGCGTCGATCGCGGCGCGGAAGGCACTCAACGCGTCCGTGGTCTCGCGATAGACGGGGATCTGTCCGGTACCGCGCATCGCGGCGCCGACGAATCCCTTCTTGAAAAGGCCGCTCTTCGCGAGGAATCGCGGAACGCGTCCGGTGTTGTACTGAAAGTGAGCGTAAGCAAGGGGGTCAACATGCGAATTGTGGTTCACCGCGGTGATAAATCCGCCCTCGGCCGGAATGTGCTTCATTCCGCGCCAGTCCCGCTTGATCAGAACCACCAGCGGCGGTTTGCAGAGGACCGCTGCGAAGCGGTACCAGAACCCGATTCTGCGGCGGGGCACGCGAACACCTTCCTCTAGGACCTGGGGGGCCGCACAAGTGTCGCCCCAGGCCGCCGGTCTGTCGAGGAACACCGTACGCCCCGCCACCGACACCGCCAGGGGCGCCGGGTGACAATGGCCGCGACAAGAGAGGGACGGAACGCCCGTGCAGTGGACCTTGGTCATCCCCCTGAAGCCTCTGGCGCGAGCCAAGAGCAGGCTTTCGGACACCGCCGGCGACGGGCTGCGCCCCGGCCTCGCCCTCGCCTTCGCCCAGGACACCGTGGCAGCCGCGCTGGCCTGCCCGCGGGTCCGCGATGTGGCGGTCGTCACGGACGACGCCCTAGCCGGCCGCGAACTGGCCGCGCTGGGCGCCCGGATCGTCGCGGACGAGCCGGGAGGCGGCCTGAACGCCGCTCTGCGGCACGGCGCGGCGGCCGTACGGGTTTCCCGTCCCGAAAGCGCCGTCGCGGCCCTGAACGCCGATCTGCCGGCGTTGCGCCCCGCCGAATTGGCCCGGGTCCTGGACGCGGCCGCTGAATTCCCGCGCGCTTTTCTCCCGGATGCGGCCGCAATCGGGACCACCTTGCTCACGGCGAGAGAGGGCCGCGAATTGCGCCCCGCATTCGGCACGGATTCCCGCGCCCGCCATCGTGCCTCGGGGGCGCGCGAACTCACCCTGGACGCGGTGGATTCCGTACGCCAGGACGTGGACACCGGCGAGGATCTGCGGGCGGCGCTGGAGCTGGGGGTGGGACCGCGCACGGCGGCAGCGGCGGCGGGGCTGCTGATCCCGGGACAGCCGTGGGGGGCGGGCCGGCAGTAGGCTGCGGCCATGCAGGCGACCGCTTACACCTACGACGCCGAGACCCGCACCGGCAGTGTGCTGCTCGACGACGGCACCCCGGTGTCCTTCGACGCCCCCGCGTTCGACGCGGGCGGCCTGCGGCTGCTCAGGCCGGGCCAGCGGGTGCGGATCGAGACCGAGGGACCCAAGGAGGACCTCAGAGTCACCCTGGTGACGCTACAGACCTTCTGACCACCCTTTTCCGTACGGCTTTCACCGCGGGCCCCTGGAGACGCCGCGGGCCGGACCCCCGGAAGGGGTCCGGCCCGGCGCGTGAGTACCTTGCGCCCTTGTTGCCGGCGCGTGGTGGCCTACTTGGCGGTCGACTTGCGCGCGGTGGTCTTGCGCGTCGTCGTCTTGCGAGCCGTCGACTTCTTCGCCGGGGCCTTCTTCGCCGCGGTCTTGGCGGTGGCGGTCTTGGCCGTGGTCTTCTTGGCCGCGCCCGCCGTCTTCTTGGCGGTCGCCTTCTTGGCCGTGGTCTTCTTGGCCGTGGCGGTGGTCTTCTTGGCGACCGTCTTCTTCGCCACGGTCTTCTTGGCCGTCGCCTTCTTGGCGGTGGTCTTCTTGGCCGCGGCCTTCTTGACCGTCGCCGAAGCGGTGCCGCTCAGGCTGCCCTTGGGCGCCTTCTTGACGGCGACCTCGCCGCCGCGCGGGAGCTTCTTCGAGCCGCTCACCAGGTCCTTGAAACCCTGGCCCGCGCGGAAGCGCGGCACGGAGGTCTTCTTGACCCGAACCCGCTCGCCCGTCTGGGGGTTGCGGGCGTAACGGGCCGGGCGGTCGACCTTCTCGAACGAACCGAAGCCGGTGACCGAAACACGGTCACCATTGACGACGGCACGGACGACCGCGTCCAGAACCGCGTCGACCGCCTCGGCGGCCTGCTGACGGCCACCGACCTTGTCCGCAATCGCTTCTACGAGCTGCGCCTTGTTCACGTCTTCCCCTTCGGAGACATTGCCGGAACGAAACTGCACCGGCTTTTTCGCACGTTAGGCAGATATATACCGCAAATCAAACACGAAACGGGCTAATCACCCGTGCGCCGCAACGAACTCGGCTGCCCTGGACTTGTTTCAGCGTTCCTCTTCCGGGAATCGACCCGCGTCGAGGTCCGCCGTGAACCGGTCCAGCCGCCTTGTCGCGTCGGCGAGATCGTGCTTGGCCGCGGCCGTAATGACCAGCAGCTTCCGGGCCAGCGCCATCCGTACGCCCTCCGGGACTTGCAGTGCGCGCACCCTTGTGTGCGCTTCCTTGAGTTGGTCCGCGACTGCCGCATAGAGCTTGAGTTGGCCGTCGTGTTCCATGCACAGATTGTGCCATCTGGGGCGAGTTGTCGCCTGCGGGGGTAGCAACTGGTGCCTCAAACAGCGTTCCGGAGCCCGGCGACAGCCTTGGCTCAAAGCTGCGCTTACCCAGTCAACACCCTGTCTAACACAGGGAGTTGAGCAAAGCGTTGCAGGCGCGCAGGGCCGTTCGGGTGCAGACATGGCTGTACCCCCAATCGTGGCGATCGGGGGTACAGACGGGGTGTCGCGTGGCCGATTCTCGACCCGGTACGGCGGTTCGGGTCAGACCTGGACCGTCCGCGGCTTGTACGAGGGGCGCTTGGCCTCGTACGTGGCGATGTCGCCCTCGTTCTGGAGGGTGATGGAGATGTCGTCCAGCCCGTTCAGCAGCCGCCAGCGGGCGTTCTCGTCGAGTTCGAAGGCCGCGGTGATGCCTTCGGCGCGCACCTCGCGGGCCTCCAGGTCGACCGTGATCTCGGCCTGCGGGTCCTTCTCGGCGAGGTCCTGGAGCGCGTCCACGATCTTCTGCTCCAGAACCACCGTGAGCAGGCCGTTCTTCAGCGAGTTGCCGCGGAAGATGTCGGCGAACCGGGAGGAGATGACGGCCTTGAAGCCGTAGTTCTGCAGCGCCCACACGGCGTGCTCGCGCGAGGAGCCCGTACCGAAGTCGGGGCCGGCCACCAGGACCGTCGCGCCCTTGCGCTCGGGGCGGTTGAGGATGAAGTTCTCGTCCTTGCGCCAGGCCTCGAAGAGTCCGTCCTCGAAGCCGTCCCTGGTCACCTTCTTGAGCCAGTGGGCGGGGATGATCTGGTCGGTGTCCACGTTGCTGCGGCGCAGCGGGACGGCCCGGCCGGTGTGCGTGGTGAATGCTTCCATGACTCTCAGACTCCAGCGGGCACAGGGGCGTCGGACAGATCGGCGGGCGAGGCCAGGTGGCCCAGCACGGCGGTCGCGGCGGCGACCTGCGGCGAGACGAGGTGCGTACGGCCGCCCTTGCCCTGCCTGCCCTCGAAGTTGCGGTTGGAGGTGGACGCGGAGCGCTCACCGGGCGCCAGCTGGTCCGGGTTCATGCCCAGACACATCGAGCAGCCCGCGTGCCGCCATTCGGCGCCGGCCTCCTTGAAGACGACGTCCAGGCCCTCGGAGACGGCCTGGAGACCGACCCGCGCGGAGCCGGGAACGACCAGCATCCGTACGCCGTCGGCGACTTTGCGGCCCTCGACGATCGCGGCGGCCGCGCGCAGGTCCTCGATACGGCCGTTGGTGCATGAACCTACGAAGACGGTGTCGACCTTGATGTCGCGCAGCGGCTGTCCGGCCGCCAACCCCATGTATTCCAGGGCCTTTTCGGCGGCGACGCGCTCCGAAGCGTCTTCGTACGATGCCGGGTCGGGGACGGACGCCGAAAGCGGCGCGCCCTGACCGGGGTTGGTGCCCCAGGTGACGAACGGCGCCAGCGAGGGACCGTCGATGACGACCTCGGCGTCGAATTCCGCGTCCGCGTCGGTCTTCAGGGTCTTCCAGTACGCGACGGCGGCGTCCCAGTCCTCGCCCTCGGGAGCGTGGGCGCGGCCCTTGATGTACTCGAAGGTGGTCTCGTCGGGGGCGATCATGCCCGCGCGGGCACCGGCCTCGATCGACATGTTGCAGATGGTCATGCGAGCCTCCATCGAGAGTTTCTCGATGGCCGGGCCGCGATATTCCAGGATGTAGCCCTGGCCGCCGCCGGTGCCGATCTTCGCGATGATCGCGAGGATCAGGTCCTTGGCGGTGACGCCGTCGGGCAGTTCCCCGTCGACCGTGATGGCCATGGTCTTCGGGCGGGCCAGCGGCAGCGTCTGGGTGGCCAGCACGTGCTCCACCTGGGAGGTGCCGATGCCGAACGCCAGCGCGCCGAAGGCGCCGTGGGTGGAGGTGTGGGAGTCACCGCACACGACCGTCGTACCGGGCTGGGTCAGCCCCAGCTGCGGTCCCACGACGTGGACGACGCCCTGCTCGACGTCGCCCAGGGAGTGCAGGCGGACGCCGAACTCGGCGCAGTTCTTGCGCAGCGTCTCCAGCTGGGCCCGGGAGACCGGGTCCGCGATGGGCTTGTCGATGTCGAGGGTCGGGGTGTTGTGATCCTCGGTGGCGATGGTGAGGTCGAGGCGCCGCACCGGACGGCCCGCCTGACGGAGACCGTCGAAGGCCTGCGGGCTGGTCACCTCGTGCAGCAGGTGCAGATCGATGAAGAGGAGGTCGGGCTCGCCCTCGGCGCGCCGGACGACATGGTCGTCCCAGACCTTCTCCGCGAGTGTCCTACCCATCGCTTTCCCTCCGGCCGGCAGAACGCGCCGGCCCAACTAGAGATCCTGAGGAGACGGCGCTCGCACCCCTGGTTCACGGGCAGCCGCCGCCTGGCCCGTTTGGTACGCGGGCCGCTGTGCCTACAAGAGTTGCGCGTCTCACGAAAAAAGGAACTTGCGTTTCACAGAGTGAGACGCGAGTATCGTTTCATGGACAACAGTAGCGGCGTCGGCGTCCTGGACAAGGCAGCCCTTGTCCTGGGCGCCCTGGAGTCCGGTCCGGCCACCCTCGCGGGTCTGGTCGCGGCGACCGGGCTGGCACGACCCACGGCACACCGGCTGGCCGTGGCCTTGGAACACCACCGCATGGTGGCGCGCGACATGCAGGGCCGTTTCATCCTCGGCCCCCGGCTCGCCGAGCTGGCCGCGGCCGCCGGCGAGGACCGTCTGCTCGCCACGGCGGGCCCGGTGCTCACGCATCTGCGGGACATCACCGGCGAGAGTGCTCAGCTCTACCGCCGCCAGGGCGACATGCGCATCTGCGTGGCCGCGGCGGAACGCCTGTCCGGACTCCGGGACACGGTCCCGGTCGGCTCGACCCTCACGATGAAAGCCGGTTCCTCGGCCCAGATCCTGATGGCCTGGGAGGAGCCGGAGCGCCTGCACCGCGGCCTCCAGGGCGCCCGCTTCACGGCCACCGCCCTCTCGGGCGTACGGCGCCGGGGCTGGGCCCAGTCGATCGGCGAGCGCGAGCCGGGCGTCGCCTCCGTCTCGGCGCCCGTGCGCGGCCCGTCGAACCGCGTGGTGGCCGCCGTGTCCGTCTCCGGCCCGATCGAGCGCCTGACGCGCCACCCGGGCCGTATGCACGCCCAGGCGGTCATCGACGCCGCCGCCCGTCTCTCCGAGGCCCTGCGCCGCACCGGCTGATCCGCCGGGAAGATCTCAAGGAGGGCCTGCCTCAACGCCGCGGCAGGCCCTTCGTCATGTCCGGACCCCGAACTCCTCGCGCCCCACGCCGAGTTGACGCACCGGGCGGACAACGCGAAAGCCCCTCCACCGAGGTGGAGGGGCTCTGCTGTATGTACCCCCGACCGGATTCGAACCGGCGCTACTGCCGTGAGAGGGCAGCGTGCTAGGCCGCTACACAACGGGGGCCAGATCATGCGTTTCCGCAGATCAAAGCTGGTCTACCAGGACTCGAACCTAGAATGACGGTACCAGAAACCGTAGTGTTGCCAATTACACCATAGACCAAGGTGATTCAAGGTAAAGCGTACCCCCGACCGGATTCGAACCGGCGCTACTGCCGTGAGAGGGCAGCGTGCTAGGCCGCTACACAACGGGGGCCCTAGCGATCCTGCATGAGAGGCGGCGGGTGCGACCCGACCACCTTCCTGGGAAGGATCTGTACCCCCGACCGGATTCGAACCGGCGCTACTGCCGTGAGAGGGCAGCGTGCTAGGCCGCTACACAACGGGGGCTTTGCAGAGCTGGGTCTCTGCGGTTGCAGATGAGCTCTGCGAGCTGGCCTACCAGGACTCGAACCTAGACTAACGGAACCAGAAACCGTCGTGCTGCCAATTACACCATAGGCCACTGAAACTCAATCCCCTGCGGGATCTTGTTCTAGTCTGCGCCTCCGGTTCCCGGCCTTTCGGCCCGCTCTCCGGCGGCGCAGGAAGAACATTACCTGAAGGTGGACGGGGCTCCAAAACGGGTATCAGCGCCGAGGAGCGCGGGGAGTTCGGCGAGCGAGGCGATCCGGTGCCGCCCCACGAAGGCCTCACCAGGAGTGGGTCCGCCGTGACGGTCGATCCACACGGACAGCAGGCCGGCGTCCGCGGCACCCCGCCAGTCGATCTCGGGGTGATCTCCGACATACGCCACCTCGTGCGGCGGCAGTTCCAGCGCCTCGCAGGCCGCGAGGAAGGCCCCGGCCTCGGGCTTGGAGACGCCCAGTTCGGCCGCGCACAGGACGGCCTCGAAGCGGTCGTACACCCCGAGGGCGCGCAGTTTGCGGTCCTGGACGGTGAGGCTGGAGTTGGAGAGGACCGCGTGCCGGTGGGTGGCCGCGAGGGCGTCCAGGACGGGCAGGACGTCCGGGAAGAGGGCCCAGGCGGTCTCGTAGTGGGTCTTGTAGCGCCGGAACCAGTCCTCGGCCTCGGGGTCGGTCAACTCCCGCCCCAGGAACAGCCGTACGCGGTCCAGGCGCTGTCCCTCGAAGGAGACCTCGCCCGCCGAGAAGCGCGCCCAGTGGAGCTCGGTGGCCTCCCGCCAGCGCTCCAGGGCCTCCGTCAGGCTCGCGGGCCCGTCGGCCAGGCCCTCGGCCAGCAGGTGCTCGCGCATCGCCGCGCGGTCGGCACCGGTGTAGTCGAACAAGGTGTCGTCGACGTCCCATACGACGGCCCGAATGGTCATGATCCGACGGTAACCCGGGGTCCGGGGGCGCGTCTGCCCCCGGCCGGCCGTCACACGGGGACGACGAAGAAGTCCGTGACGAAGCAGGTGACGTCACCGGAGGCCGTACGGCCGACCCAGGTGGGGTAGGCGCCGTCGCCCCAGCCGGAGCCGAAGGCCGCCAGGGTGTGGCCGGTGGAGGGGGACGTGACCAGGTACGGGCCCGGGGCGTGGCCGTGTTCCTCGAATGCGTCCCACAGCGGGCCCTCGTCGCCCTCGCACTCGGGGAAGGAGCCGTCGACGGAGGCGTCGTAGAAGGCGCCCGTGCCGGCGTCCACTCCGTAGCCGTAGAACTCGTCCTCGGTGAGTTCGGCGAGGTCCTGGCCGGACTGGAGGGCGAGTTCCCAGGTGGCGGTGGGTTCGTCGCGTATGACCAGGCGGGCGGCGGCGATGCGCAGGTGGGGCTTGTCGGACGGGGGTTCGTCGGGCTGGGTGAGGGTCGCGACCGCCGCCTCGACGCGGTAGCGGCCGGGCTCGACCGTGACCGTGAAGGGTTCGACCTCGCCGCCGCCGAGGCAGACGAAGGGGTCGCAGGCCACCACCTGGCCGGTGGGGAGCCAGAGCCGGCCGGCGTCCGCGAGGTGGATCACGCCGACTGTGCCGGTCTCGTCCTGCGTGAACGTGCTGCCGGGCGTGAACATCCAGCCGTAGTCACGTGCGGTCATCGGCATGCGGGTGCCTCTCGGGGACGATCTTCGATGCACCGGAACCCTAACGCCCCGTACTGACAACGCCGAAGGGGCGGCGGCCGGTCGACGGCCGCCGCCCCTTCACGCGTGCGTGCGTTACGCGGCCAGCCTGGCGAGGGCCGCGTCGATCCGGGCGAGGGTCTTCTCCTTGCCGAGGATCTCCAGGGACTCGAAGAGCGGCAGGCCGATGGTGCGGCCGGTGACGGCGACGCGGACCGGGGCCTGCGCCTTGCCGAGCTTGAGGCCGTGGACCTCACCGGCGGCCAGGACGGCCTCCTTGAGGGACTCGGCCGAGGTCCAGTCCGCGGACTCCAGCTTCTCGCGGGCCGTGCGGAGAAGGGCGTCGGAGCCCTCCTTCATGGCCTTCGCCCAGGACGCCTCGTCCCGGACCGGCTCGGGGAGGAACAGGAAGTCCACGTTGTCCGTGATCTCGGAGAGGACCTTCAGGCGGGTCTGCGCGTGCGGCGCGACGGCCTGCCACTTGGCCTCGTCGAAGTCCTCCGGCGCCCAGGGGGCGAACGGCGCCCTCAGCCAGGGGGCGCAGCGCTCGGTGAAGTCCTTCACGTCGAGCAGGCGGATGTGGTCGGCGTTGATCGCCTCGCACTTCTTGAGGTCGAAGCGCGCCGGGTTGGGGTTCACGTCGGAGATCTCGAAGGCCGCGACCATCTCGTCCATGGAGAAGACGTCCCGGTCGGGCGCGAGCGACCAGCCCAGCAGGGAAAGGTAGTTGAGCAGTCCCTCGGGGAGGAAACCGCGCTCCCTGTACAGGTTGAGCGAGGACTCCGGGTCGCGCTTGGAGAGCTTCTTGTTGCCCTCGCCCATCACGTACGGCAGGTGCCCGAAGGAGGGGATCTCCTTGGCGATGCCCAGGTCGATCAGCGCCTTGTAGAGGGCGATCTGGCGCGGGGTGGAGGAGAGCAGGTCCTCGCCGCGCAGGACGTGGGTGATCTCCATCAGGGCGTCGTCGACCGGGTTGACGAGCGTGTACAGGGGGGCGCCGTTGGCCCGGACGATGCCGTAGTCCGGCACGTTCTCCGCGGTGAAGGTCAGCTCGCCGCGGACCAGGTCCGTGAAGGTGATCGTCTCGTCGGGCATCCGGAAGCGGATGATCGGCGTGCGGCCCTCGGCCTCGTAGGCCGCCTTCTGCTCGGCGGTGAGGTCGCGGCAGTGGCCGTCGTAGCCGGACGGGCGGCCGGCGGCGCGGGCGGCGTCGCGGCGGGCGTCCAGCTCCGCCGTGGAGCAGTAGCAGGGGTAGGCACGGCCGGCGTCCTGGAGCTTGCGGGCGACGTCCTGGTAGATGTCCATGCGCTGCGACTGGCGGTAGGGCGCGTGCGGGCCGCCGACCTCGGGACCCTCGTCCCAGTCGAAGCCCAGCCAGCGCAGGGAGTCGAGCAGCTGGTCGTAGGACTCCTCGGAGTCGCGGGCCGCGTCGGTGTCCTCGATGCGGAAGACCAGGGTGCCCTGGTGGTGCTTGGCGAACGCCCAGTTGAACAGGGCGGTGCGGACCAGGCCCACGTGCGGGTTACCGGTCGGCGAGGGGCAGAAACGGACGCGTACGGGTGCGCTAGCCACGCTTGACAACCTTGTTGGTGAGAGTGCCGATGCCTTCGATGGTGACGGCGACCTCGTCGCCGACGGTGAGCGGTCCGACGCCTGCCGGGGTGCCCGTGAGGATCACGTCGCCGGGGAGCAGCGTCATGGCCTCGGTGATGTTGACGATCAGATCCTCGATCGAGTGGATCATCTCGCTCGTGCGGCCGAGCTGGCGTTGCTGGCCGTTGACGGTGAGCTGGATGGTGAGGTCGCTCGGGTCGAGGTCCGTCTCCACCCAGGGGCCGAGCGGGCAGGAGGTGTCGAAGCCCTTGGCCCGGGCCCACTGCTTCTCGCGCTTCTGGACGTCCCGCGCGGTGATGTCGTTGGCGCAGGTATAGCCGAGGATGACGTCCTTGACGCGCTCGCGCGGGACCTCGCGGCACATCCGGCCGATGACGACGGCCAGTTCGGCCTCGTGGTGGAGGTCCTCGGTGAAGGAGGGGTACTGGATCGCGTCGCCGGGGCCGATCACCGAGGTGGACGGCTTGAAGAAGGCGAAGGGGGCGTCCGGCACCTCGTTGCCCAGTTCCCTGGCGTGCTCGGCGTAGTTGCGGCCGTAGGCGACGACCTTGTTCGGGAGCACCGGCGGCAGCAGCCTGACCTTGCTCAAGGGGACCTTCGTACCGGAGAGTTCGAAGTCCGCGAACGGGATGCCCTTGATGATGTCGAGGACGAGCTCGTCCGGCTTGTCGCCCTCTACCGCGCCGAAGGCGACGTTCCCGTCGATGGAGAATCTGGCGATGCGCACGGGATGGGCGCCCCTCACTGAGCTGGCTGGAGTCTGACGCTCCAGGCTAACGCGGTGCGGGGCGCCTGCTCGCGCGACTACTCCGCGGCGGCGGTGACCGGGATCTCCATGAGGATGGTGCGGCGCGGGTTGGCCGTCTGGGCCGGCAGGTCGAGCGAGTGTTCCTGCAGCTCCGGCGTCTGCAACGCCTCGGCGTCCGCGAGGTGCGCCAGCGTCGTGCGTCGCGGGTTGGCAATGTTGCGGAACATCATCGTCGTCTTCACTGTTGTACTCGACCCTCGTCGTCCGTGGGTGGGTGGTTGGCAGTTTCTGCCCTCATGTAAAGCGTCAGGCTAAACATTCAATTCCCGGCCGAAGACGTGAAGAGGCCGTGATCGGGGTGTGAGTTTGCTCACCACGCGCTGGGCATACCGACCAATTCGGACGGCCAACTCACCTCTACGAAACGGACATTGACCCCCTGAAGCTGTCATTCCGCTCCTGATCATGGCGACTTGGGCACATGACATGCCCCTGAAGGCCGTAGGGATTTGCCCCCTTTGGAGTGAATAGCTTTCTACGTCTCGTGACGCAGTCCTCACGCGGTGTCACACAGGTCACAGCCTGGCCTACGGGCCTTGTTGGAGATCCTGCACTGTGCTGGAATTCCACGGACCGCCGCAGAATCAGCCCGGCGCTCAGAGCGCGCAACGCAGCGCCGAGGGCGGCGGAAGGGGGAGCAGCGCCGGTCACTCACGACCACACACTGGGGTGCGCGTTCAGGGCGCTCCCTAAGACGCCGACACCGTCCTTCCGTTCGCGGAGGGGCGCCTGGTCCAGAGGTTGCGACGCTAGTGCAGGGACGTTTCAAGAGGGATGGCAGTGCTTCGGCGGAGCCGGAGCCGCATGGCGGGGCTGGCCCCAAGACCGGCAGCTCCTCGCCCCAGCACGCCCAGAACCCGGGCCCGGCGCCGTCAGGAGACGGTGGAGGCGCCGGTCGTCCCGGTGCGTCCGCAGCCCAGACCCCCCTACCCCCGGTGAAGCCGCCGACCGGCTCGCCCGGACCCGGCTCGCGCGTCGCTCTGCGCAACTGGCGCATCTCCACGCGCCTGGTGTCGCTGCTCGCGCTCCCGGTGGTCGCGGCCACCTCGCTCGGCGCGCTGCGCATCAGCGACTCCATGACCGAGATCCAGCAGCTCGACAACATGAAGCTGCTGACGGACATGACCAAGCAGGCGACCGAGCTGGCCACCGCGCTCCAGGAGGAGCGCGACCAGTCGGCCGGTCCCCTCTCGCACGGCGGCAAGGCCACCGACTACCAGGTCAAGGGCTACGAGCAGAAGACCGACCGCGCCCGCGACAACTTCATCAACGCCTCGGAAGAGGTCGACAGCGCCAGCAAGAGCGGCAACCTCCAGGGCGTCCGGGAGAGCCTGGTCGGACTCGCGACCGAGCTGGACAACCTCGACAAGATCCGCAAGACGGCGTACCAGTCGAAGCAGAACTCGACCCAGACGGTCGACGCCTACCACCGGCTGATCACCCAGCTGCTCGACCTCTCGCAGGACATGGCGGAGGCCACCAGCAACCCGGAGATGATCCAGCGCACGCGCGCCCTGGCGGCCTTCTCCGCCGCCAAGGAGTTCTCCTCCGTCCAGCGCGCGGTGATCGCGGCGGCCCTGCCGAACAACAACACCGAGCAGGGCAAGCTCTCCGACAACGACCGGCTCTACGCCGACTCCGCCCTGGAGAGCGAGAAGTCGCAGCTGAGCATCTTCCGCAACATCTACGGCACCCAGGGCGCCGAGGAACTCATCGCGCCCATCGAGGACGGCAACCCGACCATCGAGTCGGCCGACACCTACGCGCAGCGCGTCCTCGACAACTCAAACGGTCTGGCCTCGCTGGACAAGCGGTCCTACAAGGACTGGGTGGACGACAGCTCGACGAAGATCGAGCAGATGAAGAAGATCGAGCACACGCTGCTCGAGGACATGGAGCAGAAGGCCCGCGAGCTGCGCTCCGCCTCGGAGCGCGAGGCGATCATCTCCGGTGCGCTGATCCTGCTCGTGCTCGGTGTCTCCCTCGTCGGCGCCTTCGTCATCGCCCGGTCCATGATCCGCTCGCTGCGCCGCCTCCAGGAGACCGCCAACAAGGTCGCCCAGGACCGGCTGCCCGAGCTGGTCAAGCAGCTCTCCGAGTCCGACCCGCAGGACGTCGACACGTCCGTGGAGTCGGTCGGTGTGCACTCCCGGGACGAGATCGGCCAGGTGGCCGCGGCCTTCGACGACGTGCACCGCGAGGCCGTCCGCCTCGCCGCCGAGCAGGCCCTCCTGCGAGGCAACGTCAACGCGATGTTCACCAACCTCTCGCGCCGTTCCCAGGGCCTCATCCAGCGTCAGCTCTCGCTCATCTCCGAGCTGGAGTCCCGCGAGGCCGACCCGGACCAGCTGTCCTCGCTCTTCAAGCTCGACCACCTCGCGACCCGCATGCGCCGTAACGGTGAGAACCTCCTGGTCCTCGCCGGTGAAGAGCCCGGCCGCCGCTGGACCCGTCCGGTCCCGCTGGTCGACGTGCTCCGCGCCGCCGCCTCCGAGGTGGAGCAGTACGAGCGCATCGAGCTGGCCTCCGTGCCGACCACCGAGGTCGCCGGCCGCGTGGTCAACGACCTCGTGCACCTCCTCGCCGAGCTGCTGGAGAACGCGACCTCGTTCTCCTCCCCGCAGACGAAGGTCAAGGTCACCGGTCACGCGCTGCCCGACGGCCGGGTGCTGATCGAGATTCACGACACCGGCATCGGCCTCTCCCCCGAGGACCTCGCCGCGATCAACGAGCGGCTGGCGTCGCCGCCCACCGTGGACGTCTCGGTCTCCCGCCGCATGGGTCTGTTCGTGGTCGGCCGCCTGTCGCAGCGCCACGGCATCCGCATCCAGCTGCGCCCCTCCGACTCCGGTGGTACGACCGCGCTGGTCATGCTCCCCGTCGATGTCGCCCAGGGCGGCAAGAAGCCCGCTCCGGGCAAGCCCGGTCAGGCCGCCGTCGGCGCCGCCGCCGCGGCCGCCACGGCCGGTGCCGGTGCGGCCCGCCGGGGCAACGGCCAGGGCGGCTCCGCCCTCGGCGCCGGTGCGCCGGGCGGTGGCAACGGAGGACTTCTCGGTGCCGGGGCCGCTCCGCGCGGCCAGGTCGGTGCCGGTCAGGGCCCGCGGGCCGCGCTGCCCGGTGCGGGCGGTGGACGTCCGGGTGGTCCCGGCGGTCCCGGTGGCCCGGGCGGTGCGCGTGGACCGCAGGGTCCCTCGGCGCCGCAGGGCCGGCAGAACACCGGCGGCGGTCTCTTCGGCCAGGCGCCCGCTGCCCCGCAGGGCCTCCAGGCCACGGGTGCGGGCGGCGGCCAGGGCTTCGGTGACGGACGCCAGGACGCCTTCGGCGGTCCCCCGCCGCAGAACAGCAACCCGGTTCCGCCGCAGCGCACGGGCAACGACGAGCCCGAGCCGCCCCGCGGTGGTGGCCGACGCCGTGGACGACAGCCTCAGCTGCCGCCCCGCGGTGGTGCCCGCGCCGAGCTGCCGGGTGGCAACAACGGCCAGCAGCGCCCGAGTTGGAGCGACGAGAACGCGCAGCCCCCGCTGGGCCGCGGCAATCTCGACGCCCCGCGTGGTCACGACGAGCGCGAGGCCGAGCAGACCTCCCGGATGCCGCGCATCGACGACCGCCAGGGCCCCGCGGCCACGACGGAGATGCCGGCGATACCCCGCTTCGACGCACAGGACAGCGGCCAGTTCCCGCGTCCCGGCGCCAACGGCCAGCACAACCCCGGGCAGTTCCCCCAGCAGGGTGCGAACGGCCCCCAGGACACGGGCTCGTTCCCGCGGCCGGACTTCGACGCCCCGCGTCCCGGCGTGAACTCCCCGCAGAACGGCGGCCAGTTCGTCCGCTCGGACGTCTTCGGCGCCCCGAACAGCCCGGCCAACAACCCGTCGAACCCGGCCAACACGGGACAGTTCGCCGTCCCGCAGGCCTACGACACCGGCTCCAACGGGCAGTTCGCGAACCCCGGCTTTGACAACGGGTCCACCGGTCAGCACAATCTGCCGAACCGTCAGAACCCCGCGAACACCGGGCAGTTCGAGCGTCCGCAGGTCAACGGGAACCGCAACGGTGCCGACTACGGCGCCCAGCGACCGCCCGCCCCGCAGCGTCCCACCCGCCAGGAGCCCGAGGCGTTGCCGCCTGCCACGGGTCCCGGCGACGGCAGGACGCCGCTGTACGACACGCTGGAGACCAACTGGTTCCACGGCCAGCAGGCGGAACAGCAGCAGAGCCAGAGCAGCAACGGCTCCGCGCCCGCCCCGCAGCCGCAGGCACACCAGGCTCCGGCGACACCCCCTCAACGTCCCACGGGCGGTACCTGGCGCAGCTCGCCGAACGACGATCTCGTTCGGCAGGCGGAGCGCGTACGGCAACCGGCCGCGGGCGGCGTCACCACCTCCGGCCTGCCGCGCCGGGTGCCCAGGGCGAACCTCGTCCCGGGTACGGCTCAGCAGCAACAGCACCAAACCGGTCCGCAGGTCTCCCGTGCGCCTGATGACGTACGCGGCCGGCTGACCAATCTCCGTCGGGGCATCGCACAGGGTCGACAGGCCGGTACGGGTACCGGCCAGACCGGCAGCTTCCCCAGCCCCACTCACCAGCAGGAGCGTTAGTTGAGCCAGATGAGCCAGGCGGCACAGAACCTCAACTGGTTGATAACCAACTTCGTGGACAACACCCCGGGTGTGTCCCACACCGTCGTCGTGTCGGCCGACGGACTCCTTCTGGCCATGTCGGAAGGGTTCCCGCGCGACCGCGCAGACCAGCTCGCGGCCGTGGCCTCCGGGCTCACCTCGCTGACGGCCGGGGCGTCCCGGATCTTCGAGGGCGGCGACGTGGCACAGACGGTCGTAGAGATGGAGCGGGGATTCCTCTTCCTCATGTCCGTCTCGGACGGCTCGTCCCTGGCCGTGCTCGCACACCCCGAGTGCGACATCGGCCTCGTGGGCTACGAGATGGCACTCCTCGTCGACCGTGCAGGGGCGGTCCTCACACCGGATCTGCGCGCCGAACTCCAGGGCAGTCTGCTTCACTGACCGGCCCCGGTACCACCCGTCTCACCAAATCACCGTCCGGCCGCCACAATCCCCCCACCGGCCCTGTCAGACGGCTAGCCCGACCGACTTGCTGTCCCGCCCGGAGGATTCATGACCCCGCCCACCGCCTCTCATGATCCGTACGCCGAGCCGTACGGGGACGAGGGCGACCAGCCGCTGGTACGTCCGTATGCGATGACCGGCGGCCGGACCCGGCCGCGCTACCAGCTCGCCATAGAGGCCCTGATCAGCACCACGGCCGATCCGGCAGCGCTGATGGGACTGCTCCCTGAGCACCAGCGCATCTGCCACCTGTGCCGCGAGGTCAAGTCGGTCGCGGAGGTGTCGGCACTCCTCGCCATGCCCCTCGGTGTGGCCAGGATCCTCGTCGCGGACCTCGCCGAGGCCGGACTGGTGGCCATCCACCAGCCGGGCGGCGACGAGAACAACGGCGGCGCACCGGACGTGACGCTGCTCGAAAGGGTGCTCAGTGGACTTCGCAAGCTCTGACGGAGGGCGGGCGACCACCTCCGCGAAGATCGTGGTGGCGGGTGGCTTCGGCGTCGGCAAGACCACGTTCGTGGGTGCCGTCTCGGAGATCAACCCGCTGCGCACGGAGGCCGTCATGACGTCCGCCAGCGCGGGCATCGACGACCTCACCCACACCGGGGACAAGACCACCACCACGGTGGCCATGGACTTCGGACGCATCACCCTGGACCAGGACCTGATCCTGTACCTCTTCGGTACGCCGGGTCAGGACCGCTTCTGGTTCATGTGGGACGACCTGGTGCGCGGCGCGATCGGCGCCGTGGTCCTGGTCGACACCCGTCGTCTCGCCGACTGCTTCCCCGCGGTCGACTACTTCGAGAACTCGGGTCTGCCCTTCGTCATCGCCCTCAACGGCTTCGACGGGCACCAGCCGTACTCTCCGGAGGAGGTGCGCGAGGCGCTACAGATCGGTCCGGACGCGCCGATCATCACGACGGACGCCCGGCACCGCTCGGACGCGAAGAGTGCGCTGATCACGCTGGTCGAGCACGCACTCATGGCCCGGCTGCGCTAGCTTCGGCCGACCCTGACGCACTGCTCAAGTCGATAGCGATGTACGGCAGTTGTCGTAGACACTC
Source organism: Streptomyces sp. NPDC096013 (assembly GCF_044763565.1). Taxonomy (NCBI): domain Bacteria; kingdom Bacillati; phylum Actinomycetota; class Actinomycetes; order Kitasatosporales; family Streptomycetaceae; genus Streptomyces; species Streptomyces sp. NPDC096013. The sequence continues at coordinate 152,332 of NZ_JBIWGK010000017.1, read as the reverse complement.
CGGAGCCGACTGTGGCCTTTGACACGGTCGGCCCCGGTGTTCATAACGTTTCGGCAGAGGAATCGGGTGGTATCGCAACGCGTCGCGGTCATCCGGTGTCGCTGCGCTAACAAAGCCCCGTCTTTTGACGGGGCTCGCTCTTTATGACCGTTTTATCTGGGGCTTACATCACTCGGAATCCGCGGTTCCGACTGTTTGGAATCGCGGATGCCGACGTGCTGGAATGCGTGAACTGCCCAATAGTCAACGACGTACTGATAGGCAGAGGTCGTTGACGGGCTTGAGACACTGCGGCACGAGGATAGGTGCCGACCGCCGGAAGGTTGTTGGTCGAGTGAGGCGAAGCAAGAACGGTCCCGAGCCGTCGGCCCGGGGCAACTTCACCCCGCCGCCGCGCGGAGCGGCGCCCGCCCCTGTGCCAGGCTCGGAGCCCTCGGCACCGCCCCCTCCGAGCGGCAGCCGGCTCTCCCCGCGGAACTGGCGGGTACCGACCCGGCTGAACGCGATCCTGCTCATACCCGTGGTGGTCGGCCTCGTCATGGGCGGCTTCCAGGTGCGGAGCTCGATCGACACCTGGCAGAACGCCGAGGACGCGGAGAAGACCGCCCGCCTGGTGCAGGCCGCCCTCAACTACGGCGACGCGCTGTACGTCGAGCGCGACAGCAGCGCCGCCCCCCTGCTCCTGGGCAACGACAAGGCGACGGTCACCGCGGTCCGCAAGAACACCGACCAGGCCGCCGACGCCTTCGACGCCGCCGCCCAGAACATGCCCCAGACCGCCGGTCTGAAGCGCCGTCTGAAACTCTTCCGCGCCGAGGAGCCCACCCTCCAGTCGCTGCGCGCGGCCGCGTACACCACCAAGCTCACCGGTGTGCAGACCGAAGAGGGCTACACGGAGATCGCCCACCCCCTGATGGAGTTCGCCAACGAACTCGGTCTGGGCACCGGCAACATCACCAGCTACGGCCGTACCGTCTACGCGATCTCGCTCACCAAGGCCGCGCTGTCGCTGGACCGCTCGATCGGCATGCACATGCTGGTCAAGCCGGGTCCCGACGCCGGGAACCTGGCCAGCCAGCGGGTCGCCCTCTCGTCGTACGCCTATCTCGAGCGCATCGCCATCGAGGAGTACACCGGTGGTGGCACCCAGGCCGACGCCGACAAGCTCGCGGCGGCCCAGAAGAAGATGACGACCGACGGCGCGGCCATGGTCCAGCAGGCCAAGGCCAAGGACCCGAACTACGTGGCCCCGCCCGCCGATCCGACCACGATGGTCACCGCGCTCGCGACCCTCGGCGGCACCGACGCCTCCTACCGCGAGGCGCTCGCCACGAAGGGCATCACCGCGCAGAACTGGTGGGCGGTCACGACCCTCCAGTACAACGCGTATCACAAGATCGAGTCCGACCTCGCCGACACCGCGGTGAGCGAGGCCGCCAACATCGCGGACGATGCCAAGCAGTCGGCGATCATCACCGGTGCCGCCGTCGTGGTCGCGCTGCTCGCCGCGTTCATCCTGGCCGGCATGGTCGCCCGCCAGATGAGCCGCGCGATGCGCCAGCTGCGCAACGCCGCCTTCGGGATCGCCGAGCAGCGCCTGCCGATGCTGGTCGACCAGCTCTCGCGCACCGACCCCGGCCGCGTGGACACCCGCGTCCAGCCGATCCCCATCACCACCACGGACGAGATCGGCGAAGTCGCCCGCGCCTTCGACCAGGTCCACCGCGAGGCCGTACGACTGGCCGCCGAGCAGGCCCTCCTGCGCGGCAACATCAACGCGATCTTCACCAACCTGTCGCGCCGCAACCAGTCGTTGATCGAGGGCCAGCTGACCCTGATCACCGACCTGGAGAACAACGAGGCCGACCCGGACCAGCTGGAGAACCTCTTCCGGCTGGACCACCTCGCGACCCGTATGCGCCGCAACGGCGAGAACCTCCTGGTCCTCGCGGGCGAGGAGCCCGGCCGCCGCTGGGACCAGCCGGTCCCGCTGGTGGACGTGCTGCGCGCCGCCTCCTCCGAGGTGGAGCAGTACGAGCGCATCGAGCTGTCGGGCGTCCCGGAGGCCGAGATCCACGGCCGCGCCGTGACCGACCTCGTGCACCTGCTCGCCGAGCTGCTGGAGAACGCGACGACGTTCTCCTCCCCGCAGACCAAGGTTCGTGTGACGGCCACCCGGCTCCCGGACGGCCGCGTCATGATCGAGATCCACGACAAGGGCATCGGCCTCACCGCCGAGGACTTCGCGGACATCAACCACAAGCTGGCCAACCCGCCGACCGTGGACGTCGCGATCTCCCAGCGCATGGGCCTGTTCGTGGTCGGCCGCCTCTCCGACCGGCACGGCATCCGCGTCCAGCTCCGCCCCTCGGGCGAGCAGGCCGGCACCACCTCGCTGGTCATGCTGCCGGACGCGATCACCCATGGTGGCGGTGGCGAATCCCAGCTCCAGCGCGACGAGTTCACCGTCTCGCAGATCATGCCGGAGCAGTCGCAGCAGCAGTTCCAGGGCGAGGACTTCAACCACGCCCCGATGCGCACGGCGGCCGAACTCGGCTTCGACGACACCCGCTACTCCGAGGTGCCGGACGACATCCGCGAGCTGGACCCGGTGGGCCGCTCGCTGATGCGCGAGGAGCGCCGCGCGGCCCTGGAGACCCAGAAGCCGGGCCAGGAGTCCGAGGCCGGCGACTACCCGGAGTTCACCGAGTTCGACGAGCCCCAGCAGCAGCCGTACGGCAACGGCCAGCAGGGCTACCAGGACCAGCCGACGGGCTTCACCGGCCGGCCGGCGTACGAGGAGCAGCAGCAGACGTCGTACGACGAGCCGCAGCAGCCCACGTACGACGAGCAGTACTTCGCGCCGAACGGCGGGCTGCCGCAGGGCGACGCCTTCCCCGACTCCTTCCCGTCGAACGGCGGTTACCCGGAGCCGGGTTACGCGGAGCCGGCGCGGGAGGAGCACGCGTCCGCGCACCCCGCGGCCCCGGAGACGTATCCGGGCTTCGAAGAGCCGTCCTACCAGGACGACTGGCCGCAGCAGGACGGCTACCGCAACGGGTATCCGGACCAGTACGCTCCGGAAGCGGAGTCGACGCAGGCCGCTGACGTCAGTGAGCGGGACCACGTAGGCTTCGAGCGTCCGGGACCGGCGCCCTCCGCCGTGCACGCGCTGACCGACGCCGGACTGCCGCGCCGCGGTTCGGCCGCGAGCGGCACGAACGGCTCGGGGCCCGCGCAGCAGGGGCCGTCGGCCGCGCCGGAGAGCAAGGTCGACGTCTTCGGCACCGCGAACGGCGGCACCGGCACCGTGGACTGGCGGTCGGCGAACGACGAGCGCTGGCAGCAGGCCTCGGCGCTGAAGAAGCCGAAGGCGGGCGGGGTCACCTCCTCCGGCCTGCCGCGGCGGGTACCCAAGGCCAACCTGGTCGAGGGCACCGCCGAGAGCACTCCCCAGGGCGGCCCCCAGGTCTCCCGCGCTCCCGAGGACATCCGGGGCAGGCTGAGCAACCTGCGCCGCGGGGTCCAGCGGGGACGCAGCGAAGGCAGCGAAACGAACGGTCAGGGCTTCGGCTCTGACAGCACCTACAACCAGGAGCGTTAGTGTGAGCCCGATGAGCCAGGCGGCGCAGAACCTGAACTGGTTGATCACCAACTTCGTGGACAACACCCCGGGGGTGTCCCACACGGTGGTGGTCTCCGCCGACGGACTCCTTCTGGCGATGTCCGAAGGGTTCCCGCGCGACCGTGCCGACCAGTTGGCGGCCGTAGCGTCGGGTCTTACCTCGCTGACCGCCGGTGCCTCGCGCATCTTCGAGGGCGGCAGCGTGAATCAGACGGTTGTGGAGATGGAGCGGGGATTCCTGTTCATCATGTCCGTATCCGATGGTTCCTCGCTCGCGGTTCTCGCGCACCCCGAGGCGGACATCGGCCTCATTGGGTACGAGATGGCCCTTCTGGTGGACCGCGCCGGCACTGTTCTGACCCCAGACCTTCGAGCTGAGCTCCAGGGGAGCCTTCTCAACTAACAGACGGACGGTGCGTTTTGGCGTCCCGAGGCCATAAGGTTTCGGGACGCGGCTCCACATTGATGGGTGCCCGGCACAGTCGGAGGAGGAGAAAGTGGCAACACCCCCAGGCGGTTCGTCTTCGGGCAACTGGTCGTACGGTCCCGGCCAGGGACAGGGCGACGGTTCCCAGAACCGGTACAACTTCCCCTCTTCCCCTTCCCCGCGCCGCCAGCCGTACCCGCAGGGCCCCGGTCCTTCGCCGTACGACCAGCCGCCGGCGCCGCGGATCCAGCCGGTGCAGCCCCATCGACGCTCCCCCGAGTCGGCGCCCGCGGGGTCGACGAGCAATCCCCTGGTGCGTCCCTACGCCATGACCGGCGGCCGGACGCGCCCCCGCTACCAGCTCGCCATCGAGGCGCTGGTGCACACCACCGCGCAGCCGCACCAGATGCAGGGCCAGTTGCCCGAGCATCAGCGGATCTGCAACCTCTGCCGGGAGATCAAGTCGGTGGCCGAGATCTCGGCCCTCCTGACGATCCCTCTCGGTGTGGCCAGGATCCTCGTCGCCGACTTGGCGGAGGCGGGCCTGGTCGCCATTCATCAGCCCGGCGGCGACGAGAACGCCGGCGGCCAGCCAGACGTGACACTGCTCGAAAGGGTGCTCAGTGGACTTCGCAAGCTCTAGCGGCGGTCCTTCCCGCTCCACCACCTCGGCGAAGATCGTGGTGGCGGGTGGCTTCGGCGTGGGCAAGACCACGTTCGTCGGGGCCGTCTCGGAGATCAACCCGCTGCGTACCGAGGCCGTGATGACGTCCGCGTCGGCGGGCATCGACGACCTCACCCACACCGGAGACAAGACGACCACGACGGTCGCCATGGACTTCGGACGCATCACCCTGGACCAGGACCTGATCCTGTACCTGTTCGGCACGCCCGGTCAGGACCGCTTCTGGTTCATGTGGGACGACCTGGTGCGCGGCGCGATCGGCGCGATCGTGCTCGTGGACACCCGTCGTCTCGCCGACTGCTTCCCCGCGGTCGACTACTTCGAGAACTCGGGTCTGCCCTTCGTCATCGCCCTCAACGGCTTCGACGGCCAGCAGCCGTACAACCCGGACGAGGTCCGCGAGGCCCTTCAGATCGGCCCGGACACCCCGATCATCACCACCGATGCCCGCCACCGCGCGGACGCCAAGTCGGCTCTGATCACGTTGGTCGAGCACGCGCTGATGGCACGCCTGCGGTAGGGCGCGGACGGCTACTGGGTTGCCTGTAACGGTAGTTGACCGTCTGTCGGGTAGTTCGTGGCTGGCTCCTCGCGCAGTTCCCCGCGCCCCTGTGGGGCGCTTTCGCTGACGCTTCCCGAAGGGTCCCTCTTGTTGTCGAGAGGGACCCTTCGCCGTGCCCTGCCGGCCCGCGCGCTGCCGCTCAGGCCGGATCTGAGCGGCTGGGAGGAGTCCGGGGCGCCGGCCCGGGATGCGGGTGGAATCGGCACCGGGCGGGGCGTCCAGGGCCCTGCTGCGGGGCGAGGCGGACTCCGGCACGACCACACCTCTGCGCAAGAGCCTCCTCATCGGCTCACCCGCAAACACCAGCGACCCCGCCCTCCCAAGGGAGAGCGGGGTCGCCGTGAACGCGCTGAACGCCTCAGTGCCAGCTGTGCGGGGCCCGGAATCCGCCCTCGCGCTCCAACCGGCGCCAGCCGGCCTTGGGGAGCGGGCGGTGGGCCGGGGCCTCGGCAGGGGCGGCCGCGGCGCGGGCCAGGAGGATGGCCGTGATGGCGGCGACTTCCTCGGGCTCGGCGTGGCCCTTCTCGACACGAATGTCAGGGGTGCTCATAGGTCTCAGTCTCCGTGAGAGAGGTTTCCGCGGAAGGACCGCGAAGGATCCGCTGGGTTACTGCGGGGGGTTGCCGTGCTTGCGGGAGGGCAGGTCCGCGTGCTTGGTGTGCAGCATCGCGAGCGACCTGATGAGTACTTCGCGGGTCTCGGCGGGGTCGATGACGTCGTCGACGAGTCCGCGCTCGGCCGCGTAGTACGGGTGCATCAGCTCGGACTTGTACTCCTTGACCATGCGCGTCCGCATCGCCTCGGGGTCCTCGGCGTCGGCGATCTGGCGGCGGAAGATGACGTTGGCGGCGCCTTCGGCGCCCATCACGGCGATCTCGTTGGTGGGCCAGGCGTAGGTGAGGTCGGCGCCGATGGACTGGCTGTCCATGACGATGTAGGCACCTCCGTACGCCTTGCGCAGGATGAGCGAAATCCTCGGCACGGTGGCGTTGCAGTACGCGTAGAGCAGCTTCGCTCCGTGCCGGATGATTCCGCCGTGTTCCTGGTCGACGCCGGGAAGGAATCCCGGAACGTCCAGGAACGTAACGATCGGAATGTTAAAAGCGTCACACATCTGGACAAAGCGCGCAGCTTTTTCGCTGGCCTCGATGTCCAGGACCCCCGCGAGGCTCTGCGGCTGGTTGGCGACGATGCCGACGACCTGGCCGTCGAGGCGGGCCAGCGCGCAGATGATGTTGCGGGCCCAGCGCTCGTGGACCTCCAGGTAGTCGCCGTCGTCGACGATCTCCTCGATGACCTTGGCCATGTCGTACGGCCGGTTGCCGTCGGCCGGGACCAGGTCCAGCAGGATGTCCGAGCGGCGGTCGGCCTCGTCGCTCGACTCGGCGCGCGGCGGGTTCTCCCGGTTGTTCTGCGGGAGCATCGACAGGAGGTAGCGCACCTCGGCGAGGCAGGTCTCCTCGTCGTCGTAGGCGAAGTGGCAGACGCCGGAGGTCTCGGCGTGCACGTCGGCACCGCCGAGGCCGTTCTGCGTGATCTCCTCGCCGGTGACCGCCTTGACGACGTCCGGGCCGGTGATGAACATCTGCGAGGTCTCGCGGACCATGAAGACGAAGTCGGTGAGGGCGGGACTGTAGGCCGCGCCGCCCGCGCACGGGCCGAGCATCACGCTGATCTGCGGGATGACGCCGGAGGCCTTGGTGTTGCGCTGGAAGATGCCGCCGTAGCCGGCGAGGGCGGAGACGCCCTCCTGGATACGGGCGCCGGCGCCGTCGTTCAGGGAGACCAGGGGCGCGCCGGCCGCGATGGCCATGTCCATGATCTTGTGGATCTTCGTGGCGTGGGCCTCGCCCAGGGCGCCGCCGAAGATACGGAAGTCGTGCGCGTAGACGAAGACCGTGCGGCCCTCGACCGTGCCCCAGCCGGTGATGACACCGTCGGTGTACGGCTTCTTGGCCTCCAGACCGAAGCCCACGGCGCGGTGCCGGCGCAGCTGCTCGACCTCACGGAAGGACCCGGGGTCGAGGAGCAGGTCGATGCGCTCCCGACCGGTCAGCTTCCCCTTGGCGTGCTGCGCCTCGGTCGCCTTCTCGCTCGGGCCGGCCAGTGCCCGCGCACGGATCTCGTGCAGCTCGGCCACTCGCCCTCGCGCGTCCGTCGGCTCACCCGGCGCCTCATCCAAAACGGTCATGTACCGACCCTACGAAGGACACCAACGAAAGGGCGCCGTCGACTCTGCACAGTCTCCGGCCCGTTTTCCTGGCACCCCTGAACAGAACCTCACCGGTATGCAGCCGTTCCGACTGCTCACGGGGCATGCTGGTTGTAGGGGTTACACAAAGCTGACAGCTGAGAGCCACCTCACATTCACCTCGGGCGGATGCCATCACCGGAGTGATTCTCGCGTTGCCGGGAGCGCCGGGAGAGCGTACTCGTAGAAGTGGCCCGTAGTAGTTGGCTCAACACCCTGCGGATGATGTTGAAAATTGAATGGAATAGGTCTACGGTCCTTCTTGTTCACTTCGTTGAACGTTCAACAGATTCGATCCAGCACGCTTCCCGTCCCCCTTAGGAGCACGTCATGGGCATCTTCGGCCGCAAGAGCGACGACACCGACGCCACCTCGGCACCCGCCGTCGCCAACCCCGACCTGGCCGCGCTGACCGGCGACTACACGATCGACCCGGCGCACACCACGCTCGGCTTCACCGCCCGGCACGCGATGGTCACCAACGTCAAGGGCAAGTTCCTCGACTTCTCCGGCACGCTGCACCTGGACGGTTCAGACCCGAGCAAGTCCACCGCGTCGCTGGACGTCAAGATGGACAGCATCGACACCGGCTCGCCGGACCGCGACGGTCACCTCAAGAGCTCGGACTTCTTCAAGACGGACGAGTTCCCGTCGATGACCTTCCGCTCCACCTCCGCCGAGTCCCTCGGTGGCGACGACTACCGCATCACCGGTGACCTGGAGATCCTCGGCACCACCAAGCCGCTCACCATCGACCTGGAGTTCAACGGCGCGGCCAAGGACCCGTTCGGCAACGAGCGCGTCGGCTTCGAGGGCAAGGCCGAGATCCTGCGCTCCGACTTCGGCCTCACGTGGAACGCGACGCTGGAGACCGGTGGCGTCCTCGTCTCCGAGAAGATCAAGCTGAACTTCGACATCTCGGCGATCAAGAACGCCTGAGGTCCAGCCACACCGCCAGATCCTCGATCTCGGCGTCCACGGCATCGGCGATGCTCCTGCTGAACTCCACGTCCTGATGGACGGCGTTCACCAGGAGCACGCCGGCCTTGCGGTCGGCGGTGGCGTCGAGCTTCCCGACGAGCCGGTCGCCGTAGAGGATCGGCAGTGCGAAGTATCCCCAGCGGCGCTTCTCGGCCGGCTTGTACATCTCCAACTGGTAGTCGTAGCCGAAGAGTTCGGTGGTGCGCTTCCGGTCGTGGAGCAGCCGGTCGAAGGGCGACAGCAGTGCGGCCCGCCCGCTGAACGGCCGGTCGAGGTAGGCCGGATCGACCCGCCACTCCCCCTTCACCCCTGCTACGACGGCGGCTTCACCGGCGTCGCCGACGACAGCGGGTTCGACCGGGAGTGCGGTGCCGGTGGCCCGGGCGATCCCGAGGGCGCGCAGCCGCCGTTCGTTCCGCCGTCGGCGGGCTTCGTCGACCGGTACGGCGGGTTCGTCCGGGTAGACGCGTGCGGCCAGGTCCCACAGCCGCTCCCGCCCCGCCCGCCCCGCGACGGCGACCTCTACCCGCAGCACCATCAGCTCCAGCAACTGGCTGACGTTGCGGTGGTGCGTCCACCCCGACGACTTCCACGGCACCGCGCACGTGTCGGGCAACTCCCGTGAGGTGAGCGGCCCTTGACTTCCGAGCCGGTCCAGAATGTCCCGTCTGCACGCGTCGTTCGCGGCGACCCACTCGCGGTAGTGCTTCGACTCCCTCTCCCACACGGCCATGTCGGCGCGGTACAGCGCCAGGTCCTCGCTCGGACGGATCATCGCGCGCAGTTCGAGGAGGGTCCGGTTCGCGAGCGCGGTGGTGAGGTCTTCCCGGGCGTACGCCGAGCCGAGGCGACTCCACGCGACCAAGTCGGCGTTCGGGGCGATCACGGCGGTGGGGTCGATCTGGAGAAGCGTCAACTGTCGTACGACGGCATGGAGTTCCGTGGGCCGGTCGGCGTCGAGGAGTTGGGCCTGGACGGCGATTCTGCGGGCCTGGGAGCGGGTGAGCTCATGCACGGGGGCTCCACTCGACGCGTGCCGGGAGGTGGTGTGTCCTCCGCTGCCACCACTCGGGGTCGGTGGCCCGCTCGTAGTCCTTCCGCAGGCCGGCCGGGATCAGCCGCAGGTGTGGGTCGGGCGACGGTTTCTCGTTGGCCGCGGCCCACACGGAGATCTCGTCGAAGTCGGGGGCCGGTGAACCCATGATCGCGTACACCGGGAGGGGGTCCTCGGCGAGTGCGGAGCGGGGCAGGGACAGGCCGAAGCGGTCCTCGAAGACGGCCAGGCCGAGGCGCTTGCGGTCGGGGTAGTCGTCGATGCGGGACGCGCGGTAGGTCTTTCCGCCGGGGCGCAGGATTCCGGCGGCGACGAGGTCGGGCAGGAGCAGATCCGGTTCGTCCCCGAAGCGGTTGCTCTCCTCGCAGAGCCCGTATCCGCAGATGGTGCGGCCGTCGCGCGCGTACAGGACGACGGTGGGCGGGTGCTCCGAGTTGTAGTGGTAGTGGACCGCTTCAACGCCGTCCCGTGAGATGTCCGCCAGTCGGTCGAGGTAAGGCCCGTAGGTGATGGCGAACGTCCATCCCGCGTCCTCGCCGACGCGGATCACGGCGCTGCCCGGCCCTCGCTCGGGGTAGGCGTCGACGTCGAGGTGGGCCACCTCGACGTCGGTCATGGGTTCCGCCCTCGCACCGCGCGGGGCGCCCATGCGGCGTGCGAGCTCCTCGGCGCCGATGCCGCGGGCGAAGTGGACGTCCAGCATCCACCCGGAACTCGTCGTGGCACCCACCATCCACTGAAGGCCGTCGCCCACGTGCCGCCCCCTTCCGCTGCGCACAGACACCCTGCCTGTGTCTCTCGACCCTAGGACGCACCACTGACAACCCGGGCACTATGGGGGTACGGCAGTGGCTGGTGCCGCGCGGGCACGGACGGCGGGCGGGGCGAGTGGGCGACGGGGATCACATCGACATGCGGGGCAGTACGTTCTACGGCCCCGTCACCGGCAAGTCCGAGTCACCGCGCGCGGCGCCGTCGCCCACCGCGCTCTCCGCGTTGCCTGCCGCGCCGGCCGTCTTCACCGGCCGTGAGGGCGAGGTGGCCGAGCTGTTGGGTGCCCTCGATCCCGGTGCGGGTGAAGGGTCCGAGTCCGTCGTCATCTCCGCCGTCTCGGGGCTCGGCGGCGTCGGAAAGACCGCGCTGGCGTTGTCCGTCGCGCATCGGGCGCGGGGGCGGGGCTGGTTCTCCGGGGGTGCGCTCTTCGTCGATCTGCGGGGGTACGACGACGTTCCGGTGACCGCGGATCAGGCGGTGCCGGCGCTGCTGCGGGCGCTGGGGGTGGAGGACGCGGATCTGCCGCCTACCGCTGATGAGCAGTACGCGCGCTATCGGGGCGAGTTGGGTTCCCGTGACCCGGTGCTGATCGTCCTCGACAACGCCTCCGACCCGGCACAGATCGCTCCCCTGCTGCCGGGAGAAGGGGGTGGCCATCGGGTCCTGGTGACGTCCCGGGAGGTCCAGGACTCCCTTCCGGTACGGCAGTTCAGGGTCGACGGGCTGTCGCTGGACGCGTCACGGGAGCTGGTGGACCGGTCACTACGGCGCTTCGACCCCGGGGACGGTCGGGTTGCGGAGGAGCCCGAGGCCGTACGTCAACTCATCGAGCTGTGCGGCCACTTGCCCCTTGCCCTGCTGATCGTCTCGGCGTTGCTGCGGCGGCGTCGGCAGCGGCCGGTCTCCACGCTGGTGGGTGAGTTGCGGGCGGCCGGGGATCGCGTACGGGCACTGCGGGCCAAGGGAGTCGACCAGTACGGCAAGGAACTGAGTCTGCGGCCCGTGTTCGACGTGATGTACGCGCGGATGGAGCCTGAACTCGCCCGCGTCTTCGCGCTGTTGGGGCAGGCCCCCGGGGACAGTATCGGGATCGGGCCGGCGGCCAACCTGACCGGTCTGGACCCGGAGCACCTGATGCCGCTCCTCGACGAGCTGACCGCTGTCTCCCTCCTCACCGCGATCCCGGGTGACGACCGCTGGCGGATGCATGACCTCGTACGGCTCTACGCCCGCTCCGTCGCCGACGGTCCCGGATTGCGCGAGAACGCGGCCGAGGGCCGGAAGCGACTGCTGGGCTACTACTCCCAACTGGCCCTGGCGGCCAAGGCACATGTCCAGCTGCGCCCGTCCGAGGGGGCCTACTTCGAGGACCGGGAGCACGCCCTGCAATGGCTCGATTCCGAGCGCACCGGACTGCTGGCCGCCGCCGGGTGGACCGACACCGAGGACACGGAACAGCTCCACACCGTCATGTGGCTCGCCCTCTGCCTGGACAGTTACCTTGAGCGGCTACGGGCCTTCGACGACTGGGCCACCGTGGCGACGGCCGCGTGCGACGCCGCCCTCCGAGCCCGCCACGTCACCGGTGAGGCCATGGCACGGCTCTCTCTCGGCAGCGCTCTCCACTGCCTGAAGCGATTCACCGAGGCCGCGGCCGTCCAGCGGCGAGCACTGGACCTCTTCGAGCAGCTCGGCAACCGCGATGGACAGGCCATGGCGTGGAACAACCTCGGGTTCGCCCTGGAGGCGCTGGAGCGGCACGGCGACGCGATCGACGCCTACACGCGGAGCATGCGTATCAACACCACGTTGGGCCTGCGGTACGAGGTGGCCGTCGCGCACCAGAATCTCGGCCGCGTTCTGTCCCGGTCGGGTCGCCGCGACGAGGCGTGCGACGCCCTGGAAGCGGCACTCGCCACGTTCCTGGAACTCGGCGAGAAGCCGGGCGAGTCGTCGGTACGGCACACGCTCGGCATCACCTACCGCGAACTCGGCCGCCACGACGAGTCCGTCACCGCCCTCACCCGGTGTCTGGGACTGAACGCCGAACTCGGCAACTGGTACGGCAGGGCCGGGGCCTGGAGCGACCTGGGGGTGACCTGGACGGAACTCGGGCTGTACGGCAAGGCCCTCGCGGCGCACACCCGTGCCCGGGACTGGTGGGTATCCCTCGACGACGGTCGACGCGTCGCCTCCGAGGAGCGCAGGATCACCGAGCTGCGTGAGGTGACCCGGCGGAACGCTCACCCGTAGTCCACCGCGAACTCGCACCACACCACCTTCCCCGGCACCCGCTCCCCCACCCCCCACTTGTCCGCCACCGCGGCGACGAGCATCAGGCCGCGGCCGTTCTCCGCGTCCAGTGAGCGGTACGGGGTGCGGATTCCGCGGAGTTCGACGACCGTGCCGCTGTCGTGGACCTCCACGCGGAGGACGCCGTCGAGGTGGATGCGGAGACGGAGGGCGAGGCCGCGGCCCGGGGGTGCGCCGTGGAGGATCGCGTTGGTCGTCAACTCGCTTACGCAGAGCAGCACATCGTCGGTGCGGGCGGTGATCTCCCAGTCCGCCAGGGCGGTGCGGGTGAAGGTGCGGGCCAGGGCGACCGATCTGCGGTCCCTTCGGTAGAACGCCTCGCGGGTGTGGCTGCGTTGAGGTTGTTCATTCATGAGGCCACTGTCACAGGCAGTCACTATCGTGGGTCAGTGAGTGAGGTCGTATGTGTTTTCTCTACGACCTCACTACGACGACTTCGGGTGTGCGCGGGGGAAAGGGACACGCATGCAATCGGCGAAGCGGCCCAAGAAGGTCGGTACGTGGCAGGCGGTCGGCGGGCTGGTCGCCCACTTCCGGAAGAAGGCGGGGCTCACACAGGAGCGGTTCGCGGAGGTGGCGAACCTGCACATCGACACCATCAGGTCCATCGAGCAGGGGAGGCTCGCGCTCCAGGACAATCGGGCCATCGAGTTCGATGAACTGCTGGGTACGGGTGAGGCGTTGTTCGCGTTGGTGGACAAGTTGCCCGTCCGCGAGCGGATGCCGTCATTCGCGCAGGACCTCGTCGAGAACGAGCAGGAGGCGCTCAGCATCCTGTCGTATCAGAGCCTCGTGGTGCCTGGGCTCCTTCAGACCAGGGACTATTGCCGGGCCGTCTTCGAATACCGGTATCCGGCGCTCGGGGACGAGACCGCTGAGCAGTGGGTGGACAACCGGATGCAGCGGCAGCTGATCTGGCAGCGCGAACGGCCGCCGGTCGGGCACTTCATCATCGAGGAGAGCGTCCTGCGGAGGCAGGTCGGCAGTCCGGAGATCACGCGCGCGCAGATCCAGCAGATCCTGGACTTCACCGAGCCCGTGCACATGAGCATGCAGATCATGCCGACGGACCGGACACCGCACGCCTGTCTCGACGGCCCGATGGTCCTGCTGGAGACACCTGCCCACGAGCGCCTGGTGTGGCTGGAGGTACAGCGCGCGAGCTTCCTCGTCGATGATCCCGATGAGGTCAGCGACTATCACCACAAGTATGGAATGCTGCGGTCTCAGGCTCTCACTCCCTCCGAGAGTGCGCGCCTCCTGAACGGACTGCTAGGAGACTGATGAACACCGCAGCGCGGGGGCAGAACCGATCGGACGAGCTGGCGTGGTTCAAGTCCAGCTACAGCGGCAGCGAGGGCGGCGATTGCGTCGAGGTTGCCGCTCACCCCTCCGCCGTCCACGTCCGTGACTCCAAGGTCCCGGCCGGTCCCATGCTCACCGTCT
>NZ_JBIWGK010000017.1:0-138116 GCF_044763565.1 Streptomyces sp. NPDC096013 | reverse complement strand
GCGTGGTTCAAGTCCAGCTACAGCAGCAACGAAGGCGGCAACTGCGTCGAAGTCGCCTACGACTGGCGGAAGTCCAGCTACAGCAGCAGCGAGGGCGGCGATTGCGTCGAGGTTGCCGCTCACCCCTCCGCCGTCCACGTCCGTGACTCCAAGGTCCCGGCCGGTCCCATGCTCACCGTCTCACCCGGCACTTGGACGGAATTCCTCGGCCGCGTCCGCTAGGAGAGCAATGAACACCGCAGCACGGCAGCAGTTGGCGTGGTTCAAGTCCAGCTACAGCAGCAACGAAGGCGGCAACTGCGTCGAAGTCGCCTACGACTGGCGGAAGTCCAGCTACAGCAGCAGCGAGGGCTGCGATTGCGTCGAGGTTGCCGCTCATCCCTCCGCCGTCCACGTCCGTGACTCCAAGGTGCCGGCCGGTGGTGAGTTCGCTGTTTCTCCTGGGGCTTGGGCCGGGTTCCTCGGTGGGGTCACGCGTCCCTCGTTCTGAGTGCTGCTCCGGCTACCGCCAGGAAGGCCATCGCGTACGCCGTCAGTACCCCCAGTCCCGGCCAGGGAGCGATCGCAAGGCCCTCCAGGTTTTTTGTCGCCTGGATGGAGAGGGCCGCCGGCATGGGGGTCCAGCGTTGCAGGCGGTGTTGCCAGGTGGGCGAGTTGACCAGGTGGGACAGGATCGGGATCACGTAGAGGATGCCGAGGCCCAGGGTGATCGCTCCTGCCGTGTCGCGGAGCAGGGTCGCCAGGGACAGGCCCAGGAGTGTCACCAGGACGAGGATGACGATCGAACCCGTCGCCGCTCGGAGGGTCGTGCCGTTCGTGGGGAGCGGGAGGGTCAGGTGGGCCAGGGCCAGGGTGGACAGGACCGCCAGTGAGCCCGCCGCCGCCGTCAGCGCGGACAGGGCCAGCGCCTTCGACAGCAGTACGCGCCATCGTCCGGGCATCGCCGTGAGCGTGGTGCGGATCGTGCCCGTGCCGTACTCCGCGCCCATCGACAGCGCGCCCAGGACCAGACAGAGGGACTGGCTCAACTGGACGCCGGTGAGGCTCACTCGGACCGGATCGTCCGGCCGGGTCGCGGACGACGAGACCGCCACCGTGCCCACCGCCGCGGTCAGGACGACCGTTGCCGTCAGAAGCCACCATGTGCTGGGCAGCGTACGGAGTTTGGTCCATTCGGCGTGGAGGGAACCCGGGCGGCTCACGCGTCCCGCCTTCTTGTGGTCCAGGCCGCCAGCAGGAGCGCGGCCAGGGCGTACGCGGCCAGGACCGCCAGGCCGTGGTACGGGGTGAGGGGGTAACAGCCGCTCTCCGGGAGGCAGTTGTGCTGCACCTGCGGGTAGCGGGTGACGCCCTGCTGGATCGCGAAGGCCGCCGCCGGTGTGACGCGCAGCAGCCACTGCGCGGCGGGGAGCGGGAAGGCGAAGGACAGGATCTGCGGGAGCAGGACCAGGGCCACCACCGTCGCGATCGTGCCCGCGCTGTTCCGCAGCACCACGCCCAGGGCCAGCGCCAGGACCGCCACGAGGGAGAGCAGGGCCGCGCTGCCCACGACCGCCCTGAGGGCCGGCTGCTCCAGGAGGGAGAGGTCGGGGAAATCGGGGGGCCCGAAGCCGTTCGAGCGCAGGGTCTTCTGGGCCCAGGTGAAGCCGACTGCCGTGGCCGGCAGGCCTGTTGCGAAGGTGACCGTCGCGATCACCGTCGTCTTCGCCGCCAGTACCCTCAGCCGCGACGGGGTCGCGGTGAACGTCGTACGGATCAGGCCCCGCTTGTATTCGGTCGTCACGAAGAGCGTGCCGAGGGCGGCCATGAACAGGAGGCCCATGACGACGCCCTGGAAGCTCATCTGGACCATGTCGGGGTCGTTCTCGTCGGGGGCGATGTCCCCCTGGCCGGTGAGGGTGTAGGTGCCGGCCGGGGTCACCGTCGACGCGCCCGGCCGGGCGGGTCCCGGTGGGCCGCCCGGGGCGGGGGCGCCGATGTCCGTGGCCGTCCAGCCGGTGGCCGTCGACGTGCCCTGGAGGGTCAGGTGGTCGTAGGTGCCGGTGGCCCGGCCGCCGCCGGACACCGCACTCGAACCGCCGAAGCCCCGGTGCACGACGTCACGGGCGGGGGTCGCCAGGAAGAGCCCCACCTGCACCGTCCTCGGCAGCCCCCCGACCCCCACCTCCCCGAGCCGTGTCCATTTCTCACCGTTCACCGACGCATAGCCGGTTAGTTTTCCCCCCAGCCTTTTCAGCCGCAGCCACTGAGGCGCCTTCGCGAGGTCGCTGCTCGGGCCCGCCGTGTCATGGGTGAAGTTCCACTGCATGCGGACCCCGTGCGCGGGGGTCGTCATCACCGCCGCGTACGAAGAGCCCTGCTTCATGCTCGCCTTGACGATGATCCCGGCCTTCGTCCAGGGCTCCAGGGCCCCGCCGGACGCCGACTCGATGCCGGTGACGCGGGCCGTGATCGTGCCGTCCCCGGTCAGCGGCCGGTGCTCGAAGCGGAAGGCGTCTTTGACGACCTCGCCGCCCGGCCCGAGGACGACCGCGGGACCGCCGCTGACACTGGAGCCGGTCACGCCCAGCTGGCAGACCAGCACCGTGACCACGGCCCCGACCGCCAGCACCAGCAGCCAGGCCCGGACCGTCCAGAACTTCGCCCACTCCGCGCGCAGCAGCCGCCCGAAGTCCGCGCGGGCGGGGTGGAGCGCCGAGCGGTACGGGGAGACCGTCCGCGTGGGTGTCGTCGTCATCAGCGGGTCACCTCGTCCGTGTCGGCGCCCGTCGACGTGAACTCGACCGCGTCTCTGGTCAGTTCCATGTACGCCTCCTCCAACGTCGCCCGGTGTGCGCCCACTTCGGCGAAGGGCACGCGGAAGGTGGAGAGCAGCTCCACGATCCGTTCGGCGGGCAGTCCGGTGACGGTGAGGGTGTCGCGGCCGGTCACGGCCACCGTGCCGCCCTCCCGCGCCAGCAGCTCCATCGCCTCCGTACGACTGCTCGTGCGCAGCCGTACCCGGTCGCTGGAGGCCGCCGCGAGGAGGTCGGCGACGGCCGTGTCGGCGATCAGCCGGCCCCGGCCGATGACCACCAAGTGGTCGGCGGTGTCCTCCAGTTCGCTCATGAGGTGGCTGGAGACGAGGATCGCGCGGCCCTCGGCGGCGAGCTGCCGGAGGAGCCCGCGTATCCACTGAATCCCTTCGGGATCAAGGCCGTTGACCGGTTCGTCGAGCAGCAGCACGGCCGGATCGCCGAGCAACGCGACTGCTATGCCGAGGCGTTGGCGCATCCCGAGGGAGTAGCCGCCCGCCCGCCGCCGGGACGCCGCCTCCATGCCGACCTGTTCGAGGACGTCGTCCACGCGGCGCATCGGGATGCCGTGGGAGTGGGCCAGCCAGCGGAGGTGGTCGCGGCCCCGGCGGGCGGGGTGCAGGGCGGCGGCGTCCAGGAGGGCGCCGACCTCCAACAGCGGGGTGCGCAGGGCGTGGTAGGGCCGGCCGCCGATCAGTGCGTGACCCTCGTCGGGGGCGTCCAGGCCGAGCAGGGAACGCATGGTGGTGGACTTCCCGGCGCCGTTGGGCCCGACGAAGCCGGTCACCGTGCCGGGTTCGACCGTGAAGGACAGACCGTCGACCGCGAGCGTCCGCCCGAACCGCTTGCGCAGATCACGGACTTCGATGGTTGCGTGGCTCATGGTGAGGGAGGCTAGGGGCGGCCGGTGCGGTACGTCGTCACACCCGGGAGGTCCCTCACGCGGGGGACGCAGGACCGGACGGGGGTCGGCACACTGAGGGGGTGGCTGTGGAGAGAAGCGGGCCGGGGAATCTCGTCGCCTCTGGTGTCCTGGGTGTTCTCGCGGTCTCCGAAGTGCTGCTCCGCAGCGCCGGCTTGGGCGCCGGGTTCGCCGCCCTCCTGCTGCTCGCCCTCGCCTCCACCCTTCCCCTCGCCCTGGTCCTAGGGTCCGCGGGGCCCGCGCGCAATGCCACCGCCGTCGCCGTCAGTACGGCCTGTGTGCTGTCCCTCGTGCCGTTCGGCATCCTCACCGTCGGCGGGGTCGCGGCCCAGCTGGTCTGCGTGTACGTGCTGGGCCGCGCCGGAGCCACCCGCCTCGGCGGGCTGCTGGTCCTCCCCTACGTCGCGATCGCCCTCGGCAGTCACGAGCAACCGACCCGGATCGTCGCCGTCCTGGTGGCGACCCTTGCCTCCGCCGCCGCGGCCACCGGCATCACCCACCACGTGCGCAGCACGGCCCAGGCGCACAGCGCCACGGAACAGGCCTTCGAGGACACCCTCCTCGAACACGCCGCACGGGGTGAACGGGCGCGCATCGCACGGGAGTTGCACGATGTCGTCGCGCACCACATCTCGATGATCGCCGTCCAGGCCGAGACCGCCCGGCTCACCACCCCCGGTCTCCCCGCCGACGGCGCCACCCGGCTGCTCGCCATCGGGGACACCGCGCGCACCGCGCTGACCGAGATGCGGCGGCTGCTGGGGGTGCTGCGGGAGGACGCCGACACCGGAGTCCAACGCCACCCCCAGCCCGGCCTCGGCCAGCTCCTCGACCTCGTCGACGCGTCACGCGACGCGGCCGGCTCCAGCACCCGCCTCATCGTCAGCGGCCCCATCACCCCGCTGGA
Organism: Streptomyces sp. NPDC096013; assembly: GCF_044763565.1. NCBI lineage: Bacteria > Bacillati > Actinomycetota > Actinomycetes > Kitasatosporales > Streptomycetaceae > Streptomyces > Streptomyces sp. NPDC096013. The sequence goes on along the minus strand of NZ_JBIWGK010000017.1, from coordinate 133,492 downwards.
CCCCGGTATCGAGGTCACCGCCTACCGCATCGTCCAGGAGGCCCTCACCAACGCCCGCCGACATGCGCCGGGCGCGGCCGTGGACGTAGAACTCCGGTACGGGGAAGCGGACTTGGCGCTGCGGGTGCGCGACAACGGGCCGGGGGCCACCGCCGCCCCCTCCGGTCACGGGCTGCTCGGGATGCGTGAGCGGGCCGCGACGGTCGGCGGGACGCTGCGCACCGGGCCCGCTCCCGGCGGCGGTTTCCTGGTCGAGGCGCGGCTGCCCGTGACGTCGGCGGAGGCGGTGGCGCTGCCATGAGCATCCGGATCGTCGTGGCCGACGACCACGAGATCGTCCGGATCGGCTACGCCGGACTCCTCGCCACCCAGGCCGACTTCACCGTCGTGGGCACCGCGCGGGACGGCGCGGAGGCGGTGCGCGTGTGCCGGGAGGAGTCGCCGGACGTGGTGCTGATGGACGTACGGATGCCGGTCATGGACGGCATCGAGGCCACCGCGCGACTCCAGAACTGCCCTGTCGTGCCGCGGGTGTTGGTGCTGACCACCTTCGACCTCGACGAGCATGTCTACGACGCGCTCGCCGCCGGTGCGAGCGGGTTCCTGCTGAAGGACGTGACGGCGGAACGGCTCTTCGACGCGGTCCGGGTCGTGGCCGCCGGTGAGGCGCTGCTCGCGCCCGGGATCACCCGGCGGCTCATCGCCGAGTTCGCGCGGCTGCGCCCGAAGGCGCCCACGCGGGGGAGGCTGGACGTGCTCACCCCGCGCGAGACCGACGTGCTGCGGCTGCTCGCGGAGGGGCTGTCCAACCCGGAACTCGCCGCGCGGCTGCACGTCGGCGAGGAGACCGTGAAGACCCACGTCAGCCGCATCCTGTCGAAACTGGGGCTGCGGGACCGTACGCAGGCCGTGGTGACGGCCTACGAGACGGGGCTCGTGGTGCCGAGGACCGGCTGACGGCGGCGGGCGCGCGGCACCGGCAGCAGCCACCACGCCGACGCCACCGACAGCATCGCGCCGACCGCGATCCCTTCGAGGCGGATGGGCAGCAGGCTCAGGGCGTCCTGGCCGAAGTAGCCGAGGAGGAGGGAGAGGGCGCAGGTCATTCCGGCCGCCCAGTAGGCGTAGTTGAGGGGGCGCAGCCACAACGCCACCGCCAGGACGGTGAACATGAGCGCCACGGCCGTGTGCCCGGTGACCCCGGCCGCCGCGACGCCCGCGGCCAGGAGCGTGCCCACGGTGGCTCCGGCGAGGCGTTCGAGTCCCTTGCGCAGGACGTCCGTTCGGCCGCGGTTGCCGCTCGCGGCGACGTACGCGGTGAGGACCACCCAGGGCCAGTGGTCGTCGAAGAGGAGATTCCCGAGGACGAAGGCGGCGGCGATACCGGCCGCCATCTGCAACGCCATGCGGGTGCTGGGGCGGGGGTGGAGGCGGGAGCGGCGCCGGGGTTGTTCGAGGGCGGCCCGCATACGCCCGTCCTGGGGTCCGTACCGGTCCCCCAGCCCCTGCACGAGCCACACCACGGCGCACGCGACCGCCCCGATCAGCGCCGCCCAGGCCCACGTGACCAGTCCGCTCTGCGCCTTGGCCGGCAGTGCGGGGCCGGGGACGACGAGGAGGGTGACGAGCGGGAGGGCGATGAGGGTGCCGGCCTTGGTGGCGGCGGGGCCGTAGCGGCGGATCCAGATCGCCAGCGCCATGCCCGCCGTGTAGACGGCGGCGCCGAGGGCGTAGTGCGAGCTGATGAGGCGGCCGACGAAGATCGAGGCACCGGCGGTGGCGGGCAGCAGCACGAGGGCGGTGAGGCGGCGGCGGGTGTCCGCGGTGCGCTGGCTGGAGGCCAGGGTGAGGGTCAGCGCGACCGCGAGGACGAGCACGTCGGTGTGGAGTCCGGCGGCACCCTCCAGCCAGAGGGCTCCGCCCCAGCAGAGCAGCACGGCGGTCATCGTCAGGGCCGCTTCGTACGCGTTGCGTATTAGTTTGGCGGTCACTGTGCCGAGAATAGCCAGATGCAAGGACTCTGGATAGTAAGTTTCCGCTTACGATATCCGGTATGGATCACCTCTCCGAAGCCGTCCGGATTCGTCGTGGCGTCGTACGGCTGAACCGGCGGTTGCGGCAGGAGCGCGGCAACGAGGCCGGGCTCACCCCGAACCAGCTGATCGTGCTGGGGCATCTGCACCGGCATCACTCCGCGACGCCGGGTGAGATCGCCGCGGCGGAGCGGCAGCGTCCGCAGTCGCTGACCCGGGTCTTCGGCGAGCTGGAGGCGGAGGGGTTGATCTTGCGGGAACCGAGTGCGGTGGACCGGCGGCAGTCCGTGCTCACGTTGACTGCGGCGGGGCGGGAGGCCCTCGATCAGGACATGGGTGAGCGGGATGTGTGGCTGGCGGAGGCGCTGGCTTCGCTGAGTGCGACCGAGCGGGGGGTGCTGGAGTTGGCGGGGGCGTTGATGGAGCGGCTCGCGGCCAGTTGACCGGCTGCGGGCCGGTGGGGGCTTGTCACGCCCGCCGTGGCGGGTATCCGAGGAGCCGATCTTCAGAAGCCTCCGCCGAAGTCTCCGCCGCCTCCCCCGTCTCCGCCGCCTCCGAAGTCGCCGCCTCCGCCGAAGTCTCCGCCGAAGTCGCTCGGGTCGAAGTTCGCGCCGGAGACGTCGCCGCCGTCGAAGCCGCCCGTGCCGAAGTCGCCGTAGCCGGTGCCGTAGTCGGAGGCGTAGGACGGGGTGGCCATCATGCTGCCGAGGACGGTGCCGACGAGGAGGCCCGGGAGGAGGCCGCCGCCGAAGTAGCCGCCCGCCCAGGGGCCGTAGGCGGGGCCGGCGTCCCAGTACGGGCGGCGGCCGTAGTCGGTGTCGACCTCGCGGATCATCGGGTCCCGGCCGTCGGCGAGACGGGCCTGGTCGGCCGCGCAGACCGGCACCTCGCGGGAGGCGCCGCCCGGCGGGGTCCAGGTGGCGTCGGCGACCGAGGGGCCGTGGCGCGGGTCGAAGAAGCAGGGCGCCCGGCGCTCGGGCAGCGGGCGGTGCTCGCGGCGGGCGGCGAGCTGGGCGAGCGAGAAGCGGCCGTCCTCTAGCGCCTGGGTGACCGACCGGACGTCCTCGGGTTTCGTGGCCGCCGCCATGTACGTCTTGGCCTGTTCGTAGGCGTCCAGGGCGCGTTCGTAGTCCGCGCGCATCGCGTCGTCGGCGCCGGGCTCGGCCGGGTGGAATTCGAGGCGGTCCAGTTCCTCGCCGAAGGCCGTGATGTCCTCGTCCACGACCACCCGCAGCTTGTCGAGCGCCGCCCGCTGTTCCTCCTCGCGGCGGCGACGGCCGCGGCGTACCAGGGTGTACGCCCCCACGCCACCGGCCACCAGCACCCCGCCCGCGACGATCAGCGCCGTACCGGAGACTCCCCCGCCGCCGTCCGACGAGCCGCCCCAGGACGCGGGCGCCGAGCCTCCCATACTGGCGAGCGCCCGGTCGGTGAAGTCGGCGAGCTGGGTCTTCGCGTCCTCGCCCTGCACGCTGCCGACCAGGTTCTTCACGGCCGTGTTCGACAGGACGGAGGAGTCGGCGCGGGCGTCGAAACGGTCGCCGAGGCGGATCGCGTAGAGGCCGGTGATGCCGGTGGCGGTGCGGAGGTCCCTGAAGAGGTTCGCCGTGGGGTAGCCGGCGGGGAGGACCGCGATGAACACCGGCTTGTCCGCCTTCTTGATCCGCTGCGCGAGCGCGTCGGCGGACGACAGCCCGGACGACGCCGGGTCGACGTAGACCGGTCCCTCGCGCAGGGCCTGCCCGATCGTCGAGACGCCGGTGTCCGCGGCGGCCGGGGACGCCATCGTCAGGGCGGCGAGCAGCAGGGCCAGCAGCAGCCCCGGGAGGCTTCGGGTCCGGATCACAGCCTTCATGATTCGACGCTACCCGAAGCGGGTCTCCTCGGTCGGCCCACCCGTGTCCGCCCGCCGGCCGCCGCTCATCACCAGCTGATCCGCGCCGCCACCGGCAGGTGGTCGCTCCCGGTGGCCGGCAGCACCCACGCACTCCGCGCCCGCACCCCTCGTACCAGGATCTGGTCGATCCGCGCGACCGGGAAGGCCGCGGGCCAGGTGAACCCGAAGCCTTTGCCGGCCGTCTTCTGTGCCGAGGTCAGCTGGGAGGTCAGGCCGTGGAAGGCGCGGTCGTCCGTGGTGCCGTTCAGGTCGCCGAGGAGGACCATCCGCTTGTTCCGCTCGGCCGTCACCGCCTTGGTGAGCGCGCGGGCGCCGAAGTCGCGCGAGTCCGTCCAGAAGCCGTGCCGGGGCATCACCCGCACGGAACCCAGGTGCACGACGTAGACCGCGAGCGGCCCGTGGGCCGTGGCCACCGTGGTGCGCAGTGCCCGCACCCCGTCCGCGGCCTCCGCCGCCGACTCCGGCAACTTGGTCCTCGCCAGCGGCCCGGCATCGCCGCGCACCACGTCCACCGCCCGCGTGTCCGAGAGCGGCAGCTTGCTCCACAGGCCGACCGTGCCCCGGACCACGTGGTACGGGTACGCCGTCGCGAGACCCTTCTCGTACGCGCCCCGTGCCTGGTCGGTCAGCTCCTCCAGGGCGAGCAACTCCGCGCCGGACGCGGCCAGTTCGCGGGCGGTGCCGTCCGGGTCGGAGTTGCCCGCGCCGACGTTGTGGCTGACCGCGGTGAGGTCGCCGCCGGGGTGGGACCTGTCGGTGAGCAGCAGCCCGCCGAAGAGGCTCACCCACACCGTGACCGGCAGCACCAGCGCGACCACGGCGGAGGCGGAGCGGCGCCACACCGCCCCGGCCAGCAGCACCGGCACGCACACGCCGCACCACGGCAGGAGGTTCTCGACGAGGCTGCCGAATCCCCCGACGTTCGGAATCCGGGCGTGCAGCGCCATGACCAGCCCGAGCAGCAGGGCCAGCGCCGCGAGCAGCGGGCCGCGCTTCCAGGGTGCGAGAGGTATCCGGGGGATCGTCACCCCGTCAGCCAAGGCGGCCCGGTGTTGCCTGCGCGTATGGCGTTTTCGATACGCGGACGATAGGTGCCGACTCCTACCATCGAACCCATGCGTGTGCTGATCGTCGAGGACGAGCCCTATCTGGCCGAGGCCATCCGCGACGGCCTGCGGCTGGCGGCGATCGCGGCCGACATCGCCGGTGACGGGGACACCGCGCTGGAGCTGCTGAGCGTCAACTCCTACGACATCGCCGTCCTCGACCGCGACATCCCCGGCCCCTCCGGTGACGAGGTCGCCAAGCGCATCGTCGCCTCCGGCAGCGGGATGCCGATCCTCATGCTCACCGCCGCCGACCGGCTCGACGACAAGACCAGCGGGTTCGAGCTCGGCGCCGACGACTACCTCACGAAGCCCTTCGAACTCCAGGAACTCGCGCTCCGGCTCAGGGCGTTGGACCGCAGACGCGCCCACAACCGGCCGCCGGTGCGGGAGTTGGCGGGGCTGCGCGTCGACCCGTTCCGCCGGGAGGTCTACCGCGACGGCCGCTACATCGCGCTGACCAGGAAGCAGTTCGCCGTGCTCGACGTCCTCGTCGGAGCCGAGGGCGGCGTGGTCAGCGCCGAGGAACTCCTGGAGCGGGCCTGGGACGAGAACGCCGATCCGTTCACCAACGCCGTACGCATCACCGTCTCGGCGCTGCGCAAGCGGCTCGGCGAACCCTGGATCATCGCCACGGTGCCGGGCGTCGGCTACCGCATCGAGACGCAGCCCGGAGCCGACGGAGAAGACCGTGGATAGGGCGCCCGGGATGAGCGTCCGCCTCAAACTCACCCTCAGCTATGCCGGGTTCCTCATGGTGGCGGGCACCTTGCTGCTCGGGGCGGTGTGGGCGTTCCTCCTCCGCTATGTGCCCAACCGGGCGATGCTCATCAACCCCGACGACAGGCCCACCGGGGTCTTCCCCGTCCAGTCCGTCCTGCTGGGCATCTTCGCGCCGAGAGCGGCCGGTGTACTCGCGTTCCTGCTGGTGTTCGGGCTGGTCGGCGGGTGGCTCCTGGCCGGGCGCATGCTCGCCCCGCTGACCCGCATCACGGACGCCACCCGCACGGCCACGGACGGTTCGCTGTCCCACCGCATCCACCTCCCGGGCCGCAACGACGAGTTCCGCGAACTCGCCGACGCCTTCGACACGATGCTCGCCCGGCTCGAAGCCCATGTCTCCGAACAGCAGCGCTTCGCCGCCAACGCCTCCCACGAACTGCGCACCCCGCTCGCGATCTCGAAGACCCTCCTCGACCTGGCCCGCGCCGACCCGGACCAGGACACCGGCGAGATCATCGACCGCCTCCACACCGTGAACACCCGGGCGATCCGGGCCACCGAGGCCCTGCTCCTGCTCAGCCGCGCCCACCAGCGGTCCTTCACCCGCGAACCCGTCGATCTGTCCCTGGTCGCGGAGGAAGCCACCGAGACGCTCCTCCCCCTCGCGGAGAAGCACGGCGTCGGCATCGAGACGGGCGGCGACATCACCCCCACCCGCGGCTCCCAGCCCCTCCTGCTCCAACTCACCACGAACCTCGTGCAGAACGCGATCGTCCACAACCTCCCCGACCGGGGCACGGTCCGGGTGACCACCACCGTCGGCCCCGAGTCCGCCGTCCTCACGGTCGAGAACACCGGCGACGTCCTCACCCCCCACCAGGTCTCGACCCTCACCGAGCCCTTCAAGCGCGGCACCGGACGCCTCCACACCGACCACGCGGGGGTCGGCCTCGGCCTGGCCATCGTCGAGACCATCACCGCCGCCCACGACGGCACCCTCACCCTCACCCCGCGCCCCGAGGGCGGCCTCCGCGTCACGGTGGAACTCCCCGTCAACTCACCGCACCCCCCGTGCCGTTGAGGCCACGGGGGGTGCGGGGAGAACACGGGGCAGTCGCTACGCCGCCCGGTACGCCTCCTCCAGCTTCTTCACGGCCGCCGCGTACTTGCCCGTCAGCAGCAGATGGTCCGCGTCGGCGAACGGCTTCGACACCGCCGCCGTCACGTTCTGTCCCACCTTCGCCTGCACGAGCAGCCGCGCCCTGGTGACGAGCACCTTGCCGGTCGCCGCCGACCTGGTGTGCGCCGCCGCTGACTCCAGCGCCTTCAGAGCGGCCGTGCCACCCGTCGGCGTCTTCGTCAGCGTCGTCAGTCCCCAGCCGTAGGGGAACTGCGGATCGTACGACGTGTCACCGACGTTGATCGGCAGCTGGGCCTCCGACTTCGGCCAGGTGACCGGGAGTTGGCCGGTGAAGGAGCGCTTGCCGTAGAGGACGTCGGCCACTCCGTCGCCCTCGGTGCCGGGCAGCCAGGAGGCCACCAGGGCGTCGATCTCGGGGAGTTGGCCGCCGAGCACCTGCGGGCGCCCGGAGACGACCAGCACCGCGCACTTCATCGCCGCGCACACCTTGTCCACGGCTGCCTGGTCGGCCGGGGTGAGGGTCAGGTCGTTGCCGTTGCCGACGTCCCCGACTCCCTCGGCGTAGGGGGTCTCGCCGACGACGACCACGCCGACGTCGTAACCGCTGGTCGAGGCGGACGCGTCCTTGGAGTAGGTGACGTTCCCGCCGGCGTTCCTCATCCCCTGGAGGATCGTCGTGCCGGTGGTGTTGGTGCCGGACGCGCCCTGCCAGGTGATGGTCCAGCCGCCGGTCTGGTTGCCGAGGTCGTCGGCGTTGGAACCGGCGACGTAGACCTTCTGCGACTTCTTCAGCGGCAGCACGTTGCCCGCGTTCTTCAGCAGCACCTGCGACTCCGCCGCCGCCTGCCGGGCCACCGCCCGGTGCGAGGCCGAGCCGATCTTCGAGGCGTTGCTCGTGTCGGCGTACGGCTTCTCGAAGAGGCCGAGCTTGAACTTCTGGGTGAGGATGCGCGACACGGCGTCGTCGATCCGCTTCTCGCTGACGTGGCCCGCCTTCGCCTCGGCGATGAGCATCGAGGTGAAGTCCTTGTACGTGTACGGGACCATCATCATGTCGACGCCCGCGTTGACCGCCGTGTCGACGTGCGAGGCGTAGTCGCCGGGGAGCTGGTCGATGGCGTTCCAGTCGCTGATGACGAAGCCGTCGAAGCCCATGCGCTTCTTGAGGACGCCGTTGATCATGTCGGCGCGGGCGTGCATCTTCACCGGGCCGAGGCCGTCGCCGACGATGTCGAGCGAGGAGTAGGACGGCATGACCGTGCCGATGCCCCGGTCGACCGCCGTCTGGTACGGGGCGAGGTGGATGGCCTCCAGCTGCTGCCGGGTGACGGTGGTGACGCCCTGGTCGATCGTGTACGTGCCCGTGGTGGAGGAGCCGTACGCGGTGCCGCCGTCGCCGACGAAGTGCTTGGCGGTGGCGAGGACCTTGTCGTCGTCCTTCAACTGCTTTCCGTTCGCGGCGCCTTGGAGACCCTGGATCACCGTCTCCATGGATTGGACGAGCGCCGGGTCCTCGCCGAAGGACTCGTAGGAGCGGCCCCAGCGTTCGTCACGGGTGACGCAGAGGCAGGGGGCGAAGTCCCACGGGACGCCGGTCGAGCGGACCTCACTGGCCGTCACATCGCCTGTCTTCTCGGCGAGTTGGGGGTCGCGGGTGGCGCCGATGCCGATGTTGTGCGGCATGATCGTGGCGCCGGCCAGGTTGTTGTGGCCGTGCACCGCGTCGACGCCGTAGATCAGCGGGATCTGGAACCGGGTTGCCTGCGCCCGGAGTTGGAACGAGTCGATCATCTTCGCCCAGGCCGCGGCCGTGTTGGGCGTCGGGGTCGAGCCGCCGCCGGAGAGCAGGGAGCCGAGGCCGTAGGAGGCGATGTCGCCCGGGGTGCTCATCGCGCCGCGCTCGGCCTGGGTCATCTGCCCGGCCTTCTCCTCCAGCGACATGCGCTTGACGAGGTCGGCGACCCGCTTCTTGATGGGCAACTTGCTGTCCAGGTACGGCAGTCCGTGCGCGTCGACGACGACCTGCGGGTTCTCGGTCGGGGCCTTGGCGCCGGTGACCGTGAGCTTCAGCGGGATCGTCTCGGCGTTCTCGGCCGATCTGTCCTTCAGCGTGCGGACCTTGACGGTCTGGGTGGCGCCGGACGCGGTACCCGCCGGGAAGGTGAGGGTGCCGGAGACCGGGGTGTAGTCCTTGCCGGAGGTCGCGGTGCCGCCGTCGGACGTGTAGGCGACGGTCACCGGGTCGTCGAGCGGGACGGCGCCGGTGGTGGAGACGGTGACCTTGACCGCTGCCGTACCGCCCTCCTTGACCGGGTAGACGGCCGAGTCGGTGGTGACGGAGGCGCGCAGGGACTGGTCGGCCTTGCCGTACAACTCGACGTCGTCCATGGCGAACTGACCATGGATGCCGACGGGGAGGGTGACCGCGTAGCCCCACATCTGGGTGAGGCCGAGGACGTGGTCGATGCCGCCGACGGGCTGGTAGTCCGTGCGGTAGACGAAGTCGGTGAACGGGATCTCGATCTGCTTCCAGCCGGTGAAATTGTCCGTGAAGGACGTCGTCCACAGCTCGGAGGCCTCGCCGTTCGCTCCGCCGTCCTTGATCTCGAAGTTGGTGGCCTTGCCGGTGTTCTGGCCGTCCCACCAGAAGCGGATGCCCTGGTGCGCGGACCAGTCATGGCCGGGTTCGGTCGCGGCGTAGTCGTGGCTGAAGCCGCCGTAGCCGCTGATGTCGTACGTCCCGGAGAGAACCTTCGCGCCCTCGGGGGCGTCGGGTCTCGCGGTCAGGGCGAGTTGGGGCGGGTCGTCGGTGTCACCGCCCCAGGTGAAGATGCCCTCGGCGGGCTGGCTCGCGAAGGGCACCTCGCCCTCGAAGCGGTCGACGGGCGTGGGGGCTGGATCGGCGGCTGCCGCCGCCTGGGAGACGGCGGCCGGTGTCAGCAGCGCGGCGCACAGGGCGGTGGAAACGAGCAGGGCGGTTCTTGGCATGGACCTTCCCTCGGCTCAGGGGCTCTGGTTCACTCTGGTTCGCACAGTTCACTCATGGCTTAGATCACGCCGTGAGTTAACTAACGGCCCGCAGACCCGTCAAGACGTCTCGTCAGGAAGGGCTAACGCAACCATGTCCAGGAGAACCCCCCGCACGGCCCGGCTGCTCCTTGCCGGACTGCTCTCCGTGGCCGGCTTCACCGCGGCCGTACCCCCCGCACACGCGGCCGGTGAACAGGTCACCGCCTGGCTCACCACCACCGACGACGCCGCCGGACGCCATGTCACACGCGGCCTCCAGGCCCAGACCCCGTTCGCCTTCTCGTCCGGGACGGGCGGCAGCGGCGAGAACATCACCGTCGACGAGAACACCCGCTACCAGACCTTCACCGGCGGCGGCGCGTCCTTCACCGACACGGCCGCCTGGCTGATGAACAGCAGCGGCGCGCTGTCGACGGCGACCCGCAACGCGACCATGACCAAGCTGTTCTCGCCGACCGACGGGATCGGGCTCTCGTTCCTGCGCAACCCGATGGGCGCGTCCGACCTCGCCCGCTACGGCTACTCGTACGACGACGTGCCGGCCGGGCAGACCGACCCGAACCTCACCTCCTTCTCGATCGCGCACGACCTGGCCGACGTCGTGCCGCTCACCAAGCAGGCGCTGAGCCTCAACCCCTCTCTGACTGTCATGGCCTCGCCATGGACGGCACCTGCGTGGATGAAGGACAGCGGCTCGCTCAACGGGGGCTGGCTGAAGGCCGAGGACTACGGCGCCTACGCCGACTACTTCGTCAAGTACCTCCAGGCGTACAAGGCCCAGGGCGTCCCCGTCTCCTACGTGACCGCTCAGAACGAGCCGACGTGCTGCTCCGGGTATCCGTCGATGAGCTGGAACGCCTCCGGGCTCGCCTACTTCACGAAGAGCGAGCTGCTCCCGAAGCTCAACGCGTCCGGCCTGACGACGAAGGTGCTGGCGCACGACTGGAACTGGGACGTCTACGACTCCTACGCGGCCCAGACCGTGGACGACGCGGCGGTGCGGTCCAACCCGAACTTCGGCGGGATCGCCTGGCACGGCTACGGCGGTGACGTCACCAAGCAGACCACCGTGCACAACCAGTACCCGACGCTGGACGCCTTCGGCACCGAGCACTCCGGAGGCACCTGGATCGCCAACCAGCAGCGCGAGGACATGAACAACATCATCGACTACACCCGGAACTGGGCGAAGTCGGTGACCAAGTGGTCGCTCGCCGTGGACCAGAACATGGGGCCGCACAACGGCGGGTGCGGTACCTGCACCGGGCTCATCACCGTGCACAACGGGGACGGCGCGAGCGGGACCGTCGACTACACCGTCGAGTACTACACGATGGGCCAGTTGACGAAGTTCGTCCGGCCGGGAGCCCAGCGGATCGCTTCCACGGCGTCCACGAACGTGCCGAACGTGGCGTGGCGCAACCCGGACGGTTCAAAGGCGCTGATCGCGTACAACGACGCGTCCACGGCGAAGACGGTGACCATCAACTGGGGTGGCCAGCACGCGACTTACTCGTTGGCGGGGAAGACGTCCGCGACGTTCACCTGGGCGGGGACGCAGGCCGGGGGCGGTAGCCGGACCGGGGCGTTCGTCGGTCTCGCGAGCAAGTGCCTCGACGTGGCCGGGGGTTCGACCGCCAACGGCACGGCCGTGCAGCTCTACGACTGCAACTCCTCGACCGCGCAGCAGTGGACCGTGGGGACGGACGGGACGGTGCGGGCGTTGGGCAAGTGCCTTGATGTGACGTCGGCTTCGACTGCGGATGGGGCGAAGGTGCAGTTGTACGACTGCAATGGGACCGCTGCGCAGCAGTGGTCGTACAACGCGAGTACCGGTGATGTGGTGAACACCGCGGCCAACAAGTGCCTTGATGTCACGGGGAATACGTCTGCGAATGGGACTCGGGCGCAGATCTGGACGTGCACGGGGGCCGGTAACCAGAAGTGGCATCTGCAGTAGTTTTCGCCCCCGCCGCCCCTACCCGTCCCATCCTTCCGGGGCTCCGCCCCGGGCCCCGCCAGGGGGCTCCGCCCCCTGGACCCCCGCTCCTCAAACGCCGGAGGGGCTGAAGGGAACACACGCAGGAAGGGCTGGATTGCAGCCCTTCCTGCGGCACTTGTCACTCGGCCGGCTCTACGCCCGCCTTCAGCAAGCCGTACGTGTACGCGTCCTCCAGGGCCTGCCAGGACGCGGCGATGACGTTGTCCGCCACGCCTACCGTCGACCATTCCGCCGAGCCGTCCGACGTGGCGATGAGGACTCGGGTCGTGGAGGACGTGCCGTGCTTGCCCTCGAGGATGCGGACCTTGTAGTCGACGAGCTCCAGCTTGGCGAGCTGGGGGTAGATCTTCTCCAGGGCTACGCGCAGGGCTCGGTCGAGGGCGTGGACGGGGCCGTTGCCCTCGGCGGTGGCCACGATGCGCTCGCCCTTGGCGAAGAGTTTGACCGTGGCCTCGTTGGCGTGGGTGCCGTCGGGGCGGTCCTCGACGATCGCGCGCCAGGACTCGACCTCGAAGTAGGAGCGGGCCCTGCCCTCCGCCTCGGCACGGAGCAGCAGCTCGAAGCTCGCGTCCGCCGCCTCGTAGGTGTAGCCCTTGAGCTCGCGTTCCTTCACGCGCTCCACCACGCGGCCCACCAGCTCGCGGTCGCCGCTGATGTCGATGCCGAGCTCTTTGCCCTTCAGCTCGATCGACGCGCGGCCGGCCATGTCGGAGACCAGCATCCGCATGGTGTTGCCGACCTGCTCGGGGTCGATGTGCTGGTACAGGTCGGGGTCGACCTTGATCGCGGAGGCGTGCAGGCCCGCCTTGTGGGCGAAGGCCGAGACGCCCACGTAGGGCTGGTGGGTGGAGGGGGTCAGGTTCACCACCTCGGCGATGGCGTGCGAGATGCGGGTCATCTCGCGGAGCTTGCCGTCGGGGAGGACCTTCTTGCCGTACTTCAGCTCCAGGGCCGCGACGACGGGGAAGAGGTTGGCGTTGCCGACGCGCTCGCCGTAGCCGTTCGCCGTGCACTGGACGTGGGTCGCGCCCGCGTCGACGGCGGCGAGGGTGTTGGCGACCGCGCAGCCGGTGTCGTCCTGGGTGTGGATGCCGAGCCGGGCGCCGGTGTCGGCGAGGACCGTGGCGACGACCGCCTGGATCTGCGCCGGGAGCATCCCGCCGTTGGTGTCGCAGAGGATGACGACGGAGGCACCGGCCTCGGCGGCGGACCGTACGACCGCCTTCGCGTACGCGGGGTTGGCGCGGTAGCCGTCGAAGAAGTGCTCGCAGTCGACGAAGACGCGGCGGCCCTGGGCGACCAGGTGGGAGACGGTGTCGCGGACCATCTCCAGGTTCTCGTCGAGGGTCGTGCGCAGGGCCAGTTCGACATGGCGGTCGTGGGACTTCGCGACGAGGCAGATGACCTCGGTACCGGCGTCCAGGAGCGCCTTGACCTGCGGGTCCTCCGCCGCCTTCGCGCCCGCTCGCCGGGTGGCGCCGAAGGCCACGAGCTTGGCGTGCTTGAAGTCGATCTCCTGCTGGGCGCGGGCGAAGAACTCGGTGTCCCGCGGGTTGGCGCCCGGCCAGCCGCCCTCGATGAAGCCAACGCCGAAGTCGTCCAGGTGCCGTGCGATGGCCAGCTTGTCCGCGACGGTGAGGTTGATGCCCTCCCGCTGCGCGCCGTCACGCAGGGTCGTGTCGAAGACGTGGAACGAATCGTCGAGTTCGCTGGGTTCCGTCATGGTCTCTGGCTCCTGAGAATCTGGATCTCGGTCTGTACCGGAATGACCGGCTCCACCGTCCCCCAATGATCCCTCGCGCTGCGCTCCCGGCTGAAGGTGGGCCAGAAAAGCGAAAAACCCCTCGCGGGTGCGAGAGGTCTGCGCGCGGGTCGAGGACGACGATGGCCGCCCGTACCTGGTCGTACGAGGCGGTCACTGCGGACCGGCGCGCCTGCTGCCAATAATCGTGGCGAACGAGAGCACGGAGGCAGTCTGGCACAGACCGCCTCGACGCTCACCGTCCGTCTCATGATGCGAACAGTCGGTTGATCAACTCGCCCGGTGCACGACCGGGACGGAAGGTCACGCGTCCGGGAGAAGCCCCTCGTCCAGGAACTCCCTCACGTGGTCGAGGACTCGCTCCCGGTCCGTGCCCCGCAGCCCGATCGCCACATGGATGGAGAAACCGTCGAGGAGAGCCCGCAGCCGGGACGCGAACCGGTCCGGGTCGACGGCCCGGAACTCACCCCGTGAGACGCCCTCGGCGATCAGCGCCACGAGGTCGCGGTGCCAGACGCCCTCGATCGCGGCCTGGCGGTCGCGGGCATCGGCGTCGGCGTTCTGCGAGCGGTTCCAGACCTCCAGCCACAGCGTCCAGTGCGGGTCGCGGTGGCCGTCGGGGACGTACAGGTCGACGTACGCGTCGACGCGTGCGCGGACCGTCGCCCCGGTGCGGGTGAGCAGGCGGCCCCGCTCGGCGCCGAGCCTGCCCTCACTCCACTCCAGGGCCTGGAGCAGGAGTTCGTCCTTGGAGTGGAAGTAGTAGAGGAGATGGCCGCTGCTCATGCCGACCTCGCGGCCGAGCGCCGCCATGGTGAGCCGCTCCAGACCGCGTTCGGCGATCATGCCCATGGCGGCGGCGAGCACGTCCTCGCGCGGCGGCGCGTTCTTCCGCGCACCGGCCATCGTCCGACTCCCTCCGGCCGGGTCCCTAGACCTTCGGCTGCTGCTGGGTGATGCAGTGGATGCCTCCACCGCCCGCGAAGATCGTACGGGCGTCCACCAGGGTGACCGTCCGCTCCGGGAACAGGCGGCGGAAGATACCGGCCGCGATCTCGTCGTTCGGGTCGTCGAAGGCGCAGAGGACGACCCCGCCGTTGCAGAGGTAGTGGTTGATGTAGGAGTAGTCGACCCAGTCGCCGTCCTCGTCCTTGAGGACGGTCGGGGCCGGGACCTCGACGACCTGAAGACGGCGGCCCTTCGCGTCGGTCTGGGCGCGGAGGAGGGCGAGGTACTCCTGCGAGCGGGCGTGGTCGGGGTGGGCCGGGTCGCGCTGGCTGTGGACCAGGACGGTGCCGGGCGCGGCGAAGGCGGCGACGATGTCGACATGGCCCTGGGTGCCGTAGACGCCGTAGTCGCCGGTGAGGCCGTGCGGGAGCCAGATGGCCTTGCTGGTGCCGAGCTTGGCGTGGATCTCCGCCTCGACCCGCTCGCGTGTCCAGCCGGGGTTGCGGCCGGCGCCGAGCTGGACGGTCTCGGTGAGCAGGACCGTGCCCTGGCCGTCGACGTGGATCGCGCCGCCCTCGTTGACGAGGGCGCTGCCGAGGACCGGTGCCCCGGTGAGGTCCGCGACATGGCGGGCGATCTTGGAGTCGTGCTCCCAGCGGGCCCAGTCCTGGCCGCCCCAGCCGTTGAACGTCCAGTCCACGGCGGCCAGTTCACCCTTGCCGTCGGTGACGAAGGTGGGGCCGATGTCCCGCATCCACGCGTCGTCCAGCTCCCGTTCGACCAGGTCGACGTCCGGGCCGAGCAGTGCTCGCGCGGACTCTCCCTGCCCCGGGCCGTGCACCATCGTCACCGGTTCGAAGCGGCGCACGGCACGGGCCACGGCCGCCCAGGCGGTCCGGGCCTCCGCCAGCTCCTCGTCGTTGGTGAAGGTCGGGTTGGGTCCGGGCCAGGCCATCCAGGTGCGCTCGTGCGGGGCCCACTCGGGGGGCATACGGAAGCTCATCAGAAGTCCCAAGTCTCGTGGTGCTAGAGGAAGTAGAGGCGGTTGAGGGAGACCGAGTCGGCGGGCTCGGAGCGGAGGGGTTCGCCGTCGAGGGTGACCAGGCCGGTCTCCTGGTCCACATCGACCGCTCCGGTACGGGAGTTGAGCCGCAGGTCGGCGGGGCCGATGCCCCGGGTGCCGCGCACCGCCACGCGCCTGCGGCGAGTCGGCATCGAGTCGTTGCCCTGGTCCAGGGCGGCCTGGGCGACGAAGGCCACGGAGATGTCGGCGGGCGTGGTGCCGTGGGCGCCGAACTGGGGTCCCAGGACGAGGGGTTCGCAGGTGTCGGTCGCCGCGTTCGGGTCGCCGACCACGCCGTAGGCCGGGAACCCGGACTTCAGGACGAGCTGTGGTTTCGCACCGAAGTACTCGGGGCGCCACAGCACGATGTCGGCGAGCTTGCCGACTTCGAGGGAGCCGACCTCGTGCGAAAGTCCGTGCGCGATCGCGGGGTTGATGGTCAGCTTGGCGATGTAGCGCAGGACGCGTTCGTTGTCGTGCTCGTCCGGGGCGCCGAGTTCGGCCTTCATCTTCCCGGCCATCGCGAACGTACGGCGCACGGTCTCGCCCGCGCGGCCCATGCCCTGCGCGTCGGACGAGGTGATGCCGATCGCGCCCAGGTCGTGCAGCACGTCCTCGGCGCCCATCGTCCCGGCGCGGATGCGGTCGCGGGCCATGGCGGCGTCGCCGGGCAGGTCGGTCTTCAGGTCGTGGACGGAGACGATCATGCCGTAGTGCTCGGCGACCGCGTCCCGGCCGAAGGGGAGGGTGGGGTTGGTGGAGGAGCCGATGACGTTGGCGACTCCGGCCATCTTCAGCACGTTCGGGACGTGTCCGCCGCCGCAGCCCTCGATGTGGAAGGCGTGGATCGTCCGGCCCTCCAGGACGCGCAGGGTGTCCTCGACGGACAGGCACTCGTTCAACCCGTCGCTGTGCAGGGCGACTTGGACGTCGTGCTCCTCGGCGACCCGCAACGCCGTGTCCAGCGCGCGGGTGTGGGCGCCCATGTCCTCGTGCACCTTGAACCCCGAGGCGCCGCCCTCCGCGAGGGCCTCGATCAGCGGGGCGTCCGAGGAGGACGAACCCCGGCCCAGGAAGCCGATGTTGACCGGCCAGGCGTCGAAGGCGTTGAACGCGTGGCGCAGCGCCCAGGGCGAGTTGACGCCGACGCCCCACACCGGGCCGAACTCCTGGCCGATGATCGTGGTCACCCCGGAGGCGAGGGAGGCCTCCATGATGCGCGGCGAGAGGAGATGGACGTGGGTGTCGACCGCGCCGGCGGTGGCGATGAGCCCCTCGCCGGACACGATGGACGTGCCGGTGCCGACGACGACGTCCACACCGTCGAGGGTGTCGGGATTGCCGGCCCGCCCGACGGAACAGATCCGCCCCTCCCTGATCCCGATGGACACCTTGCGGATGCCCTGCGCCGCGTCGATCACGACGACATTGCTGATGACCACGTCGCAGGTGTCCCGTACGGCGGCGGCCTTGAGGTGCAGTCCGTCGCGGGCGGTCTTGCCGAACCCGGCGAGGAACTCGTCGCCGTAGCGCTGCGAGTCGGACTCCACGCGGATCGTCAGCCCCGAGTCGCCGAGGCGGACGCGGTCGCCCGCGCGGGGGCCGTGGGTGGCGGCGTACTCGTACGGGTTCACAGTTCGACTCCCAGGTAGCCGCAGGCACTTGCCCGGCGCAGGGCCTCGCCCTTGGCGCCCGGCGCGTCCAGCGGGCCGTCCACGAGGCCCGCGAAGCCGATCGCGATCCGCTCGCCGCCGATCGGCAGCAGGCCGACGTCGGCGGTCTCGCCCGGACCGAAGCGGACGGAGGACCCGGCGGGGACGGCGAGGCGCATGCCGTAGGCCTCGGCGCGGGGGAAGTCGAGGCGCGGGTTGGCCTCGAAGAAGTGGAAGTGAGAGGTCACGGAGACGGGGACGGTCGCGGTGTTGGTGACCGTGACGCGGACGACGGCCTCGGGTTCGGCGTGCACGGGTCCCGGGAGCAGGGCGCCCGGGGCGTCTCCGGCCAGTCCTCGGCCGATCGGGTCGGAGACCACCGCGAGCCGTGAGCCGTCGTCGAAGACGGCCTCGACATGCACCTCGGTGACGACGTCGGCGACGCCCGGGAGGACGTCGTCGGGGCCGAGCACGGAGCGGGCGCGCTCGATGGCCTCGGCCAGCCGCCGGCCGTCGCGGGCCGCCTCGCAGACCGTGTCCGCGATGAGCGCGGTGGCCTCCGGCACGTTGAGTCTCAGGCCGCGCGCCTTGCGGGCGCGGGCCAGTTCGGCGGCCGAGAAGAGCAGCAGCCGGTCGCGTTCCGTGGGGGTCAGTCGCATCCCGTGTTCCTCCTTTAGAACATCACTCTAAACCGTAAAACCCATCTCCGAAACGGTTGACGCGCCACCTTCGCTCGGTTCACATTGAACGTCACTCTAAGAAAGAGGTGGGCCCACCATGCCGATAGAACAGCGCGGAGTCGACACCGTCCCCGATGTGGAACGCACCAGCGGTCCGCGCGATCTCATGTCGATCCTGCTCGGCTCCAACCTCTGCCTCGGCGTGATCATCTTCGGCTGGCTGCCGCCGTCGTTCGGCCTCGGCTGGTGGGCGTCGGTCAGCTCGATCGTCGCGGGCACGGTGGTCGGCACCCTGTTCACGGCCCCGCTCGCCCTGGTCTCGCTGCGCACCGCGACGAACCTCTCGACGTCCTCCGGCGCCCAGTTCGGCGTGCGGGGGCGGCTGGTCGGCTCGGTCGTCGGCCTGCTTCTCGCCCTCGGCTACACCGCGCTGACCGTGTGGATCGGCGGCGATGTGATGGTGGGCGTGCTCGGGCGGCTGTTCGGGCTGCCGGCGGACGGGGTGTCGTACGCCCTCGTCTACGCGGTGCTCGCGGCGGCGACCGTCGCGGGCGCGGTCTACGGCTACCGGGTGCTGCTCGCCATGTCCCGCGTCCTGTCCATCGGCATGACCGCGCTGCTGGTGGTCGGCGTGATCGCGTACGCCCCGCACTTCACGACCGGCGCGCTGCCGGAGGCGGGCGGGTATCTGCTGGGCGGGTTCTGGCCGACCTGGTGTCTGGCGACGGTCGCGGCGGGACTGTCCGGGCCGATCGCCTTCATCACGCTCCTCGGCGACTACACGCGCTACATCTCCCCGGCCCGCCACACCTCACGCCGGGTGCTGCACGCGACCTGGCTCGGCCTGATCGCCGGGCTCCTGGTCCCCCAGCTCTTCGGCACCTTCACGGCGTACGCGGCCCACGCGGCCCTCGACTACGCGGGCCCGCTGGTCCAGGCCTCCCCCGGCTGGTACCTCGTCCCGCTGCTGCTCGCCGCCTCCGCGGGGTCCGTCGGCAACGCGGGCCTGATGCTCTACTCCATGGGCCTCGACCTGGACGCGATCCTGCCCCGCGCGTCCCGGGCGCGGGCCACCTGCACGGTCGCGGTCGTCGCGATGCTCTGCGTCTTCGCCGGGCACTACGCCTGGAACGCCCAGTCCGCGATGACGTCCTTCGTGCTGCTCCTCACGGCGATCGGCACACCCTGGGCGGTGATCACGCTCATCGGCTTCGTGCGCTGCCGTGGTGTCTACGACGCGGACGCCCTCCAGGTCTTCAACCGCCGCTCCCACGGCGGCGTCTACTGGTTCCGGGCGGGCTGGAACATCCCGGCGACGGTCTCCTGGGCGGTGGGCGCGGGGGTCGGTCTACTGGCGGTGTCACTGCCGTCGTACGAGGGGCCGCTGCTGTCGCTGACGGGCGGGGTGGACTGCAGTTTCCTGTTGTCGGGGGCGGTCGGGGGTGCCGCGTATCTGGTCCTCGGGCGGCGTCCGACGGTTCAGGGGGAGATCGCCTCGTCCACGTCGGAGAGCCAGCGGGCCTCCGCGGTGTCGTAGCGGACCGGGCCCTCGGTGATCCGGGTCGGATCGAGGGCGCGGAGGGCGCGGTACGCGGGTGGTCAGCCGGACCTCGTGGGCGCGCTCGACCGGCGCACGGGCCACACCGTCTGGGCCGAAGGCCGGCGCGCGTACCTCCCGGTCGAACCAGTACCGACGGGAGCGACCAGCCACCCGCTGTAGAGATCCTGGACGAAGGCCCCCTCTGCCTGTGTCCGCCCGGCGACCCGCCTTGTCACGGCGAAGCCCGTCCCGGGACAGGGACGGGCTTCTTCATCAACTGCGTACGGGATCGGCTCCGCACGGCATCAACTCCGTACGGCGTCCTGGGGAGTTCAGCCCAGGCGGTGCATCCACCCGTGCTTGTCGACGGCGTCGCCCCGCTGGATGTCGAGGAGCGCGCCGCGCAGGCGGAGCGTGACCTCGCCGGGCTCGCCCGCGGCCTGCTGCCACTCGGCGCCGGTGCGCTTGACCGTGCCGACCGGGGTGATGACCGCGGCCGTGCCGCAGGCGAAGACCTCGGTCAGGGTGCCGTTCTCGGAGTCGCGCTGCCACTGCTCGATGGAGATCCGGCCCTCCTCGGCGGTGTAGCCGAGGTCGCGGGCGAGGGTGAGGAGGGAGTCGCGGGTGACGCCCTCCAGGATCGAGCCGGTGAGGGTGGGGGTGACGATCCGGTCGCCGTAGACGAAGTACAGGTTCATGCCGCCGAGTTCCTCGACCCACTGGCGCTCGACCGCGTCGAGGTAGCAGACCTGGGCGCAGCCCTGCTCGGCGGCCTCGGCCTGGGCGAGGAGGGAGGCCGCGTAGTTGCCGCCGGTCTTGGCGTCGCCCATGCCGCCGGGGACGGCGCGGACGTGGTCCTCGGAGACCCAGATGGAGACGGGCTTCACGCCGCCGGGGAAGTAGGCGCCGGCCGGGGAGGCGATGACCAGGAAGAGGTACTCGTTGGCGGGCTTCACGCCCAGGCCGACCTCGGTCGCGATCATGAACGGGCGCAGGTAGAGGGACTCCTCGCCGCCGTGCGCCGGGACCCAGTCGCGGTCCTGCTGGACCAGCACGTCACAGGCCTCGATGAACGTCTCGACCGGCAGCTCGGGCATGCCGAGGCGGCGGGCGGAGATCTGGAAGCGGCGGGCGTTCTTCTCGGGGCGGAAGGTGGCGACGGAGCCGTCGGCCTGCCGGTAGGCCTTGAGGCCCTCGAAGATCTCCTGCGCGTAGTGCAGGGTCATGTTCGCCGGGTCGAGGGAGAGCGGGCCGTAGGGCACGAGCTGGCCGTCGTGCCAGCCGCGGCCCTCGGTCCACTTGATCATCACCATGTGATCGGTGAAGTGGCGGCCGAACCCGGGGTTCGCCAGGATCGCGTCGCGCTCGGCGGCGGAAAGTGGCGAGGCCGAGGGCTTCAGCTCGATCGTCGTGGGCGTCGTCATGAGTGGTTGTCCTTCACCGGTTGTGTGTGACGGGCCGCGCTCACGCCCTCGCCTGCCAGTGGCCAGTGTTAGGACGTCCGAGCATTCCCTCATTCCGCGGCTCCGCGTTCGATTATCGCGCGTGGTGGACCGTGGAAGAAAACGGCGTGACTGCGACCCAGGGATGATGGTGGCACCCGGCGGGGACGTAAGAAAAGCCGCCGGGTGCGGTTGCGACCCGGCGGCTCCGAAATCCTTCGAGAGTTTCTCGAGGGCCTGGGGGTCGTCCCCCCAGACCCTTCGGACTCTGGGGGAGGATCAGCCGGCTACTCGTACGGCCAGCGCGTCACCGATCTCGGTGGTGCTGCGGGCGGGCTTGCCGGTGCGGTCCGCGAGGTCGGCGGAGACGGCGTCCTCGATGCGGACGGCCTCGGACTCGTAGCCGAGGTGGCGCAGGAGGAGGGCGACGGACAGGACCGTGGCGGTGGGGTCGGCCTTGCCCTGGCCCGCGATGTCGGGCGCGGAGCCGTGCACGGGCTCGAACATCGAGGGGAACTCGCCGGACGGGTTGATGTTCCCGCTCGCGGCGACGCCGATGCCGCCGGAGACGGCCGCGGCGAGGTCGGTGATGATGTCGCCGAAGAGGTTGTCGGTGACGATCACGTCGAAGCGGGCGGGGTCGGTGACGAGGTAGATCGTCGCCGCGTCCACGTGGATGTAGTCGGTGGTGACCTCGGGGAACTCGGCCGCGACCTTGTTGAAGACGTTCGTCCACAGGTGGCCCGCGAAGGTCAGCACGTTGTTCTTGTGGACCAGCGTGAGCTTCTTGCGGGGGCGGGCCTGGGCGCGGGCGAAGGCGTCCCGGACGACGCGCTCGACACCGAAGGCCGTGTTGACGGAGACCTCGGTGGCGACCTCGTGCTCGGTGCCCTTGCGGATGGTGCCGCCGTTGCCGGTGTACGGGCCCTCGGTGCCCTCGCGGACGACGACGAAGTCGATCTCCGGCTCACCGGCGAGGGGGGTCGCCACACCCGGGAGCAGCTTCGACGGCCGCAGGTTGACGTGGTGATCGAAGGCGAAGCGGAGCTTCAGCAGGAAGCCGCGCTCAAGGACCCCGGACGGGACGGACGGGTCACCGATCGCGCCCAGCAGGATCGCGTCGTGCTGCTTCAGCGCGGCCAGGTCGGCGTCGGTGAGGGTCTCACCGGTCGCGTGGTAGCGCTTGGCGCCGAAATCGAACTCCTTGGTCTCCAGCTTCACATCCTGCGGAAGGACGGCGGAGAGGACTTTCAGACCTTCGGCCACGACTTCCTGACCGATGCCGTCACCGGGAATCACTGCGAGATCGATGCTGGGAGACATGCCCGCCACCGTACTCCGCGTCCCATGGAATGACACCGGGTGTCCATGATGCGGACGCCCCCGGCGCCGCCGGCGTCGGCCGTTCGACGTACGTTCACCCTTACGCATGGCCCCCGTTGAGGTCCACTGGGAACTTCATCGACATGACTGCGCTTATCGGGGGGACACCCCCCGAACCTCCCGTACCCGACGTCGGTATCCCGGAACGCCTCGCGGTCCGGATGAGCATGGCCGAGCAGTACGAGTACCTGCGCACGAAGCTGTCCCGGCGCCGCGCGCTGGTGTCGGCGGGCGCGGTGGCGGCGGGCGGGCTGCTCGCGGGCTGCGCGGGCCGGGCGTCCGCCGGCGGCAAGTCGGCGCTCCCCTCCCCCGCGACCTCCAAGGTCCCCGGCACGGCGGTCGTCCCCTTCGGCCGCCATCTCGCCTTCGGCGCCGACCCGAAGACCGCGATACGGATCTCCTGGCAGGTCCCGTTCGCGGTCAGGAAGCCGTACGTACGGGTGGGGCTGAGGCCGGACGACCTGAGTCGCATCATCACGGCCGAGATCCGCGACCTGCACACCCCGGGGCTGACGGGCATACGCCCCGCCGTCGAGCAGTACTACGTCCACGCGGCCCTCGACGGCCTCCACCCCGGCACGACGTACTACTACGGCGTCGGCCACGAGGGCTTCGACCCGGCCGCACCGGCCCACCGCTCGACGATCGGCACCTTCCGTACGGCCCCGGCGAACCCCGAGAGGTTCGTGTTCACGGCCTTCGGCGACCAGGGCGTGAGCAACGCGGCCGCCGCCAACGACCACGTCGTCCTGCGCGAGAACCCCGCCTTCCACCTCCACGCCGGTGACATCTGCTACGCCGACAGCAACGGCCTGGGCAAGAAGACGGACGGCTACGACCCGACGTACTGGGACCTGTTCCTCAAGCAGAACGAGCCCGTCTCCCGCTCCGTCCCGTGGATGGTGACGACCGGCAACCACGACATGGAGGCCTGGTACTCCCCCGACGGCTACGGCGGTCAACTCGCCCGCTGGTCCCTCCCGGAGAACGGCTTCGACCCGACGCGCGCGCCGGGCGTGTACTCCTTCGTCTACGGCAACGTCGGCGTCGTGGCGCTCGACGCGAACGACGTGTCGTACGAGATCACCGCCAACCTCGGCCACTCGGGCGGGAAGCAGACGGCGTGGCTGGACGGCAGACTGCGTGAGCTGCGGGCGACGAAGGGGGTCGACTTCGTCGTCGTCTTCTTCCACCACTGCGCCTACTCGACCTCCTCGCACGCCTCCGACGGCGGGGTGCGCGCCGAGTGGCTGCCGCTGTTCGCGAAGCATCAGGTGGACCTGGTGATCAACGGCCACAACCACGTCTACGAGCGGACCGACGCGATCCGGGACAACGCGGTCGGCCGGGCCGTACCGATCGGCGCGTCCACCGATCCGACGCGGGACGGGATCGTCTACGTCACGGCGGGCGGCGGCGGGCGCGATCTCTACGGGTTCCCGGCGGGCGTCAAGGAGAGCTACGAGGGGCACGTCACCCGGCACGGGACGGTCGACACCGTGCGGTGGGAGAAGGACCGGCACACCGAGGCGGAGACGGTGGAGTGGTCGCGGGTGCGCTACGGGGGCTTCTCACTGCTCTCCGTGGAGGCGGAGAGCGGCGGTACGCCCCGGCTCAAGGTCTCGGCGCTGGACGGGAACGGCAGGCGCATCGACCACTTCGAGGTGCGGCGCGGTCACTGAGACCGCGCCGCACCCCGTGCGGGCGCGGCTCCCGGCTGGTGGGCGTGCTCCGTCGGGCCTGACGGGCGCTGCGGTGGCTCAGTGGCCGGTCTCGCCGCCGTTGTCCCGGCGGTCGAGGGCGCGCTGGAGGGCGGCTGCGGCGTTCTTGCGCTCGGAGTCGCTCGTGCGGGACACGTGGCGGACTCGGCGGCGGGTGGTCGTCTCGGCCATGGAGAATCGACTCCTTCGATCAGTCCTGGAGTGCGGAGAGGGGGTTGCGGGACTTCCCCACTGCCTGAAGGGCGTGGGCGTGGAAGGTACCCCCGGAAGAAACGGGGAGCGGCGGACCGCAGGGGTTGCCTGCACGGTGTCCGGCTCACGACCGTCATTCGCTTGGTCCAGCGAGACGTTCGGCTCCTACAAAGCTAGGACAGGACCGCGCATCTGTCTCCACAATTACTCGGACTTCCTACTATCTGAGACGGTGAAACGGGCCACACGCCCCTGACCTGCGATTTCTGGATTTCGGCGGCCTGAGCATCCTCAGAGCACATCCCCGTCACGCCAGTCGAAGAGGAGGTCCTCGCCGAGGTCGAGCGGCCCGGCGAGCGCGGGTCTGACATAGGTGCTGTCCTCCTCCTCGGGCAGATGGACGATGCCGTCCGGCCCGAGCGCGGAGATCCTGCCGCCCCACAGCCGCCAGCCGCGCGCGGTGTAGAGCCGGGCCCCGTCGTCACTGGCGCCGAGCAGCCCGACGTCGTAGCCGTGGTCGACGATCCGCTCCAGCTCGGCCATGACGAGCCCGCCGTACCCCCGCCGCCGGGCATCGGGCCGTACGCCGACGCCCTCCACGTATCCGACCCGCAGCCACCGCCCCCGGTACCTCACCCGGCGCATGACGACCGAGCCGTGCGCGAGAAGCCCGGTGTCGTCGGCGAGCAGCGCGTGGACGCCGCCGAGGCCGTGCTCCCAGTCCTGGTCGGTCAGGTCCCCGGCGAAGGCCGCGTCCAGCAGGTCACGGGCGGCACGGAGGTCGGCCGGGGTGAGGTCGGCCGTGTGGGCGGTGCGCATACGGATGGTCACCGGGTCAGTATCACCAGACGGGGGCTCACCGGCCCGGCCCATTCGGGGAAACACGAGGGGCCGGGCAACCGCCCGGCCCCTCGTGTCACCTGCCTGTGTGTCAGCCCATGTGCGGGTACGTGTAGTCCGTCGGGGCCACCAGGGTCTCCTTGATGGCGCGGGTCAGGGTCCAGCGCATCAGGTTCTGCGGGGCGCCGGCCTTGTCGTTGGTGCCGGAGGAGCGGCCGCCGCCGAAGGGCTGCTGGCCGACGACCGCGCCGGTCGACTTGTCGTTGATGTAGAAGTTGCCGGCCGCGTAGCGGAGCCGCTCCATCGTGTGGGCCGCCGCCGCACGGTCGTTGGAGATGACCGAGCCCGTCAGCGCGTAGTCGGAGACCGACTCCATCTGGGTCAGCATCTCGTCGTAGTTCTCGTCGTCGTAGACGTGCACGGCGAGGAACGGGCCGAAGTACTCCGTCGTGAAGACCTCGTTGGCCGGGTCGCTGCACTCGACGACCGTCGGGCGGACGAAGTAGCCGACCGAGTCGTCGTAGGAACCGCCCGCGACGATCGTGCAGGTGGGGTCGGCCTTCGCGCGGTCGATGGCCGCCTTGTTCTTGGCGAAGGAGCGCTCGTCGATGACCGCGCCGATGAAGTTCGACAGGTCGGTGACGTCACCCATGCTCAGGTAGTCGACCTCGGTCGCGAACTCCTCCTTGAAACCGGAGTTCCAGATGGAGGCCGGGATGTAGGCCCGGGAGGTCGCGGAGCACTTCTGGCCCTGGTACTCGAAGGCACCCCGGGTCAGCGCCGTCTTCAGCACCGCGCGGTCCGCGCTCGGGTGGGCGACGACGAAGTCCTTGCCGCCGGTCTCGCCGACCAGACGCGGGTACGAGCGGTACTTCTCGATGTTGTTGCCGACCGTCTTCCACAGGTACTGGAAGGTCTTGGTCGAGCCGGTGAAGTGGATGCCGGCCAGGTCGCGGTGTTCCAGGGCGACCTTCGACACCTCGATGCCGTCACCGGTGACGAGGTTGATGACGCCCTTGGGGAGACCCGCCTCCTCCAGGAGCTGCATGAGCAGGACGGCGGAGTGGGTCTGCGTCGGGCTCGGCTTCCACACCACCACATTGCCCATGAGCGCGGGCGCGGTCGGCAGGTTGCCCGCGATGGCGGTGAAGTTGAAGGGCGTGATCGCGTAGACGAAGCCTTCGAGCGGGCGGTGGTCGAGGCGGTTCCAGACGCCCGGGGAGTTCGCCGGGGGCTGCTCGGCGAGCAGGTCGCGGGCGTACTTGACGTTGAAGCGCCAGAAGTCGACGAGCTCGCAGGGGCAGTCGATCTCGGCCTGCTGGGCGGTCTTGGACTGGCCGAGCATGGTGGACGCGGCGAGGGTCTCGCGCCACGGGCCGGAGAGCAGTTCGGCGGCGCGCAGGATGATCGCGGCGCGGTCGTCGAAGGACATCGCGCGCCAGGCGGGCGCGGCGGCGAGGGCCGCGTCGATCGCGTCCTGGGCGTCGGCCTGGGTGGCGTTGGCGTACGTGCCGATGCGGGCCTTGTGGTTGTGCGGCTGGACGACGTCGACGCGTTCGCCGCCGCCCATCCGCCGCTCGCCGCCGATGGTCATCGGCAGGTCGATCGGGTTCTCGGCCAGTTCCTTGAGCTTGACCTCAAGGCGGGCGCGCTCGGGAGAGCCGGGCGCGTAGCCGTGCACCGGCTCGTTGACGGGGGTGGGGACCTGGGTCACAGCGTCCATGAGATCCGTAACTCCTTGTGGGTGAGCGGGTGTCGGGGTCAGTCCTGGGCGAGGGCGGTGCGTGCGAAGAAGGGGAGGAACCTCGATGCGTACGTCATCTCTCAGCCCCGGGTCAGCATGCTGCGGGCGAAGAAGCGGAGGTTCGCCGGCTTCTCGGCCAGGCGGCGCATGAAGTAGCCGTACCAGTCGGTGCCGTAGGCGGTGTAGACGCGCATGCGGTGGCCCTCGGCGGCGAGCCGCAGGTGCTCGTCGCCGCGGATGCCGTAGAGCATCTGGAACTCGTACTCGTCGAGCTTGCGGCCCGCGCGGCGGGCGAGTTCCTGGCCGATGGAGATCAGGCGCGGGTCGTGGGAGCCGATCATCGGGTAGCCCTCGCCCTCCATCAGGATGCGCAGGGTCCGGACGTACGCCTTGTCGATCTCGTGCTTCTGCTGGTAGGCGACCTCGGCGGGCTCCTTGTACGCGCCCTTCACCAGCCGGACGCGGCTGCCGGCCTCGGCGAGGCGGCGGGCGTCGGACTCGGTGCGGAAGAGGTAGGCCTGGATGACGCAGCCGGTCTGCGGGAAGTCCTTCCGCAGCCCCTCGTGGATCGCGAACATCGAGTCGAGGGTGGTGTGGTCCTCGGCGTCGAGCGTGACGGTCGTGCCGATCGCGGCGGCGGCCTCGACGACGGGCCGGACGTTGGCGAGCGCCAGCTCGTGGCCGCCGGGCAGGGCCTGCCCGAACATGGAGA
Organism: Streptomyces sp. NPDC096013; assembly: GCF_044763565.1. Taxonomy (NCBI): domain Bacteria; kingdom Bacillati; phylum Actinomycetota; class Actinomycetes; order Kitasatosporales; family Streptomycetaceae; genus Streptomyces; species Streptomyces sp. NPDC096013. The sequence goes on along the minus strand of NZ_JBIWGK010000017.1, from coordinate 105,881 downwards.
GCTTGATCGACATCTCGGCCCGGGTACCCAGTTCGAGTTCCCTGAGCCGGTCGACGAGCGTCAGATAGGCGTCGCGGGCGGCGGCTGCCTGCTCGGGGGTGGTGATGTCCTCGCCGACGACGTCCATCGTCAGCTCAAGACCCTTGGCGGTGAGGTCCTGGACGATCGGCACGATCTCGTCCACCGTCTCACCGGGGATGAAGCGGTCGACGACCTGCTTGGTCACCGGCGCCGCCGAGATCAGCCGGCGCATCTGATCGCTGCGCGAGGCGGCGAGTATCACGGGACCCAGCACGGGGCACCTCCAAGCAGTGGGACATACGGAGAACCACCGTGAAACCTAGGGATCTCTCCGATCGTCGGCCATCGACAGCTGTCACGCATCCGTGCCGCGGATCTCAGACAGATGTATGAAGGCACGGCGAGAATGCGGGAGAATGCCCGGGTGACATCCGATTCCACCGGCGACTACCAGGAACTCGTGGACGAGATCTCGGAGCTCCTCGGCGCCCCCGCGACCCTGGAGAACCGCGACTTCGAGCTGATCGCCTTCGGGGCCTACGACGGCGAGGGCGACCTGGATCCGTCCGCGCTCGACCCGGTCCGCACCCGCTCGATCCTGACCCGGCGCTCCACGGCGGCGATCCGCACCTGGTTCGAGGGCTTCGGCATCACGCGCGCCACCGGCCCGGTCCGCATCCCGCCGACCCCCGAGGCGGGCGTCTACCGCGGGCGCGTCTGCCTGCCCGTACGCCATCGGGGTGTCGTCCTCGGCTACGTCTGGCTCCTGGACGACGATCCGGGCCCCACCGCGGCGCAACTGGACGCCGCGATGGAGGTGGCCGCCCGCATCGGCGCGCTGCTCGCGGACGAGGCGCAGCACGGGGCGGATCTCAGCCGGGAACTGCGGGCGGTGCTGACCGCCGAGCGCGGCTGGCAGGGGGACATGGCGGTGGCGGCCCTGCGGACGGCCCTCGGCACGCGCGGCGACGGACCGTACGCGCTGGTGTGCGTCGCCCCCTGGCCGTCCGCCGATCCGGACGATGCCCCGTCGGCCCGTACGGTGCCGCACGCGACCGCGCTGTGCACGGTGCCGTGGGGCACGACGGAACAGTGCCTGGCGGTCCTGGTACGCCTGCGCTCCGTGGACGTCCGCTCCCCGGCGGAGGCGACGGCGACCCGCCTCCTGAAGGACGGCGCCCGAGCGGCCGGCATCGGCCGCCCCCGCACCGGCCTCACCGACCTCGCCACCACCTGGCAGGAATGCACGTCGGCGGCCCGCGCGGCCCTGGCGGAACCCCGCCTCGCCCCGATCGCCGACTGGTCCGACATCGGCCCGTACCGCCTGTTGACCTCCCTCCCCCCGGACTCCGCCCACGACCCGGCCGTGGCCCCCCTCCTCTCCCCCGCCCACCACGAACTGGCCCGCACCGCCGAGGTGTACCTCGACCGCGCGGGCCAAGCGGGGCGCACCGCAGCGGAGTTGGGCATCCACCGGCAGACGCTGTACTACCGGTTGTCGCGGGTGGAGCAGCTGACGGGGCTGGACCTGGACGACGGGGAGGACCGGCTGTTGCTGCACATGGGGTTGAAGAGGGCGCGGCTGTAGGCACGGCTGACGGGTGATCAACTGCCTGCCCTGGCATGGCATGCCGATGCCGATGCTCAACCTCGACCCGCGACGCGCTCACCGACGCCGTGGACGCCCCGCCGGCTGCGCGCCCGACGCCGTGGACGCACCGCCAGCTGCGCGTCGCGCCGCTCAAGTCGGCTCCCCCGCACGGGACTTGGACGCCAGCCGGGAATCGGCTTCAGCACACGTGGCCCCAGCACTGGAACCAGCTGAAGGTCCCGTTCAACTGCCCCCGCGTCGCGGAACGGTACGACCGGTCGGCATACCCCTTCGCCCCTACCTTGTTCCCGCAGTACAGCCGCGCATCGGAACGCACACCGCACTCGGCCCTCACAGACACCCCGGACTTCGCCGAGGCCGCGCTCGCCGGTGCCCCCGCCGAGGCCCTCCCCGGCACCCCGCCCGCCCCCTACTGTCGGTGTCATGACGACCGGCCGCACCCCCGACAACCCGGACCCCGGCACGCCCGCCACCCCCAACACCCCTTCCCCCGAGGCCATTTCGCCCGCCCGGCCGTCTCTTCTGACCCGTCCCCTCCTCCTCCGCTTCGTCAGCATGGTCGGCGCCAGTCTCAGCTTCTTCCTGCTGCTGTCGGTCGTACCGGCGTATGCCGCGGAGCGGGGCGGCGGGGGTGCGGCGGGGCTCGCGACCGGCTCGTTGATGCTGGCGACGGTGCTCGGGGAGCTGGGTACGCCCCGGCTGGTCGCGCGGTTCGGGTATCGGCTGACCCTGATCGTGGGGCTGTTCCTGCTCGGGGCACCGGCGTTGGCGCTGACCGTGTCCGGGGACGCGGCGTGGATCGTCGCGGTGTGCTTCGTGCGCGGGCTCGGTTTCGCGCTGACGATCGTCGCGGGCGGCGCCCTCACCGCGTCGTTGATTCCGGACCAACGGCGGGGTGAGGGGCTCGCGTTGGTGGGTGTCGTGTCCGGCGTGCCGTCGCTGGTCGCGCTGCCCCTCGGGCTGTGGCTGGCCCGGCACGTGGGCTACGGCCCGGTCGCCGTCGCCGGTGGCCTCGCCGCGCTGGCCGCCGTCTTCTCCGTCCTCGGTCTGCCCGACCGCGCGGACCGTTCCGAGCAACCCGTGGGCGTCGTACGGGGGTTGCGCACCGGCGCGCTGCTCCGCCCGGTCCTCGTCTTCGCGGCCACCGCCACCGCCGCCGGCATCGTGGTCACCTTCCTGCCGCTGGCCGTACCGTCGGCGTCCGCCGGTGTCGTCGCGGCGGCCCTGTTCACGCAGACCGCCGCCTCGACCCTGACCCGCTGGCTCGCGGGCCGCCACGGCGACCGCCACGGCAGCGCGCGCCTGGTCCTCCCCGGCCTGCTCCTGTCGGCGGCGGGTGTCCTCGTCATCGCCCCGACCGCCGATCCGGTGGCGGTCATCGCGGGCACAACCCTCTTCGGCGCGGGCTTCGGCGTCGCCCAGAACGCCACCCTCACCGTGATGTACGCCCGCACCTCCGCCGCCTCCTACGGCACGGTCAGCGCCCTGTGGAACCTCGCCTACGACGGCGGAATGGGCGTGGGCGCGGCGGCTTTCGGCCTCGTCGCCGGTCCCACCGGCTACCCCTGGGCCTTCACCCTGACCGCCCTGCTGATGCTGACCGCCCTGGCACCGGCCCTGCGCGACCGGCGAACTCCCGCCGTGTCACGGTGACTTCCGGACCCCCTCCACCACCTGCCGCAGCCCCTCCGTCAGCGCCTCCCCGTCCGGCGCGGTCTTCGGGTCGAACGTCCACTGGGCGATGAGCCCGGTCATCAGGGTGAGGTAGAAGCGGCCGAGCGTGTCCGCCGTCTCGTCGGTGACCTCCTCCTCCGGCACGCCCATCAGGAGGGCTACGAGACCCCGCCCGCCCTCCCGCTGCGCGGCCGACAAGTGCTCGCGCACTTCGGGGAGTTCGAGGGTCATGACCTCCATGCTGAGCCGCCACAACGACTCCGGTTCCCGCATGGTGGCGACGATGTTCGACCACACCCAGCGGAACCGCTCCAGCGAACCGGGCTCCCCCTCGGCCCCGGCGGCCGGAGCGCCGTCGCGCCCCTCGAAGGCGTCGGACGTCTGCTCGACGAGCGAGACGTACGCCTGCGCGAGCAGTGCGTCCTTCGAACCGTAGTGGTAGCCGATGGACGCGAGGTTCGTCCCCGACTCCTTCACGATGTCGCGCGCCGTCGTGCGCGCGAAGCCCTTCGCCAGCAGGCAGCGCTTCGCGCCTTCGAGCAGATCCTCACGGTGTCCCATGCCTCCCACCGTACCGCCGATTCCATACAGACGTCCTAGACGCATGACTTATACAATCGTTCTAGACAAGCGTTTAAGACGTGCGTACATTCGCTGTCATGACGAACCCGACGCACTCGCCGAACCCTCCGAGCACCCCGAACTCCCGGGCCGGACGCCGCGAATGGACCGCTCTCGGCGTCCTGATGCTCCCCCTGCTCCTGGTCTCGATGGACGTCTCCGTCCTCTACTTCGCCATCCCGGCGATCAGCGCGGACCTGGAGCCCAGCGGCACCCAGCAGCTGTGGATCTTCGACATCTACGCCTTCGTCCTGGCCGGCCTGCTGATGACGATGGGCTCGCTCGGTGACCGCATCGGCTACCGCAGGCTCCTCCTGATCGGCGCCGCCGCCTTCGGTACCGCCTCCGTCATCGCGGCCTACGCGACCAGCGCCGAGACCCTCATCGCCGCCCGCGCGGTCCTCGGCATCGGCGGCGCGACCCTGATGCCGTCGACGATGGCGCTGCTGCGCACGATGTTCACCGACCCCGGCCAGCGCGCGAAGGCGATCGGTCTGTGGTCCGGCGTGATGACCGGCGGCATCGCCCTCGGCTCGGTGATGAGCGGTGTCCTCGTCCAGTACTTCTGGTGGGGCTCGGTCTTCCTGGTCAACCTGCCCGCGATGGCGCTGCTGCTGCTCCTCGGCCCGTTCCTGCTCCCGGAGTCCAGGAACCCGGCCCCCGGCCGCTTCGACTGGCCGAGCGTCCCGCTGTCGATGGCCGCCGTCCTGCCCGTGATCTACGGCCTCAAGGAGATCCCCTCCGAGGGCTGGCACCCGCAGTACGTCGTCTCGGTCACCGTCGGCCTGCTCTTCGCCGCCCTCTTCGTCCACCGCCAGCGCACGACCGCGTCCCCGATGATCGACCCGACCCTCTTCCGCGGCCGGGGCTTCGGGCCCTCCCTCGTCCTCAACCTCCTCTCCGCCTTCGGGATGCTCGGCTCGGCCTTCTTCACCACCCAGTACCTTCAGTCCGTGCTCGGCAAGAGCGCGATGGAGGCGGCCCTGTGGGCGCTGCTCCCCTCGGTCCCGATCGGCATGGCGGCCCCGCTCGCAACGACCCTGGTCCAGAAGGGAGTCGACCGCGCCCACGTCGTCGCGTCCGGCTTCACCGTCGCCGCCTGCGGCTACGTCCTGCTCGCCCTCACCGGCACCGACTCCCTCTGGCAGGCACTGGCCGCCGCCGGTGTCCTCGCCTCCGGGATCGTCGTGGTGATGTCCCTGATCATGGACCTCGCGATGGGCAGCGCCCCGGTCGGCAAGGCCGGCGTCGCGTCCTCCCTGATGGAGACGGGCTCGGAGTTCGGCGGCGCCCTCGGCATGGCCGTCCTCGGCTCCATCGGTACGGCGATCTACCGCCACGGCATCCCCGCCACGGCCCCCGCCCCGGCCCACGAGACCCTCGGCGGCGCCCTGGCCGTCGCCCACCAGCTGCCGGGGCGCACGGGAGACGCCCTGCGCGCCACCGCCCGGGACGCCTTCACCGACGGCATGCACGGGGCGGCGATCGCGGGGGCGGTGCTGCTGCTGGGGGCCGCGTTCGCGGCGGCGCGGACCCTGCGGGGCGTCCAGGTCCCGGTGCCCGAACCGGTGGTGACGGAGGATCAGAAGGCGGAGGCGTGACCCCCTGCCACACAGAAACGCCGGGCGGGTCGAGGATCAACTCCTCGACCCGCCCGGCGTTCTCGTGAAACGTCAGGAACCTCAGACCAGGTTCACCGAGCGGGCGGACGTCGCGCCGATCTCCTCGGCCACCTCCGCCAGCACGTTCGCCGCGACCGTGTCATCGACGGTCAGGACGGCCAGCGCCTCGCCGCCCGCGACCGACCGCGACACCTGCATACCGGCGATGTTGATCCCGGCCTCGCCGAAGACCCGGCCGACCGTGCCGACCACGCCCGGACGGTCCTCGTACCGCAGCACCACCATGTGGTCGGCGAGGGCGAGGTCGACGTCGTAGTCCCCGACCGCGACGATCTTCTGGAGGTTCTTGGGGCCGGCGAGCGTGCCGGAGACCGCGACCTCCTCGCCGCTGCCGAGCGTGCCGCGCACGGTGACGACGTTGCGGTGGTCGGCGGACTCCGAGCTGGTCGTCAGCCGCACCTCGACGCCGCGCTCCTGCGCGAACAGCGGGGCGTTGACGTACGACACGGTCTCGGCGACGACGTCCTCGAACACGCCCTTGAGCGCGGAGAGTTCGAGCACCTTGACGTCGTGCTGGGTGATCTCGCCGTAGACCTCGACGTCGAGGCGGACCGCGACCTCGCCCGCGAGCGCGGTGAAGATGCGGCCGAGCTTCTCGGCGAGCGGGAGGCCGGGCTTGACGTCCTCGGCGATGACGCCGCCCTGGACGTTCACCGCGTCGGGGACGAGCTCGCCGGCGAGCGCGAGGCGCACCGACTTGGCGACCGAGACACCGGCCTTCTCCTGGGCCTCGTCCGTGGAGGCGCCGAGGTGCGGGGTGGAGACGACCTGGTCGAACTCGAACAGCGGGGAGTCCGTGCAGGGCTCCTTCGCGTACACGTCGAGGCCGGCGCCGGCGACGCGGCCCTCCTTGAGCGCGGAGTACAGCGCCTCCTCGTCGACGATCCCGCCGCGCGCGGCGTTGACGATGCGGACGGTCGGCTTGACCTTGCGCAGCGCCTCGTCGCCGATCAGACCGACCGTCTCCGGGGTCTTGGGGAGGTGCACGGTGATGAAGTCGGAGACCTCGAGCAGCTCGTCCAGGGACAGGACCTTCACGCCCATCTGCGCGGCCCGTGCAGGCTGGACGTAGGGGTCGTAGGCCACGACCTTCATGCCGAACGCGGACATGCGCTGCGCGACCAGCGCGCCGATGCGGCCGAGGCCGACGACGCCGAGGGTCTTCTCGGCGAGCTCGACGCCCGTGTACTTGCTGCGCTTCCACTCGCCGTTCTTCAGCGCCGCGTTGGCCTGCGGGATGTGGCGGGCGGTCGCCAGCAGCAGACCGCAGGCGAGCTCGGCGGCGGTGACGATGTTCGAGGTGGGTGCGTTGACGACCATCACGCCGGCCTTGGTGGCGGCGGAGACGTCGACGTTGTCCAGGCCGACGCCGGCTCGTGCGACGACCTTCAACTTCCGTGCGGCGGCGACCGCTTCGGCGTCGACCTTGGTGGCCGAGCGAATCAGGATCGCGTCGACGTCGGCGATCGCGGGGAGCAGTTCGGCTCGGTCGGCGCCGTTGCAGTGCCGGATCTCGAAGTCCGGGCCGAGGGCGTCCACCGTCGCGGGCGACAGCTCTTCAGCGATGAGTACGACAGGTTTCGAGCTCACGTGAGTCCTCACAAGTCCATTGCGTGCGGACGGCCGTCCCGACGGCCGCAGGCGGTGGAGGCAGCGGCGCCGGGGAATGTCGGGTGCGCTCCCGCGTCGTTCGGTGCGTGCTCTCGGTGTGCCGGACGAAGGTTCTCGTAGCGGAGCTACCAGGGCCTTCGTCCGGTGCGGCGAGAGTGCGTGCCGGGCGGCGCGGGGGTGTGCCTGCCATTCCTCGGTGTCGCTATGGGGCCGCGTGGAGACGCACGACGCTGTGGGCCTGACGCGTATTAGTACGGCAGTGTAGTGGCGCGGCGAGGGGCGTCTTACGCCTCTGCGGAAGGATCACCCGTCCGTGGCTGGACGGGTTGGACAAAGGGGCCGGAGCGTTCGCTCCAGCCCCTGTGCCGCAGGACTTACGCCTCTTCGTCGACCCAGCTCATCAGCTTGCGGAGCTGCTTGCCGGTGGTCTCCAGCAGGGACTCGGAGTCCTTCTGCTTGTACTCGTTGTACTTCTTCAGGCCACCGTGGTACTCGGCCATCCACTCACGCGCGAACGTGCCGTCCTGGATCTCCGCGAGGACCTGCTTCATCGTGGCCTTGGTCTCGTCCGTGATGATCCGCGGACCGGTGACGTAGTCGCCCCACTCAGCGGTCTCGGAGATCGACCAGCGCATCTTCTCCAGGCCGCCCTCGTACATGAGGTCGACGATGAGCTTCAGCTCGTGCAGGCACTCGAAGTACGCGATCTCCGGCTGGTAACCGGCCTCGGTCAGCGTCTCGAAACCGGCCTTGACCAGCGCGGCCGTACCACCGCAGAGGACGGCCTGCTCACCGAACAGGTCGGTCTCGGTCTCCTCGGTGAAGGTCGTCTTGATGACGCCGGCGCGGGTACCGCCGATGCCCTTCGCGTACGACAGCGCGAGCGCGAAGCCGTTGCCGGTCGCGTCCTGCTCGACGGCCGCGATACACGGAACGCCGCGGCCCTCCTCGTACTGGCGGCGCACCAGGTGGCCCGGGCCCTTGGGGGCGACCATGCAGACGTCGACGCCGGCCGGCGGCTTGATGAAGTCGAAGCGGATGTTCAGGCCGTGGCCGAAGAACAGCGCGTCGCCGTCCTTGAGGTTGTCCTTGATGGACTCCTCGTAGACCTGGGCCTGGATCGGGTCCGGGACCAGGATCATGATGACGTCGGCCTCGGCGGCGGCCTCGGAGGGGGTCACCACGCGCAGGCCCTGCTCCTCGGCCTTCGCCTTGGACTTGGAGCCCTCGTGCAGACCGACCCGGACGTCGACACCCGAGTCACGGAGCGACAGCGCGTGGGCGTGGCCCTGGCTGCCGTAGCCGATGACCGCGACCTTGCGGCCCTGGATGATGGACAGGTCGGCGTCGGCGTCGTAGAACAGCTCGGCCACTTTGGGTTCTCTCCTTGGTGTGCAGGTGTTGCGTCCCACCGTATGACGGGGGGCGGAATCGAAGTCCGGGGGTCTCGGAATGCGGGCGGCCGGGGCCGCCCGCAGACGGTGCTACGCGGAGCGGTCGAGCGCGCGCAGTGAGCGGTCGGTGATGGAGCGGGCGCCGCGGCCGATGGCGATCGTGCCGGACTGGACCAGCTCCTTGATGCCGTACGGCTCCAGCATCTTGAGCATCGCGGACAGCTTGTCGCTGGAGCCGGTGGCCTCGACGGTGACGGCCTCCGGAGAGACGTCGACGGTCTTGGCGCGGAACAGCTGGACGATCTCGACGATCTGGGAGCGCGTCTCGTTGTCGGCGCGCACCTTCACCAGAACGAGTTCGCGCTGAACCGCGGAACCCGCCTCCAGTTCGACGATCTTCAGCACGTTGACGAGCTTGTTGAGCTGCTTGGTGACCTGTTCGAGCGGGAGTGCCTCGATCACGTTCACCACGATCGTGATGCGGGAGATGTCGGGGTGCTCGGTGACACCGACGGCGAGGGAGTCGATGTTGAAGCCGCGCCGCGAGAACAGGGCGGTGATCCGGGCGAGGACACCCGGCTTGTTCTCGACCAGGACCGAGAGCGTGTGCTTGGACATTTCTCTTTCGTCTCTCTCGCTCAGTCGTCTTCGTTGTCGCCGAAGTCGGGGCGGACGTCGCGGGCGAACATGACCTCGTCGTTCGAGGTGCCGGCGGCGACCATCGGCCACACCATGGCGTCCTCGTGGACGATGAAGTCGATCACGACGGGGCGGTCGTTGATGGAGTTCGCCTCCTCGATGACCTTGTCCAGGTCGTCGGGGGACTCGCAGCGGATCGCGTAACACCCCATCGCCTCCGCCAGCTTGACGAAGTCGGGGATGCGCGTGCCGGCGCTCGGCTGCTTGCCGTCCGCCTCCGGGCCGCTGTGCAGCACGGTGTTGGAGTAGCGCTGGTTGTAGAACAGGGTCTGCCACTGGCGGACCATGCCGAGGGCGCCGTTGTTGATGATGGCGACCTTGATCGGGATGTTGTTCAGGGCGCAGGTGGTGAGTTCCTGGTTGGTCATCTGGAAGCAGCCGTCGCCGTCGATCGCCCAGACCGTCCGGTCCGGGGCGCCGGCCTTGGCGCCCATGGCGGCCGGGACCGCGTAGCCCATGGTCCCGGCGCCGCCGGAGTTGAGCCAGGTCGCGGGCTTCTCGTACTGGATGTAGTGCGCGGCCCACATCTGGTGCTGGCCGACGCCCGCGGCGAAGATCGTTCCCTCCGGGGCGAGTTGGCCGATGCGCTCGATGACCTGCTGCGGGGAGAGCGAGCCGTTGTCGGGCTGCTCGTAGCCGAGCGGGTAGGTCTCGCGCCAGCGGTTGAGGTCGTTCCACCAGGCGCTGTAGTCGCCGGTGTGCCCTTCGCTGTGCTCCTTCTGGACGGCCTGGACGAGGTCGGCGATGACCTCGCGGGCGTCCCCGACGATCGGCACGTCGGCGGCGCGGTTCTTGCCGATCTCGGCCGGGTCGATGTCGGCGTGGACGATCTTCGCGAAGGGCGCGAAGCTGTCCAGCTTGCCGGTGACGCGGTCGTCGAAGCGGGCTCCGAGGGCGACGATCAGGTCGGCCTTCTGCAACGCGGTGACGGCGGTGACCGCACCGTGCATGCCCGGCATTCCCACGTGCAGCTCGTGACTGTCGGGGAATGCGCCGAGCGCCATCAGGGTGGTGGTGACGGGCGCTCCGGTGAGTTCTGCGAGGACCTTCAGCTCGGCGGTGGCGTGTGCCTTGAGGACACCGCCGCCGACGTAGAGGACGGGCCGCTTCGCGGAGGTGATCAGCTTGGCGGCCTCGCGGATCTGCTTGGCGTGCGGCTTGGTCACCGGGCGGTAGCCGGGCAGGTCCATGACCGGCGGCCAGGAGAAGGTGGTCTTGGCCTGGAGGATGTCCTTGGGGATGTCGACCAGGACCGGGCCGGGGCGGCCGGTGGAGGCGATGTGGAAGGCCTGGGCGATCGCCCGGGGGATGTCCTCCGCCTTGGTGACCAGGAAGCTGTGCTTGGTGATCGGCATGGTGATGCCGACGATGTCCGCCTCCTGGAAGGCGTCCGTGCCGATCGCGGCGGAGACGACCTGCCCGGTGATCGCGACCAGCGGCACGGAGTCCATGTTCGCGTCCGCGATGGGGGTGACCAGGTTGGTGGCGCCCGGCCCGGAAGTGGCCATGCACACCCCGACCTTGCCGGTGGCCTGCGCGTAACCGGTGGCCGCGTGGCCGGCGCCCTGCTCGTGGCGGACCAGCACGTGGCGCACTCGCGTGGAGTCCATCAGCGGGTCGTACGCCGGCAGGATGGTGCCCCCGGGGATGCCGAATACCGTGTCGGCCCCGACTTCCTCAAGAGAGCGGATGAGGGACTGCGCGCCCGTGACGTGCTCGGGGGCGGACTGCTGTCCTCCGGATCGGGGCCGCGGCTGCGGATGGGCCCCGGTGGCCTGCTCGGTCATCGTCATTCTCTTCTCGATGCTGAGGGTTTTTGCGAGGTTTGTGCGGGGTTCTACTGCTGCACGACTGGTGCCTGTGCAACAAAAAACCCCTCGTGCCGTGAGGCAAGCGAGGGGAGCGCGCCGGGTGCGGTCGCTGGGAGTTCCGGGTCCGTCCGGACGTCACCAGCTTCAGCCGACGCGCTTTCCAAGTACGAGAATTCGGGTGCGCATGGCAATGACCCTCCCCCCGGCACGCATCCACTGTCAAGTGGGTGGGACGGGAGTCTCATTATGTGAACGGAGGGCCGTTCCGCCACCGAAAACCGCGGGCACACCACTGGTGTACACCCCGGCGAACGCGGGTTCGGCCGGGCCGTGCGGCACCGGGTAGTTCCCGCGCGCCAGGGCCCGGCGCAGCCGGTACTCGTCGAGCGGCCCGGAGAAGGCCATGCCCTGTCCGTGCGTACAGCCCATCGCGCGCAGGGCGACCACCTGCTCCGGCAGATCGACCCCGTCGGCGACGGACTGGAGCCCGAGATCGCAGGCGATCCGCAGCAGCCCGCTGGTGATCTTGTGCAGCCGCGCGGACTCGACGACGCCCTCGACCAGACTGCGGTCCAGTTTCAGTACGTCGACGGGGAGCCGCCGGAGCGTCGTGATGGCCGCGTAGCCGCTCCCGAACCCGTCGAGGGCGATCCGGACGCCGAGCCGCCTGAGCGCGGTCAGCCGGCGCTCCAGCTCGTCCAGGGAGACCCGTGGATCGGTGTCGGACAGCTCGATCACCAGCGACCCCGACGGCAGCCCGTGCCGGGTCAGCAGCGCCTCGATGGAACCCAGCGGCATCGACCGGTCCAGCACCCGCCGCGCACTCATCCTGACGGCCACCGGCACGGCCAGCCCGGTCGCGGTCCGCTCGGCGGCCTGTTCCACGGCCTCCTCCAGCATCCAGCGCCCCAGCTCGGCGGTCTTGTCGCTGTCCTCGGCCACCCGCAGGAACTCGGCCGGCGTGAACAGCACCCCCTGCGAGGAGCGCCAGCGCGCCTGGGTGGACACCGACGCGATCCGGCCGTCCACCAGCGACACCACGGGCTGATGCAGCAGCGCGAACTCGCCGTCGTGCAGTGCGGCCCGCAGCCGCGTGGCCAGCTCCGCCTTCCGGACGACGTCCTGCTGCATCTGCGGTGCGTACAGCTCGACGCGGCCCTTGCCCGCGCCCTTGGCGCGGTACATCGCGAGGTCCGCGTTGCGCAGCAACTCCCCCGCGCCCAGGCCCGGTTCGGCGAAGGCGACGCCGATGGAGGCCGCGACGCGGACATCGTTGCCGTCGATGAGGTACGGCTGGGACAGGGTGATCCTCAGGCGGTCGGCGAGCTCCATGATGTGCCGCTCGCGGGCGGAGCGGTCCCGGGTGCCGTCGCCGACGATCAGGGCCGCGAACTCATCGCCTCCGAGCCGGGACGCGGTGTCGCCGTGCCGGACCGCCGACTGGAGCCGGTGGGCGGCCTGGACGAGGAGTTCGTCACCGGCCTGGTGGCCGATGGTGTCGTTGACGGCCTTGAAGCCGTCGAGGTCGATGAAGAGCACGGCCGTGCCCCGGTCGGTGGAGCGGCGGCCGGACAGGGCCTGCTGGACGCGCTTGGTGAACAGCGCGCGGTTGGGCAGGTCGGTGAGCGGGTCGTGCTCGGCGTTGTGCTGCAACTGCGCCTGGAGGCGCACCCGTTCGGTCACGTCCCGGCTGTTGAAGATCAGGCCGCCGTGGTGGCGGTTGACCGTCGACTCGACGTTGAGCCAGCCTCCCCCGCTCTCGGCTCCGCCCGAACGGGAGGCGCTTCCACCGCCGGAGCGGAAGCGGCATTCGATGCGGGTGGTGGGTTCGTCGAGGGGGTTGGCGGTGAGGAAGCGGCGCACCTCGTGCACCACACAGCCGAGGTCCTCCGGGTGGATCAGCGAGGCCAGCTCGGTGCCGACCAGCTCCTCCGCGTCCTTGCCGTAGACACCGGCCGCGGCCGGGGAGACGTAGCGGAGGATGCCGTTCGGAGCGGCGATCATGATGACGTCGCTGGAACCCTGCACCAGGGAGCGGAAGTGGTTCTCCTGCTGCGCCAGTTCCTGGGTGAGGGTGATGTTGTCGAGCAGCATGATGCCCTGGCGCACCACGAGGGCGAGCACCACGCAGCCCGCGGTGATGAGCACCACGCGGTCGGGGCTGCGGCCGTTGAGGACGTTGTAGAGAATCCCCAACGTGCAGACGGCGGCGGCGAGATACGGGGTGAGCGCGCCCAGCGAACTCGCGATGGGCCGGGTGGCCGGATAGCGACCGGGGTCGCCGCCGACCTGCTCGCCGCCCGGCGCGGAGACCTCCGGCACGGAGACCTGGGGGATGCCGACCCGCGGTCCCGGCCGGTGCTCGTGCACCACACGCGAGCGCCCCTCGTCCTCGGACCGGGTGTGCCGGGGCGCGGCCCAGGGGGCGTAGGCGAGGAGCAGCGAGCCGGCGAACCAGCCCGCGTCGAGCAACTGGCCCGAGTGGTAGCTGTTGTGGAGCAGCGGCGAGGTGAACAGGGCGTCGCACATCACCGTCAGGGCCAGCGCGCCGATCGCGGTGTTCACCGCGGTGCGGTTGACCGAGGAGCGCCGGAAGTGCAGCGCGAGCACCATGCTGACGAGCGCGATGTCGAGCAGCGGGTACGCCAGCGACAGCGCGGTGGAGGCCACGCTCGGCCCGTCGAACTTGGCGGCCTGGGCCAGCGCGAGGCTCCACGACAGCGTGAGCAGCGAGCCCCCGATCAGCCAGGCGTCGAGCGCCAGACAGACCCAACCGGCCTTCGTGACGGGCCTCTTGGCGAGCACCAGGAGCCCGACGATGGCGGGCGGCGCGAAGCACAGGAAGAACAGATCGGCGAAACTGAAGCGGGGCACGGTCTGATCGAGCACGACCTCGTACCACCCCCAGACGCCGTTGCCCAGTGCCGCCATCGTCGAGGAGAGCGAGAACAGCAGCCAGGCGGGTCGAAAGCGGACACGGCGGTTGCGCGCGTAGAGGAAACACGAGACGGCCGCGGTCCCGGCCGCAGCGCTGAGCCCGAAGTCGCCCATGATCGTGGCGACTTGGTGCGAGCCCCAGTCGAGCGCGGAACCGACGGTGTATCCCGCGCACACCAGGGCCAGGACGAGTTGCTGGACCAGGCTCCGCGCGCCGCCTGATCCCGGCCGGCACGGCTGCCGCGCTCCCGGCGAAGTCCGGTGCCGGAGCGCCCCGTTCAGGGTGGTCGTCGAAGACGGCGGGGAACTCACCGGCCCCACCCGGTCCGTGTCGCTCCCGGGTCCCGCGGGCACCGGTGCGCTGGATGAGCGTGCCTGCGGCGGCTGTTGGGCCTGCGGTGGTGAGGGCTGTGGCCGCCGTGATGTCCGCCGTGGCCGCCATGACCGCAGTGGCCCGCGTGCTGGCCGCGGCCGTGCGCGGCGGTGCGCCAGGGTCGCCGTCGGCGGCCCCGCCGCGTCGGATCGCTCGTCCATAGGCCGTGCATCGCCCGTCGCCCCCCTCACAGTCTGCAATGTCCATCCCCGGCGCCGAACGGTCCGCGGCGCAGCCCCTGCCGGGACGATACACCAGTCTCGTCACTCAGGGACATAGTTCCTCTACGCTCCGTGACGACCAGCGGAGATACGTACACACCCCGCTTCCGGAAGGTCGCGGAGGGTACCGGAAGCGGATGAACCCGTGCTGCGACTACTCCGCCGGCCCCGTCGTAAGGATCACGTTGCGCAGCGGCTCCTGGTTCACGAACCGTCCCAACTGGTCGGCGACCAGACGCTTCGCCCGCGGCAGGAACGCGGAGGTGGGCCCGCCGACGTGCGGACTGATCAGCACCCCCGGCGCATGCCACAACGGGTGCCCCGGAGGCAGGGGTTCGGGGTCGGTGACGTCCAACGCCGCGGTGATACGGCCGCTTTCCAGCTCCGCGAGCAGCGCCTTGGTGTCCACGACCGGACCGCGGGCCACGTTGACCAGCAGCGCCCCGTCCTTCATCCGGGCCAGGAACTCGGCGTCGACCAGGTGCCGGGTGGTCTCGTTGAGCGGCGTCGACAGGATGACGACGTCCGCTTCCGGGAGCAGGGCGGGCAGTTCGGCGAGCGGATGCACGGGCCCGCGCGCGGTGGTACGCGCGGAGCGCGCTACCCGCGCCACCCGCGTGAGCTCGAACGGAGTGAGCCGGTCCTCGATGGCGGACCCGATCGCCCCGTAGCCGACGATCAGCACGGACCGGTCGGCGAGCGCGGGGTGGAATCCGCCCAGCCAGCGCTCCTGTTGCTGTGCCCGCACGAACCCTGGGATGCCGCGCAGCGAGGCCAGGGTCAGCGCGAGCGCGAGTTCGGCGGTGCTCGCCTCGTGCACGCCCCGCGCGTTGCACAACCGCACACCCGGGGCGATCGACGACAGGCTCGCGGTCATGTCGTCGATCCCGGCGGTGAGCGTCTGGATGACCCGCAGGTTCCGCATCCGCTCCAGGGGCCGCGTCTTCACGGGCTGCCGCTTCATGTACGGCACGACGTAGAGGACGCAGTCCGCGGGATCGCCGGGGAACTCCTGGTCGCCGTCCTCACCCCCGTCCCAGAACAGGTAGTTGGGCCCCTCGGGGAGCCCTTCGATCTCCTCCGGCGGGATGGGCAGCCATACGTCGACAGTCATGCTCAGGAGGCTATGTCAGGGCCACGCGCGCGTAGAGGTTAGGTTGGGGTGCCGGAAGAGGGAGGGTCACGACCAGGTGGAGCGCAGGACGATCGGTGCGGGTGCGCTCGCTGTGGGGGCCGTCGGACTCGGCTGCATGCCGATGAACTGGGCGTACAGCGGGTCGCGGCGACGGGGTGACGAGTCGGTCAGGGCCGTGCACCGGGCGCTCGATCTGGGCGTGACGCTTCTGGACACCGCCGACATGTACGGCCCGTTCACCAACGAGCTGTTGTTGGGGCGGGTGTTGAAGGAGCGGCGCGCGGACGCGTTCGTGTCGACCAAGGTCGGCCTCCTGGTCGGCGAGCAGCACATCGTGGCCAACGGCCGCCCCGGCTACGTCAGACGGGCCTGTGACGCGTCACTGCGCCGCCTCCAGACGGACGTGATCGACCTCTACCAACTGCACCGCGCCGACCCCGAGGTCCCCGTCGAGGAGACCTGGGGTGCGATGGCGGACCTCGTACAGGCCGGAAAAGTACGGGCGTTGGGCTTCTGCGCGGTCGGCGCCCGCTCCGCCCGCCGCCCCGGGGCGCGCCTCCATGACGGAACGATCCGCCAACTCCGGCGCGTGCAACAGGTGTTCCCGGTGACGGCGGTACAGGCCGAACTGTCGGTGTGGTCCCCGGAGGCCCTGGACGAGCTGCTCCCGTGGTGCACGGCACGCGGCATCGGCTTCCTGGCCGCGATGCCCCTGGGCAACGGCTTCCTCACCGGCACCCTCACCCCGGGCGAGGGCTTCGAACCGGACGACGTCCGCGCCCGCCACCCCCGCTTCACCGCCGAGATGACCGCCGCCAACCAGCCCATCGTGGCCGGCCTGCGCCGCGTCGCCCGCCGCCACGGCCCGGAGGTGACCCCGGCCCAGATCGCCCTGGCGTGGGTGCTGGCCCAGGGAGCGCACGTGGTGGCGGTACCGGGCACCAAGCGGGAGCGGTGGGTGACGGAGAACGCCGGGGCGGCGGAGGTGCGGTTGACCTCGGAGGATCTGGCGGAGGTGGCGGGGTTGCCGGGGGCGCTGGGGTCTTGGGACTGAAGGGGGCACGGGGGGGCGGGGAGCTTCTCCTGCCTTGGGTGCAGGGCTTCTCCCGGTTCTCCGGGCCCGACGGCTCGATCGTGCGTCGGTGGGTGGTGATCGGGAACCTGGGAGGGGCGGGCGGAGTATGAAAAGGAGAACCGGCCACAGAGACCGGCCGTGAGTCCGCCGCCAGAACCCGCCGTATCCACGGGTGGGTACCCGCCCGTCGAAAGGACCTGATCGTGCAACGTCGAGTCGTGTCGGCCGCCCTGGCCGTGACCGCGCTCCTGCTGACGGGCGGCTGCTCCTCCGACGGTGGAGGGTCTCCGGGTGACGGCACGAGCGCGCCGTCCGGCGGCAGCGGTACGGCGACGGGGTCGGCGCCCTCCCGGCAGGCCACCGCGCAGACCCCGCCCGCGAAGGGCACGGTCAAGGTGCTGCGCACGGTCACCGAGGGCCTGAAGTCCCCGTGGGGCCTCGCCCCGCTGCCCGACGGGAACCTTCTCGTCTCCTCCCGCGACGACGGCACGATCACCCGGATCGCCGAGGCGACCGGCAGGAAGACCGAACTGGGCCAGGTCTCCGGGGTGTCCGCGGCCGGCGAGGGCGGCCTCCTCGGCATCGCGCTCTCCCCGGACTACGCCTCCGACCACATGATCTACGCGTACTTCACCACCGCCTCGGACAACCGCATCGCCCGCATGCTCTACGAACCCGAGAAGCCCGCCGGCGAGCAGCTCGGGGCGCCCGACACCGTCTTCAAGGGCATCCCCAAGGGCTACATCCACAACGGTGGCCGCATCGCCTTCGGCCCGGACGGCATGTTGTACGCGGGTACGGGCGAGAGCGGTCAGCGGGGCCTGGCCCAGGACAAGAAGTCCCTCGGCGGCAAGATCCTGCGGCTGACCCCGGAGGGCGATCCGGCACCGGGCAATCCGTTCCCGGACTCCGCGGTGTACACGTACGGCCACCGCAATGTGCAGGGCCTCGCCTGGGACCCCGAACAGCGCCTGTTCGCCTCGGAGTTCGGCCAGGACACCTGGGACGAGCTGAACGCGATCAAGCCGGGCGACGACTACGGCTGGCCGAACGCGGAGGGCAAGGGGAACAACCCGAAGTACCACAACCCGATCACCCAGTGGCACACCGACGACGCCTCCCCCAGCGGCATCGCCTACGCCGAGGACTCCATCTGGATGGCGAGCCTCAAGGGCCAACGCCTCTGGCGCATCCCCCTGGACGGCACCAGGACCTCCGCCGCCCCACAGGCCTTCCTCACCGGCGAGTACGGCCGCCTGCGCACGGTGGTCTCCGCCGGCGGCGACAAGCTGTGGCTCATGACCAGCAACACGGACGGCCGCGGCACGCCCAAGCCGGGCGACGACCGGATTCTGGAGATCCAGGTGTCGTAGCCACGGGAGGCGCGATCGCGCTGTGCCGGGTCCGGGCGAGGGAGCGACCCCGGACGACCGAGCAGACTCTCCGACGCCTGAACCGACTCGGGCTAGGACTCGGGGTCAGCAGCGGGCTCGGACCGGGGCCCAGCAACGGCCTCAGGTTCAGCAACGGCCTCGGGTTCAGCCGCGGACTCCGGCTCAGCAGCCGGCTCAGCCTCGGGCTCGACAGCAGGCTCGGCCTCGGGTTCGGGCAGGCGTACGACCACCCTGCCCGACTCCAGGTCTATCGGCCCTCGCCCGGGGTCTCCGTCGGCGACGTCGACTCTGGTCATCTCCAGGCGGTTGGCCTCGTCCTGGGTGTGCTTGCGGCCCGGTGAGAACAACTCCTCGAACATGTTGAACACGGCGCCTCCCCTGTGCCGGTCCCCTACAGCGTACGACTCATCCCGCGGAACGCACGGTGAGCGGGTCCGGCGGGAAGAGGCCCAGGCGGTGGGCGACGGCCGCGGCCTCTCCCCGGCCGGAGACGCCGAGCTTGCCGAGGATGTTCGAGACGTGGACGCTCGCGGTCTTCGGGGAGATGAAGAGTTCCTCGGCGATCTGCCGGTTGGTGCGGCCGGCGGAGACCAGCCGCAGGACGTCCCGCTCACGGCTGGTGAGGCCGAGCGCCTCGACGGGATCGGCGGGGACCGCTCTGCGCGCCGGGACCTTCGTGAGCGTCAGCCGGGCCCGCTGGGCGAGCAGGGCGACGGCGTCGGCGAGGGGGCGGGCGCCGAGGTGCTGGGCGACGGCTGCGGTGAGCCGGAGCAGTTCGGTGGCGCGATTCCGCTCGTCGTCGTCTCCGGCCGGGTCGGAGAGCAGGGTCTCGGCCAGGCGGTGGCGGACGCGGGCGAGGTCGTAGGGGCGGTCGAGGAGTTCGAAGGCGGCGACGGCCTCGGACCAGTCGTCCGGGGTGGCGCGGCCCTCGGCGTGCAGGAGTTCGGCGCGGAGCCAGCGCTCGTGGGCCTGCCAGACGGGGACGTTGGTGGCGACGGGCTTGGCGGCTTCCCGGATGCGCTCCAGGATCTTGGGGCGGCCGGGGTCGGCGAGGGCCAGCCCGACGGCCTGGGTCTCGGCGATGGCGGCGGTGACGAGCAGCGGCCAGGCGCCGAACTGGGTGCCGGGGCGGAAGCCGGAGTCCAGGACGCGTTCGAGGGTGGCGCGGGCGTCGAGGACGCGGCCCTCGGCGGCGGCGATCTGGATCTCGATCCGCTCCAGGGGCTGGTGGTGCTGGGGTGCCACGTCATGCGTACCGAAGTGCCGGCGGGCGGCGGCCAGTTGGCGGCCGGCCTCGGGTATGTCGCCGCGGGCCAGGGCGAGTTCGGCGTGGATCCGGGCGTGGAAGCCGCGGGGCTGGGCGCTCTGGCCGACCCGCTCGGCCTTGGTGGCGGCCTCGGCGGCCTCGGTCCAGCGGCCGAGGGTGAAGAGGGATTCGGCGAGGTTCCCCCAGATCCAGGCCTCTTTGTCGAACTGGCCGAACTTCCGGGCGAAGGCGAGCCCGGTCTCCAGGATGGGCACGGCCTCGCGGGAGCGGCCGACGGTCTCGAGGGAGGAGGGGAGGTTCACATAGCTGCGGCCGGCGACGACGGTGATGCCTTCGGCGACCGTGCGTTCGTTGACGTCGACGAGTTCGGCGAGGCCCGCCTCGACGTCGCCGGAGGCGACCATGAGCCCGGCCAGGGTGAGGCGGGCGTCCATCTCGATCTCGCGGGCGCCGACCATGTGCGCGTACTCGACAGCGCGCTCGGCGGCGACGTAGGCGTCGGGGCCCGGGACGTGGACCATGGACCAGCCGGCGACCTTGGCGAGCACCTCCGCGTGCACTTCGGAGGGCGGGAGTCCGCGGACGAGTTCCTGGGCGGCGGCGAGTTCCGGCCAGCCGTCACCGCGGGCCTGGGAGCGGACCAGGACGGAGCGCTGCACCCAGAACCAGGCGGCCCGCAGCGGGTCCTCCTCGTCCTCCAGGAGGTGCAGGGCCCGCTTGGTGATCTTCAGGGCGCGCTCGCGTTCCCCGCTCAGCCGTCCGGCGACGGCGGCCTCCGCCATCAGGTCGAGGTAGCGCAGGGGTGTGGTCTCGGGGTCGCAGCCGCAGGGAGGGTAGACCTCGGTGTAGTCGACGGGGCGCAGGCTCGCGCGTACGGCGTCGGGGACGGTGTCCCACAGCTCCATCGCCCGCTCCAGGAGCCGTAGTTGCTCGGAGTGGGCGTGCCGGCCGCGGGCGGCGACGGAGGCGTCCAGGACGGCGGGGAGGGCCTTGGCGGCGTCATGGGCGTGGTACCAGTAGCTCGCCAGGCGCATGACGCGCTGGTCGGCGGGGACGAGCGTCGGGTCGGCCTCCAGGACCTCGGCGTAGCGGCGGTTGATGCGGGAGCGCTCGCCGGGCAGCAGGTCGTCGCCGACGGCCTCGCGGACCAGGGAGTGGCGGAAGCGGTAGCCGTCGTCGCCGGGTGCGGCCTGGAGGATGTTGGCGCCGACGGCGGCCCGGAGCGCCTCGATGAGGTCGTCCTCGGCGAGCCCGGCGACGGCGGCGAGCAGGCGGTACTCGACGGTGGAGCCGCCCTCGGCGACGATCCGGGCGACCCGCTGGGCGCTCTCGGGGAGTGACTCGACCCGGACGAGGAGCAGGTCGCGCAGGGAGTCGGTGAGGCTGGAGCGGCAGCCGTCGTGGGCGGCGACGGCGAGTTCCTCGACGAAGAAGGCGTTGCCGTCGGAGCGTTCGAAGATCTCGTCGACCTGGGCGGGGTCCGGTTCGGCTGCGCGGATGCCGGCGATCTGGCGGCCGACCTCCTGCCGGTTGAAGCGGCTCAGCTCGATCCGGCGGACGGTGCGGAGCCGGTCGAGTTCGGCGAGCAGGGGGCGCAGCGGATGGCGGCGGTGGATGTCGTCGGCGCGGTAGGTGGCGAGGACGAGGAGGCGGCCGGTGCGCAGGGTGCGGAAGAGGTAGGCGAGGAGGTGGCGGGTGGAGGCGTCGGCCCAGTGCAGGTCCTCCAGGGCGACGACGACCGTGCGGTCGGCGGCGACGCGCTCCAGGAGGCGCGCGGTGAGTTCGAAGAGGCGGGCCATGCCCTCCTCGTCGTGCCGGCGGGTCCGCTGAAGGGTGGCCGTCTCGGCCAACTCGGGGAGCAGTCGGGCGAGTTCCTCCTCCTGGCCGGATGCCGCCGCCGTCAGCTCCTCGGGCAGCGCGCGGCGCAGGGCGCGCAGGGCGGTGGAGAACGGGGCGAAGGGCAGTCCGTCGGCGCCGATCTCGACGCAGCCGCCGAGGGCGACGACGGCGCCCTGCCGGCAGGCGGCGGTGGCGAACTCCTCGACGAGCCGGGTCTTGCCGACGCCGGCCTCGCCGCCCAGCAGCAACGCCTGCGGCTCGCCCGCGGCGGCGCGGGCGAGCGCTTCGTTCAGCGTGTCCAGTTCATCGGCGCGGCCGACGAAGACGGGACTGACGGACCTGGTCTCCACGGCCCCGAGCATGTCACGCGGCTCTGACAACGCGGCACCGGTTTTCGGCAGGGCGCCCGACGGGAGGGCGACCGCGGACAGGAGAGCGCCGCCGCCCTCCCGTGCCGGACCGTTCACCACGCGCGGGCGAACAGGTGCCTGCGGGGGCGTTCGGTATGCACCTCGCTCTCGGCGGCCTGCCGGGCCTGCTCGCGGCGGGCGGCGCGGGCGCCGCGCAGGGCCTCGCGGGCCAGCCGCTCGTCCGCGGCCTCGCGGCGCAGCTCGGCGGAACGGATCTGGTGGAGTTCGTACTCGTACATCTGAAGTCCCTTGGAAGAGGCGGTTTTTCGGCTTCGCTTTCTGCGATGCCCCTACCTTCGTCTCCCAGGGGGGTCCGCCACATCGGGAGAGTTCCGCATCTTGCGGCGGCGGGCGGGCCTTAGACGCACGTAAGGGGCCTCAGGCTCTTCGTAAGGTGCTTACGAAGAGCCTGAGGCCCCTGATGACGTGCGGTGACGTGTTCCGGTCGTCAGCTGGCCGACGGCAGGCTGAGCAGGACGTCGGTGTACTTGAGGACGGCCAGGAGCAGTCCTACGACACCGAGGGCGACGCCCGCCCACGCGACCGACTTGATCCACGTGGCCTGCGGCTTGCCCGGGGTGCCGAACGCGGGCCGGATGAGGGCCCCGACACCGACGAGCGCGGCGACCAGGGCGAAGATGCCGGCCCACAGCGCGGTGGTGTGCCAGGCGTCGCCGTAGACCTCCTTGATCTGGGTGCCCACGCTCGCGGTGGAGGCGGTGTGGAGCTGGCCCACGAGGGTCTCGCGGGCGGCGGCGACGCTGCCGATCCAGCCGCCGGAGAGGGAGATGAAGCCGAGCGCGGCGGAGACGACCGCCGCGGCGCCCTGGCCGACGCCGGTGGGGCCCTCCTCCTGGTGGAGCTTCGCGAGCTCGGCCGCGTACTCCTCCTCGGTGAGGTCGTCCTCGGTCTCGGCGTTCTCCGCCTGGTGATCCGCCTCCCGCGCGGTCACTTCGTCGTCGGTCTTGGTGACGTCGACGGTCTCCGCGTCGCTCTTCACCTCGGTGGCCTCGTTCGCGGCCTCGTCAACAGTCTTGGTACCCATGCTGCGCACGGTAGGGGTGAAGTCTGAGAAGTTCCTTAATGATCGCTGTGTGAGACACGCGCGCGTGCCTCGCGCCACTCGGGTGCGAGCACGGACCACACCTCGATGTCGTGCCGTACGCCTCCGTGGGCGTGTGACTCGCGCAGGACCGCGTCCCTGGTCATGCCCATGCGGCGCGCGACATTCAGGCTCTTCTCATTCCCCGCGGCGGCGTGCCATTCGACGCGGTGGATTCCCCGCCGCTCGATCGCGAAGTCGATGAGAACCGGCATCGCGCGGGTGATCAGCCCGCGCCCGGCGGCGGCGGGTTCCAGCCAGCAGCCGACCTCGCAGTTGCCCTGGTCGGCGTGGAAGTTCAGGAAGAGGACCCCGCCGACGAGCTTTCCGTCGAGCCAGATGCCGTGCAGGGACGCCTCGTCGGCGGCGCGGAGGTCGGCGTAGCGCTGGAGCATGGCCCGCGCGGAGTCGGCGTCCGTCGCCTTGGAGCCGAAGGTGATGAACTGCCCGATGAACTCGCGGCCGCGGTCCAGGTGGGCGAGGAACTCCTCGGCGTGCCACGGCTCCAGGGGACGCAGTTCGGCTCCGTCGTCACCCAGGGGTATCGCGTACATCCTGCTCCTGCTCCTTCGCCAGGACGTCCGCCACCTCGGCGTCCGTCGCGGCGGCCAGCCTCTCATGGGCGGCGCGGCACTCGGGGGGCTCGATGCTGATGCGGGGCAGGACGCGGTCGAGGCGGCGGGGCAGCCACCAGTTGGCACCGCCCAGGAGGTGCATGAGGGCGGGCACCAGGAGGGTGCGCAGCACGAAGGCGTCCAGGGCGACGGCGGACGCGAGCGCGATGCCGAACATGGCGATCACGCGGTCGCCGCTGAGCACGAAGGCGAGGAAGACCGAGATCATGATGACGGCGGCCGAGTTGATCACCCGGCTGGTCTCGGCGAGGCCGACGCGGACGGCGCGGCGGTTGTCGCCGGTTTCCAGCCATTCCTCGTACATCCGGCTGACCAGGAAGACCTGGTAGTCCATGGAGAGCCCGAAGAGGACCGACACCATGATCACGGGGAGGAAGGGTTCGATGGGCCCGGCGCGTCCCAGGCCGAGGAACTCGCTCCCCCAGCCCCACTGGAAGATCGCGACGACGACCCCGAAGGCGGCGGCCACGGCGGCGATGTTCATCGCGGCGGCCTTGAGCGGGATGCCGATCGACCGGAAGGC
Organism: Streptomyces sp. NPDC096013; assembly: GCF_044763565.1. NCBI lineage: Bacteria > Bacillati > Actinomycetota > Actinomycetes > Kitasatosporales > Streptomycetaceae > Streptomyces > Streptomyces sp. NPDC096013. The sequence goes on along the minus strand of NZ_JBIWGK010000017.1, from coordinate 81,845 downwards.
GAGCAGGAGCAGCACACAGCCGAGCGAGATGACGACCCCGACGAACAGCGGGAGCTTGCCGACGATGACGTCGGCGAAGTCGTCGTAGCCGGCCGTCACGCCGCCGACGTGGATGTCGAGGGAGGTGCCGGTCTCGGCCCGGGGCAGGACCTCGGTGCGCAGCCTGTCGACGAGGTCGCTGGTGCGCTGGGACTGCGGTGCGGAGTCCGGTACGACGCTGAAGTACCCGGTGGAGCCGGTGCTGTCGTAGGTCACCGGGGTCACGGAGGCGACGCCCTCGGTGGTGCGGAGGGTGGCGTCGAGGTTGTCGAGGGTGAGCTTGTCCTCGGCGCCGTCGATCCTGGTGACGAGGGTGAGCGGGCCGTTGATGCCGGGGCCGAAGCCTCCCCCACTCTTCGAGCGGGAGGTGCCCCCGGCGAGGAGGTCGTAGGCCTGGCGGGTGGTCGATGTCTTGGGGTCGTTGCCCTGGTCGGAGGTGCCCAGGTGGAGCGAGAGGGTCGGCAGGGCGAGGACGGCCATGACGATCAGGGCGAGGGTGCCGAGGAGTTTGGGCCGGCGCTCGACGAACGCGGACCAGCGGGCGGCGAGGCCGGTGGGCAGCTCCGGCTGGGGCCCGTGCTCGGCCAGCCTGCGCCGTTCGCGGCGGCTGAGGGCGCGGGGGCCGATGAGGGACAGCAGGGCCGGGAGAAGCGTCACGGAGGCCGCGACGGTGAGCACCACGGTCAGCGAGGCGGCGATCGCGACCCCGTTGAGGAAGCCGAGGCGCAGGATCAGCATCCCCAGGAGGGCGATGCACACCGTGGCGCCCGCGAAGACGACCGCGCGGCCGGTGGTGACGACCGCGTTGGTGACCGCCTCGGTGACGGACAGCCCGCGTTTCAGCCCGCGCCGGTGCCGGGTCACGATGAACAGGGCGTAGTCGATGCCGACGCCGAGCCCGATCAGCATGCCGAGCATGGGCGCGAAGTCGGCGACGGTCATCATGTGCCCGAGCAGGACGATCGCCCCGTACGCGGTGCCGACGCTCACCAGGGCGGTGCCGATGGGCAGGAGGGACGCGGCGAGCGAGCCGAAGGCGAGGAACAGCACGAGGGCGGCGACCACGACCCCGACGATCTCGGCGGTGTGCCCGCTCGACGACTCGGTGAGCGCGATGGCGCTGCCGCCCAGCTCGACCTGGAGCCCGCCTGTCCGGGCGGCCTTGGCCGCGCTCACGACCGCCTGCGCCTCCGCCTTGTCGATGTCCTCGGCCTGGTGCGCGAAGGTGACGGTCGCGTACGCGGTGCGTCCGTCGGCGCTGATCCGGCCCGCGCCCTGGCCGTCGTAGGGGCTGACCACGGAGGCGATCCCGGGCAGGTTGGCGATCCTGTCCAGGGCCTCGGTCATGGTCTGTTCGACGTCGGCGGCGCGGACGGAGCCGGGGGAGGTGCGCCAGACGACGGTGTCGCTGTCGCCGCCGAGCCCCGGGAAGCTCTCCTTGAGCAGTTGGGTGGCGCGGCCCGACTCGGTGCCGGGGGCCTCGTAGTCGTTCGAGTACGCCGAGCCGGTGACCGCGGCGGCCGCGGTGACCCCGCCGAACGCGACGAGCCACAGCAGGACGGCGACGAGGCGGTGCCGAACACACCAGTGTGCAAGGGCTGCCACGAACGTGCTCCCGGGGATGGTGATTTGTGGATCTTTGACCGGGAGAATTCGTTCAAGGGATGAACAGCCCGCAAAGAACGCATGAGCAGTACGAGGCCCACTCTTGCAGCAGAAAATGATCGTTTACGACGTTCGTGCGCTCCATCACGGGAGTGGGAGCCAGATCACAGGACAGTAACGGCAACTCTGTAGCCCTGGCTGCCGCCTTGGGCACCGCCTCAGTCGAACTGGTCGCCCAGTGCCATCACCATCGCCCCGACGACCAGCAGCCACAGCGCCCGCCTGGTACGGCCCCTGGACCCGAGCACGGACGCGAGCCCGCACACCGCGGCGCCGAGGGCATAGGCGGCCGGGACGAGCGCCGGCGCGGACCCGCTCGCCCGCAGCGCCGCCGCGGCCACCCCGGCGAGGGCCAGCACGGCCCCGGTCAGCGCGGCCGTCCAGCGGGCCCGGCGCGCGTCCAGCGCCGCGTCCTCGGCGTCCGGCGTCTCGGAATCCCCGCGTCCGTCCATGGCGGGCGGGGGCAGCGCCTCCGCCCGAGAAACCTGATGCGCGGCCAACCGACGCCCTCCACAATCTCGTTGCTTCCTCACAGCAACCTACGCAGAACCGGAGGACCCCGTTCACCGATGTCCGACACCGGCCTGACCACGCGCCTGACCCATCCCGACTACCCGCGCAGCAACACCTACGACGCCCGCTGGACCATCGAGAACCAGATGGGCCCGCACGCCCTGTGGCTCCTGGAATGGGTGGCCCCGGCCCTCGGCCTGGACACCCTGCCGCCGGGCGCCCGTGTCCTGGACCTGGGCTGCGGACGCGCCATGACCTCGGTCTTCCTCGCCAAGGAGTACGGCCTCCAGGTCACCGCCGCCGACCTGTGGGTGAAACCGGACGAGAACGCCGTACGGATCGCCGAGGCAGGTGTCTCCGACCGTGTGCTCCCCCTCCGGGTGGAGGCGCACGACATCCCCTTCGGGGAGGGCACGTTCGACGCGATCGTGTCGATCGACGCCTATCAGTACTTCGGCACCGCCGACCTCTATCTGCCCACCCTGACACGGCTGTTGAAGCCGGGTGGCCGGATCGGGGTCGTCATGCCCGCCCTCCGGGAGGAACTGGCGGGCGACGCACCCCCGGAGCACCTCAGGCCCTTCTGGGACCCCGGCTTCTGGGCGTTCCACTCCCCCGCCTGGTGGCGCCGCCACTGGATCCGCGGCGGCACCGTGGAGGTCGAGACGGCCGACTGGCAGCCCGACGGCTGGAAGGACTGGCTGCTGTGGAGCGAGGTGTGCGCCGAGGAGAGTCCGTACACGTGGATGGCGGACATGGCCCGTGACTCGGTGGAACTGGTGAAGGCCGACCAGGGGCGGCTCCTCGGCTTCACCCGGGTCGTGGGCCGCCGGGTGTGACGGGAACGGCCCCGGAGAGCGAGTCTCCGGGGCCGTGCACGGCGTACTGCCTCAGCCTTCGCTGACGCCCAGTTGCTCCAGGATGAGTTCCTTGACGCGGGCCGCGTCGGCCTGGCCGCGGGTGGCCTTCATGACCGCGCCGACCAGGGCGCCGACCGCGGCCACCTTGCCGCCGCGGATCTTGTCGGCGACGCCCGGGTTGCCGGCGATGGCCTCCTGGACGGCGGTGGTGAGGGCGCCGTCGTCCGAGACGACCTTCAGGCCGCGCTTCTCGACGACCTCGTCCGGGGTGCCCTCGCCGGCGAGGACGCCCTCGATGACCTGGCGGGCCAGCTTGTCGTTCAGGTCGCCCGCGGTGACCAGGGCGGTGACCCGGGCGACCTGCTCCGGCGTGATGGGCAGCTCGTCGAGCGCCTTGCCGGACTCGTTGGCGCTGCGGGCGAGTTCACCCATCCACCACTTGCGGGCGGAGGCCGCGTCGGCACCGGCGTCGATCGTGGCGACGATCGGGTCGATGGCACCGGCGTTGAGGATCGACTGCATGTCGAACGCGGTGATCCCCCACTCCTCGCTCAGCCGGTTGCGGCGGGCGAGCGGCTGCTCGGGCAGTCCGGCGCGGATCTCCTCGACCCACGCGCGCGAGGGAGCCACCGGCACCAGGTCGGGCTCCGGGAAGTACCGGTAGTCCTCCGCCTCCTCCTTCACGCGGCCCGAGGTCGTCGACCCGGTGTCCTCGTGGAAGTGGCGGGTCTCCTGGATGATCGTGCCGCCGGAGTTCAGCACCGCGGCGTGGCGCTGGATCTCGTAACGGGCGGCGCGCTCCACGGAACGCAGCGAGTTGACGTTCTTCGTCTCGCTGCGGGTGCCGAACTTCTCCCGGCCGTGCGGGCGCAGCGACAGGTTCACGTCGCAGCGCATCTGGCCCTGCTCCATGCGGGCCTCGGAGACCCCGAGCGCCCGGATCAGCTCGCGCAGCTCGGCGACGTACGCCTTGGCGACCTCGGGAGCGCGCTCACCGGCGCCCTCGATCGGCTTGGTGACGATCTCGATGAGGGGGATGCCGGCGCGGTTGTAGTCGAGCAGCGAGTGCGAGGCGCCGTGGATACGGCCCGTCGCGCCGCCGACGTGCAGCGACTTGCCGGTGTCCTCCTCCATGTGGGCGCGCTCGATCTGCACCCGGAAGGTCTCGCCGTCCTCCAGCTGTACGTCGAGGTAGCCGTCGAAGGCGATCGGCTCGTCGTACTGGGAGGTCTGGAAGTTCTTCGGCATGTCCGGATAGAAGTAGTTCTTCCGGGCGAAGCGGCACCACTCGGCGATCTCGCAGTTCAGCGCGAGGCCGATCTTGATCGCGGATTCGACGCCGATCGCGTTGACGACCGGGAGGGCGCCGGGCATGCCGAGGCAGGTCGGGCAGGTCTGCGAGTTGGGCTCGGCGCCCAGCTCGGTCGAACAGCCGCAGAACATCTTGGTCTTGGTGCCGAGTTCGACATGGACCTCAAGGCCCATGACGGGGTCGTACGACGCAAGGGCGTCCTCGTACGACTCCAGGTCGGTCGTGGTGGTCACGGTGAACTTTCCCTCTCAGCCCAGCAGGACGTCGTCGTCGCCCAGCCGCTTCAGCTCGCGGTACAGGATGGCGAGGCCGGTGACGATCGCGACGGCGGAGACCGTGGCGTCGATCAGACGGAGCGTGTCGTGCTCGGTGCGCGCCTTCTTGATCTGCTTGGCGACGCCCAGCGCGCCGAACGCGGTGGTGGCGATGGACACATAGGTGCCGGACTTGGACTTCTTGAAGCCCTTGGCCTTCGACAGTGCGTTGCTCACAGCGACGGTGCCTCCTCAAGCAGCGGGTGGCCCCACTTTTCCACGAAGGCGGCCTCGACGGCGGCGCCGACCTTGTAAAGCCGGTCGTCCTTCAGCGCCGGGGCGATGATCTGGAGCCCGACCGGGAGGCCGTCCTCCGGCGCGAGGCCGCAGGGCAGCGACATGGCCGAGTTGCCCGCGAGGTTGGTCGGGATGGTGCACAGGTCCGCGAGGTACATCGCCATCGGGTCGTCGGCGCGCTCGCCGATCGGGAAGGCGGTGGTCGGCGTGGTCGGGGAGACGATCACGTCGACGCTCTCGAACGACTTCTCGAAGTCGCGGGTGATGAGCGTACGGACCTTCTGGGCGCTGCCGTAGTACGCGTCGTAGTAGCCGGAGCTGAGCGCGTACGTGCCGAGCATGATGCGGCGCTTGACCTCGGGGCCGAAGCCCGCCTCACGGGTGAGCGAGGTGACCTCTTCGGCCGAGTGGGTGCCGTCGTCGCCGACCCGGAGGCCGTAGCGCAGGCCGTCGAAGCGGGCGAGGTTGGAGGAGCACTCGGAGGGCGCGATCAGGTAGTACGCCGACAGGGCGAGGTCGAAGGACGGGCAGTCCAGCTCGACGATCTCGGCGCCCAGTTCCTTCAGGACCTCGACGGCCTCGTCGAAGCGCTGGATGACGCCGGCCTGGTAGCCCTCGCCGCGGAACTGCTTGACGACGCCGACGCGCATGCCCCGCACGCTGCCGTTGCGGGCGGCCTCGACGACCGGCGGGACCGGGGCGTCGATGGACGTCGAGTCGAGCGGGTCGTGTCCGGCGATGACCTCGTGCAGCAGCGCCGCGTCCAGGACCGTACGGGCGCAGGGCCCGCCCTGGTCGAGGGACGAGGAGAAGGCGACCATGCCGTAGCGGGAGACCGCGCCGTACGTCGGCTTGACGCCGACCGTGCCGGTGACGGCGGCCGGCTGGCGGATGGAGCCGCCGGTGTCGGTGCCGATCGCGAGCGGCGACTGGTAGGAGGCGAGCGCGGCGGAGGAACCGCCGCCGGAGCCGCCGGGGATCCGGGTGAGGTCCCAGGGGTTGCCGGTCGGGCCGTACGCGCTGTTCTCCGTCGACGACCCCATGGCGAACTCGTCCATGTTGGTCTTGCCGAGGATAACGACGTCGGCCGCCTTCAGCCGCTTCGTGACCGTCGCGTCGTACGGCGGGATCCAGCCTTCGAGGATCTTGGAGCCGACCGTGGTCGGGATGCCCTCGGTGGTGAAGATGTCCTTGAGCGCGAGCGGTACGCCGGCCAGCGGACCGAGCTGCTCGCCCCTGGCCCGCTTCTCGTCGACGGCTCGGGCCTGCGCGAGGGCGCCCTCGCGGTCGACGTGCAGGAAGGCGTGCACCTTCTCGTCCACGGCCTCGATCCGGGCCAGGTGGGCCTCGGTGACCTGGACCGCCGTGAGGTCGCCCGCGGCGATCTTCCCGGCGATCTCGGCTGCGGTGAGCTTGATGATGTTGCTGTCCGTCATGATGTTCTAGTCCTCCCCCAGGATCTGCGGCACCTTGAAACGCTGCTGTTCCTGGGCCGGGGCGCCGGAGAGCGCCTGCTCGGGGGTGAGCGAGGGACGGACCTCGTCCGCGCGCATGACGTTCGTCAGCGGCAGCGGGTGGGAGGTCGGCGGTACGTCTTGGTCGGCGACCTCGCTGACGCGGGCGACCGCGCCGATGATGTCGTCCAGCTGTCCCGCGAAGTGCTCGAGCTCTTCGGGCTTCAGCTCCAGACGCGCCAGCCGGGCGAGGTGGGCGACCTCCTCGCGCGTGATGCCAGGCATGCGGCGTTCCTCTGGGGTGAGTGTGTGTGGTGTGTGGCAGGCGGAAATGTGACGCCAGTCCCCAATCCTATGGGGCGGGGACCCTCAGCCGTTAAACGGTTTCCCCGGGAGACCGGTCACCGGTTCCGCGCGTCCCACGCCACGCTCTTCGTGAAGTGGTTGTCGTACAGCTCCTGCACCTCCAGGAGGCTCTCCGGGCCGACCTCTCCGAGGGCGATGCGTTGCAGGTGGCGGAAGTACTCGAAGCGCTCGACGCCGGGGGTCAGGACGATGAGGAGGTCGGCGTCGGCACCGGGCGCGGCGGCGAAGGCATGGGGCAGGCCGGGCGGTACGACGACCAGGTCGCCGGGGCCCGCGGTGACGACCTGGTCGCCGGAGAGGATCTCGGCGGCGCCGTCGAGCAGGAAGAACATCTCGGCGGACTTTCCGTGCCAGTGCGGTTTCGCGCCGTCCGCTCCCCCCGTGAGGGTGACGCGCTGCGTGGACAGCGCGCCGCCGGTCGCGCTGCTGTCCGCGAGGAGCTTCACGGTGGTCGGCGCCCGGCCCACCACCTCGGCCTCGGCATCACGGACGATCACCGACTCGCCGGACTGACCGGGCTGACCGGACTCACCGGACTTCGGTACGAGCAGCGACATTTCGGAACCCCGTTCGGAAGAGTCGGAAGAGCCGGAGGAGTCGAAGGAGCGGGAAGAGCCGGAGGAGCACGGCTCAGGCGAGGAAGAGCAGGACGGCACTGATCAGTACAACGATCGCCGTGGCGAAGTGGATCCCGAACGCCACGGCTTTCGCTCCGCCGTGCCGCAGCACTATGGCGGTGTCGCCGAACGGGACGACCGCGACGCAGAGCATGAACCAGGCCTCGGCATGCGCCCCGGCGAAGGCCAGCAGCGCGAGGCCGACTAGGCCCAGCGTGCCGTCCCGGACGCCCTTGATCGTGAGGTAGGCGCCGGCGTCACCGGCGGGATCGGCCGGCACTCCGTACCCGGCGGCGGCGGGGCCGGGCCGGAACAGGAAGCGGTAGCCGAGGAACAGGCAGAACAGGTCGAGCGCGATAGCCAGGGTGTACGCGGTGATGGTCATGCCACTTCTCCCGTCTCGTTCGCTAGCGGCGCTAGCGACAAGAGCAAAGCTAGCAGAGCGACGACAGGAACGCTAGCGGTGCTAGAATCCAGGGCATGACGATTCAGACGCGCCGGGAGCGCGAGCGGGCGGAACGGGAGCGGCTGATCGTCTCGGCCGCACGGGAACTCGCCGAGACGGAGGGCTGGGACGCGGTGACGACCCGCCGCCTGGCAGCCGAGATCGAGTACAGCCAGCCCGTCCTCTACAGCCACTTCAAGGACAAGGGCGCCATCATGGCCGCGGTCGCGGTCCAGGGCTGCGAGGAGTTCGCGGCCGAGATGCGCACGGCCCGCGCCGCGGCGCGGGGCACACGGGAGGCGCTGACCGCGGTGGGCGAGTCGTACACCTCGTTCGCCCGCCGCCGCCCCGCGCTCTACGACGCGATGTTCACCCACATCGTCGACCTGCCGTTCGCGACCCCGGAGGCACCGGCGCCGCTTCAGGAGGCGTTCGGCGAACTGTTCAAGGCGGTCGAACCGATCGCGGCGAAGGGCGAGGACCCGGCCCTGCTGACGGAGACGTACTGGGCGGGCCTGCACGGTCTGGTGACGCTGATGCGCAGTGGCCGGCTGCCGGAGGGCGCACACGAGGAGCGCCTGGCGCTACTGATCAGTCACTTCACGACGCGGGCCAGCTGACCCGCGTCAGGGGCGCGGGATGTGTCCATGGGCGGCTCCGCCGCGTGGGCGCGACCGGCCGCAGAGGGCCCGCACCGGACACCTCACCCGATCCGGCCCGGATCGTCGGCCGCGGCCGACGGCAGGGCCGCGGGCAGCGCGGCGCGCGGCCGTTGCCACCCCCGGGACCCCCGCGCCCGCAGCCACGCCGTCATGTCCTCGGGAGGCATCGCCGCGGCGACGAGCCACCCCTGCACGGCGTCACACCCGAGATCCCGCAACCGCTCCCACGTCTCGTCGTCCTCGACCCCCTCGGCCACGACCAGCAGCCCGAGGGAGTGCGCGAGATCGACGGTGCACCGGACGATCTCCGCGTCCTCGGTGTCCACCGCCAGCCGCGCCACGAACGACCGGTCGATCTTCAGCTCGCTGACCGGCAGGCGCCGCAGATGCACCAGCGACGAATACCCCGTGCCGAAGTCGTCGAGCGACATCTTCACGCCGTGCCCGGTCAGTCCGTTGAGGGTGTCGGCGGCGCGCTGGGGGTCCTCCAGGAGGACGTGTTCGGTGATCTCCAGCTGGAGCGACCCCGCGGGGACACCGTGCCGGGCGAGCCGCGCGGCGACGGACCCCGCGAACCCGGGCGTGTGCACATCGCGGGGCGAGACGTTCACCGCGACCGGCACGAACAGCCCCTGGGCCCTCCACCTGGCGACCTGGGCGAGGGCGGTGTCGAGCACGTACTCGGTGAGATGCGGCATCAGCCCGGACGACTCGGCGATCGCTATGAACTCGTCCGGCGGCACCTTCCCGCGCTCCGGATGCACCCACCGCACCAGCGCCTCCAGCCCGGCGACCTGACCGTCGAAACGGACCTTCGGCTGGTAGTGCAGCTGCACCTCGTGCGCGTCGAGGGCACGCCGCAGATCCCCCAACAGACCGAGCCGGTCCGGGGTGTTGGAGTCCCGCTTGGACTCGTAGACCTCTACGCCCGTACGGTCCCGCTTCGCCTGGTACATCGCGACGTCCGCCCGGCGCAGCAGTCCCTCGGCGTCGAGGGCGTGGTCGGGGAAGACGGCGACGCCCGCGCTGGCCTCCAGGACGAGGGTGAGCCCGTCGAGGTCGAGCGGGGAGCTGAGCGCGGCGACGAGGTTGCGGGCGACCCGGGTCGCGGACGTGGTGGAGTCGGCGACGGGCAGCAGGACGGCGAACTCGTCACCGCCGAGCCGCGCGGCCTCCGCCCCGCGCGGCAGCGCCACCCGCAGCCGGTCGGCGATCTGCAACAGCAGCCGGTCACCGGCGAGATGGCCCAGGGTGTCGTTGACCGACCGGAACCGGTCGAGGTCGATGAGCATGAGGGCGGCCTTGGCGCCGATGCGCTCGGCGTCGTCCAGGGCGGTCCAGATGCGCTCCAGGAGCCACTGCCGGTTGGGCAGCCCGGTGAGCGGGTCGCGCAGCTGCTCCTCGGCCCTGGCGCGGGCCATCCACAGGGTGGAGTCGAGGGCGATGAGCGGGATCGAGAAGAGCGGCAGCAGCACCGGCTGGGCCATGGCGACCACGCAGATGAGCGGTGCGATGCCGAGCAGGGCCACGGCGACCAGTCCCTGTCGGAGCAGGGCGGTGCGGGCGACGGTGGGCAGTCCGCCGTTGCGCGGGGCGTGCAGGTACCAGAGCAGGGTGCGGGTCACGGCGAGGTACGCGACGGCGACGAGGACCACTTCGGGGGCGGTGTAGACCGTCCAACTGGCGGGGTTCCACGGCTTCTCGACCGACGGCACCCGGCCGAAGGAGCCCAGCACGAGGGCGCCGGCGGCGATGCCGAGGATGTCCACCGCGCCGTGCAGCACGCCCTGGCGCCAGCGGTTGCGGCGGGCTATGCCGACCAGGACGACGACGGTGAGGCTGACCATGCCGGCGGCGACCCAGCCGTAGAGCAGCAGGACGCCGAGGGTGAGGGCGGCGCCCGAGCCGGTGCCGCCCCACCAGCGGGCGCGGCCGAGGGCGACCAGGTGGCCGACGATGATGCCGGTCAGGACGGCCAGCGACCAGCCGACCGTGCCGGACGGGAAGAGCGCGTGGTCGCCGGTGAACGCCCGGAAGAAGCCGGCGCCGAGGACGAAGCCCGCCGCGGCCACCACCCCCGTCGGCAGCGCGGGCCAGCTCGGATGCCGCCCGGACTCGCCGCCGGGGAGTCCGGCGGTCGGGTCGGAGGTCAGTGGTACGGAGTGGCGCGCGTCCGGTGTGGAGTACTGTCCGGTGGCGCGCGGCTGGGCGCCCGGACGCTCCACGGGTCGCGCTCCCCAACGGCTCTCCCGCCAGGCGCCGGTGACCCGGCGCAGCAGTGAGTCCGGGGGGGCGCTCTCGGTCGGTTCCATTCCCGTCCCTCTCACAGCCGGCGGTGCCCACGCCACGCGGTCCGCTGCCCGACTTCCGTCAACGGCACCGTGTTTGGAAATCCCCTCCCCCTGCTCACCAAGAGCAGGGGGTTGCCCCAACCGCAGCTGGGCACGGCAGGTGCACACCTCAACAGTAGGCCGCAGAAGGCTTCCACGGGCAGCGGTCGTAGACGGTTGCCCGAATGCGACCCGGCCACCCGTATGCATCTGGTATGCGCCGATCGGGTGACCTTCAACCGCTGCTCCTCGCTACTCCTCGACCGGAAGCGCGACTTCGGCGGCGGCCTCGGGGCCCTGCTCCAACAGGACGGTGAAGCCGTCCTCGTTCAGAACAGGCACCTTGACCTGCATCGCCTTGTCGTACTTGGAACCAGGATTGTCACCTACGACGACGAAAGACGTCTTCTTCGAAACAGAACCGGTCACTTTCGCTCCGCGGCTCTGGAGGGCGTCCTTCGCCCCGTCCCGGGTGAAGTGTTCGAGGGTGCCGGTGACCACCACGGTCAGGCCTTCGAGCGGGCGCGGGCCCTCGTCCTCGCCGGACCCCTCGTCCTCCATCCGGACCCCGGCCGCCCGCCACTTGCGCAGGATCTGCTGGTGCCAGTCCTCGGCGAACCACTCCTTGAGGGAGGCGGCGATGATCCCGCCGACGCCGTCGGTGTCCGCCAGCTCCTTCTCGCTCGCCTGCTCGATGCGGTCGATCGACCGGAACGCGCGGGCCAGCGCCTCGGCCGCGACCGGGCCGACATGACGGATCGACAGGCCGGTGAGGATGCGGGCGAGCGGACGGTCCTTGGCGGCGGCGATGGTCTCCAGCATCGCCAGCGCGTTCTTCTTGGGCTCGCCCTGCTGGTTGGCGAAGACCGTGACGATCTTCTCCTCGCCGGTGTTCGGATCGCGCTTGGGCAGCCCGCTGTTCTGGTCGAGGACGTACGCCTTGATGGGCAGCAGCTGCTCGATGGTGAGGTCGAACAGGTCTCCCTCGTTCTTCAGCGGCGGGTCGGCCGGCTCCAGGGGCTGGGTGAGGGCGGCGGCCGACACATAGCCGAAGTGGTCGATGTCCAGCGCCTTGCGGCCCGCGAGGTAGAAGAGCCGCTCTCTCAACTGGGCGGGGCAGGTGCGGGCGTTCGGGCAGCGGAGGTCGATGTCTCCCTCCTTCATCGGCCGCAGCGCGGTACCGCACTCGGGGCACTCGGTCGGCATCACGAACTCCCGCTCGCTGCCGTCCCGCAGGTCGGCGACCGGGCCGAGGATCTCCGGGATCACGTCACCGGCCTTGCGCAGCACCACCGTGTCGCCGATGAGGACGCCCTTGGCCTTGACGACCTCCTGGTTGTGCAGCGTCGCGAACTCGACCTCCGAGCCCGCCACCGTCACCGGCTCGACCTGGGCGTACGGGGTGACCCGGCCCGTACGGCCCACGCCCACGCGGATGTTGAGAAGCTTGGTGTTGACCTCCTCGGGCGCGTACTTCCACGCGATCGCCCAGCGCGGGGCGCGGGAGGTGGAACCGAGCCGTCCCTGGAGGGGGATCTCGTCGAGCTTGACGACCACGCCGTCGATCTCGTGCGCCACGGAGTGGCGGTTCTCGCCGTAGTACCGGATGAACTCCCTTACGGCGTCGAGGTCGTCGACCACCTTGTTGTACGGGGAGGTCGGCAGGCCCCAGGTCTTCAGCAGGTCGTAGGCCTCGGAGAGGCGGGTGAGGGGGGTGAAGTCCTCCAGGGCGCCGATGCCGTGCACGACCATGTGCAGAGGGCGGGTGGCGGTGACGCGGGGGTCCTTCTGGCGGAGTGAACCCGCCGCCGCGTTACGGGGGTTGGCGAAGGGCTTGTCTCCGGCCTCGACCAGCCGAGCGTTCAGCTCCTCGAACTTCTCCATCGGGAAGTAGACCTCGCCGCGGATCTCCACCAGGCCGGGGACGCGGTCGCCGGTGAGGCGGTCCGGGATCTCCGCGATCGTGCGGACGTTGGGCGTGATGTCCTCGCCCGTGCGGCCGTCACCGCGGGTCGCCGCGCGCGTGAGGCGGCCGTGCTCATACGTCAGGTTGACCGCGAGGCCGTCGACCTTCAGCTCGCACAGGAAGTGGTAGTCAGGGGTGCCGATGTCCTTCTGGACGCGCTCGGCCCAGGCCGCCAGCTCCAGGTCGTCGAAGGCGTTGTCCAGGGAGAGCATGCGGGAGCGGTGGACGACGGACGTGAACTCCGTCTCGTAGGCCCCGGAGACCTTCTGGGTCGGGGAGTCCGGCGTCCGCAGCTCGGGGTACTCCTCCTCCAGCGCCTCCAGGGCGCGCAGGAGTTTGTCGAACTCCGCGTCGCTGACGACCGGTGCGTCGTTCACGTAGTACCGGAAGCGGTGCTCCTCGATCTGCTCAGCGAGCTGCGCGTGCTTCTCCCGTGCCTCTGCGGGCACCGCCGTCTCCGCTTGCCTGTCGCCGGCCACCGTGTTGTCCTTCCGTCACTCAGGGTTGTCCGCGAGGGATCTCGCCGCCCGGACGCAGTGGGCGAGGGCATGGCGCGCGTACTCCGGAGAAGCCCCCGCGAGTCCGCACGACGGGGTGATGGTGACCGCCTCCGCGAGAAGTCCCGGTCGCAGCCCCAGCCTGCGCCACAGCGTCCTGACACCCATGACGCTACCGGCAGGGTCTGACAATGCGGTGTCCGTGCCCGGCACGACACCGGCGAAGAGCCGGGTGCCGGCCTCGACCGTCTCGCCGATCACGTCGTCGTCACGCTCGGTGAGGAGGGAGAAGTCGAAGGAGACCCCGGCGGCGCCCGCGCGGCGCAGCAGGGCGAACGGGACGTCGGGGGCGCAGGAGTGGACGACGACCGGGCCGCTCCCGTGCACGCCGATGACCTCGCGGAGCGTGTCCTCGACGAGTTGGCGGTCCACGGCGCGGTGGGTGCGGTAGCCGCTGGCCGATCTGACGTGGCCGCGCAGGACGGCCATGAGGGAGGGTTCGTCGAGCTGGAGGACGATCTGGGCGCCGGGGACGCGGCGCTGGACGTCGGCGAGGTGGTTACGCAGGCCCTCGGCGAGCGAGCCGGCGAGGTCCCGGCTGGCGCCGAGGTCGGAGAGCGCGGACTCGCCGTTCCTCAGCTCCAGGCCGGCGGCGAGGGTCCAGGGTCCTACGGCCTGCACCTTGAGGGGGCCCTCGTACCCCTGGGTGAACTCCTCCAGGGCGTCGAGGTCCTCTCCCAGCCAGGCCCACGCCCGCTTGGTGTCCCGGCCCGGACGGTCGCCGACCCGCCACCCGCTGGGCTCCACGCGCGCGTACACCTCGACGAGGAGTCCCGCGGTCCGGCCGATCATGTCCGCGCCGGGGCCCCGGGCGGGCAGCTCGGGCAGGAACGGGAAGTCCTCGAAGGCCCCGGTGGCGGTCCGGGCGGCCTCACGGGCGTCACCACCGGGCAGGGAACCGACACCGGTGGCGGCACCGAAGCTGAACTGGCTGTTGTTGCTCACCCCGGAAGACTACGGAACCCTCCGGGGGTGTGGCAGCGCCCCTGGGGGCTGCGCCCCAGACCCCCACCCCGCCCCCGAAAGGGCCTTCTTAGCGGCCCGGTCGCACCGTCAGGTCGTTGACCTCCGCGTCCCCCGGCAGGTCGATCGCCATGAGGATCGTCGTCGCGACCGACTCCGGGTCGATCCACTGGGCCGCGTCGTACGCCTTGCCCTCCTGTTGGTGGACCTTGGCCTGCATGGGGCTGGCGGTGCGGCCGGGGTAGACGGAGGTGACGCGGACGCCGTTGGGGTGTTCCTCCTGGCGGAGGGAGTCCGCGAGGGCCTTGAGGCCGTGCTTGGAGGCGGCGTAGGCGGACCAGTCGGCGCTCGCGCGCAGACCCGCGCCGGAGTTCACGAAGAGGACGTGGCCGCCGGACAGGCGGAGTTGGGGCAGGAGGTGGCGGGTCAGTTCCGCGGGGGCGACGAGGTTGACGTTGAGCTGGTGGCGCCAGGTCTTCGGGGTCAGCTCGCCCACCGGGCCGAGGTCGACGACCCCGGCGATGTGCAGCAGCGTGTCCACCCGGTCGGGCAGGCTCTGGTGCGAGAACGCCCAGCTGAGCTTGTCCGGGTCCGCCAGGTCGCCCACCAGGGTGCTCGCCCCGGGGTACTCCGCCGCCAGTTCCTTCGCGCGGCCCGCGTCGCGCGCGTGCAGCACGAGGTCGTCCCCGCGCGCGTGCAGCCGGCGGGCGACGGCCGCGCCGATGCCGGAACCGGCCCCGGTGATCACATGTGTAGCCATGCCCGCCATGCTCGCATCACGGTGTGCCGAACGACTCCTCGAGGTAGGCCAGCGCCCCGACCGGCTCCTCGGCGAAGAACACCAGGTCGGTGAGCGGGACGGGCAGGAACCCCTCGTCCTCCATGCGCTGGAACTGGGTCTTGAGGCCGTCGTAGAAGCCCGCCGTGTTGAGCAGTACCACCGGCTTGTCGGTGTGGCCGTGCTTCTTCAGCTCCAGGATGTCCGTCGCCTCGTCCAGCGTCCCGGTGCCGCCCACCATGATCACCACGGCGTCGGACTTCTCCAGGAGCAGCCGCTTGCGTTCGGCGAGGTCGGCCGCGATCACCATCTCGTCGGCGTCCGCCCGCGCGGACGCCGCCAGGAAGGTCACCGAGACGCCCACGAGCCGTCCGCCGGCCGCCTGGACGCCGTCGGCGACCACCTTCATCAGCCCGGACTCGGAGCCGCCCCACACTGGGGGTCCCCCCACGCCCTCAAGGCAGTGGGGGAGTGTGCCCGCCCTTGCCCAGCAGTTCCGCGAACTCCCGCGCGGGGCGGGTGTAGCGCTCGTCCAGGTCGGCGGCGGAGAGAAACACGCAGATCTTCATGTCGTCACCGTACGCGGGAAGAACCAGGGGCCCGCGAGTGCTTCTCCGGTATGGCTGACGGACACACGATCACGATCGAGCAGGGCGACCGCCGCGTACGCGTCGTCCACGGCGACCAGGTGCTGGCGGAGAGCGACCGCCCCCTGATCCTGAAGGAGACGGGCTGTCCCGTGCGCTACTACCTCCCTCCGGAGGACGTGCGCCTGGACCTCCTGACCCCCTCCGAGACCCACACCCACTGCCCCTTCAAGGGGGACGCGTCCTACTGGTCCCTCCCCGACGCGACCGACCTGGTGTGGGCCTACCCCGAGCCCAAGCCGGACGTCGCGCAGATCAAGGACCACCTCTGCTTCTACGAAGTAGAAGTGTTGTGACCGATTAGTTCCCTCGCGTGCGGCAGTCTCCGTTCCATGGACAAGAAGACTGTTTCGCGCGACGGCACCGCCATCGCGTACGAACGCATCGGTGAGGGTTCGCCCGTCGTCCTGGTCGGTGGCGCGATGACCACGGGCGACGGGCTGCTGCCGCTCGCCGCGCAGCTCGCGCACCGGTTCGGGGCGGTCCCGTACGACCGTCGGGGCCGGGGCGCGAGCGGCGACACGGCGCCGTTCGCCGTGGCCCGTGAGGTCGAGGACATCGCGGCGCTGATCGACGCCGTGGGCGGCAGCGCCGCGCTCTACGGCCACTCCTCGGGCGCCGCCCTTGCCGTGCACGCGGCGGCGAGCGGCCTGGCGGTGACCGAAGTCGCCCTCTACGAGCCGCCGTTCGCCCTCGACAGCAGCGGTGCCAAGGAGCGCGCCGAGTACACCGAGCGGCTGACGGAACTCCTCGCCGAGGACCGCCGGGGCGACGCCGTGGAGCTGTTCATGGCGCTGACGGGCGCGCCCCCGGAGATGATCGAGGGCGCCCGCCGCTCCCCCATGTGGCCCGGCATGGAGGCGATCGCCCCCACCCTCGCCTACGACGACGCGGCCCTGGGAGACGGTCTGGTCCCGGTAGAGCGGCTGGCGTCCCTGTCCGTCCCGGTGCTCACGATCGCGGGCGGCGCGAGCCCGGAGTGGATGCGTCAGGCCGCGCGGCAGGCGGCGGACGTGGCGCAGGACGGGACGTACCGCGTCCTGGACGGCCAGACCCACATGGTGGACCCGACCGTCCTGGCACCGCTGCTCATGGAGTTCTTCTCCGACTAGCCGCGCACCGGCCCCACTTGGCCACGGCCGGGCCCGGCATCAGCCGTGCGGGTCAGGCCATCGCCGTGGCCGCGCGCGTGGTCGTCGCGATCGTCGCCGACCCCACCACGCGCGTGCCGTCGTAGAGCACGATCGCCTGCCCGGGGGCCACGCCCCGCACCGGCTCGCTGAAGGACACCTCCAGGGTGCCGTCGACGAGTTCGGCGGTGACCTCGGTCTCGCCGCCGTGGGCGCGGAGCTGGGCGGTGTAGGTGCCGGGGCCGGTGGGGGCCGTGCCGCACCAGCGGGGGCGGACGGCGGTCAGGCCGCTGACGTCCAGGGAGGCGGCCGGGCCGACCGTCACGGTGTTGTCGACCGGGGAGATGTCCAGGACGTAGCGCGGCTTGCCGTCGGCGGCCGGGGTGCCGATGCGCAGGCCCTTGCGCTGGCCGATGGTGAAGCCGTACGCGCCCTCGTGCGAGCCGATGACCTCGCCGGACTCGTCGACGATGGCGCCCTCGGCCTTGCCCAGGCGGCCTGCGAGGAAGCCCTGGGTGTCGCCGTCGGCGATGAAGCAGATGTCGTGCGAGTCGGGCTTCTTGGCGACCGCGAGGCCGCGGCGCTCGGCCTCCGCGCGGATCTCGTCCTTCGTCGTCACGGTGTCGCCGAGCGGGAAGAGGGCGTGCGCGAGCTGCCTCTCGTCCAGGACGCCGAGGACGTAGGACTGGTCCTTGGCCATGTCGGAGGCGCGGTGCAGTTCGCGGCTGCCGTCCTCGTTGACGATCACCTGGGCGTAGTGGCCGGTGCAGACGGCGTCGAAGCCGAGGGCGAGCGCCTTGTCGAGGAGCGCGGCGAACTTGATCTTCTCGTTGCAGCGCAGACAGGGGTTCGGGGTGCGGCCGGCCTCGTACTCGGCGACGAAGTCCTCGACGACGTCCTCGCGGAAGCGGTCGGCGAGGTCCCAGACGTAGAACGGGATGCCGATGACATCGGCGGCACGGCGGGCGTCCCGTGAGTCCTCGATGGTGCAACAGCCACGCGCGCCCGTGCGGAACGATTGGGGGTTCGCGGAGAGCGCGAGGTGGACGCCGGTCACGTCGTGGCCGGCTTCGGCGGCCCGGGCGGCGGCCACGGCGGAGTCGACTCCGCCTGACATGGCGGCGAGTACGCGAAGCGGGCGGGGGCGCTGCGAGGAGGTCTCAGTCATAACCCCTCCAGAGTACGGGGCATCGGGAACCGGGACCCGCGAGTATCCGTTGACGATCACATGGGGGAGACGAAAGACGACGGAGAAGCGGCGGGGCGGCGGCTCGGGCGGCGCGCTCTGCTGATCGGCGGGGCCGCGGCGGCCGTGGGGACGGCGGTGCTGGCGCGGGACGAGCTGTCGCGGCTGTGGTGGCGGATGCCGGGCGTGGAGAAGCCTCGGACGCCGGGCGCGGTCGACTTCGGGGGCGCGACCTGGGTGGCGGCCTCGTCGGCGAACTACCGGCGGGCCGACCGTCCTGACGACTACGCGATAGACCGGGTGATCGTCCACGTCACCCAGGGCGGCTACGACAGCGCGGTGAAGGCCTTCCAGGACCCCGCCCACCAGGCGGCGGCGCACTACATCGTCCGTAAGGAGGGGGCCGTCACGCAGATGATCCGCGAGCTGGACGTGGCCTTCCACGCGGGGAACAGGGAGTACAACGAACGCAGTGTCGGCATCGAGCACGAGGGCTTCGTGGACCGGAGGTCGTCGTTCACCGACGCGATGTACGCGGCCTCCGCGCGGCTGACGGCACAGATATGCGGGCGGTACGGCATCCCCGTCGACCGGGACCATGTCATCGGTCATGTGGAGGTGCCGGGGACCGATCACACGGACCCGGGGCGGTACTGGGACTGGGACCGGTACATGAACCTCGTAACGCGGGCACACCGGACACAAGCGTGACCCAGGTCACACCACGCTCTGGCTATGAGTCGTTTCAGTCACGGCGGTGTCCGATGCGTCCCCTGCCCCGAAAGTGACCTGGGGCACGCCAACTCGGCAGAGCGTCCAGGGGAGTTGGGGAGAGAGCGGGCACGCTCACCTTTCACAGCTTGCCCTGCTGACCACTAAGTGTCGCCCAGTCCTTACACAGCCCTTAGGCCAAATCTCTGGCGCATGACACACACCAGCGAGCCCGCGTCGGATCAGAACAGAGACACCAAGGGCAACCACCGCAAGAGCGCGGCGGAGAAGCGCGACCACGGCAAGGACAGTGCGGCCCGGGGCAAGGGCCTGCACCGGCGCAAGTTCCTCGGCGGCATGGCCGGGGCAGGTATCGCGGCGGTCGCCGCGGCCGGAGGCGCCTTCTCGCTGCTGAACGACGCGGCGAAGAACAAGGCGTCCGCGGCGGACAGCACCCTGGTCGTCCCGGACCTCCTGGAGGGCACCACCTCCGGCGGGGTCACCACGTTCACGCTGGAGGCCAAGACCGGCACCCACGAGGTGATCTCGGGCGTCACCAGCAAGACGATGGGCTACAACCAGGACTTCCTCGGCCCCACCCTGAAGTGGACGAACGGCGACACGGTCCTGCTCAACATCACCAACGACATCGGCGAGGACACGACCGTCCACTTCCACGGCGCCCATGTGCCGGCGAAGATGGACGGCGGCCCGCAGGTCGCCTTCGCCGACGGCACGACCTGGTCGCCCACGTTCACCGTCAAGGACCCGGCCACCACCCTCTGGTACCACCCGCACGCCCTGGGCACCACCGCCAAGCAGGCCGTGCACGGCCTGGCCGGGATGATCATCGTCGAGGACTCCTCGGACGCGTCCGCCGCGCTGCCCAGCGACTACGGCGTCGACGACGTCCCGCTCATCTTCCAGTCCCTCGCCGTGGACACCGGCGGAGACATCAAGTACGACGCGGCCGGCTACCGGCTGAGCACCACCACCTTCCCCCTCCTGCTCAACGGGACCAACGTGGACTCCACCACGCTGGGTTTCACCGCCACGAAGACCCGGACCCGGTTCCGCGCGCTGAACGCCTCGCCGTCCGACATCATCGTGCTCCAGCGCAGCGACGGCGGCACGCTCACCCAGATCAGCACCGACCAGGGCTATCTGACCGAGGCAACCGAGGTGACCACGATCCGTCTGGTGGCCGGCGCCCGGGCCGAGTTCGTCATGGACCTCACCGCGGACGCGACCCTCCAGGCCGTGATCACCACCGGCTGGATCCGCGGCGGCAGCGGCACGTACGACGTCCTCGCGGTGACGGCCAGTGGCACCGACACCCCGGCCGACCTGCCCACCACGCTCAACACCATCGACCGCTACGACACGAGCGACTTCACCGCCCGCACGATCACGCTCAGCCAGAGCGGCGCCAACATGGAGATCGACGGGGCCATCGGTACGACCATGGCCGCGATGGCGATGATCAGCACGACGGTCGGCGCGAAGGAGATCTGGACGATCCAGAACGCCACCCAGCTGGAGCACTCGTTCCATCTGCACGACGTGCCCTACCAGTTGATCGCCGTCAACGGCGAGGACCCGACCGGGGTCCAGCTCGGCTGGTACGACACCTACGAGGTGGTCGGCGGCGGTTCGATCAAGATCGCCATGGAGTTCACCGACTTCGCCGACGACACCTATATGTACATGCTCCACTGCCATCTCCTACAGCACGAGGACGAGGGCATGATGGCCTCCCTCATGGTGACCGGCACGAGCACCACCGACAGCACCGACTCCACGGCCACGGCCAGTGCGAGCGCGAGCGCGTCCGCGAGTGCCTCCGCCTCCGCGACGGACGACTCCACCGCGACGGCGACCCCCAGCGCCTCCGCCACGGACGGCTAGTCCCGCTCACGGCAAGGTCGTCCGAGGTCCGGCGTCGGCCTCCCCCATGGACGCCGGACGGACAAGACCGGGGAGAGCACCTGACGGGCTCTCCCCGGTTTTGTCCGTCCCCGGGTCAGGTCAGTCCGGCGGCGCGGGCCCGCTCGACCGCCGGGCCGATCGCCTTGGCCACGGCCTCCACATCGGCCTCCGTGGAGGTGTGGCCGAGGGAGAAGCGCAGGGTGCCGCGGGCGAGGTCCGGATCGGTGCCGGTGGCGAGCAGGACGTGGCTGGGCTGGGCGACGCCCGCGGTGCAGGCGGAGCCGGTGGAGCACTCGATGCCCTGGGCGTCGAGCAGGAGCAGCAGGGAGTCGCCCTCGCAGCCGGGGAACGTGAAGTGGGCGTTGGCCGGCAGCCGGTGCACCGGGTCGCCGCCGAGGATCGCGTCCGGGACCGCCGTACGGACGGCCGTGACGAGGTCGTCGCGCAGGGCGCCGATCTCGCGGGCGAACCACTCGCGCTGTTCGGCGGCGAGGCGGCCGGCGACCGCGAAGGAGGCGATGGCGGGGACGTCGAGGGTGCCGGAGCGGACATGGCGTTCCTGGCCGCCGCCGTGCAGGACGGGCACGGGGGTGTACTCGCGGCCCAGCAGCAGGGCCCCGATGCCGTACGGCCCGCCGATCTTGTGGCCGGAGACGGTGGCCGCGGCGAGTCCGGAGGCGGCGAAGTCGACCGGGACCTGGCCGAAGGCCTGCACCGCGTCGGCGTGCAGGGGGACCCCGAACTCTCCTGCCACGTCGGCGAGTTCGCGGACCGGCAGGACCGTTCCGATCTCGTTGTTGGCCCACATCACGGTCGCCAGGGCGACGTCGTCGGGGTTGCGGGCGATCGCCTCGCGCAGCACCTCGGGGTGGACGCGGCCGTAGGAGTCGACAGGGAGGTACTCGACGGTGACGCCCTCGTGCTCGCCCAGCCAGTGGACGGCGTCCAGGACGGCGTGGTGCTCGACGGGGCTTGCCAGCACCCGGGTGCGGGCCGGGTCGGCGTCGCGGCGGGACCAGTACAGGCCCTTCACCGCGAGGTTGTCGGCCTCGGTGCCGCCGGAGGTGAACACGACCTCGCTGGGTCGCGCGCCGAGCGCCTCGGCGAGGGTCTCCCGGGCCTCTTCGACCGTACGGCGGGCCGTGCGGCCGGACGCGTGGAGGGAGGAGGCGTTGCCCGTGATGCTCAGGTGGGCCGTCATCGCCTCGACTGCCTCGGGAAGCATCGGGGTGGTCGCGGCGTGGTCGAGGTATGCCATGGTGACGCCGATTCTACGGGCCCCGGTGCGCACCCCGGAGGGGCGGGCGCCTCGACGGGACCCGACCCGTCTCCTAGAAGCTCCAGGAGACGGTGCTGTCCAGCTGCATGAAGGCGACGAGGACCAGCAGATCGGCGATGCCGAGGCCGAGGCCGAGGAAGGCACGTCCGCGACGGGCGGTGCCGCGCCACAGCGCCGCGCCGGCCAGGGCGATGGCGATCGGGCCGAGGAAGACGTTGAGCACGAGCAGGCCGACGAGGCCGAGGATGAAGGACGCGACGGCCATGCCGTCGGCGTCACGCCGGCCGGTGGGCTTGACGGCGGTGGTGGTGCCGCGTGCCGGTGCGGTGAGTTGCATGGAAGTTCAGCTCCCGATGATCGGGCGGGCGGTGGGTCGGGCGGCCGACGGGCGGCTGCGGACGGTCAGTTGGCGGACGGACGGCCGCGGCGGCCGTGCCGCTCACGGAGCGCGAAGATGCCCAGCCATACGGCGATGACCGCGGCGGCGACGGCGGTGAAGGCCAGCGGCGCGTGGGCCACGGTGCCCACCACGACGCCGAACAGCAGGAGCGCTACGACGAGGAACAGCATGGGATGAATCCCCCTCCGAGATGTCCGGGACGACTCTCGTTACGTTTCGGTGAACGGTTGTAGTAACACTTGTTCACTGAACTTGAGTCTATCCCGTCCGACGGCTTTTAAAATACGGAGAACAGTTGTTAACTGGATGACATGAGTCACACCCTCGGCATCCGGCAGGCACAGAAGCAGAAGACCCGACAGGCGTTGCTGGACGCCGCGTTGGGACTGCTGGAGGAGCAGAGCCTGAGCAGTCTCGGCCTGCGCGAGGTCACCCGGGCGGTGGGCGTCGCCCCGACCGCCTTCTACCGGCACTTCCGCTCCACGGCCGACCTCGGGGTCGCACTCGTCGAGGAGGCGCTGGGCAGCCTGCACCCGATGATCCGGCAGACGGTGGCCCCCACCGACAGCGCCCAACGCATCACCCGCGCCGTCGAGTTGATCGCCCACCACGTGGACTCGCACCCGGCCCACGTGCGCTTCATCGCCCGCGAACGGCACGGTGGGGTCCAGCCGGTCCGGGAGGAGATCCGGGAGCAACTCGCCCGGTTCGCCGAGGAGGTGAAGGCCGAACTCGCCAAGGACCCGGAGTCGGCGGGATGGCCCGAGGAGGACCTGCTGATGCTGGCCCACCTCTATGTCGACCAGATGCTCATCACCGCCTCGCTCTTCCTGGAGGCGCTGGAGGAGCCGGCCGAGGAGCGCGAGCGCGTGGCCCAACTCGCCGAACGTCAGATGCGGTTGATCAGCGTCGGCCGCCGCCACTGGCTCGGCTGAGAAACCGGTACCCGGACATACGTCAGGGGCGGCGCGCCCGGTGTCCGGACGGGCCGCCCCTGCCGTGCGGGCGCGCGGTCAGCCCTGCTGCGGGGCCCCGCTCATCCCGCCACCGCCCGGACCGCCCCCGCACCCGCCACCGGGGCCGCCGCCCTGGCCGCCCGCTCCGCCCCCTCCGCCGGGTGCGCCCGTCGGCATCCCCGAGGCGTTGCCGGTCGGCATGCCCGTGGGCCGGCCCGAGGCCGCGGCGCCCGTGGGCGCGCCGGAGGGGGAGCCGCTGGGGCGTGCCGTGGCATTGCCCGTGGGCATGCCGGAGGCCGAACAGGACTGCGTGGAGCCGGAGTTGCCGCTGCCCGAGCCGGACGACGACGAGTCGCCCGAGCCGCAGGCCGCCAGGGCCAGGGGCGAGAGGACCAGCAGGGCCACGGCGGGGACGAGCCGTACACGCTTCATGAGAAACAACTCCAAAAACGATGAGGGAGTGTTGAGGCGGGCAGCCAATCAACGCCGTTTAGGGGATGCTTTGGGGCGCCCTGTCCCACGCCTGTGCGTCCGGCAAAGGACGCTTCAAGAGAAGCCGCTGACCTGCGAGTTCACTCGGATGGGCCGCCTGCTCGCTGGTACAGCTCCGTGACAGAGGCAGCCGCCGCGGCGACCTCGGCGCGCACCTCCGGCGGCGACACGACCTCCAACGCGTCCGCGAACTGGAGCAGTTGACGCGCCTCGCGCACGACGCCGTACGACAGGTGGACCGTCACCCACTCCTTCTCCCCGTCGTCCTCGGGGAGTCGGGCGAGGGAGGAGGCGTTGAGGCGGACGAACATGTCGAGGCGGGAGCGGCGGACGCGGACGGTGACGTCGAGCCCGCCGGGGCGTTCCTCCACCTGGCGGCGCAACTCCTCCCAGGCGTCGGCGAGTTCGACGCCCGGACGTCGCTTCACCGGGTCGGGCAGGAGGGTCGCCGCGTGCACACGGTCGGCGCGGAAGAGGCGGGGGCGGGCCCTGCGGTCGGCGACGAGGTACCAGACACCGGCCTTGGAGACGAGGCCGTACGGGTCGACGGTGTAGGTGCTCGGGTCCTTCGCCCCGCTGTGCCGGTAGCGCAGCCGCAGCCGCCGGTCGGCGAAGACCGCGTCCTGCAACACGTCCAGATCCACGGCGGGTTGGGGCCCGCCCTTCCAGCGGGTGGCGTCGACGAGGATGCGCCGGGAGGTCACCTCGGCGGCCGGGCGGTAGGGCGCGGGCAGCGCGGCCATCACCTTGCGCAGCGCGGAACCGAGCGCGGCGTCGAGGCCGAGGGCGGCGTGGGCGCCCTGCGCGGCCAGGATGAACAGGGCGCGGGACTCGTCGGCGGTCAGTCCGGTGACGTCCGTGCGGAACCCGGCGAGCAGCTCGATCCCGCCGTGCCGCCCGCGCTCGGCGTACACCGGCACCCCGGAGGCGGACAGCGCCTCGACGTCCCGGTAGATGGTCCGCACCGACACCTCGAGGCGGTCGGCGAGTTCATGTGCGGGAACCCGCCCCCGGGTCTGCAACAGCAACAGGATCGAGAGGAGTCGGTCGGCCTTCACTCCCCCAGAATCCGCCTCCCGGGAAGCCCGCGCAAATGTTGACGGAAACTGTCAGGTTATGGGTCCAGCATCGGTGCCATGAACACCAACGCGAACGACCCCCGCCCCCTGTACACCCGCGCCACCGAGCAGGCCGCCGCCCTGATCGGGACGGTACGTCCGGAGCAGCTGGACGGCCCGACCCCCTGCGCGGAGTTCGACGTACGGACCCTGCTGAGCCATCTCGTCGGCGGCACCCACCGCATCGCGACCGTCGGCGAGGGCGGCGACGGCATGGCCGTCCACCCCTTCGTGGACGGCGTCGACGACGAGGGCTGGACGGCCGCCTACGACGAGGCCCGCGTCCGGGTCAGGCAGGCCTGGGTGGACGACGCCCGGCTGGACGCGCCGGTCCGGGTCCCGTGGGGGGAGGCACCGGGCCGGATCGCGCTCTCGGGCTATGTCATGGAGAACGTCACCCACGCCTGGGATCTCTCCGAGGCGCTGGGTCACCCGGTCCGACTCGACCCGGAGCTGGCCGAGTTCGCGCTCGCCATCGCCCGCCGGGTGCTGCCCGACCCCGAGCGGGACGCGGACACGCCCTTCGCCGCGGCCCGGACCGCGCCCGAAGGGGCCGACGCCTACGGACGGTTGGCGGCCTGGCTGGGGCGGAAGCCGGTCAGCTGAGCCGGGCCCGCGCCAACTGCCGTGACTGCGCGACCAGTCGGTCCGCGCTGTCCCAGATCTCCGCGTCCTCCTCCAGGAAGCCACCGGCCAGGTTGCGGGTGGTGATCGACACCCGCAACGGTCCCGGTGCGGGGCGGGCTCGGACGTGGACGGTGAGTTCGACCGTGGGGACCCAGCCCTTGAGGCCGATCTCGAAGGCGGTCGGAGGGAGCGCGTCCACCGCGAGGAGCAGGGAGATCGGGTCCGCGTCGCGGCCGTCCGCGAGGCCGAACCAGGAACGCATCTCGCCCTTGCCGGAGGGCGCGCCGAGGGCCCAGCCAAGGGTGGACGGGTCGAGCTTGAGCATCAGCCGGTCGGCGATGGCCGAGCTGCCGGAGACGGGGGCCGGCCCGTCCTCGGGGCCGAAGCACTGGTCCATGGGCGGGAACACCGGCGGGCGGGCCGTCGTCCGGACGTCGTCGGGGAGGGCGTCCAGGTCGCCGTAGGAGGCGAGGACGCGGATGCGTTCCACCTCGTGGCCCTCGTCGTCGTACTGGAAGAGGGAGGCCTGGCCGGTGGAGAGGGTGCGGCCGGTGCGGACGGTGTCCGTGCGGATCACCGCGGGGCCGGGCTGGGACGCGGTGAGGTAGTGCGCGGAGATCGTGAACGGGTCGCCGTGCGGCAGCGCGTCCGCGAGGGCGCGGCCCAGGACGGCGAGGAGGTAGCCGCCGTTGACGGCGCTGATGATCGTCCAGCCGGCCGAGAGGTCGATGTCGTAGACGCCCGGCGCGCGGCGGACGACCGCGGTGTCGCGGTCGAACTCGCTGTCGCCGATCGTGGCCCGGCGAGCCTCGGTGGCCACCGGTGCGGATGCTGCTTCTGGCATGGATGAACCGTACAACAGGTAATTACTAAGCGGTAGCTTTGTTGTTGCGGGCATATGAAACCATCGGCCGAGCCTGGGCCACACGGGTGAGGAACCGGCAATTTCTTGGTAAGTGTCCGAACTCGTCCGTGACCCGCGGGCCGTGATCCCCCTCTTTGGGGACATGAGCCTCACCGGGACTCCGTTCCTCTACACCGCAGTCGTGCTGACGATCGTCGCCCTCATACTGCCGCTCGTGCTGTGGTCGCGGATGCGCGGCCCCCAGGCCGTACGCGTGGCGGCAAGGGCCCTGATGCTGCTGTTCGCCCAGGCGACAGCCGTCACCCTGGTCTTCGTCATGGTCAACAACCAGAACAACCTCTACGACAACTGGGCCGACCTCCTCGGCACCGGCAACCACGTCCAGCAGGCGGCGAACCTCGGCAGGAACGGCACCGGGAACATCTCGCTGAAGCGGTTGCCCAAGGTCAGGCAGGACTTCTCCCCCGCCGACGGGCCCGGGATGCGCGCGGCCGGCGGGGTCGAGGTCACCCAGCTCAAGGGACGGGTGTCCGGCGTCAACGCCGAGGTGTACGTCTGGCTGCCCCCGCAGTACAAGGAGCCCGCCTACCGCCACCACAAGTTCCCGGTCGTCGAACTGCTGCCGGGCTACCCCGGCTCCGCGAAGGCCTGGTTCGGGTCGCTGCACGCGAACGAGCAGCTGATGCCGCTGATGAAGAGCGGCCGGGTCGCGCCCTTCATCCTGGTCGCCCCGCGCACCAACCTGCTGGCCGGTGTCGACACCGGCTGCGCCAACATCACCGGCACGGTCAACGCCGACACCTGGCTGAGCGTCGACGTGCCGAAGATGGTCATGGACAACTTCCGTGCCGAGCCCGCCCCTTCGGGCTGGGCGGTGGCCGGCTACTCGGCCGGCGCGCACTGCGCGGTCAAGCTCGCCGTCGCGCACCCGGACCGCTACCGCGCCGCCGTGGGCATGTCCGGCTACAACGACCCGATCGCGGAACGCAATTCACTCGCCGCCGCGAGCCCGGCCCTGCGTGCCGCGAACAACCCGTACCTGCTGCTGAAGGCCAAGAAGACCCCGCCGCCGATCGCGCTGTACATCTCCGGCGAGTCCCGCGACGGCTACCAGGCGGGCACCGCGCTGGCGTCCGTCGCCGCGGCGCCGACGACCGTGCACGTGGTGTTCCTGCCGCGCAGCGCGGGCGGGCACACGATGGCGCTGTGGCGGCCTCAGGTGAAGACCGTCTTCCGCTGGCTGACCCTGGAGATGGGCAAGAACCATCCGCACGCGAAGGCCACGACGACTACTCCTCACGGACGGTCGACCGCCGGTTCCACGCACGCGGAGCTCGCCAGTGGAAGCGCATCGCGAGCAGGCGCAGCACGAAAGCGGTGACGACCGCGAGCCCGCTGGTGAACGGGGTCACCGCGTCGTAGCGGATGCACACGGCGACCATGGTGGCGCCGACGATCGCCGGGACCGCGTACAGGTCGCGGTCCCAGCGGAGCAGGGACGGGGTCTCGTTGGCCAGCACGTCCCGCAGCACACCGCCGCCGACGGCGGACCCGAGACCGAGGGCCACCGAGGAGGTCAGGCCGAGCCCGTAGTCGTAGGCCTTCACCGTGCCGGTGACGCAGAAGAGGCCGAGTCCTGCCGCGTCGAAGACGTTGACGCCGGACTGGATGCGCTCCACGTGCGGATGGAGGAAGAACACGAGGAGCGCGGCGAAGAGCGGGGTGCTGAAGTACCCGAGGTCCGTGAAGGCGGCGGGGGGCACCGCCCCGATGATGAGGTCGCGGAACACCCCTCCGCCCAGCGCGGTGACCTCGGCGAGCACGGCGATGCCGAACACGTCGAAGTTCTTGCGGACGGCCAGCAGCGCGCCGGAGATGGCGAACACGAAGATGCCGACGAGGTCGAGCGTGTGCTGGACGGAGGGGCTGAACAGTTGCTGAAGCACCCCACATTGTTACTCGTGGGGATCGGTCGGCCGGTCTCCCGTGGAGCTACAGGGTGGGCTTGCCCGGTGTGTACAGCCAGGTCTGGAACAGGTCGTCGAGCTGCTGCCCGCTGATCTTCTCGGCGAGCTTGATGAAGCCGGCGGTGTCGCCGTTGCCGTAGCGGTGGAGCTTGGTCCAGGCCGGGAGCAGCTTGAAGAACGCGGTGTCACCGATGCGTTCGCGCAGCATCTGGAGGGTCATCGCGCCGCGCTGGTAGACGGCGGACGAGAACATCGTGTCGCGCTGCGGGTCCGCCACGACGGTCCCCCAGAAGGCGCTGTCGGCGGGGCGGGAGTTGTAGCCGGCCAGGAACGAGTCGTGCGCGGTGCGGGTGCCCTGGTGCTCGGCCCACAGCCACTGGGCGTAGGTCGCGAAGCCCTCGTTGAGCCAGATGTCCTTCCAGTGCGCGACCGACACGGAGTCGCCGAACCACTGGTGGGCCAGCTCGTGCACGATCGTCGTCTCGTTGCGCACGGCCGAGTAGGCGGGCTTGCTCTGCACCTCCAGCGAGAACCCGGCCTGCGGCATGTCGTCGACGATCGCGCCGGTCTCCTCGAAGGGGTACGGCCCGAACAGCTGCGACCAGTAGTCGGTGGCGGCGGCCGTCACGGCGTACACGTCGACGCTGTTGCTGTTGGCGAGGACGGGGTCGATGGCGACGTAGATCGGTATGCCGCCGGGCGTCTTCCCGGTCTTGACGTCGAACTTCCCGATGGTGGCGGTCGCGAGATAGGTCGCCATGGGCTTGCTCTCGCGCCAGTGGGTGTACGTCGAGTCGCCCTTGCTGTACGTCGACACGAGCCGGCCGTTGGAGACTCCGGTGAGGCCCTTGGGGGCCTTGATGCGGATGTCGTAGGTGGCCTTGTCCGAGGGGTGGTCGCTGGACGGGAACCAGGTGGAGGCCGCGTTGGGTTCGCAGGCGACGAAGACGCCGTCGGGGGTCTTCATCCAGCCGTAGTCGGAGCCGAACACGATGGGCCCGTTGAGGGGTTCGGGGACACCGCCGTAGGTGACGGTGACCGTGAAGTCCCTGCCCTTGCGGAGGAAGTCCCGTGGCGTGATGCGCAGTTCGTCGCCGGAGCGGGTGAACTGGGCCCGTCTTCCGTTCACTTGAACCGCGGTGACCTCCAGCTTCTGGAGGTCCAGGTCGAAGGAGGAGAGGTTCTGGGTGGCGCGCGCGGTGAGGGTCGTACGGCCGTCGAGACGGTCGGTGTCCGGGTTGTAGGCGACGTCGAGGGCGTAGTGCCGGGCGTCGAAGCCGCCGTTGCCGAGCTGGGGGAAGTAGGGGTCGCCGATGCCGTCGGCGCCGGGGGTGGGGGCTGATGAGGCGGCGATGACAAGAAAAGAGGCCGCCGCGGTTGCAATCAAGGCTGCGCGCGAAGCGCGTCGGCTAAGGGTGGTGGTGGGAGACGGGTGGGACCCTAGACGTGCCGAACGGGAGAGTGCCATGAGTCGTCCCTTCGGGTGCGTTTCCGATCAGACGGACACGCCAGACTCTGCACTCTCCCGTTTTGCCATGACCATGACTTTACCAACTCGTCATGTGCTACTTGGCAGTTGACTCCTGGTCACCGGACTCGGCCTCGGGAGTCTCCGCCTTCGGGGCCACCCTCTTCGGAGCCTCCGCCTCGGGGGTCCCGGCCTCGGAAACCGCTGCCTCGGGAGCCGTCGCCTCCGGGGCTTCCGCCTCGGGAGTCACCGTCTCCGGGGCTTCCGCTTCGGGAGCCGTCGCCTTCGGAGCCTCCACGTCCGGAGCCACCGTCTTCGGAGCTTCCGCCTCGGGAGCCGTCGCCTCCGGGGCCTCCGCCTCAGGAGCCGTCGCCTCCGGGGCCTCCGCCTCGGGGGCCACCGACTTCGGAGCCTCCGTCTCGGGAGCCGTCGCCTTCGGAGCCACGGCCTCGGGGGCCTCCGCCTCCGGAGCCACCGTCTCCGGTGTCTCCGCCGGCTTCTCCAGGACCGCCGCGCCCACCAGCTCCACCGCTTCCTTCGCGGCGCTCAGCAGGACGGTGTCCTGCGGGGCCTGGTCCGCGAAGTTCTCCGGGTGGTGGCAGGCGACCTGCTGGCCGGGCCGCAGCTCGATCAGCTGGGGCTCCTTCGTCCGGCAGATCTCCGTCGCCTTCCAGCAGCGGGTGTGGAAACGGCAGCCGCTGGGCGGCGAGATCGGCGAGGGAACGTCGCCCTTGAGCAGGATGCGCTCGCTCTTGGCGCCCCGGCGCTTGGGGTCCGGCACCGGCACGGCCGACATCAGGGCCTTGGTGTACGGGTGCATCGGCGCCTCGTACAGCGAGGTGCGGTCGGCGAGTTCGACGATCTTGCCGAGGTACATCACCGCGATGCGGTCCGAGACGTGCCGGACCACGGAGAGGTCGTGCGCGATGATCACGTACGTCAGGCCGAGCTCCGACTGGAGGTCGTCCATGAGGTTGACGACCTGCGCCTGGATCGACACGTCGAGCGCCGAGACCGGCTCGTCCGCCACCACGAGCTTGGGCTTGAGCGCGAGCGCGCGGGCGATGCCGATGCGCTGGCGCTGGCCGCCGGAGAACTCGTGCGGGTAGCGGTTGAAGTGCTCGGGGCTCAGGCCCACCAGCTCCAGGAGGCGCTGGACCTCCTTCTTCACCCCGCCCTCGGGCTCCACGTCCTGGAGCCGGAACGGCGCCGAGACGATCGAGCCGATGGTGTGCCGGGGGTTCAGGGAGCCGTACGGGTCCTGGAAGATCATCTGGATGTCCCGCCGCAGCGGACGCATCCCGGCCGAGTTCAGGGTCGTGATGTCCTGGCCCTCGAAGTGGATCGAGCCGCCCGTCGGGTCCTGGAGCCGGGTGATGACCCGGCCCATGGTCGACTTGCCGCAGCCCGACTCACCGACGACGCCCAAGGTCTCGCCCTTGCGCACCTCGAAGTCGATGCCGTCGACGGCCTTCACCGCGGCAACCTGGCGTTGCAGGATCCCCTTCTTGATGGGGAAGTGCTTCTTCAGTCCCTCGACCTTGAGCAGCACCTCGCGGTCCTCCGGGGAGGCCGCCTGCCCGGGCACGGCCGCGGTCTGCTTCTTCGTATCGCTCACAGCTTCGGCGCAATCTCTTCGGTCCAGATCCGCGTACGGTCCTCGGCCGGGAGGTGACAGGCGGACCAGTGCCCGCCGGCGACCTGCGCCAGCTCGGGACGCACGGTTCGCGTGACATCGCCCTTGGGGATGTCCGCGTACGGGCAGCGCGGGTGGAAGGCGCAGCCCGAAGGGACGTTGATGAGGCTCGGCGGCTGGCCCTTGACCGGGATGAGCCGCTCCGAGGTCTCCCGGTCGATGCGCGGCATCGAACCCAACAGGCCCCAGGTGTACGGGTGTTGCGGCTTCTCGAAGATCTCGTCGACGGGACCGCGCTCCACGCACCGGCCGCCGTACATGACCAGGACGTCGTCGGCGATCTCGGCGACGACACCGAGGTCGTGCGTGATCAGGACGACCGCGGAGCCGAACTCCTTCTGCAGATCCCGGATGAGGTCGAGGATCTGCGCCTGGACGGTGACGTCCAGGGCGGTCGTCGGCTCGTCCGCGATGAGCAGTTCGGGGTTGTTGACCAGGGCCATCGCGATCATGGCGCGCTGGCGCATACCGCCGGAGAACTCGTGCGGGTAGCCGTCGACACGCTTGGCGGGTTCGGGGATGCCGACCCGGTCGAGCATCTCGATGGCGCGCGTGCGGGCGGCCTTCTTGCTGACGTCGTGGTGGACCCGGTACGCCTCGACGATCTGGTCGCCGATCTTGTAGTACGGGTGCATCGCGGACAGCGGGTCCTGGAAGATCATGGACATCTGCTTGCCGCGGAGCTTGCGCACCTCGTCCGGCTGCGCCTCGACCAGTTCCTGGCCGTCGAGCCAGATCTCGCCGGACATCTGCACGTTCTTGCCGCGCGGGCCGAGCCGGTGCAGGCCCATGATCGCCAGCGAGGTGACGGACTTGCCGGAGCCCGACTCGCCCACGATGGAGAGGGTCTTGCCCTTCTCCAGCGTGAAGCTGAGCCCGTCGACGGACTTGACCAGGCCGTCGTCGGTCGGGAAGTGCACCTTGAGGTCGCGGACGTCGAGGAACGCGTTGGGGGCGCTCTTGGCCGAGTCGACGGGTTCGCCGACCGCGGCGCCAGTCTTGGAAAGGTCGGTCACGAGAGCCTCACCCGCGGGTCGGCGGCGGCGTACAGAAGGTCCACCAGGAGATTTGCGATCACTACGAAGAACGCTGCGAGCAGGGTCACGCCGAGGATCGGGGGCAGGTCGTTGCTCTCGATCGACTGCACCGCGTACTGCCCGATGCCGTGCAGGGAGAACACCGACTCGGTGATCAGAGCGCCGCCGAGCAGCAGACCGAGGTCCATGCCGAAGACGGTGATGATCGGCGTCAGGGCGGCCCGCAGACCGTGCTTGACGACGACGTTGCGTTCCCGCAGGCCCTTGGCGCGGGCCGTGCGGATGAAGTCCTCGTTCATCGTCTCCAGCATGCCCGAGCGGGTAAGCCGCGCGTAGATGGCGGAGTACAGGAGCGCGAGCGAACACCACGCCGGGAAGAGGGTGTTGGCCCACTGCGCCGGGTTCTCGGTGAACGGGACGTAGGTGCGGCCGAAGATCGGCCACTGGTAGGTGAAGAGCAGGATGGCCAGGTTGCCCGTGAAGAACATGGGCAGCGAGACACCCGCGAGCGCCACACCCATGAAGGCGCGGTCGAAGAACGACCGCGGCTTGAGCGCGGAGATCACACCGACCGTGACACCGGACAGCAGCCAGAGCACGGCGGCGCCGGCGGCCAGCGAGATGGTGACCGGAAGGCGGGAGGTGAGCTGCGGCCAGACCTCGACGTGGTCCTTGAAGGAGTAGCCGAAGCAGGGCGCGTTGCAGTGCACCGTGGTGGGGCCGAGGTTGTAGGTGGCGCCCGCCACGATCCCCTTGATGAAGTGCCAGTACTGCTGGTAAAGGGGCTGGTCCAGACCGAGGTTGTGCTTGACGGCGGCGATGTCCGCCGCCGACGGGCTCTTCCCGATGTACTGCTGGGCCAGTTGGTCCGCGGTCTGGCCGGCGAGCCGTGGCAGCAGGAAGAAGATGCCGAAGGTGACCGCGGAGACGACCAGCAGCAGGATCACCGCTGCGACCGTCCGACGGAGAATGTACGAGATCACGGGGATCGGCGCTGGTGCCCGCGGGCCGTCAAGCCCGCGGGCACCAATGCCTTCACCTGCCTTCCGGGGCTACGACTACTTCGTGGTGCCGATGTTGAGGTAGTCGTACTGGCCGCTGAAGGCCGCCGTCGACACCAGGTTGCTGTAGTTCGCCGGACGGGCGAGCAGGACCTTGAAGTAGGTCAGCGGAACGAGGGCCGCGTCGCTCATGGTCTGCTTGTCGATCTGGGCGTACATGCTGTTGCGGGTGGACACGTCCTCCGTGCCGATGGCCTTGGCGAGGAGGTTGTTGACCGTCTTGTTGTTGTACTGCGACAGGTTGGTGTTACCCGAGGCACCGATCGCCTCACCGTTCAGGATCTGCTGCTCGAAGCCGTAGCCGGAGGGCCAGTCGGCACCCCACTGCATCATGATCAGGCCGATGTTCTGCTGCTCGGTGAACTTCGGGACACCCGCGTAGTCGGTGAAGTACTTGCCCGACGGGTACTGCTTCAGGCTGGCGTTGATGCCGACGGCCTTCAGCGAGTTGATGATCGCGGTGGCCGCGGAGATCTCCTGCGGACGGTCGCTGCGGGCCGACAGGTTCGTCGAGATCGACGTCTTGCCACAGGCCTTCAGGGCGTCCTTGGCCTTGGTGACGTCACCCTTGTTGCCGGTGGTGGCGTACTGGTCGTCCTTCTGGTAGCCGGTGATGTCTGGCGGCAGGACGGTGGAGGCGATCTCGCCGCGGATCGGGCCGCCCTCGGCGGTCTGCACCGAGACCTTGTCGATGGCGTACTCGACGGCCTTGCGGCACTGGATGTTGTCGAACGGCTTCACCTTGGTGTTGATCGCCATGTAGACGAGACGGCCACCGAAGGTGTTGTCCGTGCCGGCCTTCTTGTCGGCCGAGGTGAGCAGCTGCGCCTGGGTCGCGGCCTGGACACCCGTACCGCCCATGTCGATCGCGTTGCCCGCGAGGACATCCTTGTCGATCGTGTCGGCGTTGACCTTCAGGTTCACGACGATCTTGTCCGGGTACTGCTTGCGCAGCGGGTCCGACGCCGCGTTCCAGTTCTTGTTGCGCACGAGGACGGCCTGCTTGCCGTCCTGGTAGCTCTGGAACTGGTACGAGCCGGAGGACACGATGTTCTTGACGTAGTCGACGCCGGTGTCCTTCGCCTGCGGCACCGGAGCCGTCTGCGGCGCCGCGACCAGGTAGTCGAACTCCTGGAAGGCCGTGTTCAGGTGGAAGACGATCGTGGTGTCGTCCGGGGTCGCGATGGACTTGAGGCCTTCGGCGCTCTTGTCCTTGTACGGACCCTTGTAGTCCTTGCCGCCGACCAGGAACTGCTGGAAGTAGTTCGGGCCGAGGGAGAGCACGTCACGCGCGAAGTTCGAACGCTCCACGGCGTACTTGACGTCCTTGGACGTGATCGCCGAGCCGTCCTGGTACTTCAGGCCCGAACGCAGCTTGTACGTCCAGGTCTTGCCGCCGTCGCTGGAGACACCCTTGCTCGCGGCGAGGTCCGGGACCAGGGTGTTGCCCTTGGAACCGGGGCCGGGCTCGAACGTCATCAGCGGACGGGCGTACAGCCGGCTGAAGTTGTACATGTAGGCGTAGTACGTGTTGCCCGGGTCGAACGAGTCCGGAACGTCGGACAGTTCGTAGGTGACCGTCCCGCCCTTGTGGGTAGAGGCGTTGACGACGTCCTTGGTCGCTGCGTTGGCCCCAGCCGCCTTCGTCCCACCGTTGTCACTCTTACTGTCATCGGCCTTGCTGCAACCTGCCACGAGCAGTGTCGCAGAGCCGATGGCCGCAACTGCGGCCAGCGCTGACCTTCGCATGATGGTCTGCTTCCTCCATTGTCGGAAACTTGATGAACTCTCGGGTGCGGGCCCTAGCGGCTGCGGGGGTCGAGAGCGTCGCGGAGACCGTCGCCCAGCAGGTTGAACGCCAGGACGGTCACGAAGATGGCGAGGCCGGGAACGATCATGTACGCGGGGTCGACCTCGTAGTAGGTGACCGCGTCCCGCAACATGCCGCCCCAGGAAGCCTGCGGGGGCTGGATACCGACCCCGAGGAAGCTGAGGGACGCCTCGAAGAGGATGTTCGTCGGAATGAGCAGCGTCGAGTAGACGATGATCGGGCCGACCAGGTTGGGCAGCAGCTCCCGGAAGAGGATGTACGGCGCCTTGGCGCCCATCCCCCGGGAGGCGTCCACGAACTCCCGCTCGCGCAGGGCGAGGGTCTGGCCGCGGACGATCCGGCCCAGGTAGGGCCAGTTGAAGAAGCCGATGACGAAGATCAGCACGCACAGGTGCAGCGGCAGGCCGTTGAGGCCGAAGGCGCCGCCCTGAAGGGTCGCCGAGATGGCGATGGCGAAGAGCAGGAGGGGGAAGGCGAGGAAGGTGTCCATCAGCCGGCTGATGATCGAGTCGACCCGGCCGCCGTAGTAGCCCGCGACGACGCCGAGGATGGTGCCGATCACGTTCGACAGGATCGTGGCGCCGAAGGCGACGACCAGGGAGACCCAGGAGCCTTCGAGGATGCGGGTGGCCACGTCACGGCCGAACTGCGGGTCCACGCCGAGCGGGTGGTCCCAGCTCATGCCGCCCCAACCGCCCGTGGGCAGTGAGGTGTTGGCGTCGATCAGGTTCTGGTGGAAGGCGTCCGGGTCCAGGCCGAACAGCGCCTGGATGGGACGGGAGAGAGCCGCGACCAGGATCAGCAGGACGACGATGACGCCGCCGGCGACGGCGACCCTGTCCTTCTTGAAGCGGGTCCAGGCGATCTGTCCAAGGGAACGGCCCTCGATCTGTGCCTTGTCGGCGCCGGCCAGCACAGCCTCCGGCTGCGCCCCGGCTTCCGCCCCCGTGGTCTCGATCGGTGCGGTCACTGTGACCCGACCCCTCTCGCCGGTGGTTACCGGCTTACGCCTGCCGCGGATTAGCGGCTTTGTCGACTTGCAGTGGACACGGGTACCTGGACCCTGTGTCTGAGTCGCGAGTCTTCAGCGTGGCTGCGATCACCCGCCAGGTCTGACGGCGAAAGTATGCGCAACCGTGATGCTTAACTAGGGATTCCGTTATCCGAACAGTGGGTAATGCCCCCCGGACGCCGGGCACTTGGGACACAAGGGAGATTCGGCGTCTTTTGGGGCAACCCACCGCCGTCTACGCGCGAAGAAATGTGTCGTAGACGTAAATCCTGCGGAGAAGCTGAGAAGAGGACTCGCGGGTTCAGTATCCACCACGGACAGGGGGGTATCCGTACCCGCCCGCCTGAGCGGGCGCCGCATGGGCCTCACGGTCGTAGAACGGGCGGGAGTTGGCGCGCAGCCACAGCGCCACCGGGTCGTACTCGTCGGACATCGCGACGGTCGACACCGGCAGCCCCTCGGGGACCGCGCCGATCGACTGCTGCATCATGCCGCGCACCGAGTCCACGGCGGGCGGGCTGGTGTCGTAGACGTCCAGACCGATCGCGAGATACGGCGCTCCGAGCGCGGGCTGCACCCAGGCGCGGCGCAGCGCCCTGACCGCCGGGGTGCGGTGGGCGTTCTGCGTGAGCAGGGCGTAGAACTGGGGGATCTCGATGCTCGGCTCCGACAGGCGCAGGGGGCCCGCCGGCTGGCGTTCCAGGCCGGTGGCGATTCTGCGGAGGTCGAGCCAGGGGATGCCGACGCCGCCGCCGGGGGCGTGCGGGTTGAGCCAGAGGCCGAAGTGGTCGGGGTACAGGGTGCGGGCCACGTCCAGGCCGTCGACCACCTCGTACGAGCGGTTCCAGCCACTCGCGGAGAGTTCCTGGGCCGAGGTGACGCATGGGGCGTAGCCGTGGCCGTCCACCTGCATGTTTCCGTACTGGGCGTCCGGGGAGCCGGACTGGCCGTGCCACAGCAGCATCCAGATCTGACCGGAGTGGGGGGTCGCGAGGGCGCGCAGGAGCGCCTCGTAGGCGTCGTAGCGCCCGGGGGTCACCTGGCGCAGCATGTGCTCGACCTGGCCGGTCGCGGTGCCGCTGGCGCTCACGTGTACCGCCCCTTCTGGTAGTTGGCCTGCGTTGGGAAACAGCTTAAGCGCCCAGGGGGTGCGGGCCCGTGGTGCGTTCGCGAGTGGCGGTCGAGTGCGGCTGGTGGCGACCGCGCGGCGGAGCCGCACATCGGCACAGCCCCGCACCCCGGGCCGGCCGCCCTCGCGGAGATCGCTAGTGACCCTGTGTATAGAAGGGACGCACGGTCTGCCTCATCCAGTCGGCCACCGGGTCCTGCGTGACGTCCAGGAGCACCAGGTTGACCTGCCACTGAACCGTCACCCGGCCCAGCGCTTTCGCCAGGGCCTCCATCGGGGCCGCTCTCAAGTCGCCGTCCCAGTTGGTGAGTTCCACGCCCACGAACATGACAGGCTCGGACGTCTCGATCGCGGCGAGGCAGCGCCGGGCCGTGGCGACGACGCCGATGGCGGCGAACTCGGCGGAGGCCGCGGCGAGGAAGTCGACCGGGTCGTCCTGCCAGTCGGGTTCGAAGAGGCGGACACGGCCGCCGCTCGTGGGGCCGTCCAGGGCGGTGCGGCCGAAGCGGCACAGCTCGGCCACCGCGAGCGGCGGGAGCGGGACACCGACCGTGCCGCCGGGGTTCACCGCGATGCCGACCTGCGGGGGCAGGCCGCGGGCGAACTCCACCGCCGGCGCGATGGTGAAGGACAGATGCGAGCCGACGACCTGGCGGAACTGCTCCTCGGAGCTGAAGACCGGGACGTATGCCTGCCCCTCGATGTCGAGTGTGGGCAGGTCCAGGGGACCGCTCTGCGGGCCGCCGCCGCTGGGGAGCGGGACCCAGACGAAGCTGCGGCCGAGCACCTCGACGATCCGGCCGCCCGCCGAGGGCATGCCGAGGGACACCGAGAGCACCTCCTCCAGCTCGTTGCCCGGCCATCCGCCGTGCGGATGCGGGTGGGGGTACGCCTGTCCGGGGAAGTCCGCCGGGAAGTCCATCTACCTACCGCCTGCTGGTGAAACCGCCTGCTGTAACCCTGCTGTGGCTGAAAAGGCTAGCGGCTCAGTCCGCGAAGTCGATCCGGCGCAGCACGTCCGCCGCGTCCCGGTCCAGGAGGACCGCCGAGCCCACGCCGTGCGGCAGTTCGCCGCGCTCCACCGACCGCAACAGCCGGGCGGCGGCCCGGCGGTGGCGCAGGAACGCGTAGCGCGAGACTCCGCGCCCTCGCGCGCGCTGGCCGTCGAGCGCGGTGTCCGGGGTGACGTCGAGGAACACCAGGTGCAGGGTGCCGCCCCGGCGCCCGGCGGCGCGGGCCAGCCAGCCGCGCACCCAGCTCTGCGTGCCGCAGTCGTGCACGACGGCTCCGGACGCGGAGCGCAGCACGCGGTGCAGTCCGGCGTAGTGGGCGAGGCGGACCAACGGGCGGTACACCGCGTACGGGAGGAGGCCGGCCGTGCGGGTGTCCCAGCGGTCGCGGGTGTCCTGGCTGTCGACGCGGACCCCGTCGGCCGTCACCGCGCGCCGCATCAGCGTGGACTTGCCGCTGCCCGGCAGGCCGGTGACCACGACGAGGTCGCGGGTGCCGAAGCGGAGTCCGTGCGGGCTGCGCCCGGCGCGCTCGCGGAGGTCGCGGACGACCGGTGCCGGGCGGGCCCGGCATGCCTCTCCTGCGGGGGCGGAAGGCTGCTTGGGCAGCGCTACGGCCGAGGTCGTGGCGTACACCGTGGTCCTTGTCACCGTGATCGTCCTCCCTGCGGGGTCAGGAAAGGTTCTCCCCACTGAACGTAAAGAGAAGGTAATGCACGGTGTCTCGCGGTTGGGTGCGCGTCCGGCCACAGGCCTGTTACAAAGCCTGTGCGATGATGTGCCCGCCTAACTGCATACCGGCCGCTTGAATCCGCGCGGGAGAGTCCCCAGGCAACTGTTGCCGGGGCGCCGAAGGAGCAAGTCCCTCCCTTGAATCTCTCAGGCCCCGTTACCGCGCGGGCGAGGCACATCTGAAAAGCGGACCGCCGTTCCCGGTGGTCCCACCCAAGGTGCAACCCGTGACCGAAGCGGTCATGGCGAACCTCTCAGGTCCCGATGACAGATGGGGAGGAACGACCTCGCCGTCATGCCCTGGGAGACCGACCGATGAGCAGTACCGCCACCCCTGAGAAGCGCCGCACCGCGCTCGACGCGCTGCACCGCTCGCTCGGTGCGACGATGACCGACTTCGCCGGCTGGGACATGCCGCTGCGCTACGGCTCGGAGCGCGACGAGCACCTCGCCGTCCGCACGAAGGCCGGCCTCTTCGACCTCTCCCACATGGGCGAGATCACCGTCACCGGACCGCAGGCCGCCCAGCTCCTCGACTACGCCCTCGTCGGCAACATCGCCTCCGTGGGCCCCGGCCGCGCCCGCTACACCATGATCTGCCGCGCCGACGGCGGCATCCTGGACGACCTGATCGTCTACCGGCTGGCGGACACCGAGGACGCGTCCTCGCAGTACATGGTCGTCGCCAACGCC
The DNA here is from genome assembly GCF_044763565.1 of Streptomyces sp. NPDC096013. Taxonomy (NCBI): domain Bacteria; kingdom Bacillati; phylum Actinomycetota; class Actinomycetes; order Kitasatosporales; family Streptomycetaceae; genus Streptomyces; species Streptomyces sp. NPDC096013. Next base: position 41,791 of record NZ_JBIWGK010000017.1, on the reverse strand, counting down.
TCCAACGCCCAGGTGGTGCTGGACGCGCTCACCGAGCGGGCCGCGGGCTTCGACGCGGTCGTACGCGACGACCGTGACGCGTACGCGCTGCTCGCCGTGCAGGGTCCCGAGTCCTCCGGCATCCTCGCGTCGCTGACCGACGCCGACCTCGACGGCCTGAAGTACTACGCCGGTCTGCCCGGCACGGTCGCGGGCGTCCCCGCGCTGATCGCCCGCACCGGCTACACCGGCGAGGACGGCTTCGAGCTGTTCGTCTCCCCCGCCGACGCGGAGAAGCTGTGGCTCGCGCTGACCGGGGCCGGGGCGGGGGCCGGGCTGATCCCGTGCGGCCTGTCCTGCCGCGACACCCTGCGCCTCGAGGCCGGGATGCCGCTGTACGGCCACGAGCTGTCGACGTCCCTCACGCCGTTCGACGCCGGGCTCGGCCGGGTCGTGAAGTTCGAGAAGGACGGCGACTTCGTCGGGCGTACGGCCCTGGAGGCCGCCGCCGAGCGCGCCGCCTCGCAGCCCCCGCGTGTCCTCGTCGGACTCGTCGCCGAGGGCCGCCGGGTCCCGCGCGCCGGCTACCCGGTCGTCGCCGACGGCCAGGTCATCGGCGAGGTCACCTCCGGCGCCCCCTCCCCCACCCTGGGCAAGCCGATCGCCATGGCCTACGTCGACGCGGCGCACGCGGCGCCGGGCACGGCCGGTGTCGGCGTGGACATCCGGGGCAGTCACGAGCCGTACGAAGTCGTGGCGCTGCCGTTCTACAAGCGCGAGAAGTGACAGTCGTCGTAGCGTCTCGTGTGTGACCTGGGGCGGATCGCCCCTGTCCGCCGTTGCCCCTCGTAGTCCCCCATTCACCAGCACTCCCCCGCGTACAGGAGAATTCAGGCCATGAGCAACCCCCAGCAGCTGCGCTACAGCAAGGAGCACGAGTGGCTGTCGGTCGCCGAGGACGGCGTCTCGACGGTAGGCATCACCGAGTACGCGGCCAACGCGCTCGGCGATGTCGTCTACGCCCAGCTCCCCGACGTCGGCTCCACGGTGACCGCGGGCGAGTCCTGCGGTGAGCTGGAGTCGACGAAGTCGGTGTCCGACCTGTACTCGCCCGTCGGCGGCGAGGTCACCGAGATCAACGAGGATGTCGTGAACGACCCGTCGCTGGTGAACTCGGCCCCCTTCGAGGGCGGCTGGCTGTTCAAGGTGCGCGTCACGGAGGAGCCGGGCGACCTGCTCTCAGCCGACGAGTACACCGCGTTTTCCGCCGGCTGAGGAGTCGTAGAAACATGTCCGTCCTGAACACGCCCCTGCACGAGCTCGACCCGGACATCGCCGCCGCCGTCGACGCGGAGCTGCGTCGGCAGCAGTCCACGCTGGAGATGATCGCCTCGGAGAACTTCGCTCCGGTCGCGGTCATGGAGGCGCAGGGCTCGGTCCTCACCAACAAGTACGCGGAGGGCTACCCGGGCCGTCGTTACTACGGCGGCTGCGAGCACGTCGACGTGGCCGAGCAGATCGCGATCGACCGGGTCAAGGAGCTGTTCGGCGCCGAGTACGCCAACGTGCAGCCGCACTCGGGCGCCTCCGCCAACCAGGCCGCCCTGTTCGCGCTGGCCCAGCCCGGCGACACCATCCTCGGCCTGGACCTCGCGCACGGCGGTCATCTGACCCACGGGATGCGGCTGAACTTCTCCGGCAAGCAGTTCGACGTCGTCGCCTACCACGTGGACCCGACGACCGGTCTCGTCGACATGGCCGAGCTGGAGAAGCTCGCCAAGGAGCACCGGCCGAAGGTCATCATCGCGGGCTGGTCGGCGTACCCGCGCCAGCTGGACTTCGCCGAGTTCCGCCGGATCGCGGACGAGGTCGAGGCCTTCCTGTGGGTCGACATGGCGCACTTCGCGGGCCTGGTCGCGGCGGGGCTGCACCCGAACCCCGTGCCGTACGCGGACGTCGTCACGTCCACCACCCACAAGACGCTGGGCGGCCCGCGCGGCGGGATCATCCTCGCCAGGCAGTCCTTCGCCAAGAAGCTCAACTCCTCGGTCTTCCCCGGCTTCCAGGGCGGTCCGCTGGAGCATGTGATCGCCGCGAAGGCGGTCTCCTTCAAGGTCGCGGCGGGCGAGGACTTCAAGGAGCGGCAGCGGCGTACCGTGGAGGGGGCGCGGCTGCTGGCCGAGCGCCTGGTGCGGGACGACGTGAAGGCCGTAGGGGTCGACGTGCTGTCCGGTGGTACGGACGTGCACCTGGTCCTGGTCGACCTGCGGAACTCCGAGCTGGACGGCCGGCAGGCCGAGGACCGGCTCCACGAGGTCGGCATCACGGTCAACCGGAACGCCGTCCCGAACGACCCGCGGCCCCCGATGGTCACCTCCGGCCTGCGCATCGGTACGCCGGCGCTGGCGACCCGCGGCTTCAGGGCCGAGGACTTCGCCGAGGTCGCGGACATCATCGCGGAGACGCTGATGGCGCCCGGTCCCTTCGGGGAGGCCGCCGTGGAGGGCCTGAAGGCCCGTGTGACCGCGCTGGCGGAGAAGTACCCGCTGTACCCCGGGCTGTAGCCGCCCGGCGGGGGCACCGGCGCACACTGGGAGGTGCGCGCCGGTGTCCCGCCCACCACCACCCTGTTCGAAGCGCTTCGCGCCCTTTGATCCCGCACCACCCTGCTTGCCCGCGTTCTGAGGAGTCACCGTGGCCATCTCGGTCTTCGACCTGTTCTCGATCGGCATCGGCCCGTCCAGCTCCCACACGGTCGGCCCGATGCGGGCCGCCCGCATGTTCGCGCGCCGTCTGCGCAACGAGGAGCTGCTGGACTCCGTCGCCTCCGTCCGCACCGAGCTGTACGGCTCCCTCGGCGCGACCGGCCACGGCCACGGCACCCCGAAGGCGGTGCTGCTCGGCCTGGAGGGCGAGTCACCGCGCACGGTGGACGTCGAGAAGGCGGACGAACGGGTCGAGCACATCAAGGAGTCGGGCCGCCTCAGCCTCCTCGGCGAGCACGAGATCCCCTTCTCCTACGACGCCGATCTGAAGCTGCACCGCCGAAAAGCGCTGCCCTACCACGCGAACGGCATGACGCTGTGGGCGTACGACGCGGCGGGCACCGAGCTCCTCTCCAAGACGTACTACTCGGTGGGCGGCGGTTTCGTCGTCGACGAGGAGGCGGTCGGCGCCGACCGCATCAAGCTGGACGACACGGTCCTCAAGTACCCGTTCCGTACCGGCGACGAGCTGCTGCGCCTCACGCAGGAGACCGGCCTGTCGATCTCCGCGCTGATGCTGGAGAACGAGCGCGCCTGGCGCACGGAGGAGGAGATCCGGGCCGGGCTGCTGGAGATCTGGGACGTGATGCGGGCGTGCGTCTCGCGGGGCATGTCGCGGGAGGGCATCCTGCCCGGCGGCCTCCGGGTCCGCCGCAGGGCCGCCATGTCGGCACGCCAACTCCGCGCGGAGGGCGACCCGTTGGCCCACGCGATGGAGTGGATCACCCTCTACGCGATGGCCGTGAACGAGGAGAACGCGGCGGGCGGCCGGGTGGTCACCGCCCCCACGAACGGCGCCGCCGGCATCATCCCGGCCGTCCTGCACTACTACATCAACTTCGTGCCCGGCGCCGACGAGGAGGGCGTCGTCCGCTTCATGCTCTCCGCGGGCGCCATCGGCATGCTCTTCAAGGAGAACGCCTCCATCTCCGGCGCGGAGGTCGGCTGCCAGGGCGAGGTCGGCTCCGCCTGCTCGATGGCGGCGGGCGCCCTCGCCGAAGTCCTCGGCGGCTCCCCCGAACAGGTCGAGAACGCCGCCGAGATCGGCATGGAACACAACCTCGGCCTCACCTGCGACCCCGTCGGCGGCCTCGTCCAGATCCCCTGCATCGAACGCAACGGCATGGCCGCGGTCAAGGCGGTGACCGCCGCGCGGATGGCGATGCGGGGGGACGGGTCGCACAAGGTCTCCCTCGACAAGGTCATCAAGACGATGAAGGAGACGGGGGCGGACATGAGCGTGAAGTACAAGGAGACGGCTCGGGGTGGGTTGGCTGTGAACATCATCGAGTGCTGATGCGCCACTACGCGGTGCCCGAGGGGCAGTCGACGGCGACCGGGTAGCGATGGACGGGTGGCAGGCCGGGCAGCAGGCCGGGCCACACCGTGTCGATGACATGCGCGCTCGGCGTGAACAGCGGTTGGGGCAGCGTGGGCAGGTCGGCGACCTCGTGCCACTCCCACCGGTGGACCAACTCCGGCTCGGTGACAGCTGGTTCACCCGAGAAGGCGTCGACTCGCACGGCGCCGGTCAGTCGCGGGATGCCATGGGTGGAGTCCATCAGGAGCGCCAGCAGCCGCGCCCCGCCCGGCTCGGCCCGCAGCCCCGTCTCCTCCGCCAACTCCCGTACGCCCGCCTCGAGAAAGCCCTCACCGGGTTCGTTCTTGCCGCCGGGCAACTCCCACACCCCGCGCACCGACCAGCCCAGCAGGACCCGCCCCGCCGTGTCCGTCACGACGACACCGGCGCCGGTGAGAGCGTGCGGGGTGGGCCGTTTCTTGCCGCCGCAGACGACGGGCCCGGCGACGGGTTCACGCAGGACGACGAACGCGAGCCCGCCCACGTCGTACCGCTCGGCGCTCCCCCACCCCGCGCACAGCACACCCAACTCGTCGTCGTCCAGGGCGATGGAACGCTTGCCGTCCGCCACGCCCTCCGCGACGGGCGTGATCACACAGACGGCCCCGCCCGGCCGCAACCGTTCACGGAGCCGGTTCATCACCCGGGTGCGATCGTGCACGAAGGCCCAGCTGAGCCGGAAGGTGATCAGGTCGTAGGCGGCCGAGAGGACGTCGAGGCTGCCCCGCTCGATGTCGAGCAAGTGGTAGGCCACCGCGCCGGGTTGGGCTTCGGCGCGGGCGAGAGCTGCGGGGGCGAAGTCGACGGCATCGACCACGTACCCCAACTCGGCCAGACGGTGCGCGAGTTCGCCCGTTCCGCAGCCGACGTCCAGGGCGCGTCCACCCCCTTCCGGGACCGGTGCGTGCTCGGCGAGCAGGGCCCGTTCGGTGCCGCTCAGCGGGCTGAAGGTGTTGCCGTCGGCGTAGTGCGCGTCCCATACGTCGGTCACGGTGTCGGTGTGCTCCCTTCGAGGCGCCGGACAGCGGGCGCGGTGCTCAGCGGTCGTCCGACAGGGCCAGCGGCTCCGCGAACAGGCGGCCGCCGTGCGCGAGTTCGTCGTAGGTGCCGTGTTCGGCGATACGGCCGTGGCGCATGACGACGCATCCCCCGCGCCGTGGACAACTGCACCACAACAGGGCCGGCCCCGACCGCGACCTGGCACCCGCTGAGCAACAGCACGGCAGCCCGGTCGATCCCCATGCCATCCGCGCGGAGTGCGGCGCCGGGACGCGCGAGCCGATCCGGGGTCGGGATCAGCGGGCTGCCCCTTCGCTGCGGCTGGACAGCAACTCCCGTGCCTCGTGGCCGTGTTCGGCTTCTCCGGCCAAGTGCGGGGCCGTCAGCAGAACAGGGCGCGTTTCTCCTCCGGGAGGAGGCGGCGGCCGTAGCCGGTGAAGAAGGCGGGATTGCCGACAGCGGGTCCATCCGCCGAGCCGACACCGAGTTCCTCCGCTGAGCCCGCGCCTGATCTCTCCGCCGAGCCCGCCCCTAGTCCCTCCGCCGAGCCTGCACCTGATCCCTCCGCCGAGCCGCCCCGGCCGACCAGCCCCGGGCACGCCGAAACCGCCCCGGTGGCGCGGGGGATGTGGCCACCGGGACGGTGCATCGGGAGGGGACTCGGGTCGCGAGGACGTCTCCAGGGGTGCGGTTCGGGCGGGCGTCGGTGCTAGGCCGGCGCTCCGACCGCGAGGTCCGACGCGTCGTCGGGACGCACCTCGCCGTCCTCGTCGACGTCCGGCGGGATCGTCGACAGGGCCGTGGCGTGCAGGTCCTTCGTGCGCAGCATCGTGAAGCCGATGATCGCGGCGATGAACCCGAGGATCGCGCTGAGGGTCATCGCCCCGTGGAACGCGTTCATGAACGCGTCCTGTCCGGCGGCCAGTACCTTCTCGCGCAGCGGTCCCGCGGCCTGGGCCACGGCGTCGAGGCCACCGGCGCTGATGCCGTGCGAGGCGGTCTCCGCGGCGTCCGCGCCGAGCTGCTTCCCGGCGGCCGAGGAGGTGAAGTCCTGGGTCACGGTGTGCTGGAAGAACGCGCCGATGCCGGCGATGCCGACCGCGATGCCGACCTGCTGGAAGGTCTCGTTGATGCCGGACGCGACACCGGACTTGGCCGGTTCGGTGACCCCGATGGCGAGGGCCGCGCGGGCCGGGTTGAAGGCGCCCATGCCGAGGCCCGCGATGACGAGCGCCGGGATCAGCACGGTCCAGGACGAGTCGGCCTCGGTCAGGCGCAGGCACAGGATGCCGATGGCCATGACCAGGGTCGAACCGCCCAGCAGGAACCGGAACGGCACCTTGCCGATGAGACCGCCGCCGAGCGCGCCGGCGACGAACATCGCACCGGTCAGCGGCAGGAACCGCAGCCCCGTGCCCCACGCGTCGACGTGCAGCATGTTCTCCAGGTAGCTGGTCTCGAAGAACACCGACGGCAGCGCGCCGGCGTTGCCGATCATCGCGACGAGGGAGATGCCGACGAAGGTCGGGTTGCGGAAGAACGCCGGGTCGATCAGGGCGCGTTCACCCAGACGGCGCTCGATGGCGACGAAGACGACCAGGAAGACGACGCTCGCGGCGTAGAGGCCGAGCGTGGTGCCGCTGGTCCAACCCTCCACCGGGCCACGGATGGTGGCGTACACCAGGGCGCCCAGCGCGAGGCTGAACGTGGCGAGACCGGCCCAGTCGGTGGGGTGGGCCTTCTTGTTGAGGGACTCGCGGACCCGCAGCGCGCCGATGAGGATGGCGATCACGCCGACCGGCACGTTGATGTAGAAGATCCAGCGCCAGGACAGGGCGTTGATCAGCGAGCCGCCGATGAGCGGTCCGGTGGCGACGGCGAGACCGACGGCGGCACCGAACGCGGTGAACGCGGTGGCCCGCTCCTTGCCGTGGAACTCATGGCTGAGCATGGCGGGGCCGACCGCGAACATGATGGCGGCGCCGACGCCCTGGATAGCCCGGAACCAGCTCAACTCCCCTGCTCCGTTGGCCAGTCCGCAGGCCAGCGAGGCGACGGTGAAGATGGCGAAGCCGACCTGGAAGACCTTCTTGCGGCCGATCCGGTCGGCGAGCGAGCCCGCCGCGACGAGGAAGATCGCCAGCGTGAGGGCGTAGGCGTCGAACACCCACTGCAGGTCGGCGAAGCTGCTGCCCAGGGACTTGTGGATCTGCGGCAGCGCGATGGAGACCACGCTCAGATCGAGCATCAGCATGAACGAGCCCAACGCGACGATCCCGAGTGTCCACCACCTAGTGGGAGATGGTGCGCGTTCTGCGGACATGCGGGGACCTTCCAATCAACAGGAACTTTGGACCTTGGGATCTCTAGATGATGGAAATCTAGATGATTGGAAAGCCGCGAGTCAATGCCGCATCGCCCCGGCGCGCCGCACGCGATCACCCTGAGTGACGGCCTCCGGGCACGCCAAAGCCCGCGGCGCCGACCGGCACCGCGGGCTTGCCCGAATCCAGGGATGTCCTACGTCAACTCACAGGCGCACCACGTCAACTCGTCGGCGTACCGCGCCAACTCGCATGTGCCACACCTCAACCCGCATGCGCACCAAGTCAACTCACTGCGCACCGCGCCAACTCGCATGAGCAACGCGTCAACTCGCCTGCACACCAAGTCAGTTCACGCCCGCGCTACGCCAACGACCCACCACTCAAGGTCAGTCCGAACACACCGACGCGGGCCAGCGCCCGGCCATCAGTACGCCCAGCATCTTGCGCAGCACCCCGCGCTCGTCCTCCGAGAGCGCGCCGAAGAACGCCGACTCGACCTCCGTGGCCACCCGGTCCGCCGTCGCGAGCGCCTCGCGGCCGGAGTCGGTGAGGATCAGGTTGTAGCGGCGCCGGTCGGCGGGGTTGCGGCGGCGCTCCACATGTCCGTCGCGCTCCATCTCGTCGATCACCGTCACCACGGTGGTCGGGTCGAGGTTGAGCAGCCGGCTCAAGTCCTGCTGGGACAGCTCGGGTCCGCCGGCCAGCGCGGCCAGCACGAAGAAGTAGCGGATGCGCATGCCGACCGAGCCCAGCGCCTTCTCCACGTCCTCCACCAGCACCAGCCCCGCCTTGTGGAGCAGGTACCCGGGACGTTCGGCGATGAGGAAGTCCTCCCGGGGGGACATCCCGTTCTGCTCCGTGCCTGCGGTGCGCACCATGAGCCGACTCCTTCGATCGTTGCAATCTCCACCATCGAAGATACAACGTTCTTCCGCGAGGGCACCCCCCTCCGCCAGGGGAATCGGCCGGACCGCGGCCCGCCGGCGCGGAGCCCCGGTCGCCAGGCGGCGAACCCGGGGTCACATGGAATTCATCAGTCCGCCTCAGAAGGCAAGCCCTCGGATGGTTATCGCGATGCAAAATCGAGCGGAATCCGGCCATCCGCATAAGGGGAAATGGAACTGGTCGTTCTCCAGTGATCTTCGAGGTCAGCCACCAGGTGATCGATCACAGAATCGAACGTTCGGCAAGGGCTTCGGAAACGCCGCGTGACCTGAGTCACGTGGCACCAAGTAGCGCGCCTGCTACGCTCTCGAAGCGCCTGGCCAGAACATTGCAGTCTGCGACCGGGCCACACACGGGGAAGAAACCGCGCTTCGCGCAACGGGGGTTTCAACATGTTTATGCATTCGGCCGGCTGTTGTATCGGACAACGCTGACGACGAGGACAACGCGCCCATCGGCGCAGGTCAGACACTACTGAACTGACTCTTTCGCACAGTGCTGCGCTTTTTGCGTATCGCGCCGTGCGCTTCTTTCGCCTGCATTCTCCACTGCGACGTGTATTCGTTCGTCACTTCCGCACGTCCACTTTCAGGTCCGTTTATCGGGCAGGGCTGTATTCACACGCCACTGCCCTCTCCGGCATGGAATGGAAAGCTCATGGAAAGCTCAAGGAACCAGTCGAGCACTGCCCTCGCGGAGGCCTTGGAGGGCTGGCTCGGGGACCCCGAAGTGGAATCCAACGCCCTGTCCTTCGCCGGCGCACTCGCGCTCGACGAGCGGGACGAACTGCCCGCCGCCGGAATCGACCAGGTGCGCGCCTTCGGCTTCAACCGGTACTTCGTCCCGGAGTGGCTGGGCGGTGATCTGCGGGCCGCCGAGGACATCCTCATGCTGACCCGGGTGATCGCCCGCAGGGACATGAACGTCGCGGTGAGCGAGAGCACCCAGGTCTGGATGATGCTCGCGTGGATCGGCGGCGACGCCGAGCAGCAGGCGAAGTACGCGGCCACGGTGCTGCGCGGCGGGGTCGTCCCGTGTCTGGCCTACTCCGAGCCGGGGCACGGCGCCGACCTGGCCGCCAACCGGTTCACGGCCGCCCCGGACGGCGACCAGTACGTGCTGTCCGGCGAGAAGTGGCCCATCAACCGGGGCCGCACCTCCACCCACGTGGTCCTGCTCGGCACCACCGGCGACGAGCACACCCCGGCGAAGCGGCAGCAGTCCATGTTCCTGGTGGACCGCGAGCAGGTCATCTCCGGCGAGGTGAGAGGCGTCCCGCGCGTCCCGACCTACGGTCTGCGCGGCTGCGACATCAGCGGCGTGGCCTTCGACAACGCCCGCGTGGACGCCACGGCCCGGCTCGGCGCCGAGGGCGAGGGCCTCGAACTCGCCCTGCGCGGGCTGCTGATCACCCGCACCTTCTGCACCGGCCTGTCCCTGGGCACCGGCGACACGATGCTCCGCACCGTCGCCGGCTTCCTCTCCGACCGCATCCTCTACGACGGTCCCGCCAACGAGATCCCGTACGTCACCGAGTCCCTCGCCAACGCGTATCTGAGCCTGCTGGTCGCGGAGTGCGAGAGCCTGGTCGCGATGCGCGGACTGCACCTGTACACCGAGCAGTTCAGCATCTGGGGCAACCTCGCGAAGGTGCAGGTGGCCCGCCTGGTCGACACCAACAGCAAGGTGCTGGCGCGCACCCTGGGCGCCCGGTACTTCCTGCGCGCGGCCGAACACGTGGGCACGTTCCAGAAGATGCTCCGCGACGGCGCCGTCGTCTCGGTCTTCGACGGCAGCGAGCCGGTCTGCCTGGACTCGCTCGCGCTCCAACTGCCCGCGCTGGCCAAGGCACATGGGCACGACCGGGACGAGGACTGGCGTCCGCTGTACGACCTGCGGGCCGAGCTGCCCGCGTTCGAGCCGCACCGGGTGAGCGTCTTCGGGCGCGGCCGGGACGCCACCTTCGCCAGCCTGCCCGCGCTGATCGAGCGCCTCGCGGAACTGGAACCGTCCGACGGCCTCGACGAGGACCGGCTGACCGCACTGCGCGCCCAAGCGCAGGACCTGCGGCTGGAGTTGGACGAGCTGCTGGCCCGCGTGACCGAGATCCGCCGCTCGACGGCGGGCCGGCCCTCGCCGACGACGAAGACCAGCAAGTCCACCGCACCCCGCCTCATCCGGGTCGCGGAGGAACTCAGCTCCCTGCACGCCAAGGTCGCGGCCCTCGGTGTCTGGCTGTTCAACCGGGACCACCTCGACGCGTTCTTCGCGGACGGCGAGTGGCTGCACGCCGCGCTGGAGCGCCGCCAGGTCCACCAGTACGAGGTCGGCGACCTCGAACAGGACACCGCCCGGCGGCTGTTCACGCGGATGAACGCCCAGCGCGCCGACCACGAGTTCTTCTCCGTCCGCCCGGTCCGCATGGCCGCGCCCGGAGCCCGTGAGACCGGCCGCGACGACGCCGCGTCCACGACAGCCGCATGAACGACATCCCTGATCACCACCGCATACCGGCCGGAAGGTATCGACCTGCGATGAGTACGACCGACACGACCACCACCCCGGGCACGACCGACACGAAGGGCAGCACCCGTATGACTCTCGACGACGTGAAGCAGGTCCTGGTCCACGCGGTGGCCGCCGAAGCCGGCGTCGCCCCGGCCGAGTTGGCGACCGACCGGCCCTTCACCGACTACGGCCTCGACTCCATGGCCGCGCTCTCCGTGGGCATGGAGATCGAGGACGTCTGCGGTCTCGCCGACCCGCCGGTGGACCTCCTCTGGGACCACCCCACGGTCGACACCCTGGCCGAGGCGCTGTGGAAGCTGATGAACGCCGAGCCCGTCGCCGCCACCGCCGCAGCGGACGGTCTGCGATGACCACAGCGAACTCCGTCAACGCCCAGCAGACCGGCCTCTGGTTCATCCACGAGACCGATCCGGGGTGCTCCGCCTACCACATCGTGTTCGGCGCCGAGGTCACGGCCGATCCCCAACTCGGCCTCCAGGTACGGGAGATACTCGCCGACCTGAGCCGCGAGCACGACGCCCTGCGGATCGGCTTCCGCGCCGGTCCCGAGGGTCCCGAGCAGTTCGTGCGGGACGACGTACCCCTCGACATCCGCCACACCGACGCACGGGAGACGGCCCCCGAGGCACTGCGCGACCTGGTCCGCACGGACAGCCGCAGCCCCTTCGACCTCTCCCAACCCCCGTTGTGGCGCGTGCACTTGTACCGCACCGGTGAGCGCACCTGGGTGTTCACCGTCGTGATGCACCACATCGCGGCGGACTTCTGGTCGCTGGCCCTGCTGCTCTCCGAGGTGCGCAGCCGCCTGGAGGGCACACCGAACCGGTTCACGCTCGACGGCGGCGCCTTCGCCGCGTACGCCGAGCGCCAACAGGCCTTCCTGCGCGGCGAGAACGCGCGGGCACTGCTCGACAGCGAGGCCAAGCGGCTGGCGGACGTACCGCCCGCGCTCGACCTGTACGGCGACCGACCGCGCCCGCCCGTGCCGTCCTACGACGGCGGTTCGGCCCCGTTCGCGCTGTCCGTCACCGCGACCGAGGCGGTACGGCGGCTGGCGCGGGAGACCTCGTCGACGCCGTACTCGGTGCTGCTGTCCGCGTATTTCGTGCTGCTGAGCCGGTTGAGCGGCCAGCAGGAGATCCTGGTCGGCACCCCGACCTCGGGGCGGCTGCACCGCCAGTTCCGGGACGCGCTCGGCAACTTCGTGAACACCGTGGTGGTACGGGGCGAGGTGGACGAGGAGGTGACGTACCGTCAGCTGCTCGCGTCCTCGCGTGAGCGGGTGTCGGAGGCGATGCGGGCGCAGGAGCTGCCGTTCCCCTGGCTGGTACGGGAGTTGGCGCCGCCGCGCGACCCGAGCCGGACGCCGCTGTACCAGGCCGGTTTCGCCTGGGACCGGCTGCCGTTCCTGAACGACATGGACGCGTTCTTCCTCCTGGAGCCGGGCCCCGGAGCCGAGTTGGGCATCGCGGGCGCGACCCTGCGGCCGTATCCGCTGCCGCAGCAGGAGGGCCAGACCGATCTCTGGGTCGAGATGGGCGCGGAGCGCGACGGTGCCTTCGCTGGGGTGCTGCGCTACAACACCGACATCTTCGAGGCCGGTACGGCACGGGAGTTGGCGGCCACGTTCGTCACCACGGTGGAGACCCTGGTCGACCGCCCCGACGAGCCGCTGCACCAGCTGGCACGCGGCGACGAACGGCAGCGGACGCTGCTCGCCGAGTGGGGTGCGGGGCCCGAACGCGCCCTGCCCGCAGGCCAGTTGCCGCAGCTGTTCCGTGAGCGGGTGCGGAGCGCGCCGGACGCGGTCGCGCTGGTCGCGGACGGCGAGGAGTGGAGCTACGGCCGGCTGCTCACCGCCGTCGAGCGGACGGCGGCGGCGCTGCGGGCGGCCGGGATCGCCCCGGGTGACCGGGTCGCGGTGATGGTGGAGCGCGGCGCGCCGCTGCTGGCCGCGCTGCTGGGGGTGCTGGAGTCCGGGGCCGCGTATGTCCCGCTCGACCCCAAGTTGCCCGCGGAGCGGCTGAGTTACATGGCGGAGGACTCCCGGGCCCGGCTGCTGCTGAGCCAGGGCGGCCTGCGGGAGAGCTGGCTGCCGGGGCTTCCGGTACTGGACCTGGACGACCTCCCGGCCGATGCCCCGGCCGCGCCCGCCCCCGCCACCGGCCCCGCCGATCTCGCGTACATCCTCTACACCTCGGGGTCCACCGGGCGCCCCAAGGGCGTGGCGATCCCGCACAGCGCGCTGACGAATCTGCTGCTGTCGATACGGGAGACCACCGGGTTCGACGCGGCGGACAGTCTGCTCGCGGTCACCACGATCTCCTTCGACATCGCCGGACTCGAGCTGTATCTGCCCCTGGTGGCGGGCGGCCGGGTCATCGTGTGCGACAGCGGTACGGCCGCCGACGGTGCCGCGCTCGCGGTGCGCATCGAGGAGTCCGGTGCCACCTGGATGCAGGCGACGCCCACCTCGTGGCGCATGCTCCGCGACGCCGGCTGGACGGGCGCACCGCGGCTCAACGTGTTGTGCGGCGGCGAGGAACTCCCCCTGGATCTGGCCGAGTTCCTCTCCTCCCGGGTGGCGAGCCTGCGCAATGTGTACGGGCCGACCGAGACGACGATCTGGTCCACCGCCGGTCTGGTGGAACCCGCCTCGGGCATCGACATCGGTGTCCCCCTCGACAACACGCAGCTGTACGTCCTTGATCCGCAGGGCCGGAAAGTCGAGCCCAGCTTCCCGGGCGAGTTGTGGATCGGCGGCGAGGGTCTGGCCGTCGGGTACTGGGACCGGCCGGAGCTGACGGAGGAGCGGTTCGTGACCGGGCTGCCGGCCGCGCCGGAGCGACGGCTGTACCGCACCGGCGACCGGGCGCGCTGGACCAGCGAGGGGCGGCTGCTGCACCACGGGCGGCTGGACAACCAGGTCAAGCTGCGCGGCTACCGCATCGAACTCTCCGAGGTCGAGACGGTTCTCGAGGCGGTCGACGGCGTCTCCACGGCTGTCGTGGTGGTCCGTGACGACAGGCTCGTCGCCTATCTGCTCGCGGAGAACGGCGCCGAGTTGAAGCCGTCCGAGGTCCGGTCGGCGGCCGGGGTGTCCCTGCCGCCGTACATGGTGCCGGGCATCGTGATGGTGCTGGACGAGCTGCCGCTGACGGCGAACAAGAAGATCGACCGCAACCGGCTGCCGGAGCCGGTGGTCTCCTCGGACGCCGGGTTCGAGAAGCCGCGTGACGCCACCGAGATCACCCTCGCCCGGATGTGGACGGAGATCCTGGGCGTCTCCCAGGTCGGTGTCCACGACCACTTCTTCGACGTGGGCGGCCACTCGCTGCTCGCCGTCCGGCTCAGTTCGGCGATCAGCGCCGAGTGGGACGTGGAGATCCCGATCTCGGTCATGCTCGGTCGGCAGGGCACCGTCGCCGAACTCGCCGCGATCGTCCGGTCGGGCGGCCAGGAGACCGCGCGCGGCCCGCTCGTCACGCTGCGCGAGGGCGAGCCGGAGCAGCGCCCGGTGTTCCTCTTCCACCCCTTCGGCGGCACCGTCTTCTGCTACGTCGAGCTGACCCGCCATCTCCCGCCCGGCAGGCCGGTGCTGGCGATCGAGGCGCCCGGCATCCAGAACGAGGGCGAGGCCGAGATCAGCGTCGAGGCCATGGCCACCCGCTACATCGACCTCCTCAAGGAGGTGCAGCCCAACGGCCCGTACGCACTGGGCGGTTGGTGCTTCGGCGGAGTCATCGCCTACGAGGTGGCCGGTCAACTGCGCGCCGAGCGCGAGGAGATCGAGTTCATCATCGGCATCGACAGCCGGGCGCCGGTCGAGGAGAACATCCCGGAGTCCGCGGACGACTCGACGATCCTGTCCTGGTTCGCCCGCGACCTCGCCGTACCGGCCGGGAAGACCCTGGACATCCCGGCGGACGAGCTGCGGGCGCTCGGTGGTGACGCCGCGTTCGACCACATCCTCCAGGAGGCCGCGGCCATCGGGGTGCTGGCCGAGGACGCGGACCGCGCGCAGATCCTGCGCTACTTCGAGGCGTACCTCGCCAACGGCATCGCCCTCCAGACCTACCTCCCCGAGCCCGCCGAACTCGACCTGGTGCTGCTGCGCGCGGCCGACGAGGAGGCCGACTACGGGCCGAAGCTCGGCTGGGAGGCCCTGATCAAGGGCGAGTTGCAGGTCATCGACGTCTCCGGGGACCACAACTCGGTGATGTACCCGCCGCACGCGGAGCTGGCGGCCCGCGCGATCGCTCCCCACATGGAAGGACCCACCGACGATGACGAAAACTGAGCAGGTCACGGCCGAGTACGCGTTCCACCTCCCGGTGCCGCCCGACGAGGCGTTCGCCCTGATCTCCGACCCGGCCCAGGACCCGGTGTGGCAGGCGGCCTGCGTCGACGTGACGCTGCTGAACGGCGAGCCGCGCCCCGGCGGCCGGTACGAGATCACGTTCCAGCTGATCGGCAAGCGGATGCAGTTCACCGTGGAGATCAGCGAGTTCCAGCCCGGCCGGCGCTCGAAGTTCCACACCGTCGAGGGGCCGTTCGGCTACGTCGGCACCTACGAGTACGTGGAGCGCGAGGACGGCACCACCACCGTCCACTGGACGTTCGAGGTGGACCCCGGGGACTACTTCGGGATCATGCCGAAGTCCCTGCTGCGCAAGGTGCTCGTCAACTCGGTCAAGAAGGACTCCGGAAAGCTCGCGACACAGCTCGGACAGGGAGCGCGGAACCGATGAAGAACCGTCTGGAAGAGAACCACAAGGTCGTCGTCACCGGCCTCGGCGAGACCACCCCGCTGGGCGGGAACGTCGCCGACACCTGGGACGCGATGCTGCGCGGCGAGAGCGGACTCGGCCTGCTGGACGAGGAGTCCTGGGCCAAGGACCTGCCGCCGCTGCTCGGCGGGCGCGCACGGTCCGAGCCCGGTACGGGACTCGACCACCAGCAGCGCCGACGCCTGAGCCGCTCCGCGCAGTTCGCGGTCGTGGCGGCGGCGGAGGCGTGGGCGGACGCCGGTCTCGACGACGGTTCCGTCGCCCCGCGCCGGGTGGCCGTGGTCGTCTCGGCCGCCCTCGGCGACATGACCTCGATCATCGACGGCTGGGAGACCCTCAAGACCCGGGGCTGGCGGCGCGTGCCGCCCATGACCGTCCCGATGTCGATGGGCAACGGCTCGGCGGCGGCCGTGGCCCTGCTGGTGAACGCGCGCCTGGGCGTGCACGCCACCGTCAACGCCTGCTCCTCCGGGACCCAGGCCCTGGTCACGGCCGCCGAGTTGATCCGGCGCGGCGACGCGGACATCGCCGTGGCGGGCGGCGCGGAGGCGCCCCTGCACCCCATGGTGCTGTCGTCGTTCGCGGCCATGCGGGCGCTGTCGCAGCGCTTCGACGACCCCGCGTCCGCCTGCCGCCCCTACGACGCGGACCGCGACGGCATGGTCCTCGGCGAGGGCGCCGGCATCCTCGTACTCGAATCGGAGCGGCACGCACGCGAGCGCGGCGCCCGGATCTACGCCGAGCTGGCGGGGGTCGGGATCACCTCCGACGCGTACCACATGGTCCAGCCGGAGCCGAACGGCACCGGCACCGCGGCGGCCGTCCGTGCCTCGCTCGCCGACGCGGGTGTCACCCCCGCGGACGTCGCGCACTTCAACGCCAACGGCACCGCGACCGCCCCCGGCGACGCGGCCGAGGCGCGCGCGGTGATGTCGGTGTTCGGCGACGCGGAGGGCGACGCCACCCAGGGCCCGGCGCTCTCCGCGAACAAGTCGATGACCGGGCACAGCCTCGGCGCGGCGGGCGCGATCGAGTCGATCGCCACGATCCTCGCTCTCCACCACGGCCTGGTCCCGCCGACCCGGAACTTCACCCGCCTCGACGAGGGACTCTCCGTCGACGTGGTGCACGGCAGCCCGCTCAAGCTGGGCCCCGAGCAGATCGTCGCGGTCAAAAACTCGGCCGGCTTCGGCGGCCACAACGTGGCCCTGACCTTCCGCGCCGAGAAGGTGAAGTGACGTGTCGTCAACTCTGGTGGCTGACACGGCGGTTCGCTCTCAGCCCGGTCCCGTGCCGGCCGCGCGCGGCGGTCACCGGCACGCCTCGCTGACCGTCCGGGGCAAGGACCGGCCGGGGATCGTCGCGGCCGTCGGCGGGGTGCTCGGCGAGCACGGCGCGAACATCGTCTCCCTGGACCAGTACTCGGACAATCCGCAGGGCGGCGCGTTCTTCCAGCGGACCGTGTTCGGCCTGGACCACCTCGGGGCGGCGCTGCCCGCGATCGAGGACGGACTGCGCCAACGGCTGTCCGGGGACTTCGAGTTGGAGTTCACCCTGCGGGACCTGTCGGTGCCCAAGCGGGTGGCGGTCTTCGCGTCGAAGTCCGACCACTGTCTGCTGGACCTGTTGTGGCGGCACCGGCGCGGTCAACTCCCCGTCTCCGTCGCGATGGTGATCTCCAACCACCCCGACACGGCGGAGGAGGTCCGGTCGTTCGGCATCCCGTTCTTTCATGTGCCGTCCGAGGGGACGGACAAGTCGGCGGCCGAGGCTGCCCAGTTGCAGCTGCTGCGGGGCAACGTCGACTTCATCGTGCTCGCGCGCTACATGCAGATCCTGTCGGCGGACTTCATCGAGCGGGTGGGCGTGCCGATCATCAACATCCACCACTCGTTCCTGCCGGCCTTCATCGGCGCGGGTCCTTACGCCAAGGCGAAGGAACGCGGCGTGAAACTCGTCGGCGCCACCGCCCACTACGTCACCGAGAACCTCGACGAGGGCCCGATCATCGAGCAGGACGTGGTCCGGGTCAGCCACGCCGACACCGCCGCCGAACTGCAACGACGCGGTGCCGACGTCGAACGGGCCGTCCTCACCAGGGCAGTTCAGTGGCACGCCGAGGACCGTGTGATCCGGCATGGCAACCACACGATCGTCTTCGCGTGAACACCCCAAGGACAGCGCCAGGAACGGCGACAGGAACGGAAAGGAGGGCACGGCGATGACCCGACTCAGGGACGCGGACGTGCTCGTGACCGGGCTGGGCGCCATGACCCCGCTCGGCGGGACGGCACCGGAGTCATGGCAGGGGTTGCTCGACGGACGCTCCGGCGTGCGCACCCTGCATGACGAACAGGGCTCCTGGCCCGAGGAGTTACCGGTGAGCATCGCGGGCTCCGTGTCCGCCGACCCGGTCGAGATCCTCGGCCGGGTGCACGCCCGCAAACTGGACCGGGGTGAGCAACTCGCCGTGGCGGCGGCCCGGGAGGCCTTCCAGGACGCGGGCAGCCCCCCGGTCGAACCCGAGCGGCTGGCCGTGGTCGTCGGCACCGGCATCGGCGGCGTCCTGAGCACGCTCGGCCAGAACGAGGTCTACGAGCGGTCGGGCATGCGGAAGCTGTCCTCGTACGCCGTGCCGATGCTGATGCCGAACGGGCCCGCGGCCTGGGTCAGCATCGACCTCGGCGCCCGGGCGGGGGCCCGTTCCCCGGTCAGCGCGTGTGCCTCGGGCGCCGAGTCCATCGCCCTGGCCCTGGACCTGATCCGGCTCGGCCGCGCGGATGTCGTGGTGGCCGGGGGCACGGAGGCGAGTCTGCATCCGCTGATGGTCGCCGCGTTCGGGCAGATGAAGGCGCTGTCGCGGCAGGAGGGCGACCCGGCGGCGGTGTCCCGGCCCTTCGACGCGGATCGCTCCGGGTTCGTGATCGCCGAGGGCGCGGCCGTACTGGTCCTGGAGCGCGCCGAGTTCGCCCGCGCCCGGGGTGCCCGGGTCTACGGCGCGGTGGCCGGCGCGGCGGTCACCTCCAGTGCCCGGCACATCTCGGCGTCCGACACCGAGGGACAGGTCCTCGCGATCCAAGGGGCCCTGCGGGACGCGGAGTTGGGTCCTTCCGACATCGGCCATGTGCACGCCCACGCCACCTCGACACCGGGCGGCGACCTCGCGGAGGCCGACGCGGTGGCGAAGGCGCTGGGTGAGCATCCGGTGGTGACGGCGACCAAGTCGATGACGGGCCACATGCTGGGCGCGTCGGGCGCGTTCGGCGCGATGTCGGCCCTGCTCTCGCTCCGCCACGGCGTGGTCCCGGCCACCCGCAACCTCGACACCCTCGACCCGGGGATTCACCTCGACGTGGTCAACGGCTCGAACCGCGAGGGCAGTTGGGACGCGGCGCTCGCCAACTCCTTCGGCTTCGGCGGCCACAACGTCAGCCTGGTCCTGAAGCGGACGCCATGAGCGGGGAGGGGGAGCGGCCGACGATCGGCGTCCTGGGCACGGGCGGCATCGCCGTGGCACTCGCCACGATGTTCGCCCGCGCCGGGCACGAGGTACGCCTGGGCACACCGGCCACCGGCCGGACGGTCGCACCGCCGGGGGTGCTCACCGGCGGCTACGAGGAGGTCGTAGCGAAGTCGTCCGTCGTGATCCCCGCCGTCCTCGGCGTCCAGGGAGCGGTGCAGCAGCTCCGCCCCTGGCGCGCCGGGCTGCGCGGAAAGATCCTGGTGGACATCACCAACCCGTTCACCGGCGGCCACGTCGACTTCGTGGGTCCCTGGGCGACGGGCGGCAGCACGGACCTGGCCGCCGCGTTCCCCGGGGCCCTCCTGGTCGGCGCCTTCAAGAACGTCTGGTGGGAGACGTTCACCGGCACGCCCGACCCGTCCGTCCCCACGATCCACGTCGTCTCCGACGCCCCGGAGGCGAAGCGGGCCTTCCTGGCCCTGTGCGCGCCGACCCCCTACACCTACGCCGACACCGGCGGCCTGGACCAGGCCCGCCGGGTGGAACGGATGGCGCTGCGGGGGGTGGGCTCGGCGGGGGTGCTGGCGGCCTGACCGGTGGAGTCCGGCCCTTCGGGGACCGGAATGCCGCGGCCCTCGCCGAGCGCACCCCCGCGAACCCGATGGCCCCGGTCAGTCCCGGTTGATCCCGGTGGCCACCGCGTGGCCGATGAACAGATAGACGAGGGCGGGCAGGCCGTAGTTGACCACGGTGCGCCAGTCCGCCGAGTGGATGGTGAACAGGTTGTGCGACCAGCCGGAGAGCCAGTTGGCCGCGTGGTGGACCCAGTCGACCGAGTTGTTCGCGGTGTTGGCCTCGAACAAATAGAGAGCGATCCACAGGATCAGGATCAGTGCCGCGATATCCGCGATGACGGAGATGACCGTCCCCGCGGGGCTTCCGCCGTAGCGTCTGGACATGTTCATCGGATGGCCCCGAACGCCGATTCGAAACCTCCCGGCGTCCGGAACCGTCAGCGGCGGGCCAGCTGGCGTTCGCCGTTGGCACCCGGCCGGTAGGGCAGCCCGTAGTGCTTGAAGATCGCTTCCTCCTGCTCGGCGGGCAGCACGTCATCGGTGCCGATCGAGGGGGCTTCCTTCGCGAGCGTCTTGGCGTAGCCGACCTTCACGTAGTCCGGTCCCACGATCGCGTCGTCGAGCGGGACGAAGATCAACCGGTGCCGTGTGGGCAGCCCGACCCGCACGGTGGCCATGGCCGGCTCGTCGGTGGCGGTGTCCACATACACAGCCTCGAGCACACCGATCTTGTGCGAATCCGGGTCCACGACGTCGCGCTCACGCCACTCGCGGACATCGGCTGAGTGAATCATTGCCTTCTCCTTCCGGCGGCCGCCCACCGGTGGCGGGCCGCACCCGCCGCAACCGGTCGATCCCGCCGCACACCTGCACGAGTTCCCGCCCCGCCGGGTCCTACGCCACCGAGTGATCCCCCGCCCGGAAGATCGGAGAGCCGGAAAGAGGGAACGGACGGGGAAACAGGAAAGGGAGAGATGATCATCACCCCCGCACTCGTCCGCGACCTGCTCACCGCACAGTTCCCACAGTGGTCCGGGCTGCCCCTGACCCTCCTCGAACCGGCCGGTTCCGACCATGTGATCCACCGGCTCGGCGACACCATGACTGTACGGCTCCCCCGCAGCGAATGGGCGGACGGCGAGGCCGCCAAGGAACACATCTGGCTCCCTCTCCTGTCCCCGCACCTCCCCCTCACCGTCCCGGACCCGCTGGCCCTCGGCACACCGACCCCCGACTACCCATGGCACTGGTCCGTCACCCGCTGGCTGGACGGAACCCCGGCGACGACCGACGACCTCGACAGCACTCCTGACCTGATGGTTCGTCAACTTGCGGCTTTCCTGCGGTCGTTGTGGGCGATCCCCGCCGCCGACTCCCTACGCCCCGGTCCCCACCCCGAGCTGGTCCGCGCCCCGCTGGCCGCCCGCGACCGCGCGACCCGGGCGGCGATCAAGGCGGTGGACGGGGTGTTCGACACCGCGGCCCTGACGGAGATCTGGGAGAAGGCGCTCGCGGCCCCGGCCTGGGACCGCCCACCGGTGTGGTGCCACGGGGACTTCCACGCCGGGAACCTGCTCACCGCCGGCGGCCGGATCTCCGCCGTCATCGACTTCGGCGGCCTGGGCATGGGCGACCCCGCGTGCGACCTGGTCATCGCCTACACCCTGCTGTCGGCCACGACCCGCTCGCTCTTCCGCGCCTCCCTCGGCGTGGACGAGGCGACCTGGACGCGTGGCACGGGCTGGGCGCTGGCCGCCGGTGTCGCCGCCTACGCGCGGGTCGCGGCCACGGAGCCCCGAGTCGCCCGCCAGAGCGCCCGGCAACTCAGCGAGGTCATCGCCGAGCACACCGGGGCGAGTGCGGTCACGGTCCCGTGCCCGGGGACAACCTTTACCCGATCGGCGGAAGCTGTTGTTCCCCCGGCCTCTACCGAGCAGTAACCCCTTCGCCCTACGCTGCTGCCGCCAACACAGCGCCAACCAGGCCACGGCGAAGGGGACTTGACACCCATGAAGGCGATAAGACGGCTGGCGGCGCTGCTCGGCGCCACGGCCCTGCTGGTGACGGGGGCCGCGGGGAACGCCCATGCGGCGGCGCCGAAGTTCTCCGGGACGACGACGATCGGGACGCACAACGCGTACGAGAAGGACAAGTACACGTACTGGGCGCAGGCGTTGGACTCGGGGGCCTCGCTGCTCGAACTGGACGTCTACGTCGACAGTCTGAGCAAGCGGTGGCGGGTCAGCCACAGCGACCTGTTCGCCAACGACAACAACTGCGAGAAAGCGAGCACCCCGGCCGACCTGTACAGCAAGGACCGCAACCAGGACCTCGGCAGCTGCCTGGACAACATGGCCGCCTGGAACACCCTGCACCCGGACCACGCACCCGTCATCATCAAGGTGGAGATGAAGGTCGGCTTCAACCAGACCATCGGCCTCGGCCCGACCGCCTTCGACACCCTCGTCTCGCAGAAGCTCGGCAGCAGCGTCTACAAGCCGTCCGACCTGCTGGGGTCCTCGTACTCCACGCTCGACGCGGCGGCCCAGGCCAACGCCTGGCCCTCGCGTGACGCCCTCAAGGGCAAGTTCATCTTCGAACTGATCCCCGGCACGGTCGAGCAGTCCAACCCCTTCGACCACTACTGGACCGACCAGGAGTACGGCGACCATCTGCGGGACCTGTACGCGGCCGGCACGATCTCCCAGGCCCAGGCCTTCCCGGCGGTGCTCGGCGCGGCCAACGGCGATCCCAGGGCGACCCGTTGGACCTCGGACACCTCGATCCGGCCATGGTTCGTGTTCTTCGACGGCGACGCCGCGACGTACGTCAACAACAGCTACGACACGTCGTTCTACTCCACGAACCACTACATCCTGATCATGACGGACGCGTACGCGGTGGCCCCGGCGATCTCTTCAACTGCCCCGACGGACGCCGAAGTCGCCGCCAGACTGGCCCTCCTCGCGGCGGACCACGCGAGCGTGATCACCTCGGACTGGTCGGCGAAATCGGCGTCGGTGCTGTCGTCGGTGGCCACCAGAAGCTGAGGTTCCGGATGCCGGGGACGGGGCACAAGTCCCCCATGTTGCATGGCATCGACGTAAGCGCGTTCCAGTCAACGTCGTACGACACAAGCGGCTCCTCCTTCGTCTTCATCAAGGCGACGGAGGGGCACACGTACGTCAACCCCAGACTCACCGCCCAGACGAAGAGGGGCCGTGACGCGGGACTGGTCGTCGGCTTCTACCACTTCCTGTGGCCCGGCAACATCACGGCCCAGGCGGAGTACTTCGTCAGCAAGTCCCCTGAGAAAGCAGGGGACTTGCTGGCCGTCGACTGGGAGACCACGGGCGACGGCACCCACGCCACGAACGCGGAGAAGGACAGCTTCATCCGCAAGGTGAAGTCCCTGCGCCCGAACAACCGGGTCGTCCTGTACACCAACCGCGACTTCTGGCTGAACATCGACACGACGTCCTACGCGGGCGACGGTCTCTGGATCGCCGACTACGTCACGGCGGGCAAGCCCCGGGTCAAGGCCGCCTGGAAGTTCCACCAGTACACCTCGGAACCGCACGACAAGGACGTCGCCGACTTCGCGACCAAGGCGGCCCTTCAGAAGTGGGCCAAGGACGCCTGACGGTCGCGTGGGCCGGCGGCAAACACCCTCAGCCCTTGAAGTCGCCCGTCCGCTCCGGCGAGGCCTCCGCCAGCGCCTTCACGATCCCGTCCACGCCCTCGCGCAGGCCGTACACCGGCGTCCCCGGCTGCTGGCGCCAGGAGTCGTCGAGGCTGCCGGAGTCGACCGTGTCGAAGCCGAGGTCGTCGATCAGGGCCCTGACCACACGCTTCGCGGCCTCGTCGTCGCCGGCCACCGGGAGGGCCAGGCGGTCGGGGTCGCCGGCCGGGCGGGGGCGGTCCACGATGTCCTGGGCGAAGGTGCCGTTGAAGGCCTTGATGACGGTGTGGCCGATCTGCTGCGCCGTCCAGCGGCTCTCGGTGAGACCGTCGTCGAGGATGGCGTCGATCCGGCCGTCCCGCCCGGGGTAGTAGTTCCCGGTGTCGATGACCGCGACGTTCTCCGCCGCGCCGTCCAGGAAGCCCTTGGGCAGGTCCGGTACCGCCTTCAACGGCACGGTGACGACGACCACGTCGGCCCCGCGTGCCGCCTCCTCGACCGGTACGGGAGTCGCTCCCGTCTCCTCGGCCAGCGCGCTGAGTGTCTGCGGGCCGCGCGAGTTGGCGACGGAGACGTCGTGCCCGATAGCGGTGAGCCGCCGGGTGAGGTTGCCGCCGATGTTGCCCGCGCCGATGATGCCGATCTTCATGACAGACCCTTCGATCGGAAATTCATGATCCGGAACCATGATCCGACGCCTGCGCGATCCACGCCTGTTCCGCGCTTCTTCCATGCACGCGCATGCGCCTGGGGGCTCAACCTCCACCGCCCGTCACCTATTCCGGACCCTCCGCCGTACGAGTGACCCCGCGCCGCGCCGCCTACTCCCCGAACGGGTCCGCCGGCACTCGGCGACCGCCCGCTCGCGCAGGACCCGGACGGAAGGGGCGCCCGTCCGGCACAGGACGGGCGCCCCTTCCGCTCAGGCGGAGATCACTTCCGGGTCACTTGTTCAGGTGGGCCCAGAACTCGTCGAACGAGAGGACCTTGTCCCCGTTGAGGTCCCGGCTCTTGATGATGGCCTCGGCGACCGTCTCGGTCACGTTCCAGTCGCCTCCCTGGGCCAGGGCGGTCTTGAACTCGGCCGCGGTGATGAAGCCGTCACCGTCCGTGTCGATCCGCTCGAACTGCTTACGTGCTTCCTCGATGTCCGCCACCGGATCCGCCCCTTCGTAACGCTTTACTGCCTGTTGACGGAGGTCAGATTAACCGGCCAGGCGAGCGCGCAGTGCGGCGACCACCCACGCGAACTCCTCCCGGTGCGCCGCCGCGGGCCCACCGCCCTTCACCGTGGCCAGCAACTCCCGGTAGCGGGCGAGCCGGTCGTTGGACGCGGACACCATCCGTTCGAGTACGACGGCCGGGTCGCCGCCCTCGCCGAGCACCTCCCGCAGAATCCCCTCGGCCTCCGGCGACCCGGGGTCGACCCCCCGCTCCCTGGCCTCCGCGCCCAGTTGCACCAGCCGCATGGGAAACCAGGTGGAGCGCCCACGGACGGCGGCGCGCTCCTGGTCCGAGGCGTTGAACTCAACGGCTCTGCGCATCTGCGCCCGGAACCCCGGGTCCTGCACCAACTCCGCCAACTCCACCCAGGCGTCGACCTGTTCGGGCGTCGGGTCGTCCGGCAGGTCCACCGCCAGGGACCGCATCCGCTCCTTGATGCACGGGTCCACCGTGTCGAGGCCGTGGAACAGCTCCTCCACGAACTCCTCCATGATCCGCCTGCGTTCGGCCGCCGACAGCCGTGCCAGTGCGGGGGTCTGGGGGTATCCCCCAGAAGGTTCAGAATGAACGTCATCTCCTCCGCGGTCGAACCGCGTCTCGCGACGGTCGACAGCACCGCCCGGGTCACCCTCAGATGGGGGTCCCCCCTCTGGGGGAGGATCTGGGCGTCCAGTGCCACCACATGCGCGGCGGCCACCTCCGCGATGGTCGTCTCACCGGCCAGCACCTTGCGTACGTCGTCCAGGCCGAGGCCCAACTCCCGCAGGGTGCGGATCAGTTCGAGCCGGGCCGCGGACTCGGCGTCGTAGAGCCGGTAGCCGCCCGCGGAGCGGGTCACCGGGGTGAGGACGCCCTCGTCGGACCAGTAGCGGATGGTGCGCACGGTCAGTCCGGTGGCTCTGGCCAGTTCCCCGATGGTGAGAAGTCCGGTGCCGTCGTCGATCATGTCGTGAGTGTGGGCCTTCCAGTGGGTGGAGACTCAAGCGGCGCGAGGAGCACGGTGATGGAGACTCTGCGGGACATTCTCGACGCGGTGGCCCGGGACGACCTCCCTCCGGCGGACGGCCGCGTGAGAGTCGTACCGCAGCAGTGCGAACGGGACGCGGGGGTCCTCGCCTTCACCGCGCACGCCGTCGTCTTCACCGACGAGGACCCGCGGTGGGTCCATGACACCCTCGCCGCCGTCCCGTGCGACGCGCTCGCGGCGCCGATGAACCCGTACTTCCTGACAGCCCTGCTCGACCGCACGGGCCGCAGGGCGGAGACGATCGACGCGATGCTCGTGGGCACCCCGCTGCCGGGCGAACCCCCGCTCCCCCTGCGGGAGATCACCGACGGCGGCCATCCGCGGATCGTGTACGCCCGCGGCCGCCGCGACGACGTGCGCGCGTGGACGACGGAGGGCGGTGTGGTGGTGCTGGGCCGCGGCGTCGGCGGCCGGATGGAGGTCTCCGTCGAGATCGACGAGGACGTACGGCACCGGGGGCTGGGGCGGGCTCTGGTGGCGGCGGCCCGCCGTCTCACCGCCGAGCCGCTGTGGGCGCAGGTCGCGCCGGGGAACGCCCGCTCCATGCGGGCGTTCCTGGCGGCGGGCTACCGTCCGGTGGGGTCGGAGGCGGTACTGCTCAGCGCGCGCTGAACGTCAGTGCCACGGGCGGTAGTTCGGGTTGCTCTCGCAGTCGCTCATGATCTCGGTCTTGGTCTTCTTGTCGACCGGGCAGACGCCGATGACGTACTGCCGCTGGATACCGCCCGGGAAGGCGACCTCGACCTGATCGGCCCACTTGTGGGTGTCGCCGATGGTCTTGTTGACGTCCACACCGCCCGGGGCATCGATGTAGTAGTTGTAGCCCGACTTGTACCAGGTCTTGTACAGGTCGTGGTCATACGTCGTCGAGACGTACGGCGAGGGCTGGTTGACCAGGACGTACTTCTCGATGTCGTACTGGCGTCGACGACGTCCTTGGGGGCGAAGCCCTGGTCGAAGACGATCGCGGGGCCCCGGCTGTCGCTGCGGTAGAGGGTGCCGCAGCTCGTGCGCCAGACCGGGTCCGGGGTGATGCGGCTGACGTCCACGCGCTGGTCGACGGCGGCCATCGCCGGGTCGGCGACCACGGGACAGGCGGGCGCGGCGGCCCTG
The DNA here is from genome assembly GCF_044763565.1 of Streptomyces sp. NPDC096013. NCBI lineage: Bacteria > Bacillati > Actinomycetota > Actinomycetes > Kitasatosporales > Streptomycetaceae > Streptomyces > Streptomyces sp. NPDC096013. The sequence goes on along the minus strand of NZ_JBIWGK010000017.1, from coordinate 15,013 downwards.
GCCGGGGCGTGCGTGAGGGTGTGGGCGGGGACGGTCGCGGCGGTCGTGGCGAGGACGGCCGCGAAGGACAGGACGGCGGCAGCGGTCCGCCGCCGCAGATGCAGGGTGATCATGCGGGGCACGATTCCGGTTCCGCGGCGGCGGGCTGTGGATCATCACTCGTACGGGGGCGTGTCCAACTGACTGGATTTCAGTCGTTTTTGGGGCCGGTCAGCGGAAGATGCCCGTGTGGCCCAGCGAGTAGCGGCCCGGCTGCGGGTACACCGCGAGGCCGTGCGGGCCGCCGCCCACCTTGATGCGGGCGAGCTGGGTGCCGGTGCGGGTGTCGATGGCGTAGACCTCGGAGTTGTAGCGGCCGGAGAGCCACAGGACCTTGCCGTCGGCCGAGACGCCGCCCATGTCGGGGCTGCCGCCGTTCGGGAGGTGCCACTTCTTGGTGAGCTTGTTCTTGGTGAAGTCGAAGATGGAGATGGTGCCTTCGCCCCGGTTGGAGATGTACATCTCGCGCGAGTCCCGGCTGATGTACAGGCCGTGGCAGCCCTTGCCGGTGGGCAGGAAGTCCGGCTTGGCGAAGGTGTCGCCGTTCAGGACCCACATGCCGTTGGCCATCATGTCGGCGATGTAGAACTTCTTGCCGTCCGGCGAGATCTTGACGTCCTGCGGCATCGAGCCGTGGAACGGCAGTTTCTGCTGCCCGACGACCTTCATCTTCTCGGTGTCGACCTTCAGCAGCTCACCGCTGAACTCGCAGGAGACGATGAAGTACCGCCCGTCCGGCGAGAAGTCGGCGTGGTTGACGCCGTAGCAGCCGACGTGGACCGCCTTCGCCGTCTTCATCGTGTGCGCGTCCCGGAACACCAGCTGCCGGTCGAGCGAGGCCATCACGATCGCGTACTTGCCGTTGGGCGTGAAGTACAGGTTGTACGGGTCGTGCACGTCGACGGGCTTGCCGGCCCGGCCCGTTCGCGGGTCGATCGGGGTGAGGGTGTTGCCCCGGTCGTTGTTGACCCACAGCGTCTTCAAGTCCCAGGAGGGGACGACGTGTTGGGGCTGCACCCCGACGGGGATGGTCTCGATGACCTTGTACGTCTTCGGGTCGATCACCGAAACCGTGTTGGAGGTGGTGTTGGGGACGTAGACCCGGGAGGGGAAGTCCCGGACCACCGGGGAGAGTTGGCCGGGCCGGTCGGCCGCGTACAGGTCCGACGGGTTCAGCACCGGCGGCATACCGGGCAGCGCCCGCTCCGTCTGCGCCTTCTTCTCCTGCTGCGGATGGAGGGCGGCCTTGGTGCCTAGGGCCTCGTCGGCGTGGTCCTGCGATCCGCAGCCGGCGAGGGCGGCCAGCGCGGCGAGTGCGGTCCCGGCGACGAGGGCACGGGTGAGGGGGATGTGTCGCATCAGCTCAGCAGCTCCGTGGTCGTCACCGCGCGCAGTCCGCGGCGGTCGAGTTCTTCCAGTACGGCGGGGAGCGCGGCGACCGTGTCGGCGTACCCGAAGTGCATGCTGACGACCGACCCGTTGCGGACCTCGGCGAGCACCTTGCGGGTGACGGCGGGGGCGCCGGGCGAGGTGAAGTCGAGGGAGTCGACGTCGTAGGACAGCACGTGCGGGTAGCCCACGCGGTGGGCCAGGCGCTGGACGAGCGGGGACGCGGCCGGGGCGCGCGAGGGCCTGAACCAGGTGCCGATCGACCCGGTGAGCCGCTTGAGGCGGTCGGCACAGCCGGTGATCTCGGCGAGCGCGTCGGCCTCGGAGAGGGTGTTGACGGCGATGTGCCGCTGGGTGTGGTTACCGAGGTCGTGGCCGCCGTCGAGGATGCGGCGGGCCATCTCGGGGTGGGTGTCGAGCCAGGTCCCGACGGCGAGGACGGTGACGTGGGCGCCGCGCTTCTCCGCCTCGGCGAGGAGGGCGGTGGCGATCTTGGGGTCGCCCTGGCCGTGGAAGGTGAGCGCGACGCGGGGGTGGTCGCGGGGCCCGTGGGTGATCTGCGCGGGCTGCCGGGGGAAGGCGCGGGGGGCGGGTGCGGTGAGCGGCGTCGGCCTGGCGGCGGGCGCCGGTCCACCGGCGGAGGCATGGGTGGCGGCGGGGGCTGTGGCGGAGCCGGTCGTGGCACACCCGGCGGCGAGCGCACCCCCGGCGACGAGCCCGGCACCCGCAAGCAACGCCGTACGGCGGTCGGTCGTGGTCACCCGTCCCATTTAAGGGGCGTCGGGTAAGAAACCGGGGCATTAACCCGTATGAGCGACGAGCCCGGGTCGCGCCGGCGGGACGCAACCGACTCCGGCCGAGGGGCACCCCCTAGGGGCGCGGGGAACTGCGCGACCAGCCACAGCGGGCCCGCAGACAACGGACAACCTGACCCGGCGTCAACAACAGCCCGCTCAACGATCAGAGACACGCATCTCGAACCAGGTGGTCTTGCCACGCGGCAACAAATCCACACCCCACCGATCGGAGAGCTTGTCGACGAGGAACAGCCCCCGCCCGCTCAGATCCATCTCCTGAACCGGCATCAGACACGGCAACCCACGCGAGGGATCACGGACCTCGACCCGAATCCATCCCCGCCGCCGCTTCATCCGCAGCCCGAACACCCGCGCCCCGGTGTGCCGCACGGCATTCCCGACCAGCTCGGAGACAAGCAGGACGGCGTCCTCGGTCAGCTTCGGACTGAGCCCCCAGTGCCGCAGCACCACGATCTGGGTGAGTCGGCGGGCCGCCGCCGCGGACTCCGGCCGGGACGGCAGCGGAACCTCCGCCTCCGTGGGATTGCCGAACAACTCGATCGCCTTGAGCGCCCGCTCGTCCTCGACCGCAGGCGACCAGCGCGCCGCGGTCGCACGGCCTTGTCCCCGCGGCTGTCCGATACCTTCCAGCCCCGCCATGCGTCCATCATGGCCGCCCCGACCGGCCTCCGTGGCGGTTCCGGAGGAATACGCCCCCCGGAAGCCCTCGTTCCGCGACATCCGATCGACATATGCCAGGGTCATTTCAGGGTCGGCGACAACCCCTCCGACCTGCGGTGAAGGCTCTGTTGGAGGCAATCGACAGGCTCCCTCGACAAGGCAGGCTTAAGGTCGAGTTAAGGTTCCCATAAACCGACCCGCCGAGGGACCCGTATGAGACATCACGTCAATTGCAAGTGGTTGAGCGGTATTTGACTCTCCGGTTCAGCGGAACTTCGCCTTCCCGGGACCCTCTTCGACGAAGCTCCGCATCCCCCGCTCACGGTCCTCGGTCGCGAACAGCCCCGCGAACCAGTTCCGTTCGACCGCGAGACCCGTCTCGATGTCCGTTTCCAGCCCGGTGTCGATCGACTCCTTCGCCGCACGCAACGCGATCGCCGGCCCCTGAGCCAACTTCGCCGCCCACGCGAACGCCTCCGTGTACACATCGGCAGCGGGGACGAGCCGGTCGACGAGCCCCAGCGCGAGTGCCTCGTCGGCCTTGACCATACGGCCGGTGAAGATCAGGTCCTTCGCCTTCGACGGGCCGATCAGACGGGCCAGCCGCTGCGTCCCGCCGGCCCCCGGAATCAACCCGAGCAGAATCTCCGGCTGCCCCAACTTCGCGTTGTCCGCCGCGATACGGAAGTCCGCGCACAACGCCAACTCACACCCCCCGCCCAGCGCATAGCCCGTGATGGCGGCCACGACCGGCTTCGGGATACGCGCCACCGCGCTGAACGACTCCTGCAACGCCCGCGACCGCACGACCATCGCCGCGTGGTCCATCCGCTGCATCTCCTTGATGTCCGCACCCGCCGCGAACACCTTCTCCCCGCCGTAGACCACCACGGCGCGCACGTCCTCGCGCCGCGCCGCCTCCTCGGCGAGTTCCTTGAGGCGGTCCTGGGTGGCGACGTCCAGCGCGTTCATCGGCGGGCGGTCGAGGCGGATCGTGCCGACGCCCTCGGCGACTTCGAGATTCACGGTCATGCCGGAAGGTTAACCGCCGCTAACGACAACGGGCCTGGTGCCGTGTGTCACAGCACCGGGCCCGAGGGTCGACTAGCCCGCTACGCCTTCCACTTGGCCCACGACATGTTCCAGCCGTTGAGTCCGTTGTCCGGCGCGACCGTCTGGTCGTCGGAGTGCTTGACGACGACCACGTCGCCGATCATCGAGTGGTTGTAGAACCACGCGGCCGGCACGCTGCTGCTGTAGCCGCCCTTGACGTCCTGGAGGCCGACGCAGCCGTGGCTGGCGTTGTAGTTGCCGAAGGCACCGCCGCCCCAGTAGTTGCCGTGGATGAAGGTGCCGGAGCTGGTGAGGCGGATGGCGTGCGGGACGTCCTTGATGTCGTACTCGCCGCCGTAGCCGACCGTTTCACCGTTCATCCGGGTCACTTCGAGCTTCTCGCTCATGACCATCTGGCCGTTCCACGTGTCGTAGCCGGGCTTGCCGGTGGTGACCGGGATGGTCTTGATGGTCTTGCCGTCCTGGGTGACCTTCATGGTGTGCTTCTTGGCGTCGACCACGGAGACCTGGTTGCGGCCGATGGTGAAGGAGATCGTCTTGGCCTGCTTGCCGTAGACGCCCGGGCGGCCCTCCACGCCGTCGAGGTTGAGCTTGACGGTGACCTTGGTGCCGGACTTCCAGTAGTTCTCGGGGCGGAAGTCGAGGCGGTCGTTGCCGAACCAGTGGCCCTCGACGTCGACGGGCGGCACGGTCGTGATGGTGATGGCCTTCTTCACGTCGTCCGGGTGCGTGATGCCCCGGGTGAAGTTGACCGAGAACGGCATTCCGACGCCGACCGTGGCACCGTTCTCCGGGGTGAAGTCGCCGATGAACGTGTTCTTCGGGGTCAGCGTGGTGAAGCTGGAGTCCTCGGCGGCGACCCGGCCGTCGGAGTCCTTGGCGACCGCGTGGACGGTGTACTTGGTGGCGGCGGCCAGGTGCGTGGCCGGCGTCCAGCCGGTGCCGCCGCCGGTGATGGCGCCGGAGACCTTCGCGCCGTCGGCGTCCTTGACCTCGACCTCGGTCAACGTGCCCTTCGCGGCACTGATCTTGAGGGCGCCGCTGGTGTCGACGGCCTTCGAGCCGTTCTTCGGGGCGATGGTGACGACCGCCTGCGACTGCTTGGTCTCGGCCGTGTCCGCCCCCTTGGCCTTGCTGTCGCCGGAGCCGGACCCGGAGTCCGAGCCGCCGCCTCCGCAGGCGGTGACGGCGAGCAGCAGCACGCCCAGGATCAGCGCCAGCAACCCCTTGTTTCTCCGGCCGCGCGCGTCAACCGACGCCCCCGATATCGGTCGCACGTTCAAGACTTTCTCCCCTCGCCGGGCCCGGTCAGGCCCGCACCCCTTCGCGCATCTGACGTGCACGTCCGCGCATATTAACCGCCAGGTTTTGAGCTTCATGTCAGCCGAATGTCACCATTCGGTCGCAACTTCAACTGCCGCCTGACACAGGCTCCGCGAACCGTCTCCGCTCACGTCGGGGCACCGCTCTCCGGTCACGGGAGGGCACTGCCCGCCTTCCACTCCTTCCAACCCATGTTCCATCCGCCGAGGCCATTGTCCGGAGCGACCTGTTTGTCGTCGCTGTGCACGACCTCGACGACGTCCCCGACGAGGCTGCGGTCGAAGAACCACCCGGCCGGGGTGTCCGATCCGCCGCCCTTCACATCCCGCAGTCCCACGCACCCGTGGCTGACATTGACGTGCCCGGGGGCGTCCGGCGCCCAGTAGTTGCCGTGCAGGAAGGTGCCGGAGTCGGTGAGCTTCATGGCGTGCGGGACGTCGGGGATGTCGTACTCGCCGCCGAAGCCGACCGTGCGGCTGTTCATGCGGGTCACCTCCAGCATCTCCATGACCACCATCTTCCCGTTGTACGTGGTCTTCCCGGGGGCGCCCGCGGTGATCGGGACGGTGGCCAGCAGGTCGCCGTCGCGCCGCACTTCCATGGTGTGTCTGGCGGCGTCGACGAGGGAGACCTGGCTGCGGCCGACGGTGAAGGAGAACGTCCTGTACTGGAGGCCGTAGACGCCGGGGGCGCCTTCCACGTCGCGCAGGCGGAGGGAGACGGTGACCTGGGTGCCGGGTTTCCAGTAGGTCTCGGGGCGGAAGTCGAGGCGGGTTTTCCCGAACCAGTGCGGGCGGATCTCGACGGCCGGTTTCGCGGTGATGTGGATCGCGCGCTCGACGGCGGCCCGGTTCACGATGTCCCGGCTGAAGCCGAGGGAGACGATCATCCCGGTGCCGACGGTGGCGCGGTTCTCGGGGGTGACGTAGCCGATGAACCGTTCGTCGGGGACGAGGGTCGTGAACGTGGTGTGCCGGGCGGAGCGGTGGCCGTCGCCGTCGAGGGCGACCGCGTCGACGGTGTACTCGGCGGCGAGCGCGAGCCGCGGGTCCTCGGGTTCCCAGCGCAGTCCGTCGTCGGAGATACGGCCGGGGACGGGGGTGTCCTGGGCGTCCTGCGACTTCACCACCTGCACGGACTCCAAACGTCCGTCGGGCACCCGGACTTCGAGCCGGCGGCCGGGTCTGACGCCTTTGCTGGCGTCTTCGGGCGAGATCCGGATCACATCCTCGGGCGCCGGTGCCTTGCCGAAGATCTCGCCGATACCGCCCCCGCCCGAGCCGTCCGAAGTACAGCCGGTGGCTCCGGCCAGCAGTCCTGCCCACGTCAGTACGGCGGCCAGAGCGACCCCTGCGCGCCGCGCGCGCCCTTGTGCATGCCTCACGGGGTGCCCAACGAGCGGGCACGCTCCGGGGAAACGTGAGTGCGACCCAAGCTCTGGGCAGAACAGTGGGGAGAACGACATGACAGGCACACGCGGCCGGGACGCCAACTGCCCTTCACCACGTCGTTCCACGAGCCGCGGGAGGCCGGACGGTGTCGAGCGCAGCCGAGCAGGAGGCCGTGCAGGAGGAGCGCGTCGACGACGACGTGCCGGTGGAGCGATCCGTCGACGAGGCGGCCATACCGGCGCCGCGTGCCGCACCCGTGCTGAACGGCGCCCCGCACACGGGACCGCCCCTGCCGGTGTGGCCGGGGGCGCCGATGCCGTTGGGGGCGCGGTACCGGGTCGGCCCCGACGGGGTGGCGGGCACCAACTTCGCGCTGTGGGCGGGGGGTGCGGAGGCGGTCGAGCTGTGTCTGTTCGACCCGGAGGGCGTGGAGACGCGCGCCCCGCTGACCGAGCTGACGCACGAGATCTGGCACGGCTTCCTGCCGGGCGTCATGCCGGGACAGCGCTACGGCTTCCGGGTGCACGGCCGCTGGGACCCGTGGACCGGCGCCCGCTGGAACCCGGCGAAGCTGCTCCTCGACCCGTACGCGCGGGCGGTGGACGGCGAGTTCGGGCTGCCGCCCGAGGTGTACGCGCACGTCCGTGACTGGCCGCAGCAGCAGGTCGCGGACACCGTGCGCGACGACCGCGACTCCGCGCCCCACGTCCCGAAGGGTGTCGTCGTGCACGACGACACCACCGACGACGAGTGGATGGACGACCGCCGCCCGAAGACACCGTGGGCGGACTCGGTGATCTACGAGCTCCACGTCGGCGGCTTCACCAAGCTGCACCCCGGGATACCGGAGGAACTCCGGGGCACCTACGCCGGGTTGGCGCACCCGGCGGCGATCGAGCACCTGGTGAAGCTGGGCGTGACGGCCGTGGAGCTGCTGCCCGTCCATCAGTTCGCGCACGAGGACCATCTGCTGCGCCGGGGCCTGAAGAACTACTGGGGCTACAACTCGATCGGCTACTTCGCCCCGCACGCGGGCTACGCGGCGACCGGCACGGCCGGCCAGCAGGTCGGCGAGTTCAAGCGGATGGTGCGGGCGCTGCACGAGGCCGGGATCGAGGTCATCCTCGACGTCGTCTACAACCACACCGCCGAAGCGGGTGAGTTGGGGCCGATGCTGTCGCTGAAGGGCATCGACAACCGCGGCTACTACCGCCTCCAGAGCGACGCCCGCCGCTACACGGACTACACCGGCTGCGGCAACACCCTGCACGTCGTCCAGCCGCACGTGCTCCGGCTCATCACCGACTCCCTGCGCTACTGGGTCACCGAGATGGGCGTCGACGGCTTCCGCTTCGACCTCGCGGCGGCGCTGGCCCGCTCGATGCACGACGTCGACATGCTCTCCCCGTTCCTCGCGGTGATCGCCCAGGACCCGGTGCTACGACGGGTGAAGCTGATCGCCGAGCCGTGGGACGTGGGCTCGGGCGGCTACCAGGTGGGCGCGTTCCCGCCCCTGTGGACGGAGTGGAACGACCGCTATCGCAACGCCGTCCGGGACTTCTGGCGGGGTGCGCTGCCGGACGTACGGGACCTCGGGTACCGGCTGTCGGGGTCGAGCGACCTGTACGCGTGGGGAGGGCGCCGTCCCTACGCCTCGGTCAACTTCATCACGGCGCACGACGGTTTCACCCTGCGGGACCTGGTGTCGTACGAGCGCAAGCACAACGAGGCCAACGGCGAGGGCAATCGGGACGGGACCGACGACAACCGCTCCTGGAACTGCGGGGTCGAGGGCGAGACGGACGACGAGCGGGTGAAGGCGCTGCGGCGACGGCAGTTGAGGAACCTCCTCACCACGCTGCTGCTGTCCACCGGCGTGCCGATGCTGGTCGCCGGTGACGAGCTGGGGCGGACGCAGCGCGGCAGCAACAACGCCTACTGCCAGGACAACGAGATCAGTTGGGTGGACTGGGGTCTCCAGGAGGACCCCGGCTGGCGGGCGCTGACCGACCTCACCGCCCGCCTGATCGACCTGCGCCACCGCCACCCGGTGCTGCGCCGCCGGGCGTTCTTCTCCGGGCGGGCCCGTTCGGCGGACGGCATAAGGGACTTGGCGTGGTTCACCGCGCGCGGCACGGAGATGACGGAAAGGGACTGGTACGCGCCCGCCGCCACCCTCGGCATGTACCTCTCGGGCCGGGACATCCCCGGCCGCGACGAACGCGGCGCCCCGATCCTCGACGACAGCTTCCTCGCCGTGCTGCACGCCGGTGACCGGCCGGTGGGCTTCGTGCTGCCGGGGCCGCCGTGGGCGGAGCGGTACGAGGTGGTCGTCGACACGTCGCGGGAGGAGCAGGGGGAGGCGCCGGGGGTCGTGCACCGGGCGGGGGCGGCGATCACGGTGCCGGCGCGGGCGGTGCTGTTGCTGAAGGTGATCGGCTGAGGGACGACGTTCCGGGTCCGTGAACTCCCGGGCGAATGGCTGGACTTGGGTGGCCCGGGAGCGGACCGCCTCCGGCCTTCTCCCCTGCCCGTCCTAGCCGAGGATGCCCCGGTCGTAGGCGACGGCGACGGCCGCCGCGCGGTCCTTGACGCCCAACTTGCCGTACAGGTGGGTGAGATGGGTCTTGACGGTGGCCTCGCTGATGAACAGCTCGCGGGCGATCTCGCGGTTGGAGGTGCCCTTGGCGACCAGGGCGAGGACCTCGCGTTCGCGGGCGGAGAGCGGTTCGTTGCCGGGGGTCTGCGGGGCGCGGACGGCGGAGACCAGGCGGGAGGCGACGGCGGGCGAGAGGACCGTGCGGCCTTCCGCCGCCGCGCGGACGGCGGTGAAGAGTTCGTCGCGCGGGGCGTCCTTCAGCAGATAGCCGGTCGCGCCCGCCTCGATCGCGGGGAGCGTGTCGGAGTCGGTGTCGTACGTCGTCAGGACGAGCACCTTCGCGCGGGCGGCGCGGCGGGTCAGCTCGCGGATGGCGTCGACGCCCGCGCCGCCCGGCATGCGCAGGTCCATCAGGATCACGTCCGGGTCGAGGTCGGCGGCCCGTTCCACGGCCTCGACCCCGCTGGCCGCCTCCCCCAGGACTCGGAAGCCGGGCGCGGACTCGAACATGCCGCGCAGACCGTCCCGTACGACGGGATGGTCGTCGACGATCAACAGGGAGATCAGCAACTGGTCACTCATGGCGGACCAACGGTACGCGAGCCGACAGGGCCGTGCCCTGGCCGGGCTCGGACTCGATCGCCAGCGAGCCCGCGATGCGTTCGGCGCGGGCGCGCATGCCGTCGAGGCCGAAGCCGCCGGTGCGGGTGCGTTCGGGAAGGGCCAGCGGGTCGAAGCCCCGGCCGTCGTCGCGGATGTCGAGGATGACCTCCTCGCCGAGGAAGGAGAGGGTCACGCCGACACGGGTGGCGCGGGCGTGCCGGGCCGCGTTCGACAGGGCCTCCTGGGCGATGCGCAGCAGGGTCGCGGAGACCTCGTCGTGGAGCTGCTCGGTGACGCCGGTGACGGTGAACTCGGCCCGGACAGCGGTGCGTTCGCCCCACTCCGCGACCGTGTTCTTCAGCGCCTCGGGGAGTCCGTCGTGCTCCAGGGCGACGGGGGCGAGGTTCTGCACGGAGCGGCGGGCCTCGCCGAGGCTGTGCCGGGCGAGGGTGGAGGCGCGTTCGAGGTGGGTGCGGGCGGTCGTCAAGTCGGGTGCGCCGGCCACGACTTGAAGCTGGGCGATGATGCCGGTGAGGCCCTGGGCGATGGTGTCGTGGATCTCGGCGGCGAGTCGCCGGCGTTCGTCGGCGACCCCTGCTTCCCTTGCCTGGACGAGGAGTTGGGCGTGCAGGGCGGCGTTCTCGTCGAGGGCCTGTTGCAGGGCGGTGTTGGTGCGTTCGAGTTCGGTGATGGTCTCGCCGCGCTCGTGGGAGCGCAGCGTCTCCTGCTCGGTGAGGTGCGCGATGGCCAGCTGAAGACCGGAGTTGGCGGCCACCAGCGCCGCGAACAGAATCCACTGGACCGCGCTCCCGAACGGCATCCCGCCCGCCTGCGCACCGGCCACGGTGACGGCGCTCGCCAACAGTCCGATGCGCTGCCCCGCCTTGCCCGGGATCAGCTCGTCGGCGTCCATGAAGCCGCTGGCGGCGTAGAACGCGAAGAACGGGTCGATCCAGGTGAGGGCGAAGGCGAGGGCCCAGCGGACGACGTAGTACACGGCCCCCGCCCGCGACGGGACCCGGCCGCGGCCGGGGCGGCGGGAACGGGTGCCGTGCCACCACAACTGGAGGACGAGCCCGGCACCGGCCAGGGACCAGCCGGTCCACCACTGGGCGGAGGTGTGGTCGAACAGCCCCGAGGAGGCGACCGCGAGGACGACACTGATACCGAGCAGTCCGTACGGTCCCCAGGTGTGCAGCTGCTCCCAGCGCCGGTCGATCTGCCTGTCCCTCGTGGTCATCTCACCAGTCTGCACGGCCGCTCGCCCTACTCCCAGCGGAACCAGCGCGAGGCGCCGGCGGTCAGCAGGACGGTCCAGGCCACCATCACGCCGAGGTGCGTCCAGCCCGGCCAGTCGCCGGCCGCGGCCCGGTTCAGGGCCTCGGCGGCGGCGCCGAACGGGGTGTACCCGACGATGCGTGCCATGACGTCCGGCATGGAGTTCACCGGGATCCACACGCCCGCGCAGAACATCATCGGGAAGAACACCGCCGACCCGATGGCGCCGGCGATCTTCGTGGTCCGGGACAGCGCCGAGACCACCGCGCCGAGCGCGAGCGCGGCCAGGACCGCGAGGAGCAGGGCGAGGAGATAGCCGCCGGGCTGCTGCGGCAGCCGTACACCGAAGGCGAGCCGGCCGACGATCAGCGCGCACAGGGCGGAGGCCAGGGCCGCCGCGCCGTAGACGACCATCTGGGCGGCGAGCAGGGCGGTCGGGCGGACCGGGGTGGCGGACATGCGGCGGAGGATGCCGCGTTCGCGGTAGCCGGTGAGGTTCTGCGGCATCGACTGGAGCGCGCCGACGATCATGCCGAGCAGGACGGCGACCGGGACGTACACGTCGACCGTGCGCAGCCCTCCGAGGTCCGCCTCATGGTGCCGGAAGCCCGGGATGGACCCCAGGATCACCAGCAGCAGGGTGGGGAACAACAAGATCCAGAAGAGCGCGCCGGGTTCACGGCGGAAGAGCCTCAACTCGGCGCGCAGCACGGCGGTGTTCATGCGGAGACCTCCGTCAGGTCCAGGAACGCGTCGTCCAGCGTGGCGTCGGACACGCGGAGTTGGTGGGCGGTGATGTGGTTGCGGGCGAGCAGCGTGATGACCGCGTTGACGGTCTCGTCCGAGCCGGAGAGCGTGATCCGGCCGTCCTTGCGGGCCACGGAGGTGAGCGCGGGAAGCGCGTTCAGATCACCGTCGTCCAGCGGCGCGGAGGGCGTGAAACTGATGACGGTGGAGCCCGCCGAGCGCCGGATCAGCCCGTCCGGGGTGTCCAGGGCGGCCACCCGCCCCTTGTCGATCACGGCGATCCGGTCGCACAGCCGCTGCGCCTCTTCCATGAAGTGCGTGACCAGCAGCACGGTCACCCCGCTCGCCCGCACGTCCTCGATCAGCTGCCAGGTGTCACGGCGGGCACGCGGGTCGAGGCCGGTGGTCAGTTCGTCGAGGACGACGACCCGGGGGTTGCCGATCAGCGCGAGCGCGATGAACAGACGCTGCTTCTGGCCGCCGGACAACTTCGCGAAGCGGGTGGTCAACTTCGCGGTCAGGCCCAGGCGTTCGGCCAGCGGTCGCCAGTCGGCGGGGTGCGGATAGAACGACGCGTACAGCTCCAGCGCCTCACGGACGGTGAGCTTGGCCTGGAGTTCGCTCTCCTGCAACTGGGCGCCGAGGACCCGGGCGACCTCTTCGTGGTCGGCCACCGGATCGAGTCCGGTGACCCGGACCCGGCCCGCGTCGGGGACCCGCAGACCCTCGACGCACTCGACGGTGGTGGTCTTGCCGGCGCCGTTCGGGCCGAGGATGCCGAAGATCTCGCCCTCCTCGACGGCGAAGGACACCCCGTCCACGACGGCCCGGCCGCCGTAGGACTTCCGTAGTGCGCTGACTTCGATGACTGGTGTGGCTGGCATGTACCGAGGGTCCCGCCGGGGCGGGGTCCGCCACATCGGCCATCGCGCTCGAAGGGACATCAACCGATCGGTTGATGCGCGCCTACGACTCCCCCGGCCACGCCGCTACGACCCCAGGACACCCAGGTCGTAGGACCAGCGGCCGATCCGGGTCCGGCCAAAACCCGGTGGGCACTGTCAGTGCCGGTCCGTAGGCTCGCCCGTGATGTCCACGACGCGTGCAACCACCGAGAACCGATCCGCCCTGCGTACCCTCGCCCGGCTCTGGCCCTACGTCCGGCCGGTGCGGGTGCGCCTGTTCGGCGCGGCCGGTGTCGCCGTCGTCGCGTCCTGTACGGGACTGGTGTTCCCGCTCGTCCTGAAGTGGATGGTGGACGGCCCGGTGGCCGACCGGGACGCGGCGGGCGTGTGGCTCGGGGCGCTGTACCTGCTGCTGCTCGGCATCGCGGAGGCGGGCCTGTTCGGGCTGCGCCGATGGCTGGTCGCCCGGCCGCTGTCCCATGTCGAGGCGGAGATGCGGGCGGACCTGTACCGCCATCTGCAACGCCTGCCGGTCTCCTTCCACGACAGATGGGCCTCGGGCCAGCTCCTCTCCCGGGGCACCACGGACCTCATGCTGCTCCGCATGTTCCTCGCCTTCCCGCTGACGTTCCTGCTGGTCAACGCGGTGACGATCCTGGCGGGCGTGATCATCATGCTGCTCCAGGACTGGACGCTCGGGCTGGTGATCCTGGGTCCCGCGATCCCGGTGGTCGTCACCTGCGTGATCTTCGAGCAGCGGTACGCGCGCGTGGCCCGCCTCGCGCAGGACCAGGTCGGCGACCTCACGACGGTCGTCGAGGAGAGCGTCCTCGGCATCCGCATCATCAAGGGCTTCGGCCGCCACCGCACCCAGGCACGGGCCTTCCGCGAGCTCTCCCGCACCCTGCGCGGCACGGAACTCCACAAGGCCCAACTCCTCGCCACCATCTGGGGCGTCATCGTCACCCTCCCCGAACTGGCGCTGGGAGCCACCCTGGTCCTGGGCACGGTCCAGGTGGCGGACGGCGACCTGTCGGCAGGCACCCTGGTGGCCTTCCTCTCCACCGCCCTGGCCCTGCGCTGGCCGGTCGAGTCGATCGGCTTCCTCCTCGCCATGAGCCAGGAGGCGGCCACGGCGACGGAGCGCTACTTCGAGGTGATGGACGAATCCCCGGAGGCGGAGACGCCCTGCGGGGACGCGACCAGCGCGAGCGGCCCCCACCGGTCCGACCCCGGCGACGACGGCATCCGCTTCACCGAAGTCACCTTCCGCTACCCGGACGCCCCACCGGACTCCCCGCCCACCCTCGACGACATCAACCTGCACATCAGACCCGGCGAGTCCATGGCCCTGGTGGGCGCCACCGGCACCGGCAAGACCACCCTCACCGCCCTTGTCCCGCGCCTCCACGAGGTCACGTCGGGACGGATCACCCTGGACGGCGAGGACATCACCGCCATGCCGAGGGAATCGCTGCGCGCCCTCGTGGCCGTGGCTTTCGAGGAACCCACGTTGTTCTCGGCCACCGTCGGGGAGAACGTCCTCATGGGAGCCGAAGAAGCCGCGGGGAAAGCGGAGTTGGAGCGAGCACTGGCCGTCGCACAGGCCGACTTCGTGCACACGCTCCCCCAGGGCACGGACACCCAGGTCGGCGAACAGGGCCTCAGCCTCTCCGGTGGCCAGCGCCAACGCCTCGCCCTGGCCCGAGCGGTGGTGGGCAGGCCCCGCTTCCTGATCCTCGACGACCCGCTCTCCGCACTGGACGTCCACACCGAGGCGGCGGTCGAGGCCGCCCTGCGTCACGTCCTCGCCGACACGACGGCGCTGATCGTGGCCCACCGCCCGTCCACGGTCCTCCTGGCCGACCGCGTGGCCCTCCTGTCGGACGGCCGCATCACGGCGGTCGGCACCCACCAGGAACTCCTGCGGACGAACACGGAGTACGCCCAGCTGATGTCAGGGTCCGAGCGGGAGAACACCGACCGACCGACGCGCCCTGGAGGGGCGCGGGACTGTATCGATGTGCGGCTCCGCCGCGGGGCGCGACCGGCGCCCGCCGGCCCGCAGCCGACGAACCACCCAGCCGGTGAGCAGGAGGAATCTCAATGATCGTGTCAAGCTGCTTGCGTGACGGGCGGGGCGGAGGTGAACAGCCTTTTGTCACGCAGCATCGCCCACAGGACGTC
>NZ_JBIWGK010000016.1:0-205870 GCF_044763565.1 Streptomyces sp. NPDC096013 | reverse complement strand
TCTCGCCCGCCGGGGCCCGGTCGCCCGCGCGCGGCTGGGGGGGGGGGGCCCCCGGCGGGCCGGGGGGGGGGGGGCCGCGGGGGGGCCCCCCCCCCCCCCCCCGCAACGGCGAGCAACCCACCCCCACCACCCCCCGTCACGAAGCGAACAGCCGTACAGCCCAAGCGGCATGCGCCTCCGCCCCGATCTCCAGCAACGGCGCCGACGCACAAGGCAGTTCATCGACGCCCCCCGCACCGACCCGCCGCCCCGCCTCCACCGCCCGATCGGCAACAAGGTCCAACTCCGGCGCCAACCGAGCCAGCACAGCCGTAGCGTCGAACGGGTCAAGACTCAGCAACCGCACCGTCGCCGACACAGGCCCACTCACACTCTCGTAGGCCGCGCAGTACGCCGCATCCTCCGGCCCCAGCCCGGCCGCCCGAGCCACCAGCCCCAACACCACAGGCTGGTGCGCACCCTTGGGGAACTCCCCGGCCAGGGCATCGAGTTCGGCGGACGGCCAGGTGGCCCGAGCGGCCCGCATCAACTGCCGCCCCAGCTTCCGCGAGGCCACCCGCAGCGCGGGCGACGGCGTCCGCGCGTCGACGGCACCGTCCAACTCCCTCCGGTCCACCCCGAGTACGGCGGACGCGGCCACCGCGGCGGACACCAGCCCGGCCGTGTGCAGCCGCCCCCGGCAGAAGTCGGCGAGACTCGCCGCCCCGGTGATCCGCCCGGCCTTGACGGCGGCCTCCGCCCCGCCGGAGTGCGCGTGCCCCCCGGCGGGAAAGCGGCCGTCGGCCAGAACGAGTAGCGCTGCCCTGGACATCAGAAGAGGAAGTACCGCTGAGCCATGGGCAGTTCAGCCGCAGGAGTGGCTTCGACCAGCTCACCGTCGATGTGCACGGCAAAACTGTCGGGGTCGATCTGGACACGGGGCCGGGAGTCGTTCTCCCGCATGTCCGCCTTCGTGACCCCCCGCGTGGACTCGATGGCGACGAACTTCTTCCCGAGGTCGAGCCGCTCGGGCAACCCGTCCTCGATCGCCAGCGGGGCGACGAAGTTGAAGGAGTTGGCGGCCGGCGCCCGTCCGATCGCCCCGAACATCGGCCGCGGCAGGATGGGTTGAGGCGTCGGAATGGACGCGTTGGCGTCGCCCATCTGCGCGTACGCGATCTGCCCGCCCTTGATGACGAGATGCGGCTTGACGCCGAAGAACGGCGGCTCCCACAGCACGAGGTCGGCGAGCTTCCCGGTCTCGACGGACCCGATCTCACGGGCGAGGCCCTGCGCGAGGGCGGGGTTGATCGTGTACTTGGCGACATACCGCCGTACCCGGTGATTGTCCGCGCGCCCGTCCCCGGGCAGCGCCCCCCGCCGCCGCTTCATCACATGCGCCGTCTGCCAGGTCCGCAGGATCACCTCGCCCACGCGCCCCATCGCCTGCGCGTCGGAGGAGATGATCGAGATCGCGCCGAGGTCGTGGAGGATGTCTTCCGCGCCGATCGTGGACGGGCGGATGCGGGATTCGGCGAACGCCAGGTCCTCGGGGACCGCCGGGTTGAGGTGGTGGCAGACCATCAGCATGTCGAGGTGTTCCTCGGCGGTGTTGACGGTGTAGGGCCGGGTCGGGTTGGTGGAGCTGGGCAGCACGTGCGGCTCGGAGACCACGGTCATGATGTCCGGCGCGTGTCCGCCGCCCGCACCCTCGGTGTGGTAGGCGTGGATGCCGCGCCCGGCGATCGCGGCGAGGGTGTCGCCGACGAACCCGGCCTCGTTCAACGTGTCGGTGTGGATGGCGACTTGGACGCCCGTGCGGTCGGCGACGGTGAGCGAGGCGTCGATGACGGCCGGGGTCGAGCCCCAGTCCTCGTGCAGCTTGAGGCCGAGGGCGCCGCCGCGGATCTGGGACATCATCGCGTCGTGCGAGACGGTGTTGCCCTTGCCGAGGAAGCCGATGTTGAGCGGGTACTGCTCCATCGCCGCCATCATCCGGGCCAGATGCCAGGGGCCCGGCGTCACGGTGGTCGCCTTGGAGCCCTCGGCGGGTCCGGTGCCGCCGCCGACCAGGGTGGTGATCCCGGCGGAGAGGGCCTCGTCGGCGATCTGCGGGCAGATGAAGTGGACGTGGGCGTCGACGGCACCGGCCGTGAGGATGCGTCCGTTGCCGGCGATGACCTCGGTCTCGGGGCCGATCACCAGGTCGGGGTGGATGCCGTCCATGGTGTCGGGGTTGCCGGCCTTGCCGATGCCGGTGATCCGGCCGTCACGGATGCCGACGTCGGCCTTGACGATGCCCCAGTGGTCGACGATCACGGCACCGGTGATGACGGTGTCGGGGGTGCCCTCCGCGCGGGTGGCGCGAGACTGGCCCATGGACTCGCGGATGACCTTGCCGCCGCCGAAGACGGCCTCGTCACCGGCGAGTCCGGGACCGCCGGAACGGTCCTCCTCGATCTCGATCAGCAGATCGGTGTCGGCGAGCCGGATGCGGTCACCGGTGGTCGGCCCGAACAGGTCCGCGTACGCGGCACGTGAGATCTCAGGCATCGAGGGCACCTCCGGTCTCCCCGCGCAGTCCGGGCACGACACGGGCGCCGACCAGCGGGACGAGTTCGACGTCGACGGGGATTCCCGGCTCGAAGCGCACGGCCGTACCGGCGGCGATGTTGAGCCGCTTGCCGCGTGCGGCGGAGCGGTCGAACTCGAGCCCGGGGTTGGCCTCGGCGAAGTGGTAGTGGGAGCCGACCTGGACGGGCCGGTCGGCGGCGTTGAGGACGGTCATCCGTGTGACCTCGCGGCCCGCGTTGTAGACGATCGGGTCGTCCGCGAACAGGATCTCGCCGGGAATCATCGAGGCCTCCTACACGATCGGGTCGTGGACGGTGACGAGCTTGGTGCCGTCCGGGAAGGTCGCCTCGACCTGTACGTCGTGGATCATCTCGGGGATGCCCACCATGACGTCGTCCCTGGTGAGCAGCTTGCGCCCGGAGGCCATCAGTTCGGCGACGGTGCGGCCGTCGCGGGCGCCTTCGAGGATGTGCGACGTGATGAGGGCGACCGCCTCGGGGTGGTTCAGCTTCACACCGCGGGCCCGGCGCTTCTCGGCCACGTCGGCCGCCACATGGATCAGCAGCCTCTCTTGCTCGTGCGGGGTCAGTTGCACGCTCCCACCTCACAGTCCTCGCTCCGGACCGTGCGGGGTCCGGTTGCCGCAGCCCCGGGCTACGTCCCTGGTGGCGTGGATCGGCAGGCTAGTTGGACCGGGTTTCAAGCAAGTTAACCGAGCTGTGATCAGGGCAATCGCATCTACGCCCGTAGAGCGACCGCGCGCACGCCGTCCGGCACACCCCCGCACACGACCTGCCGCTAGGAGGGATTCGGCCCCCGGTGTTCGGCCGCGATGCCGAACCGCTGGTGTTCGCGGGGAGCGGACGCGGCCTCGCGCACGGCGGAGACGGCGCTGATCACGCGCCCCTCGTCGGCCCGGTCGAGTTCGTCGAGTCGTTCCAGGTCGGCGGCGGAGACGAGGGCGACGAGCGGCTTCCCGTGCCGTGTCACGACGACGCGCTCACCGCCGTACACCACCCGGTTGATCAGGTCGGCGAGTTCAGCCCTGGCTTGCGTCACCGGAATCTCGTAGGCCATGGGCCCATCATACGTTCCATACGTCCTGTACATTTTGTACAGAGCCCGCCAGGGAGTGCGCCCGTCAGAGAGAGGTCATGCCATGACCCGACCGTCCGCCCGCTATGTCCTGCCCGAGTTCACCGAGCGCACCAGCTCGGGCCACCGGACCCTCGACCCGTACTCGAAGCTGCTGGAGGAGCGGATCGTCTTCCTCGGGACGCCGATCGACGACATCGCGGCGAACGACGTGATGGCCCAGTTCATGCACCTCGAGTACCAGGCACCCGACCGGGACATCTCGCTGTACATCAACTCGCCCGGCGGATCGTTCACCGCGATGTCGGCGATCTACGACACCTTGCGGTTCGTCAGCTGTGACGTGGAGACGATCTGCCTGGGCCGGGCCGACTCGTCCGCGGCGGTGCTGCTGGCGGCGGGCACGCCGGGCAAGCGGTCGGCGCTGCCGGGTGCGCGGGTGGTGATCCGCCAGCCCGCGCTGCCGGATCCGGTCCAGGGCCAGGCGAGTGATCTCGCCATCCAGGCCGAGGAGTTGGCGCGCACCCGGTCCCAACTCGAGTCCCTGCTCGCCCTGCACACGGGCCGGACGGTGCAGCAGGTGAGCGCGGACATCGAGCGCGACCACATCCTGGATGCCCAACAGGCCCTGGAATACGGGCTGGTGGACCGGATCGTGGCCACCCGCAAGACCTCGCTCACCGAGCCGGGCGGGGCGTGAGCCGACGATGCTGCCGCCGGAACTGCCGCCGTTGCCCGCACTGACGCGCGCCGAGGGCGAGTTGATCGACCGTTATCTGGAGGTGGCCGACCTGCTGGGCCGTATCAACCCGGCGCACGACGGTGACACGTACCGTGGTCTGAGGGCCGCTCAGGCGCTGGTGGCGAAGGCCGTCGAGCTGCGGGACGCGCTGGCGCTGATGCACCAGCGGGGCGAGACCGAGCTGCACGCCCCCACCCTGGCGCGTGCGCTGCGCGTGCTGGACGGGGAGCGCCGCACGGCGCGCGTCACCATCCCCGCGCCCCCGGACAGTTGAGGGTCGCGGAGCCGTCCCGGTCGGAGGCGAAACGAGCCGAACGGCGTACCCCCGATCGGCGTAGTCGCTCCTCCGTCCGAGAGGCGTCCCGGGTTGCGCAACACGCGTGGTCCGAGGGGCCGCTGAGGTGTTCCGGTGCTGGTCCGAGGGGTGCACCCCGCTCGACACCCGCTCGAACACGGGGGTGTCCACCCGAACGGGTGAGTGGTGAGTAACCCCACAAATACCCGGTTCCATTGGGATTTTCGGACATCCATAGGTGAAGATCCCTGTCTGACGACAAGACCCCGCCGCAGCGGCGGGGCGATCCGGGCGGACGCCGAGTCCTGCCGCCGCCCGGATGACAGGTCGACAGGATTGCATCGGCAGGAGTGGAGGACCCAAGCACGACGGGTCGCCGGGACGGTCACGCCATGACCGGGTCGAGCAGCCCTTGGGGTGAAGCCGCGTCAGCGGCCGGGCAACTTCGCCAGCCCGAATCCGACAGGTCATCCTTCACAGGCGGCTGACGAAGGGTTGCGCATGACTGCGCTCAATCGTGTCCCGTCGCTGATGGTCAGGGCCGGTACGGCCTCGGCCTTCGCCATCGCCGCCGTGGGCGGCTCCGTCGTGATACCGGGTGTCGCATCCGACGCCGCGGCCGCGACACCCGCGACGAAGGCACTTCAGGTCGCGGCGTCCAAGAAGGGCGCCCCGTACAGGTACGGGGCCACCGGGCCGGGCCGCTTCGACTGCTCCGGGCTCACGTTGTACTCGTACAAGAAGGCGGGCAAGAAGCTGCCGCGTACGGCTGCCCAGCAGTACAACAAGACCCACCACATCTCGGCCAAGAGCCGCAAGGCCGGGGACCTCGTGTTCTTCCACTCGGGCTCCAGCGTCTACCACGTCGGCATCTACGCCGGGAAGGGAAAGATCTGGCACGCCCCGAAGACCGGGGACGTGGTGCGGTTGCAGAAGATCTGGACCAAGAGCGTCTGGTACGGCCGGGTCAGCTGACCCGCGCTGAGTCTCCCGAGGGGGTGGCGGCCACCTGACGGGCCGCCACCCCCTCGGGTGTCCGGAGACGTTCCAGAAGCGGTTCTACGGCTCCTGCCGGCCCGCGGCGGTCACCGGCGGGGCCGGTACGGTCCAGGGCACCTCGACGGAGACGGTCTTGCCGCCCTCGCGGGTGGGCCGGACCCTGAGCTTGCCGCCGCACTCCGCGGTCAGCCAGCGGATGATCACCATGCCCCGGCCGTTGTCCTGCTGGACGGCGGCCGGCAGGCGTTTGGGGAAGCGGGGGTGGCTGTCGGTGACCCCGATGCGCAGGTGTTCGTCACGCTCCAGTTCGATGTCCACCGTGAAGGTGGGTGACTGGCCGAAGGTGTGCTGTACGGCGTTGGTGGCGAGTTCCGACACGATGAGACGGATGGTGTCGGCGGCCTCCGTGTCCGCCGGGAGTCCCCATTCGGCCAGGGTTCCGACGACATAGGTACGGGCGGCGGACACCGAGGCCGGATCGCTCGGCAGAGTGACGGATGCTTCCAGATGGTCTGCCATGGCGCGGTCGTCCCTTTCCCGCGGGACCGGTGTCCGTCACGGCGCGCGCGGATGGTTCGAGTACGGTCCCGGACTGGTGCTTCTTCGCCAGACTGCCATTAGCTCGGCGGTAACGGTGCCGATCCACCAAGATATGCATATATCTGTCGCTCGAAGCGGTGAACTCTGCGACCTCAGACCGTATTTGGGCGGCTCGGAAGGAGTAAGGAGAAACCCATGCAGTACGGTCCCGCGGTGCGCCGCCGGAAACTGGGCGCCGAACTGCGCGCGTTGCGTGCGGAGGCGGGGCTCACCAGCGGAGAGGCGGCCCGGCTCGTCGGCTGGCATCAGTCGAAGGTGAGCCGCATCGAGACCGGGGCGAGTGGCGTGAAACCACCTGACGTCCGGTTACTTCTGGACGCCTATCAGGTAGGTGACCCCCAACTTCGGGACATGCTCCTCATCCTGGCGGGCTCCGACGACATCGGCGGCCGGCACCACTGGTGGCACGCCTATCGCGGTGTACTGCCGCCCGCCTACCGGGACTTCATCAGTCTGGAGTCACAGGCCAGCACGCTCCGCACCCTGGAGACCTCGGTGGTCCCCGGACTGCTTCAGACGCCGGAGTACGCCCGGGCGGTGACCCGGGCCGCCGTGGGAGGCCCCGACAACGACGGGCCCGAGCGGCTCGACGCGCTGGTGCAGGTGCGTATGGCCAGGCAGGACGTGCTGCGCGCGGATCCGCCGCTGGCGCTGAGCGTGGTCCTCGACGAGGCGGTGCTGCGCCGGGAGGTGGGCGGTCCCGGCGTGATGGCACGTCAGCTGGACCGGCTGGTGGAGGCGGCTCGGTTGCCCCAAGTCCGGCTCCAGGTACTGCCGTTCGCCGCGGGGGCGCACATCGGCGTCACCGGGCCTTTCGTTATTTTCTCCTTTCCGAGCACTTC
Organism: Streptomyces sp. NPDC096013; assembly: GCF_044763565.1. Classification (NCBI taxonomy): domain Bacteria; kingdom Bacillati; phylum Actinomycetota; class Actinomycetes; order Kitasatosporales; family Streptomycetaceae; genus Streptomyces; species Streptomyces sp. NPDC096013. Next base: position 198,744 of record NZ_JBIWGK010000016.1, on the reverse strand, counting down.
TGATCTGGACGTGGTTGTTCTCGACCACTTGACGAGTAGCCTCTACCTCGAACGGAAAGAAGACCTGGAGGCCTACAGCGAGGCCTTCAGCACCCTTCAGTTCCACGCCCTTTCGCCCGAGGATTCGTCGGATTACATCGCCGGGATAGGTGACGGCGCGTAAGGAGGCACCATGTCTGCACTGCCTCGGAACGTACCTTCCAGTTCTGAACTGTCCGGTGTGCGGTGGCTGCGCAGCAGCTACAGCACGGGAGCGAACAACTGCGTCGAGGCGGCTCGTCCGCGCTCAGGCCCCCGCGCGGGGCTGCTCGCCGTACGCGACTCGAAGGACCCGCAAGGACCCGCCCTGCTCTTCTCCCCCGAGAGCTGGACGGGATTCCTCACCGCGTTCCACTGATCTGTCCGCCCGTCAGCGACGCACGGCCGTGTCACGCCGACTCATGGTCGCGTCTCGCCGATCACACGTGCAGCGCGTTCGATCTCGGCCCCGGAGAGGTCCGCTCGGGCGGTCAGCCTGAGCCGTGAGATGCCGTCGGGCACGGAAGGAGGACGGAAGCAGCCCACGGCCAGCCCTGCCGTACGGCAGTCGGCCGCCCACTGCACGGCCGCCTCCGGGGACGGCGCACGCACCGAGACCACGGCGGCGTCCGGACGTACCGCTTCCAGACCCGCCGCGGTCAGCCGTGTGTGCAGATCACCCGCCACGGCGCGCGCCCGGGCAGCCCGCTCGGGCTCGCGCCGCAGCAGGGTCAGCGCCGCGAGCGCCGCACCCGCCGCCGCCGGCGCGAGCCCCGTGTCGAAGATGAACGTCCGCGCCGCGTTGACCAGATGGTCGATGACCCGCGCCGGACCGAGCACGGCACCGCCCTGGCTCCCCAGCGACTTGGACAGCGTGACCGTCACGACCACGTCCTCGTCGCCCGCGAGCCCCGCCGCGTACGGCGCCCCGCGCCCGCCGTCGCCCAGCACCCCGAGCCCGTGCGCGTCGTCGAGCAGCAGCCCCGCCCCGAACTCCCGGCACGCCTCGGCGAGCGCGCCCACCGGCGCCGCGTCCCCGTCCACGGAGAACACCGAGTCGGACACGACGACGGCCGGCCCCTCGTGCGTCCGCAGCGCCTTGCGCACCCCGTCCGGATCGGCGTGGCCCACGACCTGGGTGGCACCCCGCGCCAGCCGGCAGCCGTCGATCAGGGAGGCGTGGTTGCCCGCGTCGGAGACGATCAGCGAGCCGTGCGGCGCGAGCGTGGTGACCGCGGCGAGGTTGGCCGCGTAGCCGGAGGAGAAGACGAGGGCGGCCTCGAAGCCGCTGAACTCGGCCAGTTCGCGCTCCAGTCGGGTGTGCAGCTCGGTCGTTCCGGTGACGAGCCGCGACCCGGTCGACCCGCCGCCCCAGGTCCGCGCCGCGTCGGCGGCCCCCTCGACAACCTCGGGATGGTGGGCCAGGCCCAGGTAGTCGTTGCTCGCGAGGTCCAGGAGCGGTGAGTCGGCGGGACGGGGCCGCAGGGTCCGTACGAGCCCGGCGCGGCGGCGCCGCTCCGCCTGCTCGTCGATCCAGCCGAACGCCATGGTTCCTCCGGGGCTTTTGTAGGCAGTGCACAGACACTAATCGGACGACCGGCCGCCCATGGTGTGGTGATACCCACACCCCCAGCTCCGTGTCTTGTGCATTCTCTCCTTGGCCGCGGGCGGTCCCGTAGGACAGGATCGGGCCTCATGGACCTGCTGAACACGCTCGTGGACAAGGGGCTTCGGCGCGAGCTGCCGACCCGCGCGGAAGCTCTCGCCGTCCTCTCCACCTCGGACGACGACCTGCTGGATGTCGTGGCCGCGGCCGGAAAGGTGCGCCGGCACTGGTTCGGCCGACGGGTGAAGCTCAACTACCTCGTCAACCTCAAGTCCGGCCTGTGCCCCGAGGACTGCTCGTACTGCTCGCAGCGGCTCGGCTCGAAGGCCGACATCCTGAAGTACACATGGCTGAAACCCGACGATGCCTCGAAGGCGGCGGCGGCCGGTGTGGCGGGTGGCGCCAAGCGGGTCTGCCTGGTGGCCTCCGGCCGGGGCCCGACGGACCGGGACGTGGACCGGGTCGCGGGCACCATCAAGGCGATCAAGGACCAGAACGAGGGCGTCGAGGTGTGCGCCTGCCTCGGACTGCTCTCCGACGGCCAGGCCGACCGGCTGCGCGAGGCCGGCGCGGACGCCTACAACCACAACCTCAACACGTCCGAGTCGACGTACGGGGACATCACCACCACCCACACCTACGCCGACCGCGTCGACACCGTGCAGAAGGCGCACGCGGCGGGCCTGTCCGCCTGCTCCGGCCTGATCGCCGGCATGGGTGAGACGGACGAGGACCTGGTCGACGTCGTCTTCTCCCTCCGCGACCTGGACCCCGACTCGGTGCCGGTGAACTTCCTGATCCCGATGGAGGGCACCCCGCTCGAGGCCGACTGGCACCTGACCCCGCAGCGCTGTCTGCGCATCCTCGCGATGGTCCGCTTCGTCTGCCCGGACGTCGAGGTCCGCATCGCGGGCGGCCGCGAGGTCCACCTCCGCACGATGCAGCCCCTCGCCCTGAACCTCGCCAACTCGATCTTCCTCGGCGACTACCTCACCAGCGAGGGCCAGGCCGGCCACGCCGACCTGGAGATGATCGCGGACGCGGGCTTCGAGGTGGAGGGCGCGGGCGAGGTGACGCTGCCGCAGCACCGGGCGACTGTGACGGCGGGCGGCTGCGGGTCCCACGAGGGCGCGGGCTGCGGATCGCACGAAGGCGCCGGCTGCGGCGGACACGAAGGCGCCGGCTGCGGCGGACACGAAGGCGCCGGCTGCGGCGGGCACGAGGGCGCCGGAGTCTGCGGTTCCGCTCCCGCCGCCGCTTCAACGTCCGCCTCCGCGCCGCAGGTCGACGAGGTCCGCCGCGATCTGGTCTCCGTACGCCGTCGAGGTGCCGGAACGGACATCGCGCCCAATGCCTGACCCGATCGGCCGTCTGCCCGTCCCGGAGCTGCTGGAGCTGGACCGGCGGCACGTCTGGCATCCCTACGGTCCGATGCCGGGCCGGCAGGAACCGCTCGTCGTGGAGTCGGCGAGCGGGGTGCGGCTCCGACTGGCGGGCGGCGGGGGCGAGTTGGTCGACGGGATGTCGTCCTGGTGGTCGGCGATCCACGGCTACAACCACCCCGTGCTCAACGAGGCCGCGCGCGAGCAGCTCGGCCGGATGAGCCATGTGATGTTCGGCGGGCTCACCCACGAGCCCGCCGTACGCCTGGCGAAGCTCCTTGTCGACATGTCTCCGGACGGCCTGGAGCACGTCTTCCTCGCCGACTCGGGTTCGGTGTCGGTCGAGATCGCGGTGAAGATGTGCCTTCAGTACTGGCGCTCGCTCGGCCGACCGGCCAAGCAGCGGCTGCTGACCTGGCGCGGCGGCTACCACGGCGACACCTGGCAGCCGATGTCGGTGTGCGACCCCGAGGGCGGGATGCACGAACTCTGGTCGGGGGTGCTGCCCCGGCAGGTGTTCGCGGACGCGCCGCCGACGGAGTACGAGGAGTCGTACGCCGAGCATGTGCGCGAGCTGATCGGGCGGCACGCGCACGAACTGGCCGCCGTGATCGTGGAGCCGGTGGTGCAGGGCGCGGGCGGGATGCGGTTCCACTCCCCCGCGTATCTGCGGGTGCTGCGCGAGGCGTGCGACGCGCATGACGTGCTGCTGGTGTTCGACGAGATCGCGACGGGCTTCGGCCGCACGGGCGCGCTGTTCGCGGCCGAGCACGCGGCGGTGACGCCGGACGTGATGTGCGTGGGCAAGGCGCTGACCGGCGGCTACATGACGATGGCGGCGACGCTGTGCACGTCACGCGTGGCCCAGGGCATCTCGCGGGGCGAGGTACCGGTCCTGGCCCACGGCCCGACCTTCATGGGCAACCCGCTCGCGGCGGCCGTGGCCTGCGCCTCCCTCGAACTCCTGCTGAACCAGGACTGGTTGGCGGAGGTAAAGCGCATCGAGTCGGGTCTGCGCGAGGGCCTGGCCCAGGCCCGGCAGATCCCCGGCGTCCAGGACGTCCGCGTCCTCGGCGCCATCGGTGTGGTGCAGCTCGACCACGCCGTCGACATGAAGGCCGCGACGGACGCGGCCGTCCGCGAGGGCGTGTGGCTACGGCCGTTCCGCGACCTCGTCTACACGATGCCGCCGTACGTCACGGACGACGCCGACCTCGCGCGGATCACCCGCGCGGTGTGCGCGGCGGCACGGGAGGGATGACATGCCGGTACTGGTGATCACGGGCACGGGCACGGAGGTCGGCAAGACGATCACCACGGCCGCGGTCGCGGCGGCGGCGCTCGCCTCCGGCCGCACGGTGGCCGTCCTGAAGGCCGCGCAGACGGGTGTACGGCCGGACGAGCGCGGGGACGCGGACGAGGTCGCCCGGCTCGCGGGCGTGGCGACGGCGACCGAACTCGCCCGGTATCCCGAGCCGTTGGCTCCCGGCACGGCGGCACGCAGGGCCGGTCTGGCACCGGTGCGCCCGCACGAAATCGCCGTGGCCGCACAGAAGCTGGCCACCGAGCACGACTTGGTGCTGGTCGAGGGCGCGGGCGGGCTGCTCGTACGGTTCGACGCGGAGGGCGGCACGCTCGCGGACGCGGCACGGCTGCTGGACGCCCCGGTCCTGGTGGTGGCGTCGGCGGGCCTGGGCACCCTGAACACGACGGAACTGACGGCCCGTGAACTCCGCACCCGGGGGCTCGACCTGCTGGGCGTGGTGATCGGCAGCTGGCCCAACACACCTGATCTGGCGTCCCGTTGCAATGTGGCGGACCTGCCGGAGGTGTCGGGGGCACCGCTGCTCGGGGCGCTGCCGGAGGGGGCGGGGGCGTTGGCACCGGCCGACTTCCGTGCAGCGGCGCCGAGTTGGCTGGCGCCGCGGCTGGACGGGACGTGGGACGCGGACGGTTTCGGAGACCGGGAGGCACCACCCTCCTGGGACTCCCGCTCGACCGGGGCCGTCCAGGAAGTCCCCCCTTCCGGGGCCGTCTAGGAAGCCTCCCCTTCGGCCAACAGCCGGACCAGTTCGATACGCGAGCGGATGCCCAACCGGCTGAAGACACCGCGCAGATGGTGGTCGATCGTGCGCGGGCTGAGGGCGAGGCGGACGGCGATCTCGCGGTTGGTGGCGCCCTCGGCCGCCATGCGGGCGACCATCAGCTGCTGGGCGGTCAGGCGGGTGGTCGGAGCGAGGTCTCCGGGTGCGAGCAGGGCGGTCGGGGCCACCGGTGTGCCCAGGGCGCGGAGTTCGGCGCGGGCCTGGGCGGCGCAGTGCGGGGCACCGAAGGACTCGAACGCCTCCAGCGAGGTGTGCAGGCGGTCGCGGGCCTCGGTACGCCGGCGCAGTCGGCGCAGCGCACCGCCCAACAGCAGCTCGGTGCGGGCCCGTTCGAAGTCACGGGTGCCGCGTGCGTGCAGGTCGAGGGCGATGCGGTAGTGCTCGACCGCTTCGGCGCCGGGTGTGAGCAGGGCGCGGCAACGGGCGCTCAGGGCGAGGTCGTCGGGGCTGCGGACAGCACGCGCCCAGCGGTCGTAGTCGGCGTGCGCGACCCGGGCGATCCGGGTGTCGCCGCTGCGGGCGGCGGCCTCGACGTAGTGCGGGGTGGCCAAGTGCCGTATCGCGCGGTGGCCGTGGCCCGGCCCGAACCCGGCGAGCGCGCGCAGCCGGGCCGCGGCGGCGGCGAACCGGCCGCTGCTCAGGTCGAGATAGGCAAGTGCCCACTGGGCGAGGGCGGCGGGCAGCCCGAGCCCCCGTCCCAGGGCGAACGCGCGGGCGGCGGCGGCACGTTCGCGGCACACGTCCGCGTCGCCGGTGAGCGCGGCGAACATGGCGAGCGCGGCCTGAAGATGGCAGGCGCCGTTGTCCTGACCGGTGGCGTGGGCCTGCCACAGGGCGTCCGCGGCGGCCGTCTCGGCGGCGCGTGGACGCCCGGTCCAGAACTCGGCGTACGCCCGGAACTCCATCGCCTGCGCCACGACCGCGGTCGTGCCCCGCGCCCGTGCCGAGGCCGCCGCGCGCACGGTGGCGGTGGTGGCGCGGGTGTGGTCACCGAGCATCAGCGCGGCGATCCCGGCATGGATGAGAAGGGTGGGATCGCCCCCGGGCCCGCACCGCCCGGCGGCGGCCTTGAGCAGATCCCGGGCATCCTCGTACCGCCCCTCGAACGCGGCGGCCAGCCCCCCGAGCGTCCCATGCGGCACGACCCCCACCCGAACGGCAACAGCCGCCGCCTCCCGACACCGCCTCAGATCCCCGGTGTAGACGGCGGCTTCGGTGGCCCGAGCGAGGAGATGAACGGCCAGGTCGGGGGCGGGGGTTCGGGGGGTGGCGGTCAGGCGGGGTGGCTCGGTCTCCCGGGGCGCTTCGGCCGACCGGGGCGCTTCGGTCGCCCGGGGTCTCTCCTGCACCCCGTGTGCCGCCGCCGACCCAGGCACCATGCGCAGAGAAGCTGATCCGGTCGCTCCGCGCACGGAGGCTGGCTCGGTCGCTCCGCGCGCGGAGGATGATCGGGTCGTTTCGCGCACGGAGGCTGACCCGGCCGATCCCGGCCCAGACGCCGACTCGCTCGACCCCGGCACGGAAGCAGATCCGGCCGTCTCGGCCAGGGAGACCGACCCTGCCGATCGCGGCCCAGTCGTCCCCAGCGCAGACGCCGACCCACTCGACCCCGGCCCGCTCGCCCCCGGCACTAACGCTGACCCGGTCGTCTCGGCCACTGAAACCGACTCGGCCGATCCCAGCACGGACGCTGCTCGCGTCGCTTCGGGCACGGAACCTGATCCTGCCGACCCCGAGCCGGATGCTGGCCCGGTCATTCCCGGCCCGGACGTCGACCCGCTCGACCCTGGCCCGGACGCTGACCCGGTCCTTCCCGGCCCGGACGTAGACCCGCCCGACCCTGGCCCGGACGCTGATCCGCTCGTCTCGGCCACGGAAACCGACCCGACCGATCCCGGTCCAGACGCCGACTCGCTCGACCCCGGCGCGGAAGCAGATCGGGTCGTTTCGGCCAGGGAGACCGACCCGACCGATCCCTGCCCCGACGCTGCTCGTGTCGCTTCAGGCACGGAAACCGACCCAGCCGATCCCGGCCCAGACGCCGACCCAGTCGTCCCCGGCCCGGACCCCGACCCGCTCGACCCCGGCCCGGACGCAGATTCGGTCGCCTCGGCCACGGAAACCGACCCGGCCGATCCCCGCCCAGACGCCGCCCCAGTCTCCTCCCCCGATCCCCGCCGCATCACCGCAGTCACCAGGGCATCGAACGCCTCCGCCGCGTTCCCCGCCCGCAGCGCGAACACCCCGGACAGCGCGTCGCTGTCCGTCGTGGCCGCGAGTCTTCGGGCTCGGTCGCCGTCGCCGGACTGCCAGGCGTCGGCGGCGGCGCGGTTGAGGAGGCGGGAGCGTTCGTGGGGGTCTCGGGTGAGCGTGGCGGCGCGTTCGACGAGGGCGCGGGCGAGGGTGTGTTCGCCGGCGTCGCGGGCCCGGTGCGCGGCCGTGCGGAGTTCCGCGGTGAGCCTCACGCTGGGGCCGAGCGCGCCCGCGCCCCGGTGCCAGGATCGCCGCGGTGTCTCGCCCTCCGCCCGCAACACCCGTGCCAGCAACCGGTGTACGTCCCGCCGGTCCGCCGCCGACCCGGTCTCGTACGCGGCGATCCGCGTCCACGCGTCGCGGAACACCACACCGCCGGCCGTCCCTTGAGCGATCCCGGCCGTCTCGGCGGCATCCAGGCACCTGGTGTCGAGCCGCCCAGCGGCGGCGGCACGGAGGAACGCGTGGGTGGCTACCGGGTACTGGTCCGCCGCCGCGAGCAGGAGAAGCAGACGCGTGTCGTCGGGCAGCGCCCGGATCTCCCGGCGGCACCGGGCCAGCAACTCCGGTGCCAGGGAAGCCGGTTCGGTCGGCAGGGGGTCGAGGCCCGCGGCCTGACGTGGGGTCAGCCGCGGGAGGAGTTCGGCGACGGCGCGCGGATCGCCGTAGACAGCGCGCAGTACCCGGACATGGACCCCTTCGGGGAGCGCGGGGTCGAGGGGCCGCCCTGTTTCGGTGCGGCGCGGTGGCGAAGTGCGGTCTGGGGAAGTGGGGTTCACCGGAGTCAGCACACAACTGACGTTACTGGCGAGTTAATTCAACCGTAAAGACCGGCGATTCAACCGATGCGGCGCGCGTAGAACGGCACTGACACTCCTGACAACCCCACCCGTATCAGGAGGCATCATGCAGCGCCACAAGCGTCGCATCGCCACGGCCCTGTCGGCCGTGACCACCTCGCTCCTTCTGTCACTCCCCCTGGCCTCGACGCCCGCTCACGCGGCGAGCCACAACCCGATCGTGTTCGTGCACGGCCTGAGCAGCGACTCCACCACCTGGAACGACTGGATCGCGGACTTCGAGGCTGACGGCTACTCGTCCTCCGAGCTGTACGCGATCTCCTACGACTGGACGAAGTCGAACGTCACCACCGCGTCGACGCTGTCGACCTACATCCAGTCCGTCCTCTCGAAGACCGGCGCCTCGAAGGTTGACCTGGTGGTCCACTCGATGGGTGCGCTCAACAGCCGCTACTACCTCAAGAACCTGGGCGGGACCTCGTACGTCGACGACTTCGTGTCGGTCGCCGGGGTGAACCACGGGACGAGCATCGCCTCGCTCTGCGGCTGGCTGTACACGTCCTGCAAGGAGATGCAGACGGGGAGTTCGTTCCTCACGGCGCTCAACTCCGGTGACGAGACGCCCGGCAGCGTGTCGTACGCGGCCTACTGGTCGGACTGCGACGCGGCGATCGACCCGGACACCTCGGCCGAGCTGAGCGGCGCGACCAACGTGGACGTCGGGTGCATCTCGCACACCGACATGAACAACGACCACGGCGTCTACGAGCAGGTCCGGAACTTCATCTCCTGATCCGGAGGCCGGGGCCCGGATCTCCTGATCCCGGCCCCGCCCCTTCCCCCGGCGGCAGCGGGGGTGGTCAAGGGCGACAGGGGGGACAATCCCGGTAGGGACCGGTTTCGGCCCGGTCCGGTCCGGGAGGTCGCCATGCCGCTACGGTCCGCAGGCTCCGGCACGGTGCCGCGCGACGCCGTCCACCACCCGCTGTTCGCCCGTTACTACGCCCGTTTCAGCGTGAGCGCCGAGTCGCGGCTCGGCCTGGCCGCGATGCGGGACCGACTGCTCGCCGGGCTCTCCGGGCGGGTGATCGAGATCGGGGCCGGGAACGGCCTGAACTTCGCGCACTATCCGGGCACCGTCTCGGAGGTCGTCGCGATCGAGCCCGAACGGAATCTGCGCCGGCTCGCCGTGGAGGCCGCGCTCCGCTCGGAGGTGCCCGTCGACGTGGTGCCGGGCGCGGCGGAGAAGCTTCCCGTCAAGAGCGAGGCCTACGACGCGGTGGTGCTGTCGCTGGTGCTGTGCAGCGTGGGCGACGTGCCGCGCGCCCTCGCGGAGGTACGGCGGGTGCTGCGCCCCGGTGGAGTCGTGCGGTTCTTCGAGCACGGCCGGGGCGGCGGACCGGCGATGGCGTTCACCCAGCGCGCCCTGGACCGCACGCTGTGGCCGCCGCTGAACGGCGGCTGCCATCTGGCCCGCGACCCGGTCGCCGCGCTGCGTGACGCGGGGTTCGAACTCGGGCCGTACCGAAGGGTGTTGATCCCGGAGAAGGGGCCGACGCTGCCGAGCTCGTACTGCGTCCTCGGCACCGCGTGGCGCCCCGTGGCGGCCGACTGATCACAGGCTCCACTGGCGCAGTTCCCGCGCGATCTCGTCGACCGACGCCTCGCCGCTCTTGACCAACCGGGCCAGTTCGCGGACCTGTTCGGGCGAGGTGACGACCTTCAGGCCGCTCGCGACGAGGTAGGCGTACGCGACGGCGGAGGCGAAGAGGGCGTTGGAGCGCTCCAACGCCGGTACATGGATGAGGAGTTGGAGGAGGGCGGCGGCACGTGCGTGCGGGCTGTCGTAGACGGGGACGTCGAATATCTCGGCCTGGTGGCGCGCCACGGCGGCGACGAGCGCGCCCCAGTCGGTGACCTCGGGGTCACCCGGTGTCTTCTGTTCGGCGAGCATCAGCAGCCAGGCGAGGTCGATCCTGAGGTTGCTCAACGGATCAGCGGCGACCTTCGCGGGGACGCTCCCCGTCGGCGCCGGACTCGTCGGCGAAGACGGACTCGTACTGCTTCATGAAGTCGGCCGCGGCCTCGACGAACGTGTGGCCGACCTCGCCGGTGTCCTGTCGGACCAGTTCCTCTATGTACCGGTTGACGCTCATGCCGCGCGCCAGGGCACGTTCACGCGCCGCGCGGGCGGTGCCCTCGTCCACGCGTACGTTCAGCTGGGTCTTCGCCATACCTAGACGCTAGCGCCGAATCGCTAGCACCGGCAAGGGTTCGGCCCCCGAGGGACGGCGGGTGGAGAGTGCCCCTTACACCGGTGTCCGGGGCCCGACCTGGGGTGGAGACCGCCTCGGCCGCACGGGGGATATCGGCTGTGCGGCGCATCACACTAGGCTCGTCCGGGACCAGGGAGTCGGGCACGTCCACACACGAGGAGGCGGCCTTGTCCACACCTGCTGCGGAGCACGCCCCGGGTCAGGCCTCGGCCGGCCCGAACGCGGCCCGCGCCCACGGTCTGACCAAGGCGTACGGCTCGGGCGAGACGACCGTGCTCGCCCTGGACTCGGTGGACGTGGAGATCGCGCGCGGCCGTTTCACCGCGGTCATGGGCCCGTCGGGGTCCGGGAAGTCCACGCTGATGCACTGCCTGGCGGGGCTCGACACGGTCTCGGCCGGGCAGGTGTGGCTCGGCGACACGGAGATCACCGGGCTGAAGGACCGCGAGCTGACCCGGCTGCGCCGGGACCGGATCGGGTTCATGTTCCAGTCGTTCAACCTCATACCGACCCTGAACGCGGCGGAGAACATCACGCTGCCGATGGACATCGCGGGCAAGAAGCCGGACCAGATGTGGGTGGACCAGGTCATCGACACCCTCGGGCTGCGGGACCGGCTCAAGCACCGGCCGGCCCAGCTGTCCGGCGGTCAGCAGCAGCGCGTGGCCTGCGCGCGGGCGCTCGCCTCCCGCCCCGAGCTGATCTTCGCCGACGAGCCGACCGGCAACCTCGACTCCCGGGCGGGCCTCGAAGTGCTCGGCTTCCTGCGCGACGCGGTGGACGAGCTCGGCCAGACCGTGGTCATGGTCACCCACGACCCGGGCGCCGCCGCCCACTCCGACCTGGTGCTCTTCCTCGGCGACGGGCGGATCGTGGACGAGATGGAGCGGCCCACGGCGGAGGGGGTGCTGGAGCGGATGAAGCGGTTCGACCTGGCGAGAGGCCAGTTCGACGAGCCCGATCCCGATCCTGATGCCGGTCCCGAACCCGATGCCGGTCCTGGACCCGGTGTCGGCCCCGGAAGCGGTCCCTCGGAGGGCGCGTCCGACGTGACCCTCGACAAGGACTGAGCCCGTGCTGAAGGCGACCCTGCGGAGTTTCCTCGCGCACAAGGGACGGCTGCTGCTCTCGGCGCTCGCGGTCGTGCTGTCGGTGGCGTTCGTGGCCGGCAGCCTGATCTTCTCCGACACGGTGACCCGCACCTTCGACCGGCTCTTCGCCTCCACCTCCGCCGATGTGACCGTCGAGCCGAAGCAGGACCTCAAGTCCTCGGTGCCCACCGGCGCGACCGAGACCGTGCCCGCCTCGCTCGCCGCGCAGGCGGCGAAGGTGCCCGGGGCCGCGGCGGCCCACGCCGACGTGTCCGTCGAGAACATCGTGGTCGTCGACAGCCGGAACAAGTCCGTCGGCCCGACCACCGGCGCCCCCACCATCGCCACCGACTGGTACCTCACCGACCGCAGCGCCGTGAAACTGACCTCGGGCCACGCACCGCGGGGTGCGGACGAGGCACTCCTCGACGCGGACACCGCCGACAACAAGCACGTGAGGATCGGCGACACCCTGGCGGTCCAGGCGCAGCCGGGCACCTTCCGCGTCAAGATCGTCGGCATCGCCACCTTCACCACCACCAACCCCGGTGCCGCCCTGGTCTTCCTCGACCCGGCCACCGCCAAGTCCCAGCTCCTGGGCGCGTCCGACCGGGCCACGAGCATCTCGGTGGACGCGGCGAAGGGGGTCGACGACGCCGTACTCAAGCAGCGGCTGTCGGCCGCGATCGACCCGTCCGGTACGTACGACATCAAGACGGCGAGTGAGCAGGCGAAGTCGGCCGCCGCCGATCTGGGCGGTTTCCTCGACGTCATCAAGTACGTGATGCTGGGCTTCGCCGGGATCGCCGTCCTCGTCGGGATCTTCCTGATCGTCAACACGTTCTCGATGCTGATCGCCCAACGCACCCGCGAACTGGGCCTGTTGCGCGCCCTCGGCGCCGACCGCAGGCAGGTGCGGCGGTCGGTGCTCACGGAGGCGCTGCTGCTCGGCCTGATCGGTTCGACCCTGGGTCTCGCCGCGGGAATCGGGCTCGCGGCCGGGCTGATCAAACTGATGACCGCCTTCGGGATGAACCTCAAGACCACGGAGATGGTGGTCGGTTGGCCAACTCCCGTGGCGGCGTACGTGGTCGGCGTCGGTGTCACCTTCGTCGCCGCGTATCTCCCGGCCCGGCGCGCGGCCGGTGTCTCGCCGATGGCGGCGCTCGCGGACGCCGAAGTGGCGGGCGTGGGGCGGCCGTTGAGGGTGCGGGCCATCGTGGGTTCGGTGGTCGGGGTGATCGGTGCGGCCGCGCTCGCGGGCTGCGCCGCCGCGACGAGTACGGCCTCGTCCTCCTCCTTCCTGGGTCTCGGCATCGTCCTGACCCTGATCGCGACCGTGATCGCGGGCCCGCTGCTGGTCCGCCCGATGATCCGGGTGCTGGGCGGCGCTTTCCCCGCCGTGTTCGGCTCGGTCGGCCGGATGAGCCAGCGCAACGCCCTGCGCAATCCGCGCCGGACGGGTGCCACCGCGGCGGCCCTGATGGTCGGGCTCGCCCTGGTCGGCGGGATGTCGGTGGCCAGCGCCTCCATGTCCAAGTCCTTCGACCAGCAGATCGACAAGACCCTCGGCGCCGACTTCGTGGTCCAGAACGGCAACTTCCTGCCGTTCTCCAAGGAGGTCACGGACCATGTGCGCGCCACCGAGGGCGTCGGTCTCGTCGTACGGGCCCGCTTCGCGCCCCTCGCGGTCCACCTGCCGGACGGCAGGCGGGTGGAGACCACGGCGGCCGGCTACGACACCCCGCTCGACGACGTCGCCCACATCAAGTACGCGCAGGGCAGCACGAGTTCGGCACTCGCCGCCGGACACCTCGCCATGGAGGTCGACTTCGCGAAGAAGCACGGCGTACGGATCGGCAGCGTGCTCCCCGTCGAGTTCCCGGGCGGGCGGACGACGAAGCTGACGGTGGGTGCCCTGAGCGACCAGGGTTCCTCGGGCGGTTTCGGCACGCAGGGCGGGCTGTTCTTCGGGATCGCCACGGTCGAGAAGTACATCCCGAACGGCCAGGACTCCTCGCTGTACGTGAACGCCGCGTCCGGCACCGGCGCCGACCGGCTCCGCACGTCCCTGGAGACGACGCTGAAGCCGTATCCCCAGGTCCAGGTCCGCGACCAGGCCGACTACAAGAAGCTGGTCCACGACCAGATCGCCGTGCTCCTGTACCTGGTGTACGCGCTGCTCGGGCTGGCCATCGTCATCGCGGTGCTCGGGGTGGTCAACACCCTTGCCCTGTCGGTCGTCGAGCGCACCCGCGAGATCGGCCTGCTCCGCGCGATCGGACTCGGCAGGCGCCAACTCCGGCGCATGATCCGGCTGGAGTCGGTGGTGATCGCGGTGTTCGGCGCCGTACTCGGCCTCGGGCTCGGCCTGGTGTGGGGCGTCTGCGCGCAGCAAGTCCTGGCTCTCCAGGGCATGAAGGCGCTCGCGGTGCCGTGGACCACGATCGTCGCGGTGGTGATCGGCTCGGCGGTGGTGGGCATCGTGGCGGCCCTGCTGCCGGCGTTGCGGGCGTCTCGGATGAATGTGCTGGCGGCCATCGCGCACGAGTGACGGGGTGCGCGGCGGGGGAGGCACGTCGTAGGCCGCTTCCGGGCACGACGGACCTCTTGGACCGTCACGTCCCGTACCCGTGAGGAGAGTTCATGCCGCGCCCCTTCCGCTTCGGAGTCAATCTGCTCACCTCCGCACCGGCCGGCGAATGGCGGGCGAAGTGCCGACGGGCCGAGGAACTCGGCTACGACGTCCTCCTGGTCCCCGACCATCTGGGCATGGTCGCGCCGTTCCCCGCGCTGGTCGCGGCGGCGGAGGCGACCGAGCGGCCACGGGTGGGCACGTTCGTGCTCAACGCGGGCTTCTGGAACCCGACTTTGCTCGCCCGCGAGGTGATGACCACCGACGATCTGACGGGCGGCCGTCTCGAACTCGGGCTGGGCACCGGCTACATCCAGGCGGAGCACGACACGGCAGGGCTGCCCTTCGGCTCGCCGGGACAGCGCGTCGACCATCTCCGGCGCACGGTCGAGGAGTTGGGACGCATCCTGGATGCCGAGAACCGCCGCGTCCCGCTGCTCCTCGGCGGCAACGGCGACCGCGTGCTGCGCCTCACAGCCGAGCACGCGGACATCGCGGCGTTCACGGGCGCGAGCCTGGAGCCCGGGAGCACGACGGGCAGGCTGGCGCCGGTCGACGCCGCCGGGTTCGGCCAACGGGTCGCCCGCTACCGGGAGTTCGCGGCCGCCCGTGCGGAACCGGCCGAACTCAACCTGCTGCTCCAGATGGTGGCGGTGACCGACGACCCGGCGAGCGCGCTCCGGCCGCTGCTGGAACGCCGGCCCGACCTGACCGTGGAGCGGGTCCTCGACCTGCCCGTCATGCTGGTCGGCACCCTGGGCCAGGTCACCGCGAAGCTGCGCGCGCTGCGCGACCGGTACGGGTTCTCCTATCTCAGCGTGCTGGAGCCGCACATGGAGGCGTTCGCGCCGATCATGGCGGAACTGCGCCGAAACCCGCTCGCCCCGCTCGGCCACCCTCTGCTTGGCTCGTCCCATGAGTGATCTTCATATCCGCGGTGCCGCCCTCTCCGACGTCGACGCCGTGCTGGCGTTCTGGGCCGAGGCCGCCGAGGGCACGAGCATCAGCGACGACCGCGACGGGGTGGCCCGGCTCATCGCCAGGGACCCGGACGCGCTGCTCCTCGCGGAGCGGGACGGACGACTCGTCGGCTCGGTGATCGCCGGTTTCGACGGCTGGCGCTGCCACCTGTACCGACTGGCCGTGCACCCGGAGCAGCGCAGGCAGGGCATCGGCTCGGCGCTGCTCACCGCGGCCGAGGAACGCTTCGTGGCGCTGGGCGGGCGACGCGGGGACGCGATGGTGCTGGAACGCAACGAGACCGGCCAGCATGCGTGGCGCGCGGCGGGGTACGCCCCCGAGGAACAGTGGCGGCGCTGGGTGAAGCACCTCACCACCTGAACGCTTTGCCCATCCTTTACTATTGGCGGACCACTCCGAACTTCTACTTCTTCTCGAAAGGTGTGAGCGTCCGCCCATGGGCGAGCCCCCCAGTCCCGGCGCGCGACATCGCGCGAACCTCCTTGCCCTGCCCGATCATGGGACAGAGGTGAACCGATGACCGAAGTGCTTCTGCTGCTGGTGGCGATCCTGCTGTCGCTCGCCTGTGGTGCCTTCGTCGCGGCCGAGTTCTCGCTGACCACCGTCGAGCGCAGCGAGCTGGAGCGCGCGGTCGAGCGCGGCGAGCGGGGTGCCTCGGGCGCCCTGAAGGCCGTACGGAATCTGACGTTCCAGCTGTCCGGGGCGCAGCTCGGCATCACCGTCACCAATCTGGTCGTCGGCATGCTCTCCGAGCCGTCGATCGCCGCGCTGATCGCGGGCCCACTGGAGTCCCTGGGCATCTCGCACTCCGCGTCGAAGTCCGTCGCGCTGGTGCTGGGCACCGCGCTGTCGACGGTGTTCCTGATGGTCGTCGGCGAGCTCGTGCCGAAGAACTGGGCGATCTCCTCGCCGCTGACCGTGGCGAAGCGGGTGGGGAACGCGCAGCGGTGGTTCAGTGCCGCGTTCCGCCCGTTCATCAGCCATCTGAACAACACGGCCAACCACGTGGTGCGCGCCTTCGGGCTGGAGCCCGCCGAGGAGCTGGCCTCCGCGCGCGGACCGCAGGAGCTGGCCGCGCTGGCCCGGCACTCCGCCAAGGCGGGCGCCCTGGAGCCGGACACGGCCGAGCTGTTCGTCCGGACCCTCAACCTCGCCGACCTCACCGCGGAGAACGTGATGACCCCCCGCGTCCAGGTCGTCGCCCTCGACGCCCAGGCGACCTGCGAGGACGTGGCCAACGCGACCCGGGCGACCGGGCTGTCCCGGTTCCCGGTCTTCCGCGGCAGCCTCGACGAGGTCGTCGGCACCGTGCACATCAAGGACGTCCTCGCGGTGCCGGCCGACCGGCGAGCCCGCGTCCCCCTCGCCGAAGTCATGCGCGAACCCCTCCTCGTCCCCGAGTCCCTGACCGTGGACCGCCTCCTGGACCGGCTGTCCGGCAAGCGCACGATGGCCGTCGTCATCGACGAGTACGGCGGTACGGCCGGGGTCGCGACCCTGGAGGACATCGTCGAGGAGGTCGTCGGCGAGGTGCGGGACGAGCACGACCCGCACGAGACGCCCGACCTGGCCCCGGCCGGGACGGACGACGAGGGCCGCGCCCTGTACTCGGCGGACGGCGCCGCCCGGATGGACCAGCTGGCGCGCGTGGGCCTGCGGGCACCGGACGGACCGTACGAGACGCTGGCCGGGCTTGTCGCCAACGAGCTGGGGCGGATTCCGGAGGTCGGGGACGCGGTCGAGGTCGCCGGATGGCGGATCGACGTGGTGGACGCGTCGGGGCGCAGGGCGGCCCGACTGCTGCTGCACGTGCCGCCGGGCAATGCCGGTTCCGGCACTGATGCCGACTCTGGTTCTGGTTCGGGTTCGGGTTCGGGTTCGGGCTCCGACTTGAGGTCGGGTTCGGGTTCCGACTCGGGTTCGGGCTCTGATTCTCGTTCGGGCTCTGGTTCCGACTCCGCGAAGGGGGAGCTGTGACCGCCGTACAACTGCTGATCGGGTTGGCGACGCTGGTCGTCAACGCCTTCTTCGTGGCCGCCGAGTTCGCGTTGATCTCGGTACGCCGCAGCCAGATCGAGCCGCACGCCGAACAGGGCGACCGGCGGGCCAAGAGCGTGCTCTGGGGGCTCCAGCACGTGTCGGCGCTGATGGCGGCGGCCCAGCTCGGCATCACGCTGTGCACCCTGGTGCTCGGCATCGTCGCGGAACCCGCGATCGCGCATCTGCTGGAGCCGGTGTTCCACGCCGTCGGCGTGCCCGAGGGCGCGGGACACGCGGTGTCGTTCGTGATCGCCCTGTCCGCGGCGACCTATCTGCACATGCTGCTCGGCGAGATGGTGCCGAAGAACATCGCCCTGGCCGAGCCGGTCCGCAGCGCGCTGCTCCTCGGACCGCCGCTGGTGACGTTGTCCCGGGCGCTGCGCCCGGTGATCTTCACGATCAACGCGTTTGCCAACACCCTGCTCAAACTGCTCAGGGTCGAGGTCAAGGACGAGGTCACGGCCTCCTTCTCCGACGCCGAGCTCGCCCGCATCGTCCGGGACTCCGGCGAGGCGGGCCTCATCGACGAACGGGCCCTGGAGCGCCTGAACGACGCGCTGGAACTGGGAAGGCGCCCAGTCCGGGACGTCGTCCTCCCCTTGGAACGCGTCGACTACGTGGTCGCGGGCATCACCCCGGCGGAGCTGGAGGTCCTCTCCGCCGAATCCGGCTTCTCCCGCTTCCCGGTGGTGGACGCCGAGCGCCGCATCATCGGCTACCTCCACGTCAAGGACGCGCTGGACGCGTCCCCGCGCGACGAGCCGTTCAGGGTGGAGGACATGCGCCCCATCGCGAACGTGACGGAGACGACACCGATGGACGACGTCCTCACCGCGATGCGGAGCAGCCGCACGCATTTGGCGGCGGTGCTTGATGAGGAGGGGCGGCTGACGGGGCTGGTGACCATGGAGGACGTGTTGCGCGAGCTGTTCGGGCAGCGGGCGTAGGTCGGCGTACGCGTCAGTCGGCGTAGCCGTGGGCTGGGGCGGGTTGGCGTCGGCGGCCGAGGGAGGCTGAGGCGGGCATAGGCGGGTGCGGGCGTAGATCCCGGCCAAGGCAACCTGTACTGACGCGGCCCGTACCGACGCGGCCCGTACCGTCGCGGGCACCACCAGAACCCGGTGATGCCCGCGGCAGAGGCCCACCGACCGGCGGGTATGGACGCGGGATATCATCTTCGTCGCCATGCAGACGAATCCCACGTACACCAGCCTGGTCGCGATAGGCGACTCCTTCACCGAGGGCATGTCGGACCTGCTCCCGGACGGTACCTACCGGGGCTGGGCCGACCTCCTCGCCGGCCGGATGGCCGCGCGGACGCCCGGCTTCCGGTACGCCAACCTCGCCGTACGCGGCAAGCTGATCGCGCAGATCGTCGATGAGCAGGTCGGCCTCGCCGCCGCCATGCAGCCCGACGTGATCACGCTGGTGGGTGGCCTGAACGACACCCTGCGTCCCAAGGTCGACATGGGCCGGGTGCGCGGCCTGCTGGAGGAGGCCGTCGAACGCCTGACCCCGGCCTGCAAGCAGCTGGTGCTGATGCGCAGCCCCGGCCGCGAGGGCCCGGTCCAGCAGCGCTTCCGGCCCCGCATGGAGGAGCTCTTCGCCTGCGTCGACACCCTCGCGGACCGGCACGGCGCCCTGGTCGTGGACCTGTACGGCGCTCCTTCGCTCGCCGACCAGCGCATGTGGGACGTCGACCGCCTGCACCTCACGGCCGAGGGCCACCGCAGGGTCGCCGAGGCGGTCTGGCAGACCCTCGGCTACGACCCGGAGGACCTGGACTGGCGCACCCCGATGCCGCCGACCCCGCCCCCGAACTGGACCGCCCGCCGCGTGGCCGACGCCCGCTTCACCCGCCAGTACCTCCTCCCCTGGATCGGCCGCCGCCTCACGGGCCGCTCCTCGGGCGACGGCCTCTCCCCCAAACACCCGGACCTTCTCCCGTACCAGGGCCCCACGGCGTAACTCCCCATGACCACGCGGGTGATCAACATCAGAGGCCGAATCCACGACTTCGGCCCCCGCCTGGAACTCGCCCCACCGGACCTCGTCTACGTCGGCCGCCACTGGACCCTGGGCGGCTGGCGCCTCCCCCGCCACCCGCTCTACAACCCCTTCGCCTACGACACCCCCACCCGCCGCCGCGACGGCACACGCGCGGAGGTGATGGCGAAGTACCGGGAGTATCTGCTGGACCGGCCCGAACTGCTGCGCCTGATACCGGAGTTGCGAGGACGGGTGCTGGCTTGCTGGTGTGCGCCACTGCTGTGTCACGCGGGGGTGCTGGCCGAGCTCGCCGATGGTGACGGCGGGGAGCGCGGGACGTGATGCGCGCCGCCTGACCGGAGACCCGACCGGGGCCGAGCCGCTGGAGTCGTTCAGTCACTGACCTGGGATCTCATGCCTGAACGGACGGTCCGGACCTCGCGGGGACGCCGGGTAAACTCCGTACACGTGACTTCCGCTCCCGCCAAGCCCCGCATCCCGAACGTCCTCGCCGGACGTTACGCATCCACCGAGCTCGCCACGCTCTGGTCGCCCGAGCAGAAGGTGAAGCTGGAGCGGCAACTCTGGCTCGCCGTGCTGCGGGCCCAAAAGGACCTCGGGATCGAGGTGCCGGACGGCGCGATCGCGGACTACGAGCGCGTGCTCGACCAGGTCGACCTGGGCTCGATCGCCGAGCGCGAGAAGGTCACGCGGCACGACGTGAAGGCGCGGATCGAGGAGTTCAACGACCTCGCCGGGCACGAGCAGGTGCACAAGGGCATGACGTCCCGGGACCTGACGGAGAACGTCGAGCAGCTGCAGATCCGGCTCTCGCTTGAGCTGATGCGCGACCGTACGGTGGCCGTCCTGGCGCGGCTCGGCAAGCTGGCCGGTGAGTACGGCGAGCTGGTCATGGCCGGCCGCTCGCACAACGTGGCCGCGCAGGCCACCACCCTCGGCAAGCGCTTCGCGACCGCCGCCGACGAACTGCTCGTCGCCTACGGCCGGGTCGAGGAACTGCTCGGCCGCTACCCGCTGCGCGGCATCAAGGGCCCGGTGGGCACGGCGCAGGACATGCTGGACCTGCTCGGCGGCGACGCGGCGAAGCTCGCGGAGCTGGAGCAGCGGATCGCCTCCCACCTGGGCTTCTCGCAGGCGTTCACCTCGGTCGGCCAGGTGTACCCGCGCTCGCTGGACTACGAGGTCGTGACCGCGCTGGTGCAGGTCGCGGCGGCGCCCTCCTCGCTGGCGAAGACGATCCGGCTGATGGCCGGGCACGAGCTGGTCACCGAGGGCTTCAAGCCGGGCCAGGTCGGTTCCTCCGCGATGCCGCACAAGATGAACACCCGCTCCTGCGAGCGCGTCAACGGCCTCATGGTCATCCTGCGCGGCTACGCGTCGATGACGGGCGAGCTGGCGGGCGACCAGTGGAACGAGGGCGACGTCTCCTGCTCGGTGGTGCGCCGGGTGGCCCTCCCCGATGCGTTCTTCGCGCTGGACGGGCTGCTGGAGACGTTCCTGACCGTGCTCGACGAGTTCGGCGCGTTCCCGGCCGTCGTGGCGCGTGAGCTGGACCGCTATCTGCCGTTCCTCGCGACGACCAAGGTGCTGATGGCCTCGGTCCGCGCGGGTGTCGGCCGTGAGGTCGCGCACGAGGCCATCAAGGAGAACGCCGTCGCTTCCGCGCTGGCGATGCGCGAGCAGGGCGCCGAGCGCAACGAGCTGCTGGACAAGCTCGCCGCCGACGAGCGCATCCCGCTCGACCGCGCCCAGCTGGACGCGCTGATGGCCGACAAGCTGTCCTTCACCGGCGCCGCGGCCGACCAGGTCGCCGTCATCGTCGCCCGCGTCGAGGAACTCGCGAAGCAGCACCCGGAGGCCGCGGGTTACGCCCCGGGGGCGATCCTCTGACCCGCTTCACCCAGGCCGAGCTGGAGGCCGCCCGCGACCGTCTCGTACCGGACGTCGTCGCGGACGGCCTCGCCGTGCTGTTCTGCGGCATCAACCCCGGTCTGATGACGGCGGCCACGGGCCACCACTTCGCCCGCCCCGGCAATCGCTTCTGGCCGGTGCTGCACCTGTCCGGCTTCACCCCGAGGCTCATGAAGCCGTCGGAGCAGGGCGAGTTGCTGTCGTACGGGCTCGGCATCACGAACGTGGTGGCCCGGGCGACGGCCCGGGCCGACGAGCTGAGCGCGGAGGAGTACCGCGAGGGCGGCCAACTCCTCGCGTCGAAGCTGACGGGCTGGAAGCCGCGGTGGCTGGCGGTGCTCGGGGTGACCGCGTACCGGGCGGCGTTCGACGACAAGAAGGCCCAAGTCGGGCCGCAGGAGCGGACGTTCGGGGACACGCGGGTGTGGGTGCTGCCCAACCCGAGCGGGTTGAACGCGCATTGGACCGCGGCGACGATGGCCGAGGAGTTCGGGCGGCTGAGGACGGCGGCCCGGGACCAGGGCGTCACGGTCCATCCGTCATAGCGGCTCCGTCGTCGCGGGTTCGTCGTCGCACGACCGTCGTTGTGGGGCCATCGTCGTGGCACCGTCTCGCTCCGGTATGTCCTCGCCGCTCAGTGACCGCTCCAGGACACTGGCCGGGCTGAAGGCGTCGGGCGCTCCCCAGCGCTCGATCAGCCGCTCGCCGAGTGCGTCCCGGTCGGTCTCGTACCGCGCCTCGGTCTCCTCCCGCTCCGTCCCGGCGCCCTCCCAGAAGTCGTCGCTCGTCCGCAGTTCGGCGATGTGGCAGCCGGGTCCTCCGATACCCGCGTCCGTCCTGCCGTGCTCCGGGGGGAAGTCCCGGGTGCACAGCAGGTCGATCGTCGCCAGCCGGCGTGTGACGTTCATGCCTCCAGTAAAGCCGCCACCACTGACAATTGACGGTGCGTCAGTGCTCGTACGGGGGTAAACGTTCCGGCGCTTCCACGGTCAGGCGTCTCGGCGCCGGACGCTCCATGCCCCCGCCGCCAACGCGGCCATCGCCCACAGCGCCGTCACCGCCAGCCCGGTCCACGGGCCCATCGAGCCGTCCCAGGTCTCGTGCAGCGCCACCTGGCCCGCCCGGTCGGGCAGCAGGTCCGCGATGTCGCTCGACGCGTCGCCGACCACGAAGGACACGATGAGCAGGAAGGGGATGAGGATGCTCAGCGTCGCCACCCCGCCGCGCAGGACCGCCGTGAGCCCGGCCGCGAGCAGCGCCATCAGCGTGAGGTAGACGGCGCAGCCGACCACCCCGCGCACCTGCGCGCCCGCGCCGAGCCCGTCGGCCTCGGTGCCGAGCACCGCCTTGCCGACGACCAGCGTCAGCACTCCGGTGACAAGGCCCACGGCGAACACGGGCACCGCGATCGCCGCCGCCTTGGCCGCGAACCAGCGTCCCCGGTGCGGCACCGCCGCCAGCGACAGCCGTAGCGCTCCGCCCTGGTACTCGGAGGAGACGGCGGTCGTGCCGAAGGCGATGGCCGCGATCTGGCCGAAGGCCACGCCGAAGAAGACCGCGAAAAGGGGATCGAAGTCGTCGCCCCCGGTGTCGGACGCGGCAAGAGCGGAGAAGAGGACCGTCGCCACGGGGATCATGGCCAGGGCGGCGATCTGTGAGCGCAGGGTGCGGATCTTGATCCACTCGGAGTGGAACGCGGGCGTGAATTCCATGGTCAGGCCTCCTGGTGCGCTGCGGTGAACTCGGTCGCGGCGGCCGTCAGATCGAGGTAGGCCTGCTCCAACGTGCCCTTGGCGACGGCCAGTTCGAGGATCGGTACGCCGGCCGCGGACAACAGGGCGCCGATCTCCTCCACGCGCGCGTGCGCCACGGTCCAGTGCCCTTCCTCCTGCTCCACGGCGTCGAGTCCGTGTCCGGCGAGCGCGCTCTTGAGGGCGCCGGGGTCCGTCGTACGGATGCGTACGTGGGGTTGCACGCGCGCGTCGATGAAGCTCCGCATCGGGGTGTCGGCGAGGAGACGGCCGCGGCCGAGGACCACGAGGTGGTCGGCGAAGGAGGCGGTCTCGTTCATCAGGTGGCTGGAGACCAGGACCGTGCGGCCCTCCGCCGCCAGCCGGCGCAGCAACTCGCGGATCCAGACGATGCCTTCGGGGTCGAGGCCGTTCGACGGCTCATCCAGAAGGACCACTTCGGGATCACCCAGGAGGGCACCTGCGATGCCCAGCCGCTGGCGCATGCCCAGGGAGTACGTCTTCACCCGGTGCCGCGCGACCGACGCGAGTCCCGTCTCCTCCAGCATCGCGTCGACCCGGGCGACCGGGATGCGGTTGCTCGCCGCCAGGGCACGCAGGTGGTCGCGGGCGGTACGGGAGCCGTGGGCGGCCCGCGCGTCGAGCAACGCGCCCACGTGGCGCAGCGGTTCGGCGAGCGCGGTGTAGGGGTGGCCGCCGATGGTGGCGGTTCCCGAGGTGGGCCGGTCGAGGCCGAGGACGAGGCGCATGGTGGTGGACTTTCCGGCGCCGTTGGGGCCGAGGAATCCGGTGACCTTGCCGGGGCGGACGTCGAAGGTGAGGTGGTCCACGGCCCGCCGGGTGCCGTACTCCTTGGTGAGGTCTCGTACGTCGATGCTGGTCATGGCCAACAGCCTGGCTGTCCAAGGGGGTTGGGTCCTCCCCCGCCGGTGGAGATCGTCTCCCCCGCCCGGGGGAGGCCCGTTGTCGGTGCCGGCTGTCACGATGTCGGAATGGCCCGCTTCCTGCGCCCGCTGCTCCGGGGGACGACGTACACGCGTCTGCTGCACCTCTGGGTGCCGATGCTGATCACCAGCGTGTGGGTGTTCGTCAGCCCGTCGACGCCGTACGCACCCGCGCTCGCGCTGATCCCGGTCGCGCTGATCCCGGCCGTGCGGATCGGCGAGGGCGTACAGGCGCGGCTGCTGCTGACTCCGGGTGAGCGGGAATCGGGGATCTCCGTGGCGCCGTCGGCGAGTTGGCGGGACCGGGGGCGCACCCTGGTGTGGCTGGAGGCCCGGATGGCTCTGGGCTGGGTGGCCTCTTTCGCCTGCGTCTGGCTGCCGGTCCTCACGTTCGAGCTGGTCGAGGTCGCACGCGGGCGTGTGCCCGACGACGTACCGATCCTCAAGGAGGCGACACAGAGCGGGTGGTACGCCCTGCTGGCGCCCTTCCCGCTGATCGCCTTGTACGCCGCCGTGGTCGGCCTCGGGCAGGTGGCCACATGGCTGGCCCGGCAGTTGCTCGGCCCCTCGCGCGCGGAGCGCCTCGCCGCTCTGGAGGAGCGCACCGAGCAGCTGCTCGAACGCACCCGTATCGCACGGGAGTTGCACGATTCCATCGGTCACGCGCTGACGGTCGCCGTGGTGCAGGCGGGTGCGGCCCGCGCGGCGGGTGATCCGGAGTTCACCGAGCGGGCGTTGGGCGCCATCGAGGAGACCGGCCGGGCCGCGCTGGAGGACCTGGAGCGGGTCTTGGGCGTCCTGCGGGAGGCGGAGCGGCCGGTGAGCGGCCGGCCGACGCTCGTGGAGGCCGACCGGCTGCTGGAGTCGGCGCGGGCCTCCGGGGCGAAGGTCGACGCGGAGGTCACCGGGCCCTTGGAGACTGTGCCGGGGCCGGTCTCCCGGGAGGGGTACCGGATTCTCCAGGAGTCGCTGACCAATGTGCTGCGGCACGCGGGCTCCGTGCCCGTTCGGGTCCGCATCCGGGTCGCCGCCGGCACCCTCGACCTGGAGATCCGCAATCCCCTGACGGCCGCGACAGCCGGTCCGGGCCGGGGCGGCGGGCTGCGGGGCATCCGCGAGCGTGCCGCACTGCTCGGCGGGCGGGCGTACACCGGACCCGACGAGGGCGACTGGCAGGTACACGCGGAGCTGCCGCTGGGCTGATCTACGCTGGCGGGATGCCGGTCACCGTTCTCCTGGTCGATGACGAACCCCTCGTCCGCGCGGGTCTGCGGGCCGTGCTGGAGGCGCAGCCGGACATCGAGGTGGTCGGGGAGGCCGCCGACGGGGCCGCGGTCGTCCCGCTCGTACGGCAGCTGCGGCCCGACGTGGTCGCCATGGACGTACGGATGCCGCTCATGGACGGCATCGAGGCCACGCGCGCGGTGCTGCGCACGGTCGACGATCCGCCGAAGATCCTGGTCATCACCACGTTCGAGAACGACGAGTACGTCTACGAGGCGCTGCGCGCCGGTGCCGACGGGTTCCTGCTGAAGCGGGCCCGGCCGGCCGAGATCGTGCACGCGGTACGTCTGGTGGCCGAGGGCGATTCGCTGCTGTTCCCCGCCTCCGTACGGCAGTTGGCCGCCGAGTACGGCGACGGCTGCGGCAACCGGGCGGCCCGCGCGGTGATGGAGCGGGCGCAGCTGACCGAGCGTGAGGCGGAGGTGCTGCGGCTGATGGCGCGGGGTCTGTCGAACGCGGAGATCGCCGCCCGGCTGGTCGTCGGGACCGAGACGGTGAAGTCGCATGTGAGCGGCGTACTGGCGAAGCTGGGGGCCCGGGACCGTACACAGGCGGTGATCGCGGCGTACGAGTCGGGGTTCGTGGCACCGGGGTGACGCGGTGGGCCGGACGGGTCGGGGGCGCCCGGCACTCGCCGGGGTCCGCCGCGCCGAGTACGATCCGCCCAACACGCGCACGAGCTGGGAGGACAGACCTTGGCGGGGCTGACCGGCGGGGACCCCTCGCTGCTGCGGAGGATCAACTCCGCGGTGGTGTTGCACGCGTTGCGTGCCACGGACTGCGCCACGCTGACGGAGATCACCCGGGTGACGGGCCTGTCCCGGCCGACCGTCGAGGGCGTCGTCGAGGGACTGATCGAGGCCGGGCTGGTCGTCGAGAAAGCGGCCGACGAGAGCGTTGTACGGCGGCAGGGGCGGCCGGCGCGGCGCTTCAGGTTCAGGGCCGAGGCCGGGCATCTGCTGGGCCTTGAGATCGGCGCACACCGCGTCGCCGTGCTCCTCGCCGACCTGGACGGCCGGGTGCTGGGCGCGATCGCCAAGGACGTCGACGAGGCGGCCCCGGCGGACGAACGTCTGGAGCGGCTGCGGACCGCGGTCGCCGAACTGCTGCGCCGGGCCGGGGTCGCACGCGGCTCGCTGCGCGCGGTGGGCGTCGCCACGCCGGGCATCGTCGAGGCGGACGGCACGGTACGGCTGGGCACCGCGCTGCCCCAGTGGACCGGATTGCACCTGGGTGAGCGGTTGAGCCGTTCCTTCAAGTGCCCGGTGCTGGTGGAGAACGACGCCAACGCGGCGGCGGTCGCCGAGCACTGGAAGGGTGCGGCGACCGAGTCCGACGACATGGTGATGGTGCTGGCCGGGTTGAGTCCTGGGGCCGGGTCGCTGATCGGGGGGCGGCTGCACCGGGGGTATCGCGGGGCGGCCGGGGAGATCGGGGCGCTGCATCTGCTGGGGCGGGACGTGACTCCGGAGACGCTGCTCTCCACCACGGACGAGCCGCTGCATCCGCTGGACGAGCAGGCGGTCGCGAAGGTGTTCGCGCTGGCGCGCGACGGTGACCAGCGCGCGCGTGCGGCCGTCGACCGGTTCATCCAGCGGCTTGTGCACGATGTCGCGGCGCTGGTGCTGGCGCTCGATCCGGAGCTGGTCGTCGTGGGTGGGTGGGCGGCCGGGCTGGACGGTGTGCTGGAGCCGTTGCGGCGGGAGTTGGCGCGGTATTGCCTGCGGCCGCCGAAGGTTGCCCTGTCGTTGCTAGGGGAGGCGGCTGCGGCTACGGGGGCGTTGCGGTTGGCACTTGACCATGTTGAGGAGCAGTTGTTCGCGGTCGAGGGCACGGTGACGCGGCGCTAGCTTGGCGGTGGGGTTGGTTTTTGGGTGCCGGTTCGTTTGGGCTGGGCTCGGTGGTTGGTTCTTTGGTGCGGCGGCGTTGGGGCTGGGTTCGGGCGTTGTGTTTTGGCTGCGGCGCCGTTGGGGCTAGTCGCCCCGTTCCCCGCGCCCCTTTCGGGCGCCTGTCGCAGCCGGGGCGCTGGGCTCGGGCGTGTGTTGTGTCTGCGGCGCCGTTGGGGCTGGTCGCGCCGTTCCCCGCGCCCCTTTGGGGCGCCTGTCGTAGCCGGGGCGCTGAGTTCGCCGTTCCCCGCGTCCCTTTGGGGCGGCTGTCGTAGCCGGGGGTCTGGGCTCGCCGTTCCCCGCGCCCCCTTGGGGCGTCTGTCGTAGCCGGGGAGGAAAGCGTCGCGCCCCGGAGGGGTTCCGGGGCGCGACGGTTGGGCTGTGGCTGGTCAGGAGGCCTGGCGTTCCGGGCCGTGGTGTATTTCCACGCCTCCGGAGTCGGCGAAGGTCAGGCGGCAGGTGTCCGCGCGGTAGGTCGCGATGGAGACCGCGGCCGTGCGGCCCTCGGCGAAGAAGCGGGTGGTGACGACGAGGACCGGGGCGCCGGGGAGGCGGTCCAGTTCCTTGGCGTCGTCCGCGCGGGCCGAGCCGAGTTCCACGGCCCGGTCCTGGCCCTCCAGTCCGAGGCGCTGAAGCTCGCGCAGTACGGCACGCGCGCGTGCCGTCGCCGACGGAGTGTCTATGGCGGAGAGGTCGGGCACCGACGACTGCGGGATGTAGAGCAGCTCGGCGGCGACCGGCTGGCCGTGGCTCACCCGGGAGCGCCGTACGGTGTGCACCAGTTCCTCGGAACCGGTCTCCAGGGCCTCCGCGACGGCCGCCGGCGGAGCCGCCAGCACACAGTCGACGGCCTGCCAGGCGTCCTCCCCCGCGCCCGGCCAGGCGTGCTGCTCGGTGCCGACGGCGACACCAACGCGCGGCGGCGCGACGGTCGTACCGACTCCGCGTCGGCGCTGGAGCCGGCCTTCCAGTTCGAGTTGTTCCAGAGCCTGCCGGAGCGTGGCCCGGGCGACGCCGAAACGGGCCGCCAGGTCTCGCTCGTTGGGCAGGATCTCGCCCACGGAGAACTCCGAGTCCAGTGCCTCACTCAGCACTGTCTTGAGATGCCAGTACTTCGGCTCCGCCACCGATTCCAGCTGCGTGGTCCCCACCCTGTCCTCCGCAATCGCCGTGGTCCGGCGGCGTTTTAGCGCCCTTGTTTATTAAAGGTTGTTTCACTTATCAGCGACCATAGGACGCCCCCCACTCTTGGTCAAGACCAATCCTCCATGTCGTATGCAACCCATAGAACCCGCGCCGCAGAGCGTTCACAGGGCGTTCGTACGGCGGGTTCTTCGTGACATCGCGGCAAAGCCCCCGTCGCGAAACGGGGGCTCTGTCCGGGCGTACGGCTAAGCGGAAGCCAGCGACCGGAGCTTGTCCGGGTTGCGGAGGACGTAGACGGAACTGATGCGTCCGGCGGATACGTCCACCTGGAAGACACTGTCGGGCATGTCACCCGAAAGGATCAGTACCGCGGGTCCTCCGTTGAGTTCGAGGAAGCGGAACGACATGTCCGGGACGCTCTTCCCACCCACGGCGACCAGGAAGCGGCCCACCTTGTCGGCGCTCTCCAGGACGCGCAGCGGTGCCCGGGTCTTGCCGCCGCTGTCGCCGACCAGACGGACGTCCGGGGCGAGCAGGTCCATGAGGCTCGCGAGGTCGCCCTCGGCCGCCGCCGCGAGGAACCGCTCGGTGAGATCGCGGCGCTGGGCGGGGTCGACGTCGTAGCGCGCGCGTCGTTCGTCGACGTGTCTGCGGGCCCGTCCGGCGAGTTGGCGCACCGCCGGTTCGCCCCGGTCGAGCATGGTGGCGATCTCGGCGTACGGGTATCCGAACGCCTCCCTGAGGACGAACACGGCGCGTTCCAGCGGTGACAGCGACTCCAGGACGACGAGGACGGCGAGGGAGACGGAGTCGGCGAGGACGGCGCGTTCCTCGGTGTCGGGGACGGTGTGCCCGAAGTCGGTGACGTAGGGCTCGGGCAGCCAGGGGCCCACGTAGGCCTCGCCGCGCGCCTTGACCTGGCGGAGCCGGTCGATGGCGAGGCGGGTGGTGATGCGCACCAGGTAGGCGGGCGGTTCGCGGACCCCAGCCCGGTCGGCGGCGGACCAGCGCAGCCAGGCCTCCTGGACGACGTCCTCGGCGTCGGCGACCCGGCCGAGCATGCGGTAGGCGACTCCCATGAGGACGGGGCGGTGCTCTTCGAAGACTGCGGTTTTGGCGTCGGTGGTCACCTCGTCATCCCATGCGACGCGTCCGCCCATGTCCAGGACCCGTTCCGGAACCCCGGGCACGCCGTGTTCTCGAATACAGGGGCTACCGGTCAGTAGCAGTTGCTGACAAGCTGTCTACCCAGCCTGTACGGCGTCCGTCGGCGCGTCCCAGACGAGGAGCACCCCCATGTCCGCCACCGTCTCCTTCCCGGTCCCCACCCCGCGGGGCCCGAAGACCGTGACCGTGTCCTACGCGCGCGTGGGCCGCGGCGAACCTCTGCTCCTGCTGCACGGCATAGGTCACCACCGGCAGGCCTGGGACCCGGTGGTGGACGTGCTCGCGACCGAGCGCGACGTCATCGCCGTGGACCTGCCCGGGTTCGGCGCCTCGCCCGCGCTCCCGGAGGGGATGTCGTACGACCTGCCCACGACGGCCGCCGTGTTCGCCGCCTTCTGCGAGGCGTTGGAACTGGACCGTCCGCATGTGGCGGGCAACTCGCTCGGCGGCCTGATGGCGCTGGAGCTGGGCCGCGAAAAGCTCGTACGGTCCGTCACGGCCCTCTCCCCCGCCGGGTTCTGGTCGCAGGCCGAGCGCCGCTACGCCTTCGGTGTGCTGCTCACCATGCGGCAGATCGCCCGCCGGATGCCGCTCCCGCTGGTCGAGAAACTGGCGCGCACGGCGGCCGGCCGCACCGCCCTCACCAGCACCATCTACGCCCGCCCGGGCCGCCGTTCACCCGAGGCCGTGGTCGCCGAGACGCTCGCGCTGATCAACGCGCCCGGGTTCGACGACACGCTGCGGGCCGGTACGAGTGTCCGGTTCACCGACGACCTCCCCGGCATCCCGGTGACCGTGGCCTGGGGTACTCAGGACCGGCTGCTGCTGCGCCGACAGGGCGTCCGCGCCAAGCAATTGATGCCCCGCTCCCGGCTGGTGCGGCTGCCCGGTTGCGGGCACTGCCCGATGAACGACGACCCGGCCCTGGTCGCGCGCGTCATCCTCGACGGCAGCCGCTGATCCTCGCGGAAACAGCCCCAACGCGCCCGATCCCAGGGCCACTCCGGCACCGACGAGGGCGCTGCCGACGGCCTGGACGGCCCCGTAGGAGCCCGTTCCGACGAGCGGCGCGGTGGCGGCCGCGGCGACCGGGATGAGGCCGGAGAAGAGCGTGGCGCGCTCCGCGCCGATCCGCTGCATGCCCATGTACCAGCACACGAAGCCGACGACCGTGACGACCGCCGCCTGCCACAGCAGCGCGGCGGCCTCGGTGCCGTCGGGGCGCCGCAGCCAGCCGGTCCCGTCGGCGACGAGCCCGACCCCCGCCGCCTCGGCCGCGGCGAGACCGCACACGGTGGCCGACAGCAACCGCGGTCCCAGGGGCCGCAGTACGGGAACCGCGAGCACGGCGAAACCCACCTCGCCCGCGAGCGCGCACCCGGAGAAGGCGATTCCGGCACCGTCCGTACGGCCCCACCCCTGGACCGTGAACGCGCCGACGGCGACGAGCGACGCCCCGTAGAGCACGATCCGGCGTGGACGGCGTCCCTCCACGAGGGGGACGATGATCGCGACCGCCACGGGGGCGCAGCCCACGAAGACGCCGGGGACGGCGGGTTCGGCACCGCGTTCGGCGGCGATGACGGCCAGGTTGAAACCGACCATGCCGACGGCCGCGAGCAGGGCGAGACGCGCCCACTGCCGTGCCGTGAGCACCCGCAGCCGGGCCCTCGCGTCCCTGCCGGTGAACGGGACGAGTAGCAGGCAGGCGAGGCCGTAGCGCAGGAACTGGCCGCCCGCGTACGGGTAGTTGCCCAGGACGCTGTTCGCGGTGAAGGACGCGCCGACGAGGACACAGGCGAAGGCGGCGAGCGGGGCGCCGCGGACGGTGGTGGCGTTCATGGCAGCGACGCTAGGGAGCACGGCGGCCCGGTTTAAGGTCCACTTCCATGACGTCATCGCGGACCAATCCGGAGGAGCAGGCCGATCCGGAGGGACGGGCCGATGGGGAGGAACGGGTCGATCCCGGAGGTCTGACGGGTTCCGCCGCCTGGGAGTTGCTGCTGCCCGCCGTCGCGGCACCGGCACGCGCGCGTGGGCGCTCGCTTCAGGCGGCGCTGCGGGACGCGGTGCGGTCGGGGCGGCTGGCGCCTGACACCCGGCTGCCGTCGAGCCGGGATCTGGCGGCCGACCTCGGGGTGTCGCGGGGGCTGGTCACGGAGGCGTACGAGCAGTTGACGGCGGAGGGGTATCTGCGCAGCGGCCGGGGTGCGGGCACCTGGGTGGGCGGTGCCGTACGGGCGGCGCGGCCACGCGCGCGTGACCTCGCGCCGCGCTCCCCGGGCGCCTTGGCCGACTTCGTGCCCGGCACGCCGGACCTGTCGCTGTTCCCGCGTGCGGCCTGGGCGACGGCGCAGCGCGGTGTGCTGGCGGAGCTGCCGCACGAGGTGCTCGGGTATCCCGATCCGCGCGGGCTGCCCCGGCTGCGCACGGCGCTGGCGGAGTTGCTGGCGCGCCGACGGGGTGTGGTCGCCGACCCGGAGCGGCTGATCGTGGTCTCCGGAGTGGCCCAGGCGATGACGCTGCTCGGCTTCGTGCTCCACGCGCGCGGGATGCGTACCGTCGGCGTCGAGGACCCTGGCAGTCCCCAGCACGACACCCTGTACGCCGCGGCGGGCGTCGGCACCGTACCGCTGCCCCTGGACGCGGAGGGCCTGGCGATCGGGCCGCTGCGGGCGTCGGGCGTACGGGCCGTGGTGACGACGCCCGCGCATCAGTTCCCCACGGGCATCGCCTACTCCGCCGAGCGGCGTGCCCAGCTCCTCGACTGGGCACGGTCGGTGGACGGTCTCCTCTTCGAGGACGACTACGACGGCGACTTCCGCTACGACCGGGCACCCGTGGGCGCCCTCCAGGGCCTCGACCCTGAGCACGTCGCCTACACGGGCTCGGTCAGCAAGTCCCTCGCCCCGGGGCTGCGGCTCGGCTGGCTGTTGGTGCCCGAGTCCCTGACCGACGAGGTCGTCGAACGCAAGCGCACCATCGACCTCGGCCATCCGGCCCTCGACCAGGCACTGTTCGCCCGCTTCCTGGAACGCGGCGACTACGATCGCCAGTTGCGCCGCTGCCAGCGCGCCTACCGGCAGCGCCGCGACACCCTGGTCGTCGCCCTGGAGGAGCACTTCCCGGGAGCAAGGGTGACCGGGATCGCGGCGGGCCTGCACGTCATCGCGGAACTGCCGGAGAAATACGGCCCCCAGGACGAGTTCCTGGAACGTGCTGCCCAGGCGGGTGTCGCGGTGCGCCCGCTCACGGACTACGCCCACGCGCGCGTGGACGACGCGGTCGTACGGCTGGTCCTGGGGTACGCGCAGCTGTCCCCCGGACGGATTCGCGCCGGCATACGTCGGATGGCCGACGCCGTGCGCCCCTAGGGCCCCCGGCGTCACCGCGCGTGGGCCCCCATGGCGTGGCGTTCCGTTGTTCACCTGTGGTTTCCGTGTGCGCTGTGGCGCACCAGTAGTTGTGGCGGTGCACCCTGACCGCATCCTGTCCGTGGAGGCGCAACCCCATGTCGCATCGTCCGTTCCCCGCCCGCCGCAGCGTCCTGCGCGGCACCCTGGCCGCGTCGGCGGCCCTGACCGTGCCCGTCACCTTCGGATCGGCACCCGCCCTCGCGCTGTCCGGGCGCCCCAAGGCGGGCTGGGGTGTGCAGGCGGGGGACGTGACCTCCGACTCCGGTCTGGTGTGGGTGCGTTCCGACCGCCCCGCGCGGATGATCGTGGAGACCTCGGCCACCGAGTCGTTCCGCAACCCGCACCGGTGGCACGGTCCGCTGCTCGGCCCGGACACGGACTTCACCGGCACTACCCGGCTGCGCGGGCTGCCCTCGGGGCGGCAGGTCCACTACCGGGTCCTGCTCGCCGACCCTGACGACCCGCGCCGTACGGGCGAGCCGGTGACCGGCACGTTCCGCACGGTGCCGACCGGGCGGCGCGATGTGCGCTTCCTGTGGTCCGGCGACCTCGCGGGCCAGGGCTGGGGCATCAACCCGGACCTCGGCGGCTACCGGATCTACGACGCCATGGGCAGGCTCGACCCGGACTTCTTCCTGTGCAGCGGCGACAACATCTACGCCGACGGTCCCATCACGGCGACCCAGGCCCTGCCCGACGGCAGCCTGTACCGGAACGTCACCACGGAGGAGAAGTCCAAGGTCGCCGAGACCCTGGCCGAGTTCCGCGGCAACTTCCGCTACAACCTGCTCGACGAGAACCTCAGGCGGTTCAACGCCCAGGTCCCGTCGATCATCCAGTGGGACGACCACGAGGTGCGCAACAACTGGTACCCCGGTGAGGTGATCGCCGCCTCCGACACCCGCTACACGGAGAAGAGCGTCGACGTCATGGCGGTCCGCGCCCGGCGTGCGTTCAGCGAGTACTTCCCGATCTCGACGCTGCGGCCGGGCGCCCAGGAGGGCCGCGTCCAGCGGGTGATGCGGCACGGCCCGCTGCTCGACGTGTTCGTCCTGGACATGCGGACCTACCGCAACGCCAACTCGCCCGACCAGCAGACCGTGGACCCGCAGGGCATCCTCGGCCGGGAGCAACTGGAGTGGCTCAAGCGGGAGCTGTCGCGCTCGCGTGCCGTGTGGAAGGTGATCGCCGCCGACATGCCGCTCGGCCTGGTCGTGCCCGACGCCACCGAGGGCAAGGCGAACATCGAGGCGGTCGCGCAGGGCGACCCGGGCGCGCCGCTCGGGCGTGAGCTCCAGATCGCGGAGCTGCTGCGGTACATCAAGCACCGGCGGATCACCGGCACCGTGTGGCTGACGGCCGATGTGCACCACACCTCCGCCCAGCACTACCAGCCCTCGCGGGCCGCGTTCACCGACTTCGAGCCGTTCTGGGAGTTCGTCTCGGGTCCGCTGAACGCGGGCGCCTTCCCGGCCAGCAACCTCGACAACACCTTCGGCCCCGAGCGGGTGTTCGTGAAGGCGCCGACCGCGCAGAACGTGTCGCCGGCCGAGGGCTACCAGTTCTTCGGAGAGGTCGACATCGACGGCCACAGCGGGGAGCTGACGGTCCGTCTGCGCGAGCAGGACGGCACCGTGCTGTTCACCAAGACCCTTCAGCCGGGACGGGTCGGCCAGTAACTCCACTACCCTCGTACCTGAGCCGCGCACCGGCGTCATCCCCCGGTGCGCGGCCTGGTGCGCCGCGTGCCAACTCTCCGCCCCAGACCGCGTTTCCGCAGGTCAGGACGATTGTCAGTGCGGGCCTCTACGGTTTTTCCATGACGCGATCTTTGCAGGACGTGACCTATCGCCGACCCTCCGTGCTGGAGTCCGCGGCGGACGGCCGGCGCCTCGGGCTGGAGACCTCACGCGGGGCCACTCCTTCGGGTGTCACCGACCATCCGCGCTTCTTCGCGGGCTTCCTGACGTCTCCTCAGGTGGCGTCGGCGGCGCTGCTCGCGGTGGCCGACGTGGCGGCCACACGGTACTACCAGCGTCAACTGGCCGCCTCCTTGGACCCGGTGGTCACGGCGGGCGGCGACCGGCTGCGCTTCGAGTCCTTCTCGGGCTGCGGCGGGGTGTACGCGCGACTGGACGTCCTCGCCCCCGGACTCGACGGCGACGAGGTGGGACACGGCACGACGAACGTCGACGTCAACAACCCCCTGCGCGAGGCCCTCTCCCGGATCGGCACGGACGATCCGCTCCATCTCCGGGTCGGACCGGAGGAGTTGGCGGTCACCACGCTGGACGGCCCGGTGGTGGAGAAGAAGGTCCCGCTCCCGGACCGCTGGCTGCGCGGCTTCGCCGAGGCCCAGGTCATAGCGGCGGGCTTCGACCTGCGCGCCGAACTCCCCGCGGCCGAGGCGGTCCGCTTCCTGCGCTCGCTTCCGAAGAGCGGCGCGCGCGGCGCCACGAGCGGCCCGCGCTGGGTCGTCCCGGCCGGCCGCGGCCTGCGCCCGACCACCCGTCCCGTACCGGGCGCGGTCTGCCTCCCCGGCCCGGAGCGCCTGATCGCCCTCCAGCGCGTCCTGCGCCACGCGACGGCCCTGCGGATCTACGGCCCCTCCGTCATCGGCGCCTCGCCGACGGCCGGCGCCTGGGAGGCCGTCCTGCCGGGCATGCGGCTCACCCTCACGCTGTCGCCTGACGCGTCGCGCGGCTTCTCCGGCGAGGGCGGGGTCCTGGACGCGCTCGCGGCCGACGAGGCGGGCGAGGACGCGGAGTTGATCTCCGTGCTGCTGGCCTGGGAGCCCCGTATCGACGTCGCCGACATGGCCACCTCCTCCGGCCTCACACCGGAGCGGGTCCGCGCGGCACTGACCCGGCTGGGCACCTCGGGGCGCGTCGGCTACGACACGGCGGAGGCCGCCTACTTCCACCGCGAACTGCCCTACGACGCAGAGCGCGTGGAGCGCCACAACCCGCGGCTGCGCTCGGCCCGCGCGCTGGTGGCCGCCGGGGCGGTGACCCTGGAGGGCAGCCTCGGCACGGTGACCGCCGAGGACGGTCATGTGCACCGGGTGCGGGACGAGGCGGGGGTGCTGAGCTGCAGCTGCGTGTGGTGGGCGAAGTACCGGGGCGGGCGCGGTCCCTGCAAGCACGCGCTGGCGGTGCGGATGGTGCGGCGGGGCGCCGCGGCGGAGCGGAACACGAAGCAGGACCTGGTGCGGGTCGACGGGGGTGTGCGATGAGTTCACTGATGGAAGCGGTGCGGGCGGGCCGGACTGCCGAGGCGGTGGGCCTGCTCGACGGATTGACGGACACCGAACGGCGGGCGTTCCTGCCGGAGTTGAAGGCGCTCCGCAAGGAGCTGCGCAAGGCACCGTGGGAGGAGCCGTCCCGCCGCGCCTACCCGGCCCTGCACGCGGCCGGGGCCGCCTGCGAGACGGGGGCAGCAGCCGCGGCGACCTGGATCGCGGCCTCCGACATGCGCTGGTCGCAGTCGTCGCCCGCGTTGCTGCTCCACATCCTGGGCGACCGTGACACCGCCTGGCTGGCCGACGTGACGCACCGCCTCGCCGGGCGCCCGGCCTCGTCGAGCGTGCCGTACGAGCTGATGGCCGGTCTGGTGCGGCTCTCCGGATGTCCGGTGCCGACGACGGACGCCTATGTGCGCGGCTGGGTCGAGCACACCGGGCATCTGTGGCAGCGCGGGGACACCCTGTCCGACCGGCTGCGCAAGGACCCGCATCTCGCGGAGCTGGTGGCCGCGGTCTTCGAGACGGAGGACATCGGCAGCCCTCTGGAGTGGACCCCGGCCGAAGGGCCGAACAGCTGGGTCGACGCGCTCGCCCTGCTCGCCGCCGAAGGCGTCCTGGACCGGAAGCGCACGGTGGACGCGTGCGTGGCCAGGCTGCTGCGGGGTGGTACGACCGTCGACAACCGGGTGTTCCTCCGCGTGCTGAAGGCCCTCGCCCTCACCCGCGAGGAGGAGCGGGAGAGGATCGCCGACTGGCTTGCGCTGGCCTCGGACGCGGTGTCCATGGTGGCGTCGCTTGCCCAGTCGGTGCTCGGACTCCGCGCCCTGGACGGTGAGTTGACGCCGCGCCGGCTGGCGGAGATGTCGGACGCGGTGCTGTTCCGCCCCGAGAAGAAGCTCGTCCGGGCCCAACTCGTGCTGTTGGGAGAGGTGTTGGCGCGGGACGCGTCGGTCGCAGAGGAGGTGCTGCCCGCCGTCGCACAGGCCTTCGCCCACGAGGACGCGGAGGTGCAGGAGCGGGCACTGAAGCTGGTCGAGCGGCACCTGAGGAAGGTCGACTCCCCGGAGGTACGGGCCGAACTCGCCGGAGCGGCAGAGCAGTTGGCCCCCGCTCTGCGCACCCGCGCGGTCGAGACCTTGGGCGCGGCGCCGGTGACGGCGGCGGCGCTGGTCCATGAGGAGGTGCTCCCGCCGGCACCGGAGGCGGCGCGCCTCGCACCGGCGCCCGCCTCGGCGGTCGAACTCGCCGAGGAACTGGGGGCGTTGCTGGCGACCGAGGGCGACGTCGCGGCGTTCGAGCGCGCGCTGGACGGACTCGTCCGTCATGCGTACGAGGACCGGGACGCCCTGCTGGAGGCGCTGGGCCCGGTGGTCGCGCGCCGCTGGTGGGCCGATGACGCCCCCGGGTATCCCCAGCGTCCGGACGACCACTTCAGCAGGTCGCACCACGCCTTCGGCAGCGCGGCCTACGCTCTCGACCTCCTGCTGGCCACCCTCCTGGACAGGGTGCGCACGGTCACGCTCCACAAGGGGGCCCACCACGGCCACCGGGGCCGGGAGTGCGGGCACAGCGCGCTGACGCGGGTCTTCGACGCCCGGATATGGGAGGTGGCGTACCGGCTCCGCGCGGAGCCGCTGCCGTTGCTGCTGGCGACACCGAGCTGGAGCACGGGGCTGCTGGAGCCGGACGAGCTGGTGGACCGGCTGGACGCGTACCGGCGCCTGGGCGCGCGGGTCTCGGAGGCCGACTTCGCGCAGGCGCTGCTGCGGGTGCGCCGCGAGGACCGGGCCGCGGCGACAGATGCCGCCGGGCGGGCGGAGGCGCTCGGCACGCCGGAGGGCACCCGGCTCGCACGCTGGCTGACGTCCGACAGCCCCACGCTCCCCCTGAGCAGGCGCCGGACGGCCGGGGTGCGGGTCGTGGTGGAGCTGGGTGAACTCCTCGACCTACAGGAGGACTTCCCTGCGGAGTTCCGCCCGCTGGGCAAGCCGGTGACGGCCTACGGCGGCCATGGGTACTGCTACCACTGGAGCCAGGACATGCAGCGGCACTGGCTCGCGATACTCCCCGAGCGTCGCGAGCTGGTGGCGGCGCGGCTGGTGCGGGACGTGTCGGCCGTCGCGCTCGACGACACCCGGGGCGCGGCCGCCGTACTTCCGCTGCTGGCCGAGTCCGAGGGGTCGGCGGGGCAGGCCACGCACCTGTGTCTGGCGTATGGGCTCGGGGCGCGTCACCCCGAGGACCGGCTGGCCGCTGTGGACGCGTTGCTGGTGCTCGCGGCGCGGGGGCAGCTGGACGTGGACCGGTTGGGCGAGGATCTGGGAGAGCTGGTGCGGAGCGGGGCCGTGAAGCCGTCGCGGCTCGCCGAGTCGGTGCGGACAGGGGCCGCGACCGGGGCGAACGCGACCATCTGGGGGATCCTCCGGCACACCCTGGCCGCGTTGCTCGCCGACCTCGGCGCCGACGCGAAGCCCGCCCACACACGGGGTCTCGGGGATCTCCTCGCGGTGGCCGCCGAGTGCGCGGAGCGGTCCGGGGCGAGAGGCGAACTGCCGCACCTGGCGCAGACGGCGGCACGGAGCGGCTCCTCCCGGCTGGTCACGCAGGCACGTCGGCTGCGCAGTGCGCTGGTTGCGGAGGTGGCCGCATGACGTAGGGCACCAGGGCTGACCTCCGGTGCACCCCACTCGCCAAAAGAACGGCAAAAGGTACAGAACCCCGCTTTTACCGGTCGGTCACAGAGCGTTCGTGATCACGCAACACCGTTCCTTCACAGTGGATGCATGAGTCGAGACATGTCTGATGTGACGCGCGCGAAGCACGGGCGTCCGGTGCACCACTGGCGGCGGGACCTGGTGGAGCTGGCCGCGCTGTTCACGGCGGTCGCGGTGGCGGACGTCGTGGCGGATCTGGTGGGGCACGGGCCCGATGGTCCCATGCTGCTGGCGATGTCCGCGCTGGCCCTGGTCGCCACGGCGGGGTTCCACACGTGGTGGTCACGCCGCCACGGTCATGCCCCGCCGACGGGTGATACCGGTGCCCGGCCGACCGCACAGTCGCGGCGGACCGGGCCGGCCGGAGCACCCGAGTCGAAGCCGAAGCACACGTCCGCCACCGGGTCCACGTCCGAGCCGGGGTCCGAGGAGTCGTCCGCGACGCCCGACCCCGTCGCCGAGGCGCCGACCCTGTGGCGGATGCGGACGACGGTGCAGGACGCGCCGGGATCGCTGGCGGCGTTGTGCACGGCGCTGGCCGGCCACCAGGTAGACATCCTGAGCCTTCAGACGCACCCGCTGGCCGAGGGCACGGTGGACGAGTTCCTGCTGCGGGCGCCGGGCGGGGTCGCCGCGTCCGAGATCACCCGGGCGGTGTCGTCGGCCGGTGGCTCCGGCACCTGGATCGAGCGCGCCGACGCCCACGACCTGGTGGACGCACCGACCCGGGTCCTGGGCCTGGCCACCCGCACGGCCCTGGACGCGGCGGAACTCCCGCTGGCGCTACGGCAGTTGCTCGGCCGCTGCACCATCCGTTCGCTGCCCGCGACCAGCGCCCGCAAGGGGCGCGAGCCGGAATCGGTGCCGGTGGAGGGGGCGTTGGAGGACACGGTCATGCGGCTGCGGGCGCCGGAAGGCGGAGTGATCACCGTGGAGCGGGCATATCTGCCGTTCACACCCACCGAGTTCGCCCGGGCGCGGGCGCTGGTCGAGTTGGACGCCCGGCTCGGTCCGCGCATCCCCCGCAGCCAGGACGTACTGACGCTGCCCGAGGGCAACGCGATCACCGTGCGCCGCGCGGACACCGGCGACCTCGACGCGGCCCGGGAGATGCACGAGCGGTGCTCGGCGCGCACGCTCGGCATGCGGTACCACGGGCCGGTCGGTGACGCCGACCGCTACCTCAACCACCTGCTCTCCCCGCGCTACGGGCGGACGCTCGCCGTGCAGACGGCGTCGGGACGGATCGTCGGGCTCGGACACCTCCTATGGGACGGGGACGAGACGGAGGTCGCGCTGCTGGTCGAGGACGACTGGCAACGGCGGGGTATCGGGAGCGAGTTGCTGGGCCGCCTGGTGGGGATGGCCGTCGAGGCGGGGTGCGAGAGCGTGTACGCCGTGACGCAGGCGTCCAACACGGGGATGGTCGCGGCGATGCGGGGGCTCGATCTGCCGCTCGACTACCAGATCGAGGAGGGGACGTTGGTGGTCACGGCTCGGTTGAGCGCGGCCGCGGGCGAGACCAAGGATGCCGCCGAGGTCACGGAGTTCAGGAAGACCTGAGGGCCGTGGTCGTCGCGGGGTCGCCGGCCGCTGACGGTTCGGTGTGGCTGGTCGCGCCCCGCGGCGGAGCCGCATGCGAGCACAGCCCCGCGCCTCTTCGGAGGGGCGCCAGCGCCCCGTCCAGGTCCGCCCACAGGTCATCGACGTCTTCCAGCCCCACCGACAGCCTCAGCAAGCTGTCCCTCACACCCGAGTCCCTCCTGTCCTCCTCGGTCACCACCCGGTGGCTGATGGAGGCCGGGTGCTGGATCAGGGTGTCCACGCTGCCGAGGCTGACGGCCGGGGTGATGAGGCGGACGGCGGCGATGACCTCATGGGGGTCGCCGTGCACCTCGAAGGCGATCATCGCGCCGCCGATGCGCGGGTAGTGGACGCGGGCCACGCGCGGGTCGGCGGTGAGGCGGCGGGCGAGTTCGGCGGCCGTAGCGGACGCGGCCCGTACCCGGACCGGCAGGGTCGCGAGGCCGCGCAGCAGCAGATAGCCGGCCAGCGGATGCAGTACGCCGCCGGTGGCGAACCGCACCTGGCGCAGCCGCCCGGCGAACTCCTCGTCGCAGGCGACCACGCCCGCCATCACATCGCCGTGTCCGCCCAGGTACTTGGTGGCGCTGTGCAGGACGAGACGCGCGCCCTGTTCGGCGGGGCGTTGCAGGACCGGGGTCGCGAAGGTGTTGTCCGCGAGGAGGGGCACCGAGCCGCAGGCGTGAGCGACGGCACGCAGGTCCAGTTCGGCCAGGGTCGGGTTGGCCGGTGACTCGACGACGACCAGTCCGGTGTCCGGGCGCAGCGCGTCGGCGATCCCCGCCGGGTCGGTCCACGTCACCTCGGAGCCCACCAGCCCGGCCGTGAGCAGGTGGTCGCTGCAACCGTAGAGGGGCCGTACCGCCACCACATGGCGCAGGCCCAGCGCGCCGCGCGCCAGCAGGACCGCGGTCAGGGCCGCCATGCCACTGGCGAACGCGACCGCGCTCTCGGTGCCTTCGAGGCGGGCGAGGGCGGTCTCGAACCGGGCGACGGTGGGGTTGCCAAGGCGGCCGTAGACGGGCGGGCCGTCCGGTTCGGCGCCGGTGGCGGCGTAGGCGTCGACGCGGGCGGCCTCACCGCGGCTGTCGTACGACGGGTAGGTGGTCGACAGGTCGATCGGCGCGGCGTGCAGACCCTGCCGGGCGAGGTCGTCACGGCCGGCGTGCACGGCTTCGGTGGCCAGGGCCCGAGGGGCCGGGGCGGGGTGCGGGTTCGGTGCGTTCATGGGACGTAAGGGTGAACAAGCAACGGGATCCGTGGCCGATGATCCGTGTAGCGTTCGACTGATGACGGAATCTGTCGTACTGGACCCGGTCGACCTCCACCTCCTGCGGTTGCTTCAGAACGACGCACGGGCGACCTATCGCGAACTCGCGGCGGAGGTCGGGGTCGCGCCGTCGACATGTCTTGACCGGGTGGCGCGGCTACGCCGGGCCGGAGTGATCCTCGGGCATCAACTGCGGGTCGATCCGGCGAAGTTGGGGCGCGGTCTGGAGGCGCTGCTGTCGGTGCAGGTGCGCCCGCATCGGCGGGAGCTGGTGGGGCCGTTCGTGGAGCGGATCAGGGCGCTGCCAGAGTCGCGGACCGTGTTCCATCTGACCGGGCCCGACGACTACGTGGTCCATGTGGCCGTCGCGGACATGACGGACCTGCAACGGCTGGTCCTCGACGAGTTCACGTCACAACGCGAGGTGGCGCGGGTGGAGACCCGGCTGATCTTCCAGCAGTGGGACTGCGGACCCCTGCTGCCGCTTGCCACGCCCACAGCTGAATCGGGGTGACGAGGACAAGTTCCGCGTATGAGGATGGTCCCCATGTCGCAGACCAACACTCCGCTGCCCCGGCAGGTCGCCGATGCCTACGTCGACGACCTCATCGCCCTCGACCCGGTCACCGGTACGTATCTCGGCGTGAAGGAGAGTTCGAGCCGCCTGGCCGACCTCTCCCCCGCAGGTCAGGAACGACTCGCGGAGCTTCAGCGGGCGACCCTCGCCAAGCTCGACGAGGCCGAGCGCCGGCCCGGCGCGGACAGTGACAGCGAGCGCCGGTGCGCGCGTCTGCTGCGCGAGCGGCTCAGCGCCGAACTCGCGGTGCACGACGCCGAGGAGAGCCTGCGCGCGGTCGGCAACATGTCCACCCCGGCGCACTCGGTGCGCGAGGTGTTCACGCTGACCCCGGCGGACACCGACGAGGAC
Organism: Streptomyces sp. NPDC096013; assembly: GCF_044763565.1. Classification (NCBI taxonomy): domain Bacteria; kingdom Bacillati; phylum Actinomycetota; class Actinomycetes; order Kitasatosporales; family Streptomycetaceae; genus Streptomyces; species Streptomyces sp. NPDC096013. The sequence continues at coordinate 156,302 of NZ_JBIWGK010000016.1, read as the reverse complement.
TGGGCGGCGATCGCCGAGCGGCTGCGCGCGGTACCGACCGCGCTCGCGGGGTACCGCGAGTCCCTCCAACTGGGCCTGGACCGCAAGCTGTACGCGGGCCCGCGCCCGACCGCCACCTTCATCGACCAGCTCACCGAATGGTCGGACACGGACGGCCAGGGACGCGGCTGGTTCGAGGACTTCGCCTCGGCGGGCCCCGCGGCGCTCCGCCCCGAACTGGACGAGGCCGCCCGGACGGCGACCGCGGCCCTGGTGGACCTGCGCGACTGGATGCGCGACGTGTACGCGCCGGCCGTCGAAGGCGCCCCGAACACGGTGGGCCGCGAGCGGTACGCACGCTGGTCGCGCTACTTCAACGGCACGGACCTCGACCTCGACGAGGCGTACGCGTACGGCTGGTCCGAGTACCACCGGCTGCTCGCCGAGATGAAGCAGGAGGCCGAGAAGATCCTGCCCGGCGCCGAGACCCCATGGGTGGCGCTCGCGCACCTCGACGAGCACGGCCGGCACATCGAGGGCGTCGAAGAGGTCCGCGTGTGGTTGCAGGGCCTGATGGACCAGGCGATCGAGAAGCTGGACGGCACACACTTCGAACTCGCCGAGCGGGTACGGAAGGTGGAGTCCTGCATCGCGCCTCCGGGAAGCGCGGCGGCGCCGTACTACACCTCCCCGTCGGAGGACTTCTCACGTCCTGGCCGCACCTGGCTGCCGACGATGGGCCAGACTCGTTTCCCGGTCTACGACCTCGTCTCGACCTGGTACCACGAGGGCGTCCCCGGCCATCACCTCCAGCTCGCCCAGTGGACGCACGTCGCCGGGAACCTGTCCCGCTACCAGGCTTCCGTGGGCCAGGTCAGCGCCAACGCGGAGGGCTGGGCGCTCTACGCGGAGCGACTGATGGACGAGCTGGGCTTCCTGGAGGACGCCGAGCAGCGGATCGGTTATCTCGACGCCCAGATGATGCGGGCCGCCCGGGTCATCGTCGACATCGGCATGCACCTGGAGCTGGAGATCCCGGCGGACTCTCCGTTCCACCCCGGTGAGCGGTGGACGCCGGAGCTGGCCGAGGAGTTCTTCGGCGCGCACAGCAGCCGCCCGGCGGACTTCGTGGAGAGCGAACTGACCCGCTACCTCACGATCCCGGGCCAGGCCATCGGCTACAAGCTCGGCGAGCGGGCCTGGCTGCTGGGCCGCGAGAACGCACGGCGGCGACACGGCGACGCCTTCGATCTGAAGGCCTGGCACATGGCCGCGTTGTCGCAGGGTTCGCTGGGGCTGGACGACCTGGTGGACGAGTTGTCGCGGCTCTAGGGACTGTCTGACGATTCCCGTCTGCCGCGCGACGCCAGGCACGCACTCTCGCCCGGCCTGCGGTGGCACATGGTGTGAGGGTCGGCGGCCGGGTCCGGGAGTGGGGGACCCGGCCGCCGGCACTTCCGCACACCGACCGGTCAGGTGGAAAGCCGCCGCAGCTGAACAAGCCCGAGCCATGTCTCCGGCCCCGGCTGTGCCTGCCCCGCCCGCACCGCGTACCGCCCCGGTTCCAGGTCGACCTTCAGATGTTCCGTGCCCTCCGACTCCCGCCCCGGCCACGCCGAGTCGAAGAGGACGACAGGTCCGGGTACGTCCCACTGCACCTCGGCCTCCCACATCGCCCCGGCGAGCGCGGCGGGCACGCCGGCCAGCGCCTCGTCCTCGGAGTTCGCCGCACACCACCGTACGAACGTGCCGTGTTCCGGGAGGAAGGCGGTCGAGGCGGGATCGTCGCCCAGGACCAGGGCCGCGCTGTCCCCCACCGGCAGCAGCCCGGCGTACCCGCCGACCTCGCACGCCCGGTCGTAGTCGGAGGCGAGTTCATCGCCGTCGGCTCCCGTCCAGAACGGCAGCACCGTCTCCGGCACCGCTATGAGCGGCCCGCCGCCCGACTCCACCCACTGCACCGCCGTGCCCGGCTCCGCGTATCGCGCCATGGGCAGAACCTACACGCACAGCGATCCCACATGTTCGGAGCCCGAGAACTCAGGCGACGGCGGCCGGCCCGCGAACTCGGCTTCCAGCGGCCCGAGTTGAGGGCATCGCGCGGAATTCAGCAGCCGCAGTCGCCCGCATCCACCGGCGCCGTCAACGCGTCGACCGCACCCCTCTCACGACCTTTCCACGTCTCGAACTCGAAGCCCTCACGCACCCAGTACTCGAACCCACCGAGCATCTCCTTGACCTGGTAGCCGAGTTGGGCGAGCGCGAGGGCGGCCCGGGCGGCGCCGTTGCAGCCCGGACCCCAGCAGTACGTCACCACCGGCACGGACTTGTCGAGGAGCCCCTCGGCCTGTTCGGCGATGAGCGCGGTGGGGAGATGGACCGCCCCGGGGACATGCCCCTGCTCCCAGGACGCGGTGGACCGCGAGTCGAGGACGACGAAGCCGGGGAAAGCGGGGTCACCGTCGACCGCGAGCGCGGCGGCCACGTCGGAGACGTCGGCGTGGAAGGCAAGGCTCGCGCGGAAGTGCGCGGCGGCTTCCGCGGGCGCGGCGGGGGCGACCCGCAGGACGGGGTTGACGGTCGTGGCACTGCTCATGGTCCGGCCTTTCGAAGAGGTGTCTGCACTGCGGTGTCCGCACTGCGCTGTCCGCACCGAGGCGTTTCCACCGACGTATCCCTACGGCCGAAAATCTACGGTCGCCGACCACTCCGCTGAAGGGACGATCCCCGCCGTCCCCCTTGATCCGCCGGGGATTCCCCTGCTATTCCTCGGTCATGACCGTGCATTCCCCTTATGCCCCGGACGCCACCGACTGGCGCATCCTCGACGTCCTCCAGCGAGACGGCCGGGCCAGTTTCGCCGAGCTGGCCCGGGCCGTCTCCATGTCCGCGAGCGCGGTGACCGAGCGGGTGCGGCGGCTGGAGGAGGCGGGGGTGATCGAGGGGTACGCGGCGGTCGTGGACCCGGACCGCCTCGGCCTGCCGATCCTGGCCTTCGTGCGGCTGCGCTACCCGAACGGCAACTACAAGCCCTTCCACGACCTGGTCGCGGTGACGCCGGAGATCCTGGAGGCGCACCACATCACGGGCGACGACTGCTTCATGATCAAGGTCGCGGCCCGTTCGATGCGGCACCTGGAGGAGGTCTCCGGCAAGATCGGCGCCCTCGGATCGGTCACGACGAGCGTCGTCTACTCGTCACCGCTCCCCCGCCGCCCCCTGGGCCACTGACCTCGAGGACCGCGCGGGGCCCGCAGCCCCTACTGTCCCCGCAGCCCTTACTGCCCCCGCTGCCGTACGGCCGATCCGTCCCGCCCCTTCACGACCTCCAGCTGCGCGTGGATACGGCGGCGCAGATCGGCGACATGGCTGACGATGCCGACGCTGCGGTCCCGCTCGCGCAGGGAGTCGAGGACGTCGAGGACCTCGTCCAGGGTCTGCTCGTCGAGGCTGCCGAAGCCCTCGTCGATGAAGAGGGTGTCGAGCCGGACCCCGCCCGCCTCGTCGGTGACCACGTCCGCGAGTCCGAGCGCGAGGGCGAGCGACGCGAAGAACGTCTCCCCGCCGGACAGCGTCGCCGTGTCCCGTTCCCGCCCGGTCCACGCGTCGACGACATGCAGTCCGAGTCCGCTGCGACCGCGCCCGGCCCGGTCGTCCGAGTGGACGAGGGTGTAACGCCCGGACGACATGCGTTGCAGCCGTACGGTCGCGGCGGCGGCCACCTGTTCCAGACGCGCGGCGAGGACGTACGACTCCAGGCGCATCCGGCGTTCGTTGTCGGCCGAGGTGCCGGCGGTGAGGGCGGCGAGGCGGGCCACCCGGTCGTACTCCTCGCGCAGCGGGGCGAGTTGGCGTGCCCCGGCGGCGGACCGGGCGGAGAGCTGGTCGAGTTCGGCGCAGCGCCGGTGCGCCGCGTCGCACGCGGAGGCCGCGGCCCGGGTCCGCTGCACGGCGGCCGTCGCGGCACGCTCCGCCACGTCCGGTTCGGCGGGGGGCAGTTGCGCTGCCGCCGCGGTGTCGGCCTCCGCGAGCACGGCCCGTACGGCGGCTTCCTCCGACTGCCAGGCGTCCAGGCGCCGTTGGAGTTCGCGGTGGGCGGTGTCGTCGAGGAGGGCGTCTCCCGCCGCCTGCGGGGTGTCGAACCCGGCGCGGAAGGCGGCGTCGGCGAGCCGGGCATCGGCGTCCTTGAGGCGCTGCGCGGTGTCCTCGGCGATACGGACCGCGTCGGCCGCGTCGGTGAGCAGCGCGACCTGCCGCTCCAGCTCGGCGGCGCGCGCGGCCACGCTGTCGGCGCTGCCCCGGGACTGAGCCAACTCCCCTTCCAGGGAGGCCCGTTCGCGGTCCAGGGTGTCGCGCAGGGTCGTCCGGGAGGCGGCCCGGAGGGCGGCCTGCTGCTGGACCCGGGTCCGCCGCTCGTGCTCCTGCTCGGCCCGGCGCAGCTCCTCGGTCGCGGGGTGCAGCCAGGAGGCGTCGCGGCGGGCCTGCTCGTAGAGCCGCTCCAACTCCGCGACCTCGTCGGCGAGTTGATCGGTCGGCGTGTCACCGGCCTCGGCGGTGGCGGCGGCGAGGGCTTCGCGTACGACGCCGAGCCGGCGCTCGGCCTCGGTGCGCTGTTCCTCGGCGCGCTGGAGGGCGGCAAGGGCCTGCTCCTCCGCCGCGCGGTCGACGTGTCCGTCGGACTTGCGGGCGGGGGCGGGGTGTTCGGTGGCTCCGCAGACGGCGCAGGGGGCGCCGTCGGTGAGGTGGGCGGCGAGTTCGGCGGCGATGCCGTTGAGCCGCTGTTCCTTGAGGTCGAGCCAGTGGGTGCGGGCCTTGAGGGCGTGCTCGGTCGAGGCGAGCACCTGCCGGTGTGCGTCCTCGGTGTCTCCGGCGAACTGGTCCCGCTGCCGGGCCGCCCCGAGCCGCCGCTCGGTGGGCTCGCGCCGTACGGCCAGTTGCTCGGCCCGGGTGGTGGCCTCCTGGGCCGACTCGATCCGTGCCTGAAGCCCCGCGCGGGTGGTGTCCCACTCGGCGAGCCAGGCCTCGGCCTCCTGCCGTACGTCCTCGTCGGCACGCTCCTGGCGCTCCAACTCGGCGCGCTCCACGCCGAGTTCGGTGAGCCGCTGCTCGGCGCGGCGGGCCGATTCCAGTCCGCCCAGTTCCTCGGCGGCCCGGCGTGCGGCAGCGGCGAGTCCGGTGGCCCCGGCGCCCGCGAAGGTGTCCGGCAGCAGGTCGAGCGCGCGCGCCTCGGCCCGGGCCGCCTGCCGGTGCTCGGTCTCGGCGGCCTCCCGCAGCTCCAGCGCGGGCGCCACGGCCTCCGCCTTCCGGGCCCGCTCCATCCGCGCCTGGGCCTGCCGGTAGCCGTCGGCCCGCTCCTCCATGAGCGTGGCCCGCTCGCGCGCCTGCGTGAACCGCTGTTGCAGGCGGGCCAGTTCACGGACGTCGGCCAGGGCCCGGTCGGCGGCGGCCTGGGCGGACTCGGCGGCGGCCAACCCGCCCTGTGTGACGGTCAGTTGCTCGCGCGCGGTGCTGCGGGCGACGGCCGCCGCGGCCAACACGGCGTCGGCGAGGCCGGGTTCGCCCGGGGCGAGGTCCGGCAGCTCCATGGCGTCACCGGCGGCCTGCTGCATGCGGTGCGCGTCGGCGAGCAACTCGGCGTCGCCCTCGCGGACTTGAGCCTCGGTGGCCCGGCGCCGCTCCGCGAGCCGCTTCTCGACCTCGGCGAAGCGATGGGTGTCGAAGAGCCGGCCGAGCAGCTTGCCGCGCGCCTCGGCGTCGGAGCGCAGGAAGCGCGCGAACTCGCCCTGGGGCAGCAGCACGACCTGGCAGAACTGTTCCCTGCTCATGCCGAGCAGCTGGGTGATCTCCTCGCCGATCTCCTGGTGGGAGCGGCTGAGGTCCTTCCAGGCGGCGGTGCTCGTGTCGTACTCGCGCAGCCAGCTCTGTGCCTTGTCCAGGGTGCTGCCGGTGCCGCGCTTCTTGGGGCGGGCCCAGGGCGGCTGCCGGGTGAGTTCCAACCGCCGTCCGGCGACGGTGAGTTCGAGCCGTACCTCGGTGCGGGTGCCGACCTCGGCGTGGTCGCTGCGCAGGCCGAGGCCCTGGCCGGACTGGCGGACGCCGGGCACCGAGCCGTAGAGCGCGTAGCAGACGGCGTCGAGGACGGAGGTCTTTCCGGCGCCGGTCGGGCCATGGAGCAGGAACAGCCCGGCGGAGGACAGCTCGTCGAAGTCGACGGTCTGGGAGCCGCCGAAGGGCCCGAAGGCGGTGATGTCCAGCCGGTGCAGCCTCATCGGCGACCGCCCCCTTCGCCCGCCCGCCGCGCGAGGCCGACAGCGCACCGCACATCCGCCGCACCCCACCGCACGGCCGCCGCTGCCGGCCCCGTCTCCACCTCACCCCACCGAACGCTCACGGCGTCACCTCCCGTACGACGGAGTCCGCGCGCACCGCGTCGAACGCCTCCTGGAGCACGGTCCGTTCGTCGTCGTCGGGTCCGGCGCCGCGCACATGGGCCACGAAGTCGTCGGCGATCTCCCGGTCGTCGCGCCCCGCGAGACGGCGGGCGTACGACACGTCCGGGTCGTCGGGCGACCGCTCGGGGTCGAAGACGAGACTGAGCGTGTGCGGGAAGCGCTCGGCGAGGCGGGCCATCGGGTCGGCCGGGCGCACCGCGTCGGTGAGCGTCGCCTCGACCCACGCCTCCTCGTGCCGCCCGAGCTCCGGATCGCGGAGGAGGTCCTCCAACGTGCCCCGGATGCGGGCCAGTCCACGCGGTACCGGGCAGTCGAGGCGTTCGGCGGTGACGGTGCCCTCCGCGTCCAGGTCGATCAGCCACATGGTCTTGCGGTGGTCGGCCTCGGAGAAGGAGTACGGGAGAGGGGAGCCCGAGTAGCGGACGCGGCCGGTGATGGCCTGGGAGCCGTGCAGATGCCCGAGCGCCGCGTAGTCGACGCCGTCGAAGACCCCGGCCGGTACGGCGGCGACCCCGCCGACGGTGATGTCGCGCTCGCTGTCACTGGCCTCGCCGCCGGTGACGAAGGCGTGCGCGAGGACCACGGAGCGGGTGCCGGGGGCGCGGGTGGCGAGGTCGGCGCGTACCCGGTCCATAGCGGCGGCGAGCACGGCTTCGTGACCGGCCTTCTCGACCCCGAACTCGGCCTTGACCAGGGCGGGTTCGAGATACGGCAGACCGTAGAAGGCCACGTCGCCGTGCGCGTCCGGAATGATCACGGGTGTTCCGCAGGCGGACGGCTCGGTGCGGAGGTGGATACCGGCGCGGTCGATCAGACCGGCGCCGACGCCGAGGCGGCGGGCGGAGTCGTGGTTCCCGGAGATCATCACCGTGGGCACGCCCAGGTCGGCGAGCTTGTGCAGCGTGTCGTCGAACAGCTCGACCGCCGCGAGCGGCGGCACCGCCCGGTCGTACACGTCACCCGACACGACCACCGCGTCCACGCCCCGCTCGCGCACGGTGGCGACGAGGTGGCTCACGAAGTCGGCCTGGGCCCCGAGCATGTTCACGCGGTGGAAGGCCCGGCCCAGGTGCCAGTCGGAGGTGTGCAGCAGTCTCATCGGGCCACCACGCTAGCGCCTGTCGGCCCCTGGCCCACCATTGACCTCGGAGTTCCCACTCATCTAAGCCCTTATGGGAGGAAATAGGCGGATCGGTGGGATCGTCGCGGCGCCGGGGCCGAAGGCGAAGCCGACCTTTCCCGGATCGGGCGCCGTGTCCCGTCGTCCACGATGAGGACCGCGCCGTGGATGAAGGACGAAGGACGCGGCCGGCGAGAGCAGCCGGACGATCACCTCGGCAACCTGTTGACCTGTCGACCTGTCGACCGGGTGGGCCACCGCTCCCGGCTCGTCGGCCTCGGGGCGACGGCCGCCGATGACGACGACCCGCTCGTCGACCGTGGGCTTTCGGTGCTCCTCGGCTGCCGGGAAACGGCGACGCCACGCGCCTGGGCAGGGACTGTGGAAAACCGCAACTCCCTTGTACCGCACGGGTGCTGCGCTAATCTCGCGTCACACGCACCACGCGAGAGACACAGGGTTCCCATGCCAGTCGAGTTCCGCGGTCGGTCCGAAACGATGGCCTATGCGGCGGCGGGGATGGAGCCGCCGCCCGTGGTGCCGCTGCGGAAGAGCGACCCTCGGCAGGCGGGCCCGTACCGGTTGCTGTCGGTGCTCGGCAGCGGGGGGATGGGCCGGGTGTATCTGGGCCGGGACGCCACCGGCGCCACGGGCCCGGCGGCCGTGAAGGTGATCCGCCCCGAGTACGCGGAGGACCCGCTCTTCCGCAGGCGCTTCGAGCGCGAGGTCGGCGCGCTGGACCGGATCCGAGGGGCCCACATCGTGCGGCTGTTGGGCAGCGGCTGCGACGAGGACCTGGTGTGGGTGGCCACCGAGTACATACCCGGGCCGACCCTCGCGGAGCTGGTCGACGCGCGCGGTCCGGTCGACGCGGCGGCGGCCTGGCGGCTGCTGGCCGACGTGGGGCGGGCGATCGAGGCGATCTGGCGCGCGGGGATCGTGCACCGCGACCTCAAGCCGTCCAATGTCATCCTGGGTGCCGACGGCGCCCGCGTCATCGACTTCGGTGTCGTCCAGGCCGGAGACGCCACCTCGATCACCGCCACCGGCCAGAACGTCGGCACCCCCGCCTACATGTCCCCGGAGCAGGTGCGCGGCCAGGAGGTGACCGCGGCCTCCGACGTCTTCTCGCTGGCCTCCACGCTCACCTACGCCGTCGCCGGAGAGGCCCCGTTCGGCGAGGGCACCGGGGTCGACGTGCTGCACCGGGTGGCGTTCGACCCGCCCCGGGAGGACGTCCTCGACAAGGTCGCCGACGTCGACGCGGAGCTGGCCGCGTTCATCCGCACCTGCCTCGACAAGGACCCCGACCTGCGGCCGTCACCCGAGGCGGTGTTCAGGACGGCCATCGGGCATCAACTCGCCGCGCCGGTGGGCGGTCCGCCGCGCGTCGCCCCCCGCCCCGCCCCCGTCGAGCGGCCTACGACCACCCCGACCGCCCCGCCCCCGGCTCCCGCACAGCACGGCGACTCCCGTAGAAAGCGCGGCAAGTTGATCGCCGGTGCCGTCGCCGCCGCGGCCGTCCTGGTCGCCGGCAGCATCACCGCGACCCTGCTCCTCCACGACAACCCCGGGTCGTCGGCCGGTTCCCCGCCGAAGGCGCCCCCGGCGCTCGCCCTGCCGGAGAACTCGTCCCCGGGGGCGGCCAGTTCGCCGAGCGGGTCCCCCACGGCATCGGCGACGAAGGCGAAGGCGTCGCAGAAACCGTCGGCCGCGCCGGCCGCCCAGAACCCCGCGAGCCTCGACATCCGGGTCTCCTCCTGTGTCCACGAACTCGCGGCGGGCGCGCACGGCGACTGCGTCAAGGCGCTCCAACTCCTGCTGGCCGGCCACGGGTTGCACGTCACGGTCGACGGCGACTACGGGGCGACGACGATCGACGCGGTGAAGGTCTTCCAGACCGAGGCCGGGATCACCGCGACCGGCACGGTCGACGCGCACACCGCGAAGCTGCTCTACGGCACGCCGCGCGGGCCGGTCCGGGCCGGTTCGGTGACCGTCACCGAGAGCGTCGACGCGCGGCCGGTGCCCCGGTGTCTCGACGCCCACGCCGGGGCCGTACAGGTGTGGGCGTGCAACGGCACGTCGGCGCAGCGGTGGGCGCTGTTCCGCGTGCCGGGGCACACCTCCCAGTACCTGGTGGTCCATCAGGGCAGCCACGACTGCCTGGACGCCGACGCCGGGACGATCGGCCGGAACGGGCAGAGGATCCGGGTCGCTGCTTGCGACGGACTCGGCGCCCAGCGCTGGCTGTTGGGGGCTTCCGCGCAGCCGAGCGGTCGAACACTGGTCAGTGTCCCGGACGGCTTCTGCCTGGACGCGGATGCCCCCACTTCGGGGCAGAACGGCCAGAGGGTCCAGGGCTTCAGTTGCGCGGGCAGCTCCAACCAGGTGTGGACCTGGGCACCCTGACGTACCGTCAGGCTTCGCCTTGGGGTGCCTGGCCCGTTATCGAGCGTGAGTTGAAGCACCCCGGCATGCGGACAGAACCAGCCCGGAGGCCGCTCACGCGTCCCCGTACGCCTCCCCGCCCAGCTCCAGTTCCGCCGTGCCCGCCGTGGCGTCGGCGAGCCAGCCCCGGAACGCGTCCACCTCGGCGTCCGGCAGGCCGATCTCGATGGTGACGGCCTCGCCGTAGCGGACGTCCCGCACCGCGCGGCCGGTGGCGTGCAGGTCGTTCTGGATCTTGCCCGCGCGCTGGTGGTCGACGGTCAGCGTGGCGAGGCGGAAGCGGCGGCGGGTGAGCGTGCCGAGAGTGTCGAGGGCCTCGCCGACCGAGCCGCCGTAGGCCCGGATGAGGCCGCCCGCGCCGAGCTTGACGCCGCCGTAGTAGCGGGTGACGACGGCGACGACGTACCGCATGTCGCGGCGCAGCAGCATCTGGAGCATGGGGACGCCCGCGGTGCCGCCGGGTTCGCCGTCGTCGCTCGCCTTCTGGATCGCGGCGTCGGCGCCGATGACGTAGGCGAAGCAGTGGTGGCTGGCGTCGGTGTGTTCCTTGCGGATGCGGGCAATGAAGTCCTGGGCCTCCTGCTCGGTGGCCGCCGGGGCGAGGGCGCACAGGAAGCGGGAGCGGTTGACCTCGGTCTCGTGCACGCCCGGGCGGGCCACTGTGCGGTACTCGTCCTGCATCCGCCCAGCCTATGCGCAGGGTCAGGGGTCGCCCCCGGTCCGGGTGCGGGTGACGATGTGGTGGATACTCGCTGCTCGTCGCCCGGGCACCGGGCACGTTCGTTCGATCACAGGGAGTACTCAGCATGACCGGCGCGCAGGTGGACCCCACGGAGAGCACGGAATCCGGGGTTCCGGAGTCCGCCGCGGAGCGCTGCCGGGCCTGGCTGCTGGACGGGCTGAGCGAGCAGAGCGCCCGGCACCCCGGCCCGCACGCCACGCCGAACCCGGAGCACGAGGGGCACCGCTGGTGGCGGGTCATGTGCCTGACCGGCGTCGACTACTTCTCCACGCTCGGCTACCAGCCGGGCATCGCCGCCCTGGCGGCCGGGCTGCTGTCCCCGCTGGCGACGGTCGTGCTGATCGGGCTGACGCTGCTCGGGGCGCTGCCGGTGTACCGGCGGGTGGCGCACGAGAGTCCGCACGGCGAGGGGTCGATCGCCATGCTGGAGCGGCTGCTGCCGTGGTGGTCGGGGAAGATCTTCGTCCTGGTGCTGCTGGGGTTCGCGGCGACGGACTTCATGATCACGGTCACCCTTTCGGCGGCGGACGCGGCGGCGCACGTCGTGGAGAACCCGTTCGCGCCGGGCTGGATGCACGGCGGGAACACGTGGATCACTCTGGTGCTCGTCGGGGCGCTGGGCGCGGTCTTCCTCAAGGGCTTCCGGGAGGCCATCGGTATCGCCGTGGTGCTGGTGGGCGTCTATCTCACGCTCAACCTCGTCGTCCTCGCGGTGTCCGCGTGGGAGGTGCTGAGCCATCCGGTGAAGATCGGCGACTGGACGGACGCGATGACGGCGGCGCACTCCTCGCCGCTCGCGATGGTCGGGGTCGCCCTGCTCGTGTTCCCGAAACTGGCGCTCGGCATGTCCGGCTTCGAGACCGGGGTGGCGGTGATGCCGCAGGTCAAGGGCGGTGACACGGACACGTGGGCGAAGCCGACCGGCCGGATTCGCGAGACCCGCAAGCTGCTCACCACGGCCGCCGTGATCATGTCCTGCTTCCTGCTGCTGTCCAGCCTGGCGACGACGATCCTGATCCCGCAGAGCGCGTTCAAGACGGGCGGCCCGGCGAACGGCCGCGCGCTCGCCTATCTCGCGCACGAGCACCTGGGCCAGGTCTTCGGCACGTTCTACGACGTCTCGACGATCGCGATCCTGTGGTTCGCCGGCGCCTCCGCGCTCGCCGGCCTGCTGAACCTCGTACCGCGCTATCTGCCCCGCTACGGCATGGCGCCGGAGTGGACGCGGGCGGTGCGGCCGCTGGTGCTGGTCTTCATGGTGGCGGCGATCGTCATCACGCTGTGGTTCCACGCGAGCGTGGACGCCCAGAGCGGCGCGTACGCGACCGGTGTGCTGGTGCTGATGCTCTCCGCCGCCTTCGCGTCCACGGTCACGGTGCACAAGCGGGGCCACCACAGGGCGACGCTCGGGTTCGGGCTGATCACCGCCGTGTTCGCGTACACCCTGGTCACGAATGTCATCGAACGGCCCGACGGCATCAAGATCGCGGGCATCTTCATCGTGCTGATCCTGGTGACGTCGTTCGGCTCGCGCGTGCACCGCGCCTTCGAACTCCGCGCCGTGGAAGTCACGTTCGACGACACCGCGGCCCGCTTCATCGACGAGGCGGCCGAGCACGGGCCGCTGCGGCTGATCGCGAACGAGCCGCAGGAGCACAGCCGCCGGGAGTACCGCGCCAAGGAGTACAGCCAGCGCGAGGAGACCCACATCCCGGACGGCGGCCCGGTGCTGTTCCTGGAGGTGCTGCTGCGCGACTCCTCGGACTTCTCGGCGGACATCACGGTGCACGGCGAGGAGAAGTACGGGGTGCGGCGGCTGCGTGTCGAGGGCCCCACCGTCCCGAACGCGATCGCCGCCGTCCTCCTCTCCTTGCGCGACCGCACCGGCAAGGTCCCGCACGCGTACTTCACCTGGACCGAGGGCAGCCCGGTCAGCCATCTGATCCGCTTCCTGATCTTCGGCGACGGCGAGGTCGCCCCGGTCACCCGCGAGGTCCTGCGCCGCGCGGAACCGGACCCGGACCGGCGCCCGCGCGTCCACGTGGGCTGAACGGCCGCTATCGGCGAGGGTGTTGACCGTCGGCGGCGGGCGGGCGGCGGCGCAGGCGTTTGTCGGTGATCGGCGGGGTGGGGTCGATGTAGAAGTCGCCGGAGTTCACGTCGACGCCGGGCGGGACGATCTCGTCGATGCGGTCGAGGACGTCGTCGCCGAGTTCCACGTCGGCGGCGGCGAGGAGATCGGCCAGCTGCTCGGGCCGGCGCGGGCCGATGAGCACCGCGGTGACCGCCGGATGGGCCCGGACGAACGCGGTGGCCAGATGCGGCAGCGGCAGACCGGCCTCGGCGGCCACCTCGGCCAGCGCGCGCACGGCGTCGGCCTTGGCCCGCACACCGGGCAGGCCGAGGTCGAACATCCTCGCCCCCGCGCCGGCGCTGCGATGACCGCCGGTCGGGTCCGAACGCCCCGACAGCCAGCCCGAGTTGAGCGGACCGAAGGTCAGCACACCCATGCCGTACCGCTGCGCGGTGGGCAGCACCCGGCTCTCCACCCCGCGGGTGAGGATCGAGTACGGCGGCTGCTCGGTGCGGAACCGGTGGTGGCCCCGGCGTTCGGCCGTCCACTGGGCCTCCACGATCTCCTCGGGCGAGAAGAACGAGCCGCCGATCGCCCGCACCTTCCCGGCCCGCACCAGGTCCGACAGGACGGCGAGGGTCTCGTCGATGTCGGTGTGCGGGTCCGGGCGGTGCAGCTGGTACAGGTCGACGTGGTCGGTGTCCAGGCGGCGCAGGCTGTCCTCCAGCGCCCGGCGGACCCAACGCGCCGATCCTCCACGGCGGTTGGGGTCCTCACCCATCGCGAGGCCGAACTTGGTGGCCAGGACGACGTCGTCGCGGCGGCCCTTCAGCGCCTTGCCCACGATCACCTCGGACTCGCCGCCGGAGTACACGTCGGCGGTGTCGACGAGATTGATCCCGGCGTCCAGCGCCGTGTGGATCATCCGGACCGACTCGTCGTGATCGGTGTTGCCCATCGCGCCGAACATCATCGCGCCGAGCGCGTACTCGCTCACCGACATGCCGGTGCCGCCGAGAATCCTGCGCTTCATCACGGACCTCCCAGTGCGTGCGTTTGCCTCCCACCAGCCGAACACCTCTCGCCCACGAGGTGGGAGACCCGCTCCGACCGGGGGTCCAACAGACCCCCTCCGGCTCGGCCGCTCCCCAGGTCACCCGGTCTACGGTGGAGGAATGGCCCAGGAACCCAACAGCGACCTGCGGGACTTTCTCCGCTCGCGCCGCGCGAAGATCACCCCCGAGGAGGCGGGCCTGGCCCCGCTGCCCGGCACCCGCCGCGTTCCGGGTCTGCGGCGCGAGGAGGTCGCCCGGCTGGCCGGGGTCAGCGTCGACTACTACGTCCGTCTGGAGCGCGGACGCCACCTGAACGTCTCCGCGTCCGTCCTGGACGCGATCGCCCGCGCCCTGCGCCTGACGGACCTGGAGCGCGCGCACCTGTTCCGGATCGCCCGACCGTCCCGCACCCGTGCCCGCCCGCTGCCCCCGCAGCGGGTCCGCCCCGGTCTGCGCCTGCTGCTCGACAGCCTCACCGAGGTCCCCGCCCTCGTCTACGGCCGCCGCATGGACGTCCTGGCCGCCAACGGCCTCGCCCGCGCCCTGTACACGGACTTCGAGGCGCTGCCCGTCCGCGACCGGAACATGGCCCGCCTGGCCTTCCTCGACGACACCTTCCGCTCCCTGTACGCCGACTGGGAGGGCGCCGCGCGAGGCATCGTCGCCTCACTCCGCCTGTACGCGGGGCGCCACCCGCACGACCCCGCGCTGGCCGAGCTGGTCGGTGAACTCTCCGTCCAGGACGCGGACTTCCGCCACTGGTGGGCCGACCACGACGTGTTCGAGCGCACCCATGGCACCAAGCACTTCCACCACCCCGTCGTGGGCGACCTCGTCCTGGGCTACGAGGCCTTCGCCCCGACCGACGACCCCGAGCAGACCCTCGGCGTCTCCACCGCCGAACCGGGCTCCCCGTCCGCGGAACGCCTTCAGCTGCTGGCCAGTTGGTCCCGGACCCCGCGCCCCTGAACCCGCTCGCCGCGTACCGGTCGCGGCCCTACTTCTTCCTGCCCCTCGGCACGGTCAGCCCCGTCAACAGGGCGGTACCCGGCGCGAGTTCCCGCCAGGTACCGCCGTGCCAGGCCAGGACCGCGATGGCCGAGGTCGGGAACTTCACCCGGACCTCGTCCAGCGCGTCGTCGAGACCGTCACCGGCGAGTTCGAGAACCAGTTCCTCGAGCCCGGGGTTGTGCCCGATCAGGAGCAACGTCTCGACCTCGGACGGCACATGGTGCACGGCGTCGAGCAACTCGGGTACGTCGGCCGCGTACAGCCCCGGCTCGAACCGCACCGGCGGCGGTGTCCCCCACTCGGCGGACGCCAACTCCCAGGTCTGGCGCGCCCGTACGGCCGTGGAGCACAGGGCGAGATCCGGCAGCGAGTCGGTCTCGGCGAGCGCGACACCGGCGGCCGGGGCGTCCCGGCGCCCGCGCGGGGCGAGGGGCCGCTGATGGTCCGGAACCCCCACGGGCCAGGCCGACTTGGCGTGCCGCAGCACGACCAGCCGGCGCAGCGGACGGGCCCCGGTCCTGGCGTTCACGCCAACGACCCGATGTCACGGGTGAGTTCGAGCCCGAGCAGCCGGTCGGCGTAGGCGTATGTCTCGAAGCGGGCGCCGTCCGGCAGGTCCGGCCAGGTCTCCACCCGGCGCAGCACCCGCAGCACCTCGGGCACGTTCAGGTCGTCCTCCCAGGCGGTCCGCAGCTGCACCCGCACCTCGTCGGGCACCGGCCGCGAGGGCCGCCGTGCCCAGTCGGCGACCGCGCCGCGCCAGTGCCCGAGCGTCCGCCGCGCCTCCTCCAGCACCTCGCCGTCGAGGCGTACCGACAGGTCCCGGGGGTGCGAGAGCAGGGCAAGCCGGAGCGCACCCGGGTCGGAGAGGTCGGGGACGGCTGCCGTGGGCGATGCGACGGGGGCCACGGCGACCACGGCTCTCCCGGTCGTCCCGGAGGCCAGGGTTCCCCGCGTCGGCTCGGAGACCGGGACTCCCCCGGCCGTCTCCGCACCCTCGGCCGCGACATGGAGAACCTGGGCCTCGCCGAGGCCGGAGCCGAGATCGGCGCCTTCCTCGAAGGGGCGGATGCCCAACGCACCGGCGGCGGCGCGGAGTTCGGCCTGTTGGCGGTCGCCGGTGAGCAGGGACCAGACGGGGGTGCCGCCGAGTTCGAGGGCGCGGACGAGGAGGTCGGAGACGAGGAGGACGCGGAGCGATGTGGCGTCGAGGCCCGACGCGTGCGCCTGGACCCTGGTCAGGCCACGGCGGGCGGGGGCGGCTTCGACGGGCTCGCCGGTTCGGACGTCGATGATGCGCAGCACGGCCTGAGCGTAGGCGGGCGGAGTGCCGTACGCACGCATGTTCGTCCGGTTTTTCAGGAGGTCGTCGTCGTGCAGGCCGGGTCCGAGGAGTCGGGGGCGCAGTTCGTGCCGGGGGCGGTGACGCGGTGGGTCAGGACGCCGTTGCCGTGCGGTCGCTCCGGCAGGCGGACGCGGTAGGTGACGGTGACGGCCTGCCCGACCGGGACCGCGCCCGTCCAGGTCACCGTTCTCGCACGGGCGTCGTACGTGCCCGAACCGGCCTCGGGCGGACCGGAGTTGAGTGAACCGGCGACGAAGCCCGCGTCGTCGGCCACGTCCCTCAGGTCGTCCGTGAACCGGAAGCGGCGGGCGTCGCCCGACCCCATGTTGTCCAGGGTCGCGGTGAGGGCGACGATCCCGCCCGGCTCGGTGGCGGCGGTCGTACGGAGGTGGACGCGCGGTCCGCCGACGGTGACGCTCGCCCGGCAGACCGGCTTGCAGTGCGTGTCGGTGGTGGTCGCGGGGACGCGTACGTCGGCGGAGGCGGTGAGTTCGCCGCTGACGGATGGGGGCACGGTGCCGGTGAGGGTGTAGGTCAGGGTGCCGTGCGGGGCGATCGCGGCGGTTCCGGGTACGGTTCCGCAGGTCGTGCCCCGGCCGGCCGGGGTGCAGGTGCGGGTGAACTCCGGTGCCGGGGTGTGCAGTTCGGGTGGCGGCGCGGCCGTGATCCGCAGTCCGGTGGCGCGGGCGGGCCCGGAGTTGGCCACGACCACGGTGAACCTCAGCCGGCCACCGGGCTGGTAGGCGGGCTGCGAGGCGGTCTCCGTGACGGTGATCGCGGTGCGCGGGGCGGTCGGCGGGGCGCCCGCGCCGAGGCACAGGGCGAGAAGCGGGACAAGGAGGCGGGCGGCGGTACGGCGGCTCGGGTTCACGGGGTCACGTTTCCCGAACGGGTCCGTGCGCGAGCGTGTCCCGCAGCCGGGAGAGGGATTTCCGCGCCGATTGCACTCTTCCGGCCGTGCCTGTCGGCGACCGGCGTTCACCCGTTCGCCCATCTCGCCTTTCCCCGGGGGCGGTCGGGCGTGTGGGGTGGGAGCAGCCGGCCTGCCCCCGGACGAGACGATCCCGGAGACTCCCCATGACCGACCGCACGTTTCCCCACGAGCCCTCGTCGCCGACGACCGGCACCCTGTCCTCTCCCCGCCCCGGACCCCCGTCGCCGAGACCCCTCCGGCAGCGGCTGGGTCTTCTGACCGCCGCACTCGTCGCCGGTACGGCACTGCTCCCGCCCGCTGTCGCCTCCGCCGCGCCGCATCCCTCCGGCTCCGACGCCGGGGACGCCTCCGCGCGGGTGCTGCGCGGTGCCGCCACCATCGTGCCGGGGCGCTCCGGCCTGGTGGAGATCAGCGGGTACAAGGGTGCCGCCCTGCCGGCCGGTTCCTCGCTGCGGCTGACGGCGCCCGCCGGGGCCCGGGTGACCGGTACGCCGCTCGCCGACGCCGCGGGGTTCCAGGGGTCGGTGGCCACCGACGGGGCCAGCGGCACGTACACCTACGTCCGTGACTCGGGGGCCGGTTCATGGCGGGACAGCGGCTACCCGTTCGCGCTCGCCGTGGACGCGCGGGCGGTGCCGGGGACGCGGCTGCCCGGCTGCGCCGTCCTGCTGACCGACGCCGGGGGCAGGCGTCGCGCGTCCGGCGGCTGCACGGTGACCGTCGGCATGCCCGGCCCGACGCTGACCGAACCGGCGGGCGGCACCTTCGTGTCCGGCGCGGGGCGGCTCGCGGGGACCTCGTATCCAAGGGCGCGGGTGACGGTCCTGGACGCCACCGAGCACACGGTGTGCGCGGGTGTCGCAGATGTCCGCGGCGCCTGGTCGTGCAGGCCGGACACCCCCCTGCCGAGGGGCGCGAACCGACTGCACGCGAGCGCCGCCCTCAACGGGGTGTCGGCGGTCGGCGAGGACGTCGACTTCACCGTGACCGCGGGCACCGCCTGAGGCGCCCCCGCTCAGCGCTCGGCGACGAGGTCCCGCAGTGTCTTCGCTACGACCACGGGGGCCTCCTCCGCCATGAAGTGACCGCAGGTGACGGTCTCGTGCCGCAGGTCGGGGGCCCAAGCGCTCCACAGGGCGGCGGCGTCGAAGCCGAGGGCGGCGCCCCAGTCCTGCTGGAGGACGGCGACCGGCATCCGCAGCCGGTCGCCGGAGTCGCGGGCGGCGCGGTCGTGGGTGACGTCGATGCCGGCGGAGGCGCGGTAGTCGGCCACGATCGAGGGGACCGCGGCGCGGCAGGCGTCGAGGTAGGCGGCGCGGATGCCGGCGGGGATCGCCTGCGGGTCGTTCGTCCAGATGTCGAGGAAGTGGCCGAAGAACGCGTCGGGCGCGGCGGCGATCAACTCCTCGGCCAGGCCCGGGGGTTGGGCCATCAGGTAGAGATGGAAGCCGACGGCGGCGGTCACGCCGTGCAGCGCGTCCCACATGTCCAGGGTGGGCAGCACGTCGAGGCAGGCCAGGTGGGTGATCGTGTCGGGGTGGTCGAGTCCGGCGCGGAAGGCGACCAGGGCACCGCGGTCGTGCCCGGCGAGCGCGAACCGGTCGCGGCCCAGGGCGTGGGCGAGGGCGACGATGTCGGCGGCCATGGTGCGCTTGGCGTAACCGGTGCCGTCGGTCTCGGCGGGCTTGTCGCTCGCGCCGTAGCCGCGCAGGTCGGGGCAGATCACGGTGTGGTCGGCCGCGAGGTCGGTGGCGACATGGCGCCACATGAGATGGGTCTGCGGGAAGCCGTGCAGCAGCACGATCGGGCTGCCGGTTCCGGACACGGCGGCGTTCAGGGACACGCCGTCCGCGACGGGGACACGGTGGTAGGTGAAACCGGGGATGGTGGGTGACATGGGGCGCCCTTCCTTCGTGGCGATGTCGGTACGGGCGTCGGGGCCGACGCCGGTGTCGATGCCGTCGAGCCTGCCGGGCGCGAATGAGCAGTGGGTGAGCGCGCTACCGTGACCTGGGGCGATGCCCCGGAAAGGGTGGTCGGCGATGGGTGTCGCGTTCGGGGTGCTGGGGCCGGTGGCGGCCTGGGACGGTGCCGGGGACGCGATCGCTCTGAAGGGCCCCCGGCACCGCGCGGTGCTGGCCCGGCTGTTGGTCGCCCGGCGCCGGGTCGTCCCGGTCGGCCGACTGGTCGCGGACCTGTGGGCCGACCAGGGCGAGCCGCCCGCCGACGCGGTGGGCGCGGTCCGCACTTTCGTGGCCGCGCTGCGCCGGGCCCTGGAACCGGAGCGCCCGCCGCGCACTCCGGCCCGGCTGCTGGTCACCGAGGGCCCGGGGTACGCGCTGCGCGCCGAGCCGGAGACCGTGGACGCGTGGCGCTTCGAGCGGGCGGTGACCGCCGCGGGAACCCTGCCGGACCTGGACGCGCTCAACCGGCTTGAGGAGGCGCTGAGTTGGTGGCGCGGTCCGGCCTACGCCGACTTCGACACGGCCCCCTGGGCCCGCGCGGAACGCTCCCGCCTCGCCGAACTCCGGCTGCACGCCGTCGAACGCCGGGCCGAGGTCCAACTCGCCCTGGGGCGGGCCGCGATGGCGGTTCCCGACCTCGACGCCCATGTGGCGGAACATCCCTGGCGCGAGGACGCCTGGCGGCTCCTGGCCCTGGCCCTCTACCGCACCGGCCGCCAGGGCGACGCGCTCGCGGTCCTGCGCCGGGCGCGCACCCTCCTCGTGGAACAACTCGGCGCCGACCCGGGCCCGACGCTGCGCCGCCTGGAGGCGGACATCCTCGACCAGGCGGCGCATCTGAATCCCGGCCCCGGTGATCCCCTCGACCGGGAACGGGCCCGGCCGGCCGACCCCGCCGACCGCGTGTGGTCCCAGGCCACCGCCGCCTACGACCGAACCGTGGCGTCCGGTGCCCGCGCCCGCCTGGAGTCGACGGTCGGCCTGCTCCGCGATCTCGCCGTCACGGGAGGCGGCGGTCTGGAAGCGGCCCGCGGACACCGCCTCGCCGCCATCACGGCGGCGCAGGAACTGGGCGACCCGGAACTCACCGCCCGGGTCATCGGCGCCTACGACGTCCCCGCGATCTGGACCCGCGTCGACGACCCGCGGCAGGCGGCGGACACCGTGCGGGCGGCCGAGCTCACCCTGGCCGCGCTCCCCCAGGACGCCCATCCCGCCGCGCGCGCACGCCTGTTGGCGACCATCGCCCTGGAGTCACGCGGCACCCGCTCAGCACGCGGTCCCCAGGCAGCCTGCCAGGCGGAGGACATCGCCCGCCGGTTGAACGACCCCGCGCTGCTCGCCTTCGCCCTCAACGGCACGTTCATGCAGACCTTCCACCGCGCGGGCCTGGCCCCTCGACGCGACGAGATCGGCGCCGAGTTGGTCGCCCTGTCCGCCCGGCACGGCATGGTCACCTACGAAGTCCTCGGCCATCTCGTCCGACTCCAGTCCCGCAGCGCCCTCGCCGACTTCGACGGAGCCGACGAACACGCGGCCTCGGCAGACCGTCTGGCGGAGCGTCACGAACTACCCCTGGTGGGCGTGTTCACCGACTGGTACCGGGTCCTGCGGCTCTCCGCGACCGGCAACCCCCGCCCGACCGAGGAGGCAACCGCCTACCGGCGGGCGGCACTTCGCCTGGACGGAGCCGGCATGCCCGGTCTGGAACACGGGCTGCTGCCGCTGGCCCTGCTGTGCCTCCGCCTACGGCACGGCCTGCCCGCCCAGACCGACGAGCACCTCGACTGGGGACCGTACGAACCGTGGGCCCGCCCGCTGGTGTCGCTCGCGCACGACCGCCCCGCCGACGCCAGGGCCGCGCTCCGCGCGCTCCCGGACCCGCCCCGCGACCTGCTCTTCGAGGCGCTGTGGTGTCTGGCCGCCCGCGCCGCGCTGGCCCTGGACGACCACCGGACGATGGAGCGCGCCCTCGTGGAACTGACGCCCGCCGCGGCCGAGTTGGCCGGGGCGGGCAGCGGCCTGCTCACCCTGGGCCCGGTGGCACGCCACCTCGACGATCTCACCGCGGCCCTGGGACGCCCTCGATAGACCGGCGACGTCTCGGCCGGTCACCCGTACCACCGCCGTACACCGCGCCGATCTTCGTCCTGCACGGAATCAGGAAGCGCCCCCCGCTGTTGTCGCAGGCAGCAGGCGCGCACGATTCCAAGGAGACCGAGCATGTACGGCGACTCAGCAACGATCCGCAAGATCCTCACCGAGTCCGGTGACACCTGGGCCGTCGTGGGCCTGTCCTCGAACCGGTCGCGGGCGGCCTACGGTGTCGCCGAGGTGCTGAAGCGCTTCGGCAAGCGCGTCGTACCCGTCCATCCCAAGGCGGAGACGGTGCACGGCGAGCAGGGCTACGCCTCGCTCGCGGACATCCCCTTCGCGGTGGACGTCGTGGACGTCTTCGTGAACAGCGACCTCGCGGGCCCGGTCGCCGACGAGGCGGTCGCCATCGGCGCGAAGGCCGTCTGGTTCCAGCTCGGGGTCATCGACGAGTCCGCGTACGACCGGACCCGGGCCGCCGGTCTCGACATGGTGATGGACCACTGCCCGGCGATCGAGATCCCGCGACTGGGCTGACCTGCGCCGCCCTGTGCGGGCGCTGGGTAAAAGAAGCTCTCCAGTACGAGTCAAATTTCAGGCAACGCGCTTCTGAAAATATTCATGCATTCCTAGCCTGATGCCTCCCGACCGTTAAGCATGCGTGTTGACTTCGAGAGGCGCCTTGACATGGCGAGTGTTGATCAGGTTCTCCCGGAGGCCGCGAACAAACCGGGCGGACTGCGCCGGGACGTCGGTCTGATCGGACTGATGTGGGCCTCGGTGGGCTCCATCATCGGGTCCGGGTGGCTGTACGGCGCGAAGAACGCCGTCATGGTCGCGGGCCCCGCGGCGATCATCTCGTGGGTGATCGGCGCCGTCGCGATCGTGCTGCTCGCGCTCGTGCACGCCGAACTCGGCGGCATGTTCCCGGTGGCGGGCGGCACGGCCCGCTATCCGCACTACGCCTTCGGCGGCCTCGCGGGCATGTCGTTCGGCTGGTTCTCCTGGCTCCAGGCGGCGACCGTGGCCCCGATCGAGGTCGAGGCCATGATCGGCTACGCCGGTCACTGGGACTTCGCCAAGGGCTATCTGCACGCGAAGGACAGCACCCTCACGACCAGCGGCCTGATCGTCGCGATCGTCCTGATGGCGGTGTTCGTCGCGGTCAACTTCCTGGGCGTGAAGGTCCTCGCCCATACGAACAGCGCGGCCACCTGGTGGAAGATCGCCGTGCCGCTGGCCACGATCTTCATCGTCGCGGTGGGTAACTTCCACCCGGGCAACTTCACCTCGGAGACCTTCGCGCCCTTCGGCGCCAAGGGTGTATTGAGCGCGATCAGCACCAGCGGCATCATCTTCGCCCTCCTCGGCTTCGAGCAGGCGATCCAGCTCGCGGGGGAGAGCCGCAACCCCAGGCGTGACCTGCCCCGCGCGACCCTCGGCTCGGTCGCGATCGGCGCGACCATCTACGTCCTGCTCCAGGTCGTGTTCATCGCCGCGCTGCCGCACAGCTCGTTCGCGCACGGCTGGGGCAAGCTCGACTTCCCCGGGATCGACGGCCCTTGGGCGGGCCTGGCCACCCTCGTCGGCCTCGGCTGGCTGAGCGTCGTCCTCTACCTCGACGCCGTGGTCTCCCCCGCCGGCACCGGCCTCATCTACACGACCGCCACCTCCCGCGTCTCCTACGGCCTCTCCCGCAACGGCTACGCGCCGAAGCTGTTCGAGAAGACGGACGCCCGGGGCGTGCCGTGGTTCGGCCTGGTCCTCTCCTTCGTGACCGGCGTCATCTGCTTCCTGCCCTTCCCGAGCTGGCAGCAGCTGGTCGGCTTCATCACCTCGGCGAGCGTCCTGATGTACGCGGGCGCCCCGCTGGCGTACGGCGTCTTCACCGACAAGCTCCCGGACCACGACCGCCCGTACCGCCTCCCCGGCGGCAAGCTGATCTCCCCGCTCTCCTTCGTGGTCGCCAACCTCATCATCTACTGGGCGACTTGGGGCATCCTCTGGCGGCTCGGCGTGGCGATCGTCCTCGGCTACGCGCTGCTCGGCGGCTACGCCTTCTACGCCAAGAGCAAGAACCTGCCCGACGCGCCCCGGCTGGACTTCAAGGCCGCCCAGTGGCTGCCGGTCTACCTGATCGGCATGGGCGTCATCTCCTGGCAGGGCGGCTTCGGCGGCCAGGGCAACATCCCGCTCTGGTGGGACATCCTGATCATCTCGGCGTTCTCCCTGGCCATCTACCACTGGGCCCGCGCCGTCGCCTCCCGCCCGGAGGAGATCCAGCGCAGCATCGACGAGGTCGTGGTCGTGGACGTGCCCACGCACTGATCCCGGCCCGTCCCGCCGACACCCGAACCGGCCGCCGTCCAGGTGGCCGGTTCCGGCTGTCTGCACACCGTCATACTGGGCGGGTGACCTTGACTTCCCCCCACCCCAACTCCCCGTCCGCAGACCGCTTTCCGGTCGTCGTCGTGGGCGCGGGACCCGCCGGACTCACCGTCGGCAACATCCTCCGCGCCGCCGGAATCGACTGCCTCGTACTGGAGACGGAGACCCGGGAGTTCATCGAGCAGCGGCCGCGCGCCGGCGTCATCGAGGAGTGGGCCGTCCGCGGACTTCAGCAACGGGGTCTCGCCGAGCGGCTGTTGGAGCGGGCGGTGCCGCACACCGAGTGCGAGTTCCGGTTCGCCGGGCAGCGGCACCGGTTCGGCTACACGGAGCTGACGGGGCATCACCACTACGTCTATCCGCAGCCGTTGCTCGTGACGGACCTGGTGCGCGAGTACGCGGATGTGCGGGGCGGCGAGATCCGCTTCGGCGTCCAGGACGTCCAGCTGCACGACCTCGACACCGACCGCCCGACGGTGTCGTACACCGACCCGGAGACCGGTCAACGGCGGCTCGTGCACGGTGACTTCGTGGCGGGCTGCGACGGTGCGCGCGGGGTGAGCCGGGCCGCGTTGCCGCCGGAGCGGGTCCGCATCGCGCGGCACGACTACGGCGTCGGCTGGCTCGCGCTGCTCGCGGAGGCGCCGCCGTCCTCGGACTGCGTGGTGTTCGGGGTCCATCCGCGCGGTTTCGCCGGGCACATGGCGCGCAGCCCCGAGGTCACCCGCTACTACCTGGAGTGCCCGCCCGGCGACGACCCCGACAACTGGCCGCACGAGCGCGTCTGGTCCGAGCTGCGGCACCGCCTCGCCGCGACCGGCGCCCCGCCGTTGACGGAGGGCCGGCTGATCGAGAAGCGCGTGCTCGACATGCACAACTACGTGGTCGAACCGATGGTGTTCGGCCGCCTCTTCCTCGCGGGCGACGCGGCCCACCTCACCGCCCCCATCGCCGCGAAGGGCATGAACCTCGCCCTGCACGACGCGTTCCTGCTCGGCGACGCCCTCGTCGCCCATCTCACGAAGGGCGACTCCACGGGCCTGGGCGGCTACTCGGAGGCATGTCTGGGCCGTGTGTGGGAGTACCAGGAGTTCTCCCAGTGGCTCTCCGACGTGTACCACGGCGCCTCGTCCGGCGACCCGTACCACGCGGGCACCACCCTCGCCCGGCTCCGCCGCGTCTTCGAATCCCCGGCCGCGGGACTCGCGTTCGCGGAGAGCTACCTCGGCATGGACCCCAACTCCCGAGGTGTGCGCGGCACTTGAGGTACGGCGGTCAGTCGTGCGGCGGGCGGTCGGTGAGCCGGTGGTCGGCCACGTTCAACGCCTCGTCGACCAGCCGTCGCAGATGACCGTCGCTCAGCGCGTAGATCACCCGGCGGCCCTCCTTGCGCGTGGTCACCAGGCCCGCGAGCCGCAGCCGCGCCAGGTGCTGGCTGACGGCGGGGCGGGCCGCGTCGCAGGCCTCCGTGAGGGTGCTGACGTCGGCCTCGCCCGCCGTGAGGGCGTGCAGGAGGGTCAGCCGGGTGCGGTCGCCGAGCAGGGCGAGGAGTTCGGCGGCCAGGGCGAACTGTTCCTCGCCCGGGGTGCGCGGATGCGCATCGTGCGCAGGTGATAGGTGCATGCGTGCGCTCATACGCACATAATGGCTCTGCGGGCGCCGTCCGTCCACCCGCGCACCGGAAGGGGACCCAGTGAGCGACCAGCACCACCACGAACACGAGCACGCCCACCCGCACGACGACCACAGCCACGACCACCCCCATCCCCACGACCACTCCCCCACGGGCCTCCGTCACCGCCTCGGCCACCTCCTCACCCCGCACTCCCACGAGACCGCCGACAAGCTCGACTCCGCGCTGGAGTCCTCGGCCCGCGGGATGCGCGCCCTGTGGCTGTCGCTCGCGGTGCTCGGGGTGACGGCGCTGGTGCAGGCGGCCGTGGTGGTCGTGTCCGGGTCGGTCGCGCTGCTCGGCGACACCGTGCACAACGCGGCGGATGCGCTGACCGCCGTACCGCTCGGCATCGCGTTCGTCCTCGGCCGCCGGGCCGCCACCCGCCGCTTCACCTACGGCTACGGGCGCGCCGAGGACCTGGCCGGGATCGCGATCGTGCTGACGATCGCCGCGTCGGCGGCCTTCGCGGCCTGGGCGGCGGTGGACCGGCTGCTCGACCCGCGGTCCATGACACACGTCCCGGTGGTCGCCGTCGCGGCGCTCGTCGGATTCGTCGGCAACGAGTGGGTGGCCCGGTACCGGATGCGGGTCGGCCGGGAGATCGGGTCGGCCGCACTCGTCGCCGACGGACTCCACGCCCGCACCGACGGGTTCACCTCGCTGGCCGTGCTGATCGGGGCCGGCGGTTCGGCGCTGGGGTGGCGACTGGCCGACCCGATGGTGGGGCTGGCGATCACGGCGGCCATCGCCCTGGTCCTGCGGGACGCGGCCCGGGAGGTGTTCCGGCGTGTGCTGGACGCCGTCGATCCCGCCCTGGTGGACCGGGCCGAGGACGCCCTGCGGGAGGTCGAAGGGGTGCGCGGGGTGGGCGAGTTGAGGCTGCGGTGGATCGGGCACCGGCTGCGCGCGGAGGTGGCGGTCGTGGTGGACGGGGAGGCGACGGTGCGGCAGGCCCACGCCGTCGCCGTGGCGGCGGAGCACGCGCTGCTGCACGCGGTGCCGCGCCTCACGGCCGCTCTTGTGCACGCCGATCCGGCGCCGGTGCCCGGGGAGACGGACCCGCATGGGGAGTTGGCCCACCACAGCATGGTCTGAGGCCGGGGTGGGTCAGGCGACGCCCAGGCCTTCCAGGACCACCGCGCCCGGGAGTTCGGCGAACGCCTTGCCGGGGACGAGGAGTTTGCCCCGGCGGCGTCCGCTGCCGACGAGGACGTAGGGCAGGTCGACGACGGCCGAGTCGACCAGCACCGGCCAGTCGGCGGGGAGTCCGACGGGGGTGATGCCGCCGTACTCCATGCCGCTCTCCCCGGTCGCGGTGTCCATCGACGCGAACGAGGCCTTGCGGGCGCCGAGTTGGCGGCGGACGACGCCGTTCACGTCGACGCGGATGGTGGACAGGACCACACACGCGGCGAGCGTGGTCTCGCCGCCGCGCTTCCCGGCGACGACCACGCAGTTGGCGGACCGCTCCAGCAGGTCCTGGCCGTAGTGCTCGACGAAGGTCGCGGTGTCGGCCCACTCGGGGTCGGTGTCGACGTAGACGAACTGGTCGGCGGGGACGCTGCCGCGCCAGGCGCGCACGGCGTCGGCGACCGGGCGGGTCAGCTCGTCGAGGCAGTCGGGGGCCGGGACGGCGTGGTCGAAGTGTCCGATGGGTGCGTGCATGACCGCACGCTAACAGGCGTGCGACCGCTGCTCACGGGGTGTCTCCGCGCACGGGCGGGACCGACACCATCATCATCATCTCCATCGGCGCATCGCCCCGATTCCCGTACGTGTGCGGGGTGTTGGCCTCGAAGGTGGCGCTCGCCCCGGCCGGGACCAGATGGTCCTCGCCGTCGACGGTGAGGGTCAGTTCGCCCGTGGTGACATGGACCAGTTCGACCGTGCCGGCGGGGTGCGGCTCGGAGGGGCTGGACTCCCCGGGCATCAGCCGCCAGTCCCACATCTCCAGCGGGCCGGGGGCCTCGGTGCCGGCGAGGAGGCGGTTGTAGCTGCCGGCGTCGGTGTGCCACAGCCGTACCGCGCGCTCGGCGGGGACGACGCGGACCTTCGGGCCCTGTTCGTAGTCGAGCAGGGTGGTGATGCTGACGCCGAGGGCGTCGCCGATCTTGACGACCGTACCGATGCTGGGATTGGTGCGGGCCTGCTCGATCTGGATGAGCATGCCCCGGCTGACGGCGGCCCGGGCGGCGAGCACGTCCAGGGTGAAGCCGCGCACGGAGCGCCAGTGCTTGACGTTGCGTGCCAGGGACTGGGTCAGCAGGTCGAGGTCCGACACGTTCTGCCTGTACCTTCAGTTCAATATTGTGGATGACAGAGTTCAATTGACCGAACTACGGTGTGATGAACCGGCTCGTTCACCGAACTGTACTGCGAGGCACCCCGTGACAGCATTCTTCGCCCTGGCCACCAGTCTCCTGTGGGGGCTGGCCGACTTCGGCGGCGGGCTGCTGACCCGGCGCAGTCCGGCGCTCACGGTGGTCGTGGTCTCGCAGGGCATCGCGGCGGCCGTGCTCGGCGCGGTCGTGGTGGCCACCGGGGGCTGGAGCGAGGCCGGGCCCCGGCTGTGGTTCGCGTTCGCGGCGGGGCTGGTGGGGCCGGTCGCGCTGTTCAGCTTCTACAAGGCGCTCGCGCTGGGCCCGATGGGCGTCGTCTCCCCGCTCGCGACGCTGAGCGTGGCCGTACCGGTCGGGGTGGGCCTGTTCCTCGGCGAGCGGCCCGGCTTGATCCAGGCGGCGGGGATCGCGGTCGCCGTCACCGGGGTCGTCCTCGCGGGCGGCCCCCAGCTGCGGGGCGCGCCCGTGCAGCGCCAGGCGATCCTGCTGACCCTGATCGCCGCGCTCGGCTTCGGCACGGTGTTCGCGCTGATCGCGGAGGCGTCGACGACGGTGACCGGGTTGTTCCTCGCGCTGTTCGTGCAGCGGCTCACCAACGTGGCGACGGGTAGGGCGGCGCTGTACGCCTCGGTGCGGCGGGGCGGGGTCGCGCTCCCGGAGGGCGGCTTCCCCTGGGCCTCCCTGCCGGCGCTGGCCTTCGTGGGGCTGGCCGATGTGGCGGCCAACGGGACGTACTCGATCGCGGCGCAGCACGGGCCGGTGACGGTGGCGGCGGTGCTGGCCTCGCTGTATCCGGTGGTCACGGCGCTGGCGGCACGGGGGTTTCTGAGCGAGCGGTTGCGGGTGATCCAGGCGGCGGGGGCGGGGTTGGCGTTGGTGGGGACGTTGTTGCTGGCCACGGGGTGAGGGCGGCCCGCGGCCGGGGTGCCCACGTGCCGCGGAGGGCACCCGTGCGGGGTGTCAGCTCCCGGGTGCCCGCTGCCCGTTGACCGTCAGGCGTCCGCGTCCAGTTCCGCCAGCCTCGCGATCGCGTCGTCGTCCAGGTCGGCGAGCCGTGCCGCGCCCGCCTCGTCCAGGTCCGCGAGGGCGCGCAGCTGGTCCGGGGTCACGTCCGCCGGGATCGGCACCGGCGCGGGGGTGCGGAGCGGTGGCTGCCAGCCCTCCGCGGGTGTCCAGCGGCGTACGACCCGTGCGGGGGCCCCCGCGACCACGGCATGGTCGGGCACCGTGCCGCGGACCACCGCACCGGCCGCCACGACCACGTTCCGGCCGATCCGCGCGCCCGGCAGGATCACCGCGCCGGTGCCGATCCAGCAGCCCGAGCCGATCTCGACGGGCTCCATCCGGGGCCACTGCTTGCCGATGGGCTCGTGCGGGTCGTCGTAGGAATGGTTCGTGGACGTCACGTAGACGTAGGGCCCGAAGTAGCAGTCGCTGCCGATCGTGACTGTGGTGTCGGCGATGACATGGCTGCCGCGGCCGAGGACCACGCCGTCGCCCACGCGCAGGATCGGGTCGGGGCCGAGGTCGAGGTCGGGCATCAGGCCCGCGGTGAGGGTGACCTGTTCGCCGACGATGCAGTGGGAGCCGAGGTGGATCCAGGGTTCGCCGAAGACCGTACCCAGCGGGAAGGCGAGCCGGGTGGCCTCGCCGATGGACCCGAACCGGAAGCGGCCGGGGCGGTCGGCCGTCACCGAGCCCGTGCGCTGCACCCAGGCCCAGCCCGCGTGGACGGCGTCCTGTACGAGGCGGCGCCGCCATGATGAGAACGTGTTCTTGCTTGTGGGCACCCGCTCACCGTACTCAGCGCGCGTCAGACCCATGAGGCCCGGCCGCTGTGATCTTCGCCCCACCGGTGTCGTACCGTGCGGGTGTCCGCGACAGCTTGGAGGGCTTCATGACGCACAGGGCGTTGATCGTGGGGATGGGCGGCCGGGAGCCGAAGGTCGACGAGTCGGCGTTCGTCGCTCCTACGGCGTCCCTGATCGGGGACGTGACGCTGGCCGCCGGGGCGAGTGTCTGGTACGGCGCGGCGGTGCGGGGCGATGTCGAGCGGATCGTCGTCGGGGCGGACAGCAACATCCAGGACAACTGCACCCTGCACGCGGACCCGGGGTTTCCGGTGAGTGTGGGTGAGCGGGTTTCCGTGGGGCACAACGCGGTGGTGCACGGGGCGACCGTGGAGGACGACTGCCTGGTCGGGATGGGAGCCACGGTGCTCAACGGGGCGGTGATCGGGGCGGGTTCGCTGGTCGCGGCTCAGGCGTTGGTGCCGCAGGGGATGGTGGTGCCGCCGGGGTCACTGGTCGCCGGGGTGCCGGCCAAGGTTCGGCGGGAGCTCAGTTCCGAGGAGCGGGAGGGGTTGACCCTCAACGGGACGATGTACGCCGAGTTGGCGAAGGCGCATCGCGAAGTGCATGAGTAGACCGTCGGCGGGTGCGGGTGCGTCGTGGCCGGTCGCGCCCACACGGCGGAGCCGCACCGTGGGCACAGCCCCGCGCCCCTTCGTCACTCGGCGGCGCTCACCGGTTCGGGTTCGTTCTTCTCCGCGGTCATCTTCTGCGCCCTGCGGCGCACGATCAGCATGGAGGCGAGGCCGACCAGTACCGCCGCCGCGAGGCCGAAGTACGAGAAGCGCTTGAGCCAGTCCTCCGCGACGATTCCCACGTAGTACACGACCGCCGTGGTGCCGCCGGCCCAGACGACTCCGCCCAGGAGGTTGGCGATCAGGAACTTCCAGTAGGGCATGCGGAGTACGCCCGCGAGGGGGCCGGCGAAGATGCGGAGGAGGGCGATGAAGCGGCCGAAGAAGACGGCCCACATGCCCCACTTCTCGAAGGACCTCTCCGCGGTGGCCACATGGCCTTCGCTGAAGTGTCTCGGGAACTTCTCCGCCAGCCAGGCCAGCAGGGGGCGTCCGCCCTTGCGGCCGATCGCGTAGCCGATGGAGTCGCCGATCACCGCGCCGAGGCTGGCGCAGGCGCCCAGGACGAACGGGTTGATGCCCGAGTGCTGGGAGGAGAGAAGTGCGGCGGAGACCAGGACGATCTCGCCCGGCAGCGGGATGCCCAGGCTCTCCACCCCGATGACGAGGGCCACCACGGCGTAGACGGCCACCGCCGGAACCGAGTCGAGCCATTCCTGGACGTGCAACGCCGGTCCTCCTGAACGCGCGGACTGTCTGACTTTCCGGCGTGCGCCGCGAAGCGTGAAGCGGGCGCACTCAGGAAGCCTACCGCCCGGCATCGAACGGCAGCGCCCCTCGGACGACGGCTCCGAGGCTGCGTCGATACCGCTCCGTTACGTCCCGGGCGGACCGAAAGAACGCCATCTGCCGGAGATTCACATAGGGTAGCCTTGCCTAAGTTGGCCGGTTTCCGGAGGGTGGCTGGTGGGAGCAGGGGAACTGTCGGGGCGGGACGTCCTGACGCGCTCGGTCAAAGGACAGCTACGACGCCTCGCGCTCGGTTTGGCGCTCGGAAGCGTGCACCAACTCGGGGAAGCCCTGGTGCCGGTCCTCATCGGTGTCGTCATCGACCAGGCCGTGGACGGACAGAACGCCGGACGCCTGGCGCTCTGGCTCGGTGTCCTGGCCGTCATGTACGTGACGCTGTCGTGGAGTTTCCGGCTCGGCGCCAAGGCCGGTGAACGCGGGGCCGAGGAGGCCGCGCACACACTCCGGTCGGCGATCGTGGACCGGGTGCTCGACGCCCGTGGCGGCGCCGAGGAGGGACGGCTGCCCGGGGAACTCGCCAACGTCGCCACCGAGGACGCCAAGCGGGTCGGCGCGGTCAACATGGCGCTGATGAGCGGCATGTGGGCGATCTCCGGTGTCACCGTGGCCGCCGTCGCGCTGCTGCTGACGTCCGTGACACTCGGGTTGATCGTGCTGCTGGGCACGCCCGTGCTGCTGTGGCTGGGGCATCTGCTGAGCAAGCCGCTGGAGCGCCGCAGCGAGGCCGAGCAGGACAGGGCCGCTCACGCGTCGGGCGTGGCCGCCGACCTGGTCGCCGGGCTGCGCGTGCTGAAGGGGCTCGGCGCGCAGGACGCCGCCGTCGAGCGGTACCGCGGGACGAGCCGCGTCTCCCTTG
Source organism: Streptomyces sp. NPDC096013 (assembly GCF_044763565.1). Classification (NCBI taxonomy): domain Bacteria; kingdom Bacillati; phylum Actinomycetota; class Actinomycetes; order Kitasatosporales; family Streptomycetaceae; genus Streptomyces; species Streptomyces sp. NPDC096013. The sequence goes on along the minus strand of NZ_JBIWGK010000016.1, from coordinate 124,588 downwards.
CCGCCACGCTGCGTTCGGCGCGTGCCGAGTCCTGGCAGACGGGGCTCGCGCTCGCGCTCACCGGTGGGTTCATCGCGCTGATCGCCCTCGTGGGCGGGCGGCTCGCCCTCGACGGATCGCTCACGTTGGGGCAGTTGGTGGCGGCGGTGGGGCTCGCGCTGTTCCTGCTGGGGCCGTTGGAGACGTTCGCGTGGGTCAACGCCGAACTGGCGCAGGGCCGCGCCTCGGCCGCGCGCGTCGCGGAGGTGCTCGCCACCGGGCACGCGGTGGTGGACGGCGACGACCCGGTCGCCGAGCCCGTGCGCGGACAATTGCGGCTGCGCGGCGTACGGCTCGGCGGTCTCGACGGCCTCGATCTCGACCTGCCCGCCGGGCGGTTGACCGGCATCGCGGTGACGGACCCGGCCGCCGCCGAGGCCCTGTTGCGGTGCCTGGGGCGGGAGACGGACCCGGAGTCCGGTTCCGTCGAGCTGGACGGCGTACCCCTGACTCGCCTCGATCCGGCGGGACTTCGGGCCGCCGTGCTGGTCGCCGCCCATGACGCGGCGCTGTTCGAGGGCTCGTTGGCCGCGAACGTGACGCCGCACGAGGAGTACGGAAGCGGTACGGCGGACGGGGAACCCGATCTGCGTACCGAGCACGCCATGGCCGCCGCCCGCGCCGACGAGGTCGCCGACTCCCTGCCGCACGGCACCGCGACCGGGGTCGGCGAGGGCGGCCGGTCGCTGTCGGGCGGTCAGCGTCAACGCGTGCTGCTGGCACGGGCATTGCGCGCCGGGCCGCCCGTCCTGGTCGTGCACGATCCGACGACCGCCGTCGACACGGTGACCGAGGCACGTATCGCGAGCGGCCTGCGCGAGTTCCGGCAGGGGCGCACCACGATCGTGGTGACCAACAGCCCCGCCCTGCTCGCCGTCACCGACCACGTGATCCTCCTCGACGCCGGCCGCGTCGGCGCCGAGGGCACCCACGCGGACCTCGTACGAACCGACGCGACCTACCGGACGGCGGTGCTGGCATGACGACGGAAGCCGAGGCGGTACGGGAGGCCGCGCGGGTGGACACGGACCGCGCTCTCCTCCCCACCGCCACCCCCGCCCGCACCCGCGCCGCGGTCCGTGAACTCCTGCGCCCGCAGCGGGGCCTGGCCGTCGCCGGGTTCGGGCTGATGGTGCTCGCCACAGCCGTCGGACTGCTCACCCAGCCGCTGCTGGGCCACATCGTCGACATCGTCACCGAGCACCGCTCCCCCGACGCGCTCACCTTCCCGGTGATCGCGCTCGCCGGGGTGGCGGTGGTGCAGGGCGTGACCACCGCGCTCGGCATGTCCCTCATCTCCCGGCTGGGCGAGACCGCGCTCGCCCGGCTGCGTGAACTGTTCGTCGAGCGGGCCCTGTCGCTCCCCCTGGACCGGGTGGAGAAAGCCGGTTCCGGTGACCTCAACTCCCGTGTCACGCGGGATGTCTCGCGGGTCGCCGACGCCGTGCGCGGGGCGCTGCCCGAGCTGGCCCGGTCCGCGCTGTCGATCGTGCTGACGCTCGGCGCGCTCGCCCTGCTGGACTGGCGGTTCCTGCTGGCCGCGCTGATCGCGGTGCCCGTACAGGCGCACACCGCGCGCTGGTATGTCCGCAACGCCGTTCCCCTGTACGCCAAGGAGCGTATCGCCACCGGCACGCAGCAGCAGCAGTTGCTGGACACGATCGGCGGGGCGCGGACCGTACGGGCGTACCGCCTTCAGCGGGAGCACAGCCGACGGGTCACCGAACGCTCGCGTTCCGCCGTCGAACTGACCATGCGGGGCGTGCAGTTGATGCTGCGCTTCTACAGCCGGCTGCACATCGCCGAGTACCTGGGGCTGTCCGCCGTGCTGGTCACCGGGTTCCTGCTGGTGCGCGACGGTTCCGCGTCGGTCGGCACGGCCACCGCCGCCGCGCTGTACTTCCACAGTCTCTTCGGGCCGGTCAACACCGCGCTGGTGCTGCTCGACGACGCCCAGTCGGCAACGGCCGGACTGGCACGGCTCGTTGGGGTCGTGGACGAACCCGCGCCAGCGGTCGCCGACCGCGCGGACGACCGTACGACGACGGACGCTCCCCCGCCCGTGACGCTGACCGGTGTCTCCCACGCGTATGTGCCGGGCCGCCCGGTGCTGCACGACGTCGACCTGGAGATCCGGCCCAAGGAGCGGGTGGCGCTGGTCGGTACGACCGGTGCGGGCAAGACGACCCTGGCCAAGCTGGTCGCGGGGCTGCACCGCCCGCAGTCGGGCCGGATCGACATCGGCGGCGCGGAACCGGACGAGGCCGGTCACCTGGTCGGGCTCGTCACGCAGGAGGTGCATGTCTTCGCCGGGCCGCTCGCGGAGGATCTGCGGCTGGCCCGACCGGGCGCCGACGTCGGGGAACTCCGGGAGGCGCTCGGCACGGTGGGCGCGCTCGGCTGGGTCGAGGCGTTGCCGGAGGGCCTCGACACGGTTGTCGGCGACGGCGGCCATCGGCTCACCGCCGACCGCGCGCAGCAACTCGCCCTCGCACGACTGCTGTTGGCCGATCCACCCGTCGTCGTGCTCGACGAGGCGACCGCGGAGGCGGGCAGTTCGGGGGCACGGCAGCTCGACGAGGCCGCCGAGCAGGCGCTGCGCGGGCGGACCGCGCTGGTCGTGGCGCACCGGCTCAGTCAGGCCGCCTCCGCGGACCGGGTGATCGTGCTGAGCGACGGCCGGGTCGTGGAGAACGGCACGCACGACGAACTCCTCACCGCCCAGGGCCAGTACGCCGCCCTGTGGCACGCCTGGTCCGGCAGCCGCTCCGCCGGGACCGCCCCCGACGCCCCCTAGCCCGCCCCGCCGACGACCTGTCACCCCCCGCCGAACCCACCGCGACGAACAGAAGGATCATCCGATGCCCCGCGCCACCAGAGCCTCCCGGCTGTCCGGTCTGCTCGCCTCCGTACTCCTGCTGGCCGTCACGGCGGTCGGCTGTGGTTCCTCCGACTCCGGCTCCACGTCGTCCGGTTCGGCCACCTCGGGGTCGGACTCGAAGGCGTCCGCGGACGCCTTCCCGGTGACGATCGCCCACAAGTTCGGCAGCACGACGATCAAGTCCGAGCCGCGGCGCATCGTCACCGTCGGCCTCACCGACCAGGACGCGGTCCTCGCCCTGGGCAAGGTGCCGGTGGGCACGACGGAATGGCTCGGCGGCTACCAGGGCACGATCGGCCCGTGGGCCAAGGACAAGCTGGGGAGTTCACCGGCGCCGACCGTCCTCAAGGACACCGGCACCGGCCCGCAGGTGGAGAAGATCGCCGCGCTGAAGCCGGACTTGATCCTCGCGGTCTACTCCGGTCTGACGAAGGCGCAGTACCAGAGCCTGTCGCGGTTCGCGCCGGTCGTCGCCCAGCCGAAGGCGTACAACGACTACGGCGTGCCGTGGCAGCAGCAGACCGAGGAGATCGGCAGGGCGATGGGCAAGGCCGACGAGGCCAAGACCCTGGTGTCGGGCGTCGAGGCCCGGTTCGCCGCGGCCAAGAAGGCCAACCCGGCGTTCGCCGGGGCGTCGGCCGTGATGGCGACCCCGTACGAGGGCGTCTTCGTCTACGGCAGCCAGGACCCGCGCTCCCGCCTCCTCTCCGACCTGGGCTTCTCGCTGCCGAAGGACCTCGACAAGGTCATCGGTGACACGTTCGGCGCGAACATCAGCAAGGAGCGCTACGACCTCCTCGACCAGAAGGTCGCCGTGTGGATCGTGCCGGACACCACCACGGCCGTCACCAAGCTGCACGGCGACAAGATCTACGGCGACCTGAACGTGGTGAAGCAGGGCCGTGAGGTCTTCGTCAAGGAGACCAGCGACTACGGCAACGCCGTGTCCCTGTCGACGGTGTTGAGCATCCCCTACGTCCTGGACCGCATGGTGCCGCAGCTCGCGGCGGCGGTGGACGGCCGGACGTCGACGAAGGTGGAGCAGCCGGCCTCCTGACGTCAGGGAACGCGAAAGGGGGCGGGTCCGAGGACATCTCGGGCCCGCCCCCTTTGCCGTGCTCAGGCGCCGTCGACGAGACTCTTCGGCCTCATGTCCGTCCAGTTGGCCTCGATGTGGTCGAGGCACTCCTGCCGCGCGGCCGGTCCGTAGGCGACCGTCCAGCCCGCCGGCACATCCACGAAGTCGGGCCACAGGCTGTGCTGGCCCTCGTCGTTGACGAGAACGGAGTAGACGCCGTCGGGGTTCTCGAAGGGGTTGCTCATGTCAGGGGTTCCTTGCCTCTCTGCTGCGGACGGGGGTAAGTCGGTCTGGGTCAGAACTTGTTGAGTACGGCCGCTCGTCGTACGACCGCCTCCAGTGCCCGGAACCAGGTGCGGGCCAGGTCCCGCACTTGTTCCTCGGTGAGGAGTTCGGCGGCGTACGCCCAGTGGGCGCTCAACTCCGGCCCCTCCGGGCGGTCTTCGGTGATGGCGTTGAGGGTCAGGGCGTGGGACATGGGCTGGCCGGGGTCGGCGTCGAGGTCGGCGGCGGCGTCCTCGGGGGCGTAGGACCAGTCGGCTGCCGCCGGGCGGTCGAAGCGGCCCATGTAGTTGAACTCGATCTGCGGCGCGTCGAGTTGGGCGAGGCGCGGGCCGGTCCCGGGGTTGAGGTGGCGCAGCAGGCCGTGTCCCATTCCGGCGGCGGGCAGGGCGGCGAGGTGCTCGCGGACCCGGGCCAGGGCCGCGTCCAGCGCGGGCCCGTCCGTGACGGCGTCCGCCAGGTCGGCCTCGCCCGGGTCGAGGCGTACGGGCACGACGCTGGTGAACCAGCCGACCGTACGGGACAGATCGGCGTCGCCCGCGAGTCGTTCCTCGCGCCCGTGGCCCTCCACGTCCACCAGCACGGGCCCGCCCGATCGTTCGGCCCCCAGGGCGCGGGTCCGCCAGTCGCCTACCGCCAGCGCGAACGCGGTGAGCAGTACGTCGTTGACGGTGGCTCCGAACGCGGCCGGGGCCCGGCTCAGCAGCGGGCCGGTGATGTCGGCGGGCAGGGACAGGGAGACGTAGCCGGTGGTGGCGACCGTGTCCCGGGCGGAGTCGAGCGGTCGGGAGAGCGGGAGTTCGGCACCCTCGGCGAGGGCGGAGGTCCACCACCGCAGCTCGTCCTCGGTGGCGGGGTCGGTGGCGCGGGTCCTGAGGAGCCGGGACCAGCGGGCGAACGACAGCTCCACCGGCACGAGTTCGGGCGTACGGCCGCTCCTGACCGCCGCCCAGGCGGTGGCGAGGTCGGGCAGCAGGACGCGCCAGGAGACGCCGTCGATCACCAAGTGGTGGACCAGGACGAGGAGTCGGCCGGGTCGTCCGGGTCCGGCGTCGAACCAGACCGCCCGGACCATCGCCCCGGCGTCCGGGTCGAGCCCGGCCCGGGCCGTCTCGGCGTGGCGGGAGATGGCGGCGCGCAGTGCGGTGTCGTCGGCGCCGCGTACGTCGGCGCGGGTGAGCCAGGCGCTGACGTCGGTGTCGTGTGCGGCCGGTACCCGCAGCAACCACTCCGGTTCGCGGACGAGTTGGGCCCGGAGCATGTCGTGCCGGGCTGCGAGTGCCGTGAGCACGGTCAGCAGGCCGGGTTCGGTGAGGTCGGCCGGGGTCCGGACCAGGGCCGCCTGGTGGTAGGCGGCGATGGGGCCGCCGCGCTCCAGCAGGCCGCGCATGATCGGGGTGAGCGGGACGGTGCCGGTGCCGTCGTCGTGGACGGCGTGCCGTTCGCCGGTGCCGAGCGGGACGGCAACGGCCGCGAGGGCGGCGACGGTTCGGTGCTGGAAGACCTGCCGGGGCGTGACCCGCAGACCGGCCGCGCGGGCTCGGGCGACCAGGTTCATGGCGACGATGCTGTCGCCGCCGAAGGCGAAGAAGTCGTCGTCCGTGCCGATGGCCTCGGCGGGCAGCCCGAGGGCGTCCGCGAACAGGTCGCGCAGGGTGCGCTCGGTGTCGCTCGACGGTGCCCGGCCGCCGCCCTGGGCGGTGAAGTCCGGGGCGGGCAGGGCGGATCGGTCCAGCTTGCCGTTGGAGAGCAGCGGCAGCCGGTCGAGGACGACCACGGCGGCCGGGACCATGTAGTCGGGCAGGACGGCGGCGGCGTGGGCGCGCAGTGTCGCCCCGTCCGTCCCGTCGGCGACCGCGTAGGCGATCAACTGCCGCATCCCGGGCCGGTGTTCCCGGGCCACGACCACGGTCTGCGCGACGGCCGGGTGGGTGTCGAGCGCGGCCTCGATCTCGGCGAGTTCGATGCGGTAGCCGCGGATCTTGACCTGGTCGTCGGTGCGGCCGGCGAACTCCAGTTGGCCGTCCTCGGTCCAGCGGGCCATGTCACCGGTGCGGTACATGCGCTCGCCGGGCTGTGTGGCGTACGGGTCGGCGACGAAGCGTTCGGCGGTGAGTTCGGGCCGGCCGAGGTAACCGCGGGCCAGACCGGGGCCCGACAGGTACAACTCCCCCGTGACGCCGGGCGGTACGGGGCGCAGGGCGGTGTCGAGGACGTAGGCGCGGGACTCGTGGACGGGACGTCCGACGACCGGGGTGGCGCTGTCGCGGACTCGGCCGACGAGGGCGTCGACGGTGGCCTCGGTGGGGCCGTAGAGGTTGAACGCCTCGGTGTCCGACAGGGCGGCCAGCCGGGTCCACAGGGACTCGGGGACGGCCTCGCCGCCGAAGCCGACCACGGAGAGCGGGCAGTCGCCCTCGTCTCCGATCAGCCCGCTGTCCGCCATCCGCGCGAGCAGGGACGGGGTGACCTCGATGAAGTCGATGCCCCGGTCGCGGATGAACGCGGCGAGGAGTTCGGGGTCGCGGCGGGTCTCGTCGTCGGCGATGTGCAGGGCGTGTCCGTCCAGGAGCCACAGCTGCGGCTGCCAGGAGGCGTCGAAGGAGAACGACCAGGCGTGCCCGACGCGCAGCCGCCGAAGTCCCGTGCGCTGCCTGGCGACTTGATGCAGGTCGTGCCGGTGGCTGTGGAAGAGGTTGGCGATGCCTCGCTGGGTGACGACGACGCCCTTGGGGCGGCCGGTGGAGCCGGAGGTGTAGATGACGTAGGCGGGGTGGTCGGGGCCGGGGGCGACGGGATCGGCCTCCGGGAGTCCGTCGGCCGGGACGTCGAGCCGCAGGATGGGAATGATGGTCGGGGGCAGCGTGGCGGCCGTCTCGTCCGTGGCCAGGATCAGCACGGGACGGGCGTCGTCGAGCATGCCGGTGAGGCGGGACTCGGGGAGGTCGGGGTCCAGGGGCAGGTACGCGGCGCCCGCCTTCATCACGGCGAGGATCGCGGCGATGTGGTCGGCGGTGCGGGGCAGCGCGAGGGCCACGATCCGCTCGGGACCCGCTCCGTGTCCGGCGAGGACGCGGGCCAACCGGTCGGTGCGTGCGTCGAGTTCGGCGAACGTCCAGGTCGTGCGGCCGTCGGTGACGGCGACCGCGCCGGGGTCGGCGGCGGCCTGCGCGACGAACAGCTCCGGCACGGTGCCCAGCCGTTCGGTCACGAGCGCGGGCAGCGCGGTGTCGTTCCAGGTCTCCAGGACGGTGTGCCGCTCGGCGGGAGCGAGCAGGTCGAGGCGGCCGACGGGACGGTCGGGGTCGGCGGCCATGCCGGTGAGCAGGGCGGTCAGGGCGTCCGTGATCCGTCGTACGACGGCCGGCCGGAAGAGGTCGGGCCTGAACTCGGCGGTGAGGCGCAGCCGTTCGGCGGGCTCGACGGCCCAGGCGAACGGGTAGTGGGTGGAGTCCTCGTGGTCGCGGACGGTGACGCGCGGTCCGTCGCTCTCCTCGTCGTCGGCGACCGGGTAGGACTCGAACACCACGAGGGTGTCGAAGAGTTCGCCCAGTCCGGCGGCCCGCTGGATGTCGGCGAGACCGAGGTGCTGGTGGGCGATGAGCCGGGACTGCTCGTCCTGAAGCCGGTTGAGGAGTGCGGTGACGCTCTCCTGGGGGCGGACCCGTAGCCGCACGGGGACGGTGTTGATGAAGAGGCCGATCATCGCCTCGGCTCCGGGCAGTTCGGGCGAGCGTCCGGCGACGGTGGCACCGAACACCACGTCGTCGCGGCCGGTGAGCCGACCCAGCAGCACGCCCCACGCGGCCTGGACAAGGGTGTTGACGGTGACGCCCTGACGGCGCGCGAACGCCTCCAGTTCGGCCGTGCGGCCCGGGTCCAACTCGACGGTGTGGGTGGACGGTACGGCGGCCGCGCGGTCGGGGTCGACGGGCGCGAGCCGCGTGGGCTCGGCCAGTCCGGCGAGAGCCTCGGCCCACGCGGCGGTGGAGGCGGCCGGGTCCTGCGCGGCCAGCAGCCGCAGATGCGCACGGTACGGGGCGGGCGCGGCCGGGGTGCGGCCCTCGTAGCGCGCCCGGAGTTGGGCGGTGAGCAGCGGCAACGACCAGCCGTCCAGCAGGAGATGCTGGTGCGAGAGCACGAGCCGGTGCCGGTCGGGGCCGAGCCGGGCCAGCAACAGTCGGAGCAGCGGCGGCCGTTCGGGGTCGAAGCGGCGCCGCTCCTGCACCAGGAGCCGCTCCCATTCCTCCGGGTCGTCCGTGAGGTCGAGCTGCCGCCAGGGCAGGACGGCCGTGCGCGGTACGACGGCGACGGGCCGTCCGGAGGACAGGTGCCGGAACCCGCTGCGCAGGTTCTCGTGCGCGTCGAGCAGGGACTGCGCGGCGGTGTGCAACCGGTCGGCGTCCAGGGGGCCTTCGAGGTCGTAGGAGACCTGGACGGTGTAGACGTCGGGGCCGTCGTCGCCGGAGTCGAGGGCGGCGTGGAAGAGCAGGCCGGCCTGGAGCGGGGACACGGGCAGGACCTCGGTCCCGGCGGGCAGCGCGGCCAGCTCGGTGCGCTCGTCGTCGGTGAGGTCGAGCAGGATGACGTCGTCGTCACGTCCGTCGGTGACCGCGGTCGCGGTCACCGTGGCCAGCCCCGCCGCCGACTTGTGCCGGAAGACGTCACGCGGGCTGAAGGTGAGTCCGGCCGCGCGGGCCCGGGAGACCAGTTGCATGGCCACGATGCTGTCGCCGCCGAGCGAGAAGAAGTCGTCCTCGACACCGACGCGTTCGAGACCGAGCACGTCCGCGACGAGAGCGCAGAGGGTCTCCTCCAGCGGTGTGCGCGGGCGGGTGGCGGTGACCTCGGCGGCGAAGTCGGGGGCGGGCAGGGCACGGCGGTCGAGCTTGCCGTTGGGGGTGAGCGGGAGGGCGTCGAGGGTGACGACGGCGGCAGGGACCATGTGGTCGGGCAGCGACTGGGCCGCATGGGCGCGGAGTTGGGCCGAGTCCGCGGCTTCTTCCGCCACGACGTAGGCGACGAGCCGTTCGTCCCGGAGGACGACGGTGGCGTGCGCGACGCTCTCGTGGGCGGCCAGCACGCTCTCGATCTCGCCGAGTTCGATACGGAAGCCGCGCAGCTTGACCTGGTCGTCGGCGCGGCCGAGGTACTCCAGCTCACCGTCCCGGGTCCAGCGGGCCAGGTCGCCGGTGCGGTACATACGGGCGCCGGGCTCGGTGGCGTACGGGTCGGCGACGAAGCGTTCGGCGGTCAGGGCGGGGCGGCCGAGGTAGCCGCGTGCCAACTGGACGCCCGCCAGGTACAGTTCGCCGGCCATACCGGGCGGTACGGGGCGGAGTCCGGCGTCGAGGACGTAGGTGCGGGTGTTCCACACCGGGCGGCCGATCGGCACGGTGGCCGGGTCGGCGGGGACCTCGTGGGCGGTGACGTCGACGGACGCCTCGGTCGGGCCGTAGAGGTTGTGCAGACGGCTGCCCGGGAGGATCTGGTGGAAGCGGGCGGCCAGGGGGGCGGGCAACGCCTCGCCGCTGCACATGACGTGGCGCAGGCCGGTGCAGCGGGCGGCGCCCGGCTCGTCGAGGAAGGCGCGCAGCATCGACGGCACGAAGTGGGCCGTGGTGATGTGCTGACGCCGGATCAGGTCGGCGAGGTGGACCGGGTCCCGGTGGCCTTCCGGACGGGCGACGACAAGCGTGGCGCCGGTGATCAGCGGCCAGAAGAACTCCCACACCGACACGTCGAACCCGGCCGGCGTCTTCTGAAGCACCCGGTCGTCGGCGTCGAGGCGGTAGGTGTCCTGCATCCACAACAGGCGGTTGGTGATGCCCTGGTGGGGGACGGTGACGCCCTTGGGGCGGCCGGTGGAGCCGGAGGTGTAGATGACGTAGGCGGGGTGCCGGGGGTCGTGGACGGTGGGCAGGGGTGCGTGCGCCGGGTGGTCGGGGGTGCCGTCCGCGTCGACCGTCAGGGTGGGCACGTCGGTGTCCGGGAGGGCGACACCGTCGGCGGTGATGAGGCAGGCCGGGTGGGCGTCGGCGAGCGTGTACGCGAGCCGTTCGGCCGGGTAGCCGGTGTCGAGGGGCAGATAGGCGGCGCCCGCGCGGTGGACCGCTAGGAGCGACACCACGAGGGCGAGGGAACGCGGCAGCGCGACGGCGACGACCGCTTCGGCCTGTGCGCCCCGCGCCGCGAGCGTATGGGCCAACCGCTGGACGCGCAGGTCGAGTTCGGCGTAGGTGAGGGCGGTGTCCTCGAAGACGACGGCCGTGGCATCGGGAGTGCGTGCGACCTGGGCGCGGAACAGCTCGGGAAGGGTGAGGTCGGGGATGGTTCGGGCGGTGTCGTTCCAGTCGGTGAGGACGAGGGCGCGTTCGTCGTTGCGCAGGACGTCGAGTGCGCCGATGCGGCGGTCGGGGTCAGTGGCGATCTGGGCGAGCAGCGACTCCAGCCGTTGAGCCAGGAGTTCGGCGGTCGCCTCGTCGAAGAGGTCGGCGCTGTACTCGATCCAGCACCGCATGCCGTCCTCGCCCTGCTCGACGAAGTCGAAGCTGAGGTCGAACTTGGCGCCCTGCTGGCCGAGTTCCTCACGGCGGGCGGTCAGGCCGGGCAGGGCGGGGGTGGCGCCCTCGTCGTCGAGGTGGACGACCATCACCTGGAACAGCGGGTGCCGGGCCAGCGAACGGACCGGGTTGACGGCCTCCACCAGACGGTCGAAGGGCAGGTCCTGGTGCTCGTAGGCGGCGAGGTCGGTGTTCCGGACGCGGGCGAGCAGGTCGGCGAACGTGGGGTCGCCGGACAGATCGGTGCGCAGGACAAGGGTGTTGACGAAGAAGCCGACCAGGTCTTCGAGGTGTTCGTCGCCCCGTCCGGAGATGGGCGCGCCGAGCGGGATGTCGTCCCCGGCGCCGAGCCGGTGCAGCAGCGCGGCGACGGCGGCCTGGGTGACCATGAACATACTGACGCCGTGGCGCCGGGCCAACGCCCGCAGTTCCCGTGTCCGTTGGGCATCGAGCGTCAGGCCGACCGCACCGCCCCGGTGACTGCTTTCCAGCGGGCGGGCGCGGTCAGTGGGCAGCGCGAGCTCGTCCGGCAGGCCCGCCAAGGTCTGCTGCCAGTAGGCGAGTTGCCGGGACTGGCGGCTGTCCGGGGCGTCGGCGTCGCCGAGCGCATCGCGGTGCCAGAGGGCGTAGTCGGCGTACTGCACCGGCAGCGGAGCCCACGCGGGGGCCCGCCCCTCGCGGCGGGCCTCATACGCGGTGGCCAGATCGCGCCACAACGGGCCGTCGGACCACTGGTCGCCGGCGATGTGGTGCAGCACCAGCAGCAGGACGTGCTCGTCCTCGCTCACCTCGAACAGGTGCGCCCGCAGCGGGATTTCGCGGTCGATGTCGAAGCCGCGTGCCGCGGCCTCGGTGAGCCGGTCGGGCAGGTGGGTCTCCGTGACGCGGCTGTGGTGGAGCGGCACGGAGGCCGCGTCCAGCACGACCTGGCGCGGGCGGCCGTGCTGTTCGGGGTAGAGCGTGCGCAGGCTCTCGTGGCGGAGGGCGAGGTCGTCGAGGGCGGCGGACAGGGCATCGCGGTCGAGTGTGCCGGTCAGGCGCCAGGCTGCGGGGATGTTGTACGTCGATCCCGGGCCCTCGATGCGGTGCAGCAGCCACAGGCGCTGCTGGGCGTGGGAGAGCGGGAGTTCGTCGGGGCGGTCGGCCGGGACGAGCACGGGCAGTCCGCCGGCCCGGTCGTCGAGGCGGGCCGCGAGCTGTGCGGGGGTGGGGGCCTCGAAGACGGTACGGACGGTGAGGTCGGCGCCGAGCACCGAGCGGACACGGCTCACCAGCCGCATGGCGAGGAGGGAGTGGCCGCCGAGGGTGAAGAAGTCGTCGTCGGCGCCGACCGGTTCGAGGCCGAGGACGTCGCCGAAGAGTCCGGCGAGGATCTCCTCGCGGGGGCCGCGGGGCGCGGTGCCGGTGCGGGTCGTGAAGTCGGGGGCGGGCAGGGCGGCGCGGTCCAGCTTGCCGTTGGGGGTGAGGGGCAGCGCGTCGAGCGTGACGAACACGGCGGGGACCATGTGGGCGGGGAGTGCGGCGGCGGTGTGGGCGCGGATCGACTCCGTGTCCGCCGCTCCGGTGCCCCCGGCCGGGACCACATAGGCGACGAGGCGCTGCTCCCGGACCACGACGACCGCGTGCGCGACGGACGGGTACGTGGTCAACACGCCTTCGATCTCGGCGGGTTCGACGCGGAAGCCGCGTACCTTCACCTGGTCGTCGGTGCGGCCCAGGTAGTCGATGGTCCCGTCGGCGTTCCAGCGCGCCAGGTCGCCGGTGCGGTACATGCGGGTGCCGGGAGCGCCGTACGGGTCGGCGACGAACCGTTCGGCTGTGAGGCCGGGTCGGTCGAGGTAGCCGCGCGCGAGCTGGATGCCCGCGAGGTACAACTCGCCCGGGACGCCGGGCGGTACGGGCCGCAGCCCCGCGTCGAGGACGTAGGTGCGGGTGTTCCAGACCGGGCGGCCGATCGGGACGCCGGCCGCGTCCGGTGCGATCTCGACGGCCGTGACGTCGACCGCGGCCTCGGTCGGGCCGTAGAGGTTGTGGAGTCCGGCGGTGGTCAGGACGTCGTGGAAGCGGTGGGTGAGGGCGACGGGCAGGGCCTCGCCGCTGCACATCACGCGACGCAGTACGGTGCAGTCGGCCGCGGCCGGTTCCTCCAGGAAGAGTTGCAGCATGGAGGGCACGAAGTGGACAGTGGTGACGCCCTGTTCGCGGATCAGCCCTGCCAAGTAGGCCGGGTCGCGGTGGCCTTCGGGCCTGGCGACGACCAGGGTCGCGCCGGTGATCAGCGGCCAGAAGAACTCCCACACCGACACGTCGAAGCTGGACGGCGTCTTCTGGAGCACCCGGTCGTCGGCCGTCAGTCCGTACGCGTCCTGCATCCAGAGCAGCCGGTTGACGATGCCCTCGTGCGGGACGACGACACCCTTCGGACGGCCGGTCGAGCCGGAGGTGTAGATGACGTACGCCGGGCTCGACGGGTCGTAGGACGTGGGGAGTTGACCCTCGGGGCCGGTCGGCAGGGTGTCGCGGACGATGTGCACCGGGCGGGCGTCCTCGACCATGAGGGCCAGGCGGTCCTCCGGGTAGTCGGGGTCGAGCGGGAGGTAGGCGGCTCCGGCCCGGTGGACGGCGAGCAGGGCGACGACGAGTTCGAGTGAGCGCGGGAGGGTTACGGCGACGGTCCGCTCAGGGGCTGCGCCGAGTGCTGCCAACGCCCGTGCCGTGTGCTCGACTTGGGTGTCCAGCTCCGCGTAGGTCAGCGACCGGCCCTCGAAGACGAGGGCCGTCGCGTCGGGGGTGCGGGCCGCCTGGGCGCGGAAGAGTTCCGGGAGGGTGGTGGCCGGGACGGGGTGCTCGGTGGCGTTCCACTCCCCCAGGACCAGGGCGCGTTCGGTGTCGGCCAGGAGGTCGAAGTCCCTTACCGCGCGGTCGGGTTCGGCTGCCGCGTGGTCCAGCAAGCGGGCCATGCGGGCGGCGATGCGCTCCGCGGTGTCGTGATCGAAGAGGTCGGTCGCGTACTCCAGGAGCAGGACGACCCGGTCGCTGCCCGTCTCGTCGACGAAGGTGAAGTGCAGGTCGAACTTGGCCATGCCGGTGTCCATGTCGAACCACTCGGTCGTGAGGCCGAGCACGTCCGGATCACCGTCAGGGCGGTGGTGGTAGCCGAGCATGACCTGGAAGAGGGGGTTGCGGCCGGCCACGCGGGGCGGGTTGAGGGCCTCCACGACCCGGTCGAAGGGCAGGTCCTGGTACTCGAAGGCGGCGAGGGACGCCCCCCTCACCCGGCCGAGGAGTTCGCGGAAGGTCAGGTCGTCGCCGGAGACATCGGTGCGCAGTACGAGGGTGTTGACGAAGAAGCCCACCATGTCGGCGAGTGCCTCGTCGGTGCGGCCCGCGATGGGGGCGCCGAGCGGGATGTCGTCGCCCGCGCCGAGCCGGTTCAGCAGGGCGGCGGTGGCTGCCTGGAACAGCATGAACATACTGGTGCCGGTGGCGCCGGAGAGGTCGCGCAGGGCGTGGCCGGTGGCGGTGGGGAGTTCCAGGCGGACCTTGCCGCCATGGCCGGTCGGTGCGGTGGGGCGGGGTCGGTCGGTGGGCAGGGCGAGTTCGTCGGGCAGTCCGCGCAACGCCTGCACCCAGTGCGCGAGTTGGGCGTCGCCGGTGCGGGCGAGGAGGTCGTCCTGCCAGAGGGTGTAGTCGGCGTACTGCACCGGCAGAGGCACCCACTCCGGGGCTCGTCCCTGGCGGCGGGCCGTGTAGGCGGTGTCGAGGTCGTCGAGGAAGGGGCGGTCGGACCACTCGTCGGTGGTGATGTGGTGCAGGACGACGGCGACCACGTGTTGGTCCGGGCCGAGCCTGAACACCTCGCAGCGCAGGGGCAGTTCGGTGGTGAGGTCGAAGGGGCGGCGCTGGGCCGACTCGATCAGCGCGGGCAGTTCGTGCTCGGCGCAGTGGAGAACCGCGCAGGACACGGCCACGTCCCCGGCCGGGACGATCCGCTGGTACGGCTCGCCCTCGTGCGTCGGGAAGACCGTCCGCAGGGCCTCGTGGCGGCCGGCGACATCGCGCAGAGCGGCGGTCAGGGCCTCGGTGTCGAGGGGGCCGTGCAGTCGGAAGACCAGCGGGAAGTTGTAGGCGACGCCGCTGCCGGTGATCTCCTCGACGAGCAGCAGCCGTCGCTGGGCGGCCGACAGCGGGATGCGGTCGGGCCGTTCGGCGACCGGGGTGACCGCCGGGCGGGCCGGGCCGGCCTGGTCGGCGCGGTCCGCGAGCAGCGCCGGGGTCGGGGCCTCGAAGAGGTCGCGGATGGCGAGTTCGGCGCCCACCTCCGTGCGGGCGCGGCTGACCAGCCGGGTGGCGAGGAGTGAATGGCCGCCCAGGTCGAAGAAGTTGTCCTCGGCGCCGACTTCCGGCAGTCCCAGCACCTCGGCGAACAGGCGGCAGAGCACCTCTTCCCGCGGTGTGCGCGGGCCGCGTCCGCCGCCGAGGGCGACGGCGGGTTCGGCGTCGGGCAGGGCGCGGACGTCGAGCTTGCCGTTGGCGTTCATGGGCAGGCCGTCGACGGTGACGAAGGCCGACGGGACCATGTAGTCGGGCAGTTCACGGCCCAGGTCGTCCCGCAGCCGCCGTACCAGCGCGCTCGCCTCGCGGGCGGCGGTGGGGTCGTTGGCGTAGGGGTGGGTGCCGCCGCCGGGCTTGAACAGGCCGCCGGTCAGGCGGAGTTCGGCGAGCTCCAGGAAGACGGCGTCGTACGTGCCCCGCTGCTCGGACCAGGTGGTCAGCACCTGGTATCCGGCCGCCGTGCCGAGTTCGTGGAGGTGCTCGGGGTCGACACCCGTCTCGGTGGTACGGCCGTCGGGGATGCCGGTGACGCGGAGCGCCTCCGGTCGTTCACCACGCGGGCGTTCACCGGTCACCCCGGTCGCGGACAAGCTGCCTGCGAGGAGTTGGCCGATCGCCTCGGCCGATGCCCGGTCGCCGCGCAGGAGTTCGCCGATGGCGTTGCCGGTGGCCCAGTCGACGGACGGGGCGTTGTCGAGGCGGACGTCCGGCTCGTCGGCGTAGAGGACGACGTCGTAGCGGTGGCGGGACAGTTCGTTGTGGTGGCGGGCGCGCTTGGTGCGCAGGTCGACGCCGTAGCCGAGGGTGGTGAAGTAGTCGGGGTCCACGAGGAGTTCCTTCTCCAGCCGCAGGCCGCGTTCCACCGCGCGTTCCAGGTCCGCTTCGGCGGTACCCCGGGTGCGCTGGATCTCGGTGTGGAAGGTGCCGGCGAGCCGCAGGTTGCGGACGTCGCCGACGAACAGGGCGCCGCCGGGGGCGAGGAGTTCCATCGCGCCGCGCAGGACGGTCGTGAGGTGGTCGATGCTCGGGAAGTACTGGATGACGGAGTTGATGACGATGGTGTCGAAGTAGCCGAAGGGCAGGCCGCTCAGGTCCTCGGCCGGGCGGCAGCGCAGTTCGACCTTGGCGGCGAGCGCGGGGTCGCGCCGGACCTCCTCGCCTATCTTGCGGATGACGGGGGCGGCGAAGTCGGTGGCCCAGTACGCCTCCGCCTCGGGGGCGAGGCGGGACAGCAACAGGCCCGATCCGACACCTATTTCGAGGATGCGGCGGGGCCTCAGAGCGCCGATGCGGGCGAGGGTGGCCTCGCGCCACTCGTGCATCTCCTCGAAGGGGATGGGCTGTCCGTCGTAGGAACTGTCCCAGCCGTCGTACCGCTCGGTGAAGACGGCGGTGCCGATCTCCTCGTACTCGTCCGAGTAGATCTCCTGCCACTCCCCCACCTGCGCGGCCTCGGCGGCGGTGCGTTCGGCGGAGTCGGCGCCGGAGGGCACGACGTAGCCGACGAGGCGTTCGTCGCGGACCACGACGGCGGCCTGGGCGACCAGCGGGTGGCGGCTGAGGGCGGTTTCGATCTCGCCGGGTTCGATGCGGTAACCGCGGATCTTGACCTGGTCGTCGGTACGGCCGAGGAAGTCGAGGTTCCCGTCGGGGTTGCGGCGCACCAGGTCACCGGTGCGGTACATGCGTTCGCCGGGTTCACCGAACGGGTCGGCGACGAAGCGTTCGGCGGTCAGCGCGGGGCGGTCCAAGTAGCCGCGGGCCAGGCCGATTCCGGCGATGTACAGCTCGCCGGGGACACCGTCCGGCACCGGGCGCAGCCAGGCGTCGAGGAGGTGGGCGCGGGTGCCGCGGATGGGCTTGCCGACGGTCGGGGTGTCGCTGTCGAGGGTGCCGCCGCCGAGGGTGTTGATGGTGTACTCGGTCGGCCCGTACAGGTTGTAGCCGTAGGTCCCCTCAGTGTCGCGCAGTGCCGTCCACACCGTCTCGGGGACGGCCTCGCCGCCGAGCAGCACGAGCGGCGGGACGTGACCCTCCAACAGGCCCTGCTCGATGAGGAGTCGGGCATAGGTGGGGGTGACGTTGACGACGTCGACGCGGTGGCGTTGGCAGTAGGCGACCAGCGCCTCGGCGTCGCGCCTCAACTCCTCGTCGCAGACGTGCACTTCGTGGCCCTCGACAAGCCAGAGCAGTTCTTCCCACGACATGTCGAAGGCGAAGGACACGGTGTGCGCGATCCGCAGGCGCCGCCCGCCGGCGGAGGCGATGGCGGGTTCGAAGATCTCCTTCTGGTGGTTCAACTGCATGTTGGTCAGGCCCCGGTAGGGGGTGACGACGCCCTTGGGGCGGCCGGTGGAGCCGGAGGTGTAGATGACGTACGCGGGGTGCTCCAGGCTGAAGCGGAGCCGGACCGGGGCGTCCGACAGGGCCGCCAGCTCCCGCTCGGTCTCCGGGGTGTCGAGCAGAACGCGGGTCATCTCGCCGTCCAGCGTGGCCGACACGGCCGAGGTGCTGAGCAGCAGGAGCGGGCGGGCGTCGGCCAGCATCAGCGAGAGGCGGTCGGCCGGGTGGTCCAACTCCAGGGGAAGGTAGGCCGCTCCGGTGCGCAGGACCGCGAAGAGCGCGACCACCATGTCCAGGGAGCGCGGCAGGCCGAGGGCGACGACCCGCTCGGGGCCCGCGCCCCGGTCGATCAGCACGCGGGCCAACCGGTTGACGGCGGCGTCGAGTTCGGCGTACGTCATGCTGCGCTCGCCGAAGACGAGGGCGCGTTCGTCCGGGGTGCGTTCCGCCTGCGCGGCCAGCAGGTCGGCGATGGTGTCCTCGGGGTCGGGGACCCGGCCGGCCGCCGACTCCCGCCGTAGCGCCGCGTGTTCGGCGGGCAGGAGCGGGTCGAGGGAGCCGACCGGGGCGGTGAGGTCGGTGGTGAGGCGGTCGACGAGGAGCGCGAAGCGGTCGAGGAGGGCCTGCGCCTGAGCGGTCGGGACGAGGTCGGGGCGGTGGGTGAGCGTGACGGCGATCTCGCGGCCCGGGGTGATGACGAGGTTGGCCGGGTAGTGGGTGGCGTCGACGTTGGCGACGGCCGTGGCGCCGTGCCGGGTCTTCAGGTCCGCCAACCGCTCCTCGGTGTCGTTGTTGCGCAGCACGAACAGTGTGTCGAAGAGCTTGCGGTGACCGGTCTCGGCCTGGAGCACGCCGAGGCTCAGGTGCTCGTAGGGCATGAGGTCGAGGCGTTCGCCCTGGATGCGGCGGAGCAGGCCGAGGACCGGTTCGGCGGGGTCGAGGGCGATGCGGGTCGGGACGGTGTTGAGGAACAGGCCGATGATGTCGCCGACGTCAGGGATCTCACTGGGCCGCCCGGCGACGGTCGTGCCGAACACGACGTCGGCGCGGCCGGTCGCGGAGGCGAGGGTGAGTCCCCAGGCCGCGTTGAGAAGGGTGTTGAGGGTCAGTCCGTGAGCCGGGGCCAACTCGCGCAGCCGGTCGCTCAGTTCGGCGGTGAGGCGTACGTCGAGCTGGTCGGGGATGACCGGTTCGAGGCCGTCGGTCGCGGTCGGCGCGAGCAGCGTCGGCTCGTCGAGTCCGGCCAGCACGGTGCGCCAGGCGGCCGTGGCGACCGAGTCGTCCCGCTCGTCGAGCCAGGTCAGATACTCGCGGTAACTTCCGCGCTCGGGCAGGGCGTTGGCATCGCCGCCCGACTCGTAGAGGGCGAACAGTTCATCGAGGAACAGCCACGCCGACCAGCCGTCCCAGAGGATCAGGTGACGGCCGATGACGAGACGGTCGCCGCGTTCCGCACCCAGGCGCAGAAGCAGCAGGCGGAAGAGCGGGGGTGCGGAGAGGTCGAAGCGGCGGTTGCGTTCGGCGTCCGTCACCTCCCTCAGGAGCACGTCCTGTTCGGCCGCGGGGAGGAGGGAGAGGTCGACCTCTTCGAGGGGGATCTCCGGGTCCTCGACGATGAACTGCACCGGCTGGTCGAGGCCGTCGCTGGTGAAGCCCGCGCGCAGGCCGGGGTTGCGGTCGAGCAGGGCGCGGACGGCGGCGCGCAGCCGGGTGGTGTCGAGGCGGGTCGCGAAGTCGAAGGTCTCGTGGACGGTGTAGACGTCCAACGCGCCCTCGTCGTACGCCGAGTGGAAGAACAGGCCTTCCTGGAGGGGGGCCAGCGGCCAGACGTCGGCGACCTCCGCCGGGGCGGCGACGGCGCGGACGCGGGCGTGCTCGGCCTCCGTGAGGCTGAACGCCTCAACTCGGTCGCTCGGCACGGCCGTTGCGATGCCGGCCGCCGTCGCGAGGGCGGCCGGGGTGCGGTGGGTGAACACATCGCGCGGGCTCAGCTCCAGGCCCGCCGCACGGGCCCGGCTCGCGACACCGATCGAGCTGATGCTGTCGCCGCCGAGCCGGAAGAAGTCGTCGTCGGGGCCGGCGTCCTCGATGCCGAGGACGGCCGCGAAGATCTCGGTGAGCTGCCGCTCCAACGGCCCCGCGGGCGCCCGCCGTTCGGCGCGCTCGGCCTCGGGGGCGGGCAGCGCGGCCTGGTCCAGCTTGCCGCTCGGGGTGAGCGGGAGGTCGGCGAGGACGACGTACGCCTCGGGGACCAGGGGTGCGGGCAGCGCCTGCGCGAGGGCGGCGCGCAGGGCGGCGGGGTCGGGCGTGACGCCGGACGCCGGCACCGCGTAGGCGACCAGCCGCTGGTCGCGGATGACGACGGTGCCCCGGGCCACGGCGGAGATGCGGGTCAACTCGGCTTCGATCTCGCCGAGTTCGATCCGGTTGCCGCGGAGTTTGACCTGCCGGTCGGTGCGGCCGAGGTAGTCGACGGTGCCGTCGGGGCGGCGGCGCGCCAGGTCGCCGGTGCGGTACATGCGGGCGCCGGGTTCGGTGGCATAGGGGTCGGCGACGAAACGGTCGGCGGTGAGCGCGGGGCGCCGGTGGTAGCCGCGGGCCAGCTGGACGCCGGTCAGGTACAGCTCGCCGGGGACACCGTCCGGCACCGGGCGCAGGCACGCGTCGAGCACGCGCAGGCCGGTGTTCCACACAGGGCGGCCGATGGGCACGGTGGTGCCGGGCTCGCCGTCGTAGGCGTGGTACGTCACGTCGACGGCGGCCTCGGTGGGGCCGTAGAGGTTGTGCAGCGGGACGCCGGTCAGCTGGTGCCAGCGGTGCGCGGCCGACCCGGACAGGGCCTCGCCGCTGCTGAAGACGCGGCGCAGGCCGGCCGCCCACGCGGGGTCGGCGGTGACCTCGTCGGAGGCGAGGAACGCCTCCAGCATCGAGGGGACGAAGTGCATCGTCGTGATGCCCTCGGACCGGATCAGGCGGGACAGGTAGGCGGGGTCGCGGTGTCCGTCGGGGGCGGCGAGGACGACGGCGGCGCCCTCGCGCAGCGCCCAGAAGAACTCCCAGACGCTCACGTCGAAGCCGGCCGGGGTCTTCTGCAACACCCGGTCGTCGGGGGTGAGTTCGTAGGCGCCCTGCATCCAGGCCAGGCGGTTGCCGATGGCTCGGTGGGTGACGACCACGCCCTTGGGGCGGCCGGTGGAGCCGGAGGTGTAGATGAGGTACGCGGGGTCGTCGGGGCGGGCGGGGTCGGGCAGCTGGGCGGACGGGACGGTCGGGTCGTCCTCGCCCTCCGGCCCCGCCTTCGGGGAGGCGGCGTCCACCCGCACCACGTCCAGGTCCTCGACGGACGGCAGCCGATGCGCGTCCCGTTCCGTCGTCACGACGATCGTCGCCCCCGAGTCGGCCAGCATGTACGCGAGCCGCTCCGCCGGATAGTCCAGGTCGAGGGGCAGATAGGCGGCCCCCGACTTCAGGACACCCAGCAGCGCCACCATCAGCTCCGCCGAGCGGGGGACGGCGACGGCGACGAACCGTTCCCGTCCGGCGCCCCTGGCCCGCAGTCGTACCGCCAACTCCGTCGCACGGGCGTCGAGTTCGGCGTAGGTGAGGGTGGTTCGCTCCGCGCCCCCTCTTTCCTCCGGGCTCGTCGCGCCGTCGAAGACAACCGCCGTCGCGTCCGGAGTACGCGCGACCTGCTCCGCGAACGCGGCGGCAAGCGTGGTGGCCGCAACCTCCCGCGTCTCCCCCGCCGGATGAGCCGTGGCCAGCTCCTCGGGGGTCAGCAGATCGAGGTCCGCGACCCGGGCGCCGGGGTCGTCGGCCAGCGCGTGGAGGATGAGGGTCAGCCGGTCGGCGAGGGCCTGGACGGCATCGGCGTCCAGGCGCCGGGCGTGGTGCTTGAGGCGCAGGTCGAGACGCCGGCCGGGCTTGACGATGAGGGCCAGCGGATAGTGCACGGCGTCGTGGAAGGCGTGCCCGGCGACCGCGACCGTGCCGGTGGGGTCGGTGATGCCCGGGGCGCCCTCGCCGCCGGGGTAGTTCTCGAACACCACCAGGGTGTCGAAGAGTTCGCCGTCGCCCGCGTGCCCGGTGGCGCGCTGGATGTCGGCGAGGCCGAGGTGCTGGTGGTCGAGAAGCGCGCTCTGCTCCTCCTGGAGCCGGTCGAGCAGTGCGCCCAGGGTGTCGCCCGGAGCCCAGCGCAGGCGGGTGGGCAGGGTGTTGATGAACAGGCCGATCATCGACTCGATGCCGTCGACGGCGGCGTCCCGTCCGGCGACCGTGGTGCCGAACAGCACGTCCTCGCGGCCCGTCATACGGCCGACGAGCAGACCCCACGCTCCTTGTACGAGCGTGCCGAGGGTGACTCCGCGCTCACGGGCGCGGGCGGCCAGCCGCGAGGTGACGCGCTCGGTCAACTCGACGCGGATCTGCGCGGGTTCGACCGGTCCGGCGGGCGCGGGGGCCTCGACGAGCCGGGTGGGCTCCTCGACGCCGGCGAGCGCGGTGCGCCAAGCCTCACGGGCGGCCTCGCGGTCGGCGCCGGCGATGCGGCGGAGGTAGCCGCGGTACGGGGCGACTTCGGGGAGGGGCGTCGGGTTCTCGCCGTAGAGGGCGAGGAGTTCGCGGTGCAGGACCGGCAAGGACCAGCCGTCGGCGACGATGTGATGGAAGGTCAGGACGAGTCGGCTGCGGTCCTCGCCGAAGCGGATGAGCGCGCAGCGGATCAGCGGCGGGCGGGCGAGGTCGAAGGGGTGGGCGCGCTCCTCGGCGGCAACTGCCTCGGCGAGTGCGCGGCGGACCGTGGCGTCGCCCTCCGGAGCCAAGTACACGTCGCGCCACGGCAGTTCGAGACCGGTCGCGATGAGCTGGACGGGGCGGCCGTCGGGCGTCTGGCGGAAGCAGGCACGCAGCGGGGCGTGCCGGTCGACGAGGCGCTGGGCAGCCTCGCGGAGGAGGGTGCCGTCGACAGGTCCGGACAGTTCGATGACCTGCTGGACGACGTACGCGTCGAGTTCGGCGCCGTCGACGAGCGCGTGGAAGAAGAAGCCTTCCTGAAGCGGCCCGAGGGGCAGGACCTCCTCGACCGTGACGGGGAACTCGCCCTGCACAGCGCTGAGTTCGTCGTCACTCAGTGTCTGCCAGGGCGTTTCCTCCACGAGGTCGGCCGTGCCCGTGCGGGCGACCGTGGCGAGTTCGGCGACCGTGCGGTGCCGGAAGACGTCGCGCGGGGTGAGTTCCAGGCCTGCGCGGCGGGCCAGGATGAGGAGTTGGACGGCGACGATGCTGTCGCCGCCGAGGGCGAAGAAGTCGTCGTCGACACCGACGGAGGGCACCTTGAGCGCCCGTGCGTACAGGTCGCACAGCAGCTGCTCGCGGGCCGTCCCGGGTGCGCGGCCCGCGCTGAGCCGACGGGTGAGGTCGGGGACGGGCAGCGCGGCGGCGTCGAGCTTGCCGCTGGGGGTGACGGGCAGCCGGTCCAGCGGGACGAACGCGGCCGGGACCATGTAGTCGGGCAGGTACTCGGTGGCGTGTGTCCGCAGGGTCGACATCAGGGCGTTGACGTTGCGGAAGGGCGCCGGGCGGTTGGTGAGCGGGTGGCTGCCGCCCGGCCGGTAACGAACGCGCACCCGCCCGTCGCCCTCGGGCGCGACCACGCCGTCCACACCACCTTCCCCGGGCGCGAACACGCCGTCCAGGCCGCGACCTCGGGGAGCGAACACGGCGTCGAGGCTGCCGTCCTCCGCCGTCCCGTTCCAGGTCAGCGCCGCCTCGTAGCCGTGCCGCCCGGCGATCTCGTGCAGGGTCTCGGGGTCCACGCCGTACGGTCCGGCGGCCGGCCGGCTGCTGTCGTCGAGGGTGGCGAGTGCGGCGAGGTCGTCGGCGAGACGGGAGTTGGGGATGCCGGTGATCCGCAGCGACTCCGGGCTCTCGGCGAGCAGTTCACCCAGCGACTGGACCGAACCGACCGCGGGCCAGGGCGACTCGGGGATCTCCTCGGCCATGTCCGTCTCCGTCTCCGCGCGGAGGACGACGTCGTAGCGGTAGCGCGTGAGTTCGTTGTGGTGGGTGCCGCGCTTGACGCGGATGTCGGCGCTGAGTCCGTCGAGGGTGGTGAAGTAGTCGGGGTCGACGAGGAGTTCGCCCTCCCAGGCGACGGCCCGGTCCACGGCGGCGCGCAGGGCTTCCTTGTCGTCGTCCGCCGCGTCCTGTGCCCGTCCGCTCTCGACGGCCGCGCCGAGCGTGCGGAGCAGGCGCAGGTTGCGTACGTCGCCGACGAAGACCGCGCCGCCCGGGGCGAGGAGAGCCGCCGCGTTCTGGAGGACGCCGGTGAGGTAGTCGCCTCCGGGGAAGTACTGGATGACGGAGTTCACGACGATGGTGTCGAAGTGGCCCTCGGGCAGTCCGGTGAGGTCGTGCGCGGGGCGGGCCAACAGGGTGACTCGGTCGGTGAGTTCGGGGACGGCGGACACCTGGGCGTCGAGGGCGCGTACGGCTTCCTCGGAGAGGTCGGTGCCCCAGTACTCGGCGCAGTCCGGGGCCAGCCGGGAGAGCAGCAGGCCGGAGCCGACGCCGATTTCCAGGATGCGCCGCGGGCGTAGCGCGCGGATGCGGTCGACGGTGGCCTCGCGCCACTCGCGCAGGTCGGCGAGCGGGATGGGCAGCCCGTCGTACATGCTGTTCCAGCCCGCGAAGTTCTCTTCGAAGCCGTCCGATCCGGCTGCGGAGTAGAGGAGTTCGTGCAGGTCCTTCCACTCCGCCACCCCCTCGTTGGGGGTCGCCTCGGCGTCCAGGGAGGGCACGACGTAGGCGGCGAGGCGGCGTTCGCCGGGGCGGTCCTCGCGGACGATCACGGCGGCCTGGTCGACGGACGGGTGGGAGCGCAGGACGGACTCGATCTCGCCGGGTTCGACGCGGAAGCCGCGGATCTTGACCTGGCTGTCGACGCGGCCGTGGAACTCCAGGCGGCCGTCCGCCTTCCAGCGCACCAAGTCGCCCGTGCGGTAGAGGCGTTCACCGGGAGCGCCGAAGGGGTCGGCGACGAAGCGTTCGGCGGTGAGGGCGGGGCGGCCGAGGTAGCCGCGGGCGAGTCCGGCGCCGCCGAGGTAGAGCTCTCCCGTGACTCCGGCGGGGACGGGGCGCAGTCGGTCGTCGAGGACGTAGGCGCGGGTGCCGGGGTCGGGGATGCCGATGGGCACGATGGTGCCGGGCGGGGAGTCCGGGTCGCAGAGGCCGAGGGTGGAGTTGGTGGTGGCCTCGGTGGGGCCGTAGGCGTTGAACATCATGCGGCCGCGTGCGTAGCGGCCGACGAGTTCGGGTGAGACGCGTTCCGTGCCCGCCAGGAGGGTTGCCTCGGGCGGGAGTCGGACGTCCTCGGGCATGGCGGCCAGGAGTGCGGGGGGCAGGATCATGAACGTGACGCCGTGCTCGTTGGCGTAGTCCGCGAGCGGGGCGCCGGGGACGCGGCGGTCGGCGGGGACGACGACCAGTCGGCCGCCGGAGAGCAGGCCGAGGCACAGGTCCCAGAACGCCACGTCGAAGCTGGGCGAGGCGAACTGCAAAACCCGGCTGTGCGGGCCGATGCCGAAGCGTTCCCGCTGGGTGGCGACGAGCTTCGCGACGCCCGCGTGGGAGAGGACGGTGCCCTTGGGGCGGCCGGTGGAGCCCGATGTGTAGATCACGTAGGCCGCGTGGGCGGTCGTCAACTCGTCGGCGGTGGACGGGCCTTGGGCCGGGTACGCGGCCAGCTCGGCGACCGTCTCCGGGGCGTCGAGCGCCAGTGGGTCGAGGTCGGGCGGGAGGTCGGGGGCGATCTCGGCAGTGGTGACCAGGCAGACCGGGCGGGCGTCGGCGAGCATGTAGGCGATGCGGTCGGCCGGGTAGTCGGTGTCGACCGGGAGGTAGGCGGCGCCCGACTTCAGGACGGCGACCTCGGCCACGATCATGTCGGCCGAGCGTGGCACGGCGAGCGCGACGACCTGCTCGGGTCCGGCACCCCGGGCCACCAGGGCGTGCGCCAACTTCGCCGCACGGGCGTCGAGTTCGGCGTAGGTGAGGCGGACGTCCTCGTGGATGAGGGCGGTCTCGTCCGGGCGGGCGGCGACCTGGTCGGCGAACATGCGCGGCCAGGTGAGCGCGGGGACGTCGTGCTCGGTGTCGTTCCAGCCGTGCAGGATGCGGTGCCGTTCGTCGGCGCCGAGGAGTTCGAGGTCGGCGACCGGGGTGTCCGGGCGGGTGACGGCGTCGGCGAGGAGGGTGCCGTAGTGGCCGAGGATCAGGTCGACGGTGGCCGGCGAGAAGAGGTCGGCGCGGTAGTCGGCGGCCACCTCTCCGTCGGTCACGGTGAGCGCCAGGTCCAGGGGGCCGGTCTCGTCCCAGGGGTCGGCGCCGAAGCCGGTCGCGCACAACAGGCCGCCGCCGCGGAAGGGTTCGGGGGCGAGCAGCCGTAGCAGATCGGTGGTCGGGAGGCGGTGCGCCGCGGCTTCCTCGCGAACGGCCGTGATGTGGTCGCGGAGTTGGGCGAACGGGGTGTCGCCGTCGATCGTGACGCGGAGCGGGAGGCCCTCGTGGGCGACCGCGGTCTCGGTGGCCGTGATGCCACCGTAGCGGTGCAACAGGGCGACGAAGGCGGTGAGTTGGGTGACCTCGTCGGCCGTCACGGCGAGGGGGGCCGCGCGGTGCGCGCGGGACACCTCGCCGTCGCCGCGCGTCGGACGCGGGAAGTCCAGCGGCAGGGACGTCTCCGGTACCGGTGACGCGAACCGCCGTCGCCAGAAGTCGTTCGTCGCCGTTGCCCGTGCGGAAGAAAGCGTATTGCCCGCCACAGCTGCCCGTGCCTCCCCATGCGTGTGGAACGGCTCAGCGGAGCCGCGACCGCTCGCATAGTAAGGTAAGCATTGCCTTACTTGATAGACCTCCCTGGAACCGTCGGCCCCTGTCACAGCCACTGAGGTTATGCTCACCTAAGCTGCTGGCCCGGGCTGCCCGCTGGTCCGCCAACAGGGCTCCAGAGCACGGAAGATGACCCGGAACACGACATGGAGACCGGCACGTGGCTTCAGGCAGAAGGCTTCGCACCACGGTGCTGGTGACGGTGATCGTCGCCCTCCTCGCCCTGCTGTCCCTGCTGTCCGTCGCCCTCGGCGCGCTCAGCGTCCCGCTCGACCAGGTCGTCCGCTCGGTCCTCGGCCATCCGCCCAGCCGCCTCGTCGACAACGTCATCTGGTCGGTGCGCGTGCCCCGCACCCTGCTCGGCCTGACCACCGGCGCCGCGCTCGGCCTGTCCGGCGCGCTGATGCAGGCCCTGACCCGAAATCCCCTCGCCGATCCGGGAATTCTCGGGGTGAGCGCGGGGGCGTCCTTCGCGATCGTCATGGCGGTCGGGGTGTTCGGGGTGGTCTCGCTGTACGGCTATGTGTGGTTCGCGTTCGGCGGGGCGCTGGTCGCGAGCGTCGTGGTGTTCTTCCTGGGGCGGATGGGCCGGTCCGGGGCCACGCCGGTCAAACTGGCGCTCGCCGGGGTCGCGATCACCTCGCTGCTCCAGTCGTTCACCAGCGCCGTCGTCCTCACCGACCAGGACGCGCTGGACCGTTACCGCTTCTGGTCGGCCGGCACCCTCGCCGACCAGGACTCGGGCGAGCTGGTGCGCATCCTGCCGTTCCTCGTCGTGGGCGCCGTCCTGGCCCTCGCCAACGCGCCCGCCCTCAACAGCATGGCCCTCGGCGACGACGTGGCCGCCTCGCTGGGACGGCGGTTGGGCCTGGTCCGGCTCCAAGGGGTCACCGCCGTCGTGCTGTTGACCGGCGCGTCGGTCGCCGTCATCGGTCCGGTGGTCTTCCTCGGTCTGGTCGTCCCGCACATCGCGCGGGTTCTCGCGCAGTACGCCGGTATCGGCCCCGACTACCGCTGGTTGCTGCCCCTTTCGGCCGCGCTCGCACCTCTCCTGCTGCTGTCCGCCGACATCCTGGGCCGGATGGTGGACCGCCCGACCGAGATCCAGGCCGGTGTCCTCGTCGCCTTCCTCGGCGGCCCGTTCTTCATCGTCCTGGTCCGCCGCCGGAAGCTCGCGGAGGTATGAGCGTGCCCACCCCCGTCGCTCCCCCGCGCGCCGCCCTCGCCGACCGGCCGTTCCGGCTGACCGTGCCCCCGGTGTCCGGAGTGCTGCGTCCACGCCTGCTCCTCACGGGAGCCGGGGTCGCACTCGGCGCGTTCCTGCTCTTCTGCTGGGGCCTGACCATCGGCGACTATCCCGTCGCCTTCACCGACGTGATCAGGGCCCTGTGGGGTTCGGGCGACGCGGGAACGGTGATCGTCGTCCAGGACCTACGGCTGCCCCGTGCCCTGGTCGGGCTGCTGGTCGGCGTCGCCTTCGGGGTCTCCGGAGCCGTGTTCCAGACGATGACCCGCAATCCGCTGGCCAGCCCCGACATGATCGGGCTCACCGAGGGCGCCGGAACCGCCGTGGTGGCGGCGGTCGTTCTGGGCTGGACCGGCGGACTCGGCCTGTCCACCCTGGGGTTGCTCGGCGCGCTCGCCACCGCGCTCATCGTGTACGTGCTGGCGTGGAAGGGCGGGGCCACCGGGTACCGCATCGTCCTCGTCGGCATCGGGGTGTCCTGGATCTGCTCCAGCGCCACCAACTTCCTTGTGGCGCGCGGCAATCGCTTCGAGGCGGAGGCGGCGCTCGGCTGGCTGGTCGGCAACCTCAACGGCCGGACCTGGAACCAGGTGGACTCGCTGGCCATCGCCCTGGCCGTGCTGCTGCCGGTCACCCTGGGCATGGGCCGCTGGATGCGCACGCTGATGCTCGGCGACGACGTGGCCGCCGGACTCGGCACGCCCGTCCAACCCGTCCGGCTGGCCCTGCTGTTGGCCGGTGTGGGCCTGGTCGCGTTCGGCACGGCGGCGGCCGGTCCGGTGGCGTTCGTCGCGCTGGCCTGTCCGCAGATCGCCCAGCGGCTGGCGGGCACCTCGTCGCCGCCCCCGTTCGTCTCCGGTCTCACCGGTGCACTCGTCGTCCTCGGCTCCGACCTCCTCGCCCGCGAGGCGATTCCGGGGACGGAACTGCCGGTCGGGATCGTCACCGGCGCCCTGGGCGCGCCGGTCCTGCTGTGGCTGCTCATCCGCGCCAACCGCGCGGGCTCTGGAGGCTGATCGCATGTCGACCACTGACCCGCGCGCCCCGCGGACGTCCGCATCACCCGCCTTGGGGCCCGAGTTGCGGGCACGAGCTCTCCATCTCGCCTACGACGGCAGGGCCGTGGTCGAGAACCTGGACCTGACGGTGCCGACCGGCCGGATCACGGCGATCGTCGGCGCCAACGCCTGCGGGAAGTCGACCCTGTTGCGGGCGCTGGCCCGGCTCCTGGCCCCGCGCGAGGGCGTGGTGGAGCTGGACGGCGTAGCGCTGCGGTCCGTCCCGACGCGTGAACTCGCCCGCAAACTGGGCATCTTGCCGCAGACGCCGGTCGCGCCCGAGGGGCTGACGGTCCTCGATCTGGTCGGCCGGGGCCGGTCCCCGCACCAGACCTGGTGGCGGCAGTGGTCGGCGGCCGACGAGGACGCCGTGAACGCGGCTCTTGAGGCGACCCATCTGACCGACCTCGCCGAGCGCCCGGTCGACGAACTCTCCGGCGGCCAGCGGCAACGCGCGTGGATCGCCATGGCCGTCGCCCAGGGCACCCCGGTGCTGCTCCTCGACGAGCCGACGACCTATCTCGACCTCGCCCACCAGATCGACGTACTCGACCTGATCACCGACCTCAACCGGCGCGAGGGCCGCACGGTCGTGATGGTGCTGCACGACCTCAACCAGGCCTGCCGGTACGCCGATCACGTCATCGCCATGAAGGCCGGCCGGATCGTCGCCGAGGGCGCGCCCGCCGATGTCGTCACCGAGGCGACGGTCGAGGACGTCTTCGACCTGCGCTGCCGGATCACGCCCGACCCGGTCAGCGGCACGCCGCTGGTGATCCCGCTGGGGCGGCACCACCACGACGGCAACTCCCCTGCCGCGAAAGCCGTTTCGACCCGCTGAGGCCCCCGCCGGGGCGGGCGGGGGCCCGGTCGTCCAGAAGCGGGAGGTCAGGGCCGGGACGTCAAGGCCGGGAGGTCAAGTACCCGCCCATGGTGCGGAAGTAGTCGCCTGCCGCGTACTCCGTGCCGTCGTCCGTGCGCACCCGGCGCACCAACAGCCCACGGCTGCGCCCGGTATGGGCCTCCGGGCCCGCCACGATGACCACGCCGTCGCCCTCGCGGATGAAGATCCGGCCCGGGGTGCCGCCGTAGCGCCCCTCGGAGACGGCAGCCGAGACGATCCTGAGCCGTTCCCCCCGATGGAAGGCGTACGCGTTCGGGTACGGGTCCGACTGGGCCCGTACGAGGCGCTCCAGGCGGTCCGCCGGCCAACTCCAGTCGATACGGCTGTCCTCGGCCGACCGCTTGTGGAAGAAGCTGGCGCGGCTGCGGTCCTGCGGCACCCACTGGCCCGCGTCCCGGCCGGAGGCGATCAGGTCGAGCGACTCGCGCACGATGGGTGCGATGAGGTCGACGGTCCGGTGGAACAGGTCGGTCGCCGTGTCGGTGGGTCCGACCGGCACCGAGCGCTGGATCAGGACGTCCCCGGCGTCGAGTTCGCCGTTCATGCGGTGGGCGGTGACGCCGACGCGCGGCTCGCCGTTGATGAGCGCCCAGATGATCGGCGAGAAGCCCGCGTACGACGGCAGCAGTGAGTCGTGGATGTTGAGGGTGCCGTGCGGCGGGAGGTCGAACAGCTCCGGCGGCAGCCAGGTCCGCCAGTTGTTGGCGACGATGATGTCCGGCCGTGCTTCCCGTACGGCGTCGAGGAGTTCGGTGTCGTCGGGGCGGTTGCGCAGCAGGACGGGGACGTCGTTCTTCTCGGCGAGTTCGGCGACGCTGTCGTCCCAGATCTTCTCGTAGGCGTGCTCGCTCTTCGGGTGGGTGACGACGAGAACGACCTCGTGGTCGGAGTCCAGCAACGCCTGTAGCGTGCGGTGACCCCAGGTCTGATAGCCGAGCATGACGACCCGCATGACGGTCCTCCCCTTCAACGACTCATTGCAAGGTAAGCCTTACCTTATCTAGCATTGGGCTGCCTGAGGGAGGCGATGCCACGGTGAAGTCACCGCTACTGGGTTCCGAAGTGGTCCACGACATACTCGGAATCGGATTCGGTCCGTCAAATCTCGCTCTGTCCATAGCGGTTGAGGAGCACAACCGGAGCCTTCCGGCAGACCGTCGTCTCAACGCCCTGTTCCTGGAACGGCAGCCGCGCTTCGGCTGGCACCGGGGCATGCTCATCGACGACGCCACGATGCAGGTGTCGTTCCTCAAGGACCTGGTCACGCTGCGGAATCCGACCAGCGACTACAGCTTCCTCTGCTTCCTGCGCGAGCAGGGCAGGCTCATCGACTTCCTGAACCAGAAGACCCTGTTCCCGCTGCGCGTGGAGTTCCACGAGTACTTCGAGTGGGCCGCAGCTCGCGTCTCCCACCTGGTCTCCTACGGCAGCGAGGTCGTCTCCGTCGACCCGGTGCGCGGCGACGACGGCGAGATCGCCCACTTCGACGTCACCAGCCGCGACCCTTCGGGTTCGGGTACGACGATCACCCGGCGGGCGCGCAACATCAGCGTCGCGATGGGGCTTGAGCCGCATGTGCCGCCGGGGCTCGAACTGGCCGAACGGATCTGGCACAACAGCGAGTTGATCCCCCGCGCCACCGCACTCGCCGACGCGGGCGAGCCCGTGCGGCGGGCCGTGGTGCTCGGCGCCGGGCAGAGCGCCGCCGAGGCGGTGGACTATCTGCACCGCACCTTCCCGGACGCCGAGGTGTGCTCGGTGTTCGCCAAGTACGGCTACACCCCGGCCGACGACAGCCCGTTCGCGAACCGCATCTTCGATCCGGAGGCGGTGGACGTCTACTTCTCGGCCCCGTCCGAGGTGAAGCAATCGCTCATCGACTACCACCGGTCCACCAACTACTCCGTCGTCGACATGGAGTTGATCGAGGCGCTGTACGCCACCGCGTACCGGGAGAAGGTGGCGGGACGGGAACGGCTGCGCTTCCTCAACGTCTCCCGCATCCGCGCGGTCGACCCGGCGGCGGACGGCGGTCTCGACGTCGCCGTGGAGTTCCTGCCCACCGGCGAGAAGCAGGTGCTGCCCGCGGATGTGCTGGTGCTCGCCACCGGTTACCGCCCCCGCGACCTGAGTTCACTCCTCGGCGAGGCGGCCAAACTCTGTCTGCGGGACGACGGCGACGAGATCCGCGTGGGCCGGGACCACCGGGTCGAGACCGTGCCGGAGGTCTCGGCGGGCCTGTACCTCCAGGGCGGCACGGAGCACACGCACGGGCTGACCAGCACCCTGCTGTCGACCGTCGCGGTGCGGGCGGAGGAGATCCACCGGTCGGTGCGGTCGGCGAGGGTGACCGTCTGACGCCCCCTGACTCCCCGGGCCCGGAGGGTACGGTCCCCTCCGGGCCCGGGGCCTTCGCCGTGCGTATCGGGCGCCCACGTCGCGGGGTAGTGCCGTGGGGTCGTCTACGGGGATGTGGACAGGGAGCGGCTCAGTAGGGCCCGTGGGTCCAGCGGCCGTTGGTCATCGTGGCGTGCACGGGCATCGCGCGCAGGGTGTCCGGGTCGGCGTCCAGCGGGTCCACGTCCACGACGACCAGGTCGGCCGGGTCGCCGACCCTGATGAGCCGGCGTCCGCGGGCCGCCGCGACCAACGCGTCGGGGACGGACAGGCGTTGCTCGGGGTGCCAGGCGGGGCGCTCGTCGTCGGTGCGGCTGACGGCGGACGCGATGGCGAGCCAGGGGTCGAGCGGCGAGACCGGGGCGTCCGAGCCGAACTCCAGCCGGGCGCCCGCCGCGAGCAAGTCGCGGTAGGCGAAGGCGCGTTCGGTGCGTCCGGCCCAGTGCCGGTCGGCCACGTCACGGTCGTCCGTGGCGTGCCGGGGCTGCACCCCCGCCGTGACCCCCAACTGGGCGAAACGCGGCAGGTCTTGGGGGCTCAGCAGCTGCGCGTGCTCGATCCGGCCCCGGCACCGGACCGCCTCGAAGGCGTCCAGGGCAACGGTGTTGGCACGGTCGCCGATCGCGTGCACGGCGGGTTCGATACCGTGCGCGGCGGCGTGCCGCATGAGCCGGACCAGTTCGTCCGGGGCGGTCTCCTCGATGCCGTGGGCGCCGTCCGTGCCCTCGAGTCCCGGATAGGGGTCGCGGCACAGGGCGGTTCGGGTGTTCAGCGAACCGTCCGTGAAGAGCTTCAGTGGCCCGACCTGGACCGGACTCCCGTCCGCGCCGACCTCGTCCCCCGTCCGCAGCCCGCGCTTGATCGCGGCGTCCAGGCGACTGGGATAGACGGCGGCCGACACCCTTACCGCGGGCCGGAATCGAGCGGACCGCCGCTCCCAGTCCACGACCGTGTCGCCGTACTGGAAGTCGATGACACCGGTGACCCCGCGCGCGGCGGCGGCCCGGCAGGCCTCCTCGATCCATCCGTCGACGACGTCGACCGGCGCCGCGGGCAGGGCGGACAGCACCTCGTGTGCCTCGTGCTCCCGGATCAGCCCGGTCGGGTGGTCGCCCCGCCCGACGAGGGCGAGGCAGGCGGAGTTGAGCCACGCGGCGTGCAGGTCGGCACTGACCAACGCGACCGGCCGATCGGGCAGCACCGCGTCCAGCAGCGCCTTGTGCGGGGCATCGGCCCACAGGCCGTCCCGGAACCCGTACCCGTAGAGCACGGAGCCATCGGCCGCCCCGGCCCGCTCCCGGACCAGGTCGGCGACGGCCCGCGCGGACGGGGTACCGGCCAGATCGAGCCGGTGGCGGGCACTGGCCCACTCCGCGAGATGGACATGGGCGTCCCAGAGGCCGGGCAGCAACACCCGACCGTGCAGGTCGAGTTGATGCCCGGTGTCGGCCCCGACGCCCGCGTCCGACTCGGCCACGACATGGGTGACCCGCCCGTCCGCCACCCGCACCCGGACGAGCGGCCCACCGGCTCCGAGTCGTACTCGGGTGAGCGCCAAGGAGCTCGGGTTGTCCGCCATAAGGGCCTCCAGGGGAATGCCGAGAGCACTCCTCCAACGATTCCACCACTCAAGTAAGGCTTACCTTATCTTGCGGATCGCCCTCCCGTGCCCCGGCCGGCTGCTCCCTGCCTCACCGTTTCACCACGACACTCGTCCGCTCCCGCAGATCCCCCGCGGACGCCCCGACCCACACCGAACGCCGCCCGGTCCCCAGCGCCCACGCGTGCCGCTTCACGTCCCAGGAGGACAGCGTGCGCGCGGCAACCCGCACGGTGACCCGCCGCCGTTCGCCGCGCCGCAGCGCGAGTCGTCGATATCCGCCCAACACCCGCACGGCCTGGTCGAGTTGGAGGTCGGGTGAGCGGCCGACGTAGATCTGCGGCACCGCGATGCCGTCCCGGTGGCCCGTGTTGCGGACCGTGAAGGTCACGTCGAGCCCGTGTCCGGTCCACCGCGCCGACACGTCACCGTAGGAGAAGGAGGTGTACGACAGGCCGTGGCCGAAGGGGTAGAGGGGCCGGACGCCCTCCGCGTCGTACCAGCGGTAGCCGACGTGGATGCGTTCCGAGTACTCCTCGGTGCCGTTCACCCCCGGGTAGCGGAGGGGGTCGCCGGCGACCGGGTGGTGGGTGTCGTCGACGGGGAAGGACTGGGTGAGCCGGCCACCGGGGTCGCAGTCGCCGAACAGGACGGCGGCGGTGGCGGCGGCGCCCTCCTGACCCGGGTAGTACATCTGGAGGACCGCGCCCGTCTTCGCCAGCCAGGGCATCGACGTGGCCGACGAGGTGTTGAGGACCACGGTGGTGCGCGGGTTCGCCGCCGTGACCGCCGCTATCAACCTGGCCTGGTTGCCGGGGAGTTCGAGGGTGTCGCGGTCGAGGCCCTCCGTCGCGTCCTCGTAGGCGAACAGGACGACGCTTCGGGCGGCGTGTGCCGCGGTGGCGGCCTCGGCGACGTCCTGCGCGCGGGTCGCGGTGGTGATGCGGCGCAGCCGGAACAGCAGTCCCGTGTCGCCGCCCTGGGCGGTGATCTTCAGGGTGTGCGTGCCCCGGGTGAGGGTGAGGGTCTTGCGGCGGACGGCGAGGCCGTCGGGGGCGGTGGAGACCAGGCCGCCGGAGAAGTACTCGCCGTAGCCGGGTGCCAGCGGGAACAACTCCTGGCCGTCCAGGAGGACTTGGGGACGGGCGGCGGGGGCCGAGTCGAAGTGCAGGACGAACGTCCACTCGTCGGGCTCGGTCACGGTGAGCGAGCCGTCGTACTGCCAGGTCTTGCCCGCTTCCACCCGCAGGCCCTCGCTGGCGAAGGCCGGCGTGAACGCGGACGCGGGAATGGCCTTGCCGAAGAGGTCCTCGCCGAGTGTGTACGTCACCCGGGTCCGCGCGCCGGCCCGTGCCCTGATCGCGTCGAGCGGGCTGTCGGCGTGGTCCGGTACGACGTGCGCGCTGCCGCCGCCGCTGACGAAGGGCAGGGTGCCGGTGGGTCCGATCACCGCGATGGAACCGCCGTCGGTCAGCGGGAGGGTGCGGTTCTCGTTGTGGAGCAGGGTGGCGCCCGCCTTGGCGACTTCCAGGGCCAGGGCCGCGCCCGCCTTCGCGTTACGGGCGGGGCGGGGTGGCACGCTGCCGTCGAGGAGCCCGAACCGGTCCATCACGCCGAGGATCCGGCGTACCGCGCGGTCGACGTACCACTCGGGCAGACTGCCGTTCTGTACCGCCGACTTGAGGGGTGCCCCGAAGTACATCCCGTCCGGCATCTCCATGTCGAGGCCAGCGGTGATCGCGGCGACGGTGCTGTGCGCGGCGAACCAGTCGGTCATCACCCAGCCGTCGAAGCCCCATTGACCGCGCAGGATGTCGGTGAGGAGGGGTTTGTTCTCGCAGGCGAAGGTGCCGTTGACCTTGTTGTACGCGCCCATCACCGCGCCGGCGCCGACCTCGACGGCCGCCTCGAATCCCCTCAACTCCAGCTCGTGCATGGTCTGTTCGTCGGCCCGCACGTCGATGGAGTCGCGGTTCTTCTCCTGGTTGTTCAGCGCGAAGTGCTTGACGGTCGCGATGAGCCCTTCGCCCTGGATGCCCTTGATCTCGGCGGCGACCAGGTCACCGGCGAGCAGCGGGTCCTCGCTGAGGGTCTCGAAGTTGCGGCCCGCGTACGGGGTGCGGATCAGGTTGACCATCGGGGACAGCAGGACGTCCTGGCCGAGGGCGCGGCCCTCACGGCCGACGACCTGGCCGTAGCGGCGGGCGAGGTCCGGGTCGAAGGCGGAGGCGAGCAGGACGGGCGCCGGGAGGGCGGTGGCGTGTGCGGTGACGCGGACGCCGGCCGGTCCGTCGGTGAGCCGTAGGGGCGGGATCTTCAGGCGGGGGACGCCGGGGAGGTAGCCGGCCTGGCCGAGCGAGTCCGGGTCGGTGGCGCCGTGCAGGAGGGAGATCTTCTCGTCGAGGGTCAGCCTGGCCAGGAGTCCTTCCACGCGGGGGCCGGCCCCCGCCTCGGGTCTGGCCTGGGCGTACGCGTGCGTCGGGGAGACGAGTCCGGTGGTCGCCGCGCTGGCGACCGCGATCGCGCCGCCCAGCAGACGCAGGGCGGATCGCCGGGACACGGTGTCGGTCATGAGCCGTCACTCCTTCGGTGTGCGGGCACGACGTTGTGAACCGCTGGTGCGCCCTGCTGCCCCGGACCGCGTTCGGTATCTGAACGCACCCTGTGCGGACTCCGACGTGACGACCCGCCTGGCACCAGTGACGCGGCGGGAAAACTATGACCGTCACTGACTCGTGTCAATGAGTCGAACAGGAATCGACCACGAGCCCACAAGAACCGAAGGATGACAAGAGTGCGGGGCCGCCCATGCCGGGGCGGCCCCGCGGATCGTGCGCCGTGGCTCAGCGAAGCACCGGGACCAGTGAGGTGACGGTGTCCACGGCGGCCCCCACCACCGTCGTCAGCGGCCGCACGGCAGCGGTACCGGCGCCGCCCCCCGTGTCGCCGCCCGCGGGCGCGGGCTCCGGCGCGCTCGTGTCGCAGCACGCGACCTGTGCCGCCCGCGGCGCGAGCTCCGGCCTGCCCTGCTGCGGTAGGCCCGCGGAAGGCGGCGCGCCGTCCTCGGGCGCTCCCCCGGGCGGCGCGGGCGGTGGCGCCGCGCCGTTCTCCGGCGCCGTGCTCCGCCCGTCGGGCGAGCCCTGTCCCGCTCCCGCCCCCTCCCCGGCCGGTAGTCCCGGCTTGACCCGTGCGTCGGCGGCGGACTCCAGTGCCCACTGCTGCCGGGCGGAGCCGTCCCGGTCCGCGACCACGACCCGCGACCCGGCCTTGCCGGTCGCGGGAGTCACGGCCAGCTCCTGGCTCCAGCGGAGCAGGAACTCGCCGCGCACCGTGAGGTCGTAGTGCACCTCGCCCGCGTGCACCAGGCAGCCGGCCAGGGTGACCGTGCGCGCGGTGGTGTCGGTGGCGAGGCAGAGTCCCGGGTCGGTGAGGCTGCGCAGCAGGCCGTCCTGGTCGTAGGACCACTGCTGGCGACCGGTGTTCGAGCAGGCCGCCATGGTGACGGCGGTGCCGGACCGTACCCGGTCGCCCGGGATGCCGAGGCAGAGGCCGGAGCCGAGGCTGCGCAGGACGCCCTGCTGGACGACTCCCGTCCCGGCCGCGCCGGCTGTCGAGGCGGACCCGGCGGAACCGTCGGACGAGGGGGCGCCGACGGGGCTCGGGTGGGTCGAGCTGCCGCTGGGGGCGCCCCAAGTGACGTGCGGATCGGGCGTGTTGTCCCCTTCGCTCCAGCCCTTGGAGACCAGCACGGTGGCGAGCAGGGCGAGGGAGGTCAGGCCCACGCCGACGAGCGCGGCCTTGGGATGCCGGCGCGGGAAGCTCAGCCGGCCGTCCGGCGAGGGGCGGTGGCGGCCCACCGGTCGGCGGGCGGGGCGGGCAGGGGCGTCGGGGGTCCTGCGGCCGGGCCGTGAGTCGAGATAGCGGCGGGCGCCCCAGCCGAGGACGGTCTCGGCGAGCAGCACTTCGAGGCCGCCGTCGAAATGGCTCAACTGCTCCGCCGCGAAACGGCAGTAGCGGCATGTCATGAGATGCCGTTGCACATCAGGGAGCAAGCTGCCGCCGCGACGGATCGGGACGTCGAGGAGCCGGTTGTAGTGACGGCATTCCGCGGTGGGCGCGAGTTCCTTATGGGCGCGTGCGCAGCCCTGCCGGAATTGCTCTCGGGCCCGGTCCAGGGCGGCAGCCGCGGTGACCTCGTCGACGCCCAGCAGACCGGCCGGTACGGATATGGGTTCGGCCTCGACCTCGGTGTGCCACAGCAGGCATTGGGAGGCTCCGGACAGCGCGCCGAAAGCCCGTTCCGCGAGCTTCCGCCTTTCCGGGGTGCCGGGCCTCGCCGCGCGTAGACCTCGGGCGCCGATGGGTTTACGAAGTTCCGGCAGCAGAGCGGCGATTCGCTCGTCCGCCGCCCAGGCTTTCACCATCTCCCGTACCGCGACGAGGAGTTGGGGCCGAAGTGCGCCGCCGGTGACCCGACCGGCCAGGACCTGGTGGAAGGCGGCGGTGGCCACCATGGACGCCGAACTGTCGGCGGTGGCGAGGCAGATGACGGCATATTCGCTTGTCGCCTGCCAGTGGCGTGCGAGCAGGAGTGCCACGGCACGGGTGCCCGCGGCCTTGTCGCCGAGTTGCGCGACGAGATTGCGGTCGGACTCCCCCGGGTGCGGTCCGGGGAGGGGCGCGAACGGCGGGCGTGGGGGGTAGGGGGATTGCACGGAACCATTTCCTTCCAAGCCGCAGGACGGCACACGGAATGCCCGCCCTCGGAAAGCAGGTACTTGATTGGTGCATACCTATGAGATGTCAGAAGGTGCCGGAGGCGACGACCCCGACCATTGCCTTCTGATGCCTTCTGACGGCCGGTCCCACAAGGTGGCTCACACTCGCACAAGCGGCTGACAGGAAACAAGCAGTTCGAGTGACCGATGTTCAAAACGCAGCGAATTCAGATTGGTTACCGCGGGTATCCACAGGCGTCTGCACGAAATCTCCAACTCCCCCGCAAACTACGGGCGGCACACAGGGAACTCCGACGTTTCTCCCGGGGTGCTCTCATCACCGTGGGCCACCATGGGCCGCATGATCGCCCCCCACTCTTCAGCCACCCCCGCACCCGCCCGCGTCCCCACGGTCCGCAAGGCGGTCGTGCCGGCCGCCGGGCTCGGCACGCGGTTCCTGCCCGCGACCAAGGCGACACCCAAGGAGATGCTCCCGGTCGTCGACAAGCCCGCGATCCAGTACGTCGTCGAGGAGGCCGCCGCGGCCGGACTGGACGACATCCTGATGGTCACCGGGCGGCACAAGCGCGCCATCGAGGACCACTTCGACCACGCCTTCGAGCTCGAACAGGCCCTGGCCGCCAAGGGCGACACCGTGCACCTGGACGCCGTACGCGATCCCGCGCGCCTCGCCGACATCCACCACATCCGCCAGGGCGACCCGCTCGGCCTCGGGCACGCGGTGCTGTGCGCCCGCCACCACGTCGGCGACCAGCCGTTCGCCGTCCTGCTCGGCGACGACCTGATCGACCCGCGCGAGACCCTGCTCAGCCGGCTGCTGGACGTCCGCGAACGGTACGCGGGCAGCGTGGTCGCCTTGATGGAAGTCCCCGAGGAATCAGTCCACTTGTACGGCTGCGCGGCCGTGGAGCCGACCGGCGAGGAGGGTGTCGTCCGCGTCACCGGCCTCGTCGAGAAGCCGTCCCGCGAGGACGCGCCGAGCCGCTACGCCGTCATCGGCCGCTATGTCCTCGACCCGTCGATCTTCCCCACCCTGGAACGCACCCCGCCCGGCCGCGGCGGCGAGATCCAACTGACCGACGCCCTCCAGGAGTTGGCCGCCTCGGGCACGGTCCACGGAGTCGTCTTCAAGGGTTTGCGCTACGACACCGGCGACAAGGCCGACTACCTGCGCACGGTGGTCCGGCTGGCCTGCGACCGTGACGACCTGGGGCCCGAATTCGTCGCCTGGCTCAAGGAGTTCGTGGCGGGACTGGAGAGCGGCGAGGCCGGGGAGAGCGACGGCGCGCGGATCGCGGCCTGAACCTCACGCGCTACGAGGGCCCGGTCATCGGCAGGCGATGACCGGGCCCTCGTAGCGGAGTCGGTTCGTTGTGGGCCACGACCGGACCCCGTCACGGAGTGGGGGCGCTCAGCCGTTCGGGCGGAGGGTCCAGGTGACCGTCATCTCGCCGGTGACGGCGCCGTCCTCCCGCTGGATGGCGACGGTGACGGGGAACTCGGGGCGCCGGCCCGCGTCGAGTTCGGCGACGACGTCGGCGGCGGGGCGGCCGAGGGTCGCGGTGGCGCGGACCGGGCCGAGGGCGATCTTCTTGAACGCGATCTCGGCGTTGACCGGGAGCGGCACGGCCCGTGAGAGCTGGTCGCCGAAGGCGGCGAGGACGATCGCGCCGCTGGCGGACTCACCGAGGGTGAACATCGCGCCGGCGTGCGGTCCGCCGACGTGATTGCGGTACTCGCTCTGGTCCGGCAGGGCCAGCACGGCCCGCTCCGGACTGGTCTCCAGGTACTCCAGGTTCAGGGTCCGAACCATCGGCACCGTGGCGGCGAGCAGTTCGCCTATCGACATCTGGTCAGCACTCATGACGGTGATGTTACCCACGAGTAGCCACTTCTGGCCAGGTGTGTGCGCCCGCACACCGCGCGCGGCCGTCCCCTCGGCGGGGAGTTGGTACGACCCTGACAAGGGGCGGTGACCCAACCGTGTCCGGGGCCGCACTAGGGTTACCCCCCATGTGGCCAGGACAGCAGCCGCCCGGGGGCGAGCAGAACCCGCAGGACAACCCGTACCAGCAGCCGGGGTACCAGCAGCCGAATCCGTATCAGCAACCCGGCTACCAGCAGCCCCCTCCCTATGGGCAGCAGCCGCAGTGGGGCGCGCCGGGTCCGGCGGGCGGACCGCAGCCGCCCGTGCCGCCGCAGGGTGGCGGGAACCGGACGAAACTGATCGCGATCATCGCGGCGACGGCCGTCGTCGTGGCCGCGGGCGTGACCGGATTCCTGGTCCTGGGCGGCAACAAGGACGACAAGGCGGACGGCGGCAAGGACAAGGCGAGCCAGTCGCCCTCGACGTCCGCCGACCCGAGCGCGTCCTCCTCCGGTTCGGACGACAACCCGCGCGGCAACGAGACGGAGAAGCCGACGATCGCGGGCTGGAAGGTCGTCGTCAACCAGAAGTACGGCACCGCGTTCGACGTCCCCGCCGACTGGCAGGTCGGCAAGCCGGGCACGTTCTCCTTCTTCGAGGACCAGGTGAAGGGCGACGGCTCCCCGTACATCGGCTTCTCCGCGCCTGCCTATCTGAAGGAGAACTGGTGCGAGTCCGACGACAACAAGGACGGCACCAAGGAGACCTCGTCGCTGGCGTCGAGCGGCACCAAGGGCGAGGACGGCGCGAAGGACACCGCGAGCACCGCGCGCGGTGACGCCGCCGCGTTCGCGTTCGGCGGGTACACGGACCAGAAGGACTCGTCCAAGAAGTACCTGAAGATCGGCGCGGCCAAGCCGTACACGACGACGTCCGGTGTGAAGGGCAGCGTCGCCACGTCGTACACGACGGGCGTCCCGAAGACCGGCAAGTGCTCCTCCGACGGCAAGGCGACCACGTTCGCCTTCAAGAACTCGGCGGACGACTTCGTCTCCTGGACCCTCTACGGCGCGAAGGGCGTCAGCGAGGAGATCCCCGACGCGACGATCCAGAAGATCCTCAGCACCGTCCGGCTGCACGGGGACCCGACGGGCGCAACGAGCTGACGGCCGCGGGTCGT
Source organism: Streptomyces sp. NPDC096013 (assembly GCF_044763565.1). Lineage (NCBI taxonomy): Bacteria > Bacillati > Actinomycetota > Actinomycetes > Kitasatosporales > Streptomycetaceae > Streptomyces > Streptomyces sp. NPDC096013. Next base: position 83,190 of record NZ_JBIWGK010000016.1, on the reverse strand, counting down.
TGACCGTTCGGCCCGGTTCCGGCGGCAATTCGTTTGGCGGGGTGCGGCATGGGCGGCGATAGTCGGCCGGTGACCGCCGCCCCCGCCTCCCGCCGACCGAGCCGACCCGACTGGGCGGGCCGCAACTACTCGCTGCTGACGGCCGCCGCGGTGGCGACCGGTCTCGGGGGCAACGGCGCGCTGATCGCGTCCGCGTTCGCCGTGCTGGAGGCGGGCGGCGACGGCGGTGACGTGGGCCTGGTGGCCGCCTCGCGCACGCTGCCGCTGGTGCTGTTCCTGCTGATCGGCGGCGCGATCGCGGACCGGGTGCCGCGCCACCGCGTGATGGTCGCGGCGAACGCCTTGAGCTGCGTCTCGCAGGCGGCCTTCGCCGTGCTCGTCCTCACCGGCGAACCCCGCCTCTGGCAGATGATGCTGCTGACCGCGCTGGGCGGCACCGGACAGGCGTTCTTCGGCCCGGCCGCCGAGGGCATGCTCATGTCCACGGTCAGCGGTGAACAGGCGGGCCGCGCGTTCGCGGTCTTCCGGATGGCGATGCAGGGCGCGTCCCTGGGCGGTGCCGCGCTCGGCGGCGCCCTGGTCGCGGCGGTCGGTCCGGGCTGGGTGCTCGCGGTCGACGCGGCGGCCTTCGCGGTCGCCGGCGGACTCCGCTCCTTCCTCGACGTGAGCCACATCCCGGCGCGCGCACCGGGCGGCGGGATGCTGGCCGATCTCCGGGACGGCTGGCGGGAGTTCACCGGCCGCCCCTGGCTGTGGTCGATCGTCGTGGCGTTCTCCGTCGCCAACGCGGTCGTCGGCGCGGCGGACGCGGTCTACGGCCCGCTCGTCGCCCGCGACAGCCTCGGCGGCGCGGGTCCCTGGGGCCTGGCCCTGGCCGCGTTCGGCGCGGGCACGGTCGCGGGCGCTCTGCTGATGACCCGCTGGAGACCCCGCCGTCTGCTCCTCGCGGGCATGCTCGGCATCTTCCCCCTGGCCCTCCCGTCCGCCGCGCTCGCCGTCCCGGTCCCGGTCGGCGTCCTCTACGCGGTGATGTTCGTCGCGGGCGCCACGGTGGAGGTGTTCGGGGTGAGCTGGATGACCGCCCTGCACCAGGAGATCCCCGAGGAGAAACTCTCCCGCGTCTCCGCCTACGACTGGTTCGGCTCGATCGCCCTGATGCCGCTCGCGGCAGCGGCGGCGGGCCCCGCGGAGTCCGCCTTCGGGCGTACGGCGGCGCTGTGGGGCTGCGCGGGGCTGGTCGCGCTGGTCACCGGGGCGGCGCTGTGCGTACCGGAGGTACGGAACCTGCGGCGACGCACCGTTTCGACACCTGCGGGGCGGCCGGACCCGACGGCGAACCCATCAGCCGATGCCGAACGCCCCGTCGGGGGGCTCGGGTGACGGAACGGCGTCCTCGTCCCGGACGGGTCGCGCCGAACCGATGAACTCCCTTACCGCGAGCCCTTGTTCGAGCCGCGCGGGAAACGCGTCCGAGGCCACGAGCCGGATCAGGGCCGCCGTCTCGACCGGCTGCCGCGAGGCGACGAGCACCGCGTTGCCGAAGCGCCGGCCGCGCAGGACGGCCGGTTCCGCGATGAGGGCCAGCTCCTGGAACACCGCGCCGAACGTGGCGAGTTGGGCACGCAGAAAGGCGAAGGGGGCGGCGTCCGCGAGGTTGGCCAGGTAGACCCCGTCGGCACGCAGGACGCGGGCCGCCGCACGGGCGTAGGTGAGGGACGTGAGGTGCGCCGGGACCCGTGAGCCGCCGAACACATCGGCCACGATCACGTCGGCCGACCCGTCCGGCGCCGCCTCAAGCCAGGCACGCGCGTCGGCGCCGTGCACGGTCACACCGGAGCCCTCCGGCAACGGCAGGTGCTCGGCGACCAGTTCCAGCAATCCGCGATCCGCCTCGACCACGTCCTGCCGCGACCCGGGCCGCGTCACGGCCACGTACCGGGGCAACGTGAGCGCCCCACCGCCCAGATGCAGCACGTCCAGCGGCAGCTCCGGCTCGGCGACGACGTCCAGCACATGCCCGAGCCGCCGCGCGTACTCGAACTCCAGGTGCGTGGGCTCGTCCAGATCCACGTAGGACTGCGGAGCCCCGTCGACGGTCAGCAGCCAGGCACGGTCGCGGTCCACGTCGGGCATGAGCTTGGCGACGCCGTGATCGACATCCCGGGTAACGGGTATCGGCTCGTCCACGGGAAGGGATTCGTTCACGGGTCCATTGTGCCGGTGACGGCTTGCCCCCGGTGCCGGTGCGGTCTCGGCTCCGGCCCAGGGAGGCGCCCCGAAAGGGGCGCGGGGAACTGCGCGACCAGCCACAACGGCCCCGCAGCCACCCACGCCCCATCAACCACCCAGCCCCTCAGTCGACGTCCGTGACCGTCCCGGCTCCCACGGTCCGCCCACCCTCACGGATCGCGAACCCGAGCCCCGGCTCCAACGGCACGTCCCGCCCCAGCTCGACCGTCATCGTGACGGTGTCCCCCGGCCGCGCGACGACCGCCTCCCCGAGGTCGATGTCCCCGACGACATCCGCGGTACGGATGTAGAACTGCGGCCGGTACCCCGTGGACACAGCGGTCGTACGACCGCCTTCGCGCGCCGACAGGACGTACACCCGCGCCGAGAACCGCCGCCGGGGCACCACGCTCCCGGGCGCCGCGACGACATGCCCCCGCCGAACGGCGTCCCGGGGCACACCCCGCAGCAGCAACGCCACGTTGTCCCCGGCCTGCGCCTCCGCCATGGGCTTGCCGAAGGTCTCCAGGCCGGTCACCACCGTGTCCAGGTCCGCGCCGAGCACGTCGATCCGGTCACCCACCCGGACCGTGCCCCGCTCGACCGCCCCCGTGACGACCGTCCCACGCCCGGTGATCGTGAGCACGTTCTCGACCGGCAACAGGAACGGCGCGTCCAGATACCGCTCGGGCATGGGCACATACGTGTCCACGGCGTCGAGCAGCGCGTCGATCGAGGCGGTCCAACGGGGGTCCCCCTCAAGGGCCTTGAGACCGGACACCCGGACGACGGGCACGGCGTCGCCGCCGTAGCCGTGCGCGGTGAGCAGTTCGCGGACCTCCAGCTCGACCAGGTCGGTCAGCTCGTCGTCGCCCGCGTCGGCCTTGTTGAGCGCGACCACGATGTGGTCGACGCCCACCTGCCGGGCGAGCAGCACGTGTTCGGCGGTCTGCGGCATGATCCCGTCGAGCGCGGAGACGACGAGGATCGCCCCGTCGAGCTGCGCGGCGCCGGTGACCATGTTCTTGACGTAGTCGGCGTGGCCGGGCATGTCCACGTGGGCGTAGTGCCGGGTGTCGGTCTCGTACTCGACGTGCGCGATGTTGATGGTGATGCCGCGCGCGGCCTCCTCCGGCGCCCGGTCGATGCGGTCGAAGGGTACGAAGGTGGACGCCCCGCGCTCGGCGAGGACCTTGGTGATGGCGGCGGTCAGGGTGGTCTTGCCGTGGTCGACATGGCCCATGGTGCCGATGTTCAGATGCGGTTTGGTGCGCACGTATGCCGTCTTGGGCATGGCTGTACCTCGAAGCCTCTCCAGAGGTGAAAAGCGGGGACCCCGAGGACTCGCCGACCCTCCCCCTGCGGGGTCCGCCGGACGATCCGGAGAGGGTCAGCTTCGGGCGCCGTCGACGGCGGCGAGGGGAGGGGGAACGGCAGCCTTCGTGGCACCCGCGACGGCGGGTGCTGCGAGGTGGAAGGCGTACCGGAACATGAGGCGATCATCGCCGACGCCCTGCTCCGAGTCGAATGGTTTTCGCGGGCCGGGGAGTTCGCTCCCCCACCGGTCCCTCGGCGCTCTCAGGCCCCGATGTTCTTCAGCGCCTCACGCACCGACAGTGGCGCGAACCGCCCCTTCTCCCGCGCCAGGAAGCCGCGTACCGCTTCCGGGTCCGTCTTCGCGTACTCGCGCAGGCACCAGCCGATCGCTTTGCGGACGAAGAAGTCGGGGTGCCCGGACTGCCGCAGGCAGTAGGCGAAGAGGCGCTCGGTGTCGGTGCGCTCCTTGTAACGCAGTTGGTGGAGGAGGGCCGTGCGGGCGACCCACATGTCCTCGTCCACGATCCACGCGTCCATGTCACCGACCAGCTCCGGATCGGCGGCGACGAGGCCTCCCACCACGTGGGAGGCGAGTGCGTCGACGGTGTCCCACCAGGGGACGGCCGAGACGAGATGCCGGGCGACGGGCAGGAAGCCGGACGTGCACCGCTTCACATGGCGGCGCAGATAGTCGACGGCGAAGTACTGGTACTCCCGCTCCGGCAACTCCCAGCAGCGCAGGGCGATCGCGGTGCAGTCGGCCTCGTCGGGGCGGGGTGTGCCCTCCAGGACCGTGCGGGACAGAGTGCGGCGCAGGGGTGTGGTGAGGCCCAGGAAGGGCGCCACGTCCTTCATGTACGCCCGCATGGACGCGGCCCGCTCCGGGTCGGCCGCGGCGGCGTACGTGGCCGTGAGCCGCTCCAGCACGGTGTCGGCGAGGACGCTGCCGGGTACCCGCACGGTGCCCGCACCTGTGACGCTCATGAGACGAACCATACGGCGATCACATACACAGGTCGGTTAGTGTCGCCGACATGCTCGCCGATGCCACCACCCGCTCAGGGGGCACCGCCACGGCCACTCCCCGGGCCACGGACCGGATCACCGGCACGGAGTTCGCCGTCGCCGTGGCCGTTCCCGCGGTCATGCCCGTCGCGCCTCCGCTGCCCGTCGTCCCGACAGGTTTCGCCGCGCGCTGCACGAGAGCCCTGCTCTCGCCGTGGTCGCGGCTGTCGCTGCTGCTCGTCCTGCTCGCCGGGGCCGCGTCGACGGTGCTGCTCTTCCACCCGCAGCGACTGCTCTCGGACGGCTGGCCGCCCCAACTCGGCGGCGCCATGGCCGCGTTGGTGTTCGCGGCGGCGTACGGCCTGTGCAGTGTGGCGTTCGTGCCGCGCCCCCTGCTGAACCTCGCCGCGGGCGCGCTCTTCGGCTCCCAGCTGGGCACCGGCGCGGCGCTGGCGGGCACGGTGCTCGGCGCCGGGATCTCCTTCGGCCTGGGCCGTTTGCTGGGCCAGGACGCCCTGCGCCCGCTGCTGCGGGGCCGCTGGCTGAAGGCGGCGGACGGACAGCTCAGCAAGCACGGCTTCCGGTCGATGATGGCGGCCCGGCTCTTCCCGGGACTGCCGTTCTGGGGCGTGAACTACTGCGCCGCGGTCTCCCGCATGCGCTGGACGCCGTTCCTGCTCGCGACGGCGCTCGGCTCGATCCCGAACACCGCCGCCTACGTCGTCGCCGGCGCCCGTGCCTCCAGCCCGACGTCCCCGGTCTTCCTGATCGCGATGGCCTGCATCGCCCTGCCCGCCCTGGGCGGCGCGGTGGTGGCCTGGCGCAAGCGCCACCACCTGCGCGGCGACTGACGCGTCCGAGGCGTCACACGGCTTCCAGGATCATCGCGTTGGCGAGGCCGCCCGCCTCGCACATCGTCTGGAGTCCGTAGCGCGCTCCTCGGTCCCGCATCGCGTGCACCAGGGTGGTCGTCAGCCGCGTGCCGCTCGCCCCGAGCGGATGCCCGATGGCGATGGCACCGCCGTGCACGTTGACCTTGGCGAGGTCGGCGCCCGTCTCCTGCTGCCAGGCCAGGACGACGCTGGAGAACGCCTCGTTGACCTCGAACAGGTCGATGTCCTCGAGGGTGAGCGACGCCCGGCGCAGCACCTTCTCGGTGGCCGGGATGACGCCGGTGAGCATGAGCAGCGGGTCGGACCCGGTCACGGCGAAGCTGTGCAGCCGGGCGAGCGGGCGCAGTCCGAGCCGGGCCGCCGTCTCGCTCGACGTGATGAGGACGGCGGAGGCGCCGTCGTTGATCGGGCTGGAGTTGCCCGCGGTGATGTTCCAGTCGATCTGCGGGAAGCGCTCGGCGTACGTCGCGTCGTAGAAGGCGGGCTTGAGGCCGGCGAGGATCTCGGGGGTGCTGCCGGGCCGTACGCACTCGTCGCGCGAGGTGCCCGCCAGGGGGGCGACCTGGGCGTCGAAGAGTCCCGCGTCCCACGCGGTGGCCGCCTTCTGGTGCGAGGAGACCGCGAAGGCGTCCAACTGGTCGCGTGTCATCGACCACTTGGCGGCGATGAGTTCGGCGCTGATGCCCTGCGGGACGAGGCCCTCCGGGTAGCGCCCGGCGACTCCGGGGCCGAAGGGGTCCGTGCCGGGCAGCACGCTCGACCCCATCGGCACGCGCCCCATGGACTCCACACCGCAGGCCACGACGATGTCGTACGCCCCGGAGATCACGCCCTGCGCCGCGAAGTGCACGGCCTGCTGGGAGGAGCCGCACTGGCGGTCCACCGTGGTCGCGGGCACCGACTCCGGGAAGCCCGCCGACAGCACCGCCTGCCGGGTGATGTTGACGGCCTGCTCACCGACCTGGGTGACCGTGCCGCCGATGACGTCGTCGATGACGGCCGGGTCGATCCCGGTGCGCTCGACGAGGGTGCGCAGGGTGTGCGAGAGGAGTTCGACGGGGTGGACCTGGGCGAGGCTGCCGCTCGGCTTGCCCTTGCCTACGGGTGTGCGTACGGCTTCGACGATCACTGCGTCACGCATGGGGCGGGCCTCCGTGGTTACCAGCGAGCACTACTAGTGAGTAGGAATTCCAAACTCACCATAGCCCTGTCAGTTTGAAAATCAAACCCTCCTCTACAGTGGGTGCCATGGCCGCCCCCAAAGACCCGCGCCCCTGCTCCATCGCCGACGCCCTCGCACTCGTCGGTGAGAAGTACTCCCTGCTCGTCCTGAGGGAGGTGTGCCTCGGCAACCGCCGCTTCGACCAACTGGTCCGCAACATCGGCGCCCCGCGCGACGTCCTGGCCACCCGGCTGCGCCGTCTCGTCGACGCCGGCGTCCTGACCCGGCGGACCTACAGCGAACACCCGCAGCGCTTCGAGTACCGGCCCACGGAGGCGGGGCTCGAACTGGAGCCGATCCTGATGACCCTCATGGCATGGGGCGACCGCCATCTCCGGAAGGATGACGATCGCCCCATGGTGATCGAGCACATCTGCGGCAACGAACTGGTCCCGGCCGTCACCTGCACGGCCTGCGGTGACCCGGTGCGCCACGAGGACCTGACGGCCCACCCGCAGTCACCGGGCTGGACCGTGAGGGGCCCGGCGGCAGCCTGAGCGGAAAGAACCAGGCCCGCTCCAAAAAGAAGCCGGGCCTACGCCCCCTTGTAGACGTCCAACCGCCCGCACATCCCGAACTTCCCGTACTCCGAAGGCTGTTCAGCCCGCACGGCAGCATCGGCGAGGTGCGAGAAGTCGCCCTGCTCCAGCCGGTCGAGCTGCTCCCCCGTGGCCGCGGCGGCGGCCCGCGCACCCCGCTCCCAGCGCTCGCGCCACTCCGTGAGCCGGGGTCGTATCAGCGCGGCGGCGGCCCGGTGGAAGGCGGCCAGCGCCTCCGGTCCCTTCGCGTCACGCAGCGCCCGGTAGCCCTCCAGGGCGAGGTCGCGCCGGGCACGGGCGACGCGTTCCCGCTCGGCCTCGGACGCGTCGGCCGGGATCGTGGTGACGTCCGCGTACGTCCCGGGGTCGGCGAGGTACCGCGGGGGTAGCGTGAGCACCGCGTCCCCCGCCTCGGGCAGGCCGCTGTTCTGCATGAGGACGGTGATGCGCAGGTCGCCCTCGTTGACGAGCCGGTGGATGGTGCCCGGCGTGAACCAGGCGACCGTCCCGGCCGCGAGAGGCGTCACCTCGTACCCGGCGGTGGTGAGCGTCTGCACCGCGCCGTGACCGCCGGTGACGACGTACCCCTCCGAACAGGTCAGGTGCATATGGGGAGTTCCGCCGCACACACCGTCGGAGGCGGGCCAGTCGTAGACGGAGAGACGCGAGACGGCGACCCCGCCCGGCAGTCCGGGGAAACCGCTCACCACGGGTGCGCCTCCAGGTACTTGGCGATCTCCTCCCGCTCCCATGCCCCGTCGGCCACGACGACCCGGTAGCGGCGGGTGAGCGTGTCGCCGGGGGCCAGCTCCAGTTCGTCGTGGAAGGCGAAGGAGGGGGCGATGCCCGCGAAGGGTTCGTTGCGGACGAACCAGTGGGCGGGGTGGGTGCCCCGGGCGCCGGACTCGTCGTTCTCGGGGGCGTGCGCGAAGACGACGGTGGCGTGGCCGTCGGTGCCGTCGTGCTCGCCGGAGAGGGCGAGCCAGGGGCCCTGGGAGCCCATCAGTTCGGGGCCCTCGCCGTCGGGGCCGATGATCCGGCCGTCGCGGAAGGCGCGCGGGCCGCGCCAGAACAGGCCCGTGTAACCGGCCGCCTCGCGCCCGTGGGTGGTCGGGCTGCCGAACCGCAGCGGCTCGTCACGGCGGTTGGTCACCGCGCTCGTCCAGGTCAGCGCCCAGGAACCCGACTCCGTGTCGACGTCGTGGACCTCGATCCGGCGCTGCTCATCGGCCCAGAGTTCACCGCTGTACGGGTGCCAGGTGAGCCGTTCGGCGATGACGAGACGGTCGGCGTCGGCGTCGATCTCGTCGAAGGCGACATGGGCCATCGACCCGACCCGCTCCGGGAGTTGGAGATACCCCTCGCCGTGAACGTATGTGTTGCCGCCCCACAGGTTCGCGCCCGACAGATGCGAGGCGGTGAACTGGAGGCCCTTGTGCCAGCGGTGGTCGTTGGGCCGGTAGTCCGTGACGACGTCACCGGCGAGGGTCCTGATCGGGTGGAGGTACGGCTTCGGCGCCTCCCAGGCGGCCTCGGGCCGGTACACATAGCTGAACAGCTCGACGCCGGTGGCCGGTTCGGTGACCGTGACGCGGTCCCCGTGGGCGTGGACGATACGCAGGCCGGTCACGCCGGCACCTCCTCGCGCGCCACGGGCGCCCAGCCGGGGGCGCCGCCGTGCAGCGCCGTGTAATAGGGGTCTCCGGGGCCGATCTCGCCGGCCCGTACGGTCGTGTCCGTGAACGCCGACTTGTAGAGCGCGGTGATCAGCTCCAGGCTGGTGCGCCCGTCGGTGCCGCTGCTGCGCGGGCGTTCACCGGCGCGCATGCTCACGACGAGTTCACGCAGCTGCTCCAGGTGCGAACTCGGTACGTCGGGGCCGAAGTCCCGCCAGGCGGCGGCCTCCTCGGCCGGCACGTCCGGGGCGGGGGTGACGCGCCAGTTGTCGTTGCCGTGCCCGTAGAGGTGGGTCAGCTCGACGGTGGCGCGCTCGCAGTCGATGCGGATACGGCTGACCTCGTCGGGGCTCAGCACGCTGTTCACGACGGTGGCCATCGCGCCGTTCTCGAAGCGGACCAGCGCGGTCGAGACGTCCTCGGTCTCCACGTCGTGGACCAGCCGCCCGGCCATGGCCTTCACCTCGGTCCACGGCCCGAGCAGATCGAGCAGGAGGTCCATCTGGTGGATGCCGTGTCCCATGGCGGGACCGCCGCCCTCGGTCTCCCAGCGCCCGCGCCAGGGCACGGCGTAGTAGGCGGTGTCGCGGTACCAGGTGGTCTGGCAGTGCGCCACGAGCGGCCGCCCCATGGCCTGCTCGGCGAGCAGCCGCCGCACATGCCGCGAGCCCGAGCCGAAGCGGTGCTGGAAGACGATCGAGGCGTACGGCCCGCCGACTGCCCCCTCCTCGTCCTCCACGGCGTCGAAGTCGGCCAGCGTCGGCACCGGCGGCTTCTCGCACCAGACCCAGGCGCCGGCCCGCAGCGCGGCGATGGTCTGCGCGCGGTGCAGGGTGGGCGGGGTGCAGATGGTGACGAGGTCGGGCCGCTGTTCCCGGAGCATCCGCTCCAGGTCGGTGTAGGCGTGCGGAATCCCGGCCTCGGCGGCGAAGGACTCGACCGCGTTGGCATCGATGTCAACGGCGGCGACGACCTCGGTCTCGCCCTCCTCGGCGAGCCGGGCGAGCGCGGGGAAATGGGACCCGCGGCCGATCGCACCCGCGCCGACCACCGCGGCCCTGATGCGTCGGCCGGTGAGCGGGGGCAAGGGCTGGAACGCCCCGGGGTCGGTGGCGGGTGTGGACATGGTCGTGATCAGCACTCCTCCGGGGCAGCGAGCGCGTACAGCAAGCGCTTTCCTCGGCTGCAACGTATGCGCCGCCCCCGCAGCAGGTCAACACCGCGAACCGGGAGTCGCCGGACCGCTCGCTAATCCTCTGTACCCGGAGTCGCCGGACCGCTCGCTAATCCTCTGTGCCCGGAATCGTCCGACGGCGGCGAAACCTTCCGCCCGGGATCGCCCGACCGCCGCCGGACCCGTCGCGTCCGGAGCCACCCGTCGCCGTGAAACCCCTGTGTCGGGCCTGTCACACCGGGACGCTACGCTGCCCCTCACACACACCCGATCACCGTGCGCGGCGTTTTGGCGTGTCCTTTACCCCTCCACGATCAGCACTTGGACGCCGTAACTCCATGTCTTGGTTTGAATCCCTCATCCTCGGACTCGTCCAGGGGCTGACCGAGTTCCTCCCCGTCTCCTCCAGCGCGCATCTGCGGCTGACGGCGGCCTTCTCCGGCTGGAAGGACCCGGGCGCGGCCTTCACGGCGATCACGCAGCTCGGCACGGAGGCGGCGGTGCTGATCTACTTCCGCAAGGACGTGGGGCGGATTCTCGCCGCATGGTTCCGGTCCCTCACGAACAAGGAGATGCGGCGCGACCACGACGCCCAGATGGGCTGGCTGGTGATCGTCGGCTCCATACCGATCGGCGTGCTCGGGGTCACCCTCAAGGACGCGATCGAGGGTCCGTTCCGCGATCTCCGTATCACCGCCACAATGCTGATCGTCATGGGCATCGTGATCGGCATCGCCGACCGCCTCGCCGCCCGCGACGAGCACGGCGGCCGGCACCGTGCCCCCAAGCAGCGCAAGACCCTGGTCGACCTCAACGCCAAGGACGGCCTCCTCTACGGCCTCTGCCAGGCGATGGCGCTGGTCCCCGGCGTCTCCCGCTCCGGCGCGACCATCAGCGGCGGCCTCTTCATGGGCTACACCCGGGAGGCGGCGGCCCGTTACTCCTTCCTCCTCGCCATGCCGGCCGTACTGGCCTCCGGCGCCTTCGAGTTGAAGGACGCGGCGGAGGAGGGGCATGTGGCGTGGGGGCCGACGATGTTCGCGACGGTGATCGCCTTCGTGGTCGGTTACGCGGTCATCGCCTGGTTCATGAAGTTCATCTCCCACAAGAGCTTCATGCCGTTCGTCTACTACCGTGTCGCCCTCGGCATCGTCATCATCGCGCTGGTGACGGCGGGCGTACTGAGCCCGCACGCGGCGGAGTCGGCGGGCTGAGCCACCTGACCCGGGAGACCAACTCATGGCACTGACCCAGCAGTTCGCCCGGGTGACACCCGAGTACCTCGACCGCTGCCGCGCCACGGCCCTCGACTCGCCCGGGGCGTCCCCGGACTGGGACCCACCGGAGGGCGACCGGCTCGACACGGACTGGGCGCTATGGGGGCTCCTCCATCACAGCCGCTCGACCGCAGCCGACCCGGAGTTGATCGCCCTGCTCGACCGGGCCGTCTCGGGCGATCCCGACGGCGACGTGGGATTCCTGGACCACGCCGAGGTGTACGACGGTTTCGGCGACCCGCCTCGGCTGCTCGCCCCCGCCGCGGTCGCCGACATCGCCGCCGCGCTGACCCGTGTCCAACTCGACGAGCTGCTCTCGTCGTTGCCCGCGTCCACGGCGGACGCGGCCGTCGCCTGCGGATTCGCTGCCGGGTTCGACGGGGACGTACGGGAATATCTGGCCGAACACTTCGTCGCCCTGCGGGAGTTCTACCGGACCGCCGCACGTCGGACGCAGTGCGTCGTCACGTGGGTCGACTGAGCTTCCCGCCCGGCACCAGGCGCCGGTTCACCGCACCCGTGACCAACCCCATACGGTCTGAGTAGCCGTCCGGTAGCGCAGTGTCAGTCCTTGCCCCTAGGCTGTTCGCATGTCCCCCGATTTCGTGGCCCCTGGTTCCGTGCGGTCTGCTGCCGAGGTGAACGAGCAGATCCGGGCACTCTGGCTCCGTGCGGGCGGCTCCCTCTCCACCCAGGAGCGCGAGGAATACGAGCTGTTGGTGGTCGAGTGGGCCGCGGCGATCCGCGACGAGGTCATCGCGGCGGCCTGAGTCAGGCACCGGCCGCCCGGGGCGGTGGCTTTACCGCCCGCCCGTCCCCCGTATCACCGTCCCCCTCACACGCGACGCGTCCGGTGACATCAACCAGGCGACGACGGCGGCGACTTCCTCGGTGTCTCCCGGTTCGACCGCGTTGACGCGGATGCCGGGGCCGAGTTCCTCGGCGAGGTTCAGGGTGAGGGCCTCGACGGCGGCGTTCGTCATCGCGGGGTGGACCGGGGCGCCGGGGGTGGCCGTGCACGGCATCACGTTCACGATCACGCCGTTTCCCCCAGCCGTCATCACTCGTGCGGCCCGGCGTGAACACAGCAGTGTGCCAAGGAGGTTGACCTCGACGAACCGGCGCAGGTCGGCCGGTTCCGTGTCGGCGAGGCGGGCGGACGGCCCCGCGGACCCCGCGATGTTCACCAGCCCGTTGTTCACCAGCCCGGTGACCGGGCCGAGTTGCTTCTCGGCCGAGGTGAACAGCCGCTCGACCTCGGCCTCCAGCGACGTGTCCGCCCGTACGCAGACCGCACGGGCGCCAGACCGCCGTACGTCCTCCGCCACCTCCTCGGCCGCGTCCGCGTCCCCGTGCCCGTCCCCTGCGTAGCCCACCACCACGTCGTGACCGTCCTCCGCGAGCCGGCGGCAGATCGCGGCGCCGATTCCCGGGCCACCCCCGGTGACGACCGTGACAAGACGTTTCATGGACCACTCCTCTCATGGACCATTCCTCTCCTCTCATGGACCATTCCTCGCGACGAAGAACGACCGAGACTGCCGAAGAACGACAATGAGCGACGAAGAACGCCGAAGACCCGTGCAGAGCTGGGAGAACCACCGAATGTTCCCCACCTTGTATCCGCGTCCCTCTTGGCGCGACACCCTCCGTAGCCAACACTGAGCCGATGACGCAGCGTGTGGAACTGGCGATTGTGATGGACCGGCTTGCCGTGGACGAAGTGGTCACCGCCTACGCGGTGGCGGTGGACAACGGGGACTGGGAGGCGTACCGGAAACTGTTCGCCCCGGACGGGCGTGCCGACTACCGGTCCGCCGGTGGGATCGAGGGGAACGCGGAGCAGATCGCCGGGTGGCTGGCGGAGAGCATGCGGATGTTCCCGATGCGGCAGCATCTGATCGTCAACCGGCGGATCCGCTTCGGCGCCCCGGACCAGCACACCGACGACACCGCCCACGTCCAGGCCGACTACGTCAACCCGATGCGCTTCGCCAAGGACGACGACAGCGCCGACAACCTCTCCACCGCACCGGATTTCGTGTGCGGCGGCCGGTACTTGTTCGGGCTGCTGCGGACCGACGACGGCTGGCGGCTGACCGAGGTCGTGGTGGAGGAGAAGTGGCGGCGCCTTCCCGAACGGCGCCCGGAAGCCGTGGTCCACTGAGACGGCCGGGGCGGGGCCCCCTGTGCGAGATCGTCCCCGGGACGCACACTGGAGCGACCAGCGGGTAAGGAGGTGCTGTATGAAGACCTTCGGCGACTGGCTCGCCTCTCCGTGGCGGCGTTCCGTGCTCGCTGCGCTCGCGGGCGCCCTGCCCGTGTTCGCGTTCCCCGCGCCGTCCCTGTGGTGGTTCGCCTACGTCGCGCTCGTCCCCTGGATTCTGCTGACCCGCTCCGCACCGACCGGACGCCGCGCGGCCCACGACGGCTGGTTCGGAGGCCTCGGGTTCATGCTGGCGGTGCACAGCTGGCTGGTGCCGAGTCTGAGCGTGTTCATCGTGGTCATCGCGGCGCTGCTGGGCGCGCTGTGGGCGCCGTGGGGCTGGCTGGTGCGCCGCTTCCTGGGCGGGGTGCCGTCGCCCCGGCGGGGTGCCGCCGCGCTGCTGGTGCTGCCCTCGGGCTGGCTGATGGTCGAACTCGTGCGTTCCTGGCAGGGGTTGGGCGGTCCCTGGGGGCTGCTCGGCTCCACCCAGTGGCAGGTGGAACCGGCGTTGCGGCTCGCCTCCGTGGGCGGGGTGTGGCTGCTGAGCTTCCTGGTGGTGGCCGTGAATGTCGCGGCCGCCGTGCTGGTCTCGGTCCGTGAGGTGCGGGTACCGGCCGTCGCCGGACTCGTCGCCACCGCCGCCGCGACCTCCGCCGCCTGGGTGTGGTCGCCGCGCCCCGATGTCGACGGCAGCGTGCGGATCGCCGTCGTACAGCCCGGTGTCATCGCGGGCGACGACAGCGGTGTCCGGCGCTTCGACCGCGAGGAGCGGCTGACCCGTCAACTGGCCGGCCGGCACGTGGACTTGATCGCGTGGGGCGAGAGCAGTGTCGGCTTCGACCTCGGCAAGCGGCCGGATCTGGCACGTCGTATCGCCGCTCTGTCGAAGGAGACCGGCGCCGACATTTTGGTCAACGTGGACGCCGAGCGCTCCGACAAGCCCGGCATCTACAAGAGTTCGATCCTGGTCGGCCCGAAGGGGCTCACCGGTGACCGCTACGACAAGATGCGGCTCGTGCCCTTCGGGGAGTACATCCCGTTCCGCTCGCTGCTCGGCTGGGCGACCTCCGTCGGCAAGGCGGCGGGCGTCGACCGCAGGCACGGCACGGAGCAGGTCGTGATGAGCGTGGGTCACGCTCTGCGCGTCGGGCCGTTGATCTGCTTCGAGACCGCGTTCCCCGACATGAGCCGGCATCTCGCGCAGGACGGCGCGGACGTGCTGCTCGCGCAGTCGTCGACCTCGTCGTTCCAGCACAGCTGGGCCCCCGAGCAGCACGCCACGCTGGCCGCCCTGCGCACCGCCGAGACCGGCCGCCCGATGGTCCACGCCACCCTGACCGGCGTCTCCGCCGTCTACGGCCCGAGCGGCGAGCGCGTCGGCCCGTGGCTGGGCACCGGCGCGAGCACGACCCGGGTCTACGACGTCCCGCTCGCCCACGGCATCACGCCGTACGTCCGCTACGGCGACTGGCCGGTGCAGGGCTCGCTGCTGATCCTGGCGCTCGTGTGCGTCGGCGAGGGGATGCGGGCGTTCAGGCTGCGGCGGACCGCTCCGCGACCTCTCGTACCACCCGCTCGCACAGTTCATGAGTCGCCAGCGCGTCCCGGGCGCTGAGCACCTTTCCGGCGCGCACGGCGTCGAGGAAGGCGAGGACGACCTGCTCGATGCCGCGCTGCCGGGCCACCGGCACCCAGTCCCCGCGGCGCCGTACGGTCGGCTGGCCCTTGTGGTCGACGACCTCGGCGAGGTTGAGGACCTGGCGCTTGGTGTCCTGGCCGGAGACCTCCAGGATCTCCTCGACCGAGCCGCTGAGCCGGTTCATCACGCCGAGCGCGGTGAAGCCGTCGCCGGAGAGCTGGAGCACGAGGTGGTGCAGCAGGCCGCCCTGGGTGCGGGCGCGCACAGTCACGTCCTCGACCGGGCCCGGCACCAGGAACCGCAGGGTGTCCACGATGTGGATGAAGTCGTCCAGGATCATCGCGCGCGGCTCCTCGGGGAGTCCGATGCGGTTCTTCTGCATGAGGATCAGCTCGCGCGGGTGGTCGAGGCACTGCGCGTACCCGGGGGCATGGCGCCGGTTGAAGCCGACCGCGAGCGACACGTCCCGCTCCTCCGCGAGCCGTACCAGCCGCTCGGATTCGGCGAGTTCGTAGGCGAGCGGCTTGTCGACGTACGTCGGTACGCCCGCCTCCAGCAGCCGGGTGACGATCTCCGGGTGGACGGCCGTGGGCGCGTGCACGAACGCGGCGTCGAGGTCCTGCGCGAGGAGCGCGTCGAGGTCCGTGTGCCGCTGCCCCGCCGGGAGGTGCAGGCCGTCGGCGACCTCGGTGAGGGTGGCGGGCGTGCGGGTCTGCAGATGCAGCTCGACCCCGGGCAGTCCGCCGAGAACCGGCAGGTAGGCCTTGCGCGCGATGTCACCGAGTCCGACGCAGCCGACCTTCACGGAGCCTCCCTGGCGTTTGACCTGCGATACCTTCCGGAAGCATACGGTGGCCGATATCCGCTGGTGCGGGCGGACGGAGCACGCGAGGATGCGGGGATGACCATCGAACGCACTGAACCCTCGACCACGGCCGACGAACGCACGATGCTGGACGGCTGGCTGGACTATCACCGGCAGACCCTCGCGTGGAAGTGCGAGGGCCTGTCCGACGAACAGTTGAGGACCGCCTCCGCGGAACCGTCCGGGCTGACGCTCATGGGCCTGGTGCGGCACATGGCCGAGGTGGAGCGGAGCTGGTACCGCCGGGTCATGGCGGACGAGCAGCTGACCCCGATCTACTACACCGACGAGGACCCGGACGGCGACTTCCATCTCACCGAGGCGGACACCTGGGCGGAGGCGTACGCCACCTGGCAGGCCGAGATCGCGGCGGCGCGGGAGCAGGCGGCGCGGTTCACCCTGGACGACATCTCCCTGGGCAAGCACCGGCGCACCGGCGAGAGTTTCAACCTGCGCTGGATCCACACGCACATGATCGAGGAGTACGCCCGGCACAACGGCCACGCCGACCTGCTCCGTGAGCGGATCGACGGGAACACCGGCGACTGACGTCTCGTCACCCGGAGCGGGCGGGCGCCGTCCGTAAGAGGGCGGAGATCACCCGTGCGGGGCATCATCCGCTCGTCCGCTGTCCCAAACGGGCCCGGAACCAGCAGAGTTGCGCGGGTGCATCGAACGACGACGACCGCAACGCTCCTGGTCACCGTGGCTGTCTCGGCCCTCTCCGGCTGTATGACCGTCCAGCGGCCGGTGGCCCCCGCTCCCCCGGCCGCACCGGCCCCGGCGTCGGTGCCGCGACCGGAGGACAGCGCGTCGCCGCAGGTCGTCCAGGCCCCGGCACGGGAAGCGCTCGAATTCATCAGCCCGTCCCACCGCTCCGCACCGGCCGCCCCTCCCCCGCACCGGGCACCCCTCGCACCCCCGCGCACGGCCCAGGAGCCGGTCCCCCGCGTCCACCCGCACCCCCGGCCGCAGCCCCATCCGCACCCGAAGCCGCACCGTCCCCGGCAGCCGAGCGCGGACATCCCCGACGCGGTCAGGTCGGTACCCAGGAACACGCAGGACGTCTGCGCCCTCGGCAGGAAGTACGGCGGCTGGCAGCCGGACAGCCCGCAGTCGGTCATCTGCGGCCGGACCTACGGGCATTGAGACCCCGGACAGGCGCGAGGGCCCTACGGCCAGCAGGCAGCCCGGCGCTCTACGGCCGCTGTCTCGGCGGCCCCCACGCCCCGCCCTCGCCCCCGCCAGGACCTCCGTCCCCCAGCCGCAGCTCCAGCCGGCCGATCGCGGCCCGCACCCCGTCGCCGTAGCCGTCGTCGGCGAGGACCGCGCAGGCGCTGCGGGCGCGGCGGATGTGGGTGCGGGCGGCGTCGGGGCGGTCGAGCTTCACATAGTCCGCGGCGAGGTTGAGGTGCAGGGACGGGTAGAAGGCGCGGATCGCGACCGCCCCCTCCCGGTCTGCGTCCGCGATGTGCCCGGGGTCTGCGGGGTCGCCCGCGTACCGCCCGTCCGTCAGCTCCTCCGCCGCCGACAACGCCCGCAGGTCCCACGCGAGTTCGTCGGTCGGGTCGTCCTGGGTGTCCGCCAGGTAGTGGGCCAGGGTGCAGCGGTGCAGCGGGTCGCCGTCCTCGCCCAGCTCCGCCCACAGGCCCAGCAGCCGCTCCCGGGCCTCCTCGCGGTCGCCGCCGTGGTGCAGCATGACGACCTGTCCGATCCGCGTCAGCAGAGCGTCCGGCGCCGCCTGCCCCTGTCGCTCCGCCACCGCGTCCTCCGCACTCGCCGGCCACTCCGACTGTCTCTGTCGAAGCTAACCGGCGGCACTGACAATCCCCGTCAGGCGGCCCCGGACCGGCCCCGGTGTGGTCAGCCGAGGTTCGGGATGCGCCAGTCGATCGGGGTGTGACCCTGCTGGGCGACGGCCTCGTTGATCTGGGTGAAGGGGCGGGAGCCGAAGAACTTCTTGGCCGACAGCGGGGAGGGGTGCGCGCCCTTGACCACGATGTGGCGCTCCTCGTCGATCAGGGGGAGTTTCTTCTGCGCGTAGTTCCCCCACAGGACGAAGACGGCCGGGTCGGGGCGCTCGGCGACCGCGCGGATGACCGCGTCCGTGAACTTCTCCCAGCCCTTGCCCTTGTGGGAGTTGGCCTCGCCGGAGCGGACCGTGAGCACCGCGTTGAGCAGCAGGACGCCCTGCTGGGCCCACGGCATCAGATAGCCGTTGTCCGGGACGGGGAGGCCGAGCTCCTCCTTCATCTCCTTGTAGATGTTCCGGAGGGAGGGCGGGGTCCGGACGCCGGGGCGGACCGAGAAGCACAGGCCGTGGCCCTGGCCCTCGCCGTGGTACGGGTCCTGGCCGAGGACCAGCACCTTCACCTGGTCGTACGGCGTCGCCTCCAGCGCGGCGAAGACCTCCTCGCGCGGCGGGTAGACGGGACCCTTCGCGCGCTCCTCCTCGACGAACTCGGTCAGCTCCTTGAAGTAGGGCTGCTGAAGCTCGTCGCCCAGGACCCCGCGCCAGGACTCGGGGAGCATGGAGATGTCGGTCACGTCAACTTCCTTACGGTGTGCGGCGACTGCGATGCGGGACGGCCGCGCGATGCGGTCGCCTCCATGCCCCAGAACCTACAGGCGGCCACTGACAACGGGGGCCGAAAGCCGGGTCACCAGCTGGTCTTGCGGTACAGCTCCCACATCATCATGATCGTCGACGGGTCGAGGGACTGCTCCCCGCCGGAGATGTCGTCGCTCGCCGCGACGTACTGCCGGCCCTGCCACAGCGGCAGCAGCCGCGCGTCGTCCACCAGGACCTGCTGCGCGTCCTCGAACTCCTTGACCACGTCGGCCCGGTCGCTCTCCCGGCGGGACTCGGGCAGCAGTACGTCGGTGATCCTGGTCGACAGGTAGGGCGTGCCGAGCGCGTTCTGCTTCCCCACGAAGGGCGCGATGAAGTTCTCGGCGTCGGGGAAGTCCGGGAACCAGCCGCGCCCGAACACCGGGTACTCGCCCTTCTGGTAGCCGGTCACGTACGTCTTCCAGGGGCGGCTCTCCAGGGTGACCGTGAAGAGCCCGGAGCCGTCCAACTGCCGCTTCAGCTCCTGGAATTCGAGGGCGGTCTCGGAGCCGTAGCGGTCGCTGGTGTACCAGAGGGTGAGGGGGACGCGCTGGTGGATGCCCGCGTCGGTGAGGAGTTTGCGGGCCTTGGGGACGCTGGGGTCCCCGAAGTCGTCGAAGTAGGCGGTGGTGTGGCCGGTGAGGCCCTTGGGGACCATCGAGTAGAGCGGGTCCACGGTGTCGCGGTAGATCTTGTGGGTGATCGCCCCGCGGTCGACGACCTGGGCCACGGCCTTGCGGACGGCGATGTTGCCGGCCCAGCGGTCCTTGGGGTTGAACACCAGGTAGTTGATGTCGGTGCCGGAGCCGTCTATCAGTTGCAGGGTCTTCGAGGCGCGGCCCTGGAGGGCGATGATGTCGTCGGCGGCGAGGCCCCGGTAGGTGACGTCGATCTGCCTGTCCCGCAGTGCCTTCACCATGGTGGCGGAGTCCTGGAAGTAGCGGATCGTCACCGCGCTGTTCTCCCGCTGGGCGAAGCCCTTGTAGCGGTCGTTGCGCACGAGCCGGGCCCGTTTCCCGTCGTCGTACGACTTCAGGGTGTACGGCCCGGAGCCGAAGACCTTGCCGTCCTTGCGCAGGGAGTGCGCGGGGTAGTCGTCGGGGTCGACGATCGACATGGCGGGGGTGGCGAGCACGAACGGGAAAGTGGCGTCGGGCTTGTTGAGGTGGAAGACGACGTCGCGGTCGCCCGCGGTCTCCACCCGGTCGAGGCTGCCGAGCAGGCCGGCGGGTCCGCCCGGCACGTCGATCAGGCGGATGCGGTCGATGGAGTGCTTGACGGCCCGCGCGTCGAGGCGGTCGCCGTCGGCGAACCTCATGCCGGCGCGGAGTTCGCAGCGGTACGTGGTGTTCGAACCGTCCGTGAAACGGCAGGACTTGGCCGCGTCCGGCTCGGGCGTGGTGGCACCGGAGGGGTAGGCGAGCAGCGTCTGGTAGATGTTGCGGAACAGCTCCCAGGACCCGTCCCAGGACGCGGCCGGGTCGAGGGTGCTGGGGGCGCTGGTGGTCCCGACGACGATGGGACGGCGGTCGTCGGAGTTCCCGTTCGAGAACACTCCGCATCCTGCCGCCAGGGTGATCGACGCGATCGCCGCGCCCGCCCGCAGGCCTCGGTTCCGGTTGAACACGCGCTCGCTCCTCGATCCGCCGTGCCAAGGGTCGGCAGACCGTACCGCAGTTCCGCGGCCCGGAATGGTGGTTCGGGAGGGGCTGTTGAGCTGCGTTTTTATGACGACGTTGTCATTCGGCTGTGCGCGTTTCCCGTCTCGACACGGGCGCCGGTTCCGTCAAGGGAACAGTGAAGGGACCGGCGCCCGGGCGGAGTCGGTCAGCCCACTCCGGCGTTGAGGAGGATGCCGCCGTCGACGACGAGGGTCTGGCCGGTGATCCAGTCGGACTGGTCCGAGGTGAGGAACGCGGCGGCGCCGCCGATGTCGGACGGGACGCCGAGCCGGGCCAGCGGGTAGGAGGCGGCGGCCTCCGCCTCGCGGCCCTCGTACAGGGCGGCGGCGAACTTGGTCTTCACGACCGCCGGGGCGATCGAGTTGACCCGCACGCCGGGCGCGAACTCGTGCGCCAGCTGGAGGGTCAGGTTGACCATCGCGGCCTTGCTGACGCCGTACGCGCCGATGAACGGCGAGGCGGAGATCCCGGCGAGGGAGGCGATGTTGACGATGGCGCCGCCGTTCTCCTTCTGCCAGGCGTGCCAGGTCTTCTGGGCGAAGCCGAGGGCCGAGATGACGTTGGTCTCGAAGACCTTGCGGGCGACGTTCAGGTCGAGGTCGGCGATGGGGCCGAACACCGGGTTCGTACCGGCGTTGTTGACCAGGAAGTCGACGCGGCCGAAGGCCTCCATCGTGCGCTCGACGACGACAGCCTGGTGGGCCTCGTCGTGGGCCTTGCCCGCGACGCCGATGACACGGTCGGCTCCGAGGGTCTCGACGGCCTCCTTGAGGGCTTCCTCGCTGCGGCCGGTGATGCAGACCCGGTCGCCGCGGGCGAGCAGTGCCTCGGCGACGCCGTAGCCGATGCCTCGGCTCGCGCCGGTGATGACGGCGACCTTGCCGGAGAGTTCGGGGAGTTCAGTCATTTTTCCGTGTTCCCTAGTTGAGCGGTCCGCCGGCGACGTACAGCACCTGGCCGGAGACGAACCCGGCCGCCTCGTTCGTGAAGAAGGCGACGGCGTTGGCGATGTCGTCGGGCTCGCCGACGCGCTGCACCGGGATCTGGGTGGCGGCGGCGGCCTTGAAGTCGTCGAAGCCCATGCCGACGCGGGCGGCGGTGGCGGCGGTCATGTCGGTGGCGATGAAGCCGGGAGCGACCGCGTTGGCCGTGATGCCGAACTTGCCCAGCTCGATGGCGAGGGTCTTGGTGAAGCCCTGGAGACCGGCCTTGGCGGCGGAGTAGTTGGCCTGGCCGCGGTTGCCGAGGGCGGAGGACGAGGAGAGGTTGACGATCCGGCCGAAGCCCGCGTCGACCATGTGCTTCTGGACGGCCTTGGTCATCAGGAAGGAGCCGCGCAGGTGGACGCCGAGGACGGTGTCCCAGTCGGAGACGCTCATCTTGAAGAGGAGGTTGTCCCGGAGCACGCCCGCGTTGTTGACGAGGATCGTCGGGGCGCCCAGCTCGGCCACGATGCGCGTGACGGCGGCCTCGACCTGTGCCTCGTCGGAGACGTCGGCGCCGACCGCGAGGGCCTTGCCGCCGGCCGCGGTGATCGTCTCCACGGTGTCCTTGCAGGCGGCCTCGTCGAGGTCGATCACGGCGACCGCGCGGCCCTCGGCCGCGAGGCGTACGGCGGTGGCGGCGCCGATGCCCCGCGCCCCGCCGGTGACAATCGCGACCCGCTGCTCAGTGGTGGACATTGCTGGTTCTCCTCGCCCTTGAGTGACTCTCGCCCTCGCGGCCCGCCGGTGAGCGACCGCTTAGTACCTTCGGCCTACGTGACGCTAGAAGCCCTGGCACTCGGTGTCAACGTGCGCGTGGCCCGGTGTGATCCATTACCTCACCAGCAGGTCCAGCAGGCGCTCCGTCTCGGCCGCCGGATCGACGGTGAGACCGGTGTGCACGGGCCCCGGCTGGACCACCGTGGACCGGGGCGCGATCAGCCATCGGAAGCGCCGCCCCGCATCGTCCGAGGCCGCCTGTCCGGCCGCGGCACCGCCCGCGCACACGCCTTCCACGGCACCGAGCGCGGCCCTGATCCCGGCCACGTCGGCGTCCGGGTCGAGAGCGAGCAGCCGTGCCTCGTCCAGATGGGTGCGGGCGCCGACGTAGGACTGGGCGCGGCAGTAGACGAGCACGCCCGCGTTGATGCACTCGCCGCGCTCGATGCGGGGTACGACCCGCAGGAGGGCGTACTCGAAGACGTCCCGGGTGTTCGCCTCGCTCGGGCGGATGATGTGGCGCTCGGTCACTGGAGTCCCTTGATGCGCTCGTGGAGGGAGGGCACGCGCGCGAGGAGGGGTGCCGCGTACGCCTCACGGAGGAGGTCCGGGGTGTCGAAGCCGGGTTCGCCGGTCAGCCAGGCGTCGGGGATCTCGGCGGTGACCTCGGCGAGGAGTTCCGGGGTGACCCGCGGTGCCAGGTCCCCGGCGGCGGTCGCGACGTCCGGGGTGAAACGGGCCAGGGCGTGGTCGGCGGCGTCGTAGGGGCGGGCCGCCGAGGTCCGGGCGCCGGGCCAGTTGTGGTGCCAGATCATGGTGGCGCCGTGGTCGATGAGCCACAGGTCGCCGTGCCACATCAGCAGGTTGGGGTTGCGCCAGGAGCGGTCGACGTTGTTGACGAGGGCGTCGAACCAGACGATCCGGCCGGCCTCCTCGGGGCTCACCGTGAAGGCGAGCGGGTCGAAGCCGAGGGCGCCGGACAGGAAGTCCATGCCGAGGTTGGCGCCGCCGCTGGACCTCAGCAGCTCCTGGACCTGCTGCTCGGGTTCGCCGAGGCCGAGCACGGGGTCGAGGTCGAGGGTCACCAGGCGCGGCACCCGGAAGCCGAGCCGACGGGCCAGCTCCCCCACCACGACCTCGGCGACGAGCGTCTTGCGGCCCTGTCCCGCACCGCTGAACTTCATGACGTACGGCGCGAGGTCGTCGCCCTCGACGAGCCCCGGGAGCGAACCGCCCTCACGCAGGGGCGTGATGTAGCGGGTCGCGATGACTTCTTTGAGCATCGCCCCAGATTACTGGTGCCTTGTCGGGCTCACCGGCGCCTGGTCTGGGCTTATGTGCGGCCGACAGCGGAACGACAGGGACGTTTTACGCGTTCCTGATCTCGATCGGGCCAAGCTCACGACACCGTCTGAACGACGGTCGCCCGCACGTCGTACCCCTTTGCAGACTCACACATGCTTCCCATGGAAGGAACGTCAGCATGACCAGCGAATCGTTCGAACCCGTCACGGCGCCGTCCCGTCGCACCGCGTTGGCGGCGGTCGGCGCGGCGGGACTCGCCGTCGCGCTGACCGCGTGCTCGTCCGACGACTCGTCGTCGGACTCGTCGAGTTCCAAGGACACCTCGGGCTCCACCAGCACGGCCGGCTCGTCCACCGCCCAGGGTGCCGCCGGCGGCACCGAACTGGCGAAGACCTCCGACATCCCCGAGGGCGGCGGCAAGATCTTCGCCAGCCAGGGCGTGGTGGTCACCCAGCCGACGGCAGGCACCTACAAGGCGTTCTCGTCGAAGTGCACCCACCAGGGCTGCGCGGTGAGCAGCATCAGCGGCGGGGCCATCGTCTGCCCGTGCCACGGCAGCGAGTTCTCCGTCACCGACGGCAGCGTCAAGAAGGGCCCGGCCACCCAAGGCCTGCCCGCCGAGCAGATCTCCGTGTCCGGGGACTCGATCACGCTGGCGTGATCGAGGGCGGCTGAGGTGACGGTCAGCCGCGGCCCGCTCGGCGCGGTCGTTTGAGACAGCCCAGCACCTCGTCCGTGGTCGCGACCGTGGCGACCAACGCGAGGGTGTTGCGGATCATCGCGGGGGTGTACTCCGAGGGCACCCCCGCGATGGCGTCACTGGGGACGACGACGGTGTAGCCGCGGTTGACCGCGTCGAACACCGCGTTGGGTACGGCCACGTTGGCCGAGACGCCGGTGACGACGAGTGTGCGGCAGCCCATGTTCCTCAACAGGGCGTCGACTTCGGTGCCCTGGATCGGCGACAGACCGTGCAGCCGTCGTACGACGAAGTCCTGCTCGGCGACCTCGATCGGGGGCGCCACGCGGACCGCCGTGGTGCCCGACAGCTGTTGGACGGGCAGGCGCTCGGCGGCGCGGAACAGCCGGGCGTTGTGGTTCGCGCCCCGGCCGTCGGGCCGGCGTTCGGCGATCGCGTGGATCACCTGGACCCCGCTCTCGTGCGCGGCGGCGACCAGCCGGGCGATGTTCGCCAGCGCACCCGACTGCCGTGCGGCGAGGGCGAGTTCGGGCAGTGCGCTGTCCGGTCCGACCACTCCCTGTTGGCATTCGACGGTCATCAGGACCGTGCTCGCCGTGTCGAGGATCTCACTGAGTCGTGCGTGCGACGGCATGGCGCTCCCTTGTCGTCGACGGCCGGGGCGGGTGACAGTAACGAGCATCGTGTGCGGACGGAAGACGGCCGGCGGTTTTCCCGACCCCTGTTCTGACGTACCGTCAGATGCGGCTGTCCGCCGTGTGTTCCGTAGCCGAAGGGGATCGCATGACCGCCACTCAGCGTCGAGGCCGGAAGATCATGATGACACCCGAGGAGCTGGACGAGTTCCTCGCCGCCGAGCGCACCTGCCGGGTCGCGACCGTCTCGGCGGACGGGGCACCGCACGTCAGCCCGCTCTGGTTCGTGTGGGACGGCACCTCGTTGTGGCTGTACTCGATCACCCGCAGCAAGCGCTGGGCCGACCTGCGCCGCGACCCGCGCGTGGCGGTGGTGGTCGACGGCGGGCACGCCTACGACGAGCTGCGGGGCGTCGAGCTGTCCGGGACCGTCGAGTTCGTCGGCGAGGCCCCACACACGGGCGAGCCGCACCCCGAACTCGTCGCCGTGGAGAAGCTGTTCGCGCAGAAGAACTTCGGCCTGGACGCGATGCCGTACGACGGACGGCACGCGTGGATACGGCTGACGCCGGACACCCTCGCCTCCTGGGACTTCCGCAAGTTGGCGGCGCTGTAAGGCAGTTGGCCGGTGCGTCTCAGGCGACGGTCTCCGCAGCCGACCGCAGTGCCTCGACCGCCGCGCGGATGGACGGGCGGCGGTCGGCGTCGGCACGCCAGACGACGTAGACATGGCGGCGCACACGCTGCTTCAGCGGGACGGTGACGACCCCGGCGGGCATCGGGTGGCGGCCCAGCAGCGGGGCGACGCAGACGCCCAGCCCAGCGGCGACCAGGCCCAGTTGGGTGTGGGTCTCGGCGGCACGGTGGCCGATGATCGGTTCGATGCCCCGGGAGCGGAGCGTGAACATCAGCCATTCGTGGCAGAACTCGCCCTCGGCCCAGGTGATCCACTCGTCGTCGGCGAACTCCCCGAGGTCCACCTCGTCGCGCCCGGCCAGCGGGTGATCGGCGGGCATCGCCACGTCGGCGGGGTCGTCCAGGATCGGCGCCTTGACCAGGCCGTCCGGGAGCGGCATCGGCTTGTTGTACCAGTCCAGGACGACGGCGAGATCGAGATCGCCGCGTACGACGCCCGCGATGCCGCGCTCCGGTTCCTGCTCGGTGGAGCGGACCCGCAGCGCGGGGTGGCGGGAGCGGAGGGCGGCGAGCGCGGCGGGGAACAGGCCGCGGGCGGCGGTCGGGAACGCGGAGATCCTCAACTCCCCGACGACCTGCCCGCGTTGGGCCTCCAGGTCGGACTGGGCCAGCTCGACCTGGGAGAGGATGCGCCCCGCGTGCTCCGCGAGCAGCCGGCCCGCGTCGGTGAGCCGTACCCCCCGCCCGTTCTTCGCGAGCAGCTGCTGCGCGACCTCCCGCTCCAGTTTGGCCATCTGCTGCGAGACGGCCGAGGTCGTCACATGCAGCGCCTCGGCCGCGCCGCTGACCGAGCCGTGCCGGGCAAGGGCGTCCAGGGTGCGCAGGCGCTCCAGGTTCAACATGTAAGCGATCCTACGAGATACCGTGGGCGAAATCTCGCTTGTGCTACGAGGTCGGTGCCAGGATCTTGGTGCTCATGACCACCGTCACGACCACGACCGTCACCGCCCCGGACACCACCGCTCCCCTCCGCCGCCGCGCGCTCGACTGGCGGCTGCGGTTCGGGGCGCTCTCCCTCATCTGGGGCTTCAGCTTTCTGCTCATCAAGGTGGGCACGGACGGCTACGCGCCCTTCCACGTCACCTTCGGGCGGCTGCTGTTCGGGACGGTGGTGCTCGCGGCGGCGATGGCGGTGAAGCGGGAGCGGCTGCCGCGCGGCGGGCGCACCTGGGCCCATCTGACGGTCGCCGCGTTCCTGCTCAACGCCCTGCCCTTCTCCCTCTTCGCCTACTCCGAGCTGACGATCCCGTCCACGCTCGCGGGGATCTGCAACGCGACCTCGCCGCTCTGGGGCATGGCACTCTCCCTGGTCGCCCTCTCGGAGGACCGCCCGACTCGCGTCCGCGTCGCCGGTCTCGGCCTCGGCTTCCTCGGCGTCCTCACGGTCCTCGGCGCATGGCAGGGCTTCAGCGGTCTGGACGCCGGAGGCACGGCGATGGCCCTGCTGGCCTCGCTCTGCTACGCGATCGGCTGGATCTACGTCCGCCGCACGCTGGCGGGCACCGGCTCGTCCCATCTCTCGCTGACCGGGGCCCAGTTGCTCCTGGCGACCGTCCAACTGGCCGTGATCACGCCCCTGTTCACCTCGGTGCCGACCCACTTCCCTCTTCTGCCCCTCCTGGCGATCGCCGCCCTGGGCGCCCTGGGCACGGGCCTCGCCGTCCTCCTCCAGTACGGCCTGGTCGCCGAAGTCGGGCCCACCACGGCCCAGATGGTCACCTACTTCATCCCGGTCATCGCCACTGCGGCGGGGGTCGCGATCCTGGGCGAGTCGTTGACGTGGTCGACTCCGGTGGGGGCGGTGATCGTGCTGGCGGGGGCGGGGCTCACGCAGGTGAGGGCACGGGGGAAGCGGTAGCGCGGGGAGGCTGTGGCGCGGGGGAAGCGTCCGCCCCGCATCCCGGATATACCGGACATCCCCGACATTGCTGGTGACCGGCCTCAGACGTAACCGCGAGCCGGCGCGGGACCGCACGCCGAAGCGATCGCCTCCGCGAGCGGTCCGGTCTCCTCGGCCGTCAGCGTCGAGACGGTGACGCGGATGCCGGGCGGCGCGCTCATCCGGAAGCGGGCGCCCGGGGCCACCGCCCACCCCGCGTGGAGGAGGCGGGAGACCGCGCCGGTCTCGTCCGGTACCGGGATCCAGACGTTGAGGCCGCTGGTGCCGTGGGCCGTGACCCCCCGTTCGGCGAGCGCGGTGATCAGCGCGTCGCGGCGGGCGGCGTACGCGGCTGCCACCGCCGGGGTGTCGACCGCGCCCTCGGCCCACAGACGGGCCACCGCGCGCTGGGTGATGCGGGTGACCCAGCCCGGTCCCAGGCGCTGCCGCCCGCGGACGCGGTCGAGGGTGACGGTGTCCCCGGTGAGCACGGCGAGGCGCAGGTCGGGGCCGTAGGCCTTGGCGGCGGAGCGGACGAAGGCCCAGGTGCGGGTGGTGCCGGCCAGGGGGCGCAGCGGGCGGTCGACGATGCCGTGGCCGTGGTCGTCCTCGATCAGCAGGGTCTCCGGGTGACCGCGGAGCACGGACCGCAGGGCACGCGCGCGCGTGCCGCTCACGACGGCTCCGGTGGGGTTCTGCGCCCGGTCGGTGACGATCAGGGCCCGCGCGCCGGACTCCAGCGCGGCGCGCACATCGTCCGGGAGCGGTCCCTCGTCGTCGACGCGGACGGGAGTCACGCGCAGTCCGAGCGCCGGTACGAGATCGAGGAGACTGCCCCATCCGGGGTCCTCCACGGCGACGGTGTCCCCGGGCTTGAGGTGCGCGGTGAGGACCCGCTCGATGGCGTCGAGCGAGCCCGAGGTGACGGCCACGGGGCCGGGCGGCACGCCGTCCGCGTCCAGCATGGCGCGGGCGATGCGGGCCAGCTCCGGTTCGACCGGGTCGTCGCCGTACATGACCGGCTGCCGGTCGGCCTGCTCGGCGGCGAAGGTGAACGCGCTTGCCAGGGACGGCAGGAGCGCGGGGTCCGGGTTGCCGTGCGAGATGTCGCGCACGCCCTCCGGCACGTCGACCCGGATGTGCTCGCGCCCGGTCGTGGCCGGCTTCGGTCGCACCCGGCTGCCCCGGCGCCCGGCGGTCTCGATGACCCCGCGCTCCCGCAGGGTCCGGTACGCCGCCGCGACCGTATTGGGATTCACCCCCAGCTCGACCGCCAACTCCCGCATGGGCGGCAGCGGTTGCCCAGGCTCCAGCTCTCCCGAACCCACCGCACGCTCGACGTCCGCCGCGATGTCCGCTGCGCGTCGCCCTTCGATCCGATATCCTCCTAGCACAAAGCGGATTATGCACTAGTGCAAAACGAACCGCAACCCGACCGTCGCAGCCGCCGCCGGACACCACCCCGGGCGTCGAGCAGACCGAGCAGGAGCAATGGAGAGCACCATGCAGGGGACCACCACACAGCCGACGCCACAGCCCGCCGCCTACACGCCGACCGACCGGACCGTCCCCACCCGCTCCGCCGAACGGGCTTCGTACGACAAGGAGTTGGTGCACGCGATACTCGACGAGGCCTACGTCTGCCACCTCGGCTTCGTGCGGGACGGCGTGCCGGTGGTGCTGCCGACGCTGTACGGGCGGGTCGGCGAGCGGCTGTACGTGCACGGGTCGACGGGCGCGCGTCCGCTGCGGATGACAGGTCAGGCCGATCCGGGGCTGCCGGTGTGCCTGACGGTCACGCACGTGGACGGTCTGGTGCTGGCCCGCTCCGCGTTCCACCACTCGATCAACTACCGCTCCGTGGTGGTGCACGGCATCGCCCGCCAGGTGACGGACCCCGAGGAGAAGCGGACGGCACTGGACGCGCTGGTCGACCACGTCGTGCCGGGCCGCTCGGCGGACTCACGGCCCGCGAACAAGAAGGAACTCGCCGCCACCATGGTGATCCGCCTCGATCTCGACGAGGTCTCCGCCAAGCTCCGCACCGGCGGCGCGAACGACGACCCCGAGGACCTGGACCTCCCCCACTGGGCCGGAGTGGTCCCGCTCCAACCGGCCTACGGCACCCCGCTCCCGAACGACGACCTGACCCCGGGCATCGAACTCCCCGACTACCTCGCGGAGTTGTGATGCTCGTCCACCCCTGGGACGCACCGCAGGACGACACCGAGTGGCAGCACTGGCTCACCACCCACGACTTCGGCCAGCTCGCCGTCAACGGCCCGCCCGGCGAACCCCCGTTCGTCCAGCCCCTGCACTTCTTCTACGACCCGGAGCGCGGCGAGGCGATCACCCATCTCGCCCGCCCCAACCCCCTGTTGCCCGCGCTGGCGGCGGACCCGCGGGTGGTCCTGAGCGTCGTCGACGACTACGCCTTCATCCCCGGCCCCTGGCAGGCGGACCCGGACGGCCCGCCGGAACACGGTGTGCCGACCAGCTTCTACGCGGCGGTCCAACTCCGGTGCACCGCCCACCTGGTGGACGACCCGGCCGAGCTGGCGGCACTGCTGAACCGGCAGGTCGGGCACTTCCAGCCCGAGGGCGGTTCCTCGACGGTCGCAGCGGGCGAGGGGCCGTACGGCAGGCTGCTGTCGGGGATTCGGGCGGTGCGGCTCGAAGTGACCGGTGTGCGGGCGAAGTTCAAGTACGCGGGCAAGCGGGCGGCCGGGGTCCAGGACCGCATCGCGGCGGGGCTCCTGGGGCGGGACGGTCCCCGGGACGCGGCGGCGCGGGAGCATCTGCTGCGGCGGCGGGGTCAGGGCTGACGTCGGGGCCCGCCCCGGGTGGACGGAGGCGGAAGGGCGAGCGTGTTGCGGCGCGTGACCGGTCGGCTAGGCGGCCGTTCCGCGGCGGGACAGTTCCCTTTCGGGGCCGCCGCTGGCCACCGGCTCGCCGGAGCCCTTCGTCGGGGCCGAGGACTGGGCGATGAACGCGCCCAGGAGGACCACCGCTCCCCCGGCGATCTGCGGTGCGGAGAGGTGTTCGCCGAGGAGGACCCAGGCCAGGACGGTCGCGATGACCGCTTCGAGGCAGGCCACGACGCCCGCGACCTGCGGGGAGAGTCGGCGGACGGAGACGACGCCGGTGACATAGGCCAGGACCGTGGCGACCAGCACGATCCAGGCGAGCAGGACCGCGGCGGGTACGGCGGTGCCGTTCATGTGGGCGTGGCCCGCGAGGAGCGACCAGTCCATGGTCCAGGGCCTGGCCACGGCGGTGAGGACGAGGGCGCCGACGAGCAGGCCGTACGCGATCACGCCGAGCGGCTCGGGGGCCTCGTCGCCGGCGTCGCTGCCCTCGTCGGACAGGACGAAGTAGCCGACCTGGCAGCAGGCGGCGCCGAGCGCGAGCAGCAGTCCCACGGCGTCGAAGCTCAGACCGGACCACACCTCGACGACACAGGCGAGTCCCCCGGCCGCGAGGACCACGCCGAGCGCGGCGGCACGGGTGACCGGGCGCCGCTGCACGAACCGCACCCAGCCGAGCACGAGGGCGGGTGCGAGGTACTCGACGAGCAGGGCGACCCCTACGGGTATCCGGGATATCGCGGCGAAGTAGCAGGCCTGGACACCGGCCACGGCGAGCAGCCCGAAGCCGAGGAGCAGCGCGGGGCGACGGCGTACGAGCGCGCGGTGCCGTACTGCGAGGGGCAGCATCACGAGGGCCGCGCCGGCCACCCGCAGCCACACCACGTGCAGCGGGTCGAGCCCCGCCTCGATCAGCGGCTTCGCCGCGACCCCGGACCCCCCGAAGGCCAACGCGGACCCGAGCGCCAGGCCCAGCCCGACGCCCTTGCCGCCTCCGGCCGCACTGCTCTCAGACGTATGCACGGGCACATGATGACAGGGGAGGACAGCAGCGTCATCCCCGTTGACACCTGTCTCAGGGCGTGGACGGGACCACACCCGGGAGCAGTTCCCCGCACCAAAGGACTCAGCAGCCGATGGCCGGGGCTCAGCAGCCCGTCTCGCCGGCACCCGTGACGTACTCCTCCAAGCGCCCCTCGACCCAGATCAGCACCTCGGGGGACTCGATGCCCGCGCGGTGGAGGACCTCGACGGCGCGGGACTCCGGGTCCGCGACGATCGCGGCGAGGAGGTCGATGCCGCGGGCCAGGTCGCCGTCGCGGAGTTCTGCGCGCTCGCAGGCGTACTCCAGGGCGTCGGCGGCCAGCGGCGACCAGCCCTCCGCCGCAGGTACCGCGGGGATCGCGCCGGAGTCCTCGACCGCGCCCTGCCAGCGGAGGCCGTAGCCGATGCTGCGCTGGACGAGGTAGCCGAGCAGGCGGGCGATCTGCGGGCCGTCGCCGAAGACGGCGCGTGCCTCGGGGTCGGACTCCAGGAGGCTGTGCAGCAGGTGGGCCGTGTCGATGTGCCGGTCCCCGTCCCGCAGGGCCCGGCGGCGCGCACCGGCGATCACCGCTGCCAGCTCTGCACTGAGCCTGGCATCGTTGTCCGCGCGGTGGATTCCTTGCTCGCGGGCCGACTGGCTGGGGATACGGGGTTGCACACTCCTACCCCATCAGTCCGCCGCGTTGAGGGCATCCCCGGAGGGAAGCATTTCGGCGTCCCACACAAAGTGGACCCGGGGCGGCGGAATCTCCTCCTTACGGATGAGATCACGCCCGTCGCCCCCGAGAGGCGCGCGCCGCCCCGCCGCGCGCCCCGTTCGCAACCGCGCTGCACCCGGCGTACGTCTTTCGCGAACGTGGAGAGCAGGTGCTGGCTGGTGGCATTGCCGGCGGTCGACGGCAGACAGTACGTGTACCGGGTGTACGCCCCGGAGGACGCGCTGCTCGCCGACCTGTTCTGGGACGCCTGGCACTGCCACGACGAGAGTGCCCACCCGCGCGCGTGGGACCTGTTCGACGCGGCGGTCATACGACGGGTGAGCTGAGCCGCGCAACGCGGCCCATGGACACAATTCCTGACGGTTCATCAGTATTGAATGTTGCGCGTCCTGCGGCTACGTTCCGCGACACCGTAGCCCGATACGAAGAGGTGGTCGCATGGCCGAAATCAGCGCGGAGGCCCGCATCGAGGCCCCGGCCGAGAAGGTGTGGGCTCAACTCACGGACTGGTCCGCGTACGGCGAGTGGAACGCGACCCACACCAACTTCCCCAAGGGCGGCCCGGACGTCCTCGCGGTGGGCGGGACCTTCCAGGAGAACATGAAGCTGATGGGCTTCCCGGCGGAGGTC
Organism: Streptomyces sp. NPDC096013; assembly: GCF_044763565.1. Taxonomy (NCBI): domain Bacteria; kingdom Bacillati; phylum Actinomycetota; class Actinomycetes; order Kitasatosporales; family Streptomycetaceae; genus Streptomyces; species Streptomyces sp. NPDC096013. The sequence goes on along the minus strand of NZ_JBIWGK010000016.1, from coordinate 50,677 downwards.
GAGTGGACCATCGAGGAGGTGGAGCCGGCCCGGGTGTTCGCCATCCGCGGCAAGGGCCCGATGGCCGTGAACGTCGCCACGCGCTACACGCTCACGCCCGACGGCGACGCCACGACGGTCCGGATCGACGGTGAGTTCACGGGTGCGGCGGTGTCGTTGATGGCGGGCAAACTGAAGGACTCGGGTACGGCTGCCCTGAACGAGTCGCTGCGCAAACTGGCCGGGCTGGTGGCCTGAGGAACGCGCCGGGGCACCGCAGGAACGGGAACGCGCACAGGGAAGGCGCCCCACGGAAGGTCCGTGAGGCGCCTTGGCCTGCCATCTCTTCCGGCCCGGAGGACATCAGTCCTCGTCGGCCAGAATCAGGTACAGCTTCTTGCGGGCGTCGTTGATGACGGTCAGCGCCTTCTCGCGCTGCTCCTTGCTGCCGGTCTTCCAGACCTGGCCGAAGGCTTCCATCAGACCGAAACCGGCCTGGCGGATCTCGCTGAGGGCCTCCCAGTCGACACCGCGGGAAGCCTCTTCCCAGGGTGCGTCCGGGCCTTCTCCCGCGGCGGTACGGCCGGCCTCGGTGAGGGCGAAGAGCTTCTTGCCACCCTCCGACTCACTGGCGATCAGGCCCTCGTCCTCCAGCAGCTGAAGGGTGGGGTAGACCGAGCCGGGGCTCGGCTTCCACGCGCCGCCGCTGCGCTCGGCGATCTCCTGGATCATCTCGTAGCCGTGCATCGGCCGGTCCTTGAGGAGGGCCAGGATCGACGCGCGCACATCGCCGCGCCGCGCCCTGCCGCCCCTCGGGCCGCCACGCCCTCGTCCACCCCAGGGGCCGGGACCGAAGCCCGGTCCGAATCCGGGGCCACCGCCGGGACCACCCGGGCCACCGGGCCCGAAGGGACCGAAAGCCCCACGCAGCCCGTCGGGGCCACCCCGGCCGCGCCGGGAGAAGCCGTCCTGTCCATGTCCACGCTCGTATCCGTGGGTACGCATCGCAATCACTCCATTCCATCGTTGATCTGTCGCGATGCGTCAACGATATATCGGAACTGTTCGGATGACAACCCCCTTCCGACACCCCCGCCCAGAAGGACTTCGAACGGCTTCGAAGTCCTTCCCGCGCCCGGCGTCCGCACCGTTGACTGGGGATGCCAGCCACGACAACCAACCCAGGGAGAACGTGATGAGGATGTGGAAGCGCGCGGGCATCGCGGCCCTGCTGACCGCGGCGATGGTCGGCATCGTGACCCCGGCGGCCTCGGCCGCCCCCATGCCGTGGGAGACCAGCACGGTCACTCCGCTGTGCGCGCCCCCCTGCTACCAGTAGGACCGCTTCGGTGCCGGGCGCGCCTGGCCGGACCCGGCCTTCAGGGCCGTAGCCCCGCTCGTCACGCCCGGCGGCGCCGCACGCTCCAGTCGAACGCGCCCCGGCACACCGTGGTGCCGGTGGCGTCCGTGATCTCGGCGTGGGTGGAGAAGCGGGCCCGGTCGGTCTCGCCGGACAGCAGGGGTCGCAGCGCGGCGCGGGCCTCGGTACCGAGGTGGCAGACGGCGCGGAGGCGGCCGCGGGCCGGGGCCAGGAACTCCAGGGACGCGGAGGCGCCGAGGGGGACGACCCCGTCGAAGTCCCCGGGGGTCTCGCTCGCCGCGATGATGGCGCCCAGCCCTGCCGCGTCCAGCAGGGCGACGAGGCCGCTGGAGTGCAGGGACCCGATGACGTTGGTCAGCGGCTCCGGGACCTCCGCGGAGATCTCGGCCTCGCCGTCGGCGGCCCGCACCACCTCGATGCCGGCGGTGCGGTGGGCCGGGATGGGCTCCAGCAGGGTGCGGGCCAGTGCCGTGACGTCCATGGGCGCAGCCTCGCACGCGGTCGCGGCGGAGGAGGGGGCTCGCCGCGACCGTACGGGGAAGTCCCGGTTACACCTCGATGTGCCAGCCCATGATGACCGTACGGTCGCGGGGCAGGCCGAAGTGCTCGGCCGCGTCGGCCGTGATGTGGGACGTGGCGATGAACAGGCGTTTGCGCCAGGGGGCCATCGTCGGCGCCTCGCCGCGGCGTAGCTCGATGGTGGACAGGAAGTAGGACGCCTGGTCGAGGTGGAGGGTGCCCTCGGTCTCGGCCGGGTCGATCAGGGTCAGGGTGCCGGGCACGTCCGGTGTCTCCATGTAGCCGAAGCGGGCGGTGACATGGATGATCCCGTCGTCCGCGTAGCCGAGGCCGTCGACGACGATGCGCCGGTCGAGCGGGACGCGTGGGACGGGCTCGGTCTCGATGGACAGGATCACCACCTGTTCATGCCGTACGTGGTTGCGTTCCACGTTGGCGCGCATCGCGAGGGGTGCCGTCCGCTTGCCCCGGTTGAGGAAGACCGCCGTGCCGGGAACCTGGATCACCGGCCGTTCCCCGCTGCGGAGTTGGTCGACGAACTCGCGCAACGAGCCCTCGTGGTCGGCCCGTTCGGCGGTGACGACCTCACGGCCGCGCTGCCAGGTCGTCATCACGGTGAACGCGGTGAGTCCGATCAGCAGCGGCAGCCACGCGCCGTGGACGAGCTTGGTCAGGTTGGCCGCCACGAACAGCAGGTCCACGGTGAGCAGCAGGGTCGCGCCGGTCGCGATCAGCCACACGGGTGTGTGCCACTTCGCCCGGGCGACGCAGAAGAACAGGAGGGTGGTGATGGTGATCGTGCCGGTGACCGCCATGCCGAACGCGAAGGCCAGCGCCGCCGAACTGCGGAAGGCGAAGACCAGGGTGAGGACGGAGACCATCAGCAGCCAGTTGATCCACGGGACGTAGATCTGGCCGATGGTGGACTCGGAGGTGTGGGCGATCCGCAGGCGCGGGAGGTAGCCGAGCTGGGCTGCCTGGGAGGCGACGGAGTACGCGCCGGTGATCACGGCCTGGGAGGCGATCACGGTGGCCGCCGTGGCGAGCAGGACCATCGGCCAGCGTCCCCAGTGCGGCACGAGAAGGAAGAACGGGCTGCTGATGTTGGCCGGGTCGTCGAGGATCAGCGCGCCCTGGCCGAGATAGCTCAGGACGCAGGCGGGGAAGACGAGGAACATCCAGCCGCGGGTGATGGCGCGGCGGCCGAAGTGCCCCATGTCCGCGTAGAGGGCCTCGGCGCCGGTGACCGCGAGGACCACGGCGGCGAGGGCGAAGAAGGCCGTGCCGAAGTGACCGAACAGGAAGCCCAGGGCGTAGCTCGGCCACAACGCCCGCAGGATGCCCGGGTGTTCGGTGATGCCGACGACTCCGCACGCACCGATCGCCGTGAACCAGGCGATCATGACCGGCCCGAACACCCGGCCCACCGCGGCGGTTCCCCGGCGCTGCACCAGGAAGAGCACCACGATGATGACCGCGGTGATGGGCACGACCGCGCTGTCCAGGGACGGTTCGACGACCTTGAGTCCCTCGACCGCGGACAGCACCGAGATCGCCGGGGTGATCATGCTGTCGCCGAAGAAAAGCGACGCGCCGAAGATGCCGAGACCGGTCAGGACGACGGCCGCTCGGCCGCCCCGCTCCGAACTCCAGCGACGCAGCAGGGTGATGAGCGCCATGATGCCGCCCTCGCCCTCGTTGTCGGCGCGCATCGCCAGCAGCACATAGGTGACCGTGACGATGACCATCACCGACCAGAACACCAGCGAGACCACGCCGTACACGTTCTGCGTGCTGACCGGGACGGGGTGCGGGTCGCCCGGGTTGAACACGGTCTGAAGGGTGTAGATCGGGCTGGTCCCGATGTCGCCGAAGACCACGCCGAGCGCCCCGACCACCACCGCGAGCCGTACGGCGTCCCGTGCGCCCCCGTGACGGGCTTCCGGCGGCCCCGGCGGGGACGCCTCGTCCGCCTCGGTCCCGTGTCCACGGTCGGTCATGGTGTTCCTCCTCGTCGTGGACCGCGGTGCCACGGGTCTGGTGCGTCGGGGCGGACATTACCCATGCGGCAGGGCGATCGCCGGTAGGGGGGCGCCGCTTCACCTCGCATCGCGTCGGCTTCTCCTCGCACCGCGTCGTCGCCCCCGCCACCCGCGCGCGTATCGGTCCAGTGACCGTGAATTGGCCTTGGGCCGGGAGGCCGCGGCGCGGCTAGCGTCGCCGTATGCGCATCCGAATCGTCGACGCCTTCACCGACCGCCCCTTCCCCGGAAACCCGGCCGGGGTAGTGCTCCTCGACGCCTTCCCGGCGGACGACCGGCTCCAGCGGATCGCGCTGGAGGTGAACCACGCCGAGACGGCGTTCGCGCATCGGCTGCCCGAAGGCGGGGACGCGGACTGGGCGTTGCGGTGGTTCACGCCGGCGACCGAGGTCGCGCTGTGCGGGCACGCGACCCTCGCGACGGCCCATGTGCTGCACACCACCGGCGCCCATCAGGGGCCCGTGCGGTTCGCGACGCGCAGTGGGGTGCTCAGCGCCACGCCGGCCGAGGACGGGTCGATCACGCTGGACTTCCCGACCGCCCCGCTCACGTCGATCGAGATCCCGGACGGTCTCGCCGAGGCGCTGGGCGCGGAACCGCTCACCGCGTTCGACACCGGCCCGGACATCGGGGACCTCGTCGTCGAACTCGCCGACGAGAAGACCGTCGTAGGACTCGCGCCGGACCTCAGGGCTCTCGGCGCCGCGTCCGAGCGCGGCATCATCGCGACGGCCCGGGCCCAGGACCCCAGCGGGGGCTACGACTTCGTGTCGCGGTGTTTCTTCCCGAACATCGGGATCGACGAGGACCCGGTCACCGGCAGCGCGCACACGGCGCTCGCGCCGTACTGGTCCGAGCGGCTCGGCGGCACGGTCCTCACCGGGCTCCAGGCGTCGCCGCGCTCCGGGCGGGTCCGTACCGAACTGCGGGGCGGGCGGACCCTGTTGACCGGTCGGGCGGTCACGGTCCTCGACGGCGAGCTGCTCGCCTGAGCCGCAACAGGCGTGCCCCGCACGGGCGTTACGCGGTGGGCAGCCAGCCCACCTTGCCCGCGAGCAGCGCATAGCCGACGAACGCCCCGATGTCGAGCAGGGAATGCGCCACCACCAGGGGACCCACGCGGCCCCAGCGCCGGTACAGGTAGACGAAGACCACGCCCATCACCATGTTGCCGACGAAGCCGCCGATGCCCTGGTAGAGGTGGTAGCTACCGCGCAGTACGGAACTGGCCACCAGCGCGGTGCCCGGCGTCCAGCCCAACTGGCCCAGCCTGCGCAGCAGATAGCCCACCACGATCACCTCTTCGAGGATCGCGTTCTGCATCGCGGAGAGGATCAGGACCGGGTACTTCCACCAGACGTCCGGCAGCGCCTCCGGCACCACCGTGAGGTTGAAGCCGAGGCCGCGTGCGGCCAGGTAGAAGGCGATTCCGGTGGAGCCGATGACGGCCGCGACGCCCGCCCCGCGCCCCAGGTCGGGCCAGGGGCGGGTGCGGTCGAAGCCGATCGTGCGCAGGCTCTCGCCCTCCCGCAGGAGGAAGTGCGCGACGAGGGCGACGGGGACCAGCGCGGACGCGATCCCGAACAGCTGCCAGGCCAGATCCAGCCAGGGGCGGCCCGGTGCGGCCGAGGCGTTGAGGGTGGCGGCCTGGCCCTTGAGACCCCCCGGTTTGGTGACCGATCCGACAAAGCTGATCAGGGCGGACACTCCACTCGCACCGAGCGAAAGCCCCAGAACGAGCAGTGCTTCGGACCGGAGAATCCGCCGTGTGGGCCGCTCCAGCGGAAAAGTTTCGGCCACCTGCCCTGCCTCCACCTGCACACCTGCCTTCAGTTCGGAAATCCCGCCTCATGCCCATCTTCGCCCCGCTAGGGTCTCGAAAGAACTTACGAAGATCGTGCGCGACAGGCCGTTGGGGGGACGGACGCCGTACGGGGCGAACCTCCCCCATGTCTGCCATACGGCCGCATACCGGCACGAGGTTCAACAGGGAGGGGCACCACCGTCATGGGACGTCACAGCTTGCCCGATCAGTACCGGGCCGGCGGCAGCGACCCCCGTCCTCGCGCGCGTCGCCGTACGATCGCCATCGCCACGGTGCTGGTGCTGACCGTCGCAGGCGGTACCGCCGTGGCGGTGCAGAGCGGGTTGCTCTCCTTCGGCTCCTCCTGCCGGAAGGACGCCGTGCGCCTGAAGCTCGCCGCCTCCCCCGACATGGCCCCCGCCCTGCGCGCGGCGGCCGGACAGGCCCGCGACGAGAACATCACGTCGGACGGGCAGTGCCTGAACATCTCCGTGACCGCCGCGGAGTCGTACAAGTTCGCGGACACGCTGAAGGCGGGCAAGCACCCGGACGTGCAGGTGTGGGTGCCCGACTCCGAGCTGTGGGTGAGCGAGGTCTCGTCGGCCGCCGACAGCGCGGCCACGGAGGTGACGCCCGCGGGCAACGTGGCCTCGACGCCGGTCGGGGTGGCGATGGTGCCGGCCGCCGCGAAGTCGCTGGGGTGGCCGAAGAAGACGTACACCTGGCTCGACCTGGCCGGTGCCACGCTCCAGGACGACTCGCTCCGGCTGGGCGCGGCCGACCCGGCGCGCAGCGCGACGGGACTGCTGGCGCTCACGCAGCTGAGCACGGCCGCCGGGAAGGTCAAGGGCGGGGCCACGCAGGCGGCGGCGATGATGAAGACCCTGTCGCAGCGGATCTCGGACACCGACGGCCAGGTCCTGGACACCCTGCCGCGCGACGCCTCGGGCACCGAGCAGGGCAACCCGAAGCGCAACCAGGCGCTGGTCCTCAGCGAGCAGTCGGCGTTCTCGTACAACGCGTCGGCCGACGGCGACGCGAGCCTCGACCTCTTCTATCCGAAGGACGGCTCCCCGCGGCTCGACTACCCGTACAACCTGGTCGACCAGGACCGGCTGACCACGGACGAGAGCCGGGCCGCGATCCGGTTCATGACCTATCTGAGCCGGCCCGCGCAACAGAAGCTCATGGAGAAGTACGGCTTCCGCACCGATGACGACACCGCGCCGGAGGCCGTGGTCGCCAAGGCCGGAGGCACCAGCCCGCAGCCGTACGGCGTGGCGGCGGCCGAGCCGGCTTCCGACGCGGCGCTCCAGGAGGCCCTGGGGACCTGGACGATCACCGTGCAGAGCGCGCGGATCACCACGGTCGTCGACGCGTCCGCCTCGATGGCGGAGAAGGTGCCGGGGACCGGGCAGTCGCGCATGGACGTCACGAAGGGGTCGCTGCTCCAGGCGCTGGCCACGTTCACGCCCGAGGACGAGATCGGGCTGTGGGAGTTCTCCACGAAGCTCGACGGCGACAAGGACTACCGCGTCCTGGTCCCGACCGAGCGGCTCGGCGACCGCAAGGGCGACGGCACCCAACGCGACGCCCTGTCAGCGGCGTTCGGCTCTCTGAAGCCGGTGCGGAATGGCGCGACCGGCCTCTACGACACCACGCTCGCCGCGTACAAGGCGGCCACCTCCTCCTATGTGAAGGGGAAGTTCAACGCGCTGGTGATCCTGACCGACGGGGTCAACCAGGACCCGGGCAGCATCTCCCGCTCGGCGCTGATGCAGCAGTTGCGGCAACTCGCCAGCCCTGAACGGCCGGTGCCGCTCATCATGATCGCGGTGGGTCCGGAGGCCGACAAGGAGGAGGCCCGGCAGATCGCCGAGGCGACCGGCGGCTCGGGGCACGAGGTGAACAACCCGGCCGAGATCCAGTCGGTGATCCTCCAGGCGATCGTGGCGGCGGGGGCGTCGGGCGCGTCGGCCAACGCGGGCTGAGACAGCGGCAGTTCACCCGCCCTTCCGCCAACTCGTCTCGAAACGGCCGCCGTTCCCCCGCTGCTGCCGACGCGCCCCGGAACAGCCGCCGTTCACCCCAGCGGCACCGGCTCCGGCAGCCCCACCGGCCAGGTGTGGACCGGCTCGCCGAGGTGCATCAGCTCGCTGTAGCGGCGGGTGGTCGCGGCCAGCGCGGCCTCCCTGTCGAGCCCCTGCTCCAGGGCCCGGTGGAACGTGGCGGCCTGCCAGGTCGCGCCGTTGGCCCGGCGGCGGCAGCGCTCGTCGATGACGCCCAAGTACAGGTCCCGGTCGGCCGGTTCGACCCCCCACGCGTCCAGGCCGGCCTCCGCGAGCGGCAGCAGTTCATCGCGTACGAGGGTCACCGCGTCGATCTCGGTGGTGCCGCCGAGCCGTCCGCGCCGGGGCCAGACGAGACGGGCGTCGATGCCGTCGCGGCACGCGGTGTCGAAGTTGGCGGCGGCGGCCTCGAAGGGCAGCCGGGTCCACACCGGCCGCGACTCCTCGGCGAGGGCGCGCACGACGCCGTAGTAGAACGCGGTGTTGGCGATGACGTCGGTGACGGTGGGCCCGGCGGGCAGCACGCGGTTCTCGACGCGCAGGTGCGGGACGCCGTCGGCGATGCCGTAGACCGGGCGGTTCCAGCGGTACACCGTGCCGTTGTGCAGGACGAGTTCGGCGAGGGTGGGGATGCCGCCCGCGTCGAGGACGTCGAGGGGTTCCTCGTCGTCGTGGATCGGGAGCAGGGCCGGGAAGTAGCGCAGGTTCTCCTCGAAGAGGTCGTACGCCGACGTCACCCAGCGCTCGCCGAACCAGGTGCGGGGGCGGACACCCTGGGCCTGGAGTTCGGGCGGGCGGGTGTCGGTGGCCTGCTGGAACAGCGGGGGCCGGGACTCGCACCACAGCTCACGGCCGAACAGGAAAGGCGAGTTGGCGCCCACGGCGACCTGTACGGCGGCGACGGCCTGCGCCGCGTTCCACACGCCCGCGAAGCGGTCCGGGGTGACCTGGAGATGCAACTGCACGGAGGTGCAGGCGGCTTCGGGCGCGATGGAGCCGGAGGTGCAGGTGAGGTGCTCGACGCCGTCGATGTCGAGGACGAAATCCTCGCCGCGGGCGGCCACGATCTGATCGTTTAGCAGGGTGTAGCGGTCGACCGCGGAGAGGTTCGAGGAGACCAGGTCGTCCCGGTCGAGTGTCGGCAGAATGCCGATCATCAGTATTCCGGCGTCGACCTCGCCCGCTTTTCGATGGGCATATGCCAGTGACGTACGGATCTCCTCCGCGAGCCGGTCGAATACCCGGCCGTCCAATCGGTGTGGGGCAATGTTGACTTCCAGATTGAACATGGCGAGTTCTGTTTGGAAATCTCGGCTCGCGATGCGCTCGAGAACCTCTCCATTCAGCATTCTCGGCATGCCGTCGGAGCCGACCAGGTTCAGTTCGATCTCCAGCCCCATGAGGTTCTTGGGGCGGTCGAACCGCTCCTCGGCCAGCAGCCGCTCGAGCCCCGTCAGGCACCGCCGCAGCTTGGCGCGGTAGCGCTGGCGGTCGGCCAGCTCGAACGGCCCTGCCACGACCTTCTCGCCCATCGCAGCGTCACCTCCTCGTCCCGGGTCAGGAATGATGATGCCCAGACCTGGCGATCGATAACGTCCCGGAGCGGCCCGGCGCCCGCTACTCTGGTCGGACGTGACCCGCGGCACATTCACGAGGCATGCCGCAGTAAGCGGTTCCTGGCGCAATGAGCCCTCGTGAAAAACGCCGACGAGAATTGGCCGACCCCGCCGGAGACAAGTCCCGAGGTCATGGCCGTGGAGCCGGTTCAGAACCGGGATGATTCCCGTGAATCGCTGACCGAATAGGCCCTTGTTGTTCATACGGGAAACGGTTAGACGAAACATCTTCTGAACACGTGTCGTATAAACTCCGCGAACAAGGCAGAAGGTTGGCGCCCCGGTCCCGGAACCTGCCGTCGAGCGACGCGCGGCAGGCCGCACCCATGCTCACGGAACCCGGCCCGGCCTCTTGACCCCGAGAGCTGACAGCGCCGTCCGCCCCCGCCCCGCCCTCGCGCCACCAGTGCCTGTCGAATGAGAGGCGACCCACCATGCCGCTGCATGTCCCCCCGGCTCCCGCGCCCGCCCTGCGCTCCGTTCTCACGGCACTCGGTTCCCCCACCGCAGTCCGCGAGGCCAAGACCCCGTCCCTGCGCGCGGCCCAGGGGCCCGCGACACCCGAACTCCCGTTGCCTCTGCATGTGTTGGACCGCGTCTCCGAGGACGGCACGGCCGTCACCCGGCTGGCCGGATGGCGATTCCTGATCCGCTGCGGGGACCGCGCGGTCGCCGCGGCCGAGACGATGCTGACGCCCGACGGCTGGGCGTTCTCGCACTTCTTCGAGGGGCCGTACATCGCCTCCACCGAGCGGGCGCTGCGCCAGGCCGAGAACATGAAGGGCGCCCACCAGCCGCGCCTGCTCTCCGTGCCCGGCCTCTACATGCTCACGCTCTGGCTGCACGGTGACCTCACGGCGGACGGCGCCGGCGGCCACCCCGCCGCGACCGATCTGCTGGTCCCGCTGGCCCCCGCGCCGCCCGGCATCGCGGCCCATCGTCCGCACCGGGTCGCCGAGTTGCTGCCGGTGCTGACCCACCGGGTGACTCCCGCGCCCCTGCTCGGTTCACCCGCCTGACATTCCCCTTCGTCACCCCCCGTACCCCGCCGCCGAATTCCCGGCAGCGGGGTACGATCGCGTTTCCGGCCCTTTTACGCTCGTAACGCTCGTACGAGCCGGGAATAGGGATGAACCGTCCGCGCGGGTGATGCGTCATCAACCTGTGAGAAGCGGTGCCGCTAAATCCCTGCGGATTGACGCCCGTGGGGCAACACTGGGTTCGGACCGACTCAACACCACGGGGGACGGACATGACCACGACAGAGCGAGAGACCCCACCCATGTGCAAGCACCAGCCGCCGTGTCCCACAGCCGAATCCGCCGACCGGGAATCCGCCCGCCTCATGGCGCACCACCCGGAGCAGGGCTGGAGCCTGCTGTGCAACGGCGTTCTCCTGTTCGAGGACACCGGTGAGCTCCTGCCCGACGGCCAGATCATCGCCCCGCACCGCCAAGTGGTCACAGCGGCCTGAGCATTTCGGGAACTGAGGGGCCGGACGCACGACTTCCACGGTGCGCACCGGCCCCGACGCATTTCCCGGGTCACTCACTCCCCGTAGTCGTTTGCTGTCCGAGCGCCGACCGCAGCGCGTAATAGGCCGGTTTCGGATTCAGCAGTTCGTCCCACGGAAGTGCCGCCCCTTCGCCGGGGAAGACGGCCGGAATCCACGAATACTTGTCCGTGTAGTCCCAGATGGTCACCCCGACACATCTGCGCACCGCGAGGCACGCCCCCGTCAGGTCCCGGTACCAGGCGGCCTGCTCGGCCGACTTGGCGTCCGTCGCCGGAAGTTGCATCCGGACGTCGACCTCGGTGAGCGCGGTGTCCAGGCCGAGGCGGGAGAAGCGCCGGAGGTTGTCCTCCAGGGTCGTCGGATAGCCGTACTGGAGCGCCAGGTGCGCCTGGAAGCCGACGCCGTCGAGCGGGACGTGCCGGGCCTTCAGCTGCTTGGCGAGGGCGTAGTAGGCGTCGCTCTTCGGGCCCGTCGCCTCGATGTTGTAGTCGTTGACGTACAACTTGGCGTGCGGGTCGACCTGGTGGGCCCAGCGCAGGGCGTCGGCGATGTAGCCGGGGCCGAGCGTCCGGTACCAGAGGGTGTCGCGGTAGGTGCCGTCCTCGTTGAACGCCTCGTTGACGACGTCCCAGGAGTAGACCTTGCCGCGGTAGTGCCGCACTTCGGTGGTGATGTGCTTCTTCAGTACGGCCCTCAGTTCCGTCGCCGTCCAGGTGCGGGACGTGAGCCAGTCGGGCAACTGGCTGTGCCAGACCAGGGTGTGGGCCCGGACCCGCTGGTGGTGCGCGCGGGCGAGGTCGACGATCTGGTCGCCGTTCGTCCAGTCGAAGACGCCCTGTTGCGGCTCGGTGGCGTACCACTTCATGCCGTTGCCCGGGGTGATCATGTCGAACTCGCTGCCGAGGATCTTCGTGTACGCGGTGTCGGTCAGCTCGGGGTTGTCGGTGGCGCTGCCGAAGTAACGCCCGTGGCGCTCGGCGAGTTGGGCGAGGGTGGGCTGCTTTTCGTGGGCCTGGGCGGGTGTGCCGCCGGCGATGCCCGCGGCGATCAGGACGGCGGCGAGGGCGCCGGCGAGTCTCATTCCGGTTCTGGGCATGGTGCGACTCCTGTCCATGGATGAGCGGTGCGTGAGGTTGCGCCCGTACGGGTGAGGGTCGAAACTTTCGGTGCCGGTCCGGAAAGATGTGCTACCGCGGCTGGTAGTCGAACCAGTCGAAGGCCGCCCCGCCTTCGGCCGCGTACATGCCGATCACACGACCGGTGAAGCCCCCGGCGACCTGCGTGGAGAGATAGCGGCCGTCCAACTCCGCGAGTTCCACGGCTCCTTCGGGGCTCTCCACCGAGAAGGTGAGGGTGTCGGGGCCGCGGGTGTCGGCGCCGGTCGCGGTGATGTCGACGGTCAGGGTGACCGGGCCCGGCCCCACCGGGTGCTCCGCGAGCCGCTGCCGTACGGTACCGATCCGCGCGACGACGCCGGCCACTCCCCCGGCGATCTCGATGTCGTAGTGATGGGCGTCGTCCATGCGGACGGAGAGGCCGGCGCGGCCGGAGCCGGGGTCGATCCGGGTGGACGCGCGGCAGTCGGGGTGCTGTTGGCGGCGGCCGAGGAACACCGGGCCGGACCGGGCGTCGAGGGTCAGCCAGCCGGGGCGTTCGGTCAGCGACCAGTTGTCGTCCGGCCGGCTGCGCGGGGAGATCCAGGAGAAGGCGAGGCTCTGGGCGTCGAAGTCGTCGCGCACCGGCGGGAGTTCGAAGGGGTGCCAGGCGGCCGGTGCCGGGTGCCGTTCCCGCACCGGGCCGACCCGGGGCCAGCCGTCGGCCCATTCCACCGGGGTCAGGAAGGTCTCGCGGCCCAGGACGTGGAAGCCGGGGAAGGAGCCCCGGGGGCGGGTGCCGAGGAGGACCATCCACCAGGTGCCGTCGGGGGCGGTGACCAGGTCGGCGTGGCCGGTGCTCTGGACGGGGAGGTCGGTGCTGCGGTGGGAGAGGACGGGGTTCGCGGGGGCCGGTTCCCAGGGGCCGCGCGGGGAGCGGGCGCGGGCGATGGAGACGCTGTGGCCGTGTGCGGTGCCGCCCTCGGCGAGCAGCAGGTACCACCAGTCGCCGATGCGGTAGAGGTGCGGGGCCTCCGGGTGCTGGAGTCCGGTGCCGGACCAGGCCGGAAGCGGGCCCTCCAGGACCTTGCCGGTCTCCGGGTCGATACGGGCCACCTGCACCCCGGCGACCGCGCACCAGCAGTTGCCCTCCTCGTCCCAGGCCAGGTCGGGGTCGATGCCCGGCACATCGACGAAGACGGGGTCCGACCAGGGGCCCTCGGGGCGGTCGGCGGTGACGATGAAGGTGCCCTTTCCCCGCACGTCGGTGGTGATCAGGTGGAAGCGGCCGTCGTGGTGGCGGAGGGTCGGGGCGTAGATGCCGGCCGAGGCGGGGGTGTCGGCCGGGAGGTCCAACTGCCCTGGCCGATCGAGGGCGTTGCCGATCTGCCGCCAGTGGACCAGGTCACGGCTGTGGAAGAGCGGGACGCCGGGGAAGTACTCGAAGCTGGAGCACGCGAGGTAGTAGTCCTCGCCGACCCGGCACACGCTGGGGTCGGGGTGGAAGCCGCCGATGACCGGGTTGTCGTAGGTCCGCATGTGGTCCCGCCCCTCCGTCCGGCCCGGGTTCGAAAGTTTCGGGACGATTGACGAACATTACGGAGCCGGACTGTAGGTGGATCCTTCGGCGGGGGCAAGGGTGGGCGCGGGGGTGAGGTGGAGGCTGAGGACCATCGTGAGGCCGCCGCCGGGGGTGTCCTCGGCGCCGAGGGTGCCGCCGAGAGCTTCGGTGAAGCCGCGGGCGACCGCCAGGCCGAGGCCGACTCCGGCTCCGCGCGGGGCGTCGCCGTAGCGCTGGAAGGGTTCGAAGATGCGGTTCTTGGCGTCGTCGGGGACGCCGGGGCCGCGGTCGACGACGCGGATCTCGACCCGGTCGGCGATGGCACTTGCCGTGACCAGTACGGGAGTTCGCTCCGGGCTGTACTTCACCGCGTTCTCGACGATGTTGGCGACGGCGCGTTCCAGGAGGCCCTTGTCGACGGGGACCATGGGGAGGCTCTCGGGGATGTCGAGTTCGACGCTGTCCTCGGGGACGCCGCCCAGGGCCATCGGGATCACCTCGTCGAGGTCCGCCTCGCGGATGATCGGGGTGACCGTGCCGGTCTGGAGGCGGGACATGTCGAGGAGGTTGCCGACGAGGTTGTCGAGGCGGTCGGCGCCGTCCTCGATGCCCTCCAGCAGCTCGGCCTGGTCCTCGTCCGACCACGCGACGTCCTCGGAGCGGAGCGAGGACACCGCCGCTTTGATGCCGGCGAGCGGGGTGCGCAGATCGTGGCTCACGGCCGCCAGGAGCGCGGTGCGGATGCGGTTGCCCTCGGCCAACGCCCTTGCCTGGTCGGCCTCTTCGCGGAGGCGGCGGCGGTCCAGGACCACGGCGGCCTGTGCGGCGAAGGCGGCGAGGACGCGGCGGTCCTCGGCCGGGAGGACGCGGCCGGAGAGGGCGAGGGCCATGTGGTCGCCGACCGGTACGTCGACGTCCGCGTCCTCCGGGTTCCGGCAGGGGCGGGGTCCCACGCTGCCCGCGCAGGTCCAGGGGTCGACGTCGCTCGCGCGCTCCAGCAGGGCTGCGGACTCCATGCCGAAGGTCTCCCGGACCCGTTCGAGGAGCGCCTCCAAGCTGGTCTCGCCGCGCAGCACATTGCCCGCGAGGTAGGACAGGATCTCGGACTCGGCGCGCAGCCGGGCCGCCTGGTGGGTGCGGCGGGCCGCGAGATCGACCACCGAGGCGACCGACACCGCGACGGCCACGAAGATCGCGATGGCGACGATGTTCTTGGGGTCGGCGATGGTGAAGGTGTGGACGGGCGGGGTGAAGTACCAGTTCAGGAGCAGCGATCCGACCGCCGCCGAGGCCAGTGCGGGGAGGAGTCCGCCGAGCAGGGCCGCCGCTACCGTCAGGGACAGGTAGAGCAACATGTCGTTGGCCAGGCCGACTTCGGGGGCGACGCCGCTCAACAGCCAGGTGAGCAGCAGCGGTCCGGCGATTCCGGCCAGCCAGCCCCAGACGATCCGGGCCCGCCCGAGCCGTGTGCCCCGGTTCACGGGCAGTCCGCGTCCCTTGCCCGCCTCGGCGTGGGTGATGAGGTGGACGTCGAGGTCGGGGCCGGAGTCCCGGGCGACCGTGGAGCCGACGCCGGGCCCGAAGACGTACTGCCAGCCCTTGCGGCGGGAGACCCCGAGGACGATCTGGGTGGCGTTGACGCCGCGCGCGAAGTCCAGCAGGGCCGCCGGGATGTCCTCGCCGACGACATGGTGGAAGGTGCCGCCCAAGTCCTCGACGAGGGCGCGCTGTTGGGCGAGTTCCTTCGGGGAGGCCGAGGTCAGGCCGTCGCTGCGGGAGATGTAGACCGCCAGCACCTCGCCGCCCGCGCCCTTTTCGGCCAGGCGCGCGGCCCTGCGGATGAGGGTGCGGCCCTCGGGTCCGCCGGTCAGGCCCACGACGATCCGCTCGCGAGAGCCCCAGATCGCCGAGACGCGGTGTTCGCTGCGGTACTCCTGGAGGTAGGCGTCGACCCGGTCGGCGAGCCAGAGCAGCGCCAACTCCCGTAGCGCGGTGAGGTTTCCGGGCCGGAAGTAGTTGGAGAGGGCCGCGTCGACCTTGTCCGGTTTGTAGATGTTGCCGTGGGCCATCCGGCGCCGTAGCGCGGGAGGTGACATGTCGACCAGCTCGATCTGGTCGGCGCGGCGGACGACCTCGTCGGGGACGGTCTCCTGCTGGCGGACGCCGGTGATGGACTCGACGATGTCGCCCAGGGACTCCAGGTGCTGGATGTTGACGGTCGAGATCACGTCGATGCCCGCCGCGAGGAGTTCCTCGATGTCCTGCCAGCGCTTGGCGTTGCGGGAGCCGGGGATGTTGGTGTGCGGCAGCTCGTCGACGAGGGCGACCTCGGGGTGGCGGGCGAGGACCGCGTCGACGTCCATCTCGGTGAACGTCGTGTCCCGGTAGGCGAGTTCACGGCGCGGGATCTCCTCCAGGCCGTGCAGCATCACCTCGGTGCGGGGCCTGTTGTGGTGTTCCACGAAGGCGACCACGCAGTCGGTGCCCCGCTCGATCCGCCGGTGCGCCTCGGACAGCATTGCGTACGTCTTGCCGACGCCCGGTGCCGCGCCGAGGTAGATCCGGAGCTTGCCGCGTCCCATGTCATCCTTCGAAGCGGTAGCCCATGCCGGGCTCGGTGATCAGATAGCGGGGGCTCGACGGGTCCCCTTCCAGCTTGCGGCGCAACTGGGCCATGTAGACCCGGAGATAGTTGGTCTTGTTGCTCTGGGTCACCCCCCACACCTCCTGGAGCAGGTACTTCTGGGTGATCAGGCGGCCGGGGTTGGTGACCAGGATCTCCAGCAGATGCCACTCGGTGGGGGTGAGCCGGATGTCGTGTCCGGCGCGCGTGGCTTTCTTGGCCAGCAGGTCGATGGTGAAGTCGTCGGTGGTGACGAGGGTGGTCGTCGGGGCGAGCGGCACGTCCTCGACGCGGCGGACGGCGGCCCGCAGCCGGGCGAGGAGTTCGTCCATGCTGAACGGCTTGGTGATGTAGTCGTCGGCGCCCGCGTCGAGGGCGGCGACCTTCTCGTCGGAGGCCTGCCGGGCCGACAGCACCAGGATCGGGACCCGGGTCCAGCCGCGCAGTGCCTTGATGACGTCGACGCCGTCCATGTCGGGCAGTCCGAGGTCGAGCATCACGACGTCCGGCTGTCGCATGGCGGCGAGCCGGAGCGCGGTGGCGCCGTCGGGGGCCGCGTCGACGCCGTACTGCCGAGCCTGCATGTTGATCACGAGGGCCCGTACGAGCTGCGGATCGTCCTCCACCACCAGCACCCGTGTCATGGGGGTGTGCCTTTCGTGTGGTCCCTGGCATGGCGGTGGGAGTCGGCGGCTCCGGGTTCCCTTCCGGGCCGCCGGCTCCCCTGCCGGTCGTGTAACGCCATCAGCTCTTCGTCACAAGGGACTTGAGCGCGATGTTGAGCTCCAGCACGTTCACCGTCGGCTCGCCGATGAAGCCGAGGGTGCGGCCGTCGGTGTGCTCGTCGACCAGCTTCCGCACCTGGGCGACGGACAGGCCGTTCTTCTCGGCGACGCGGTGGACCTGGAGGTCCGCGTAGGCCGGGGAGATGTCCGGGTCGAGGCCGGAGCCGGAGGACGTGACCGCGTCGGCGGGCACCTGGGACGCCCTGACCGTGTAGCCGGGCACCGAGTTGTCCTTGATGACGGCGGCCTTGGCGTCCTTCACCTGCTGGACGAGGACCTTGCTGTCGGCGGAGAGGTTGGTGGCGCCGGACAGGATCAACGAGTACCGCGTGTTGACGCTGTTGGTGCCGAGACCGTTCTGCGGCCGGCCCTGGAACCACTTCAGGTCCGGGTCCGGGGTCTCCTGCCCCCTCTTCGACGGCAGGTTGTACGACTGCCCGATGAGGGACGAGCCGGCGACCTTGCCGTCCGCCTTGATCTCCGAGCCGTTCGCCTTGCCGGAGAAGATCCCCTGCGCGATGCCGGTGACGGCCAGCGGGTAGATGACGCCGGTCACCAGGGTCAGCACGAGCAGGGCGCGCAGGCCCGCCCAGAGCAACCGGGCTGTGTTGGATACCGAGTTGTTCATGCCGATCAGCACGCTTTCGAAGAGTTACAGCCCGGGGACGAGGGAGATGAGGAGGTCGATGATCTTGATGCCGATGAAGGGGGCGATCAGGCCGCCGATGCCGTAGATCGCGAGGTTGCGGCGGAGCATCCTGTCGGCGCTGACCGGCCGGTACTGCACGCCCCGCAGGGAGAGCGGGACCAGCGCGATGATGACCAGCGCGTTGAAGATGACCGCGGAGAGGATCGCGGAGTCGGGCGAGGCCAGGTGCATGATGTTGAGCTTGTCCAGGCCCGGGTAGACGGCCGCGAACAGCGCCGGGATGATCGCGAAGTACTTCGCGACGTCGTTGGCGATGGAGAACGTCGTCAACGCACCCCGGGTGATGAGGAGTTGCTTGCCGATCTCGACGATCTCGATGAGCTTGGTCGGGTTCGAGTCGAGGTCGACCATGTTGCCGGCCTCCTTCGCGGCCGACGTGCCCGTGTTCATCGCCACGCCGACGTCCGCCTGCGCGAGCGCGGGGGCGTCGTTGGTGCCGTCGCCGGTCATCGCGACCAGCTTGCCGCCGGCCTGCTCCCGCTTGATGAGGGCCATCTTGTCCTCGGGAGTGGCCTCCGCGAGGAAGTCGTCGACACCAGCCTCGTCCGCGATCGCCTTGGCGGTCAGCGGGTTGTCGCCGGTGATCATGACGGTCTTGATGCCCATGCGGCGCAGTTCCTCGAACCGCTCGCGCATGCCGGTCTTGACGACGTCCTTGAGGTGGATGACGCCCAGCACCCGTGCGCCGTCGGTGTCTTCGACCGCCACGAGCAGCGGGGTGCCGCCGGCCGCGGAGATCCGGTCGGTGAGCGCGCCGGCGTCCTCGGACACCTCGCCGCCCCGCTCGCGGACCCAGGTGACGACCGAACCGGCCGCACCCTTGCGGATCTTGCGCCCGTCCACGTCGACGCCGGACATCCGGGTCTGCGCGGTGAAGGCGATCCACTCGGCCTGGGACAGCTCGCCCTGGTGGCGCTCCCGCAGGCCGTACTTCTCCTTCGCCAGGACGACGATGGAGCGGCCTTCGGGCGTCTCGTCGGCCAGCGAGGAGAGCTGGGCGGCGTCGGCGACCTCGGCCTCGGTGGTGCCGGTGACCGGCACGAACTCGGAGGCCTGACGGTTGCCGAGGGTGATGGTGCCGGTCTTGTCGAGCAGCAGCGTCGACACGTCGCCTGCGGCCTCGACCGCCCTGCCGGACATGGCCAGTACGTTCCGCTGCACCAGCCGGTCCATGCCCGCGATGCCGATCGCGGAGAGCAGGGCGCCGATCGTCGTCGGGATCAGACAGACCAGCAGGGCGACCAGCACGATCATCGTGAGGTGGGTGCCCGCGTAGTCCGCGAACGGCGGCAGCGTGGCACAGGCCAGCAGGAAGACGATGGTGAGGGACGCCAACAGGATGTTCAGCGCGATCTCGTTGGGCGTCTTCTGCCGGGCGGCGCCCTCGACGAGGGCGATCATCCGGTCGATGAAGGTCTCGCCGGGCTTCGTCGTGATCTTGATGACGATGCGGTCGGAGAGGACCTTCGTGCCACCGGTGACGGCCGAGCGGTCGCCGCCGGACTCGCGGATGACGGGCGCGGACTCACCGGTGATCGCCGACTCGTCGACGGACGCGACGCCCTCCACGACGTCACCGTCGCCGGGGATGATGTCCCCGGCCTCGCACACCACCAGGTCGCCGATGCGCAGTTCGGTGCCGGGGATCTGTCCCTCGGCCGTGCCGTCGAGGCGCCGGGCCACCGTGTCGGTCTTGGCCTTGCGCAGGGTGTCGGCCTGCGCCTTGCCGCGGCCCTCGGCGACGGCCTCGGCCAGGTTGGCGAAGATGACGGTCAGCCACAGCCAGGCGCTGATCGTCCAGCCGAACCAGTCGCCCGGGTCCTTGAAGGAGAAGACGGTGGTCAGCACCGAGCCGATCCACACCACGAACATGACGGGCGACTTGACCATCACCCGCGGGTCGAGCTTGCGGCAGGCGTCGGGCAGGGACTTGACCAGTTGCTTCGGGTCGAACAGACCCGCGCCGACACGTCCCTCTTCCTTGTGACCGGTGGGCACATCGCTGTGCGGCGCCCTGGTCGGAGTGGCTGTGGACATCGAGTCCTCTTGGTTGTCTGTGCGGGTGCTCATGACGCCAGCCCCTCGGCCAGCGGTCCCAGCGCCAGGGCCGGGAAGTAGGTCAGACCGGTGATGATGAGGATCGCCCCCACCAGCAGGCCGGTGAACAGCGGCTTCTCGGTGCGCAGAGTGCCCGCGGTGACCGGCACCGGCTTCTGCTCGGCGAGCGAGCCGGCCAGCGCCAGCACGAACACCATCGGCAGGAAGCGGCCGAACAGCATCGCGAGCCCGGTCGTCGTGTTGAACCAGTCGGTGTTCGCGTTGAAGCCCGCGAACGCCGAGCCGTTGTTGTTCGCGGCGGAGGTGAAGGCGTACAGCACCTCGGAGAAGCCGTGCGCGCCGGAGTTCAGCATCGAGTGCGGCGGGGTCGGCAGCGCCATGGAGGCCGCCGCGAAGACCAGCACCAGGGCCGGGGTGATCAGGATGTAGCAGGCCGCGAGCTTCATCTCGCGGGTGCCGATCTTCTTGCCCAGGTACTCGGGCGTACGGCCGACCATCAGTCCGGCGATGAACACCGCGATGACCGCCATGATCAGCATGCCGTAGAGGCCGGAGCCGGTACCACCGGGTGCGATCTCGCCCAACTGCATGCCCAGGATGGTGATTCCGCCGCCGAGGCCGGTGAACGAGGAGTGGAAGGAGTCCACCGCGCCCGTCGAGGTCAGGGTGGTCGACACCGCGAAGATCGAGGAGGCGCCGACGCCGATGCGCTGCTCCTTGCCCTCCATCGCACCGCCGGCGGCCTGGAGCGCCGCGCCGTGGTGGGCGAACTCGGTCCACATCATCAGGGCGACGAAGCCGACCCAGATGGTGGCCATGGTGGCGAGGATCGCGTAGCCCTGCTTGATCGAGCCGACCATCACGCCGAAGGTGCGGGTCAGCGCGAACGGGATCACCAGCAGCAGGAAGATCTCGAACAGGTTCGTGAACGGGGTCGGGTTCTCGAAGGGGTGGGCGGAGTTGGCGTTGAAGTAGCCGCCGCCGTTGGTGCCCAGCTCCTTGATGGCCTCCTGCGAGGCGACCGCGCCGCCGTTGAACTGCTGGTGGCCGCCCATGAACTGGCCGACCTCATGGATACCGGAGAAGTTCTGGATGGCACCGCAGGCCACCAGCACGAGGGCCGCGAGGACCGACAGCGGGACCAGGATGCGGATCGTGCCGCGCACCAAGTCGGCCCAGAAGTTGCCGAGTTCACCGGTGCGGGAGCGCGCGAAGCCCCGGACGAGAGCGACCGCGACGGCGATGCCGACGGCCGCGGAGACGAAGTTCTGCACGGCGAGACCGGCGGTCTGCACGACGTGACCCATGGTCTGCTCGCCGTAGTACGACTGCCAGTTGGTGTTCGTCACGAAGGAGACGGCCGTGTTGAAGGACTGCGCCGGGTTGACCGAGGAGAAGCCCAGCGAGCCGGGCAGGATGCCCTGGAGGCGCTGGAGGAGATAGAGGAAGAGGACGCCGACGGCCGAGAAGGCGAGTACGCCGCGCAGATACGCGGGCCAGCGCATCTCGGTGTTCGGGTCGGCACCGATGCCCTTGTAGATCCACTTCTCGACGCGCAGGTGCTTGTCGGAGGAGTAGACCCTGGCCATGTAGGTGCCGAGGGGGACGTAGACGAGCGCCAGCGCCGCTATGAGGGCGATCAGCTGGAGCACGCCGGCGAGGACGGGACCCATACGCTACTCAGAACCTCTCCGGGAAGATCAGGGCGAGGACGAGATAGCCCAGCAGGGCGACGGCCACGACGAGGCCGACGATGTTCTCGGCGGTCACAGCTTCGTCACCCCCTTGGCGACGAGGGCCACCAGCGCGAAGACCGCGATCGTGGTGACGACGAAGGCCAGATCGGCCATCGTGAGCTCCTGGAATGAGGTGCGAATGGAACGGACGCTTAGAGGTAACCGCGCCCCTGACCGGATTCGACCGCCGTTGACGGGTCCCTTACGGCGGCGCACACGCCTTTGACGGGACTCTTACGGCGCTGCCGCGAACGGCCCGCGGGCACGGTTCCGCGGCGGTGCCGCGAGCCCGGTTCACGGCGTCGACCCGCGCCCCGGCCTCGGAACAGCCGGAACCGCAGCCGGCAGATCACGGCGTCCGTGTCCCGCCGTACGGGCTCCGCCTCGGCGATCAGGACGGTGACCCGGGCGTCCGGTTGCGCGGCCGGGGCGTCCCGTACACGGGCGGCCCAGCGAACGGCGCTCGCAGGCGGGCCGGCCGTGTGACCGGCGCGACCGCCCGTGATCACCCGCCGCCGCGACGGCGTCAAGAAGCACCGGCCGCCCGTCAGAGTCCCGTCAAGGCCCGGGCTTCGTACGTCCGGAGTGCCTACCGTCGCCACCATGGGACGCCCCGACGACGCACACGCGCAGGCATACGGCCACGCGTCCGCGCACGACCGCCTGTGGCGGCGGGACCTGCGGGACGCGTTCCGCTGCGCGGGCGCGCTGCTCGTACTCCTGCTGGTCGTCGACCGCTTGACCGGGCACGTCACGCTCTGGCGCGGCGCGCTCTGGCTCGCCCTGGCCGTGCTGCTCTTCGTGGTGCTGTACCCGGCCCGGGTCCGGGCGGGCGAGGGCTGGCTGTCCTCCCGCGGGCTGCTGCGCGAGCGGTGCGTCCGCACCGACCGGCTGGTGTCCGTGCGCTGTCTCGACGGGATCTCTCAGCGACTGGTGCTGCGCGATGAGTTGGGCGGCCGGGTGGAGATCGACCCCGATGTGCTGGTGACCAACCCGGACCTGTGGCACCGCGTCTCCGAGGACTCCCGCCGCTCCCTCGACTCCGGCACTCTCACCTGCGGGGCGACGGCGCTGCGGCGGATCGCGGAGCGCGTCGAGCGGGAGACCGCGGAGACCGTGTTCAAGGTGTCCGGCCTGGAATAGCGGGGACCGTGTTCAAGGTGTCGAGGCCGGAGCAACGGCCGCGGGCCGAATTCACGGTGTCCGGTGGGGTGTTGGGCCGGCCGTCGCCGGGTCCGGCCGGCTCCCCCGGTCGGCCTGCGGAAGGGACACCACCATGGTCAGACCGCCCCCCGGCGTGTCCTCGGGGGTGAGGCTCCCGTTCATCGCCTCGGTGAGGCCGCGCGCGAGGGCGAGGCCCAGTCCGAGCCCGGTGGTGTTGTCCGTGTCGCCGAGCCGCTGGAAGGGCTCGAAGAGGCGTTCGCGCCCGGTGGTCGGCAGCCCGGGCCCTCGGTCCACGACCCTCAGCTCCACCCGCCCGCCCAGCGCGCTGGCGGTGACCATGACGCGCCGCCCGGCCGGGGTGTGCCGCGCCGCGTTGCCGACCAGGTTGGCGATCACGCGCTCCAGCAGCGGCGGATCGACGAGCACCGGCGGGATCGGCTCCACGCCCCGCAGATCCACATCGGGCACGTCCGCGAGGGCCATCGGCAGCACCTCCTCCAGGCTGGTGACACGGAGGTTCAGCGGCAGGACGCCCGCTTCGAGGCGGCTCAGGTCGAGGAGGTTCTCCAGGAGCCGGCTGAGCTTGGCCATGGACTCGTCGGCGGTGGCGAGGAGCTCGTCCCGGTCCTCCTCCGAGAACTCGACGTCCCGCCCGCGCAACGAGGTCACCGCCGCCCACCCCGCCGCGAGCGGGGTCCGCAGATCGTGTCCCACCGCCCGCAGCAGCGCCGTACGCAGGCGGTCGGCGGCCTTCACCGGCTCTATCTCGGCGGCGGCCTCGGCGAGTTGGGCGCGTTCGACGGCGGAGCCGACATGCGCGGCGAAGGCGGCGAGCACCCGGCGCTCCGAGGAGGAGAGGGTGCGTCCGCGCAGGACGAGGTAGGCGCCGGGGCCCGCGGGGACGCTGGTGACGGTGGTGACGGCCTCGTGGTCCGGTGGTGCGCCCACGAGTTCCGCCGAGTCGGTGCCGAAGGTCTCGCGGGTGCGTTCCAACAGGGCCGGGATCGTCTGGCCGCCCCGCACGATGCTGCCCGCGAGGGACGACATCGTCTCGGCCTCGGCGGTGGCACGTGCCGAGCGCCGGGAGAGCCGTAGCGAACGGTCGACGACGGCGGCCACGGTCGCGGCCACGACCGTGAACACCCCCTGGGCAAGAAGGGCGTTGGGGTCGTTCAGGGTGAACTGACCGATGGGCGGGATGAACCAGTAGTTCAGCAGCAGCGAGGCCGTGACCGACGCGATGACCGCCGAGGCGACACCGCCGATGCAGGCGACCCCGACCACCGCGAGCAGGAACAGCAGGGCCTCGCTGGTGAGGTTGACCGTGCCGCGCACCTGGGCGAGACAGACGGTGAGCAGCACCGGCAGCACGAGTCCCGCCACCGGTCCGGCGATCAGGCGTGCCGTGGACAGCGTGCGGCGACGGGACGGCAGCAGGGTGCCGCGTCCGGCGCGCTCGTGGGTGACCCGGTGGACGTCGATGTCACCGGAGAGTTCGGTGACCGTCTCGCCCGTGCCGGGACCGGTGAGGAACCGCTCGAGTCGGCCCCGGCGGCTGGTGCCGAGGACGAGTTGGGTGGCGTTCTCGGTGCGGGCGAAGTCGACCAGGGCGGTGGCGACGCCGTCGCCGACCACCGAGTGGTAGCTGCCGCCGAGGTCCTCGACGAGGCGCCGCTGCCGGGCGAGCGAGGCGTGCGAGACCCCGGCGGCCAGTCCGTCGCTGCGGGCCACGTGCACGGCGAGCAGATCGCCGCCGACGGACCGCGCGGCGATGCGGGCGGCCCGCCGGATCAGCGTGTCGCCCTCGGGGCCGCCGGTGAGGGCGACGACCACCCGTTCCCGGGTCTCCCACACGCCGCCGATCGCGTGCTCGGCGCGGTAGGTGTGCAGGGCCTCGTCGACCCGGTCGGCGACCCACAGCAGCGCCAACTGCCGTAGGGCGGTGAGGTTTCCGGGCCGGAAGTAGTTGGCGAGGGCCGCGTCGATCTTCTCCGGCGCGTAGATGTTGCCGTGCGCCATCCGTCGCCGCAGTCCCTCGGGAGGCATGTCGATCAGCTCGATCTGCCGGGCCCGGCGTACGACGTCGTCGGGCACCGTCTCGTGCTGCGGCACCCCGGTGATCTTCTCGACGACGTCCTTGAGGGAGGCCAGGTGCTGCACGTTGACGGCGGTGACGACGTCGATGCCGGCGGCGAGCAGCACGTCGATGTCCTGCCACCGCTTGGCGTTGCGCCCGCCGCCGGGGACGTTGCTGTGCGCGAACTCGTCGACGAAGGCGACCTCCGGGCGGCGCGCGAGCACCGCGGAGAGGTCCATCTCCTCGAAGTACCCGCCCCGGTAGGCGCACGGGGACCGGGGCACCACCTCGAGCCCGTCGAGCATCGCCTCGGTCAGCGGACGCCCGTGGCACTCGGCGAACCCCACCACCACATCGGCGCCGCGAGCGGCCCGCCGCCGTGCCTCGTCGAGCATGCGGTAGGTCTTGCCGACACCCGGGGCCGCCCCGAGGTAGACCTTCAGTCGCCCGCGTCGTACGTCGTTCATCGCCTCCCAGACAAGCGCCCCACAGCCGCGCGGACCGGCTTCTTGACGCGTCTCTGGCGTCGCCCGCGGGGACGTTGACACTGTCTTGACGGCGCCCGGCCGGGTTAGGGTGTGCGCGGTGTGCCGGGAAGTCTGGTCGGCGGGGAGTCCACATGGGCTCGTCCAAGCCCCAGGGGGACGGCATGCGCGGCGTCGGTACGGTTCTGGCACTCGTGGTTCTGGCGACGCTGGTCGCGACGTTCGCCCGCCGCTGGCGCATCCCCGCGCCCTCCCTCCTCGTGGTCGCCGGTCTCGCCGTGGCCCTGCTGCCGGGCACCCCGGCGATCGTGATCAGCCCGGACGTGATCGCCCTGGTCGTCCTGCCGCCGCTGCTGTACGCCAGCGCCGAGGACATGTCGTGGCGCGAGCTGAAGGCGGTGTGGAAGCCGGTCGGCATCCTCGCGATCGGCCTGGTCCTCGCCTCCGCGGCGGCCGTCGGCTGGGTGGCGTCGACGGTGACCCCGCTGTCCTGGCAGATGGCGCTCGTGCTCGGCGCGGTCCTAGCGAGCACCGACCCGGTGGCCGTCACCGCGCTGGGCCGCCGGCTCGCGCTGCCGCCCCGGGTCCAGGTCCTCGTGCAGGCCGAGTCCCTGTTCAACGACGCGACCTCGCTGGTGCTGTTCCGGGTCGCGGTGAGCGTGGCGGTGGCCTCGGCGGCGGCCGACTGGGGCGCCGCGGGCGGGGAGTTCCTCGTGCTCGCGGGCGGCGGCACGGTCATCGGGGCGGCCGTCGCCTCCGTCGTCACCCTGATCCGGCGGCGCACCGAGGACCCGGTCCTGGAGACGGTGATCTCCCTGGTCACGCCGTACGCGGCCTACGTCCTCGCCGAGGGCGCCCACACCTCGGGCGTGACCTCGGTGGTCGTCGCGGGCGTCGTCCTCGGCGGTCGCGGCGACCGGCTCACCAACGCCCGCATACGGCTCCAACTGCACGCCGTCTACGGCACGGTGGTGTTCCTGCTGGAGAGCGTGGTCTTCTCGCTGATCGGCCTCGCACTGCCCGCCCAGGTGCGGGCGCTGTCCGACGGCGACCGGGCATGGCCGCTGTACGCGCTCGCGGTGGCGGCCACCCTGATCGCCGTACGACTGCTGTGGCTCGCGCCGCTGTCGGCGGTCGTGCAGCGCAAGGGCGGGGTGCACAGGGTGAATTGGCGGGTGCCGATGGTGCTGACCTGGGCGGGCACCCGGGGTGTCCTGCCGCTGGCGGCGGCCCTGTCGATCCCGGAGGTCACCAAGTCCGGCGCCACCCTGCCCGACCGCCCCCTCGTCCTGGTCCTCACGACCTCGGTCGTGGTCGTCACCCTCGTCGTCCAGGGCTTCACCCTCGCGCCGGTCGTCCGCCGCTCGGGCATCGCCCTCGAACCCGACCACACGGAACGCGAAGAGGCCTCCGCCCGCTGCCGGTTGGCCGACGCGGGCATCCGCCGCCTCGACGAACTCGCCGAGCTGGAAGCCGTACCGGACGTCGTCCTCGACCGCCTCCGCCGCGGCCTCAACGCCCGCCTCGACGACGCCCGCGACCGCCTCTCCGACCCCAACGACCAAGCACCACAAGCAGAATCGGCCGACCTCGTCTACCGCCAGCTCCGCCGCGACCTGATCGCCGTAGAGACAGTCGAACTACAGCGCCTCTACGACAACCACACCATCAGCGACACGACCCGCCGCCGCCTCCAACGCTCCCTGGACCTGGAAGAGGCAAGGCTGACAGACGCGTAACAGCAAAGACACGAGGATCGAAAGCGCGGCCTCCCCGGGAACCCCGCAAGGCCGACACCCCTCAGGGGCGCGAGGAACTGCGCGACCAGCCACAGACAACCCGCACCCGCCCCCCAACAGACCCCCCCACCCCCCTAGGCGACAAACCCCCCGCCCCCCGTAACGCTGGGTATCCACCACCCCCACCCAACCCCGCACGGCCCCATACAGCCCAACACACCCCCAACCAGCCCCGTCCCCCCTTCCCTGACGCACCCCCTCCCCGAACCCGGCCAGTCTTAACGCAAGATTGACGCCCGTCGCCCCCACATCCATGGGCCCACGCGTCACTCTCCGCTTACGCTGGTGCCGCCGTCCGCGTGATGGCCAGAGCCCACACGCTGACCCGCACCTCAGGAGCACGCCGATGGTCACGACCGAACACCCTCCCAGTCGTCTGCGCGCCTGGATGCTGGAGGGCCTGGCCGACATGGGCAAGGGCAGCCACCAGGTCGCGCAGACCGCACCGGAACCCCAGCAGCACGCCCACCAGGGCCAGCGCTGGTGGCGCGTGATGTGCCTGACCGGTGTCGACTACTTCTCCACCCTCGGCTACCAGCCGGGCATCGCCGCCCTGGCCGCCGGCCTGCTCTCCCCCGTCGCGACGATCGTGCTCGTGGTCGTCACCCTCGCCGGCGCCCTCCCCGTGTACCGCCGCGTCGCCGAGGAGAGCCCCCACGGCGAGGGCTCCATCGCGATGCTGGAACGGCTGCTGTCGTTCTGGAAGGGCAAGCTGTTCGTCCTGACCCTGCTCGGGTTCGCGGCGACGGACTTCCTGATCACGATCACCCTGTCCGCGGCGGACGCCTCCACCCACCTGGTGGAGAACCCGCACCTGACGAGCGTCCTGCACGACAAGCAGATGCTGATCACGCTCATCCTGGTCGCCCTGCTCGGCGCGGTGTTCCTCAAGGGCTTCCTGGAGGCGATCGGCGTCGCCGTGTACCTGGTCGCGGCCTACCTCAGCCTCAACGTCGTCGTCGTGGTCGTCGGCCTGTGGCACGTGGTCACCCACGGGCACGTGGTCACCGACTGGAGCAGCGCGCTGACCACCGAGCACGGCAACGTCTTCGCGATGATCGGCGTCTCCCTGCTGGTCTTCCCGAAGCTGGCGCTGGGCCTGTCCGGTTTCGAGACCGGCGTGGCCGTCATGCCGCACGTCGAGGGCGACCCGGACGACACCCACGACAACCCCAAGGGCCGTATCCGCGACACCAAGAAGCTGCTGACGACCGCCGCGCTCATCATGAGCGTGTTCCTGATCGCGACCAGCTTCATCACCACGGTGCTGATCCCGGAGAACGAGTTCAAGGCGGGCGGCCAGGCCAACGGCCGCGCGCTGGCCTATCTCGCGCACGAGTACCTGGGCAACGGCTTCGGCACGGTCTACGACCTGTCGACCATCGCGATCCTCTGGTTCGCCGGCGCCTCCGCGATGGCCGGTCTCCTGAACCTGATGCCGCGCTACCTCCCCCGCTACGGCATGGCCCCGCACTGGGCCCGCGCGGTCCGCCCGATGGTGATCGTCTTCACCCTGATCGCGTTCCTGGTCACCTGGATCTTCGACGCCAGCGTCGACGCGCAGGGCGGCGCCTACGCCACCGGCGTCCTCGTCCTCATGTCCTCGGCGGCGATCGCGGTGACCATCGCGGCCCGCCGCGCCCAGCAGCGCAACTGGACCGTCGTCTTCGGCGTCGTCTCCGCGGTCCTTCTCTACGTCACCGTCGTGAACGTCATCGAACGCCCCGACGGTGTGAAGATCGGCGCCTGCTTCATCGCCGGCATCATCCTGGTCTCCCTGCTGTCCCGGCTGGCCCGCGCCTTCGAACTCCGCGTGACGAGCGTGCAGTTGGACCCCATGGCGGAACGATTCATCCGTGACATGGCCAGCCGGAAGATCCGCTTCGTCGCCAACGAGCCCGACCGCCGCGACAAGGTCGAGTACCGCGAGAAGATCGAGCAGATCCGCAACGACAACGACATCCCCGGCGAGGACTTCGTGTTCGTCGAGGTGACGGTCCTCGACGCCTCCGAGTTCGAGGCGGGCCTGACCGTGCGCGGCGAGGTCCTGCACGGCCGCTACCGCGTGCTGACCCTGGAGTCGTCCTCCATCCCCAACGCCCTGGCCGCGCTGATGCTCAGCGTCCGCGACGCGACGGGCCGCATCCCGCACATGTACTTCGAGTGGACCGAGGGCAACCCCTTCGCCAACTTCCTCCGCTTCTTCCTCTTCGGCCAGGGCGAGGTCGCCCCGGTCACCCGTGAGGTCCTCCGCGAGGCGGAACCGGACCGCGCCCGCCGCCCGCGCGTGCACACCGGCTGACCGGCACACCCCGCCCGCGCACACCGGCCGCCCCTCCGGAACCGCCCGGGCGGACGTCACCGTAAGAGCCGCGACAAAATCGGGCCCCGGTGTGTAAGAGCCCCGTCAGCGGCCCGCGCACCGCGCTCGGGGCGGCCTACCGTCGGCCTCATGCGGCACAGCACCCTCCCACCGGACCCGGCAGGCGACCGCCACTGGCGTGGCGACGCGCGGCTGGCGACGGGCTGCGCGCTCGGCTTCCTCGTCATGACCCTGGTGGTCGACGGGGAAGCCGGAACCCTCACCCTGACCCGCGCACTGCTGTGGTTCGCCCTGTCGGTCACGCTCCTCGCCGTCCTGCTCCCGCATCGCGTCACCGCGGGCCCCGGCTGGCTCGCCGTGGACAGCCCGCTGCTGCGGCGCACGGTGCACACGGACGCGCTGACCGTCGTACGGCAGTACGGCGATGTCTCCGCGCGCCTGCTGCTGCGGGACACGCACGGACAGTGGCTCGAACTGGACCCCCGCGTCCTGGTCGCCAACCCGCTGCTCTGGCACGAGCTGGACGCGGGCATGAGGCACTCGATGGAGCGCGGCACGCTGCGCCAGGGCACCGATGTCCTGCGTCACCTGGGTCGGCTGATCGACGACGAGACCGCCCGCTCGGTCCTCAGGGCGTCGGGGATCTCCTGACCGTCAGCGCTTCCGGCGCACCAGGACCTTCCCGAACCCCAGCTCTCCGGCGATCTCGATCCGCAGGTCGACGGGGACCCCCGGGTCGGCGGGGCCCCGTGTCTTGATCTTTCCGTAGCCGGTCACCAGGGAGTCGGTGTCGACGACGATGCCCGGCCGGATCAGCAGGACCAGCTTGCCCAGGTGCATGTCCAGGTCGATGCGCAGGGTGTCCTCGGTGATCACCGCCTGGGTGAAGTCCAGTGTCACGTCACCGAGGTGCGAGACGATCTCCAGCCGGCGCGGCACCACCCAGCCGTCGCCGCGTCGCGCGGAACCGCCGCGCTGCTCGATGCGGGCGACGTCCTTGACCTCGGCCGCGACCGCGCCGGCAGGCACCGGCAGGTCGGCCGTCAGGACCGCCAACTCCCCGAGGGTGCGGGCGGACAGGGCCGCCTCCACCCGCTCGTCGAGTTCCTCGGCGGTGAGTCTTCCGTCGCCGGCCGCGCCGGTCAGCACGTCCACGACGCGGTCCCGGTCCGCATGGGAGGCCCGCAACTCGGTCGTGCCCATCAGCTCACCCGACATGCCCTCACCCCGATCGATGGACTGACGTTATATCGCGTTATACCCCAGGGGCGGCCCCCCGTCCACCGCCTTGCGTTTCTGGCCCTAGGGTGACGCCTATGCAGTCCTACACAATCGGCCAGGCGGCGCGGCTGCTCGGCGTGAGTCCGGACACCGCGCGCCGGTGGGCGGACGCGGGCCGGGTGACGACCCACCGCGACGAGGGCGGGCGCCGGCTCATCAACGGCGTCGACCTGGCCGCGTTCTCCGTGGCGCTGGCCAAGGCGGGCGGCGTCGAGGAGGACACCTCGTACACCTCGGTGCGCAACGCGTTCCCCGGCATCGTCACCGCGATCAAGCTCGGCGACGTGGCGGCCCAGGTCGAGATCCAGGCGGGCCCGCACCGCCTCGTCTCCCTGCTGACCCGCGAGGCCGTCGAGGAACTCGGCCTGGAGGTCGGCATGGAGGCCACCGCACGGGTGAAGTCGACGAACGTGCACATCGACCGCGTGTGAGGCGTGCGGCGGCCCCCGTCCGTCACCGGGTCACGTGGTGACCGAGTAGGAGTGGGCGCCGGTCCCCGCGAGCGCCCCGCCGTCCACGATCAGATACTCGTCGCGGATCGGCCGCCCCGCGAAGAACGCCTCCAGGATCTCCCGCGTGCCCGCCGCGTACCGCGCCTGCGCGGACAGCGACGAACCCGAGATGTGCGGGGTCATCCCGTGGTGCGGCATCGTGCGCCACGGATGGTCCGCCGGAGCGGGCTGCGGGAACCACACGTCGCCCGCGTATCCCGCCAACTGCCCACTGCGCAGGGCCCGGTCGACCGCGTCCCGGTCCACGATCTTCGCCCGCGCGGTGTTGATGAGGTACGCGCCGCGCTTCATCCGCTCCAGCAGCTTGTCGCCGAACAGCCCCTCCGTCTCGGGGTGCAACGGCGCGTTGATCGTCACGACGTCGCAGTGCGGCACCATGTCCTCGGCGCTCTCGTGCCAGGTCAGCCCCAACTCCCGCTCCACGTCCCCGGAAAGCCGGTGCCGGTCGGTGTAGTGCAGCTTGACGTCGAAGGGCGCGAGCCGCCGCAGCACCGCGAGCCCGATCCGCCCGGCGGCGACCGTCCCGACGTGCATGCCTTCGAGGTCGTACGAACGGGCCACGCAGTCCGCGATGTTCCAGCCGCCGTCGAGCACCACCTGGTGGGACGGCAGGTAGTTGCGCACCAGGGACAGCGTCATCATCACGACGTGTTCGGCGACGCTGATGCTGTTGCAGTACGTCACCTCGGCGACCGTCACGCCGTGCGAGATCGCCGCGTCGAGGTCGACGTGGTCGGAGCCGATGCCGGCGGTGACCGCCAGCTTGAGGTTCCTGGCGGCGGCGATCCGCTCCGGGGTGAGGTACGCGGGCCAGAACGGCTGCGAGATCACGATGTCGGCGTCGACCAGTTCCCGGTCGAAGACCGAGCCCTCGCCGTCCTTGTCGGAGGTGACGACGAGGGTGTGCCCGGCCGCCTCCAGGTAGGCACGCAGGCCGAGTTCGCCGGAGACACTGCCGAGGAGATGGCCCGGGGTGAAGTCGACGCCCTCGGGGGTCGGGGTGGTCTGGCCGCCCGGGTAGTGGTCGATCACGGGCAGGTCGTCACGGGCGTACGAGGTCGGGTAACCGTCGGTGGGGTCGTCGTACAGGACACAGAGAACCTTGGCCATGTCGCGGCTCCTCAACTCCGTTGTCGGAAGGTGGACTTCACGATCCTCGGGGTGAATCGCCGTGGTCAAAGCGAACCTCGCTATGCCTGGATAGCCCGCTTCTATGAGCGGCCGTCACCCAGGTAGGTGTGCAGGAGCGCGTCGAGCGCGTCCCGTACTCCCGCCCCCCTGGCCACCTTCAACAGCGCGTCCGCCAGCACCGATTGGGGTTCGCTGCGGGCGACGACCAGTCCGACCCGGGGACCGTGCGCGGGCCCGTTCAGCGGTACGACCCGCATGCCGTCCGGCACGTCGAACATGTGCAGCCAGGCATGGGAGATCACGCTCGACCAACGGCCGCCCGGCAGCAGGGTGTAGAGCCCGGCGACGCTGTCCGACTCGACCGCCGGGGAGGCCGTCGCGCCCTCGGCGGCGAAGCACTCGTCGATGATGCGGCGGTTGCGCATCCGTGGGTTGAGGAGGCAGAGCGGAAGGGTGGCGGCCTGGGCCCAACTCGCCCTGGGGACACCGCCGAGCGGCCCGTCGACCGGTGTCAGCAGGACGTACCGCTCCTCGTAGAGCGGGAGGCGGCGGACGTTGCGGAGCGTGTCGTCGTCCAGGTAGGTCATCGCCGCGTCGAGCTCGAACTCGGCGAGCCCATGGGTGATGTCGACGGACGCGAGCGACTCCAGGGCGACCCTGGCCCGGGGGTGCCGCTCGCAGAACGGGGTGGTGAGGAGAGAGGCGGCGGGCAGCGCGGTCGGCACCACGCCGAGGCGCAGCGTGCCGGTCAGTCCGCCCCGCAGCGCGGACAACTCCTGGTGCAGCGCGTCCTGTTCGGCCAGGATGCGGTGCGCCCAGGCGAGCACGACCTCGCCCTCCGGGGTCAGCCCCTCGTACCGTCGGCCGCGCCGCACGATCGGGACGTCCAACTCGTGCTCCAGGCGCCGGATCGCGGCCGACAGCGAGGGCTGCGAGACGTAGCAGGCCGCCGCCGCACGCGCGAAGTGCCGCTCACGGGCCAGCGCGACCAGATACTCCAGCTGACGCAGCAACATGCCCAACCTCCCCTGGAACGTGCAGGTTAGGCGCTCTCCGTCCGGCACAACAGGGCTGCCACGGGTCGTCGACCCTCTTCGAGAACGTCCGCGTCGGGAGCGCGGCGCGGTGGAAGCGCAGCCTGTCCTTGCGGCGGACAGGGTCGAAGCCGGGACCCGCCGAGGACAGGACGTCGTAGAGACGAGGCCCTTCGAAGGGGTGCACCTGGGTGCCGCTGGTGGTGCACTCGAAGCTGACCCGCACCCGGTACAGCCCTCCCGTACAAACGCACATGCGCGCTCCTCAAGCCGATAGCACAGCTCATGCGATGTGACAGGAGACTTACACCTTGCAAATGCGGCAGTATCATCGCGGCACGGCCATTGCGGCCGGGCAAGGGCGCGACGATCCCTTATCGGCAGAATCAGAGGAGTAGAACCGTGATGACCCGTTCCGCGCGTCGGACCCGCCGGACCATGCAGGTGGCCGGTGCGGGAGCCGCCGCGCTGCTGGCCCTGAGCGCCTGCTCCTCCAGCGACGACTCGTCCTCCTCGAAGTCCGACTCCTCGGCCTCCGCGTCCCCGAAGATGTCCGGCACCGTCACCGTGTTCGCCGCCGCCTCGCTCCAGGAGTCGTTCACGACCCTGGGCAAGGAGTTCGAGAAGGCGCACCCGGGCACCAAGGTCACCTTCAACTTCGGCGGCAGCGACTCCCTCGCGGCCGGCATCACGGGCGGCGCCCCGGCCGATGTGTTCGCCGCCGCGAGCCCCAAGACCATGGCGATCGTGACGGACAAGGGCGACGGCGTCGGCACGCCGGCCACGTTCGTCCGCAACCAGCTGGAGATCGCCACCCTGCCGGGCAACCCCGACAAGGTGACCTCTCTGAAGGACCTCACGAAGTCCTCGCTGAAGGTCGTGCTCTGCGACAAGACGGTGCCGTGCGGCGCGGCGGCCCAAAAGGCGCTCACCGCAAGCAAGTTGAAGCTCACCCCGGTGTCGTACGAGGCGGACGTCAAGTCCGCGCTCAACAAGGTGGTGCTGAAGGAGGCCGACGCCGCGGTCGTCTACAAGACCGATGTGCACGCGGCCGGCAGCAAGGTGGAGGGCGTGGAGTTCCCCGAGTCCGCCGACGCCGTCAACGACTACCCGATCGTCCTCCTGAAGAACGCGCCGAACACGGTCGCCGCCAAGGCGTTCATCGCGCTGGTGCGGTCCGCCGAGGGCCAGAAGGTGCTGTCCGCCGCGGGCTTCCTCAAGCCGTGACCCTGACCGACACCTCCGACGCCGCGGCCGAGACCCTCAAGGGCGGCCCGCGGCGTCGCCGCGTCCGGATGACGGGGCGGGGAGTGCCGCTCCCCCTCCTGCTGCCCGCGCTCGTGGGGCTGGCGTTCCTTCTCCTCCCGCTGATCGCCCTTCTGGTACGGGCCCCTTGGCGCTCCCTCCCGTCCCAGCTGACCAGCACCGAGGTCTGGCAGGCGCTCCAGCTGTCCCTGTTCAGCGCGACGGCGGCGACGGCCGTGAGCCTGGTCCTGGGCGTCCCGCTGGCCTGGGTCCTGGCCCGCGCGGAGTTCCCCGGCCGAGGCCTCCTCCGCGCCCTGGTGACCCTCCCGCTGGTCCTGCCCCCGGTGGTGGGAGGCGTGGCGCTCCTGTTGGCCCTCGGCCGCAACGGCGTCGTGGGCCAGTGGCTGGACTCCTGGTTCGGCATCACCCTGCCCTTCACCACGGCCGGCGTCGTGGTCGCGGAGACGTTCGTGGCGATGCCGTTCCTGGTCATCAGCGTCGAGGGCACCCTGCGCGCCGCCGACCCCCGCTACGAGGAGGCCGCCCAGACCCTCGGCGCCTCCCGCTTCACCGCGTTCCGCCGGGTCACGCTCCCCCTGATCGCCCCGGGCATCGCGGCGGGCGCGGTCCTCGCCTGGGCCCGCGCCCTGGGCGAGTTCGGCGCGACGATCACCTTCGCCGGCAACTTCCCCGGCCGCACCCAGACCATGCCCCTGGCGGTCTACCTGGCCCTCCAGAACGACCCCGAGGCGGCCGTCGCCCTGAGCCTGGTCCTGCTGGCCGTCTCGATCGCGGTCCTGGCGGCCCTGCGGGACCGCTGGATGACCACGTCATGACCAACTCCCCCGCGACCGCCCGCACATCGGCCCCCTGGACGTGCCCGTCATGACCGACCCCGAGCCCTACGACCCCGAACTCCCCGGCGCCCAGGGCCTGGACGCCCACCTCGTCGTGGACCGCGGCACGTTCCGCCTGGACGTGGAGCTGACGGCCGCCCCCGGAGACGTCGTGGCCCTGCTCGGCCCGAACGGCGCGGGCAAGACCACGGCGCTCCGCGCACTCGCGGGCCTGACCCGCCTGACGGACGGTCATCTGCGGCTGGACGGAACGGAGTTGGACCGCACGCCACCGGAGTCCCGCCCGGTGGGAGTCGTCTTCCAGGACTACCTGCTCTTCCCCCACCTCAGCGCACTGGACAACGTCGGCTTCGGCCCCCGCTGCCAGGGCGCGACCAAGGCGGAGTCCCGCGCGGTGGCCGCGGAGTGGCTGGACAGGATGGGCCTCGCCGAGCACGCGGCCGCCAAGCCCCGCCGGCTCTCCGGCGGCCAGGCCCAACGCGTGGCCGTGGCAAGGGCGTTGGCGACCCGCCCGCGCCTGCTCCTCCTGGACGAGCCCCTCGCCGCCCTGGACGCCCGCACCCGGCTGGACGTACGGGCCCAACTCCGCCGCCACCTGGCCGAGTTCGAGGCGGTAGCCGTCCTGGTCACCCACAACCCCCTGGACGCCATGGTGCTGGCCGACCGCCTGGTGGTGATCGAACAGGGCACGATCGTCCAGGAGGGCAACCCCGCCGACATCGCCCGCCACCCGCGCACGGACTACATCGCCCAACTGGTGGGCCTCAACCTCTACAAGGGCCAGGCGGACGGTCACATCGTGACGCTGGAGGAGGGCCCCACGATCACCACGACCGAGGACCTCCAGGGCGAGGCTTTCGTGGCCTTCCCGCCCAGCGGAGTCACCCTCTTCCGCACCCGCCCCACCGACATCAGCGCCCGCAACCTCTGGCACTGCGAGGTAGCGGGCCTGGAATCCCACGGCGACCAGATCCGCGCCGACCTGACCGGCGAACTCCCCCTGACCGCCGACCTGACGACGGTCGCGGCGGCCGAACTGGACCTGCATCAGGGGGCGTCGGTCTGGGCGACGGTGAAGGCAACCCAGACCCACGCGTATCCGGCCTGAACCATGGCGCGTCATAAGGCGCGCGGGCTGCATCGATCCGCGGCTCCGCCGCAGGGCGCGACCAGCCTCGACACAGCCGCGCCCGACGTACGGCCTACCGGCGGAGCGCTCAGTCCTCGTACGCGTCCAACGGCGGGCACGAGCACACCAGGTTCCGGTCACCGAAAGCCTGGTCGATCCGACGCACCGGCGGCCAGTACTTGTCGGCGACGGAAACCCCCGCCGGGAACACCGCCTCCTCGCGCGTGTACGCGTGCTCCCACTCCCCACCGAGCGCGGCCGCGGTGTGCGGAGCGTTCCGCAGCGGGTTGTCCTCGCCCGGCCACTCCCCCGCCCCGACCTTCTCGATCTCCCCACGAATGGCGATCATCGCCTCGCAGAACCGATCCAGCTCGATCAGGTCCTCGGACTCGGTCGGCTCGATCATCAACGTCCCGGCCACCGGGAACGACATGGTCGGCGCGTGGAACCCGTAGTCGATGAGCCGCTTGGCGATGTCGTCGACACTGACGCCGGTCGCCTTGCTGATCGGCCGCAGATCGATGATGCACTCGTGCGCGACGAGCCCGCCGGGCCCGGTGTAGAGCACCGGGTAGTGCGGCTCAAGCCGCTTGGCGATGTAGTTGGCGCTGAGCACCGCCACCTGCGTGGCCCGCTTCAGCCCCTCCCCGCCCATGAGCCGGACGTAGGCCCAGGAGATCGGCAGAATCCCGGCGGAGCCCCAGGGAGCCGCCGAGATCGGACCCACTCCCGTCTCCGGCCCGGCCGCGGGCTGCAAGGGATGGTTCGGCAGATACGGCGCCAGATGCGCCCGCACACCCACCGGCCCGACCCCGGGGCCGCCGCCGCCGTGCGGAATACAGAAGGTCTTGTGCAGATTCAGATGCGAGACGTCCCCACCGAAGTGCCCCGGCTTGGCAAGCCCCACAAGGGCGTTGAGGTTGGCGCCGTCGACGTAGACCTGCCCGCCGGCCTCATGGACCTGCGCGCAGATGTCGGCAACGTGCTCCTCGAACACCCCGTGCGTGGACGGGTACGTGATCATCAGCACGGAGAGCTCGTCGCGGTACTGCTCGATCTTCGCCCGCAGATCCTCGACGTCGATCTCACCGTCCTCCGCGGTCTTCACGACGACGACCTTCATCCCGGCCATCACGGCACTCGCGGCATTGGTGCCGTGCGCGGACGACGGGATGAGGCAGACAGTGCGCTGCTCGTCACCGTTGGCCCGGTGATACCCGCGAACGGCGAGCAGCCCGGCCAACTCGCCCTGGGAACCGGCATTCGGCTGCAAGGACACCTTGTCGTACCCGGTGACCTCGGCGAGCCGCTCCTCCAGCTCCCGGATGAGCGTGAGGTATCCCTGCGCCTGCTCGGCGGGCGCGAAGGGGTGCAGCTGCCCGAACTCGGGCCAGGTCACCGGCTCCATCTCGGTGGTCGCGTTGAGCTTCATCGTGCAGGAGCCCAGCGGGATCATGCCCCGGTCGAGCGCGTAGTCCCGGTCGGCGAGCCGCCGCAGATACCGCAGCATCGCGGTCTCGGAACGGTGGTCCCGGAACACGGGGTGCGTGAGGTACGCGTCGGTCCGCAGCAGCCCCTCCGGCAGCGTGTCCTCGGCGGACCCGTCCAGCGTCTCGACGTCCCCGTCGACCCCGAACGCGGTCCATACGGCGGCCAGTTGGTCGCGCGTGGTGGTCTCGTCACAGGCGATGGACACCTGGTCGGCGTCCACGAGACGCAGATTGACCCCGTCCTCGCGAGCGGCGGCGACGACCTCGGCGGCCCGGCCCGGAACCCGCGCGGTCAGCGTGTCGAAGTAGCCACCGTGCACGACCTCGACACCGCCCGCGGTGAGACCGGCGGCCAGGATCGTGGCGTAGCGATGCGTCCGCCGCGCGATGCCCCTCAGCCCCTCGGGCCCGTGGTAGACGGCGTACATCCCGGCCATGACGGCGAGAAGCACCTGAGCGGTGCAGATGTTGCTGGTGGCCTTCTCACGGCGGATGTGCTGCTCGCGGGTCTGGAGCGCGAGGCGGTAGGCCTTGTGTCCGTCGGCGTCGACGGAGACGCCGACGAGCCGGCCGGGCAGGCTGCGCGCGAACTTCTCGTGCACGGCCATGTATCCGGCGTGCGGCCCGCCGAAGCCCATCGGCACCCCGAACCGCTGCGTCGTACCGACCGCGATGTCCGCCCCCAGCTCACCCGGCGACTTCAGCAGCGTCAGCGCGAGCAGATCGGCGGCGACGGTGACGAGCGCCCCGAGTGCGTGCGCCTGCTCGATCAGCGGCTTGATGTCGCGTACGGCTCCGGAGGCGCCCGGGTACTGCACGAGCACGCCGTTGATCTCGCGCTCGGCGATCTCGGCCGGGATGCCCTCGCTGAGGTCGGCGACGACGACCTCGACACCGGCCGGCTCGGCCCGGGTCTCGATCACGGCGATGGTCTGCGGCAGCGCGTCCGCGTCGACCAGGAAGAGGCCCTTCTTGTTCTTGCCCATGCGCCGCGACAGGGCGACGGCCTCGGCGGCGGCGGTGCCCTCGTCGAGCAGGGAGGCACCGGAGGTCGGCAGCCCGGTCAGGTCGGCGACCATCGTCTGGAAGTTCAGGAGCGCCTCGAGCCGCCCTTGGGAGATCTCCGGCTGATACGGCGTGTACGCGGTGTACCAGGCCGGGTTCTCCATCACGTTGCGCAGGATCACCGGCGGGGTGAAGGTCCCGTAGTACCCGAGCCCGATCATGGACCCGAGGACCTCGTTGCGGTCCGCGAGGGAGCGCAGCTCGGCCAGCACCTCGGCCTCGGTGCGGGCGCCCGGCAGGTCGAGGGAGTCGGCGTTCTTGATCACGTCCGGGACCGCGGCGGCGGTGAGCTCGTCGAGCGAGCCGTAGCCGACCTGCGCGAGCATCTTGGCCCGCGCCTCCTGGTCGGGCCCGATGTGACGCTGCTCGAACGGAATGCCCTGTTCGAGCTCGGAGAGCGGAATGCGAGGGACGGTCATTACGGAGGCCTCCTGGTCAGACACGACCTTCGAGGGACACCACGGCGGTGGGGTGCCCGGACGGCCTCCCCCTCTGTCATCTCAACCTGAGAGCTTCACCGGGCATCCCGAAGGTGCCCGGCTTTCACCGTCGGTGAGAGCGGGAGCCGTCGTCGGCACCCGCCCTGCTTTCCAGAGTGACCTCGTCCGTGCGGTACGTGAGCCTGAGAGATTCCGGGGAGGAGTTGCTCCTTCGGCGCCTCCGATGAAGTCTGGAGGACTCTCCCGCACGGGGTCAGCAGCCGCTGGCCAGCCTACCAGCGAGCACTAGAGCCCGGCTTTCGAGTGGCCACCGGCCTGAATGTGCTCTTTTGTAGTGTCTACGAATGAGTTGCGACCAGGAGGAGGGCCCGTGCAGACCGATATCGATCCGCGCAACCTGATCGGCCGCAAGGCGTTCGACCGCACCGGCGCCAAGATCGGCACGATCGACGAGGTCTACCTCGACGACGCGACCGGCGCACCGGAGTGGGCGGCCATACGCACGGGCTTGTTCTCCAGGGACGCCTTCGTCCCGCTGGAGCCCAGCGAACTGATCGAGGGCTCGCTCCACATCCCCTTCGACCGCTCCCTGATCAAGGACGCCCCCGACTTCGGCGTCGGCCGCCACCTCTCCCCCGACCAGGAACTCCAGCTCTACCACCACTACGGCCTCGACGTGGCCCCGCCTCCGTCCCTCCCGGACCACGACTTCGGCAAGCTGGCGGGCTCGGACGACAGCTGAGGCAGCCCGGCGG
This sequence comes from Streptomyces sp. NPDC096013, assembly GCF_044763565.1. Taxonomy (NCBI): domain Bacteria; kingdom Bacillati; phylum Actinomycetota; class Actinomycetes; order Kitasatosporales; family Streptomycetaceae; genus Streptomyces; species Streptomyces sp. NPDC096013. Next base: position 10,398 of record NZ_JBIWGK010000016.1, on the reverse strand, counting down.
ACGGGTCGTCGCCGGGTCTTCGGCTTCCCGGGGTCGCCGACGCGGCGGGCGGGGCATGAGCGTCCGGTGCCGTCGAGTGCGTCGGACCGTCCGGCGCGATGCCGGTGGGCCGCGCGTCCGTGCTGCCGGGTCCGGAGAGCGGCTCGGCCTCGGTGATGCCAGGGCTGGGCTCCACCGAGGGTGGCGACTCGGCCGACCGCTCCCCGCCTCCGCGCGCCGCCGACGGATACGGCATCGACACGGCCCCGGCCGCCACCCCCTCCCCTTCCCGCGTCACCAACGGCAACGGTTCAGCCGGCTCCAGCTCCGGATCATCCGTCCGGAACGTCCGCACCCTCCCCGGCCCCTGATCCTCCGGCGTCTCAAACCGCACGGTGACCCGCCCCAGCCCGCTCCCCTGCACCCACCCGTGCCCGAACCCGGCGTGGCGCACATCGTGCCCCGCGGGCCAGCGCCGCTCCACGGGGGCCGCCGGCTCCTCGCCCGGCGCCTCCGTGTGCTCCTCCTCCAGGGGATCGACCTGCTCCCCGGCCGCCTGCGCGAACAGGTCCTCCTGCGTGTAGTCGGCCAGCCCGGAGACACCCACCCCGAGCAGCCGCACCCCGCCCGTGGTGTCCACGGAGTCCAGCAGCCGGGCCGCCGCCTCCCGCACCACCCCCGGGTCGTCGGTGGGCCCGCGCAGCGTCTCGGACCGGGTCAGCGTCGAGAAGTCGTACCGCCGCACCTTCAGCACGATGGTCCGCCCCGACAGGCCGGCCGCCCGCAGCCGCCGTACGCACCGGTCGGCGAGCCGCTGCACCTCAAGGCCGACCCTGGTCCGGTCGTGGATATCCACGTCGTACGTGTCCTCGACCGACACGGACTTGGTCTCCCGCTCGGCCACCACGGGCCGCTCGTCGTGCGCGAGCGCCATCGCGTACAGCCCGTGCCCGTGCGCCTTGCCCACCAGCCGTACGAGCTCGTCCTCGCCCGCCTCGGCGATCTCGTCGACCGTGGTGATCCCGGCTCGCCGCAGATGATCACCGGTCGCAGGCCCGACCCCCGGCAGCGTGCGCACCGACAGCGGTCCCAGCAACGCCCGCTCGGTCCCCGGCTCGATCATCACCAGCCCGTCGGGCTTGGCGCGCTCGGAGGCGATCTTCGCGATCATCTTGGAGGCGGCGAGTCCCACCGACCCGGTGAGCCCCGTGACCGCCCGTATGTCCGCCCGCAGCCGCTCCCCCGTCAGCCGCGCGGACTCGGCGTCCCAGGCCGCTCCCCCGGCCTCCAGGTCCACGAACGCCTCGTCCAGGCTCAGCGGCTCCACCAAGGGCGACAGCGCCCGCAGCAGCCCCATCACCTGCTCGCTGATCGACCGGTAGAACCCGAAGCGCGGCACGAGATACGCGGCGTTCGGCGCGAGCCGCCGCGCCTGGGCCATGGGCATAGCCGAATGCACCCCGAAGACCCGCGCCTCGTACGACGCGGTGGCCACCACCCCGCGCGGCCCGAGCCCGCCCACCACGACGGCCTTCCCGCGCAGGCTCGGCTTGGACGCCTGCTCCGCCGAGGCGAAGAAGGCATCCATGTCGAGATGCAGGATCGTGGGCGCGGTTCTCACATCTCCGATGCTGCCCTACGCCACTGACAATGCCCCGCCACGGCTCCCGCCGGCCCTCAGACGGCCCGGTTGCGCCGCCTGGCCAGCTCGTCCGCGGGGTTGGACCCGACGAGTGTCTCGCCGGTGTCGACGCGCTCCCCGTGCAGCTGCGACAGGGCGCTCTCGACGTCCCGCCACACGACCCCCACGGCGATGCCGAAGACGCCCTGGCCGCCCTGGAGCAGCGCGTGGACCTCGTCCGGCGAGGTGCACTCGTAGACCGTGGCGCCGTCGCTCATGAGCGTCATGCGCTCCAGATCGCGAAAGCCGCACTCCCTGAGGTGCAGGACGGCGCTGCGGATGTTCTGCAGCGACACCCCCGTGTCCAGGAACCGCTTGACGATCTTCAGGACGACGACGTCCCGGAAGCTGTAGAGCCGCTGCGTCCCCGACCCGTGTGCGGGCCGCACGCTGGGCTCGACAAGCCCGGTGCGCGCCCAGTAGTCCAGTTGCCGATAGGTGATGCTGGCCGCCGCACAGGCCGTAGGGCCCCGGTAGCCGATCTCCTCGGACGCCATGGACGTCGCCCCTCCGCTGCTCGGCACTGCCGCCGGCCGCTGCGGAATGCGATCGGCCGTACTGCCGTGAAGCGGGTACGGGCCTCTGTCCCCGAAACTGCGTTCCGGGGCACCCCCAGCCGTACCGTCGCCGCTGCTTCTCACGCCGACCTCCGTCCTTGACCTGCCTTCTCGACGGTAGGCAGTCACCAGGGGTGCGTCAACGATCGCCACACTCGGCACGCCGAGTGATAATCACCCAAGGAGTGGTTTCCCGTGTCCCACCGCGGGGAAAGGCTAGCCGAATGCGCTCGCGCAGGGCCGCAGGACGCACTCACACGCCGGTGGCAAATGCCAGCATTTTCCCGCCGGCCTCGCCCTCACTGGCTGTTGGTGCCGAAGTCCTCGGGCGAGATCTGGTCGAGGAACTCGCGGAACTTCTCCACCTCGTCCTCCTGCTCGTCCGGGATCGCGATGCCCGCGTCGTCGAGCACACCGTCACTGCCGTAGATCGGCGTCCCGGTGCGCAGGGCAAGCGCTATGGCGTCGGACGGGCGGGCGCTCACCTCGACGCCGCTGGCGAAGACCAGCTCCGCGTAGAAGACGCCCTCCCGCAGATCCGTGATGCGTACTTCGGTCAGCTCCTGGCCGACGGCCTCCAGCACGTCCTTGAACAGGTCGTGGGTCAGCGGCCTTGCGGGGGCCATGCCCTGCTGCGCGAAGGCGATCGCCGTCGCCTCCCCGGGCCCGATCCAGATGGGGAGGTAGCGGTCGCCTCCCACTTCACGCAGGAGCACGATCGGTTGGTTGGAGGGCATTTCGACCCGGACACCTACGACATCGAGCTCGTTCACACAGCAACCCTAGGCCGTGCCCGGGACGTTTGGGTAGTCGGGCCGAGAACGGGTGACCGATCAGGCAGCCGCAAAGCCGCCCGTCTCAGGGCAGACGCACGCCCAGCGCGGTCTGCACCAGGGCCGCGTGCAGCTTCACCGTGAGCCCGGCCAGCTCCTTCGTACGGGCCTCCGCATGGGCCCTGGTCTGCGGATTGCGGTGGCGCTTGAGCGGGGCCACCACCTGGTCGACGAGGCCGGCCTCACGGTCGGCGGCGGCCTTCATCGCGCGCAGATGCCTCGGCTCGATCCCGAACCGCCCGAGTTCGAGGACAAGTCCGGCCACGGTGACGGCCTCCGCGTCGTACACCCCGTCCGGCAGCGGGGCGATGAGTCCGTACGACTCCCACTCCTGGAGCTCCTGCTCGCCGATCCCGGCGGCGGCCATCAGCTCGGCCCGGCCGATCCGGGCCGCGGTGGGCCCCTCGACGGGCTCCAGGGCGGCTTCGCCGTCCCGCTGACGCCCCACGGTGGGCAGCGGAGCCGCCTCACCGCGCGCCATGGCGTCGAGGTGCTCACGGATCACCTTGAGCGGCAGATAGTGGTCCCGCTGCATCCTCAGGACATGGCCCAGGCGCTCGACGTCGGCGGGGCTGAACTTGCGGTACCCGGAGGGAGTCCGCTGCGGCTCGATGAGGCCCTCCGACTCCAGGAACCGGATCTTGGAGATGGTGACTTCGGGGAACTCGTCGCGCAGCACGGTCAGCACCGTGCCGATGCTCATCAGGCCAGTGTCCGCGGCGGCGGTACCGTGTCCGGCACCGCCGCTCGGTGTTTGAAGCATGGACCTTCCTGGGGGAATCCCCCGGACCCAGTCCGAGGGAGGGTCAGTAACCCCGCTGGCTCGCGTAGAACACCAGCCGGTACTTGCCGATCTGCACCTCGTCACCGTTCGCCAGCGAGACCGAGTCGATGCGCTCGCGGTTCACATACGTGCCGTTGAGGCTGCCGACGTCGGCGACCGTGAACGAACCGTCAGGAGAGCGCCGGAACTCCACATGCCGGCGCGAGACCGTCACGTCGTCCAGGAAGATGTCGCTCTGCGGATGACGGCCGGCCGTGGTCAGCTCGCCGTCCAGCAGGAAGCGGCTGCCCGAGTTCGGCCCGCGACGGACCACCAGCAGCGCCGAGCCCAACGGCAGGGCGTCGACGGCGGCCTGCGCCTCCGGGGAGAGCGTGGGCATCTGCGTCTGCCCGGTCACTTCGGCGTCGTAGGCCTCAAGACCGGAGATGGAGATCGTGGAGGTCGTCTCGGACGGACGCTCCGGGGTCGCGCCGGGCCGCAGCGGCGCACCACAGTTGGAACAGAAGCGGCTGTTCTCCGCGTTGCGGTTACCGCACCTCGTACACACCAGGGCCGACATAGGGGAAAACCCTCCACCCGTACTTGAGGTTGACGGTTGCCCGAAACCTATGTCGCCGGACTGCGCAGGGTCAACCGACGACGCGCCCTGGCCCGCGACCTGGTCACGGAACAGCGGGCGCTGGCCTTCTGCGTCCGGTTGGGCGCGGTGGCGAGCGGTCTGATTGTCGCTGCCCTCTTTCGCACTCTTGCCGAACAACTTCGCAAACAACTTCACGGGCGATTCCCCTTGACCGAAACAGACCCGCCCGTGGGGCAGGACGAACCCTGATTGAACACACCGGTTGACCCGGACATCCTCACAACGTCCGTATCCACCTGACAGTTTCCACCACGCACCACCCAATCGGTGCGTCGACCCCCCGCAACCTCATGCCCTCGCCGGACGGTCCCCATGCACCCCCGGTTCACTGGGAGGACGACCGAGCGTAGTCAGGCTGCTTCGCGGCCCGCAAGGCATCCACGACGATCTTGGCCGACCGCCCGACGGTAACGGTGGCCTGCTCCTTCTCGAGAGTCTGCACCACGCCTCCAGGGATGTTGAGCGCCGGTTCGAGGTCCTGCGGCTTGCCGATGACCTTGAAACGATACGGAGCGTTGATCTTGTTCCCGTCGACGCTCACGCTCTTGCCGGAGTCCGACAGATACGTGTTGGCCACGACCCGCACACCGTTCACCTGGATCGCCTCCGCGCCGGCCGCGCGCAGCTCCTGGACCGCGTCGAGCAGCATGTCCGCCTGGACCGTTCCCTTCGTGTCGTCGATGGTCATCGTGATGCCGGGTCCCTGCGCGGCCACGGTGCCCGCCAGAATGCCGAGTTGTTTCTCCTTCTCGGCCGTCTGCTTGCGGGCCTCCTCGGCCTGGTCGGAGCTGTTCTCCAGCTCGTCGCGCTGTTTCTGCAGACCCTGCTTCTCGTCCTCAAGACGCTGAGTACGGTCATCCAGTTCATCGAGAATGCGAACAAGATCTTCCTGCCGTGCTCCGCGGAGCGCGCTGTCGCTGTTGCTGTTGGACGCGACCTGCACGGCCAGCCCGAAACCGAGGCCGAACAGCAGCACGGCGACGATGAGTTGGGCCCGGCTCACGCGCGGCGGCCACAGCCCCTGCACGAGCCGCTGCCGACCGGTCACCCCGGACGTGGCCCGCTCCCCCGGAACCGGCGCCTCCGATGGAGCGGACGCCGCCACCTCCTCGGGCAGTTCCCTGCGCAGCCGGTGTTCGGGCCGCTCGTCTTCGTGGCTCATCGGCGTCACGCCCGGAAGACGTGCCGGCGGATGGCCGCGGCGTTGGAGAAGATCCGGATGCCGAGCACGACCACGACACCCGTCGACAGCTGGGCGCCGACGCCCAGCTTGTCGCCCAGGAACACGATCAGGGCGGCCACGACCACGTTCGACAGGAACGACACCACGAAGACCTTGTCGTCGAAGATCCCGTCGAGCATGGCCCGCAGCCCACCGAAGACGGCGTCCAGCGCCGCGACCACGGCGATGGGCAGATAGGGCTCCACCACCACCGGCACCTCAGGCCGGACCAGGATTCCGGCCACCACTCCCACGATGAGGCCCAGTACGGCGATCACGATGTGCCCTTCTCAGTTCTCGGCTGTGCTGTACGTACGATCACACTCGGCGCGGCGGGCAGCCGGAGATCGCTCTCCACGGCGATGGTCGCCCTGATGCCGTAGGTGTCCTCCAGGGCGTGCAGATACAGCCCGTCGGCACCGTTCTGGAATCTGCTGCTCAGCCGTTGGCCGTCCCCCACCGCGAGCACTGTGTAGGGCGGCACCAGCGGCTTGTTGTCGACCAGTATCGCGTTGCCCGCGGCCCTGATCGCGGAGAGCGCCGTCAGCCGCTGTCCGTTGATGGAGACGGCCTCGGCACCCGCGGCCCACAGTCCGTTCACGACGCGCTGCATGTCACGGTCGCGCACCCGGCCGGTGTCGGAGAAGTCCGCGGTCTCACGCGGGTTGTCGCCGCCGCCGCTGCTGGCTTCCTTCGCGTCGTTGACGACGAGCCGCACACCGGGGCCGTGTACCGCGGTGGCGCCGGAGAGCATGCTCACCAGGTCGGCCTGCCCGCTGCCGCCGCTCGTCTTCAGGGCCGCCCGCTGCCGCGCGCTCACATCGTCCCGGAGCGTGTCGACGGAGCCCTCCAGCTTGTCCGCCGACTTGGTCTCCTTGTCGATACGGTCGATCAGCTCCTGGCGCTCCTTGGCCACCACGGGGGCGGCCACCCGCGCCTGTGCCGCACCTACGGTCACGACAAGCGCCGCCAACACCAGGCCGGCGGCGAGACCGAGCTTCGCCCGGAGGGTCTTCGGCATGCCACTCGCGCCCGCGGCCTTCTTCCGGGCGGCGGCCTCGGCGTAACCGTCGTCGAGGCTGTGGTCCATGACGTTGGTGAGCAGCGACATGGACGCGTCCGGCCGCGAAGGGCGCGTGGGTGTGCTCCGAACGGGGGGCTGCTGCGGCATGCCGCACATCGTCGCACGTGGTGGCCTGTACCTCCGAATGGCCCCACCGGCGTGCCGGACAGGCCCCCTTGGGGACACATGTCCGGCACGCGCGCGTGCTCCGTGTTTTACCGTCCGGCGCTGTCCACGACCGCCGACCACTCGTCCAACAGGGCCTGCGCGGAGGCGTCGTCGGGCCCTTCGGCCCACAAATGCGTGACCGCCTCGGCGGGGTCGGGCAGCACCATCACCCAGCGCCCGTCGGTCTCGACGACCCGCACACCGTCCGTCGTGTCGACAAAGCGATCGCCGGCCGCCTCGACGACCCGCCGCATCACAAGTCCCTTGACGGCCCAGGGAGTCGCCAGGTCCCGCTTGAGGACATGCGCCCGCGGAATCCGGGCGTCGATCTGGCTCAGCGTCAACTGCGTCCGCGCCACGAGCCCGATGAGCCGTACGAAGGCCGCCGCGCCGTCGAAGACACTGCTGAACTCCGGGATGATGAACCCGGCCTTGCCGTCCCCGCCGAAGATGGTCGTCTCGTCCCGCCCGACCCTGGTCAGGTCGTCCGGCGAGGTCGTCGTCCACTCGACCTGGGTCCCGTGATACGCCGCCACCTGCTCGGCGATCCTCGTGGTGGTCACCGGAAGCGCCACCCGCCCGCTGCGCCGCTCCGCGGCCACCAGGTCGAGCATCACGAGCAGGGCCCGGTCGTCCTCGACGATCCGCCCCTTCTCGTCGACGAGCGACAGCCGCTCACCGACAGGGTCGAACCGCACTCCGAACGCGGCCCGCGCGGAGGCCACGATCTCGCCGAGCCGCACCAGCCCCGACCGCCGTGTGTCCGCGGTCTCCGTCGGCCTGGACTCGTCGAGACCGGGGTTGATCGTCAGCGAGTCCACACCGAGCTTGCCCAGCAGGCTGGGCAGCACGAGCCCGGCACTGCCGTTCGACGCGTCCACCACGACCTTCAGGCCGGATTCGGCGATCCCGGTCGTGTCGACGTTCCGCAGCAGAGACCCGGTGTACGAGTCGAAGACGCTGGCCGGGAAGTGCAGGTCCCCGATCTCACCGGGGAACGCACGCCGGTACTCCTGCCGGGCGAACACCCGGTCCAGCTTGCGCTGGCTCCCCTGCGAGAGGTCGGCGCCCTCACTGTCGAAGAACATGATGTCGACTGAGTCCGGCACACCGGGTGTGGTCCGGATCATGATCCCGCCGGCACTGCCCCGCGCGGTCTGTTGCCGCGCCACGGGCAGCGGCACGTTCTCCAGGTCCCGTACGTCGATGGCGCTCGTCTGGAGAGCGGAGATCACCGCACGCTTGAGCGCTCGGGCGCCTCGGGAGTGGTCGCGGGCCGTGGTGACCGTGGACCCCTTCTTGAGCGTCGTGGCGTAGGCACCGGCGAGGCGGACGGCCAGTTCCGGTGTGATCTCAACATTCAGGATTCCGGAGACACCGCGCGCGCCGAAGAGATGCGCCTGCCCTCTGGACTCCCAGATCACGGACGTGTTGACGAAGGCGCCGGCTTCGATCGTCTTGAACGGGTAGACCCGCACATTGCCCTGCACGATCGATTCTTCACCGATCAAGCACTCGTCACCGATGACGGCGCCGTCCTCGATCCGCGCGGCACGCATGATGTCGGTGTTCTTTCCGACGACGCAGCCCCGCAGATTGCTGTGCTGGCCGACGTACACGTTGTCGTGCACGACGGCCCGGTGCAGAAAGGCCCCGGACTTCACGACGACGTTGGAGCCGATGACCGTGTGCTCGCGGATTTCGGCACCGGCCTCGACCTTGGCGTAGTCACCGATGTACAGCGGCCCGCGGAGAACCGCGTCCGGGTGCACCTCGGCACCCTCGGCCACCCACACGCCGGGCGACAGCTCGAAGCCGTCGATCTCGACGTCGACCTTGCCCTCCAGGACATCGGCCTGCGCCTTCACATAGCTCTCGTGAGTGCCGACGTCCTCCCAGTAGCCCTCGGCGATAAAGCCGTAGACCGGCTTGCCTTCCTTCATCAGCTGGGGGAAGACATCGCCGGACCAGTCGACGGGAACATCGGCCTCGACGTAGTCGAAGACTTCGGGCTCCATCACGTAGATGCCCGTGTTCACGGTGTCAGAGAAGACCTGACCCCAGGTCGGCTTCTCGAGGAACCGCTCGACCTTTCCCTCTTCGTCGACGATGGTGATGCCGAATTCCAGCGGATTGGGCACACGGGTCAGACAGACAGTGACCAGGGCGCCTTTCTCCTTGTGGAAGTTGATCAGTTCGGTGAGGTCGAAGTCGGTCAGGGCATCACCGGAGATGACGAGGAAGGCATCGTCCTTCAACGCCTCTTCAGCGTTCTTGACGCTTCCGGCGGTACCGAGTGGCTTCTCCTCATTGGCATACGAGAGCTCCATCCCGAGCTCTTCGCCGTCGCCGAAGTAGTTCTTGACCAGCGAGGCCAGGAACTGCACGGTGACTACGGTCTCATTGAGCCCATGCCTTTTGAGCAGCCTGAGCACGTGCTCCATGATCGGTCGATTGACCACGGGCAACAGCGGCTTGGGCATGCTTGAGGTCATGGGGCGAAGGCGCGTGCCTTCGCCTCCGGCCATCACTACGGCCTTCATGTCGGAAGCGTCCTCCTCTGCGAGACGACGGTCTAGCCGACTTCACCAGTCCAGATTGTCCCGCACTTTTGCGCAACGGGCCATCGAGCGACTGTTACCGCCCCAATCGGCAAGGTCAGTCGGCCATGGCGTCCGCACGCAGTAGGCGGCGGACTTGTACCACGTACAGGACTCCTGCCCACCAATAGAGCGTTGTACCCCATCCTGCGAACGCCCATCCGAAAATCGCTGCGAGTGAGGGCAGCCATCCACTTCCGTCACTGAGCAGCAGCAACGGGAAGGCGTACATCAGGTTGAAGGTGGCGGCCTTGCCGAGGAAGTTCACCTGCAGCGGCGGATAGCCGTGCCGCCTGAGGACGGCCACCACCACCAGCAGGACCAGTTCACGCGCCAGCAGCACGGCGGTCAACCAGATTGGCAGAATCTCGCGCCAGGTGAGCCCGACGAGAGTCGAGAGAATGTAGAGCCGGTCCGCGGCGGGATCAAGAAGTCGGCCGAGGCTGCTGATCTGGTTCCAGCGTCGCGCGAGCTTGCCGTCCAGGTAGTCGCTGATCCCGCTCAGCATCAGCACCAGAAGCGCCCAGCCGTCGCTCTTGGGGCCGCCGAACTCGGGCCTGAGGATCAACCACAGGAAGATGGGTACGCCGACCAGGCGCGCCATGCTGAGGATGTTCGGGATGGTGAGCACCCGGTCTGTCTGGACGCGGGTCTCCTGGACCTCCACCCGGGGCCTCCTGTGGGAAAACGTGCCGATGATTCTCCCGAACCTTACCCCAACGCAAAAAAGCTCTGGCTCTTGGGCTGCATGCCCAAGAGCCAGAGCTCTAAAAGGAGTTCGGCGGCGTCCTACTCTCCCACAGGGTCCCCCCTGCAGTACCATCGGCGCTGTAAGGCTTAGCTTCCGGGTTCGGAATGTAACCGGGCGTTT
>NZ_JBIWGK010000015.1:0-205910 GCF_044763565.1 Streptomyces sp. NPDC096013 | reverse complement strand
TGCGGGAAAGAGAACACGGACCGACCATCAGCCCACTACACTCACCGAAACCTCCCCTGAGCAGGGAAAACGTCAAAGTGCTGCTGGAGTACTAGGCGCTGTTTCTCGGATCATGTGCGGAGCCAGATGATGAGTGCTGCGACGGTGAGGGTGCCGAGGTAGGTGTAGGCCCGTTTTTCGTAGCGTGTGGCGACCGCGCGGAAGCCTTTGAGGCGGTTGACGGCTCGCTCAACGGTGTTGCGTTTCTTGTAGCGTTCGCGGTCGAACCCGGTGGGCCGGCCACCTTGGGAACCGCGGTTGCGTCGGTGTCTGCGTTGGTCGAGTCGTTCGGGGATGGTGTGCGAGATGCCGCGTCGTCGCAGGTAGCGGCGGTTCGCGCGGGATGTGTAGGCCTTGTCGGCCAGGACATGGTCGGGCCGGCTGCGAGGCCGGCCGACCCTGCTGCGGGGTACCGACACCTGCTCCAGGACGTGCTGCAGCTGGGGGCCGTCACCGTAGTGGCCGGGTGTCAGGAGGACGGCGAGCGGTCGGCATCGTCCGTCTGCTGCGAGGTGGATCTTGGTGGTGAAGCCGCCGCGGGAGCGTCCCAGGCATTCGCCGACCTGACCACCTCCTCCAGCCGGACGGCCAGTTTCCGAAGCGCGGGATCGATCTGGTTCGTCCTCGCGCGAACCCCCTTTTGAGCAGCCGCGGCGGGCGGCGCTTTCCGCGCGCCGGCGGCGTGCTGGTGAGCGCGTACTGCCGTGGAGTCGACGGACACCTCCCAGTCGATGTGGCCCGCGGCGTCCTCGGCGGCCTGCACCTTCGACAGCAGCATCTGCCAGGTACCGTCTGCTGACCAGCGACGATGACGTTTGTAGACCGTCTCCCACGGTCCGAACCGCTCCGGCAGATCCCGCCACTGCACCCCTGTGCGGACCCGGTAGAGCACCCCGTTGATCACCCGCCGGTGATCACTCCACCGGCCCCCACGCGCACCACCGCGAGGTAAGAACGACTCCAGCCGATCCCACTCCGCATTCGTCAGGTCTCCACGTCCCATAAAGCCAGCCTGCCCCCAACACCCCATCTACGGACGGCGATCCGAGAAACAGCGCCTAGTGCGTCGAGCGGGAAGCCGTGATGCGCGGAACAACCGTCGATCGCGGTGCGGCGTGCCGGGCCGGCCCTTCTCCACCCGCGCCCTCAAGGCGCCGCAACCACACGGTTGTGAGGGCGAGCAAGCCCGCGAAGACGACAAGGAGAAGCACCGACGTCCACATCGGTCGGCTTCCAGGAGAGTCCCATGCCGCCCAGGCCGTCGAGACGGCCCAGAGGGCGACGCCCGCTCCGTAGAAGCCCCGGACGTGGCTCAGTTGCCTCAGCGTCCGCTTCCGCTGCGGCGGGGCCTCCCCGTCGGGTGGGGTGCCCCGGCCCTCGAAGTCCCGCCGTACGGCCGCGCCTTCGTCGTCGACCAGGCTCGCCTCCTCAGGGATCTCCAGCACGACTCCGCAGTGTCGGCACAGCTTCCCGTCTCCGGCGGGCGCGCCGCATGCCTTGCAGAACCGGCTGTGCTCAGGGCCTTCCGTATGCTCCGTCATGACCTCTCCGGGGGCGGGTGAACGCTGACGTCAGGCGAGTGCCCCGACCGGCGACGAAGATTCATCCGTCGGCCCCGCGACGCCGACCGCGCCGCGTTCATCGTCCTCGCCCGCCCGGCGCACGCTCACGTCTCAGGGCGAGACCGAACCCGTAGCAGCCCGCACGTCATCGAGCGCCTGGCGCGCGAACGCGCCGAACTCGGCGTCGTCCCCTGCCTCGACCCAGCGTTCATAGGCGATGGCGGAGGCGAGCGAACCGAGTTCCGCAGCCACGCGGGCGGTCAGGTCGGGGACGCCTCGCCGTTTGAGCGCGTCGGCCACGGAGGCGACGAGGGTGAGGTTCTTCAGGGCCTCGCGTTCCCGCAGTTCGGGGTTGGCGGCGATCACCGCCTGCCTGCGGGCGGTGAAGGCGCGGCGCGCGGCCGTGAACACCTCCGCACCCGCCGCGTCCAGTGCGTGCGCGACCGCCTCGAACGGATCGGCGGTCGCCGGTGCCGAGGCGATCGCCTCGGTGAGCAGTACGTTCACGGCGCCGCCGCCGAAGAGCACTTCCCTCTTGTCCTGGAAGTGCCGGAAGAAGGTGCTCTTCCCCAGCCCGGCGCGCTGCGCGATGTCGATCACGCTCGTGTTGTCGTAGCCGCGCTCGGCGAACAGGTCGAGCGCGGCGTGAGCCAGCCGTTCGGAGGCGTTGGGTTCCCAGCGAGCCATGAGCACAGCTTATGGGACTTGGTTTCATCACTCACGGGACTTGGTCCCATCACTAGTGTACGGTGATGGGACCAAGTCCCGTTACGCGTTCTTTCGCCCATCCCGTCAGGAGTCGTCCCATGAGCCGAGCCGTGATCTACGAAGCGTTCGGAGGCCCCGAGGTGCTGGAGCTGCGCGAAGTCCCCGAGCCGCATGCCGGTCCGGGCGAGGTCCGTGTGCGGGTGACGGCCGCCGGGCTGAACCCGATGGACTGGGCCATCGCCGCGCGGCCGGAGCTGGCGGCCCGGTTCGGCATCACCGCGCCCTCCGGCTTCGGGTCCGACCTCGCCGGCGTGATCGACGAAGTCGGCGACGGCGTCACGGACTTCGCCGTGGGCGACCGCGTCCACGGTGGCGCCCTGGGCCGAGCGGTGGCCGACTTCGTCGTGGTCAGGCCGCCTGCCGACCGCCTGTGGCACACCCCTAGGGAGATCAGCGACGAGGTGGCGAGCGTCCTCCCGGTGGCCGGCCTCACCGCGGTCGCCGCGCTGGCGGCGATCCGCCCGGAGCCCGGCGACACCGTCCTGATCGGCGGAGCCGCAGGCGGCGTGGGCGTGTTCGCCGTACAGCTCACCCAGCTCGCCGGCGCCACCGTGATCGGCACCGCGGCACCGGAAACCTTCGCGTTCCTACGGCAGTTGGGCGCCGAACCGGTGGCCTACGGCCCGGGGCTGGCGGACCGGGTCCGGGCACTGCCGCTCGGCGGGGTCACGGCCGCGACCGACCTGTTCGGCACCGAGACGGCCGAGGCCGCGCTGGCTCTCGGTGTCGCGCCCGAGCGGATCTCCACGGTCGCCGCGGGCCCCGACGTACCCGACGGCGTCCACGCCACCGGCGCGGTCGACGCAGGGCCGGACGCCCTGGGGCGGATCACCGCCGCGATCCTCGCCGGTGGGCTGACCGTCCCCATCGCCGCGGCCTTCCCGGTCGAGAAGATCCGCGACGCCGTGACGCTCCAGGCCGGACGCCATGTCCACGGGAAGGTCGTCGTCACGCTCTGACCACGGCGGAGGGTCGGCGTCGGCCCCCTGCTTCCCCGCCAGTTCGCCAGTTCCCTCCGCCGAGGCAGCCACGCAGAAGCAGGTCCCGATGTCCGCGCTGCCGCGCCGCGCACGAGTCGTCGTATCGCTGTAGTGCCGTATCGCTGTAGCGCTATGTCGCCATAACGGTGTTCGTTCGCCTCGGTCGCGGCGTCAGGCCGGCGTCAGGCCGCCGTCAGGACTTCCACGCCGAGTGCCCTGACCTGTTCGATCACCGGATCGTGACCCCAGGCTGCCCAGCCTGCTCTTCACAGCACCTCCCAGCGCAGCTCGCCGCCCGCGACCAGCGGCAGGCAGCCGTCCAGTGGTTCCCCGGTCTCCAGAGCGGTGGCCGTTGCCTCCAGAAGCGCGGGCAGTGACTCCCAAAGGGGTTGCGTACCGAACAAACAGCCCGTCTCGTGGTCGGCGTTGCCGATCCGTCCGGTCCTGCGGTGGGGCCGCTGGTCGAGGACGAGATGGTTGGCGGCTCCGTCGGTGGCGAAGGGAATCCACTGGCGGTGCCACCACAAGCCGTCGTCGCCGTCGCGGTCGTCCTCCGTCGCGTCGCCGAACACCTCGGCGTTGAGGCGTACGGCCGTGCGGTGGCTCTCGACGATGCCGCTGGTGTCCAGCAGACACCAGAACGGCGGCAGCAACGCCGCGAAGCCGGTTCCATCGTGCCGCAGCAGGCAGTCGGTCAGCGCCTCCGGGAGTGGCTCACCGGTCTCAACCTGCACCGCTTCCAAGGCCGCACGCGTCGCAGGCGGTGCGAGAGCGACGAACGTCGTCGGTGCGAGTTGGGCGAGCCAGTTCTCGATCCGTATCCAGGAAGCAGTGATCGCGGACTCCATGCGCGGATTATGCCCGGCCGCCACACCGCACCCGAATGCGGGTGAACTTCGCTGCGCAGCATGGAAGTTGGCGCTCAGTGGCGGAGTCCTGCTGACCGCGGTGCCCGATGGCGGGGTTGACTGCACGATGGCCGATCGGCGTTGGCTTCCCATCGCGGCGCGGCTGGCGCAGTCGCGGAAGCCTGCATCTTTCACCGCTTGGCGTGCCGGACCAGGGCGCGCCGCGTCGATGCCATCCGGTTCGGCGGGATCTGTCACAGGATCGCCTTACGGGCTCTCAGGAGCGAAGGCTCCGCAGGCCGGTTCGGATTTCGTCGACAAGGATCTCGGGTTGTTCCAGTGCTGCGAAGTGTCCGCCCCTGTCGGCTTCGCCGTAGTGGATCAGATTGCTGTAGGTGTCCTCAATCCAGTTTCGTGGCAGGCGTGGGATGTCTTTGGGGAAGACGGTCACCGCGACCGGAAGCGTCAGTTTCGGGCCGGCGAAAGTCTGGGAGCTGTTCTCCCAGTAGATGCGGCCGGACGACGCCGCGCTGTTGGTGAACCAGTAGAGCGATATCGCATCGAGCATGTCGTCCACGCTCAGGGCGTCCTCGGCAAGGCCCTGGTTGTCTGTTTTCGACTGGAACTTCTCGTAGATCCAGGCCGCCTGACCGGCGGGAGAGTCCGCCAGGGCGAATCCGACAGTCTCCGGCTTCGTTCCTTGCAGGTGGTTCGATCCGCCGAGGTGGCCGGCGTAGAGGGCGAGGGTCTCCACGGCGTGACGCTGTTCGGGCGAGAGGGTTTTGGGGATCTGCGCGGGAAAGGCGTACTGGGTGTTCAGATGGATTCCCAGAAGCCCCTCGGGTTGCAGCGCGCCGAGGGCGGTGGTGACGACGGCTCCCCAGTCCCCGCCCTGCGCGGTCCATCTCGTGTAGCCGAGGCGCTTCATCAGCTCCGCCCACGCGCTTGCGATACGCGACACGGTCCACCCGGTGCCCGTGGGTTTCTGGGAGAACCCGAATCCGGGGAGCGAGGGGACGACGACGTCGAAGGAATCGGCGGCGTCTCCTCCGAACGCGACGGGATCGGTCAGCGGGCCGATCAGCTTCACGAAGTCGAGGATCGATCCCGGCCACCCATGAGTGAGTATCAGGGGCATCGCTCGGGGGTTCTTGGACCTGACGTGGATGAAGTGGATGTCCAGCCCGTCGATCTCGGTCAGGAACTGGGGGAATCGATTGAGGCGGGATTCGAGGCGCCGCCAGTCGTAGCTGCGTTCCCAGCATTCGACAAGGGATGTGACGTTCTCCAGGCGGGCACCCTGCGACCAGTCGTCCACTGTCTCCGGGTCCGGCCACCGAGTTCTGGCCAGGCGCTGCTTCACGTCGTCGATCTCCGTCTCCGGGATCGAGAGGGTGAACGGACGGACGTGGGCCGAGGTGGGTCGCGGCAGTGTGGTCACTGCGTTCTCCTCTTGTCATTGCACTTCGAGGCACTTCGAGGCGGGGCGCAACATCTCACTGCACACCGCTGTGCAGCGTATGCCATTGCGCACCGGTGTGCAATGATCTCGTCATGGCCACCGAGTCCGCCCGTGAGCGCGCGACGAACGCGACACGCGATCGCATCCTCGACGTCGCTCTCACCACGCTGGGAGAGAACCCAGACGCCGCCATGGGCGACATCGCCGCCGCCGCCGGCGTCGTCCGACGCACGGTCTACGGTCATTTCCCCTCGCGTCTCGACCTGCTTCGGACACTCACGAAACGGGCCGTCTCCGAGATGACCGCCGTGCTCACCGAACTCGGCGCCGACGGCGCTGAAGCGGACGAGACATGGGCCGAGTTCGTCGCCCGTGTGTGGCCGCTGACGCATCGCTACCGAGCACTGTTGGCGCTGCGCCGTGGAGAGTACGGCGACGAGATCCACAGCCTTCTCGGACCGGTCGACGAGCTCCTCGCCGACCTCGTACAGCGGGGCCAGGACAGCGAGGTTTTCGCGCGACATCTGCCGGCGGCCATTCTGAGCCAGCTCGCCTACGGCACCGTGTTCGCCGTCGCGGACAGCGACCTTTCGGACGGAACTCTCGGAGCGCGTGCAGCGACGATCACGAGCCTGCTGACGCTGGGAGTCCCCGAGGCGGACGCGATCGCTCTCGCGGACGGGGCCTATGACCGTGTCCTGCATGGTGGGGTGGATGAGTCGTCTCCAGCAGCACAGGACGGCTGACAGTCCGCGAAGGACGCCACACCCCCTCCAGAACACCAACCCGCAAAACCTGAACCTCGCGGTCTCCTCGCCTACGACGCCCCCCGCCCCGCGCACGTACCGGTGGCGATGACACCACCCGCTGGAACAACGTCCACAGCTCTTCCGGCGCCGATCATGCGACTGTCAGCTTGTTCACTCACTGGCTTGAGTAGTAGTCGTGATCGGTGGACCGTGCGACATGCCGCCAGGCGTCCAACTCCTTCCGGAAGGCGTCGAGCTTCGTGTCGAAGGCCTGGAGGGTGTCGGTGCCGAGGGGGAGGCGCAGGGGCGGTTCAGGGGTGGCGGCCATCTCGACGATGGCGCGTGCCGCCTTGGCCGGGTCGCCGGGTTGGGCGTGGTTCAGCGTCGCGGCGGCCTTCCGCATCGCGCCGGCGGTGGGTGCGTAGTCGTCGATGGTGTCGGGGCCGGTGTGCAGGCTGGCGGGGTCGAGGAAGTCGGTGCGGAAGAAGCCGGGTTCGACGAGGGTCACGTGGATGCCGAGTGGGGCCAGTTCGGCGTGGAGGGTCTCGGTGAAGCCCTCCACGGCGAACTTCGTGGAGGCGTAGATGCCCCAGCCCGGCGCGGTGCCGAACCCCACGATGGAGCTGATGTTGATCACATGGCCGGAGCGCTGCCCGCGCAGTACCGGCAGCACGGCGCGTTGGACGGCGAGGGGGCCGAAGACGTTGGTCTCGAACAGCGCGCGGACCGCTGCGTCGTCGGACTCTTCCACGGCGGCGAGCAGGCCGGTGCCCGCGTTGTTGACCAGGGTGTCGATGCGGCCGAAGCGTTCGACAGCGGCGTCGACGGCCGCCCGGATGCTCTGCGGGTCGGTCACGTCCAGCGGCACGGTGAGCAGCGCGTCACCGGCGTCGGGGAACTGCTCGCGGACGGTCTCGGCCTGTCTGGCCGTGGCGACCACGTGGTGGCCTGCGGCGAGGGCGGCACGGGTGATCTCCAGGCCGAAGCCTCGGGAGGATCCGGTGATGAACCAGACGCTCATGGTGTTCTCCGGTGTTGAGGCGGTGGGGAAGTCAGGGGTGTTCAGGTGGTCGGCAGGCCGAAGGCCGCGCGGTTGCGGGCGATGAAGCCCTCGACGTCGAGGGGGTCGCTGCCGCCGATTGTCTTCACGAGGTCGTTGGTGCCGGCGAAGACGCCGTTGCGGTAGTCGACGGCCACCGCGAGCAGGTGCTGGATCAGATGGTCCGGTGCGCCGCGCCCGCGCATGATGGCGGCGAACTCGTCGAGTTCGATGGGCACGTAGGTGACGTCGCGGCCCAGCGCCTTCGACATCTTCTCGGCGATCTGGTGGTGGTCGAGTTCCTCGGCTCCGTACAGCGGGTAGATCTGGCCGGCGTGCGGGGCGGGATCTTCGAGGATGGCCGCGATCACCTTCGCCTGGTCGCTCTCCGCGATGGGGGCGTGGCGTCCGTCGGCGAACGGCAGGCGCAGTTCGCCGGTTCCGTCGGCCCAGTTGTCGATCAGCCACTGGGCGAAGAAGGTCGGGCGGATGTGGGTGACGGAGACCGGGGAGCGGTCCAGGACGCGTTCGGCGACCCAGTGCTGGCGTGCGGCGTTGCTGGCGGTGTGGCGGCGGGCGGAGACCTGCGACATGTTCACGATCGCCCGGACGTCGTTCTCCTCCGCCGCCTGTGCCACGTTCGCGGTCGCGTCCAGCAGGCCGGGGCGGATCGGGTAGGTGAAGTACAAGGCGTCGATCCCCTTGGTCGCGCGGGCCAGGGAGTCCAGGTCGAGTACGTCGCCTTCCACGACGTCGGCCCCAAGGGCGGCGAGCCGCTCGGCGCGGGCGTCGAGGCCACGGACGAGCGCGCGGACGCGGTGGCCGCGCCGGAGGAGGAGTTCGGTGGTGTGGCGGCCGGTCTTGCCGGTGGCGCCGATGACGAGGAAGTGGCGTTCCATGGTGGTCTTCTCCGGGTTCTGAAAGGGAGTTGGCGGGTGCCGCACTATGACGGCGGGCTCATGGTCAGAGGCGGCGGGCTCATAAACAGAGGCGCCAGGGCCGTGGTCAGGGGCGACGGGGCCGGAGGACGATCAGCGCGGCGGCCGCGGCGAGTCCGGCGCCGGCCTGGACCCACCAGGCGTGCTCGAACCCGGTGGTCGTGGCCCGCGGTGCGAGGGCGACAAGAAGGGCCACGCCCACGGCGCTGCCGATCTGGCGGCTCATGTTGAGTACAGCGCTGCCGGTGGTGGCGCGTTCGGGTGCGAGGGTGCCGGCGGCGGCGAACAGCGGTGCCCAGGCCAGACCGCCGGCGAGGCCGACCAGGATCAGGCCCGGGAACATGGCGCCCCAGTAGTCGGGGGCGGTGTGGATGGTGGCGAGCCAGTAGACGGCGGCGAGTGCCATGGCCAGGGTGCCGGTCACGGCGGGGCCGGTGCGTCCGAAGCGGCTCTGGATGGGACCGGCGTTCATGGCGAACGCGATCGAGGCCAGCGGGGCCGGGGCGATGGAGACGCCGGCGCGCAGCGGGCTGAAGTGCCAGACCTGCTGCATGAACAGGGCGGTGCTGAGCAGGACGATCGCGAAGCCGACGGAGAACAGGAAGAGTGCCACGGTGGCGACGGTGAACTGCCGTCCGGCGAACAACTGCCTCTCGATCACCGGCGCTTCGGCGCGCAGGGTGCGTTCGACGGTCGCGGCGGCGGCCAGTGCGGCTGCGGCGAACAGCGTCAGGGTGCGGATGTCCGTCCAGCCCCATCCCGGACCCTGGACGGTGGCGAGCACCAGCAGGCTCACGGCGAGCAGCAGCGCGAGGGCGGATACCGGGTCCGGCAGTGCGCTGCCCTTGGGCTGGCGCACCTCGGGCAGGATCAGCGCGCCCGCGACGAGAGTGGCGATGCCCACGGGGACGTTGATCAGGAAGATCCACCGCCAGTCGAGGGTGACGAGCAGTCCGCCGACGGGCGGACCCGCCGAGGCCGCGATCGCGCCCACGCCCGCCCAGAGGCCGACGACCAGGGTGTGCTGGCGCTGGGGGAAGCTCGGGTAGAGCAGGCCGAGCGAGGTCGGCACGATCATCGCCGCGCCGACGGCCTGGAGAGCGCGGGCGGCGACCAGCACGCCGAGAGTCGGTGCGACGGCCGCGGCGGCGGAGGTGAGAGTGAAGAGGGCCACCCCGGCCAGCAGCACCTTCTTGCGTCCCCACTGGTCCGCGATCCGGCCCGCCGGCACGAGGACGGCGGCGAAGACGATCGCGTAGGCCGAGAGCACCCACGAGACGTTCGCGAAGCCTGCGCCCGGGAACGACCGGCCGATCCCGTCGAGGGCGACGTTGACGACGAAGAAGTCGACCTGCGCCATGAAGGCCACCGCACCCAGCACCGCCATGATGCTCCAGCGGCGGGGGTGACCGGACTCGGCGAGGGCCGGTGCGCCCAGCACTGTGGTCGCGGTCGCTGTCCGTGCCACCTGTGTGGACATCCCGTCCGCCTTCCAAAAGAATGGGCCTGGCAGCCCTTTTTCGACCTGCCCCCAGGGAACACCTCACAGAAGGGGCTGTCAAGCCCTTTTTTGTTGTATGGTGGTGGCCATGACCGCTACCAGCGAAGCGCCGGGTCAGAAACTGACCGCCAAGGGCCTGGCCACACGCGAACGCATCGTCCGGGCGGCCGCTGAGCTGATCTACGAACACGGCGCGCAGAAAACCAACAACGAACAGATCCGGGAGGCCGCCGGCGTCAGCGGCTCACAGCTGACGCGCCATTTCCCCACCAAGGAGTCCCTCGTGCGCGCGGTGCTCGCCTGGCGGGCCGATGGCATCGTCGCCCGCCACCAGGCGCCCGAGCTGGGTGAGTTGGACTCCTTCGCGGCTCTGCACCGCTGGGCCGACACGTACATCGCCTCGCAGGACATGATGCGCGGCGGCTGCACCTTCGGCTCGCTGGCCGCCGAGGTCGTCAAGACCGAGCCCTCCCACCGCGAGGCGGTGGCCGATGGCTTCCAGCGGTGGCAGGAACTGTTCAAGCGCGGTCTGAGCGCGATGCGCGAACGTGGCGAACTACGGCCGGAGGCCGACCCGGTCGCGCTCGCCCACCTGCTCACCGCCGCGTTCCAGGGCGGAGCCCTGCTGGACCAGGCAGCCGGCGAGTCCACACCCCTGCGGGACGCGCTGTACGGCGCGCTGGCCTACATCGAGTCGTTCGCGGCGGAACGCTGAGCGCTCCCGCGGTCCCCCGGCGCGCAGAGTTGTGAAAACACTGGGCTGGATACGACCGGGCGGAGCGCTTACATCCTCCGGACCCGCGTCATGAGATGAGTTCGGCGGCGCCACCTCGGGGTCGAGGCCGCCCAGAATGCTGGCGGCGGCCCAGGATGCAGCCCCCCACATGGTCAAGCCGTAGAACCGCGCGGAGTCAAGAACCGGACTCAGGAGGAACGTCCGCTCGCACGAGGCGGACTCGCGCGGCCGGTATGCGGCCGGGCAGGTAGACGAATCCGTTGCCGTTGTCGACGAGCAGTTCCTCATCGACGCCGTCCACGGCCCACAGGTCGACCGGGCCACCGGTGTTGTTGATCCGAAAGAAGAACCCTGCTTCTTCCTCGCCCCGGCAGACGAAGATCCCCTCCGCCTCCGGGCGGCGGCTGCCGGCGATTCCCCGTGCGCCGCTCATCCGGGCCCAGTCCAGGCCATGCCGCGTGATCGACCGCCTGTTGAGCACGGACGACACATGGAAGAAGTTCGGAGTAGGGGACGTCTCGGACACCCCTGGAGTATAGGAGGCGGAGCGGCCTCCCCCGCGGGTCCAGGCGTCCCCATGACCATGAACACGGACGTGCGCGGTAGTACGGCGCTCACGTGCAAAACAGGGCAACGGACTCTGCCCGAGCGGACCTTCCCCCGAGGCGCGGTGCGGCGTAGAACGGAGCCGACCGGCAACCGCCCAGGTCAGCGAGGAGGAGTCCGCGTGCACCCCCACCAGCGGCAGCGCAGCCCGGAGACCGGGCAGAGACGTGGTGGCCCGTCCCGGACCACCACGCCGGCCGCCCCCATCACCGGCCCATGGCTGACCCACCTGCAACGGGTGGCGTCCGGGGACGTGGGTGCGGGGCAGCATCGCGAGGGCGCGAGCCAGGAGGCGGGGGCCGTAGATCACGGGCATGTCCACGGCCGCGACGGGGCCGGGGTAGCGGTCCAGCGCGTCGGCAGCGACGCCCCGGCACAGTCCGCCCAGGAGCAGGAGGCGCCCGCGCCGGAGGCCGCCCGTGGCGACAAGCACGGTGCGCAGCAGATCCGGCGCCTGATGAAGTCGATCCCCGACCACACGGTCCTTCAGAAGATCAAGGTCGGCTGGCTCGCCCCCAACACGTGGTGGCCCGAGGAGTGGATGGTCGAGGGGGAGCCCAAACTACGGCGCACCCTGGACCGCCGAGTGAAGCTCGGTGAGCCGTTCACCGACCAGGAGCTCGCGGACATCAAGCACCTTTCGAGCGTCAACCCGAAGTGGCTCCAAAGGATCGGCATCGGCACGTACGAGGACGCCGACACATATGTAGGGGGCCGGTTCGACGACTGGATGAAGCTGCCCTCCGGCAAACGGGTGCTCACCGCCACGCTGGCCTTCCAGAGGCGGCATCCGCACATGGTTCAGGCGATGGAGGCTCCCCCGAGCCACCCGGACTACACCCTCGGCAGGTTCATGACGACCAAGTCCCCCAACATCCCGGACGACGTGAAGGAGGAGATGAAGCGGGAGGCCTACGAACAGATCCGGCAGACCGCCGTCGACACCCTTCACCCGGCCGGCATCCCGGCCGACCGGCGGCACCCCGACGCGGACAAGGAATCCACGCAGAAGTGGGCGCCCAAGGACAAGGACGCCCGGGAGATGCTCACGAAGGTGCTGCTGATCCTCCGCAACGGTCTGAAGCTCTACGACGCCGGCCGGAAGTCCCACGTGGACGACCACGGGCAGGACGTCATCCGGGCGCTGGCCCACGGCGGCCGGGTCGTCATCGACATCCCCGCCCTGACCGACGGGCAGTCGCCGTACGACCTCACCGACTTCCTGGGCGTCACCCAGCCGGTCCCGGAACAACCGGACACGGCGGGCCAGGAACCGGCCCGTCAGCCCGGGCCCTCGGTGACCCCCCGCGATTTCGCGACGCACCGTACGAAGATCACCGAGGACAAGGACGGGAAGCCCGGAAAGTTCCAGGAGGAGGGCGAACTCCCGGCCGCCGTGAAGAACTTCTTCTCCAAGGCGGGCTCGAAGGCGCCGCTGCTCATGGGCATGGACATCGCGGGCGGCGGTCTCGGTGGCTCCGACTGGAACGGCGACGTGATCCTGCCCAACGGTTCCTGGGGTCACATGCTGCTGGTCTTCCAGAAACCGACCGCGAAGACGAAGGGTTCCCTCCTGGTCGGCATAGAGACCCTCGCCCCGCACGCCAAGAGCCCGGTCGGCTATGAGCACAAGGCCACTTCCAGCGAGGCCACCGCCAACGACGAGTCCGTCCTGCACGGCCACAAGGGCGACAAGGTGGGCGGCGGCAAGCTGAAGGACAACTCCCGCCTGGTCGAGCTCTCCGACCTCGCGCAGAAGCACAGCGGCGGAAACTGGCGCGAGTTCCTCGACGAAATCAACCAGGAGTGGGTGCAGAGGCTCGCCAAGACCGAGGACGGCAGCAAGGAACGGGAAGCGCTGTACCGGGAGTTGGTCGGCCCTCGCCAGACCTGACGGGCCGCGCGCATCTCGTGTTCGCGCGGCGCCGCCGCCTCCCGTTGCCCCGGTCCTCACCCCGATGCGGCCAGTTCGGCGGCGTGAGCGAGCATGCGGGTGCGGTCCGGTTCTCGTCCGGTGAAGAGCCGGAAGGCGTCGGCCGCCTGGAACACGAGCAGGCCGACGCCGTTCAGCGCGGGGCAACCCCGGGCGCGCGCCACCCTCAGCAACTCGGTCTCGAGCGGCTGATAGACGACGTCGACGACCCACGAGCCGGGGCGCACCAGGTCGGCCGGCAGGGGAAGTCCGGGGTGCGCGAGCATGCCGGTGGGGCTGGCGTGGACGAGGCCGTCGGCTCCGGCCGTCGCGGCCGGGAGGCCGTCCGGAGCCCGGGCGCTCGCCCGGCCGTCGCCGAATCGTCGGTTCAGGGTTGCCGCGAGGGCCTCGGCTCGGTCCGTCAGCGGGTCGACGACGGTGAGGTGGCCGGTGTCACGGGTGAGCAGTGCGTGCGCGACGGCGGTGCCCACTCCCCCGGCGCCGAGTTGCACGACGCGCTCCCGTGGGGCGTCCGTCAGCTCCCGGTCGATGACAGCGGAGAAGCCGGTGACGTCGGTGTTGTGCCCCACGGCTCGGCGGCCCGGGCCGTCGCCTTCGAAGACGACGGTGTTGACGGCGCCGATCGCCTCGGCCTGAGGGGCGAGTTCGTCGAGACTGCCGATGACGAGCTGTTTGCAAGGGTGGGTGATGTTGAGGCCGCGATAGCCCATGTCCTTGGCCGCACGCACCAGTTCACCGACTCTGCTGGGATCGGCGCCGATACGGTCGAGGTCGATCAGGCGGTAGAGGTAGCGCAGGCCGTGCAGGTCCCCCTCCCGTTCGTGGAGCATGGGGCTGAACGAAGCGCCGATGCCGGAGCCGATCAGGCCGATGACATACGAGTCAGGGGACATCGACGGGCCCACCGTTCACAGTCCCAGGTAGATCTGGCGGACCCGGGTGTCCCGGCTGAGTTCCTCGGAGGTTCCGGTCATGGCCACGCTCCCGTTCTCCATGACGAGGCAGTGACTGGTCGCGCCGAAGGTGAGCTTGGCGTTCTGCTCGACCAGGAGCAGGCTCAGGCCTTCCTCGCGCAGCCGACGCAGGGTGTCGAGGATGAAGCCGACGAGTTTGGGCGACAGGCCCATCGACGGTTCGTCGAGGAGGAGAAGGCGCGGTCCGGCCATCAGGGCGCGGCCGATGGCGAGCATCTGCTGCTGTCCTCCGGAGAGGGCTCCGGCCAGCCGTCCGCTCATCTCCCGTAGCACTGGGAAGAGTTCGTGCACCTCGTCCAGGGTGGCCCGGGTCTCGTCGTCCCAGCGGCGCGCGTAGGCGCCGAGCAGCAGGTTCTTCTCCACGGTCAGGCCGGGGAAGACATGGCGGCCCTCCGGTACGTAGCCAATGCCGTGCCGCACCATGTCGCGGGCCCGGACCCGGGTCAGGTCGTGCTCGCCGAGCGTCACATGTCCGCCGCTGCGCGGGACCAGGCCCATCAGTGCCTTGAGGGTGGAGGTCTTGCCCGCGCCGTTGGCGCCGATGATGCCGACCGAGGCGCCCGGCTCCACGCTGAAGCCGATCGACTGGACCGCGCACACGCCGCCGTAGTGCACGGAGAGGTCCTCGACGGTGAGTGTGGCGGCGGCCGTGTCGCGGGCAGCGGGGGAAGTCCTCATCGGGTCGTCTCCTTCGGAGCGGGGGCCGGCGCCGGGTCCGGCAGCGGGACCTCCGCCATCACGGAGTCACCCAGATACGCCTCGATCACCTCGGGCGCGGCGACCACTTCGGCCGGTGTGCCCTCCGCGATGATGCCGCCGCCGGAGAGCACCGTGACGCGCTCGCACAGCGACATGACAAGGCCCATGTTGTGCTCGATCAGGACGACGGTGGTGCCGCTGTCCCGGATGGAGCGCACGATGCCCGCGAGCTGTTGCACCTCTTCTCCGTTCAGCCCCGCTGCCGGCTCGTCGAGCAGCAGGAGCCGGGGCCGGGCGGCCATGGCGCGGGCGATCTCGATGCGCCGCTGGATGCCGTACGGCAGTGCGCCGGGCGCGGCATCCGCGAAGTCGGTGAGTCCGAAGCGTTCCAGGAGTTCGTGGGCCTGTCGGCGCAGGTTCCGCTCGCGGCGCAGCACGCCGGGCTGCCACAGCGCGTACTGCCAGACCGAGTACGTGTGTGTGCGGTCCAGGGCGACCAGGATGTTCTCCCGGACCGTCAACTGCCGGAACAGGCGCAGGTTCTGGAACGTCCGGGCCAGCCCCAGCTGGGAGAGGGCGTACGGGCGGGTGGTCGTCGTGTCGCGGCTGGCGAACCCTACGCGCCCCGAACTCGCCCGGTAGAAGCCGCTGATGACGTTGAACAGCGTGGTCTTCCCCGAGCCGTTCGGACCGACGATGCCGCGGATCTCGCCCACCGTGACCGTCAGGGAGACGTCGTCCAGGGCGCGCAGGCCACGGAAGTCCTTGGTGATGGACCGGATGTCGAGCAGGGGCACATCCGAGGCGACCGACGGGGCGGTCTCCTGGTAGGGCTGGAAGGGGCGCAACTCCGCCCGTGTTCCGGCGTCTCCGCGCCTGCGGTGCACGAACTCCCTTGCCCTGGACGGGATTCCGGCCAGTCCGGTGGGCGCGAAGACGACCATGAGGACGACCACCACGCCGTAGCCGAGCTGTGCGTACGTCGAGAAGTCGGACAGCCACTCGCGGATGAGGGTCAGTCCGACCGCGCCGACCACGCAGCCGACCAGGGAGCGCCGGCCGCCGATGATGACCATGGCGAGCAGGATGAACATGTTGGCGATGGAGAAGGTCTCGGGGGCCACGTAGCGGATGAGGCCCGCGTACAGGACGCCGGCCAGGCCCCCGTAGAGGCCGGCGAGGACGAAGGCGGTCATGCGCAGCAGCGGGATCTCGGCGCCCATCGCGCCGGCCGCCAGGGAGTCGTCGCGCATCGCGCGCAGGCGTCGGCCGAGGGAGGTGCGGACGACGAACAGGCCGAAGCCGAGGCCGAGGGCGCAGACCACCAACTCCAGGTAGTAGTAGAGGTATTCGCTGGAGAGGTCGATGCCCGGGAGGGACGGCAGGGGGATGCCGGAGATGCCGTCGGCTCCTCCGGTGACCGAGGTGTTGGTGATCCAGTTGATGAAGCCGAGTGCCAGGCCGAGGGTGACGATGCCCAGGTAGTGGGACTGCATGCGCAGGGCGGGGACACCGACGAGCAGGCCGGTTAACGCCGTCGCGAGCAGTGCGAGGACGGCCGCCGGCCAGAACCCGTATCCGGAGTGGGTGGTGAGGATCGCCAGGGTGTAGGCGCCGACTCCGAAGAAGGCGACCTGGGCGAGGTTGATCTGTCCGGAGACGCCCATGGCGAGGCCCATGCCGATGGCCAACAGGGCATAGATGGCAGCGATGTCGACGACGTGGATCGAGTAACTGCCCAATCCGTACGGCAGAAGCCACAAGGCTGCGGCCAGGGCGCCGAGCGAACCGATACGGGCCTTCACGCGCGGCTCACCGTCCTCTCGCCGAAGACGCCCGTCGGCCGGATCATGATGGCGACGGTGAAGACCAGGAAGGTCACGAGGACCGAGTAGCCCTGGAAGTGTCCGGCCGCGTAGGAGTCGAGGACGCCGATCGCGAGGCCGCCGACGACGGCTCCCGGGATGGAGCCGAAGCCGCCCAGCATGGCGGCGGCGAAGCCCTTGATCCCGAGGGCGCCACCGAGTGAGGCGTCGACGTACAGCATCGGGCCGACGAGTCCGCCCGCGAGAGCGGCGAGACCGGCGCCGATGGCGAAGGCGAGGGCGTTGCTGCGGCCGACGTCGATGCCGACGGCGGTGGCCGCCTCGTGGTCCATGGCGACGGCCTGCATCGCCGCGCCGCGCTTCGTGCGTGCCAGGAACCAGGCGAGGCCGGTCACGGCGAGCGCCGCGACGCCCATGACGAGGAGGTCGTAGGTGCGGACCCTGATCCCGAACAGATCGAGCGGGGCGGCGCGGACGGGCGAGGGGACCGATCGTCCGGTGGTGCCCCAGATGAGGATGGCGACGGCCTGGAGGACGATGCCGAAGCCGATGGTGCCGATGAGCATGAGGTCGAAGTCCTTGTTCTCCAGCGGTCGCAGGACCCGCTCGATGACCAGACCGATGGCGCCGGTGACGACGATCGCCACGATCATGGCCACGGCGAACGGCAGTTTCGACGTCAGGTAGAAGGTGGAGGCCGCGTAGGCGCCGATCATGGCGATGTCGGCGTGCGCGAAGTTGACCAGGCCCATGGTGCGGTAGACGAGGGAGAACCCCATGGCGACCAGGGCGTAGACCGCTCCCAGGCTCAGGCCTCCGACGAGTGTCTGCAGTGTCTCTTGCACGGCGTGCTCCCGTTGCCCGTTGCCGGATGCCCGATGACTACTGCTGCGCGGCCAGTTGGCCGTCGCTGATGACCCCGATGGTGGTCTTGGTGATGCCGACCCCGGTGGTGTCGTAGGAGAAGTCGCCGAGCAGGCCCTGGTACGCGGTGGCGCGGATGGCGTCGGCGAGGGCCCGGCCGGTGGCGGCCTTGCTGGTCCTGAGGGCGGTCAGCAGGATGTTCGCCCCGTCGTACGCCTTGGCTCCGTGCAGTTCGGCGTCCTTGCCGTAGGCCGCCTTGTAGGCCGCGGCGAACTTCTTCGAGGCGTCGCTCGTGTCGTTGCTCAGATAGGGCGAGCTGACGATGGTGCCCTCGACGGCTGCCTTGCCCGCGGTGTCGATGAACACGGGGGTGCCCTGTGGCGCGGCGCCCGCGAAGGGCGCCGTGATGCCCAGGTCCCGGGCCTGCTTGACGATCAGGCCGGCCTCGACCTCCTCCGAGCCGATGAAGACGACCTGGGGCTTCTTCGAGCGGATCTTCGTGAGCGCGGCGCTGAAGTCCTTCTGGTCGGTGGTGACCACCTGGTCGGTCGACGGCGAGACACCAAGTCCCTTGGCCGCCTTGAGGAAGGCGTCGTGCTCGCCGGTCCCGAAGGAGCCGTTGTTGGTGATCATGGCGATCTTCTTGTAGCCCTTGTCCTTGATCAGGTACTGGGCGAGCGTCGTGTCGTAGGTGGTGCTGGTCGGCCCGTTGAGGAAGAGGTAGGGGCTCTTCAGAGCGACCAGGCCGTCGGACTGGCCGGAGGTGATGTTGGGGATCTTCGCCTGCTGGAGCACCGGTGCCATGGCGATGGTCACCGCGCTCTCCGCGGTACCGAGCATGGCGACGTACTTCTCGGCGGCGAGCTTGCGGGCGATGTTGGTGCCGGCGGTCGGGTCGCCCTGGTCGTCGAAGAGCTTCAGCTGGATCTTCCGGCCGTCGATGCCGCCCTTCTTGTTCCACTCGTCGACGGCGAGTTTGGCTCCCTTGTACTCCCAGTCCCCGAGCGAGCTGAGCTGGCCGCTCTGCGCGTCGACGACGGCGATCTTGATGGGGCCGGAGGACGCCTTGCTGTCGGTGCCCGAGTCGCCGGGCGCGCTGCACGCGGCGAGGGCCACGGTCAGCACGACCACCGTGCGGACGGTGGCACGTGTCGTGGTGGATGGTCGGGGGATGCGGCTCATGAGTCACCTCGTCCTGGGAGAAGGGCAGTTCAGTCGGTGAAGGACCCGCGGTAGATGTCCTTGATGTTCCAGTGGCCCGGCGTCGGCACGGGTTCGTTCACCATCGGTACGTCGATGACGGCGGGCCGGCGTCGCGCGATCGCGTCGGCGAGGGCCTTGGCGAGATCGGCGGGGGTGGCGACGGTGTATCCGTCGGCGCCGCAGGACTGGCCGAGCGCCGCGAAGTCGGGGCTGTAGGGCTGCCCTTCGGCATCCGTGAACGCGCAGCCGTAGGACCGGCCGAACGACGCTGTCTGAAGGTCGGCGATGGTGCCGTGGGCCCGGTTGTTCATCACCACGAAGAGGACGGGCAGCCCCTGTTCGACGGCCATCGGCACGGCGGGCAGCTGGGCGCTCATGCCGCCGTCGCCGACGAGTGCGACCACCACGCGGTCCGGCTGGGCGATCTGCACCCCGATCGCGGCGGCCGGTCCGAAGCCCATGGTCGAGGCTCCGCCCGGGGTGATGAACCGTCCGCCGTCGGGGAGTTCGTAGCACTGGGCGACGCCGTTCTTGTTCCAGCCGACGTCGGTGACGAGCACCGCGTCGTCGGGCAGCGCGTCGCGCAGGTCGGCGAGGATGCGCTGCGGGCGCAGCGGGAAGTCGTCGCTGCGTCCGTCCTGGCGGGCGGTGTCGAAGACGGTCCGCCGGGCGGCGGCGATGCTCGTGCGCAGTCCCTTCCTGCGCAGGGGCTCGGGCCTCGCGGTCCGTACGGCGGCGTCGATGGCCCGTACCGCGTCCCCCACGTCGGCGACGGCTCCGATCTCGACGGGGTAGTTGCGGCCGATCTCGGCGGGGTCGATGTCGATCTGGAGGAGCCGGCTCGGCGGAAAGTTCCAGGTGTGGGCCGGATCCCAGGAGCTGGCGTCGGTCTCGGCGAACCTGGTCGCCAGCGCGAGGACCACATCGGCGTTCCTGGTGTGGTCGTGCGTCGTCTCCAGGCCCCAGAAGCCCGGCATGCCGAGCAGCAGCGGATGGTGGTCGGGCAGCACGCCCTTGCCCATCAGGGAGTGCGCGAGCGGGATGTCGAGGTGTTCGGCGAGGTTCAACAGGCCCCGGCCAGCGGCCGGTTCGCGCAGTCCGCCGCCGAAGTAGATCAGGGGGCGTTCGGCGCTCAGCAGTGCCTGCGCGATGCGTTCGGCGGTGTCCCGATCGAGAGCGGGCAGGGCCGGGCCTCCGGGCAGCGGGTGTTCTCCCGCGTACTCCTCGACCTGCCGGTTCCACAGATCCATCGGAACGTTGAGGAGTACGGCGCCCGGTCGCCCGGAGACAGCCGTCCAGAATGCCCGTTCCGTGGTGCGGGCCAGGTCGTTGACGCGGTGGACATGCCAGGCGCGTTTGGTGAACGGGCGGTAGATCGCGGTCTGGTCGGCGTCCGCGTGGAGGTTCACCTCCTGGTGCGGGTGGCGGCCGTAGTAGTAGGAGGGGATGTCGCCGGAGATGACGACCAGCGGGATGGAGTCGAGGGCCGCGGTGGCGACGCCGGTGACCGCGTTCATCATGCCGGGCCCGACATGGGTGAGCAGCACGCCGGGTTTCCCGGAGACACGGGCGTAGCCGTCGGCGGCGTGGGCGGCGGCCTGTTCGTGGCGGGCGATCACGAACTCGATCGGGCTGGGGCCGAGCGCGTCGAGCAGGGCGATGTTGGTGTGGCCGCAGGTGCCGAAGACGAACTCGACGCCGTACGACTCCAGTTGGGCGACCAGGGCCTCGGCCGCGGTGACGGTCATGCGCCGGTCCCTTCGTCCACCGTGCTCGCGTCGCCCCAGACGGACAGGCCCCGGAGCACGAGGGTCTTGACGACGGTGTAGTCGTCGATCATCGAGCGTGGGGTCTCGCGCCCGAAGCCGGAGTCCTTGACCCCGCCGAAGGGGACATGGTCGAGGCGGTAGTTGGAGCTGCCGCCGGCGATCAGCGCTCCGGTCTGGAGTTCGCGCCAGGCGGTGACGATGCGTGCCATGTCGCGGGTGAACAGGCCCGCCTGGAGGCCGTAGCGGCTCGCGTTGCAGGCCTCGATGACCGCGTCGAAGTCGTCGTACGGGAGCACCGCGACCAGCGCTCCGAAGACCTCGTGGACGACGACCGAGGCGGACTCGGGTGGCCCGGCGACGATGGTGGGCGCGGCCGTGGCACCGTCGCGGGTGCCGCCGCGCAGCAGGCGTGCGCCGGAGGCGGCGGCCTCGGCGGACCAGCTCACCACGCGTTCGGCGGCGTCGTCGTCGACCATGGAGCCCACGTCGGTGGCCGGGTCGAGCGGGTCGCCGACCTTCAGGGTGTCGACGGCGGCGGTGAAGGCGTCGAGGAAGGCGTCGTAGCGGGAGCGGTGGACGTAGACGCGCTGGACGGAGATGCAGCTCTGGCCGGAGTTGCTGTATCCGGTGCGGGCGCACTCCTTGGCGGCCTGGGCGATGTCCGCGTCCTCGCAGACGATCGTGGCAGCGTTCCCGCCGAGTTCGAGGACCAGGCGCTTGGCCCCGGCCGCGCGCGCCACGGCCCGTCCGCTCTTCGCGCTGCCGGTGAAGCTGATGACGGCGACCTCGTCGGCCCCGCACAGCAGCGCGCCGATCTCGGCGCCGCCGTGCAGCAACTGCACGGCCTGCGGGGGCAGTCCGGCCTCCAGGAGCAGCGCCACGATCGCGGCGGTGGCGGCCGGGGCCTGGGGCGGGGCCTTGACGAGGGTGGTGTTGCCGGCGGCGAAGGAGGCGCCGAGTTTGTGGGCGAGGAGGTTGGCGGGGGCATTGAACGGCGTGATGGCGAGGGCCACTCCGGCCGGCGCACGGTAGGTGAGGGCGGTGTTGCCGATGCCTCGCGCCCAGCCGGCGACGGGCAGGTTCTCGCCCCCGATGTGCCGGGCCTCGGACGCACACACCGCGAAGGTGTCCGCCACGCGGTCGATCTCGCCGCGCCCGTCCTTGACCGGCTTGCCCAGTTCCAGGGCGAGCAGCCGGGCCAGCTCGTCGCGGTGTGCGGTGGCGGAACGGGAGGCCCGGTCCAGGATGTCGGCGCGGGCCGCGGGGGCGAGCCCGGCCACGGCACGGGCCGAGGAGCGGGCGTAGGCGAGGGCCCGGGACACCTCCTCCCCGGTCGCGAGGGTCGTACGGCTGACAACTCGGCGCAGATACGGCCCCGTTCGGGTGGCGGCGGGACCTTCACCGCCCCACTGGCCCGCGATGTACGGGGGCGCCTCGACCACCGTCGCGTCCGCGCCGGCCTTGAGGAGTGAATCCAGCATGAGACCTCCGGGAAAACCGCTCAGTGGTACCGGTGGACTGCTCTGTGGGTCGGCGTGTAACGTACGGGCGCCAACTCGCGGTGGCAAGAGGACAGTTCAAGGAAGTTTCCGAGGGCGGTCCGTGGGGGCGGCCCGGCACGGAGGGAGAAGTCGCGTGGACGGGACCGAGCAGGCGGCCGAGGCGACCGGGGTACGCAGTGTCCGCAGGGCCCTGGACATTCTGGGGCTGCTGACCGAGGACCGGCCGACGGTCACCCTGCGGGAGATCGTCGACGCCACCGGCCTGGCGAAGACCACGGCGGTCCGCCTGGTCCAGACCCTGGAACAGAGCGGTCTGCTCTGGGACACCCCGGCCGGCTACACCGCCGGCCCCGGCCTGTGGCGCTGGGCGCATCTGGCCCACACGAGCTGGGAACTCCCCCGCGAGACACGCAAGTTGATGCGGGAACTCGCCGAGGAGCAGCAGGAGACAGTCAATCTCTTCATGCTGCGCGGACTGGCCCGAGTCTGCGTCGCGCAGCAGGAGAGCCCCCAGCCGCTGCGCCATGTGGTGCGGGTCGGGGACGAACTCCCGCTGTGGGCGGGCGCGTCGTCCAAGATCCTGCTGCGTACGGCGCCGGACAGCCTGCTGGCGAGGATAGCCCTGGACTCACCGCACGGCGAGGGACACGCGCGTCAGCTGCGGGTGTGGGCGGACATGGCGGCCGAGCGCGGCTTCGCGGTCAGCCGGGGTGAGCGCGACGAGGGGCTGACGGCCGTGGCCGTGCCGGTCCTCGGCCGCACCGGAGCCGTGGTCGCCGCACTGTCGCTCAGCGGCCCCAGCCACCGTTTCCCCGAGGCCGTCGTCCAACGTTTCGCCGACGCGCTCACCGCCGTGTCCCGGCAGATGTCGGAGCAGGGGTTCGACCATCCGCTCAGCCCGACGAAATAGCCCCCGTGTGAAGCCATCGCAGAAACCTCAGAAGGAGCCGGTGCATGCCCGAACGACCGCTCTCAGGAATCCGCGTACTCGATCTCACCAATGTGCTCGCAGGGCCGTACTGCAGTTACCACCTCATGCTGCTCGGCGCCGAGGTCGTCAAGGTGGAACAGCCGGGCAGAGGCGATCTCGCCCGGAACCTCGGCCCCGACCCGGAACTCAACCGGTCCGGTATCGGCGCCTCCTTCCTCGCGCAGAACGCCGGCAAGACGTCCCTCGCCCTCGACCTCAAGAACCCCGCCGACCGGGCCGACTTCGAGGACCTGGTGCGCGGAGCGGATGTCCTCCTCGACAACTTCCGGGCCGGGGTGCTGACCCGGATGGGCTACGGCGCCACCCGGCTCGGCGAGCTCAACCCGCTTCTGGTGAGCTGCTCGATCACGGGCTTCGGCCAGACCGGGCCGATGAGCACCGCCCCCGCCTACGACCAGATCATCCAGGGCCTGTCCGGGATGATGAGCATCACCGGCACCACCGACACCGCGCCCCTGAGGGTGGGATTCCCGGTCTGTGACTCGCTCGGCGGACTCGGCGCGGCTCTCGCGATCAGCGCGGCGCTCCTCGGCCGGGAGCGGACCGGGCAGGGCGCACGGCTGGACGTCTCGATGCTGGAGGTCTCCCTCTCGGCGATGGGCTGGGCCGTCTCCAACTACCTGGTCAGCGGGGTCGATCCGGAGCCGATGGGAGACCAGAACGCGACCGCCGCGCCGTCCGGAACGTTCGAGACCGCGGACGGCGGACTGAACATCGCGGCCAACCGTCAGGAGCAGTTCATCACGCTCTGCCGGCTCGCCGGGCTGCCGGGTCTGGTCGACGATCCGCGCTTCGCCGAACGCGAGGCACGCAAACGGCACCGCGCCGAACTCAACACCGAACTCAACACGGCACTGCGCCGCAGGACCGCCCTGGAGTGGGAGGAGATCCTGTCCACGGCCGGGGTTCCGGCGGCCCGCGTACTGACGGTTCCCGAGGCGGTGGAGCTCGAACAGCTCGCGCACCGCGGCTTCTTCACCGAACTGCCCTACCCCGACGGCTCGGACCGCACCCTGCGGGTCAGCGGCAACGGCGTCCTCGTGAACGGCGAGCCCCTCCCCCCGACCTCCCCGCCGCCGCTGCTCGACCAGCACAGCGAGGAACGCACCACGCTCGTCGCCCGCTGGCGGGCACACGGCCGCACGGCCGCCGAAGCGCCGGCCTCATGACCACCGGGCCACAGGACGGCCTGGTCGCCCAGTGGTGGGCCACCGCCGTCAGCCGGATCGAACCCGGCATCATCGAACTGCGCGAACATCCCGTCCAGGACCTGATCGGCCACGCGACGTTCGTCGAGATCATCTGGCTGCTGCTCCGCGGCGAACTCCCGCGCCCCGCACAGGCGCGACTCCTGGAGGCGGCCCTGGTGGCGGGCGTCGACCACGGTCCGCAGGCGCCCTCGATCGCCGCCGCCCGGATGGCCGCCACCTGCGGCGTCGGCCTCAACAGCGCGGTGGCCACCGGGGTCAACATGCTCGGCGACGTCCACGGCGGAGCCGGCCAGCAGTGCGTGGAACTGCTCGACGAGATCACCCGACGACACGACCAGCAAGGCGAGTTCGAACGCGCCGTGGCCGAAGTCGTCGCTGAGTGGCGGACCCGCTCGCGCTATCTGCCGGGCTTCGGCCACCGCTTCCACCCCCACGACCCGCGCCGCGATCCCCTGCTGGCCCTGGTGGACCGTGCCGTGGCCGACGGACTGGTCGAGGGCGCCCATCTGCGGGCGGCCCGTGCCGTCGAGGCGTACGTCAACCGCGGGCGCGAGGGGAAGAAGCCCGTGCCGATGAACATCGACGGAGCCACCGCGGTCATCTACGCCGAGCTGGGCTTCGCCGCGCCCCTGGCCCGCGGCCTCTTCGTGCTCAGCCGCAGTGTCGGCATCCTCGCCCACGCCTGGGAGGAGACCGGGCAGGGCCGGCGCAACAAGAGCCCCATGCCGCCTTCCATGGTCCCGGTCCACCTGGCGGTACCAACTCCACCCGCCTAGACCTCGGTTGGCACCCGCTCCACGAAAACCTTCTGCCGCACGTCTTGTCACGCGCGGACGCCGTCCCTAACGTGACGCTCCATCACGCGAACCCATTCTGCGGGTTTTGCGAACCATCTGGTGGACCTTGATCGAATCGAGGGAACTCAACGATGGAAAGACGCTCCTTCCTCCTGACGGCCGCGGCGGGCAGCGCGGCCACGGTCTCCGCCCTGACCTCCGCGACCGAGGCCTCCTCCTCCGACTCCGCCGAACTGGCGCTCCCGGTGCCGGCGCAGTCCGCCGCGCTCGGCACCACGGGGGCCGACTGGCCCAAGGCGGGCGGCAATTACGGCAACCAGAACCACTCCACGCTCCGCACCCTCACCCCGAAGAACGTCAAGAGGCTCGGCGGGGCCTGGCACGTCAACCTGGAGGGCGGCTCGACCGCCGCCTACCAGCAGTGCACGATCGTCGTGCAGAACGGCGTGCTGTACGTCGAGACCACCCAGCAGAACGTCTTCGCCGTCGACGGCCGTACGGGCGACGTCATCTGGAAGACCAACCTCGGCACGGAGACCACCAACATGCGCGGCGTCGCCGTGGCCGAGGGCAAGGTCTTCACCATCTCGGGGGCCAACATCGTCTACGCCCTCGACCGCGAGACCGGCGCCGTCGTCTGGCAGAAGCCGCTCATCGTGGAGGACAACGGCGGTGACGACGGGTGCAGCAACGACAGCGGCCAGTGCGGCGGCAACAGCGGCGGCCTCGCGGGCGCCGTCGTCCACTTCGACGGTCTGATCTACGTCGGCACCGAGGGCTCCACCGCCGGCGCCCGCGGCGGGGGCTACGCCCTCGACGCGAAGACCGGTGACGTCGTGTGGACCTTCTGGGGCCCGCCCGGACCCGGCGAGTTCGGACACGACACCTGGGAGGGCGACTCCTGGAAGACCGGCGGCGCCGTCCCCTGGATCCATCCGGCGGTCGACCCCGAACTCGGCCTGGTCTACTGGACGTTCGGCAACCCATACCCCCGCACGGACGGCTCCTCGCGCGGCGGCGACAACCTCTTCGCCAACTCGATCGTCGCCATCGACGCCAAGACCGGCAGACGGCGCTGGCACTTCCAGTCCGTCCACCACGACATCTGGGACGCCGACAACGTCATGGCACCGGTCCTGGCCGACCTCCTCGTCGACGGCAAGCGGCGCAAGGTCGTCGTCTACGGCTCCAAGACCTGCATGTTCTACATCCTCGACCGCCGCACCGGCGAGGCCGTCCACGGCATCGAGGAGCGCCCGGTCCCCCAGCACGCCGACCACAAGACCTCCCCCACCCAGCCGTTCCCCGGCGGCGAGCCGTTCACCGACCCGTTCCCGCGCTTCGACAAGGCGACCAGACCGGTGCCCTTCTACCCGGTGGGTGGCCTGTACTCCGTCTTCTGGGACCGGGCCACGATCATCTTCCCGGGCGCGGGCGGCGGCGGGGACTGGGGCTTCCCGTCCTTCAGCCCGAAGACCGGATACGTCTACATCGGCTACGGCCTGGTCAACTCCTCCTACTCCAACGCCCGCGGCGGCAGGGTCAACACCGCACGCCCGCTGGGAGAGTTGTTCGGAGGCGGTCTGGTCGCCATGGACCCGCGGACCAACACGGTCGCCTGGCGCAAGGAGGGCGACTGGTCCCTCGCCCACGGCAACGGCATCCTCACCACCTCGGGCCGGCTCCTCTTCCAGGGCCGCCCGGACGGCGTCCTCGAAGCGATGGACGACACCAGCGGCGAGACCCTGTGGACCTGGCAGTGCGGCGCGGGCGTGAACACCGTGCCCGTCTCCTACGAGATCGACGGCGAGCAGTACGTGGCCGTGCTCGCCGGGGGCAACGGACTGCCCTTCCCCGACATCCCCAAGGGCGACCACCTGTGGGCGTTCAAGCTCGGCGGCAGGGTCGCGCCCGCCCCCGCACCCACCCCGCCCTCCCGGCGCAACCAGATCCGTGTGGCCGCCGTGACCGGCGCGACGGCACACAACACCATCACCCTCGGCCGGATCTGGAGCACCACCACCAACTCCCCCGGCGCCACCGAGAACACGGTGGCCCAGAACGCCATGGCGCCGCAGCACCTCACCGTCCCCGCCGGTACCGAGGTCACCTTCACCAATCCCGCCGACAACAAGCAGGCACACGGAGCGGCCGCGTTCTTCGACGCCGAGTTCGACACCGGTCTCCTGATGCCGGGCCAGTCGTCCACGCACACCTTCGCCAAGGCCGGCGAGTACTTCTACAACGACCCGGCCTTCCCCCAGTCCACCGGCAAGATCGTCGTCCAGTGAGAGGGCCGACCGCCATGACGGCACGAACCCGCGCCCCGCTGTCCATCGCCCTGGCGATCGTCCTCATCGCCCTGGCCGCCTTCCTCGGCGGCCGCCACCAGGCTTCCGCCCAGTCACGCCCCGCCGGCGCACAGGAACTCGGCGACCCCGACTACGGCGTCTGCCGCGGCACCAATCCCACGTGCTACCACGACTGGGGGAACTTCACCCCGGCCGTCGACGGCTACAAGGTGCTCCTCTACACCCGCACGGCCGGACCCCGGCACGCGGACCTCGGCCCCGCCCTCGGCACCGGCCTGGACCCGGCGCTCACCGCGGCCAACGTCGTACAGAACGCGATCGTCCAGCTCGGCCAGGCCAACGGGTTCGCCGTCGACTGGACCGAGGACGTCACCCAACTGGCCACCCCGTCCCAGCTGTTCAAGTACAACGCGGTGATCTTCTTCTCCACCAGCCGTGACACCCTCGACGACGCCGCACAGACCTCGCTGCGCCAGTACATCCGGGGCGGCGGAGGCTTCGTCGGCATCCACAACGCGTTCGGCACGGAGTACAACTGGCCTTGGTACGAAGGTCTGTTGGGCGGCGCCAACTACTACGACCACGGCCCCGAACAGGCCGGCACCGTCGTCACCCAGGACCGCCACGACTCCTCCACCGAGGGTCTCCCGACCCGCTGGAACTTCACCGACGAGTGGTACAACCTCGTCCCGGCGCCGTCCAAGGTCCGCCTCCTCGCCACCGTCGACGAGTCCACCCTGCTCCAGGGTGTCACCGGCAGCATGGGCCACCCCGGACACGGCAAGGTCCACCCGATGGCCTGGTGCCAGTACTACGACGGGGGCCGCGCCTGGCTCACCACCCTGGGCCACGACGCCAAGGACTTCAGCACCGACGGCTCCTTCCCGGGCGCCGCGCAGTTCCAGAAGCTCGTCCTCGGCGGCATCGAGTCGGCGATGGGCAGGACACCCTTCTGCCGGGCGCCGTGACCCGCGCCGACGGGACGCCGGTGCCGCGGCTGTTCCACCGATGAGTTTCCGGCGGCCGTGCGGTCTACCCGTCGAGGAAAGGAGCGCACCATGCGCGAGATCATCGTTTGTACGTTTCTGACGCTGGACGGCGTCATGCAAGCCCCGGGCGGCCCGGACGAGGACGCCGAGAGCGGCTTCGAGCACGGCGGCTGGCAGAAACCGGTGGACGACGACGAGGTCGGCGCGGCCATCGCCGGTTGGTACGCGGACTCCGACGCGATGCTGCTCGGCCGCAAGACGTACGACATCTTCGCGTCGTACTGGCCGACCGCCGATCCCGCCAACCCGTTCACCGAGCGGATGAACGCGATGCACAAGTACGTGGCGTCCCGGACCCTGACGTCCGTCGAGTGGCAGAACTCGACGCTGCTGGAGGGCGACACCGTGGACGCCGTACGCAGGCTGAAGGCGTCCGAGGGCGGCGCAATCAACGTCGTCGGCAGCGGCGACTTCGCCCAGACCCTCATGCGACACGGCCTCGTCGACGAGTACCGCCTGACCATCCACCCGGTGATCATCGGCACCGGCAAGAAACTGTTCGCGGACGGAGCGATCCCCACCGCGCTGGAGCCGGTCAGCGTCTCGACGACGAAGGGCGGCACCATCGTGGGCGTCTACCGACCGAGCGGCAAGCCGACCTACGACAGCTACGCGTAACCCCGGCGCCCAGCCCCAGCCCCCCTGGGCTCCCCTTTCCAGCCGGAGGCGTTCCGGCCACCATCCTGGCCGTACGGATGGCCGGAACGTGGCTCGGCGTGCTCGACCTTGCGCCAGCAAACACGACCTGCCGACCGTAATATTACATCCGTCAGACCATAGACTAGGATGGGCACACGAGGCAACGACCCAGCTGAGTTGACGGAGGAACCCGGTGGCGCGCTACACCAAGGAGCACAAACAGGTGACCCGGCAGCGGATCATCGAGCGGGCCGGCCACCGGTTCAAGCAGGACGGCATCGACGGCTCGGGCATCGCCACGCTGATGTCGGACGCCGGACTGACCAACGGAGCCTTCTACGCCCACTTCGACTCCAAGGACGACCTCGTCGCCAAGGTCGTCGCCGAGCAGCTGCGCGCCCAGGTCGAGCAGTACGGCACACTGCGGCCCGGCCGCGAAGGACTCGAGGACTTCATCCGCTGGTACCTGTCACCCGAGCACCGGGACAACCCCGGCGACGGCTGCCCGTCCGCAGCCCTCCTCGACGAGATCGGCCGCTGCGGTGACGCGACCAAGGACGCCTACACCAACGGCGCCACAGCCATCCTGGACGAACTCGCCGCCCGCCTGACACCCGAGGATCCGCAGTCCGCCCGCGGACAGGCCATCGGCCTCTACACCATGGCGGTCGGAACGCTGCAACTCTCCCGCGCCCTCTCCGACCGCAAGTTCTCCGACGAGGTCCTCGAACAGGGCATCGAAAACGCCCTCGCCTTCATCCGCTGAGGCCAGCTACCGGCAGGACGCCCGGTGCCTTCCACCCGGCTTGTCCCGCGTCAGACGGGTGGTCAGCCGCGCGGTTCCGGCGTCCGCACGTCTCCCTCCACATGAGGAGATGCGACGGAGCAGCCTGTCGCTGTCCGCAGTGCCGTGTGCTCCGCCCGTTCACCGAGCCGACCGTCCAGACCGGCTCGCAGGTCCATATGGGGCGCCTTGATCATTCCGCGTCGCCCCTTGGGGAAAGGGTGCGGCTGTCGGTGCGCGCAATTAGTGCGCCGGGCGGAGCAGACGGCGGGCCGATTCAGTGCGGGACCTGGTCCAGCGTGACGACGACCTTGCCCTTGGCGCGGCCCTGATCGACGTAAGCGATCGCATCGAGCGTCTGGTCGAACGGGAACACTCGGTCCAGGACGGGGTGCAGGTCCCCGGCCTCGACGAGCTTGGTCAGCTCTCGCAGCTGAGTCCCGTCAGCACGCATGAACAAGAACGAGTACCGAACGCCCAACCGCTTCGCCTGCCGCCGGACGCGGCGGCTCAGCGCGGTCATCGCCATGCGCAGCAACGGTGGGGCTCCGATCTGCCGGGCGAAGGCGGGATCCGGGGGACCGCTGATGCCGATCGCCAGGCCGCCGGGCTTCAGCACAGTCAGCGACTTGGCGAGCGACCGGCCGCCCAGGGGGTCAAGTACCACGTCGTAGCCGGTCAGGACCCTGGCGAAATCCTCGTGCTTGTAGTCGATGACGAGGTCGGCACCGAGGCTTTTCACCCAGTCCATGTTCGCTGTGCTCGTCGTCGTCGCGACAGTGGCGCCGAGATGCCTGGCGAGCTGGATCGCCATCGTGCCCACACCGCCGGAGCCTGCATGGATGAGGACCTTCTGGCCGGCCCTCAGATTGGCTCGCTCGACGAGTGCCTGCCATGCCGTGAGGGCGACGAGGGGCAGCGCGGCGGCTTCCGGCATGGACAGCGAGGCCGGCTTGGGCGCGACATCGTCCTGGTGGACCGCGATGTACTCCGCGAAGGTACCGATGCGGCTGTCGCGAGGCCGTGCGTAGACCTCGTCGCCCGGCTTGAATCCGCGCACCGCAGGGCCGACGCGGGTGACGACCCCCGCGACGTCGTGCCCCAGCGTGAACGGCGGACGATGCGGCAGGATGAACTTGAACTCCCCGTCCCGAATCTTCGAGTCCAATGGGTTGACGCCCGCCGCGTGCACCTGGATCAGGACATCGCCGTCGCCCGGATCGGGTTCCGGCACCTCGACAGCTCGAAGGCCGTCCTTGCTGAAGCGTTCGACAACGAAGGCTTTCATGTCCGCCTGCTCTCCCGACGAATCAGGCTCACGGGAACCGATGAGCCAATTGAATTACGAGCATACTTCAATCTAGTGAGTGGTGCGCACCGCAGGCTGTTCCTGCGCGAACATGACGCTGCTGGGGAGACCTCGGCGCCCTGCGCACGGGAGGGCGAATGGCGTGCACAGCCTTCCCGCGGACGCCCCACTCAGTGCGCCGCCCCGGTGCGCTCGGGCTCAACTCCCAGCAGGGCGAGGGCGTTTCGGATGCCCTGCTCGAGGACTTCATCGGCGAGCTGCCGGTCGGCGAGGGCGCGTGCGAGCTGGAGCGTTCCCGCCATCATGGCGTAGGCGCCGAGCGCCTTGGTGCGGGCCGAGAGCGGGTCATCCGGCGCCAGGCGGGCGGCGATGCCGTCGGCGACCATGAGTACGCCGTCGGTGTAGGCCCGCTTCGTCGGGTGCGTGCAGCGGCCGATCTCGTCGAGCAGGGCCGCGGACGGGCAGCCTGCGTGGCGGCTGTCGCGGTGCCAGGGAGACAGATACCAGCGCACGATCTGTTCGAGGCCGGCGCGGCCTGGCTCCGCATGCGCGACGATGCTCGCGTTCTGCGCCCGCAACTGGTCGGCGATCGCGGCGGCCACGAGGTCATCCTTGGACGCGAAGTGGGTGTAGAAGGCGCCGTTGGTCAGCCCGGCATCCTTCACGAGTGCCGCGATGCCCGAGCCGTCGATGCCGTCCTCCTTGAAACGGCGGCCGGCGGTCTCGACGATCCGCCGCCTGGTCGCCTGCTTGTGCTCTTCCCTGTACCGCACCGCACCCTCCCCTGCACGCCGGGAGGGACGCTCGCCCTCCGTCGACTCCTCCAATGTATTGCATTGTGAACGTAATTCAATTACTCGGGGCACAGGTGGTCGTATGAGCGGGGGCGGGCCACTGCCCCACACCCTCACACGGACGCGTCCGACGCCGCAGATGGGCCGCTTCCAACACCGGCTCACGCGCCACCCCGCAATGCGCCGCCACACCCCCCGACGTCAGCCGCCCGGCCGCCGCACCGCGCAAGACCGGAAGGATCGCCGCCCGCGGGGTTGAGTTCGGACCGGCACGGGTTGCCTCCCGTTCAGGCCATAGCACCCCCCTCCGAAGAGGCAGCCCGCCTTCTCGCGAATGCCCGTATCGCAACAAGCCGTCTCACACTGCCCGCCCATTCGACCGCCCCGCACTCTCGCCGACAGCGCACCACAGCCCGCTCCTCCACCGGCGCAGAGACCCACCCACTTGCGCTTGGCGGATACCTCATGAATAGTATTACAGGCGTAATTCAATGTGCTCGCAGGGCGCGCCGACCCGGTCGGCGACTCTCGTGACGGGACATGAGCGGACGTAGAAGGCAGGAAGTCTTCGTCCTCCCCACTCCCCTCCGGCCCTGCCGACGCGCTGTTCCTGGCCGGCCATCACCCCTCATGGCCAAGCCCTTATGACTTGAGGACACTCCATGCTCGACGCCCTATGGACCCCGACACTCGCCGGAGACATCCCGCTGCCGCACCGGCTGGCAATGGCCCCTCTGACCCGCAGCCGATCCACCCCGGAAGGGGTACCGACAGCGCTGAATGCCGAGTACTACGCCCAGCGCGCCTCCCACGCCCTCCTCATCACCGAGGGCACCCAGCCCTCCGCGGACGGGCAGGGCTACCTGACCACCCCCGGCATCTACTCCGAGGAGCAGATCGCAGGCTGGCGCAAGGTCACCGACGCCGTACACGCCGCCGACGGACGCATCGTCATCCAGCTCATGCACGTCGGACGCATCTCCCACCCCGACAACACCCCCCACGGCCGACAGCCCGTGGCCCCCTCCGCGATCAAGCCGGCCGGTGTCACCTTCACCGCATCCGGACTGCGGGAAATGCCGGAGCCACGCGCACTGTCCACCGAGGAAGTCACCGCGACCGTCGACGACTTCCGCCGCGCAGCCGCGGCTGCCATCGCCGCCGGCGCAGACGGCGTAGAAATCCACGGCGCCAACGGCTACCTGGTGCACCAGTTCCTCTCCACCCACACCAACCAGCGCACCGACCGGTACGGCGGCTCCATCGAGAACCGCATCCGCTTCGCCGTCGAGGTCGCCGCCGCCGTGGCCGACGAGATCGGCGCCGGCCGCACCGGCATCCGACTCACTCCCGGCAACCCCTTCAAGATCAACGACCTCAGGGAGAGCGACACCGACGAGCTGTATCCGACCCTCGTACAGGCCCTCGCCCCGCTCGGCCTCGCCTACCTGCACATAGGCCATGCCGGCGACGACGATCTCCTGCACACCCTGCGCAAGCTGTGGCCGACCACGCTCCTGC
Source organism: Streptomyces sp. NPDC096013 (assembly GCF_044763565.1). Lineage (NCBI taxonomy): Bacteria > Bacillati > Actinomycetota > Actinomycetes > Kitasatosporales > Streptomycetaceae > Streptomyces > Streptomyces sp. NPDC096013. The sequence continues at coordinate 172,505 of NZ_JBIWGK010000015.1, read as the reverse complement.
TCAACCGGGCCGGAACCGACATTCCCACCCAGCCAAGGACGTCGAAGACGGACTGGCCAACGTCATCACCGTCGGCTCACTGGCCCTCGCCAATCCCGACCTCGTCGAGCGCATCCGCGTCGGCGCGCCCCTCAACGCTCCCGACCCGGACACCTTCTACGGCGGCGGTGCGGCCGGTTACACCGACTACCCCACTTACACCGGCTGAGGGAACGCCGCGAGACCAGGCCGGGACCCCGCAACCTCCCGACGCCCCGATCGCACACCCACGAGAGAAGAACATCATGAGCACGTACCTGGCAGACCAAGCCGAGGACCTATCCGTGAAGGGGCCCTCCGCGACGTTCACCTACCGACGGATGGGCCCGCAGGGCGGAGTCCCGCTGGTCCTGCTGAACCGCTTCCGCGGGACCATCGACTGGTGGGACCCGGAGTTCCTGGACTACCTGGCCGCCGAGCACGACGTGATCGTCTTCGACAACGTCGGCGTCGGCCACACCGACGGCGAGCCACGCGACTCCCTCGAGGGATTCGCCGAGGGCGCCATCGAGTTCATCGAGGCACTCGGCCTCGCTCAGGCCGACCTGCTCGGCTGGTCACTGGGCGGCATCGTGGCCCAGCGTGTGGCCGTGCGCCGCCCCGAGCTGGTCCGCAAGCTCATCGTGGCAGGCAGCGGCCCGGCCGGCTGGGTGCCCGACGCACCGCCCTTCAGCGACAAGGTCCTGGGCATCATGGCCAAGCCCGACGCAGACCTGGAAGACTTGCTCTACCTCTTCTACCCCGAGACGGACACGGCCCGCGCATCCGGGCACGAGCACTTCACCCACGTCTCGACCCGGCTCGCCGCCGACGGCCCCACGGTCTCCGAGACGGCGGCGCAGGGGATGCTCACCGCGGCGGCTCAGCTTCTGGCAGCCCCCTTCGACGAGGTACGGGCGGAACTGGAAGCCATCCAGCAGCCGGTCCTGTACGCCAACGGCACCGAGGACGTGATGATCCCCGCCCACGCCTCCTACGTCGCGGTGCAGCACCTCGCCGACGCCACCCTCGTCCTCTACACCGGCGCAGGCCACGCCTTCCTCTTCCAGCGCGCCAAGGAGTTCACCACCCAGGTGACCAACTTCCTCGCTGCCTGACACACCGGGGCGGGTACCACCCCACAGCCACGTGGGCGGCACCCGCCCCGGCCACGACATACCAGCGCCACTCGACTTCGACTCCTCCTCGTCACCGGCGCCACCTTGCGCCTTAATGGAATTACGTTCATACTTTAATCATCGATGCGCAGCACACGGGCCTCGACCTCGCGGTGCACCTCCTCTCCCAGAAGAGGCCCCTGGTGCACAGTCCGCCATAAACCCTCGCAAAGAAGGACATGGACATGAATGACAAGCAGGAAGCACGCAGCGACGTGGTGACGTCCTACAAGGACGCGCCGACCCGCACCCTCACCGCCGACGGAGTGACCTTCGCCTACCGCGAGCTCGGCCCCCGATCCGGCACTCCGATCGTCTTCATCACCCATCTCGCCGCGGTGCTGGACAACTGGGATCCGCGGGTCGTCGACGGCATCGCCGCCAAGCGCCACGTCATCACGTTCGACAACAGGGGCGTCGGCGCCTCCAGCGGTTCCACGCCCCGCACCATCCAGGAGATGGCGAAGGACGCCGTCACCTTCATCCGGGCCCTCGGGCTTGAACAGGTCGACATCCACGGCTTCTCGATGGGCGGCATGATCGCCCAGGTGATCGTGCAGACCGACCCGCAACTCGTCCGCAAACTGATCCTTTCGGGCACCGGTCCCGCAGGGGGCGAGGGCATCAAGAACGTGACGGTGCTGTCCCACCTGGACACGGTCCGTGGACTTTTCACCCTCCAGGACCCCAAGCAGTTCCTGTTCTTCACCCGCACCGCCAACGGACGCCGAGCCGGCAAGGAGTTCCTGGCCCGCCTCAAGGAGCGCACCACCGACCGGGACAAGTCGATCTCCCCCATCGCGTACAGCAACCAGCTCAAGGCCATCCACCGCTGGGGCCTGGAGCAGCCCCACGACCTCTCCGCCATCCGCCAGCCCGTACTCGTCGCGAAGGGCGAGAGCGACAGGATGGTGCCGACGAAGAACTCGCACGACATGGCCCGGCGCCTGCCCAACGCCGAACTGGTGGTCTACCCCGACGCGGGTCACGGCGGCATCTTCCAGTTCCACGACCAGTTCGTGAAGACAGCCAACGAGTTCCTCGACCGCTAGCAGGCGCGAACCCCAGTCGGCGTGTGACCCGAAGACGTTGATCACCGACGACCGGGACGAGTTGCTCGCGCTCTACGACTTCCCGGCCGGGCGGGCACTGGGCCCACGAAGACGGTCAGCCCTGGCTTGGCGTGATGCCCCAGTGTGTTGCGCCAGAAATCCTGGGGGTTACGTCAGCAAGACCACACCGCACTGAGCCATTGCCGCCACCTATCCATATCCACCCCATGCGTTCCATCCCGCGCAGGAGCGAGACGTCACTTCGTGGGTACCGGTCCCGTATGGGCGAGATTCTTGTGGGCACCTGCTCGTGGACCGACCCGGCACTCGTGCGCAGCGGCTGGTACCCGAGGGGACAGCGGGATGCGGAAGGTCGGCTGCGCTACTACGCCGGACGGTTTCCGGTCGTCGAGGTCGACGCGTCGTACTACGCCTTGCCTCAGGAGCGCGTCAGCCAGATGTGGGCAGAACGCACCCCGGACGGGTTCGTCTTCGACGTCAAGGCGTTCTCTTTGCTGACAGGGCATCCCGCACGCAACGGCGTCCTACCGGATGGCATGTCGGCCGACGCGCAGGACAGCGGCGTACTCGACGAGCTGTGGGCGCGGTTCGCCGAGGGGATCGGCCCCTTGCGGAAAGCCGGACGACTTGGCAGCGTGCTGTTCCAGTTCCCGCCGTGGCTGCGGCCAGGACCCCGGGGCGAGCAGATCCTGTTGGAGACCGCACGGCGCACTGCGGGCTGGCCGGTCGCCGTGGAGTTCCGGCATCCCGACTGGTGGCGGCCGGACCAGGCCGAGTTGACCAGCGCGCTCCTCGCGGATCACGGCATGACTGCCGTCGCCGTCGACATGGTCCAGGGGCTGCCTTCTTCGATGCCACCCGTCACACCTGTCACCACATCCCGACTGGCCGTCGTACGTTTCCACGGGCGCAGCACGGCATGGGGACGAGGGAGCAAAGAAGACCGCTTCCGGTACAGGTACTCCGATAGCGAACTCGCCGAGTGGATGCCTCGGTTGCGTGGGCTCGCCGAGCGGTCTGAGCGGGTCCACGTGCTCTTCAACAACTGCTGCGGTGACGCTTCGGTGCGGGCCGCGGAGCAGCTGGCGCACCTGATCCGGCAGGAAGTCAGCACGTGTTCGTCCCCCCGCCAGTCACCGCAGCCACCACGCTCGCAGTGAAACCGACGTCCACGTCGCCCGCCAGGTCCCCGTGACGACGAGAGCGGGGAGGGCGTCACGTGGCGCAGCTGCCGAGCGGGCCCACCGGCCTGGTGTTCCCCCGGCGCAGCTACTGTCGTCATCACACGAGGTGGGCGAAGACCACCAGGTTCTCGGTGTAGTCCCTCGCGGAACGGTCGTAGTTGCCCGCGCAGGTGATCAGGCGGACCTGGGCGTCGGGGGTGTCCGCGTACACGCGCTTGTCGGGGAAGTCGTCCTTCTCGAAGGTGTCCGAGCTGTCCACAACGAACGTCGCCGTACGGCCGTCGGACCGCTTGACGCTGAACCTGTCGCCCTTCTTCAAGTCGCTCAGACCCGCGAACACGGCGGCGGAGGTCTTGGTGTCGACGTGCCCTGCAATGATCGCCGCACCACGCTCACCGGGCGAGACGCCCTTGGCGTACCAGCCGACCATGTTCACGTCGTCCGCCGGCGGTGGTTCGAGCCGGCCCGAGCCGTCGATGGCGAGTTCGGTGAACGGCGCGTCGACCTCGATCTTCGGAATGAGCAGCCGCGTGGGCTCGGCCCGGGGCAGGTACTTGCGGGAAGGGTGGGACGCCGAGGAGGCGGCGGGGGCCGCCGCCGCGTGGGACGTACCGGTGGGGCCGGACGGATCGTCGTGACCGCGGAACACGCTCATGACCAGGACGATCACGATGCCCGCGCACCACACGGTCCAGGCCAGGCGCCGCCGGAGATTGTGGGTCTCGGCGGGAAAGGACGAACGGACTGCCATCGGGCACCACCTCATCGGGTCGGGCAGCGAAGCGAACCAGCGGCGGTCAGCTCCCCCAGACGTACGGCGAGCGTGGTGACCGCGGGAAAATCGGCGGAGTGGAGTCGGGGACGCGCTGCGTCTCGGGGTCGAGGACGCGCTGCGTCGGGCGCGCCCCCCTGAGGCTCTGGGCTACGCGCCGACAGCAAGGGGGCTGGCGAAAAGCCGGCCGGGCCGCCACGGAGTACGAGGTGGCGGCCCGGGCCACTATGTCGTCAGACATGGTCAGGCCACACCGCCCTCGTTGCTCCTACGACGCACCACGTAGGCACCCGCGGCCACGAGACCGAGGACCGCGACACCGCCGGCCGTGACACCCGGCGTGGCGAGCGCGCCGCCACCGGTGTGCATGCCGCCGTGCGGCTTCTCCTCCTCGTCCCTACCGTGCTCGTCCCGCGATCCCCCGTCCTGCTCGGAGTTCCAGGAGTCGTTTTCGTGGTCCGAGCCCGAGGAGTCCTTGTCCTTGTAGGTCTCCGGGTCGAACTTCTTGTCGCCCTTGAACGAGTCGTCCGACTTGACGGCTGTCAGCGCGCCGCCGCCGGTGTGCATACCGCCATTCGGCTTCTCGTTCCACGAGCCCTTGTCGTGGTCGCTGTCCTTGTCGTGCTCCCTGCTGTAGGAAGAGGAGGAGTCGTCGTGCTCCCTGGTCGAGGAGGACGAGGAGTCGTGGTCCCTGGTCGAGGAGGACGAGGAGTCGTGGTCCCTGGTCGAGGAGGACGAGGAGTCGTGGTCCCTGGTCGAGGAGGACGAGGAGTCGTGGTCCCCGTCGCCGAGCGTGGCGGCGTAGGCGCCAGGTGCGGCGATCGCGAGAGCGGCGGTGGCCGTCGCGGCAGCAAGGAGCATGCGGGCAGATCGCATCGTCGGAGTCCTTCCGTCAGGACCGGCAGCTGACCTCTTGTCAGCACAGGTGAATCCGGTTCGACGTGATCTACCGTCACTTCGATCCGCCTCGCCCACCACTCGGAGCGCACGCTCGGCCTACTCCCCCGGCCGCCTCCATCGGCCGAGCCGTTCACCCACCCGAGAACGGCCCCACCTCTTTGACCTGCGCGTTCGATGCGAACCCCTGGCGTGTCGCCGAGCCCGCGGGAGGCGTTGTGCTTGACCCGATCGGAGGCCACACGTCTGCTCAGCTCGCTCCCGCCAGATGCGTGGAGGACCGCGGACCCAACCCAACCCAACCCGACTCGCCTCGCAGGCCTCCCGGTGTGATCGCCTCCCGTGAAGTGGCGCAGCCGAGCAGGTCCCGAATGCGCGGATGTCTGCCCGGGATGTGCGTCCACCGACGGTACGTGCTCCCCGGACAGGGTCAGACGGTCGCGTAAATCGCCCTGGTGAAGGGGCAGTTCGGCCGTGGAACCGCTGCGAAGGTGTCAGCATTCCCCCACCTCGGAGTCGAGCACCGCCGGAGGTGGGAAGCGTCAGTGGCCCGACTGGGTGATGCCGTCGGCGAGTTGGCCCACCACGTTCAGGATTCCCTGCCCGAAGGCGGTCGGGGCGACCAGCACTCCGAACACCAACACGATGAGCACGGTCAGCTGCTCGTCGGTGCGCTTACGCGCCTCAGTGCGGCGCCGAAGTCTCAGCACGATGATGACCGCCAGGAGCACGGCCACATTGATCGACAGCACCATGAGAGCCCCCTTCTCCGAATGCACCTCGTCCAGATGTAGCGAGCGCGTGCAGGACGGGCAGCTGAGACGTCGGCATATGGCGACAAACCACGCGCGGTTCGGCCGGAACGGCGATGTTGCGCGCCTCGGCTTCGGCGTTCGGTCTCTGCTCCCGTCTCCGCCCGGCAGCGCCCGCACCCTTCAGCACGTTCAGGGGGTCCGGCTCACCTGGCGATCCGGTCGTACCGGTCCTCCGGGCAAGGCATCCGCCGCAGCTGCCCGGCTGACGCGTCGCACTTCCCGGCTGACCACAGCGCTCGCCACAGTCATCGGCCCGCACCCGCTCCCCCGGGCCGAAGGGGGCGCTGACCGGGGGCCGGTGACTCCGGTACGCCGGTGACCCCGGTCCACCGGTTCGGTCCCCCCATTCCGGGGGTGGCCGCCTTGCTGGTACCAGCGATACCATCGGTACCATGTCTCAGCCCAAAGCGATGAACCTACGTTTTCCCGATCCGGCCCAGCGCGCCGCGATCGAGGCCGCAGCACGGCAGGAGGGCGTCAGCCTGCAGGAGTACATCCTCTCCGCTGCCTACGCCCGCGCCACCGCGGTAGAGACGCACTTCCTCGATGCCTTCAGCAAGTCGATGGCACGGAGCGGCGACGCCTTCGCCGAAGCGGCCGACGCGGCCGATCCCGACAGGGAGCGTCGTACGGCCGAGCTCGCCGCGCGGCATGATCTTGAGGAGCAGCAGGAGCGGGGTAACGCGGCGTGACCCAGCACGACCCGCTCCACCCGCTCGACGTGACCTTCCTGCTGCACGCCGCCGAACTGCTGCCCGGAGATCCGCAGGTGGACGACTACGGACCTCTGTACGCGGCCGTCGCCCGCGTCAATGCCAGGGCCCTGGAGCGTGATGTCTACGGGTCCTTGTTCCTCAAGGCCGCGGCGCTTTTGCAGACACTGGTGCGGCTGCCTTGCCTGGAGCACTCCAACGAGGCGTTCGCATGGCACTGCACAGAGGCTTACCTCGTGCTGAACGGGTGCCTTCTGGAGTATCCGCCGAAGGAGGCAGTCGCCCTGGTGCGGGACGCCGCTTCCGGTACGTCAGGGGTTGGCCTGGTCGGTCGTCAACTGCGTGCCTGGAGCATTGCCTGACCTTGTGCCTGGAGGGCGTTGCCTGACCTTTGCGCGTACCCCCTCACCCACATGCGCAACGCCCGCGCAAGCCCGGTGCGGCCCGGTGACTTCAGGTGCGACGTCCACCCGCCGCACCACTCCTGGTCCCGCGCACAAGTGACGGACGGCCGACCGGAGTTGATCCGGCCGGCCGTCCTCTGGCCGCACTGTGGTTACACGCTGCGGGACAGGCGGTCGGTGAGCAGGCGGGTGAAGCGGGCCGGGTCGGGCAGGTCGCCCCCCTCGGCTAGCAGCGCACTGCCGTAGATCAGTTCGGCGGTCTCCGCCAGTGCGGGTTCCTCGGCGCCTGCGTCATGTGCCGCGCGCAGGGCGACGATCAAGGGGTGCGCAGGGTTGAGTTCCAGGATCCGTTTGACCGGGGGGATCTGCTGTCCCATGGCCCGGTACATCTTCTCCAGGGTCGGCGTCACGTCGTGGGCGTCGCCGACGATGCAGGCTGCCGAGGTGGTCAGGCGGGACGACAGACGTACCTCCTTGACCTGGCTGGACAAGGTAGAGGTCAGCCACGTCAGCAGGGCGGCGAAGTCCTGCTCACGCTGAGCCTTCTCAGCGTCGGTGTCCTGGTCGCCGTCGGCGGACTCGTCGAGGTCGACCTGGCCCTTGGCGATGGACCGCAGAGGATGGCCGTCGAATGCCGGTACCCGGTCGGTCCACACCTCGTCGATGGGATCGGTGAGGATCAGAACCTCGTACCCCTTGGCGGCGAAGGCTTCCATGTGCGGGGAGTTCTCCACCATCGACCGGCTCTCGCCGGTCAGGTAGTAGATGGCGTCCTGGCCGTCCTTCATTCGCTCGACGTACTCGCGCAGCGTGGTGGTCTTCTCGGGGTCGTGCGTGGACTCGGCCGAGATGAGCTCCAGCAGCGCCTCACTGTTGTCCATGTCCTCGACCAGGCCCTCCTTCAACGCCCGGCCGAACTGATCCCACACCTTCGTGTAGCTCTCGACGTCCTTGGACTGCATGTCCTTGAGGGCACCGAGGACCTTCTTGACCAGGCGCCTGCGTACGCCGCGGATCTGTCGGTCGTGTTGGAGGATCTCCCGGGAGACGTTCAACGACAGGTCGTGGGCGTCCACGACACCCTTGACGAAGCGCAAGTACTGGGGCATGAGCGCTTCGCAGTCGTCCATGATGAACACCCGCTTGACGTACAGCTGCACGCCGGGCTTGGTCTCGCGGGAGAACAGGTCGAAGGGTGCCTGCGAGGGGATGAACAGCAACGCCTCGTACTCGAAGGTGCCCTCGGCCCGCATATGGATCGTCTCGGCAGGAGGAAGCCAGTCATGGCTGATCTGCTGGTAGAACTCGTTGTACTCGTCCGCGGTCACCTCGGCGCGCGGCCGGGCCCACAGGGCCTTCATCGAGTTGAGCGTGTCGACGTCGGGGGTGGCTTCGCCCTCGGTGCCGGTACGCTCGGCAGCCATCTTGATGGGCCAGCGGATGAAGTCCGAGTAGCGCTTGACGATCTGACGGATTTTCGACTCGGACAGGTAGTCAGCGAGTCCGTCCTCGCTGTCGGAGGGCTTGAGGTGCAGGGTGACTGAGGTGCCCGTGGGAAGGCCGTCGACCGTTTCGATGGTGTAGGTGCCCTCGCCGTCGGACTCCCACTGGGTGCCGGAGTCGGTGCCGCTCCGTCGGGTACGCAAGGTGACCTTGTCGGCGACCATGAACGCGGAGTAGAAGCCGACGCCGAATTGCCCGATCAGGCTCTCGGCGGTGGCGGCCTCCCTGGACTCCTTGATCTTCTCCAGCAGGCCCGCGGTGCCGGACTTGGCGATGGTGCCGATCAGCTCCACGAGTTCGTCCCGGGTCATGCCGATGCCGTTGTCACGGACGGTCAGGGTACGGGCGTCCTTGTCGATCTCCAACGCGATGTGCAGGTCGGTGGTGTCGATGTCGGCGAGGCCGGAGTCCGTCAGCGATTCCAGCCTCAGCTTGTCCAAGGCGTCGGAGGCATTCGAGATCAGCTCGCGCAGGAAGATGTCCTTGTTCGAGTAGATCGAGTGAATCACCAGTCGGAGCAACTGGCGGGTCTCAGCCTGGAATTCCAACGTCTCGGTACTGCTGCCCATGTGGGTCTCTTCCTGTGGGAACGTCATGAACGGACTTGGACTTGAACTTGAACTTGGATTTGAGCCGAGCCGTACCCTTGCGGGCCATCGGCTTGGCTCACGGCGGGCCGGACCGCACCCGCGTGATGCGACTGTGCACGGCAGGAGTCAGTCATCGTCGGTGATTGCCGCCGTGCGCCTCCCTTCGAGGGCATCCAGTCCTGCGACGAGGCCGGTGTCGCGGGCATCGAGGTAGGGACGCATGCGGGCCAGGGGCTCCACGAGTTCGGCGGCATCGGCGGCGCCGAGAGCGGTATGCAGGGCGGCCTGAACCGCGCGCGCCTGGGGGCCGAGATGGTCGAGGGCGCTGATCCTTCCGGCGAGGCGACGCAGGTCGGCGGCGTTGGCGCGGGCCCAGGTAGCGGTGGCGCGTTCGGCAGCCCTGGCCTGACGGGTGGCCGTAACGCGCTCCTCGCCGGTGGTGCCGGCCATACCGGGGCGGCCGCGCAGGTATCGGCGTTCCGCTGCCTGTCGGCTGGCAACGCCGAGGGGTCCGGCGAGGTCGGCCCAGCTGGCGCCGGCATCGCGGGCTGTTTCGATCAGGCTGGTCTCCCAGCCGGCGAGTTGCTCGCGTACCTGACGCAACAGTGTCAAGGAGGCCAGCGCCTGCTCGGGACGGGGCATGTCAGCCTCGGGGGTCTCGTGCTGTGCGTCGTGCAGCGCATCCTCTATGGCGGCAAGAGCAGCTGCCGCGGCAAGGAAGGAGGCAGGGCTGCGAGCGTCGGTCCTGGCTGGGATCGACTGTTCGGCTGCGGCCACGGGTACCCCCCTCAGGTTGTCATCGTGCCGATGACAGCGCACCTGTCATCGATTAGATGACATGTTACAACGGCGTCAGTGCAGTGCATTGGCGCGTTTGCGCGTACTGACGGGGCGCATCGGCCGAATCCGCCGGAAGACTTCGGGCCGTAGAAGACCATCTGGACGCGTCAACCCCGCTGGTCGGCGGTGTACTCCCTCATGCTGCGTACTCATCAGCATGTCGCCGGTGCGAGGAAGGAAGGCACCGCCCGCCGAAGTTCCTCACAAGGGGATTGCCCGGCGGACCAACCAGGTCGATCCAGTGCTGCGCATATTGGTCGTCCAGCTGACGGCCGGGCGGCGGCTCAGCGGGTGGGTGCGCGGGATCGCGGCGTCACGAGAAAGGTGGGCCGGAGCGGCTGCTCCGGCCCACCCGGCGTGACCCGGCTCAGGTCTCACGCACGGTGACCGCCGTAGTAGCCGACCAGCTGCTCCTGGTACTGCGCGTCACCCGTGTGTTTGTCCGCGTCGAACTCGGGAGCGTTCTTGATCTCCTCCCTCGTGCGGTCGACGTAGATCCTCTCCTCCGCCGTGTCGATGTCGGTGACGAGGCCGGCGGGGATCAGGACGTGCCTGCCGAAGATCCACGTCCCGGTGTCGACCACGAGGTGTGCGGCTCCGACGTCGTCGGAGTGCTTGTCGACCTTGCCGATATCGCCGTCGGTCGCCTCGACCCGGTATCCGATCAGACTGGTGCTCCCGGTGTAGCCGACCGCCGACTGGTAGCCCCACATTTTCATGCTCACGACTGCGTCTCCCTGTTCTGTGAACTGGTGCCGCCTATTACAGAGCGGGGGCGAAGCGGCCCCAGGCGCGGTGTCCCCCGAGGAGACGGGTCACGGCCGGCAGCACCGAGGCCGGTGCTTCGCTGAACACCACTCCGGCGGAACCTTCGGGGAATCCGGCTGCCTCCAGGGCCGCTGCTCCCTCACCCCAGGCTCCGATGGCCTTGCCGTGGCGGTAGGCCTCGGTGAGCATCAACACCAGGCGAGGGTCGATGGCCAGCGCCAGGGCTGCGTCGTCGTCGGCTTTGGCATCGCGGGCCCCGTAGGCGTCACCGGCCGGAGTAGGCGCCCCGGCGAGCACGATCGCGTCGAACTCGACGGAGCGGGCGGTGGCGAACGTGCGCTGCACCGTGACCGGGTCGCCGGCCTCGTCCAGCGTCCCGCCGGTGGGCGCGACGACCAGTGGAACCATGCCCGCGTCCAGGACAGCCCGCCGTACTTCGCGTACGCCGTCCATGTCGTCCGTGCCGCTGGTGACGATGCCGACGGTCCGGCCCTTGACCGGCCAGTCGCCGCCCAACTGGGAGAGCGCGGGGCTCGGTTGGACCACCGCGGGCGGCACGGTCGGCTCGGGGACCGGAAGGCCCAGGCCGGCGGCAACCTGCGCGCACAGGTCCGGGTCGATGTTGGCGAGCACCTTCAGGGCCCGTTCCCTGATGGCCGTCTCCCAGCACTTGCCGAGTTCGAAGGTGTAGGCGGCGACGATGTGCTCGCGCTCGGTGGGCGACATGCTGAGCCAGAACAGCCGGGGCTGGCTGAAGTGGTCGTCGAAGGAGGCTGCCGCGTCCCGCACCTTGCGGGCGGCGGGGACCTCGACGGGAACCTCGATGTACGCCCCGGTTTCGGCGCCGGCGAGGAAGGGGCAGCCGCCGTCGAGGGAGTTCGGCCGGTACGGTGCCACGCCCCTGTGCACGGCGGTCTGGTGCATGCCGTCGCGCAGCATGTCGTTGACGGGGGCGTGTGTCCGGTTGATCGGGAGCTGCCCGAAGTTGGGTCCGCCCAGTCGGGTGATCTGGGTGTCGAGGTAGGAGAAGAGCCGTCCCTGCATCAGCGGGTCGTTGGTGACGTCGATGCCGGGGACCAGGTGTCCGACGTGGAAGGCGACCTGTTCGGTCTCGGCGAAGTAGTTCGACGGGTTGGCATTGAGGGTCATCAGGCCGATCGGGCGCACAGGGGCCAGTTCCTCGGGGACGATCTTCGTCGGGTCAAGAAGATCGATGCCCTCGAACATCTGGTCCTCGGTGTCGGGGAAGGTCTGCACGCCCAGCTCCCACTCCGGGAACGCGCCCGCCTCGATCGCGTCGGCGAGGTCGCGGCGGTGGAAGTCGGGGTCGACACCCGCGGTGATCTGCGCCTCCTCCCAGACCAGCGAGTGGACACCCAGTTTGGGCTTCCAGTGGAACTTCACCAGCGTCGTGGCGCCCTCGGCGTTGACCAGCCGGAAGGTGTGGACGCCGAAGCCCTCCATCATCCGGTAGGAACGCGGGATGCCACGGTCGGACATGTTCCACAGCGTGTGGTGGGTCGCCTCCGTGTGGAGCGTGACGAAGTCCCAGAAGGTGTCGTGCGCACTCTGGGCCTGCGGGATCTCCCGGTCCGGATGCGGCTTGCCGGCATGGATGATGTCGGGGAACTTGATGGCGTCCTGGATGAAGAACACCGGCATGTTGTTGCCGACCAGGTCGAAGACACCCTCATCGGTGTAGAACTTCGTGGCGAAGCCCCGGGTGTCGCGCACGGTATCGGCCGAGCCGCGTGAGCCGAGCACGGTGGAGAAGCGCACGAACACCGGTGTCTCGATCCCCTCGGCGAGAAAGGCCGCCTTGGTGATCCCCGCGGCGGCGCCGTATCCACGGAACACACCGTGGGCCGCGGCGCCACGGGCGTGCACCACCCGCTCGGGGATGCGCTCGTGATCGAAGTGAGTGATCTTCTCCCGCAGATGGTGGTCCTGAAGCAGCACCGGGCCGCGCGGTCCTGCCTTGAGGGAATGGTCCGTGTCGTACAGCCGGGCCCCCTGTGCGGTGGTGAGCCGCTCGCCGCCTTGCGCGACCTGCTTCTGCGGGATCCCGGTCTCCTGACCGGTGGGGCTGTAGGTGTCCGGTCCGCTCTGGTCGGGCTTGGGCGGGAGCGGCCCGGCGGGTTCCGTCGGTTCGTCGACCGAGGGCGGCACGGGGGCCGGTGCGCCAGGGATCTCGTTACCGGACCGAACGGCTTCCTGGACCTTCTCGACCACCTTGTCGGCTGCGGCCGACAAGGGGTTCTTCTTCTCGCTCATCGGGTTCCGATCTGTCGCAGAGGTGGCGCCGCGCGCGAGGCGATCGGCACTCAAGCAGTCGGCCTGTCGTCAGCCGTCGCCCCCGAGTGCCCCCGGCATGACGGCTGACACACTGGTGGGGCCATGTGGCGCAATGAAGCGAGACGGCTCGCGGGCGTGAGCGCCCTGTCCTCCCAGCGGGTCGGCGCCGACACCGCCGCGGTCTCCGGGCGGGAGAGTGTAGGAGGGCCCGGGCTGGGAACTCGCCGCAGCGGACGCTGGATCTCGACGGGCGGAGGACCCCATGGCCGTACGGCACCGTTTGATAGAGGCCTCACCCGAGGACGTCTGGAAAATCCTGTCCGACGTCGATCACTACGGCGACTGGGTCGTGGGTACCTCACGGGCCGAGTTGGACGAGGGGCACTGGCCCGAGTTGGGGGCGGCCCTCCGCTACGAAGTGAGGATCGGGCCGCTCACCCTGCACAACCGGACCGTCGTACGCCGCAGCGAACCGCCCGCCCTCCTCGAACTGGAGGCACACAGCGGCCCGCTGGGAACCGCCCGGATCGCGATGGAGCTCCGCCCCTGGGGCGGGCACACGCTGATCATCCTCGACGAACACCCCCTGCGGGGCGCGGGTGCCACCCTTCACAACCCGCTGCTGGACGCCGCGCAGTGGTGGCGAAGCCGCCCGATGCTGGCCCGTCTCGCCCGCCTGTGCGAGGAACCGGCGGACGAAGACCATTCGCCGGTCACCCCGGCGCGGACACGGCCGCACGCGATCTGAACGACGCGAGGACAGGCAGACGGCCACGCCACCGACCCGGGAGCAGGTCATGCCGGACGCGGTCCGAGCGGCCGACCGGATCACCACGGCCGTCCAGCGTCGCCGTATTCGCCTGGTGCTCACCCCCACCGCTCGCGCCACCGATGAGATCCGTCATGTGCGGCCGCACCGCCATACGGCCATGCGTGAGATGTGGGTGACGGGACACACGGACAGCGCGTTACGTGAAGAACGTGTCACTTGAGAACAGGGAGCCTCTTCCTATGATCACCGCCCGTCCCAAGGTTCTTCGTGCGTTGCTGGCCCGGTACGCGGAGGCGTGTGCCCGGATCCTTGAAGACGACACGACCGCCAGACGACTCAGACTGGGAGAGATCGCGCGCACCTTGTGCGCGGTCACCGAGACACAGGACATCCAAGACGCCATCGCGGCGGCGGACCGTGTCCTGGCCGAGGCGAGATCGGACGCGGCGCGATGCCGTCGCGACAAGAATCAGGGGCAGGGCAGCGAGTCACTGGTCGCGTGATCACCGCTCGTAGTCGCCCGCTTGGTCCGGCCAGATCCACCCCGCGACCGTGAGCGTCCCGCTGCCCATCGGTGCCTCAACGCGTCGGCGGGTGCACCACCGCCCGGATCGTCACCGCACGCATCGATCACCGGTGGAAGCCCGCCCCCGCCCACTCCCGACAGAAAGTCAGTCCTCACATGCCCGGAATCCCCAGGGAGTTCCGCGTCTCGCTACCCGCGTGGCTCGACGACGAGCTGGCCGCCGTGCCCGCCACCATCCCTGACCGGGCTGCCCGGATGCGGCTCGTGCACCGGCTGGCAGACCGCAACTGGCGCGAGGGGAACGGCGGTCCGTTCGCCGCGCTGGTCGCCGAGCAGGACACCGGCCGGATCATCTCGGTGGGCGTGAACGTCGTCCTCGCCTCCGGTGTCTCCGCCGCCCACGCAGAGATCGTCGCACTCAGCCTCGCCCAGACGGCGGTAGGCGGCTGGGACCTGGGCGCCCACGGCTTGCCGGCTCACGAACTCATCGTCAACTGGCGTCCGTGCGTCCAGTGCTACGGGGCCACCATGTGGTCCGGGGTGCGTCGCCTCGTGATCGCCGGAGCGGGCCCGGAACTGGAGGACCTCACCACCTTCGACGAGGGCCCGCTCGGCGCGGACTGGGCCGAACAGTTGGAGACCCGCGGCATCGACGTCGTACAAGACCAGCTCCGTGATGAGGCGCTGGCCGTGTTCCGCGCCTACCGGGAAGCCCTCGACGCGGGCGAGGTGGCTGTCTACAACCCCCGGGGAGAGTCGGAGTGACACCGCGCTCGGCGGGGTCATAGCTTTTCGGCATTCCGGCGTCCGGCCGCAGTTGGTCTGGGGCTCATCGACAGCAGCGGTCCGGTCCTGCGGAAGGTATGCGAGGCGCCCCTCGTGCAGCGCCGTGGCCAGGCCCGCGGCCCCGTGCACCACGTCGCCAGTCATGGGTAAAGCCACCTCTCGTGATCGCGGCGCAGGCATGCATCCCGAGTGCCGTTCGTGGCACACGGGACACATGGGATGGACAGGTGAGACCGCCGACGTGCTCCGGCGCCGCAGTGGGGCCGTGGCAGAGGCCGTACGGCGGGCGTGGACGGAGCCAGGGCGTGAACGCGATTTGGCCGCGCAGGCCGGCAAGGCGGCGCTGGCGGCCTGCCTGGCATGGGTGGTGGCCGGGTGGTGGCTGCGGGCGCCGGTGGCGTTTGTCGCTCCCTGGATGGCGGTCGTACTGGTCGAGTCGACCGTGTACCGGTCGCTCGCGCACGGTCTGCAACAGGTCGCCGCGATCGCGATGGGCACGGTGGTGGCAACAGCCGTCGCGCTGGAGCTGAGCAGCACGATGATCGCGATGGCCGTGGTACTTCCGGCCGTGCTGTTGCTGGCGCAGTGGCGGCGCCTGGGCAGTCAGGGCATCTACGCCGCCACGGGCGCCCTGTTCGTCCTGACCGACGGTCAGGTGAGCGTGGCTGCGTCGGGGGCGCGGATCGGGGAGGCTGTGTTCGGTGCGGCGGTCGGCATCGCGGTCAACGCGCTGATCCGACCCCCGGTGTATCTGCGAGACGCCCGGTCCGCCCTGCTGGACGTCTCCCATGAGGCTCAGGAGATCCTGTACAGGATGGCCGACCGTCTGGCCGACGGTCGGTGGGACACCGCGCTGGCAGGGAGCTGGCACGAGCGGGCATTGCGGCTGGAACGGCTGGTCGGTCAGGCCGGCTCCGCGATCGGCTGGAGCCGCGAAAGCATGCGGGGCAACCATCGCGGGCTCGGTGCGGGCGGCATCCCCCGGGCGGGCAAGAGGTACGACGACGCGTTGACCGTGCTGGACCAGGCCGCCGTGCACATCGCCGGCGTGACACGCACCGTGCTGGAGATCGCCGCTGACGACGACACCGCGGTGCGTACCGACCCACAGATCACGGGGCCCTTCGCCGCCTTCCTGCGTCACACGGGCCATGCGCTCGGGCTCTATGGCCAGACCAGGTTCGCGGCGGCCCCCGCCGAGCGGAGCGCCGACGAGTCTCTGCGCCGGGCAGTCGACAATCTGCGCCACAGTCTCGACGAACTCCGCCGGCAACTGCCCGGCGCCGTGCAGGAAGACCCCGACGCCCTGGCGACCCACGGGGAGATGTTGGCCCAGGCCCGCCGTCTCGCCGATCAGCTCGCCCGGAACTGACACCACCGACTCGACACCGGCGGTGCCGGTGCGAGATCCACAGGACGAACTCCGCCGACGTCCGGGCGCCTCAGGCGGGGCTGTCCTGAAGATCGCCGCAGGGGGACATTCGCAAGAGCAGACGGGGTACTCGTCAACGGGGAATCCCGAAGAAGACGGACACGAGGTCGCTGAAAGGCTGGGATCGACGATCCTTGGGCCACTCGTCGCCTGTCCGATTCGGCACGCCCCGGAAGCGCACCCCTTGAGCACAGGAGCACCCGATCGTGAGCAGCAATGTCGCACAGGAGAATGTCACCGACGAACCCGATGGTCTCGTCGCCGTCACCACGGTGACCGGAGACCTGGACGCAGGGACCGCCCCCGCCGTGTACCGACAGGCGCTGAAGGCGATCTCGCGCAGCCCCCTCCTGGTCTTGGACCTGACCGGCACCACGTTCTGCGACTCGTCGGGCTTCAACGCGCTTCTGCGCCTACGCCGCCGTGCCGAGGAGTCCGGCGGACAACTGGCGCTGGCCGCACCGCCCGCGCAGGTCACCCGTCTGCTCACCCTCACCGGCGGCAACGTCATCTTCCCGGTCTACAGCGGCGTCGCCGAAGCCAGGGCCGGACTCCTGAGCCGCGAGGGCACGTGAGGGCCGGGGCACACGAGCGCGTGCAGGGCTCGGCTGAAGCACCCCATTTCGCTCCACTCAAGTACGTTGGCATGGACTTCACCGACGCCACCGGCACCTTGGAACCCGAGGGTTTTGCCCAGTTCGAGAAAAGCTGGTACGCCACGAACTGAGCGTGGAAAGAGCCGAACAGGAAAAGAGATGTGGGCCCCGCTCTCACGAGCGGGGCCCACATCTTCAGGGAATTCCTTCGCAGCGGCTACCAGCGGTACCAGCGGCCGCTTCCACCCTTGGGCCGGGCGATGAATCCCACCAGCCAGACCACCAACACGATGATCGCGACGAACCACAGAGCCTTCAGTGCGAATCCCGCACCGAAGAGAATCAAGGCCAGCAGGAGCACTAGAAGCAGGGGAACCATGTTCATCAACCTCCGGACCATCGTTTTGTCGGTATCGCCGGCCTCACGCCGACGATCGGTATCGTCAGTCTCACGCCACCCGCACCGATGAAAGACTGCGTCGGTGCGGGCCGCGAGGCGTTGGAAGTCATACGGGGCGGTGCCCGGTGTAGTAGCCGCCGACCTGCTCGTGGTAGGCCGCGTCGCCCTCGTGCTTGTCCTTGTCGAACTCCGGAGAGTTCTTGATCTGGTCCTTCGTGAGGCTGACGTAGACCTTCCGCTCAGCCTGTTCGATCGCGCTCACGGTGCCTGCCGGCAGCAGAACGTGCTTGCCGAAGATCCAGACCCCGGTGTCGACGACCAGATACGAGGAGTCGACATCATCGACGTGCTTGTCGACCTTTCCGATGCTGCCGTCGGTGGCTTCCACCTTGAAACCGCGCAGATCGGCGCCTGCGGTGTGACCGGCGACCGGCTGATAGCCCCAGATGCTGCCACTCATGAAAATGCTCCCTCAGTGCAATTCGACAACGTCTCGCTCTGAACGGCGAGTGCCCGTGATCCGAAACCTCACACACGCCGCAACGGATGGCTGCGCATCCGGGCTGGGCCCGGCCCATGTCGCTTTCACTTATTCGGGATACCCGATGGCCATCGCCCGGCACCAGCAGCAAGCACGGTGGCGCCCCTGAGGAACCGGTCGGGGAATGGGTGCAGCGCGCCACACAGCAGTTGATGGAACTGATACACGGTGAGATGCGACTGGCGCGGGCCGAGATGATGAAGAAAGGCAGGCACTACGGCAGGGCGGCGGCCTGTTCGGCAGAGCCGGCCTGAGCGTGCCGCCGAGGCCCACCATGGCGATCAATGGAGGTGCGGTCGACTTGATCCGCGCGAGCGCTCGGAGTGTCCCGACACGCAGGCCGGCTACGACCATCTCCAGGTACGCCCTCACGAGGCTTCTGATCCTGCCGACCTGGCTGCCGTGATGATCATGTGTCGAGTAGCGCGGGAACGAAAATGTCTTCGCTGGTCAGCAACCGCTTCGACAGGCCCTGCTCGTAGTGGTACCGCAGGAACGTGTCGACAGCCTTGCGGTTCGCGCCGAGGCCGTAGGGCCACCAGTCCTCGCCCAGCAGCGTTCGGTTCTCCTCGAAGTGCTTGCTGAACCAGGGGGTGACGACGCCCATGTGCTGCTTCAGCGCACCCTGGCGGTACTTCTGCTGAACGACTTCCTTGGCCTTGCAGAAGGCGCGGTAGATCGACTTCAGCAGGTCGGTCTCCGTAGCCATTTCCCTGGGGACCGCGACGATGTGCATCTGCGGGAAGATCCCGGTACGCCGGAAGTAGTCGCGCTCCACGGTCTCGTAGTCGGGGAACAGCCGGGCGATCTTCGTCGAGCCGTTCAGCAATGCCTGGGGAACGTCGACCGAGATGAGCGCGTCGATCTCGCCGGATTCGAGCATCGCGCCGAGCGTCTCGTCGCCGGCGGTGTGCCGCACGTCCACGCCTTCCGGCACCGGCTGCGGCAGCCAGTCGAAGGCGGGGATGGGGTGGTCGGTGCCCCCGATGACCCAGCGGGACTGATCGGGCGTCAGGCCGTACTCGTCGGAGAAGATGCCCTTCATCCACACGCCAGGGTCGTGTCCGAACATCGCGAACTCGCCGATCGTCTTGCCCGCGAGGTCCTGCGGCTTCTCGATGCCCGCCGAGGTGTTCACGAAGACCGACGAGTGCCGGAAGTTCCGGTTCGGGAAGATCGGCAGTGCGAGGAACGGCGAGTCCTGGAGGTCGAAGGTGCGCAGGAAGTAGGTCAGTCCGTACTCGGAGACGTCGTAGCGCCCCTCGATGGTGCGCCGGAAGATGTCCGACACCAGTGGAGCCGACTCGAAAGTGGCGCTCACCCCCTCGATCGGGACGCGGCCATCGAGCAGCGCCTCGGTGTGCTCATAGGCGTAGGTGGCGATGCGCAGTGGTGTGCTCATACAAGATCCCCTGTTTCCGTGAATGACCATTCACCTATAGGGTGGAGCCGCCCGGCCCGGACTGTCAAGATGAATGAGTGTTCACGTTGGAGGTTGGATCATGCCGCGCATCACTCCCGAGCGTCGCGAGGCCCGGCGCGCACAGATCGTGGGGGCGGCGCGGCGCTGCTTCTCGCGCGACGGCTTCCACCAGACCTCCATGCCCGACATCGCCGCGGAGGCCGGTGTGTCCGCAGGGGCGGCCTACCGGTACTTCGCGAACAAGGACGAGATCATCCTCACCATCGCGGAAGACGCCTTCCGGCTCGTCTTCGCCCCGGTCCAGCAGCTGGCGGCGACAGCCGACCACGCCACCCCCGCCGACCTGGTGGCCGCCTCCCTCGAAGCGCTGAGCACCGACACCATCATCGATCCCGCGGGGAGCGAGGTGCCGGTCGAGGAACTGCTGCGCTGCGGGGTCCAGAGCTGGTCGGAACTGCTGCGCAACGAGACGGTGCGCGCACGTGCCGTCGAGGGCTTCCAAGGAGTGCTGTCCAGCATCGCCGACGCGCTTCGCCGCGGCCAGGCCGCCGGCGCCGTCCCCCTCGCCGTGGAGCCCGAGCGTGGAGCGCGGGCGGTGATGGCCCTGCTGCACGGGTGCCTGCTTCAGCGCGTGGGCTTCGGCCTGACCAACACGGCGGGAATCGCCGACGACATCCAGATGCTCCTCGGCTCCACACACGCACCACCGCGGGAAGATGCGCCACAGGCGCGGCACGTGGAGCGGTGAACTCCGCGCGCTCTCGCAATGGGGCGGCTCCCCGGCACCGGCGGCTGTCGCCCGAGGACTCGCGTCGCTCCGACAGGTCAACGGCCGCCGTGCGAACTTCGACTTCTCACGTCGCAGAGGAGCGGATGGGTAATCGTGCCCACCGTGGAAGTCGCCGTCTCCAGCGAGAACCGGGAGGCTGGTGTGCAGCCGGGCGTTACTTGCGTGGCGGCCGACTTCCTCTGCCACGCACCCGCTCCGGCCCCGCCCCTTCCGGACCAGGAGCTGACCCCGAAGGCGGATCTCCCCGTCCCCGGCGGTCCTCGTGGATAGGGTCG
The DNA here is from genome assembly GCF_044763565.1 of Streptomyces sp. NPDC096013. Lineage (NCBI taxonomy): Bacteria > Bacillati > Actinomycetota > Actinomycetes > Kitasatosporales > Streptomycetaceae > Streptomyces > Streptomyces sp. NPDC096013. The sequence goes on along the minus strand of NZ_JBIWGK010000015.1, from coordinate 151,914 downwards.
GCTGGTGGACCGTAGCAGTGGGCAGCCGGGTGTCGTGTTCGCGGAGGCGGCGCGGAGTGGGATGTCGGTGCGGGCGGTGCGGTCGTTGTGGTGGGGGTCGGCCGGGCTGGTGCTCGGCGTGCTGGGTACCTCGGTGTTCGCGGCGGGGGCTGATCACGGTTGGCGACGGCCCGTGGCCTTGGCGCTGGTTCTTGTGCAGGTCGGGGCGCTGAGGTGGCAGGCGCGCGTTCCGGTCGCCGTGCTGTGCGTGACGGCGGCGACGGGCATCGGGGTGTGGGCGCTGCTGCCGGCGGTGACCTTGACGGGGGCGCTGCTCGCGGCGCAGGTCGTGTTGTGTGTGCTGTCGGCCACCGGGCCGCGCCGGGTGTCGGTGTGGGCGCTCGCGGCGATGTGCCTGTTGGTGCCGCTGGCGTTCGGGGCGGGCGGAGGCCCCGCCGGGGTGACGGTCTATCTGCTGGCGGTGGTCCTCGCGTGGACCGCGGGGCAGTGGCGCCGGGCACAGCGGGCTCGCGTGGCGGCCGAGTTGGACCGGGCCGTGGTCGAGGAACGGGCGCGGATCGCGCGCGAGGTGCACGACGTGGTGGCGCACACGCTGTCGGTGATGGTCATTCAGGCGAGTGCCGCGGACGATGTGTTCGTCCAGCGGCCCGACCAGGCCCGTCAGGCGCTGCGGGCCATCGAGACCGGTGCCCGCTCGGCGCTCGGCGAACTGCGGCTCCTGCTGAGCGCGTTCGGGCCCGAGGACGTACGGGACGACGCGGTGTGGGAGCGGCGGAAGCCGGGGCCCTCGCTCTCGGGCCTGGACGAGCTGGCCGACAGCGTGCGCGCGACCGGGATGACGGTGCGCGTGCATCGCGAGGGTGTCTTCGAAGGGCTGCCGGCGACGGTGGATCTGACGGCGTACCGAATCGTCCAGGAGGCCCTGACCAATACGCTGCGCCACGCGGTCGGCGCCGACGAGGTGAGCGTGCGCGTGACGGTCGACGGGGAGTGCCTGGAGGTCACGGTGGCTGACAACGGCCGTACACCACAAGGGAGTTCGGCTTCGGCAGGCGCGGGGCGCGGTCTTGTGGGGATGCGGGAACGGGTACGGCTGGTGGGAGGCAGCCTGCGTGCCGGTCCACTGACCGGCGGCGGGTTCGAGGTGGCGGCACGGCTGCCGGTGGAGGGCACGCGATGACACTCCGGGTGGTGGTGGCCGACGACCAGGCCCTGGTCCGTACCGGATTCCGCATGATCATCGATGCCAGGGACGACCTGGAGGTGGTCGGTGAGGCCCCGGACGGCGGGGAAGCGGTGCGGCTGACCCGGGAGCTGGCACCCGACGTGGTGCTGATGGACGTACGCATGCCCGTGCTGGACGGCATCGAGGCCACCCGGCGGATCGTGACGGACGGGAGCAGCGCGAGAGTGCTCGTGCTGACCACCTGGGACATCGACGCGCACGTGGTCGCCGCCCTGCGGGCCGGGGCCAGCGGGTTCCTGCTGAAGGACATGCGTCCGGGCGAACTCGTCGACGCGATCCGCGTCACCGCGCGCGGAGACGCACTGCTGGCTCCGGCCGTGCTCGGCCGCGTCCTCGACCGGTTCCTGAGCACCGCGCCCGACCAGGCACCGCCGCCCTCGCTGGGGGACCTCTCCGGCCGTGAGCGGGAGGTGCTCACCCTGATCGGGCAGGCGCTGTCGAACGCGGAGATCGCGGAGCGCCTGCGCCTGTCGGAAGCCACCGTCAAGAACCACGTCACCGCGGTGCTGCGCAAGCTGGAACTGCGCGACCGTGTCCACGCGGTCGTCGCCGCCTACGACCACGGCCTCGTGCGACCGCGCCGCCCCTGAGACGGGACCTCCTCCTCAAGGAGGAGACAAGGCCGCGGTCCTCCCCCGCTCCCAACGGGGTGCCGTTCCTGTGGCCGATCCGGCGCCGGGGCGTACCGCCCTAATGTCGAGATGTGATCGACGACCTGCCCTGCCTCATGTACCTGCTCGCCCACGACGACGCGTCCGAGGGCCCCTACGACCGTTCCCGCACCGGGTTCCTGGTGCGGGCCGCCGCCCTCATCGACCTAGCGTCGCGCGGCCGGCTGGAGGAGCGCGACGGGACGGTCACCGTGTCCGGCACGGAACCGACCGGCGATCCCGTCCTGGACGGTGTGCTGCGCGACGCCGCAGCCGGGCACAGCTGGAAGCATCTCGTGCGCCGCCACCGCAGGCCGACCCTGACGGAGGTGGAGAACCGGCTCGTCGCCGCGCGGCTGCTCACCCCGAACGCGCGCCGCACTCCTTTCGGCACCCGCAGGCTGGCGGTGACTGACCGTGCCGTGACGGCCGTGGTACGCGCTCGGGTGTCCGCGGCGCTGTGCGGGGACGGCCCGGTCAGGGACATCCCGGCGGCTGACGCCGCGTTGCTGGCGCTCGCCGCGGCGGGCGGTATCCGCTCGGTCGTCTCCCGTCAGGACGGCAGGACCTACCGGGCCCGTATCGACGCCTGCACGCGCTCGCTCGCCGCCCTCGCACCGGGCCTGGAGAAGGCCGTACGAACGCTGCCGATGACCATGGTCGCCGCCCGGGGCGGCATGGGCGGCGGCTGACCCAACACCGAACGGGGAGTGGAAGACCATGCGCACACACCGCGTCCTGACCACCCTGGGCTGCGCCCTGAGCGCCGTACTGGCGACAGCCTGGACCACCACCACGCCGACGCCCAGGCCCGCCACAGAGGTACGCACCGATGCCGGGGTCGTGCGGGGGAACTCGCGCGACGGCTATCGCACCTTCGAGGGCATCCCGTACGCGGCGCCCCCGAAGGGTGACCTGCGCTGGGCGCCGCCCCGTCCCGCCGCTCCCTGGCGCGGGGTGCGGGACGCGACGCGGCCCGCGAGTGCCTGCCCGCAAACGGCCGGAGAGGTGCCCGGCGGCAGCACCGACGAGGACTGCCTCCATCTGAACGTCACCGCACCCGACGGCGCGGAATCCGCACACCCCCGGCCGGTGATCGTGTGGCTGCACGGCGGCGGCTTCACCACCGGGGCGGGGAGCTCCTACGACGCCCACCGCATGGCGATCCGGGGAGACGTCGTGGTCGTCACCGTCAACTACCGTCTCGGCGCCCTCGGTTTCCTCGCGCACGACAGCCTGCCCGGCTCCGGTACGTTCGGACTGGCCGACCAGCAGGCCGCACTGCGCTGGGTCCGCGCCGAGATCGGGGCCTTCGGCGGCGACGCGCACAATGTGACACTGGCTGGTGAGTCGGCGGGCGGTTACAGCGTCTGCGCCCAGCTCGCCTCCCCCGCCGCCCAGGGCCTTTTCGACCGCGCGATCATCGAGAGCGGCCCCTGCACCGGCACCTCCGATCACCCGTTCGCCCCGTCCTCCGCTCCCCTGGCCACGGCGCGCGCCGCAGGCAAGGACCTGGCGGCGAAGGTCGGCTGCGCCGCTCCCCGCGATGCCCTCCCCTGCCTTCGGCGCGTCGCCGTCCCGCGCCTGCTCGCGGCCCAGGCCACCGATCAACAGCCTGCCTACGACACACAACTGCTGCCCGACGACCCCGCAGCGGCGATCGCCGCCGGCCGCTACCACCACGTCCCCGTCCTCATCGGCAACAACCACGACGAGGGCAACGGCTGGGCCGCCGGGATCATCCAGGCCGGCAACCCGGTCACCACCGAGACCTGGCCCGACGTCGTGTCGGCCTTCTTTCCCGCCCCTGGCCAGGCCGAGGCGATCGTCCGCGCATATCCGGTGCACGGCAGCGACGGAGGCCCGGTCTTCGGCGCCGTCATCGGCGACGCGGACTTCGCCTGCCCGACGGCACGCACCCGCACCCTGCTGGCGGCCCAAGTACCCACCTGGCGCTACGAGTTCGCCGACGAGCAGGCCCCACCGCCCATCCCCGGCACACCACCGTTCCCGCTCGGCGCGCCCCACGCCAGCGAGCTGCCGTACCTGTTCGACCTGGGTGGCCGCCCTCGCGACCTGACCGCGGCACAGCACCGGCTGGCCGACACCATGATCGACTACTGGACCCGTTTCGCCCGGACCGGCAGTCCCAACGGCCCGTCGTCCCCGCACTGGTCCCGGCGGACGGTGCAGTCCCTGGCGCCGGACCGCATCGCCCCTACCCGCACGGCGGAGCTTCGCCACCGCTGCGCGTTCTGGAACACCCTCTGACTAACCCGGGCTCCCGGTGCGGAGGCCACGGCACGCTCATGGACGCCGGCCCCGGCGCACGGCCAACTACCCATGATCAGCTGGTCGTCAGGTCGTGCGTGCCGACGGCATTCCGGCGCCCGCCCTTGTCGCGTCGGTGCCCCAGCTGGCCAGCAGTCGTAGTGCCTCCGCGGACGGGGAACCGGGTTCGGCGTGGTACGTCAGCAGCATCTGTTCGTGGTCGTCGGCCAGGTGGAACGACTCGACGTGGAGGTCGAGTTCGCCGACCAGCGGGTGGTGCAGGCGCTGGGAGCCGTGGCACTTGTCCTTGACGTCGTGGGCGGCCCACAGCCGCCGGAAGTACTCGCTCTTCACGGAGAGTTCGCCCACCAGCGCGGACAGCCGGGGGTCGTTGGGATGGGAGCCGGCGTCCATGCGCAGCTGGGAGACGACGTCGTTCGCCTTCTGCTCCCAGTCCACGAACAGGTCGCGGTACTCGGGCCTGAGGAACACCAGCCGCGCCCAGTTCCGCTCGTGCGCGGGCAGCTCGGCCCAGTCGCCGAAGACCGCCGCGGCCATCCGGTTCCAGGCGAGGATGTCCGAGCGCCGCCCCACCAGGATCGCCGGACCGCCGTCCATGGTGTCCAGTAGCGTCCGCAGGGGGCCTCGCACGTGCTGGGTGCGGCCGGCCGGCTTCTTCTTCTGCCGTGTCGGCTTGGCCAGGTGTGTGAGGTGGGCGTGCTCCGCGTCGCTCAGCCTGAGCGCGCGGGCGATGGCATCGAGGACCTCCGCCGACACGTGCCGCCCATTGCCCTGCTCCAGGCGCGTGTAGTACCCCACCGACAACCCGGCCAGCTGCGCCAGCTCCTCGCGGCGGAGCCCCGGCACCCGCCGGTACCGTCCGAAGTCCGGCAGGCCCACGTCCTCCGGCTTCAGCCGGGCCCTGCGGGTGCGCAGGAACTCGCTGAGCTCGGCACGCGGGTCCAGAGCGCCGTCGGCGGGCTCGTGCACCGGTTCGGGGTATTCGTCCATGCCTTCGAGTATCCACGGTCGGACGCCGACCAGCCTGCACCAACCAGGGGTAGGCACAGCGGATGTACACAAAGCCGTGACCTGGGTGAATGCCGGATGGTCCAGCACGCTGGGAACCGTTCCCGGCTGGAAGGCAGCCGGGGCGTGGCTTTCATCAGGAACGGAGCACACCCCATGACCGCAACGCAGGGGATCGAATCGAGGACGCGCCAGAGCGAAACGGCCGCGGAGGTGGTCGGCCGCCTTCGTGCGACGTTCAACACCGGCGTCACCCGCGGACTGGACTGGCGCGTCAGCCAGCTGCAACGGCTGCGCGCGCTGCTGGTGGAGAACGAGCAGGAGCTGCTCGAAGCGCTCTGGGCGGATCTGAGGAAGAACTCCGCTGAGGCGAAGATGCAGGAGATCGACTTCACCGTCGCGGACATCGACGAGACGCTGGCGAATCTCGAGAGCTGGCTTGAGCCTCGCCCGGTGGAGGTTCCCGCCTACCTCGGTCCCACGACGACGGCATACACCACGTACGACCCGCTCGGGGTCGTCCTGGTGATCGCTCCGTGGAACTTCTCGCTGCACCTTCTCATCGACCCCATCATCGGCGCACTGGCCGCCGGAAACACGGTGGTGGCCAAGCCGAGCGAGATCTCGGTGCACACATCGGCGGTGGCTTCACACCTTCTGCGACAGTACTTCGACGCCGACGTGCTCACCGTGGTCGAGGGGGGTGCCGAGGAGACCACGGCCCTCCTGGCACAGCGCTTCGACCATATCTTCTACACGGGCAATGGCGCGGTCGGCCGGATCGTCATGGCGGCGGCGGTCAAGCACCTCACCCCGGTCACCCTTGAACTCGGGGGCAAGTCGCCGGTCTTCGTGGCGCCCGACGCCGACGTGGACGAAACCGCGAAGCGACTGGTCGGCGCCAAGTTCGGCAACGCCGGGCAGCAGTGCATAGCCCCGGACTATGTTCTGGCCGATCCTGCCACCGCCGCCGCACTGGTTCCCGCCCTCCGCGCGGCGGTCGAAGCCCAGTACGGCTCCAGCCCGCAGAGCGCGGGCGACTTCGGCCGGATCATCAACGAACGGCACTTCGACCGCCTCACCGGTCTGCTGGACTCCGGCCAGGCGGCGGTGGGAGGCCAGCACGACCGTGACGACCTGTTCATCGCACCGACGGTACTCACCGATGTCGACCCCGCATCCCCGGTCATGCAGGAGGAGATCTTCGGTCCGATCCTCGCCGTCGTCGAAGTCGAAGACCTCGATGCCGCCATCGCCTTCATCAACGAACGCGACAAGCCCCTCGCGCTCTACGCCTTCACCACGTCCGAGGCCACCAAGTCGCGCCTGGTGAACGAGACTTCCTCCGGCGGCGTCGCCTGGGGCCAGCCGGTGATGCAGCTGCTCATGCCCGGTCTGCCCTTCGGCGGCGTCGGAGAAAGCGGCATGGGCCGGTACCACGGCCGGTACTCCCTCGAGACGTTCAGCCACCTCAAGGGTGTCGCGGACGTAGCGCTCGGCTAGCCTCGCGCGTTCGCGAAGCAGGCTGTCCGAGCGACGATCAACCGCCGGAAGCGCCTCGCCGGTGCAGACCAGGATCGCTGAGGTCGCACCCATGGCCTTGTCACCCGGCTGACTGCTGATCGTGCGCAGGGAGCGAACGCCCCTACTCCTTCAGGCAGTTGTGCTTGAACGGCATCGACGCCGACGCCGACGACGGAATGCGAACTCTCACCGCATCCGTGCCTCCACCGAAACAGCGGGCACCCTCTGCGCCGCAAACCTTCATCCCGTCATCCCACCATCCCGTTTCCCTCCGCATTGCAGAAAGAAAGAAACCCATGACTGTCAACATTTCAGAAGCCTCGCCCGTTCCATCACTTTTCTCCCCCATCTCCCTCGGGAAGATCGAGCTCGCCAACCGCATCGTCATGGCACCCCTGACCCGGGTCCGGTCCGGTTCCTCCGGCGTCCCGGGGGATCTGATGGTCGAGTACTACCGGCAGCGGGCGAGCGTCGGAATGATCATCACCGAGGGCACCTACCCCGACCACGCGTCGCAGGGGTACGTCGGTGAGCCGGGCATCGCCACCGACGAGCAGGCGGCCGGCTGGCAGCGGGTGTTCGAGGCGGTGCACGCCGAGGGCGGCCGCATCGTCCTCCAGATCATGCACGCCGGCCGCGGCACCCACCCCGACATCAACGGCGGCCGACGCGTCCTCGCTCCCAGTGCGATCGCCATCGACAACAAGACGTTCACCGAGAAGGGCGAGCAGCCTTACCCCGTACCGGAAGCGATGACCACAGCGGAGATCCGGGCAGCCTTGGAGGACTTCGTCGCCGCGGCCCGCCGGGCCATCGACGCGGGAGCGGACGGCGTGGAAATCCACGGCGCCAACGGCTACCTGCTCCAGGAGTTCCTCTCCCCCGCGGCCAACCAGCGCACCGATGGATACGGCGGCTCGCCGCAGAACCGCGCCCGCTTCGTCGTCGAGGTCGTCACGGCGGTCGCCCAGGCCGTCGGTGCCGAGCGGGTCGGGCTGCGGATCTCGCCGGAGGTCGACCTCGGGGACGTCTTCGAGATTAACCGCGACGACGTCCTGGCCACCTACGGCACCCTGATGGACCAACTGCGCCCGCTGGGCCTGGCCTACCTCTCCGTACTGCACGCCGAGCCGGGTGGCGAGCTGGTACAGGAGTTGCGGCGGCGCTTCGACGGCAAGCTGATCGTCAACACCGGCCCCTTCGGGGGCCAGACCACCCGCGAGCAGGCGCTCCAGCACATCGAGGCCGCCCACGCCGACGCCGTGGTGGTGGGCCGGGCACTCATCGCCAACCCCGACCTGGTCCAGCGCTGGCAGGGCGGCCACCCGGAGAACGAGCCGCGGCCGGAACTGTTCTACGGGCCGGGTGCCGAGGGCTACACCGACTACCCCTTCCTCGAAACGGCGTGAGGCCCACGGTCCCGCCTGTCCATGCGGGAGCCCCCTCGGAGGCGGTTCACGAGGTGCCTAGCACCTGAATCGCCGCTCGTTCACGGCTCCTCAACCGGCCCAGGGCCCTCCACACCGGAGGGCCTTGAGCCATGCCCGCAGTGAACGACGGGCAGAGCGAAACCCCATCCATGACTTCGGCTCCGCAGCAATTCCAGGGCGCAGGCCAGGCACGGACACCGCGGGGGCCACCGTCGTGCGACTGCCTCGCGCACAAGTCAGGTAACCGGGTGTGGCGAGACGCGTTGGGGGGGGGCTGCATCGCCTTCTGCAACCGGCTCGCGTTCCTAGGTGAGGCCGGGAAGGTCACCGCCCGTTGCGGCCGCGTGATCAGCGTGCGTGCTCGGGCTGTGTGCTGCACCGGCTTTCGTAGGAAAGTCAGCGAGCCGAGCCAGGGAACCGCTGACGACAGGGCCTGGTCGCCCTTGTCTGTCCGGCGGCGACGGGCCACGCGGAGAAGAAGAGCATCAGGAAAGTGTCACCTGGTGACCATCGGGTGACCGCTATCCGCCAGGCGATCTACCGAAGTCCAGGGAATGCTGGGAAAGCGTCGCGGCGAGGATCAGCCGCCAACACGCCGGGCCAGACACTGAACCTGAGCCTGAACCGCACCGGAAGGAATCTCACGCCATGACCGCGACCACGCCCAAGGCTCCGATGGCACCAGGGGTGCGGTCCTGGTGGGGAATCCCGTACGCCACCGCCGAGCGGTATCGCCGCCCCGTGATCGCGCAGTTCGATCCGGACCGACCCTATGACCGCAAGGGCGTCGTCTCTGTCCAGCCCGACAGCGGTGACTGGCTCGAAGCGGACAGCGGGATGGGCGAGGACTGCCTGAACCTGAACGTCTGGGCACCCGAGCAGCCGGCCGGCAACGCGCTGCCGGTGGCCGTGTACATCCATGGCGGCGGATTCGAGTACGGCGCCAACACACAGATCACCTCGAACGCCTCCGGCCTCGCCGCGTCGGGCCGCGTGGTGGGCGTATCCATCAACTACCGGCTCGGCGCACTGGGCGCGGTCTCGCTCTCGCAGTACGGCGGGCGACTCGCAGAGGCGAGCAACCTCTGCCTTCAGGACGTCATCGCCGCGCTCACCTGGATCAAGCAGAACATCGCCCACTTCGGCGGCGACCCCGACAACGTCACCGTCTACGGCCACAGCGGCGGAGCCTACTCCACCTTCGGGCTGCTCGGGGCCTCCTCCGCCAACGGTCTGTACCGTCGGCTGGCCGGGTTCTCCGCCGGGCCCTCGCGTCTCCAGCCGGCCTGGTGGGCCGAGGAACTCGCCCACCTGTTCGTCACCGAACTCGGTGTCGCGGACAACCCCGACAAGCTGATCGAACTCGATGCGGCCTCCCTCGTGGCCGCCCTGCACAAGGTCACCCCGACGGACCTCGGAGTCCGTGGCGGGATGGACAGCAAGAGCCTCGGCGTCGTCCTGGACACCGGACAGCCCGGCGCGGTACTGCACGCCCACCCCATGGACGAACTCGCCTCGGGCGCACACCGTGATGTCGACGTGCTGCTGAGCATGGCCAGCGACGACATGGGCTGGTGGGTGGCGAACGACCTCGACCGGTTCGACCCGCACACCGTCGACCGCATCGTCGACGAGATCGCGGGGTGGCGCATTCCCCGCTCCCGCGCCAAGAGGATCGTCGACGTCTACGACCAGGACGGGCGCACCCCTGCCGAGGTCCGCGCCGCCCTCCTGACGGACTACATTTTCGGGCTCCCCGCCGCTCGCGGCGCTCTGGCCCATGCCGCCGCGGGCGGCGACGCTCATCTCCTTCTGATCGGGCCCGCCGAGGGTGCGCCCGCCGTGCACGGCACCGAGATGTACGCCTTGGTCGGCCAGGAACAGCCGGGCCGCAGCCCCGAACAGGCCGAGCGTGACACGCGTATCCGCGACATCGTCCTCGACTTCGTCACGGGCGAGCACACTCGCCTGTGGCCCGCCGTCACGGACCGGCCCACCTCGGAGAGCGTCGGCAACCCTCCCTACGAGGCCACAACCCACTACCAGCAGGCCCTCGACCTGTGGGAGGGCATCGACCGCCCCTGACGATCGGCGGGCAATCCGGCACAGCGCACCACGGGCCGAACAGAGTAAGGAACTCGACATGAGCCAACCGACAGCGGCAGGCGGTGACACCGCACCCGGGACGATGCGGGCCGTTGTCGTCACCCGGCCCGGCGGCCTCGACGCACTGGAGATCCAGGATGTGCCGATGCCCGTCCGCAAGCCCGGCTGGGTGCGGATCAGGGTGAGGGCGTTCGGCGTCAACGAGTCCGAGGTCACCACCCGCAAGGGCGAGTCGGACGCGGAGGTCACCTACCCGCGTGTTCCCGGCATCGAGGGTGTCGGCGTGGTCGATGAGGCCGACGAGAACAGTTCGCTGCGGCCGGGACAGCAGGTGGCCACGATGATGGGCGGCATGGGTCGCGCCTATGACGGCGCGTACGCCCAATACGTCACCGTCCCCGCGACCCAGGTCATCCCGTTTGAGACCGATCTGCCGTGGGAGGTCGTCGGCGCGCTTCCGGAGATGTTCCAGACTGCCTACGGATCGCTGACCACCGGCCTGGACCTCAAGGCCGGGCAGACGCTGCTGATCCGCGGCGGGACCTCCACGGTCGGGCTGAGCGCGGCCACGATCGCGAAGGACCTCGGAGCAACTGTACTGTCCACCACCCGCAGCCCGGAAAGGGCCGGGGAACTGCGAGCCGCGGGCGTCGACCATCCCCTCGTCGACAGCGGCACGATCGCCGACCAGGTGCGCGAGCTGATGCCGGAGGGCGTCGACGCCGTACTGGAACTGGTCGGCTGCTCGGTCCTTGCCGACACCCTCAACGCCGTCCGCCGGCACGGCACGGTCTGCTTCACCGGAGCCCTGGCGGGCCAGTGGACGATCCCCGATTTCAGCCCGTTCATGATCCCGAGCGGGGTGCGGCTGACGTCCTACGGCGGTCAGGCCTCCGACCTGCCGGCCGACGTCTTCGCCCACCAGCTCCAGGCCATCGCCGCAGGGCGCCTCAAAGTCCCGGTCGCGAAGGTCTACCACGGCCTGGAACAGGTCCGTGACGCCCAGGCCGACGTCGAGTCCGGCACCACGCCGGGCAAGCACGTCATCGTCCTGGACGACTGAGAACAGATCGCGGACGCGACAAGGCGATGCGCGGCTGCGACCCGGACGCCGCCCTGTACTGGCTGGCGCGACTGATGGAGGGCGGCGAGGACCCGTTGTTCATCGCCCGCCGACTGCTGCGCTTCGCAGGCGAGGACGTGGGTTGGCCGACCCGCGCGCCTCCCAGCAGGCCCTTGCCGCCTGGGACATGTACGAGCGGCTCGGCTCGCCCGAGGGGGAACTCGCCGTCGCCCAGGCCATCGTCTACCTGGCCCGCCCCGAAGTACGACGCCGTCTACCGCGGTTTCGGCGCCGGATACTTCCCCGAGGACATGGGCCATGAGAACTACTACCGTCCCACCGAGCACGGCCACGAGGCCGAGGTCGGCCGCCGCCTGAAGCACTGGGCCCGGCTGCGTGCCCAGAGGCGACACCCGGACTCGCGCCGAGCCAGGATCAGCCAGGCCACGGCACCGCGTCCCGACCTGTTCAACGCCTTTGTCGACGCGGTCAGTCCGTGGTGAAGCTGGACAGGACCGCGGCCGGGAGGCGGCTGCCTGCCGAGCCGTGGGGAAGGATCTCTGTGATGCGGGCCAGGTCGGCGGCGGAGAGCTGGATGTCGGCGGCGCCGGCGTTCTCCTCGAGGCGCTTGGTGCTGCGGGTGCCGGGGATGGGCACGACGTCCTCGCCCTGGGCCAGCAGCCAGGCCAGCGCGAGTTGGGCGGTGGTGATGCCCCTGGAGTCGGCCAGATCCTTCAGCTGTTCCGTGGCGTGCAGGTTGTACGTGTAGTTCTCACCCTGCCAGCGCTCGTCCCAGCTGCGCATGTCGTCCGCCGCATACTCGCTCGCGGGCTTGACCTGGCCGGTGAGGAAGCCGCGGCCGAGCGGGGAGTAGGGCACCAGGCCGATGCCGAGTTCCCGCAGGACGGGCAGGATCTTCTCCTCGACCTCCCGCTCGAAGAGCGAGTACTCGTACTGGAGAACGGACACCGGGGTGACGGCGTGGGCGCGACGGATGTACTGGGGGCCGACGTTGCTCAGGCCGAAGTACTTCACCTTGCCTTGGGTGATCAGTTCGCCGACCGCGCCGGCGACTTCCTCGACGGGGATGTCGGGGTCGGAGATGTGCTGGTAGAAGAGGTCGATGTGGTCGCTCTTCAGGTAGCGCAGGCTGTTCTCGGCGACCTTGCGGATGTTCTCCGGGCGGCTGTCGAAGGCGGGGCTGGTCGCCGGGGCGGTCATGTCGAAGCCGAACTTGGTGGCCAGGACCACCTCGTCGCGGAAGTCTTTGACTGCCTCGCCCAGAAGGATCTCGTTGCTGCCGGTACCGGCGCCGTACAACTCGGCCGTGTCGAAGAAGTCGATCCCGAGTTCGTGGGCGCGGCGGATGGTCGCGATGCCCTCGTCGTCGTTCGAGGCGCCGTAGGCCATGGACATGCCCATGGTCCCCAGGCCGAGCGCCGATACGCGTAGGCCCTCAGAGCCCAGATTGCGATGCTGCATGAGTTCACTCCCTTGGCGATTCGCCGGGTTGCCTCACAGAGGTCAAACCGAACTGTTCCGTTTGACTCTATGCGACGATCCCCCAGCCGCCAAACCAAACAGTTCGGTGTTCTATCCTGGAACCGTGATCCAGTCCCGCGACTCCGGCCAGACCGCAGCGCCCGTCGCCCGCGACACCACACGCGAGCGCATCCTCACCGCTGCCATGGAGGAGTTCGCCCGCCACGGCATCGCCGGCGCCCGCGTGGACCGCATCGCCAAGCTCGCCAGAACCAGCAAGGAACGCGTCTACGCCTACTTCCGCAGCAAAGACGCCCTCTATGCCGACGTCTCCGCGCGGGAGTACGTCGTCATCGCCGAGGCCACCCAGTTGGACCCGCGCGACCTCCCTGGCTATGCGGGCCGCCTGTTCGACTACTTTGTCGCCCGTCCAGAACACCATCGCCTGATCGCGTGGGGCCGCCTCGAACTGCCGGGGACCACAGCCGTCGCCGACGATCCCACCCAGGCGGTGATCGCCCGCAAAATCGACCAGCTCCGCGAGGTGCAACAGGCCGGCCAGCTCGACCGGGCCTGGGACCCGGCCGACGTCCTTGCTCTGGTGAACCAGATCGCCATGACCTGGGCGTCGCAACCCGAATTCAGCGAGGCCGCCGCCACACTCGCCGCGGACCCCACCACTGCCGCCCGCCGCGCCGCAGTGGTGACAGCTGTCGAGCAGCTTTTCCCTCGAGCACGCTGAAGGTCACCTGAGAGGGACACGCGCGGAGCTACACCTGCTGACAATCGCACCTCTGACATGGCCAACGCGGGACATGCCCGGCGCGCTGACAAGCACGGCCTGTAGGGGTTGCGCCGTGGCCAACAGGCGCGCAGCACTGCACCAGGCCACCGTGGATCTGGTGCATCACTTCCGCCGGGCTCTACCTCGGTGTCGAAACCTGATCCCCGAGGGAGTCGACAGCGGTGGAGGGAGTTTCGGATGTGCCCTGCCCCGAGCTGAGTCCGTCCAGCAGGAGATCGCCGAGTTCGGAGAATGCGTCGCCGGCGGTCAGCCCGGTCCTCTCCAGAAGGACCCCCGACTGGACCGCGTCGATGGTGACCGCTACGACGTGGGCGGCGAAGTGGCCGTTGAGCTCGCGGAAGACGCCGGCCCGCACGCCCTCTTCGATCAGTTCGTGGACCCGGTGTGCCGCGGCGGCAGAGTTCTTGCGGTAGATCTGCGCCGTCGGTTCGTAGCCGACCATGTCGTCGTAGAAGGCGTGGGAGTGGCGGCGCATGGCCGTGCCGACACCGGTGAGGTAGACGCGGATGCGCTGCCTGGGGTCCGGCTCTGCCTGCACAGCCTGTTCGATCTCGGCTGTCGCATCCCGGAAGAAGGTGCGGGTCACCTTCAGTACCAGCTGTTCCTTCGTGGAGGCGAGGCTGTACAGCGTCGCCTTGGAGCACTCGAGCCGTTGGGCGAGCTCGTCCATGGTCACCGCGGTGAAGCCTTCGGCCAGGATGATCGCCTCGGCCTGGAGCAGCAGTTCGTCGCGTCGGCGTGTGTCGACGACCCGCCTGCGCGCTGTTCGGCGCGGGCGTCGGTCACGCGAGTCAGTTTCGGCCGTCACCGTGGCAGTCTCCCATGAGGATCTCCGCCGGAAACGGCGAGTGGTCGTCCGGGCCGGAGAGCCGACCCCTTGCAAATGGGTACCAGCGTACCTCCTAACGTACCCACAGGGGATGCCCCCTGGGGAGGCTCGGACGCCTCGAGTCCGCGGAGTCGGCAGTCGCCTGCCCGCAGGGCGGACAACCGCGAGTGTCATGACGATCTACCGCGAAGAGTTCAGTGCAGGACGCGGTAGACCAGGTGTGTGACCGACTTCGCCGCGCGCGACTCCACCTGCTCTAGCTTCAGCGGCGGGACGCCGTCGAACAGTCGCGTGCCGGCGCCGAGCATGAGCGGGACGACATGCAGCCGGATCTCGTCGATCAGGCCGGCGGCGAGGTACTGGTTGACGGTGGTCGCGCCGCCGTGGATGGAGATGCCCCCGTCCCCCGCCGCCTCGCGTGCACGGTCGAACGCGGCCTGGATCCCGTCCGTGACGAAGTAGAACGTGGTGCCGCCGACCATCGGCTGCGGATCGCGCGGGTGGTGGGTGAGCACGAAGACCGGGCCGTGGTAGGGCGGGTTGTCGCCCCACCACCCCGTCCACGGGCGGTCCCACTCACCACGCACCGGGCCGAACATGTTGCGCCCCATGATGAACGCCTTCGCCGTCATCATTCTGGCGAACTCGGCCGGGTGCTCGTCGGCGCCCTCGCTGTACCAGGCGTGCAGCCGGTCGCCCCAGCCGTCGCCGCCGTCGTCGCCGAACGGGCGCTGCTCGGTCTGGTTGAGCCCTGCGGCGTAGCCGTCGATCGAGAGCGTGAGGTCGCAGGTCACCGTGCCAGTGGTGGTGGTCATGGCTTCAGCATGGAGGAACTGTCGTACGAGGTCTAATGCCAATTTCACCGGACACTCATTGATGTGCTTGATGAATGCTCAACCTCGTCCACCTCAGGGTTCTCGCCGCGGTGGCCCGCCACGGCTCGGTGACCGAGGCGGCGAGGGAACTGCACCACTCCCAACCGTCGGTGAGTCACCACGTGTCCCGCCTGGAACCCGCCAACCAGGTCGGCCTGGAGGCGGGGCGGGTTGGGTTGGCCGCCAACGCGTCCACATTGAGCACCATCGCGCCGACGCGCCCGTCGAGGTTGAGGGGTTCCGCCCGTACACATCGGCGATGACCCGATCTACCTCATCAGCCGGCACCCCGACGACAGCCTCGAGAACCACCGCCACTCCCCCTGGATCGGTGGCTGTACCCGGTGCCAGGCAGAGCTGACCGCCGTGTGCCGGCATCGGCGTCACCACCTCCGGGCCGGCTGTCCCCCTCCTGCGGACCCAGTCGTTCGCGATGCTCGCGGTCACCGGATCGAGGATCCGATGGAGATCCCGCCGTCCACGTCGAGGACGATGCCGGTGATGTAGCCGGCGGCTTCGCTGGCGAGGAAGGCGGCGGCTTCGGCGATGTCCTCGGGGCGGCCGGTGTGCCGCATGGGGATCTTGTCGGTGAGTTTGGCGCGGGCCGGGCCGTTCATGGACGCGAGCATGGGGGTCTCGATGAGGCCGGGGGCGATGGCGTTGGCGGTGATGCCGTGGCGGGCGCCCTCAAGCGCCAGGGTGCGGGTCATGCCGACGATGCCGGCCTTGGCGGCTACGTAGTTGGTCTGGCCGAAGTTCCCGCGCCAGGACATGGAGGAGAAGCTGACGATACGTCCGTAGCGCTGGCGTTTCATGGGGGCGAATGCGGCGCGGGCGCAGTGGAAGGCGCCGGTGAGGCTGACGTCGATGACCGCGTGCCAGTCGTCGTCGGTGATGTCCTCGACGCGGTTGTCGCGGATGATGCCGGCGTTGTTGACCAGCACGTCGAGGCGGCCGAGATCGCCGGTGACGCCGGTGATCCAGTCATTGACCTGGCCGGAGTCGGTCACGTCCACCACGTCCGTGCGGAGTTTCGCGTCGTGGGCGTCGGTGATGGTCCCGGCGGCGTGGGTGAGGGCCTGTTCGTTGACGTCGGCCAGCACGACCGTGGCCCCCTCGGAGGCGAACCGGGTCGCCATGGCGAGGCCGAGGCCTTGTGCGGCTCCGGTGATGGCGACGACGCGTCCCTGGTAGCGATTCACTTCATGTCCGCTTTCGTGGTGTGGGGAGCGAGGAAGTCCCGCAGGGCGTCGGCCACCGCGCTCGCCGGCCAGTTGTCGGCGAAGGTGGCCAGTTCCTCCCGCAGGGCCTGCTCGGGGGCCATGCCGTCGATCCGGTGCAGCAGTGTCTTGAGCCGTTGCTGGGCGGGGCCGCTGCGCTCGGCCAGCTGCTGGCAGATGCGGGTGGCGGTGGCTTCGAGGTCGGCCTCGGGCACGATGGCGTGGATCCAGCCGGTGTTCTCGAAGGCGGGGGCGGGCAGCAGTTCGCCGGTGAGCAGAAGCCATCGCGACAGTCCGCGTCCGACCGCGTGGGGCAGCCGGACGCTCGACCCGCCGGCCGGTACCAGGCGCCGGTTGAGGTGGCCGTCGCCGATGAGCGTGGTGTCGGCGGCGACGACGACATCGCAGGCCAGGGCGAGTTCGAGGCCTCCGGCGACGGCGTGACCGTGCAGGACGGCGACCCAGGGTTTCGGGCTGGCCGCGATGCGGCTGAAGCAGGCAGACACGTCGGCCAGGAAGTCGACCGGGTGGTGGCCGGCGTCGTGCAGTTGGAGGAACTCGTGGAAGTCTCCGCCGGCGCAGAAGCTCGGTCCCTTGCCGGCCACGGCGATGACCGCCGTGTCGGGGTCGGTCTCGGCACTCGTAATCTGCTTGTCCAGTGCTTCTACGAGGGTGACGTCGAGAGCGTTGCGCCGCTCGGGGCGGTTGAGCAACAGCCAACGGACGGGGCCGCGTTGCTCCACGAGCAGGGGTTCTGTGCCGGTCAACGTGGCTCCGGGGTGGTGAGTTCGGTGCGTCGGCGTTTGCGCAGCAGGTAGCGCTGGGTCTTGCCGCTGGGTGTCTTGGGCAGGGCGTCGATGAAGTGGATGGTGCGCGGGTAGGCGTGGGCGGCGTACCGGGTCTTGACCAACTGCTGGAGCTCGGTGGCCAGTTCCGGTGAGCCGTCGTCGCCGTCGCGCAGGACGACGTACGCCTCGATGACCTCGCCGCGGACGTCGTCGGGTGCGCCGATGACGCTGCACTCGGCGACGGCGGGATGCTGGGCGAGCACGCTCTCGATCTCGAACGGGCCGATCCGGTAACCGGCCATGATGATGACGTCGTCGTCGCGGGAGGAGAAGAAGAAGTCCCCGTCGGCGTCGACCCGTCCGGCGTCACCGGTGAGGTACCAGCGGCCGTCGGGCGTGAACTTGGAGCCGCTCTGCCCGGGGATCTGGTAGTCGCGGAAGGTCATCAGCGGGCTCGCCTCGACGTCGATCGCGACCCGGCCGAGCACGCCAGGGCCCGCGGGCACGTCCTCGTCGTCGGCCAGGACGGTGAGACTCCAGCCGGGTACCGGCCGGCCCATGGATCCCGGCTTGAGCGGACGGGCGAGTTCGGGATGGTGGTGGTTGGCCAGGGGCATGCCGAGTTCGGTCTGGCCGAAGTGGTCGTGCACGGCCAGGCCGAGCGCGGCGCCGGCCCACTCGTTGACCTCAGGTGTCAGCGGCTCGCCCGCGCTGGACGCCCGCTTCAGCCGTAGTCCCCTGGGCACCGGTACCGACGAGGAGCGCAGCCCTCGGTACACCGTGGGGGCGGCGGTGAAGTCGGTGACCTGGTGGTCGACGAGGGTGCGCCAGGTCGTCTCGGCGGAGAACCCGCCGGACAGCAGCAAGCTCGGGAGTCCGGCGGCCATCGGGGCGACGATGGCCGCGTACAGGCCGTAGGCCCAGCCGGGGTCGGCGGCGCACCAGTAGCTTCCGTCCCGGGTGACGCCCAGGCCGTACTCCAGGTAGATCTGCCAGCCCGCGATGTAGGAGACGGGGTGGACGACGCCCTTGGGCTTGCCGGTGGTGCCGGAGGTGAACATGTGGACCAAGGGGCCGGCGCCGCTTGTGGTGACGGCGGGCAGCGGCTCGGGTGACGCGGCCTCGACGAGGTCGGTCAGCGACACGTCACTGCGCCGTGTGCCGGTTCCGGTGGCCACGTCACTGTGCCGCGCGCCGGTTCCGGTGACGACGACGCGGCGCCGGGGGTCGTCCGGCATGTCGGGGCCCCGGTCGAGTTTGTGGCGCTGGTCCGGGTCGACGACCACGATGTGCGCTCCCGCGCCTTCCAGGCGCAGGGCGATGGCCTGAGGTGCGAACGCCGTGAACAGCGGGACGTAGACCGCGCCGAGCCGCCAGATCGCCAGGATGACGGTGACCAGGTCGGTGCTCTTGCCCATCAGGGTCGCCACCCTGTCACCCGGACCGACACCGAGTCCCTGGAGCGCCCGCGCCCAGCGGTGGGAGTTGGCGCCCAGTTCGCCGAAGGTCAGCCTGGAAGCCTTGCCGTCGCTGTCGACGACGGTGAACGCCGTGCGGTCGGCGGGGTGTTGGTCGCAGAGCAGTCCAGCCACGTCGAGGGAGGGAGCCGCGAAGGTCGCGGTGAGTTCGGCGACCCGGTCGGCGGCGCTCACGACTGGTCCTTGCGGTCGATGACCGGCAGCACGAGCCGGCTGGGATGGTTCGGCCCGTGATGGATGTGGTTGATCGCGGCGATCATCTGCTCCTCGCCCTCACGGGCGATGACACCGCCGGTGTTGGTGTTGCGGTCGTAGCGGGGGAAGTTGCTGCTGGAGACGTCCAGGCGAATGCGGTGACCGGGGAGGAACACATTGGATGTGGCGGTCATGTCGATGGTGATCTCGTAGACCGTGCCGGGCTCCATCAGTTCCTCCGAGGCCAGACCGCCCCGGTAACGGGCTCGCAGGATCCCGTCGCACAGGTTGATCGCCTTGCCGTCGGGGAAGACGTCGACGAGCTTGGCGGTGAAGTCGGTGTCCACCGCCGACGAGGAGACGAACAGCGTCACACTGACCGGGCCTGTGACCTCGACAGCCTCCTCCAGTACGGGTGTGGCGAAGCACAGGACGTCCTCGCGGGCGGCGACGGTCCGCTGGTCGACCGGGCCGCAGAGTTCCAGCGTCACCGGCATGGACGCTCCGCCGGCCGTGGGAACCGGGCGGCGCGGGTCGTAGAGATAGGTGTCGTGCCCGGCGCCGATCGATGCCTCGGTCGTCAACACGCCGTCGCCACCCGCCGTGTTGGCGTGGCCGGCGCTCGTGAGGTGGAAGTCGGTCCACCTTGTGTCGGGCAGCGGCCACTGCTGTTCATCGCGCCACTGATCGATGCCCATCACGAAGATCTTCACCGGCGCCACGTCGTCCAGAGCGGTGGCGTCGCCGCGCAGCCAGCGGTCGAAGAACTTCACGTGCAGACCGGTCAGACCCAGCATCTGCGCACTGGCCAGCGGACCGAAGGAGCGGTCGGGATAGACGCCGGTCGAGGAGAGGTGATCCCACGGACCGATGATCAGCCGCTGCCCCTCACGGGCCTGCGCACTGCCCGCCTCCTGACGGGCAGTGGTGTACGTGCGCACCGTCTGCCCGATGTAGAGGTCGTACCAGCCGCCAATGTTGAGCGCCGGAACGGTGACGTTCTTGAGCTCGGACGTGAGCTCCATGGCATCCCAGTACCCGTCGTGGGAAGGATGGGCCATCCAGTCGTCCCACCACTTCCCGTACGCCTTCAGGACCGGCACCTCCGCCGTCGGCAGCACTCCGTTCAACTGCTCCGGGAACAGGAACGCCTGACCGAACTGCTGCACCTGGGACGCGGTGTCCTCGCCCGCCGCCAGGGACCGTTGCGCGTCGGCCGCGTACATCATGGCGTTCCACATCGTGACCAGACTCAGTGAGAGCGCACCGCCCGGGCCGTACCAGGGCGCCTCGTAGTTGTCGATCGAGGTGAAGGCCGGTGCGATCGCCCTGAGGGCGGGGGCGCCGGTCGCGGCGGTCTCCCACTGCACCATCCCGAGGTACGACGGCCCGTACATGCCCACCGCGCCGTCCGACCACGGCTGACCGGCGATCCAGGCGACCGTGTCCTCGCCATCGGCCCGATCGGCCATGTGCGGAACGAACTCGCCTTCCGAGCGGTGGGTGCCCCGGCAGTCCTGCACGACCAGCGCGTAACCGGCCTCCAGCAGAGCCAACAGGCTGGGCATGACGTCGTGGCCCAGACCCAGCGCGTCCTTGCCGTACGGCAGGCGCACGAGCAGCGTCGGAGCCGTCCCCTCGGCCGGGCGCCACACGTTTGCGGCGAGGGCCACGCCGTCACGCATCGGGACCCGGACGTCTATCTCGTACAGGTGCTGCATCGATGCTCCTCATTGAGCCGACAGTGGTGCTCCTGAATGTGGGTACGTTAAGAGGTACGTTCGTACCCTGTCAATTACCGCAGTAGGTCGGCGGCCGCCGCACGAGTTCGATGGCGTGGGTCGGTGGACAGAGCGCCCGGCGATGGCATCCGCCTGAAAGCGCCCAGACCGTGAGCAGGCTCCGAGGAGAGGGTGGGCTGCTCACCGGGGAGCGATCGATGCAGTTCCCTTCCGGGTGCGGACGGGTTCCCGCATGGCCATCCGGGCCGGCACCGTCGTGCGGATCGACCGGAGCAGCAAGGTGGGCGCCGACTTGCACTCGCCCTGCGGGCGAAGACCTCAGGTGTCGAACACCGACACTCCCCCAGCGCTCCTAACGGGCCTTCACGCCGATCGCGACGGGAGTCATCGCCTCCGGTGGGCGCCGGGCCTCCGCCGCGTTTCCGTCACGCCTCGGTCCCCGCCGCGCGGGCGGCGTAGGCGGCCGGGGTGAGGCCGGTGCGGTCGCGGAAGAAGCGGCCGAAGTTCGCGGGGTCGGTGAAGCCCAGGTGGACTGCCACCGTCCGGGCGTCCCACCGGGCAGTTCCCAGCAGGCGCCGCGCTTCCAACAGGCGCCGCTCGTCGATGAGTTCGCGTACGCCCTTGCCGGTGGCGTCACGGGCGGCACGGCTGAGGGTACGGACCGAGCAGCCGAGCAGTTCGGCGTAGTCCGCTGCTTGGTGCAGTTCGCGAAAGTGCAGTTCCAGGGCGTCCAGGAAGCGCCGGTATCTGTCGACCCTGTCGGCGTGGCCCGTGCCGGCCGTGGCCGTGCCGACGGGGGCGACGCCCGGGGAGTCGGCCAGGCGCAGCAGCAGCGATTCGAGCAGGCTGCGGCGCAGGGCGTGGTGGATGTCGAGGGGACGGCGCCCCAGTGCGCGGTGTTCGTCCAGGAGCTGGAGTGCCGTCTGCTGGAGCCAGACGGCGTCCTCGGGGGGCGGGCTCAGCACGGCGGGAGCGTCATGCGCGGTGAGCGGGGCCAGGAGGCGGGCGAGGTCGGGCCGCAGCACGCCGGGTTCGAACAGGATGAACGGGCCGCGGGCCGCGCCGGGCGGATGCCAGCACTGCGCGTGCCCGGGACGCACCCACAGCCACTGGCCGGGGGCGACGGTCCGCGTGACGTGGTCGACGTCGTGCCGCAGCTCACCCTCGGTGACGGCGATGAGGTAGTGGAAGGTGGCACGGCCCGGACGGGGTGGGTTCCACGGCCAGTCGTCGTGCTGGGCGAAGAAGTCCTCGACGGTA
The DNA here is from genome assembly GCF_044763565.1 of Streptomyces sp. NPDC096013. Lineage (NCBI taxonomy): Bacteria > Bacillati > Actinomycetota > Actinomycetes > Kitasatosporales > Streptomycetaceae > Streptomyces > Streptomyces sp. NPDC096013. Next base: position 129,921 of record NZ_JBIWGK010000015.1, on the reverse strand, counting down.
CTCACCTCAAGGCCGTAGGGAGTACCGACCGGGGGCTGGAAATCGTAGATCGGAACCGCAGCTGGCCCGGCCTGTCCGCTCGACGCGGAGTGTCGCTTGTCGACCACCATATGTCCGCAGCCTACCGCTCTTCCTGTCGGCTTCCACGGAAGGATGGGACGTATCACCGCGCCCGCGCGGCACCCCTCCACCTCCTTCAATGCCGCAGTCCGTCACTCCCCGAGAAGGCCCACCACCCATGAATGCATCGACCCTGCACACAACCGCCGCCGACTGTGCGGAGGAACTTCCCGGGGCCCAGCTGGAGCACCCTTTCGGCCCCGACTGGGAGGTCTACAAGGTACGAGGCAAGGTGTTCATGCTGATGACCGAAGTCCCGGGGATACCCGTCGTCATCCTGAAGGCGGACCCCGGCGAGGCCCAGGCCCTGCGGGAGCAGTACAGCCACATCACCCCCGGCTACCACATGAACAAGCGGCACTGGATCACCCTGGAGTACGGGGAAGGTGTCGACAAGGAACTCGTCAGGGAGCTTGTCACCGACTCCTACCGGCTCGTCGTCGCCCACCTGCCCAAGGCCGAGCGACCTGTCGACCCGCACACCTACGGCACCAGCACGCGAACGGCCCGGTGAGCGCGGCCGGTGACCGGCTCCAGGACACCGCCCGACGGGCAGCCCTGACCCACCCCGACAGGCACATCATCACGGTCCAGCGCGAGCCCGGAACCACAACCTGGCGTCCTTCACGCACGGCAACCCCGGGATCATCACGACGTGCCGGGGATCATGAGGCAGGCTGTCGGAATGAGATCTCGAACCGGTGATATGTGGTGGGGAACTGCCATCGAGGCGCCGGACCCCGGCGGCCTGGCGAGGTTTTACGCCGACCTGCTCGATTGGCACGTCGGACACGAGGAACCGGGCACGGCCATCGTCGCCGCCTCCCCGCAAGGACCGTTCTTCGTGTTCCAGCAGACGGACGGCTATCGGGCTCCAGTGTGGCCTCCGGTAGAAGGCGAACAACGCCCCATGATGCACTTCGACTTCCAGGTCGGCGATCTGGATTCGGCGGTCGCCGAGGCGGTGGCTCTCGGCGCCACAGTGGCGGAGTTCCAGCCGCAGGAGAACGTCCAAGTGCTCTTCGACCCGGCCGGACACCCCTTCTGCCTATGCCTGGACGAGGGATGACCAACTCGATCGCACGCCACTCGCTCCACGGCTCTTGAACCTTCCCCCTGATCGGAGAATGCGGACCAGGTCGAGGATGCTCCCGGCGCATCACGCGGTGTCGAGCGCCTGGCCACCCGCGAGGTCGTCGGCTGTGTGATGGCTGATCCGCACCGCAGGGAGTTCCCGCGTCCTCCGCAAGGAAGAGATCGACAGCGGCGTCTGGCTGGACCGGCCGCTGCCCGCGCCGAGGTGCTCGCCTCACCGGAGCTTGAGCCTCCGGCGCGGACGACGGTTCAGGCGTTCGCGTGGCCGCTTTCACTGCGGGGGCCGTGCCAGTCAAGGCACAGGACGGTGGCATCGTCCTTCGGCGGTCGGCCCTCATAGGCGTCGGTGACGGCGGTGACCATCCTGCGTACGACCTCACGCGGATGTTCGGCGGCAGTGGCGCAGAGGAGGCCAGCAAGGTCGACATTTTCGGCCTGGCGTTCATGCATGCCGTCGGTGTAGAGCAAGAGGCGGTCACCGGGGCGAAGATCGAGATCCTGCACCTCATAGGGGCCCTGCTCCACGAAACCGAAGGGCATGTTCACGACTAGGCGCAGTTCCTCGACCGTGCCGTCGCGCAGCCGCAGCGGCCAGGGTGGCCGGCATTGACGAGCTGGGCACCGCTTCCGTCCAGGGCGACGCGCAGCAACTGGCCGGTGGCGAAGGTGCGTCGGCCGTGATCGAGGAGTGCGCGGTGGGTCTGGCGGGCCTGTTCGGCAAGATCCTCTCCGGCCCTGCGGGCACCTCGGGAGGCGTTGACCAGGAGGGTCGCCATCAGCGAAGCATCCACGTCGTGGCCCATGGCGTCGGTGACGGACAGGTGCAGCGTGTCGCTGTCGAGGCTGTAGTCGTAGGTGTCGCCGGCGATGTCCGATGCCGGCACCAGAGCGCCGGCGAGGGTGAATTCGGGAGCTTCGCAGGAGGGAGCCGAGGGCAGGAGCTGGCGCTGGATCTCAGCGGCCAGGCTGACCGCGGTGGTGCGGTTGCCCCAGTGATAGAGGTCGGTGAAGCGGCGGTCGGTGACGATGATGTACGCCAGCGCGTGCGCGGCTTCCTCGACCTGCTCCAGCACCTCCTCGGTGACCTCGGTGAGGAACAGCTCCAGAACACCGATGGCGTCGCCGCGGTTGGTGACCGGGGCCAGCACCCGCTGCCCCTCCGCACCCTGTGGCGCCTGCACCGGCTTCTGGGTCCGCAGGACTTCGTCGTAGACACTGCTGCCGGCCAGAGGGACCTGTTCGGTCTGCTCTTCCTGCTCAGTGACCGACGTGTCGTTGACCCGCAGCAGCCGCCGTCCGACGACGTCGATGAAGAGGAACGACACATAGCGCGCACCGAACCGGTCGCGCAGGTTGTGCGCCACGACGTCCAGAGAGGACACCGGGGCGGCACTCTCCGCCGCCGCCAGAACCTCGGCCAGCCCGATCCGATCCCTCGCCACACCGCCTCCTCACGTCACAGCCCCCGTTTCGCCGACGTGACAGCAGGTGCCCTTGACGACAGGCGACCGGACTTCGCCGACTCCCGCGAGTCATTGTCGCAGGACAATCATTGTCAGAATGCAGAACCTGATCAAAGACGCTCCTGGACCGGTCCGTGACCATATGCCGCGGTACACAACGGTCCTCCGTCCGGCGTGAGCTGCTGAGATCCGCGGACATGCATGGCCCGTCCTCGGATCGCGGCCCGGCGCACGGACGGGTCGTCGTCACTGGTGACCTCGGCGCCTCCTCGACCCGCCGAGTATCGCTCACCGTCGCCCGTTTTACCTCTTCCGTGCAGTACGTATGCTCGGCGAAGCCCAGTCGATGTCATCGCGTCCCTCAAATGTGATTGGCGCCATTCCGGCCGGCACTATCAAGGCGCCGCTCCAGGTGCCCGCGCGCAAGGCGCGATCGGCACGGCTGGCACGGCCGGCACCGGAGAAGCTGGGCTTGCCGTGCAAGATCCCGGTCGTGACGTGAATCCGCGCACGACATGCGGGTGCTCTTCCGGCAGGCGACGGCACCCGTGGTGCAGTGCAGCGCGGTGCCGGGCCAGGGAGCCAAAACCAGTGGTGCGGACCCGGAAACAGCAGGGAAAGTGATCCCGATCGCGGGCCCGATCAGGGTATGGATCACCCATCTCCTCCTAACGGTTGGGGAACGCGTTCGGCGATCGAAGGGGGAAGACGGTGGAGGAACGAATACGCGGACCGATCCGTCGGGTGGGCCAGGCCGCACTGGTCCTGGCTGGTTCCGTAGCGGTGTGTCTGGGCGCCGAGGTAGGCGTCGGCACTCTGCTGCACGTGACGCAGAACGTCTGGCTGGCGCTGCTCCTGTATCCGCTGCTCTATATCCTGGCGCTCGGCGTCCTCCTGACGATGGTGCCGAGCATGGACAAGCCCGAGGGATGGGGCGTCCTGGCGATGATCGTGATGCCGATCAGCGCACTGGCCGTGGTGCACCTGACCTATTCGGGGCTGGACCAGCGGGCGTTGCACGACCGGGGCCAGGAGATACGGGCGACGGTGAGCGACACCTATTGGGTCGACGAAGGGCCGAGCGCGCCCCTGTTGGCAGCCGAATTCAAGGATCTGTCGGGGCGGCCGGTACCCGGCACGATCTACGGGGAGAAGCTGCGGGCCGGCCAGACGGTCACCGTCACCGTGGACCCCAACGGGAAGATCCCGCTGTTCTTGGGCGAGCGCCCGACGGGCTCCGGGAAATTCCTGGCGGCAGGCATCACGGCGGCCGTCCAGATCCTGTTCCTGGGGTGGGCAGCCTTCCGGGGGACCGCAGAGCGGCTGGCCGCCAGGACGCCGGACGAGACCGAGCGAGCCCCCGAGCCCGAGGACTCACCCTCATGACCAACCAGCATCTGCCCGACACAGACCGAGGAGCACTGATCGTCCTCGACATCGACCAACTCGAACTGACCGGCTTCCCCGACGGGGCCGTGTTCAGGATGCTTCATACGGCGGCCGGTCGGCACGGCCACACCCTCGCGATCCCGCAGACCGTGGCGGAGGAACACCTCTCTCACCACCGCGTCGAGGCCCAGCAGTCGACAGAGGGTTCGTCCGAGGAAGCCGTACAACACCGACGTGAAGCTCTGCACACGCGGTTCGCGATCCTCCCGACGCCCGAAGGTGCCGCGGAGGCGGCCTTGGCCCGAGTATCCGACCGCTCCGTCCGGGACACCGTGGTCTGGCTGACTTTGCTCGACGCTTTCGAGGCCTGGGACCGGATGCTCTGGTTCCTCTCCGGCAACCAGGGCTTCGCCGAGGGCTCCGCGCTCCACCCCGGTCTGCGTGCAGAGGCGGGACTGCGTCTGGGCACCGAGAGATCACTTTTCCTGGGTCTCCTGAAGGACGGCATCCTCACGCTGTTGAAGAGCTGGGGCACCCAAGTGCCTTTGAGTGCCCAGGACTTGAACCGTCTGACGCAGTCGGATCCGGTTGTCCGGCAGGTGCGGCCCAGCACAGGCCACCTGACCTTCGACAGTCGGCTCGGACTGACTCGGGCCTACCAGATCGACGACAGACTGTGGGTGCCCGGCCGCATCCGCTGGAAGGTCGGCGGCGAGGAATCCACGTCGTCCGGCTCCTCGTCCCTCGTGACGCGGGTGCTGCTGGAGGTCGCCGTGGAGCCGTTGGTCGTGCGGGGTGTGACGGTGTTGGACGTCAGTGCCGTCGAGCCGAACGTCACTACCTAGCTTGATCTTTATCGTCTGCGGCGTGGTCGCGGAGTGGTCGACATCTTGTTCCGCGCCGTTGTGGTGCCTGTCTTGCGGGGCGTTTGGATGTCGTGGCGTGCGGCGGGGTGGGTCGTGGGGTGGAGCAGGTCCCAGGACCGGGTGGTTGCCGTGCCGTAGAGGCACGGGTCGGTGATGGTGTTGCTGTCCGGGGCGCCCCGAGTGTCGGGCCACCCGAAGGCAAACCCACACCTCCTTGCCGGACGGACGGCCCACGACGTGAGGCTGCCGCCGCGAGGCCGCCCTGCGCGGAACACGTCCGACCGCATCCTCCCGAGCACCTGCCAGCCGCTTGAGCGGTTCGCGCGACGGCCGGGCGGTGAAGGTGACGGCCCGTCTCCAGGTGCCAGACGCAGGGCCTCCAGCGGGGCCGGCCACGAACTGCGACCCAGTTCCAGAGCACAGACGAGCAGCGATTAGGGCCGGCCGGGAACGGGGACGCCTCGGTTGACCCCAAGACTCTCCGGCTCCGCCTGACGCTCGGAGTTCGCGCCTGCCGCGCGGGGCCCTGGACACGGCGCGCCCCTCAGCCCGCCCGGCCGGCCACCTTCATGAACGCTTCGTAGGACGCCTCGTCATGCGGCGATCCGGCGGGCGTCTCGGTCGGCTTGCGCCGCGGAGATCAGGCCGTCGAGCGAGTCGCGGGTGTGGAGCAGTTCCTCGATGTGGGTGGAGAGCCGGTCGCGCTCCTGGGCCATGCGTTCCAGCGCGGATTCGGAGCTCGCGTCGCTGGGTGCGTCGCGACACGGCATCAGTTCCATGATGGTGCGGCTGGACAGCCCGGCCGTGTACAGGCGCTGGATGAAGTTCACCCGCTCGATGTCCTGCTCGGTGAAGCGCCGCTGCCCGCCGCTACTACGGGTGCTGACCAGTAGTTCCTGCTCCTCGTAGTACCGCAGCGAACGGACACTGACTCCGGTCCTGGCCGCGAGTTCACCGATCCGCATCTCACCCTCCCGGCGGTTTCCCCCGCCCAGGACTTGACCCTCACATCAATGTCAGGTTCTAGCGTACCCGTCGGGCCCACTGTCCCGGGCTACGACCAGTCATCACGAAGGAGTTCCGGCATGACCGGCAAGACCACCCTGTTCGACCGCCACCGCCTCGGCGCACTGGAACTGCCCAACCGGATCGTCATGGCCCCGATGACCCGGGTGCGCGCCGCGGCCGGGGGCCTGGCCACCCCGTCCATGGCTGCCTACTACGCCCAGCGAGCCACCGCCGGACTGATCGTCACCGAAGGCGTGCAGCCCAGCCTGGTCGGACAGTCCAACCCGGGCACCCCGGGCCTGTACACCGACGAGCAGGTGGCCTCCTGGCGGCCCGTCACCGACGCCGTACACGCCAACGGCGGACGGGTCTTCGCGCAGATCATGCACGGCGGCCGGGTCTCACACCCCGAGACCACGGGCCTCCAGCCGCTCGGGCCGTCGGCGGTCGCCGCCATCGGCGAGGTGTTCACCCCGACCGGCCCCAAGCCCGCACCAGTCCCCCGCGCCCTGGACCTCTCCGAGGTACCCGAGCAGGCCCGCTCGTACGCCGAGGCCGCCCGGCGTGCCGTCCACGCGGGCTTCGACGGCGTCGAACTGCACGGCGCGAACGGCTACCTGATCTCACAGTTCCTGTCGTCCAACGCCAACCTGCGCACCGACGCCTACGGCGGCCCCGTCGCCCACCGCATCCGCTTCGCCGTCGAGGCGGTCGCCGCCACCGTCGACGCCGTGGGCGCGGACCGCACCGCGATCAGGCTCTCCCCCGGCAGCACCTTCTGGGGCGTAGAGGAGAAAGAGGTGCCGAAGCTGTACGCGGCCCTGCTCGCCGAACTCGCCCGCTTCGACCTCGCCTACGTGCACCTGGAGGCCACCACCGAGCAAGAGGTACTCCTCGGGCTGCGCCGCGCGTGGCCGGGCAGCCTGGTCGTCAACCCGAGCGTGCCGATGGGCCCCAAGCAGACCGATCTCGCCGCCGCCGACCACTGGCTCGGCCTGGGCGCGGATCTCATCAGCTTCGGCCGCGCCTTCCTCGCCAACCCCGACCTGGTGGAACGGCTCCGCACCGCCCTGCCCCTCGCCCCCGCCGACCCGGACACCTACTACCAGGGCGGCGACGCCGGCTATCTCACCTACCCCGCCTACCAGCACACCGCCTGACCACACACGAAGGACGAGGAAGAACGATGACCAAGCCGAACACGCCTCAGGTCCATGTCAGGACAGCCGTCATCATCGCGGGCCGGGTCTTCGTACCCGCCGACGACGTCGAGGCGTTCGTCACCGAGGCACGAGCGACGTCGTACCCGCTCGCCGCGGCCAATCCCGGAAACGTGCTGATCTCGTTCTCCGTGGAGGACACGGCGACCGGAACCGTCACCGTGCTCGAACAGTGGGCGTCCCAGGAGGCCCTCGACCGGCACGTGGCCGCACCGGAGATCACGGCACTCCTCACCAAGTGGGGACCGCGCATACGCAGCGAGGTGCGCAGGTTCGACGCCAAGGAGAAGGACCCGGACCCCACGGCCTGAGCCGAGCCGGGCCAGGCGTGACACGCTTGCCGAGAGCCTGACCGGCACACGAGTCACTGACTCCCTCAGCCGCACCTGACCGCAGCGTGACCTCGCACCTGACGTCGATCCTAGGCGCTGCGTGCGGGGCCCGTCGGGAGAGGAGTGGCCGACGGCGGTGGCCGTGGCAGGTGACGTGGATACGGCGGTTCGGCCGGTCCTGAGCGGCTCGCGCGCGCACGCCCAGGACTGGGTCCTCAACCGCTCAACGCGGTCAGCCCGCGCAGAGCTTCACATTCACCGTGTCGCCCTTGACCACGATCTTCGGGCTGTGCGGGGTGAGTTCGACGACCGTGGCCGACTTGCAGCCGGGGCTGGTCGTCTTGGTGATGGTGCCGAGCTTGAGCTGGGCCTTGTCGAACTGGCCCTTGGCCGTGGTCAGGTCCACGCCCGTGAGGTCGACCGGGATGGGGTCCTTGGTGAGGCCGCCCAGCAGGAAGGTCGCCTCGCTGTGGTCGCCGGCGGCAGCCGGCTTCGACGGCGTCTGTGCGGCGCTGCTGCCGCTGATGGAGGCCAGTGCCGTGCCGCCGCCCGCCACGATCAGGGCCGCGGCGAACCCGGCGATGAGGGTGGCCCGTCGGCGGCGGGTGCGGTGGACCATGCCGGCCGTGTCGAAGGCCGGAGCGTCGGCGGACTGCGCGAAGGTGTTCATGGCGTTGATCAGTTCCTCTTCGAAAGGTGTGCAGCCGGAAGGCCGCGGTTCGTACGTACTCATCGGGTTCCCTCCGTGAGCTGCTGCGATGAAGGGGCGGAGAGTGCGGGAAACTGGGTTCTCAACCGGTCGATACTGCGGGCCAGTTGGGAACGGACGGTGCTCGGCGAGATCTTCAGGTCGGCCGCTATCTCGGCGTCGGACAGATCGTGGAAGTACCGAAGCACCACCACCGTCCGCATCCGCATGGGCAGTTGCTGAAGTGCGCGGACCAACTGGTCCCTGCTGTCGATCCGTCCGTACTCGTCACCCGGAGCCGCCGGATCGGCGTCGACCGGGTGCTGAGCCGTACGGCGGAATCTTCGCCAACGGTCGTTGGCGAGGTTGACCATGATCCGCCGTACGTACGCGCCGGGGCGTCCTTGGCGCTGATCGTGCGCCACTTGCGGCAGGCCCGCTCCAGGGTCTCCTGGACCAGATCCTCCGCCGCGTCGCGGCTGCCCGTCAGGACGAGTGCGCCCCGGAACAGCGCGGCCGACCGGGCGGCGACGAATCCATGGAAGTCCCCCTCCACCCACTCGGCACCGCCGCGCCCTGTACCCGCTGCCCACTTGGCTGCCAGATCCACACGCTCCTCCCTTCCTGTCACCCCTCCTCGACGGCACAGCCCACCGTTCTGCTGCACGAGCGCGACGTGACCTGGGTCACTCCGGCGCGCTCCGCCGAGGGGGGAGTCGCCCCAGTTCCACGCAGGGAAAGTTTCTGAGCCAGCAGTAGGTGGTGCGGGTGCCGGCCACTGGCAGGTGCATCCGCAGCACCGCGCCTGGCGGAAGTAGGGACGTACGGCAGAGGTGGCGACGTACAGACGTACGTGCACATGATCAGGGGTGCGCTGTCCTGGCAGCCGCACCGGACGGGAGGCCGCAAGTGACCGGTGAGCGGACATCTCAGCGGTGGGACGCGGTCGTGGTGGGCGGCGGGCTGGCCGGTCTGGCCTGTGCCCGCGACCTGTGTGCGCGAGGGCTGCGGGTACGGGTGCTGGAGGCCGGGGACCGTGTCGGCGGCCGGATGCGGACCGACCGGGTGGCGGGCTGCGTGGTGGACCGGGGGTTCCAGGTGTTCAACACCGCCTATCCGCAGGTGCGTGCCCGTCTGCCGTTGCGCGAGCTGCGTCTGCGGCCGTTCACCCCCGGGGTGCTTGTGCACGACGGCGGGCGGCGACTGCGGTTCGCCGATCCGACGCGCGCACCGCGGCAGGCATGGCGCGGTGCGACCGGCGGGCTGGCCGGGCCGCGCGATCTGGCGGCCCTGGCCGCGTTGACCGGCTTCGACGTACTGGCTCCGGCAGCTCTGGTCCGGCGGCCACGCGACACGTCCACGCGACGGGCACTGACGGCGGCGGGGTTCAGCGAGGGGTTCGTGGAACGGTTCTTCCGGCCGTTCCTGTCCGGCGTGTTTCTGGAGGAGGACCTGGCGACCTCCAGCCGGTTCTTCCACCTGGTGTGGCGGAGCATGGCGCGCGGCACGCTCTGCCTGCCCGAGTCGGGCGTGGGTGCCGTACCCGAGTCGCTGGCGTCCGCGCTGCCACCGGGGACGGTCGCTCTGGAATCGCCGGTGGCGGCGCTGACCGACGAGGGGGTGCTCGACGGTGACGGGCGCACGGTGCCCGCGCGAGCGGTGGTCGTCGCCACGGACGCGGCAACGGCGGCCCGGCTGGAGCCGGGGCTGACCGTACCTCCGCATCGCACGGTCACCACCTACTACCACCTCGCGTCCCGCTCACCGCTGCGCGAACCGACCCTCCTCACGGACACGCGACGGCGCTTCACCAACAGCGTCGTGCTGAGCGAGGTCCACGCGGGCTACGCACCGCGCGGGTACGCGCTGATCGCCACCTCCGTACTCGGTGACGACAGCGAGGGACGGGAACGCACGACGCGGACCGCGCTCGCCGAGTGCTACGGCACCGACACGGCGGACTGGGACCTGGTCACCGTGCGGACGGTGCCCGGAGCGCTGCCGGCCATGGAACCGGGTCTCCCCCTCAGTCGCCTTACCCGGGTGGCCGCCGGACGGTACGTCTGTGGCGACCACCGTGCCACCGGCTCGGTGCAGGGTGCGCTCGCCTCGGGGGCGCGTGCCGCCCGGGAGGTGGCCGCCGACCTGAGATGAAGCGGCCGGTTCCCGCGCCGGGTTCACGGCGTCTGGTCGCCGGTTCACGGCGTCTGGTTGTCCCAGCGCCGGTCGGCGTCGAGCACCTCGTCCAGGTTGCCGAGCCGGTCCAGGCCCTGCACGGCCCGGGCGGTGCGCTGGTTGGCGGAGAGCAGGTCGCGATGGCGGTGGGCGAAGGACCAGTAGCCGGTGGTGAAAGGACAGGCCCGCTCTCCCGCGCGGTCGCCGGGACGGTAGGCGCAGCCGTCGCAGAGGTCGCTCATACGGTGGATGTAGGCGCCGCCCGATGTGTACGGCTTGGTCGTCATGCGACCGCCGTCGGCGTACTGGGACATGCCGGTGACGTTGGGCAGCATCACCCAGTCGTAGCCGTCGACGAAGCAGCGATGGAACCAGTCGGTGACCTGGCGCGGCTCCCAGCCCCGCTGGAGGGCGTGGCTGCCGAGGATCATCAGGCGCGGGATGTGGTGGGTCCATCCGGTGTCCCGTACCTGGGCGAGGACTGTGGCGAGGCAGCGGGCCTCGACGGCATCGGCGTCGAGTTCGAGGAACCACTCGGGCAGCGCGTTGTGATGCCCCAGTCCGTTCTCGTGCCGGTAGTCCTCACCGAAGTACCAGTACAGCTGCCACACGTACTCACGCCACCCGGCGACCTGCCGGACGAATCCCTCGACGCTGTTGACGGGGGCCCGGCCGGAACGCCAGGCCTCCTCCGCGGCGGTGACCGTCTCCCACGGGTCGAGGAGGCCGAGGTTGAGGGAGGCGGAGAGCAGGCTGTGGCTCATCACCGGGTCGGCGGCGAGCATGGCGTCCTCTTGGGGTCCGAACCCGGCGAGCCGGTGGTCGACGAACCGGCGGAGCGCCGCACGAGCCTCCCGCCGGGTGGCGGGAAAGAGGCGGGGTCCGTCGCGGCCGACGAAACGGATGCCGTCCTCGCGCTCCCAGCGGTCCAGATCGGCGCGCACCTCGGCGTCGATGTCGTCCTCGCGGGGTCGGTAGGGGTCGGGGGCACCGAGGGTGCGCGCACCACGAGGGGGGCGTTCACGGTTGGCGTGATCGTGGTTCCATCGCCCGCCGGCCGGACTGTCGCCGTCCATCAGCAGGCCCAGTGCCCGGCGTGCCCAGTGGTAGAAGTCCTCCTGCCGCAGCCGCCCGCTTCCGCCGTGCTCGTCGGCCCAGGCGCGGAAGGCGTCCTGGGGAACCAGAAAGCCCCGCGCGGGGAGCAGCCGTACGTGTTCCAGGGAACGCACCAGGCCCAGGGCAGCGCGCGAGGTGGGGTGGTGAACGGTCACCGGATCGTTCCCGACCGCCTCGCGCAGCCCCTCTCGGTAGGTGTCGGCGCTGACGTAGCGGACGCGGTCGCCGAGTTCCGCGGCACGGTGGCGCATCGCGGAGAGCACCAGGTGAGCCTTGGCCCGGTGGAAGGTGCGGCGCCGGAACACCGAGCGGGCCTCGATCATCACCACCTTGCTGGCCCGAGCGGGGCCGCCCTCTTCCGGCGCGAGGAAGTGCGGGCCCAGCTGGTCGCCGAACAGCCAGTGCCAGTCGTTCATGATCACTCCGTGAGATGAGGAGATGCCCCGGGCGGTCGGGGGGCGACAGTCGGCCGCTCCGCCTCGCCGGCCGAGGACAGTGGCCGCCCCTGCCCGGCGGGGAGTCACTGCGCTGCGGACGCCGCCCGACATGAGGACTTCCGGTCCGGCCGCGGACGCCGAACGCGCGGTGCCCCGCTCAGAGTTCTCGGATACGACGGTGCCCGCCCCGGATGGACACGAGAGCGCCGGTGCGGCTTCCCGGCCTGCACGGCGCATCGGCTTGGCCGGAGACGCGATGCCGAGGTGCACGCGAGACAACGTACGGGAGCCGACAGCCCTCGCCGGGGCGACGCGCGCGTCCACGTGGCCGTCCGGCCCCCACGGGTGCACGCGTTCGACCCGGTCCAGGTGGTGTGGGGTGAGAAGGCGCTGCGTAGACGTCAGTTGAACGGGCGTCGGGTGCAGGTCAGCGTGGCGCGCGATCCGACGGTTTCGTCAGAGGAATCGGGATGATGGATGGAGCGCGGCCCCAGCCGTTCGGCGCTCGGCGGCTCAGCGGCTCAGCGGCTCAGCGGCTCAGCAGCGCGAGTTCCCGGTTCATCTCAGCGAGGAAGCGGATGACGACGGCCAGTTCGTCGGCGGTGAAGCGTTCGCACGCGGCCGCGGTGCTCCGGGCCAGCGGCCGGAAGTAGTCGGCGGCGACGCGTCGGCCCGCCGTCGCGTAGTGCAGGTGCACCACGCGACGGTCGTCGACGGCCCGGACACGCTGGATGTGGCCCGCCTTCTCCAGGCGGTCTATGCAGGCGGTCACGGCGCCGGACGTGAGGCTCAACCGCTCGCGCAGCCGGCCCGGCGTCATGGGTCCGTCCTCGGCGTCGGCGTCCAGGATCGCGATGAGTGCCAGCACATCCGTGAGGTGCAGCCCCTGTGCCTGCGCGAAGTCATGGGCGATGCGGTTGAACTCGGCATTCATCGCCCGCAGGAGCACAGCGAAGTTCTGCAGTCCCGTCGGGTCGTCTCCGGGAGAGATCGACGAGGTGTTGTTGACGGGCATGGCACCAGTATATGTTCTCTCAATCATTGAGATTCTTGATGAGTGACTTACTGTCTCCGCCGTTTGAGGATGTTCATGCCAACCACATCGCGCCGGGCCCGGTGGCTGGTGCCCGTCGTCCTGCTCCTCGTCTGGCTGAGCGTGGGCGGAACTCTTGGTCCCTACGCCGGGAAACTGGGCGAGGTGGCAACCAACGACCAGGCCGCCTTCCTCCCGCAGAGCGCCGAGTCGACCCGGGCGCTCAAGGCCCAGGAGGCCTTCGACCAGTCCGAGACACTGCCTGCCATCGTGATCTGGACGGCACACGGGAACCGGGTCGGCAAGGCCCAACAGACCGCCGCGACCCGCGCCGTGGGCACGCTCGCCGGACAGCCCGGGATCGTGGGTCGCCCCTCGCCCGCTCTCCTCTCCGACGACGGACAGGCCATGCAGTCCGTCGTACAGCTGAGGCCCGACCTCGGCAAGGACCTTCCGGATGTCCTCGGCAGGGTGCGTGAGGCGGTCCGGGGCGTGCCGGGCGCCACGGCACAGATCGCGGGGCCGGCGGCGAGCCAGGCCGACTTGTCGAACGCGTTCGCCGGCATCGACGGACTGCTGCTGGGGGTGGCACTCGGCGCCGTCCTGCTGATTCTGCTGCTCGTCTACCGGAGTGTCCTGCTGCCGTTCCTGATCATCATCGGGGCCGTGTTCGCCCTCGGGCTGGCGTGTGCCGTCGTCTACGCGCTCGCGGACCGGGGCACCGTCAGGGTGGACGGCCAGATCCAGGGCATCCTGTCGATCCTCGTGATCGGAGCCGCCACGGACTACGCCCTCCTGCTGGTCGCCCGCTTCCGGGAAGAGATCGCCCGGCACGACAACCCGACCGCCGCTGCCCTGACCGCGCTGCGCCGCTCGTTCGGTGCGATCACGGCGAGCGCCGCCACCGTGGCACTCGGACTCCTGGCCCTGCTCGCCAGCGACCTGACCAACAACCGCGCCCTGGGCCCCGTCGGCGCCATCGGCATCGCATGCGCCGCGCTCTCCGCACTGACCTTCCTGCCGGCCGTGCTGGCACTGCTCGGCCGTACGGCCTACTGGCCCTCCCGGCCGAAGGCCTCCGACGCATCGGCCGCAGCCGAGGAGCGCGGTGTGTGGGCACGGGTCGCCGCCGTCGTGGACCGGCGACCGCGAAGGACCTGGATGGTGACCGCGCTCGTCCTGGCCGGTTTCGCGGCCTTCTCACCGACCTTGTCCGCCAAGGGAGTTCCCCTCGACGAGATCTTCGTGGGCCACGCCGACTCCGTCACTGCGCAGCAGACACTCGGCAAGCACTTCCCCGGCGGCTCCGGCAATCCCGCGGTGATCATCACCGACGCCGACCGGGCCGCCCAGGTGACGGCCACCGCCCTGCGCACCGAGGGCGTGGCATCGGCCGGCACGGTGTCCGCCTCGGGACGGCCAGGTGCCGGTGAACCCCTCGTCGTGGACGGCCGCGTCCGGATCGACGCCGTCCTCAAGGCGGCGGCGGACAGCGATGCGGCCAAGGAGACCATCGCCCGGCTACGGGCCGACGTGCACACAGTGCCCGGGGCCGACACACTGGTCGGCGGGTACACGGCACAGCAGTACGACACCCAGCGGACCGCCGCGCGCGACCGCACCGTCATCGTGCCCATCGTGCTCGGCATCATCCTTCTCATCCTGATGATGCTGCTGCGCTCGCTTCTGGTGCCCGTCCTGCTGGTGGCCACCGTCGCACTCAACTTCCTGGCCACGCTCGGCGTGTCGGCACTCGTCTTCCAGCACCTTCTCGGCTTCAGCGGCACGGACGCCTCGGTACCGCTGTACGGATTCGTGTTCCTGGTGGCCCTCGGCGTCGACTACAACATCTTCCTGATGTCGCGAGTACGGGAGGAGTCGCTCACCCACGGCACACGGCAGGGCGTGCTGCGCGGGCTGACCACGACCGGCGGTGTGATCACCTCGGCCGGGATCGTACTGGCAGCGACATTCGCGGCCCTGACCGTGATCCCGCTCGCGTTCCTCGTACAGATCGCGTTCATCGTTGCCTTCGGCGTCCTGCTCGACACGTTCGTCGTCCGCTCACTGCTGGTGCCCGCCCTGGTCATCGACATCGGACCCCGAGCCTGGTGGCCCAGCTCCTTGGCCCGGGACACCGACCACCACAGGACCGGGCCCGAGACCCCGGGCACGGATTCCGAGCTCAAGTCGTCCACCGGGCACGGCGGTTGACCGGTGAGCGTCTCGACGCGCATCAGGATCGTGCGATCGCGTGGTGCGCTCCACGTGCTGGACCACTTCCTCGGCGACGACCTGGTCAGGTGTGGAACGGGGCCGGTGCACAGGGCCACCGACAGCCGGTGACACGGTCTGGCGGTGCGGCCGTCGAGGGTCAGTGGCCGCCGATGGCGAGTTCGTAGTCGCCGATGAGGGTGCCGGCGGTGAGGTCGCTGGAGAGGTGGCCTGCCATGTAGAGGGGCCCGTGGCGCCGGGCTGGCAGGATGCGTCTGTGCGTCACGGATGAGGGGAGCGGCTTCCCGCCGGAGTTCCTGCCTCGCGCCTTCGACCGCTTCGCCCGCGCCGAGGCAAGCCGCACCGGCGAGGGCTCCGGCCTCGGGCTCGCCTTCGTGCAGGCCGTGGCCACCGCCCACGGCGGCTCCGCACACGCCGCCAACACCGGGCACGGGACCGCCATCACCCTCGACCTGCCCTGCTGACCGGCGCCGATCCGGCCGGCGCTCGGGCGACGTACGGTGGGCACATGGCCCCTCCTCTCCCGGGCCCGCTGGCCCAGTTGGCCCCGCTGCTCGGCCACTACGGCTACTGGGCCGTCGCCGCCGTGGTGTTCGTCGAGGACTTCGGCATTCCCGCCCCGGGCGAGACGATCCTGATCGCGGCCGGGATCTACGCCGGGGCCGGGCGACTGAACGTCGTCGCTGTCGCGGCGCTCGCGTTCGTCGCGGCCGTCGCCGGGGACAATGTCGGCTACCTGATCGGCCGCAGGGGCGGACGTGCGTTCGTGCACCGCTGGGGCCGTTATGTGTTCCTCACCCCCGAACGCTTCCACGCGGCGGAGGAGTTCTTCACCCGCAACGGCGGCAAGATCGTCACCGTCGCCCGCTTCATCGAAGGACTGCGCCAGGTCAATGGCATCATCGCGGGCACCAGCGGAATGCCCTGGCGCCGCTTCCTGGCCTTCAACGCCCTCGGTGCCGCGCTCTGGGTCGGCCTGTGGGTGACTCTGGCGTACCAGGCCGGCACCCACATCACGGCCATCTACGACCAGGTCACCCGCTACCAGCTCTACGCGCTCATCGCCCTGGGAGTCCTCGTCGCCGCGTTCGTCGGCCGGCGCCTGCTGCGACGCCGCGCCCAGAACTGATGCAGGACAGCCGTCAGTTCACGTTTCCTTGTTCCGCCTGGGGCAGCTCCGACGCCGGACGCCGGTGCACCACCGCGACCACGGCTCCCATCCCGATCACAGCCGCGAGGACGCCGAAGCCGTAGGTGAGCGTGGCGAGGGAGGCGACGGCGGCGACGAGGAGGGGGCCGCCCGCATCGCCGAGTTCCCGGCCGAGTTCGGCCGCGCCCATGGTCTGGCCGAGGCGTTCCTGGGGGGTCGAGGCGGCCAGCGCAGCGAAACCGAGCGGCGTGATCAGCCCCGTACCGACACCGATCAGGGCGGCGCCGACCAGGATGCCGCTCAGGCCCGGCAGCATCGCGCAGGCCAGACCCGCGGCGGTGACGCACAGCCCCGCGGCCAGGCCCGAACGGACAGTGAGGCGCCCGGCGTCCAGCGCGCGTCCGGCCTGGGGCTGGACGACAGCCGCACAGCCGGCGAGCACGGACACCGCTGCCCCGGTGGCTACGGCGCCCAGCCCGGCGACGCGGCCGGACACCGGGAGGAAGCCGACCCCGACCGACAAGGCAGCGGTCGCCGCCGCGAGCGCGGCGGTCGGGGCGAGGAAGACCGGATCCACCAGCCGCCGGGCCAGATCCAGCACCGTCTGCCGGCTCTTGGGCAGCGGGGCCACGACAGGTACGGCGAGGACGGCCCAGACGGCCACCGCCGCGCCCAGCAACGCCAGGACGGTGAACAGCAGCCGCAGGCCGCCGGCCCAGACCAGGACGCCGCCGAGCAGCGGGCCCAGGGTGTAGCCAATGGACTTGTAGAAGCCGTAGGTGCCGAACGCCCGGCCGTGCTTGGCGGCCGGGTTGAGGCGGGCGACGAGCGCGGAGGCGGAAGGGGAGAAGGCGGAGGCCGCGGCACCCTGGCCGAGGCGGGCGGCCCACAGCCAGCCCGGGCTGTCCGCCACGGCGTACAGCGCCGACGCGGCGGCGAAGGCCACCAGTCCGCCGAGCAGGACCGGGCGGGCTCCGATGCGGTCGGCGAGGGTGCCGAAGACGGGTTTGAGGAGCACCTCGGCGCCGTCGTAGAGGGCGAGCAGCCCGCCCAGGACAAGGAGGGAGGTGACCGCGTCGCCCGTGTCGCTGCCGAGGCTGGCGGCGATGCCGTGTGCGCCGAAGGCGGTGGTGAACCCGGCCGCGTACAGCGGCCACATCTGCCGGGATGGGGCCGCCTTCGTGCTCACTGCCGGTCCTCCGGGGCCTGGTGCAGGGCGGCGAAGACGCGCTCGGCGTAGTCCTCGCAGGCCGCGGCGCACTCCTTGAGCCGCCGTCCGGCCTCGGCCGCCTCCGGCGCCCCGAACACGTCCCGGGCGGTCAGGTCACGGTGCCAGCGCCGCAACCGCTCCAGCGACTGCTCCTCTTCCTCCAGCTCGGCCAGGGTGAACTTGGCCGTGCGGATCTCCTTGGCCAGCTCCTGCTCGAACTTGCCGCAGTCGGCCAGGAACTCCTGCCAGTCCTCGGTGCGGGCCGCGGTGAACAGGGCCTGGAAGCGGGAGGCGTCCTGCTCGCTGCGTCCGGCGGCGTTCAACGTCACGGCCTGCCCGCTAGCCTGCTCGGTGAGCGCGACCGCCCGGGTGATCCCGTCGGCGAAGACGGGCACGTCCGGGACGGCCCAGATCCCCTGGCCCAGGGAGAGCGCACCGGCCTTGCGCAGTTCCCGCCAGACCGCGACCCGATGCCGGGTCGGCTCCGCGGGCAGTTTGATCAGGAGGACGAGCCAGCGGCCCCCCGGTTCAGCGTTCGACACGCTCCTGAATGTAGCAGGCGTTACATCCGCCTGTCGTTCAGTCGGCCGGTCGTCAGGCGTTGAGCGCCCCGGTGGTCAGGAGGCCGACACCGACAGCGATCCAGTAGGCGCCCGGTGCGGGAAGGCCGGGTGGAGGTCGAGGCGCCGTCGCCTTGTTCATTGTGGTGCGAGTGGACCAAGCCGGTGGTCGAGCGCGGCACCGACGTCGGGGCAGTTCTGGCGGATGATGTCGAGGAAGGCGTTCAGTGCCGGGGAGCGGTCCCGGGCCTGGAAGGACATGACCAGATCGGGCAGAGGCGTGCGCGGGGTGACCTCGCAGAACCACGTGCCCTGTCGCGGGGCCGTCAGCATGCGGGAGGGTCCCAGACCGACGCCCACCCCGCAGGCAGCGAGGCCGATGATGGTGTGGATGTCCCTCGCGACGGTCGCGCCGGAGAGCGCCGGGGAGTCCTCGCCCAGGAGGGTCCGCAGGCCGGTGACGACGACGGGCTCGTCCTCGCCCGGGGCCACGATCAGTGGCTGTCGCCGCAGTTGGTCCACGTCCACCGACGACTGCCCGGCGTACGGATGCGTGCTGCTCACGACCGCGACCAGGTGGTCGTGTCCGATCGGGACCGACACCAACTGCTCGGCCCCGACGCCTCGTGGACGGCCGAGGCCGATCGCCACGTCGAGTTCGCCGGCGACGAGAGCCGCCGTGCTGCGGTTGGTCGCCATCTCGTGCAGTTCCAGCCGCACGTCGGGGCGTTCGCGGCCGAACCGGCCGAGGACGTCCGGCAGGGGTTCGAGCAGCGCCGAGGCGATGAACCCCAGGCGCAGCCGTCCCGTCTCACCGCGTGCCGCCCTGGCCGCGTCGACCGAGGCCGCCGTGATCTCGTCGAGCGCCCTGCGGGCCCGCGCGAGGAAGGCCGCACCCGCAGCTGTCGGGAACACCCCCTGACGGGTGCGGTCGAACAAGCGGGCGCCCACTTCCCGTTCGAGGTCGGCGATCTGCTTGGACAGCGGAGGCTGCGCGATGCCCAGCGCCCCGGCCGCCCGGCCGAAGTGTGCATGCTCGGCGAGGGTCAGCGCGTAGCGCAGATGCCGCGCCTCCATGTCAGCCTCCCATTCATATCTCATATGTATCGCCGGTCAGCTTGTCAGATCTTTCGATGGATGGCCGGAGTCGGGTCGAGTGGAATGCGGTCATGACTGCTTTTTCCTCCACAGATACCGTCTTCGTCTTCGTGCACGGGGCCTGGCACGGCTCCGGGCAGTGGGCGCCGACGCAGCGCGCACTCGCCGCACTCGGCGCCGCGAGCATGGCCATCGACCTGCCGGGGCACGGCTTCGACGCGCCGCTGCCCAGCGGATACCTCCAGCCGGGCCAGCCGGGCCTGTCGACCGAGAAGTCCGCGCTCGCCGGCGTGACGATGGACGACAGCGCCGAGGCCGTGCTGGACACACTGCGCCAGGCCCGGCGCCACCGTCGTGTCGTGCTCGTCGCACACAGCGCGGGCGGCGGCCCCGCGTCACTGGCCGCCGAGCGCGCACCCGAACTCGTCGACGAGATCGTCTACCTCTCAGCCTTCGTACCCGCCGCACGGCCCCGGTTCTTCGACTACCTCGGTTCGCCCGAGAACACCACGGCACGAGGCCGGAGTCTGAACCTCGGCGACCCCGGGGAACTGGGCGCCGTGCGGATCAACCCGCTCTCGCAGGACCCCGCCTACATCGAGGAACTGCGGCACACTCACTACCACGACACCCCCCTGGACCGCTTCGACCGCTGGCGCTCGGCACTGAGTCCCGATCTGCCTCTGGCGATCCCCACCACCCCGGTCATGGTGACCCCGGACCGGTGGGGGCGTATCCCGCGGACCTTCCTGCGCTGCGCGGACGACCGGGCACTGCCGACGGCCGTACAGGATCTGATGATCGCGGAAGCCGACCGGGCCATGCCCGGCGAGCCGTTCACCGTGCGCACCCTCCCGGGCAGCCACAGCCCGTTCGCCGCCCGGCCCCATGAGCTCGCCGCGGCGCTGCTGCCGTGAGCGACGGACGCCTCGTGCTGCCCGTGGTGCTCAGCGCCACCTTCGTGCAGCTGCTCAACGTCACTGTCGCCCAGGTCGCTGCGCCTGCGATACAGGCCGGCCTGGGCGCCGGTCCGGGCGCCATACAACTGGTACTCGCCGGATACACCTTGACGTACGCCTGCCTGCTCATCCCCGCCGCACGGCTCGGCGACCGCTACGGCTACCGCCGCCTGTTCGTGACGGGCACCGTGGTCTTCACCGTGGGCTCGGTGGCCGGCGCGTGTGCCCCCGACGCCGTATCACTGATCACGGCCCGGCTGGTGCAGGGCGCGGGCAGCGGCCTGGTCGCTCCCCAGGTCCTGTCCCTCATCCAGGCCGCCACCCCGGCGACCCGTCGGCCGCGCGCCCTGGGCCTGTACGGCGCCACCATGGCCGTCGCGTCACTGGCCGGACCCCTGATCGGCGGCCTCGTACTCAGTGCCGATCTCTTCGGCCTCGGCTGGCGGCCGGTGATGCTCCTCACCGTGCCGGTGGCGCTCGCCTCGCTGGTCGGAGCGACCGCGCTGCCCCGCACCCGCGGGGCTGCCGGACTCCGCGTCGACAAGCTGGGGGCGTTGCTGGTCACCGTAGGAGCCGGCGCGCTGGTCCTGCCGCTGGCGCTGGGCCGGGAAGCAGGCTGGCCCTGGTGGACATGGGCCGGCTTCGCCGTGGCTGTTGCCTCCCTCGGCTACTTCATCCACAGCCTCCCGCACCGACCCGACCCGCTGATCCATCCCGCGGTGCTGCGTGACCGGTCGGCACGCCGGGGCACCCTGCTGGTGTTCGTGTTCAACACGGGCGTCCCCTCCTTCACCTACCTGCTCTTCCTCCACCTTCAGTCCGCCGTCGGGTACTCGGCCCTTGCGGCCGCGCTGACGTCAGCACCGTTCGCCGCCGCTGCCGCCGTCGGCAGCAGAGCCGCGCCCGCTCTCACCCGCCGACACGGACCGACTGTGCTCACCGTCGCATCCCTTGTACTGGCCGGGATGTGCCTGGCCCTGGGCCCGCTCATCGGCTCGGCAGCGGGACGCCAGGCCGCGCTGCCCGTGCTGGCCCTCGGCGGAGCCGCGTTCGGCGCCTTCACCGCCTCGGTGTTCACCCTGGTCCTGGCCGAGGTGAACGGCCCCGCCGCCGGTTCGGTCTCCGGACTGCTGCCCACAGCACAGCAGCTCGGCGGATCCATCGGAGTGACGGCGGCCGGACTCGCTTACTACGCCCCCGCCGCCAACGCGGGCACCGCGTTCCGGCACGCCATGCTCTACCAAACCGCCGCCTTCACCATCACCGCGCTGATCAGCCTCCGGCTCCGCGACCGGCCTGGCACCGAGCCTGTGCACGGCCAGAGCAGTCACAAGGGAGGGGCACGTATGTGAGGTCGCGTGAGGTCACACAGCTCATGCCGCGCGGCCGTTTCTGCGGTAGTCCATCAGGCGGCACCCGGAGAGCGAGGGAGAGGGAGAGTCTGGTGCCATCGCCGTAGTGCATCGCGCCGGCCGGACCCGCTGATCACGTTACACACGCCGCCGCACCCGGTGGACCTGCGTCGGGCGCCCCCTGGGTCGACTCGCGCCGACCGCTCGGACCCGGTTCGGTGGCCTTCACCAACCGCGCATCTGCTGGAGGCGGCGGACCGGCTCACAACGAAGCATCCCTCAAACGCCTCCTGACGAGTGAGGCAGGCTTGTCGCCAACCCGATCTCGGCAGGGATCTCACCCGCAGTCAGCCGAGCGAGGCAAGGGCATCATCCAGGCGGGCGGCGGCCTCCTGTGCGACAGGCTGCAACGCAGGCAGACCTGTGAGAGTGACCATGGTGTTCGGGTCCAGGGCTTGGACAAGAGTGTGGTCGCCCTCTCGGCGTACGACGACATTGCACGGCAGCAGCAGACCGATGGTTCGGTCGGCTTCGATGGCACGGTGGGCCAGGGGCGGGTTGCAGGCGCCGAGAATCAGGTAGTCCTCCATCTCGTGGCCGAGCTTGGCCTTGAGGGTGGCCCTGACGTCGATCTCGGTGAGGACGCCGAAGCCCTGGGCGGCGAGGGCTTCGCGTACGGCGTCGACGGTGGTGGCGAAGTCGCTGGTCAAGCTGACAGTGCGGGCGTAGCTCACGAGTTTCTCCAGTGATGGGCAGCCATGCGAATGTCCACAATAATACCCCCCTGGGTATCGTGTACGCTCACCACAGCCATTACCCCCCGGGGTATCTCAGGAGGATTCCATGACGTTCGTCGACCACGCCCCGAAGACCGGAGCCCCACCCTCCGCACCCGGCCCACTGGGGCGCCTCGGCGACTGGACGGCGAGCCACTTCAGGACCGTCCTTGCGGGGTGGGTGATCGTGGTCGCCGTGCTCGGTGTCTTCGCGCCGCAGGTGACCACCGCGCTGTCCGGTGCGGGCTGGCAGAGCAACGGATCGGAGTCGGTGGCGGTCCGTGAACTGGCCCAGCAGCACTTCGGCGGCACCGGCTCCACCGCGATCCAGGTCGTCGTCCACGCCGACCGGCCCGTCACCGACCCCGCCGTACAGACCGTGCTGGCCAAGGCGACCAAGCTGCTGACCGCCAACGACCGGATATCGGAGGTCGTCCAGCCCCGGGCGGGGGCGACGATCAGCCAGGACGGCAGGACCGCCGTGCTGCTGGGCGGCGCCAAGGCCAACCCGGACGACATGGTGCGGGCCTCCGACGACCTCAAGAATCCGCTGCGCGCGCTGTCCACCGACGGCATCGCCGTGCGGGCCACCGGGGCGTCGGTCATGTGGAGCGACTTCAACACCGCCAACCTGGACGCGATGATCCACGCCGAGATCTTGTCCTGGCCGGTCACCCTGATCGTGCTCGTGATCGCCTTCGGCTCACTCGTCGCCGCAGGCCTGCCCCTGCTGCTCACCATGGCCGGGCTGGCCGCCTCCGTAGGCTCGTTGGTCCTGCTCAGCCATGTCACGCCGATCTCCATCTGGGCCATGGACTTCGCCCTGATGTTCGCCCTAGCACTCGGTATCGACTACGCGCTCTTCCTCGTCATCCGCTTCCGCGGCGCCCTCGCCCGCCACGGCGACCCACGCCGCGCGGTGGAGGAGACCATGGACACCGCAGGCAAGGCCGTGCTGCTGTCCGGACTGACCGTGCTCGTCAGCCTGTCCGCCGTGATGCTCGTGCCCGCCCCGGCCGTCCGCACCATGGCCGTCGGCATCATGCTCTCCGTCGTCTTCGTGCTCGCCGCGACCCTGACCCTGCTGCCCGCCGTCCTCGGCAAGCTGGGCCCGCGCGTCAACAAGCTCGCCCTGCCCCGCAGCCGCACCGACCATGTCGTCTCCCCCCCGCTTCGACGCCTGGGGTGAGCGGCTGTGGCGTCATCCGCTGCGCTACGGGGTGCCCGCGGTGCTGGTCCTGGTCGCGCTCGCCGTCCCGGTGCTCGGGCTGAAGACCGCGATGCCGTCCATCACTGTCGTCCCCGCTGCCGACAGTTCACGGCAGGGCTACGAGATGGTGCAGCAGGCCCTCGGCAAGGGCGCCCCCGGCATGCTCCAGATCGTCACGCCCACCGCCCAGGCGCAGGCCACAGCCCGCACCCTCGCCTCCGCCGACGGTATCGCCGCCGTCCTGCCCGCCCAGTCGGCCGCCGACGGCTCGCACTGGAGCCTGATCCAGGCCATGCCATCGGTCGACCCCTCCGACGGGTCACTGCGGAACACCGTCAAGATCCTCCGGGCCGAACTCCCCAGCCAGGCGCTGGTCGGCGGTGCGGCCGTGGAGAACCTCGACCTCAAGCAAGCCCTGGACGACAAGGCCCCGCTGGTCATCGGCGTCATCCTGACCCTCGGCTTCGTCCTACTGCTCATCGCCCTCCAGGCCCCGCTGATCGCGGCCCTCGGGGTGCTCACCAATCTCCTCGCCACCGCCGCCGCCTTCGGCGTCGCCCGCCTGATCTTCCAGGACGGTCACGGCTCCGGGCTGCTCGGCTTCGACCCGCAGGGATTCCTGGACGGCTGGGGCCCGGTCTTCTTCTTCGCGATGATCTTCGCGATCGCCATGGACTACACCGTCTTCCTACTCTCCTCCGCCAAGGAGCACTTCGAGCGCACGGGCGACCCCCGTACGGCCATGACCTCCGCCCTCGCTCATTCCGGCCGCGTCATCTTCGCGGCAGCGGGCGTCATGGTCGCCGTCTTCTTCACCTTCGCCCTCGCCAAGCCGCTCCCGCCCAAGGAGATGGGCATCGTCCTCGGGACCGCCGTTCTTCTCGACGCCTTCCTCATCCGACTCGTCCTGCTCCCCGCCCTGCTCCGGGTCACCGGCCGTGCCGCGTGGTGGAGCCCCGCGTGGCTGCGGAAGGTTCTGCCCACTATCCGCTTCTCCCACGACTGACCGCTCCCTCCATCGGTGGCCCCGGTCCCGCCCGGGCCACCGATACCCCAGGGGGTACCATCGACCGCAAGGAACTCACTCGGATGGAGCCGCGCGTGAAAGTCGACGAGGAAGCCAGCACCGCCGTTCTCAACCGCCTCCGTCGCGCACAGGGGCAGCTCGCCGGCGTCATCGCCATGATCGAGGCAGGCCGCGACTGCAAGGACGTCGTCACTCAGCTCGCCGCGGTCTCCCGCGCCTTGGACCGCGCCGGATTCAAAATCGTCGCCAGCGGCATGCGACAGTGCATGACCGCCGCCGACGAGGACACACCCCCGATGAGCGAAGCGGAACTTGAGAAGCTCTTCCTTGCCCTCGCCTGACACATCCCGGCCGCCCACTACGACCATCAGCATCAGTTCGTAGGCTGCGCAGAGCCGACTGTCGATGGTGCCGTGGCGTGATGCGCTCGGCGCGCGGGTGATCCGTTGGTCGCACCGCCCGGCGCCCGCAGAGCCAGGCCTCATCCCGGCCTGCGCCACCAATGAATGACGGTGACCGGCGCGGTGGCGGAGACCTCGCGAGGCCGGGACGAGTGCATGGCTGCTGACACGTCACTCGGTTCCGAGGGGTCCGATACCCAGGTCCTCACGCATGAGGCAACGCATCTGCGCCATAGCCTTGCGCCGCCGCTCTATCAGGGGCGCGTCGTCCGCCGAGCCGACAGCCACCCCACGGGCGTACGCGTCGCGGATCGCGCGCAGGCAGTGGAAGGCCTCGTTCCCCGCCTCCACGACCCGCGAGGGGCCCACGAGCCAGAGGCGTTCGCTCGCCGTGTAGATACCGGTGCCGCGCACGGCCTCCCGCACCGCCGCATCGCGTGCCGACTCGGACATGTGGTCGCCCAAGGCGACGGCCCGTATCTCCTCACCCGCGGCTTTGAGGGCGGAAACATACTCGGTGTAGACGTCGCGCCGTACTTCCAGAGCATGCCTGGCTTCCTCCCGCCGCCACCGGTTGCGGTCGGCGATCAGAGTGGCTGCGATGCCGATGACAGCACCGGTCAGTGTGGAGAGCAGGGGCGTCCAGTCCATGTGCCGCAGCTTGTCGAAGTCGGTGCGCAGGCACCAGTGTTTTCGCCAGGCATGTGGATCAGTAGCGGTGGCCGGGCCAGTGAGGGTCCTCCTGACGAGCGTCGCGGGTGAGGCCGAGCAGCCGTATTCGGTGGAGCAGTTCCCCTGACATGGCGGGGGCTCGGAGCCGGGCAGGAACATCGCGGACCGGCCAGGGCCAGGTGGTTGTCGGCCAGCGCAGACAGTCAGCATTGCCCATGTGGTGAGGCGCGGGGTGAGCGTGACAGATGCCTCGGCGATCGATGCCAGGACCTCGTACTTGGTACCGCAGGATCGGGATGATGCATCCCAACTGCCGCCGATATTCCAGACTTTCACGGCCTCCCGAACGAGGGCACCCACCTGGGAATTCACCGGATCTGAACTTCGCGCCGGCAGGTCAAAAGGCTGCGCGGCGGAGACAGCATGGCTTCATGAATGGCGCTTCGGAGCCCGAGGCCGTTCCATATCGGTGCAACGTCGAAAACAGCCGCTCAATGAGTTGCGGGCTGACAGAAGAGGTCTGTGCCGCACCAGTTCTGCCGGCTGAGGTGGTCCAGCATGACCATCTCGGCTGAGCCCGGGTTGCGCCGTACGCCGACGAGGACGGGCTCGGCCAGGGAGGGCAGGAGCGGGCAGGCCAGTTCTTCGAAGCCTTCGGGGATGGCCGAGGCCGGAACCACCGTGACACCCAAGCCCTGCGCCACGAGCCGCACCGCAGTGGAGATCTGGGACGCTCGGGCCACCGTGTGCGGGCTGAGGCCCGCGTCGCCGAGCAGGCGGGCGAGGTAGTCGTCGAGCAGGCTGCCGCGCCGGAACCGGACCCAGCCCTCTGACGCCAGGTCTTCCAGGCGCAGGGCGGCACCGTCCGAAAGGAACGGATGCCCCTTCGGCAGGACTGCGACATAGGCCTCTTCGCCCAGAGGGTGAGTATCGAAGGTGCACCCGGCGGGGATGTTGTGCACGAGGATCATGTCGAGGGTTCCCTGGCGGACCAGTCGTTCTATGTCCGCGGGATCGGGCTCCTCGTGGAGAGTCACCTGGAGCTTCGGGTGACGGCTGCGCAACTCCCCCAACACCTGCGGAAGTTGGCGTGCCCCCAGGCCCATGTGCACGGCCATGATGAGTTCGCCTGCCAGTTCCCCGTCGGCGGCCCGGGCGGCCGCGATGGCACGCCGCGATGCGGTCGTCGCGATCTTCGCCTCCGCGAGAAAAGCCCGCCCGGCCACCGTCACCGACACTCCGCTCGGGGTGCGGGTGAACAGCTGCACCCCGAGATGCTTCTCCAAGGCGCCGACCTGCTGCGACAGGGAGGGCTGAGTGACCCCCAGACGTTCTGCTGCCGCTGTCATGGAGCCCTCATCGGCGACGGCCAGGGCGTATTCGTATTGGCGCAGGTTCATTCGAATCCAACCTTCGACATGACATAGAAGATGTCAATGCAGAGTATACGTTGCCACTATTTGCCTCTATGTCAGGGCCAGTCCTACCGTGGTGCACGCCCAGCGCGGCCGACAGGGCCGGACAGTTGGAGCCCGATCTCGGCGCGCGCTGTCACACATTTTTTTCTTTTCGAGGAGAACCCAATGGAATTCGAGGGCAAGAGCGTTCTGATTACAGGTGCGGGTTCGCGAGGAGGCATCGGCGCCGCCACGGCACACGCCTTCGCACGCGACGGAGCATCGGTGGTGATCACCGGACGCAACGCCGAGCGCGGGGCCGAGGTGGTGGACGACATCACCGCCGCCGGAGGAAAGGCCCGGTTCATCCTCGCCGATCTGAGTGATCTCGCCGACGTCGAGCGGTTGGCCAAGGAAGCGGGTGAAATCGACGTGCTGGTCAACAACGCGGCGAGCTACAGGGCCAGCATCAAGCCGTCCCTCGACCAGGACACCGAAGCGAACGCGGAGACCTGGGACACCAACGTGCGCGCCACCTTCGTCCTCAGCACACGACTCGTCCGGGGGATGATCGAGCGGGGCGGCGGCAACATCATCAACATCAGCAGTATCGCCGCCGCGATCGCCATGCCGCACATGGCGACGTACGGAGCGCAGAAGGCGGCCGTCGAGTCCTTCACCCGCAGTTGGGCCGCGGAGTGGGGCCACCACGGCATACGCGTCAATGCGGTGGCTCCGGGGAACGTGAATAGCGACAACGTGGTGGACTTCATCGGCGCCGACCAGTTCACGACCTGGTCCGAGGTCAACCCGCTCAAGCGCAATGCCACGCCGGAGGAACTCGCCGAGGTCATCGCGTTCGTGGCGAGCGAGCGCGCAAGCTTCGTCACCGGCCAGGTCATCGTGGCCGACGGTGGTCGCCTCGCCGTCTGAACGACACGGCGATCACCGCAACCGCGAAGGTCTCCGGCCGGCCATCGTGCACGGCCGGCCGGAGACCGAACCGGGTCACGACGGCGACCACCGGTAGGGCCGACGACGCACCCGCCTCAGCCTTTCCGGGCACGGCCCACATCCTGAGCGCCTGTTTGTTGCGCCGGTCATGGCAAACTACCCGCTGGAGCCGTCGTGTTGGTCCGACGATCTGGCCGGATCGAGGGCCTGATGATCTCTCGGTGGGACTGCTGACGTCAGTGCCGAGACCCTCAGCGGTGTTGAGCCTGGCGGAAGCCCGCATCCGCCCACGCGGGGAGCTTCGACAGGTCGTGCGCCTGGTCATACGGCTGATCGCGGCCCAAGTAATGAGCGATTCCGAGTCAGGTCACGCGCTGCCCGGCATGGGCGGAGTAGGCCCAGGCGAAGTCCGATGTCAGGGTTCACCAGCCGCAGCCGGAACGGCACTTCCTTGACCGCGTTGCTGTCAGGTCTGGCAGGTCGGCCCGGGCGACAACGACCAACGGCGGCAAGCACCCGGTGTCCACGGCCAGAGGCCGCTCGCGACCATGGACGCCTTACCCGCGTCGTCGTAGCCGCGGAAGTCCCTGCCGACGGTCTCGGCGGCCTTGATCGACTGCGAGTCGATGACGGCGGCGAGGAGCCGTTCGAGGCCGTGGGCAGGGGACCACCGGCCGCGTCCCCTTCGGTCCAGAACACATTCTCCGTCCCGAACACGTTGAGATCACCTCCCGCGCCGTCGCCAACAGACAGCTCCGTGAACGGATGAAGCGGTTTCCCCCTCGCCGCGCCGCTCCACCCCTGCGCCCAGCCCCACACCCACCTGACCCACAACTGATGGTGCGAGAGGAGCACAGAGATGACCGAACTGACCCTGGAAGAGGCGGAAGCGCATGTGCTCGGTGTGTCCTTCAAGACCGGCCCCCCTGAGCGGGTCGGTGTGGAGATGGAGTGGCTGGTCCAGGACCGCCACAACCCTGGGCTGCCGATATCGGTCGACCGGCTCAACACCGCCCTCGCGCCGATCAAGGCAACAGACGCCCTGCCCGGGGGCAGCAAGCTCACATGTGAGCCGGGCGGCCAGCTGGAGCTGAGTTCCCCACCGGCCCTCGCACTCGGCGCGTGCGTCGAGATGATGGCAATGGATCTCGCCGTACTGCGCACGGCAGTAGAGCAGGCCGATCTCGCACTCGTCGGCCGGGGCCTCGACCCCTACCGTGAACCGCCTCGCGTGCTCGACCACCCCCGCTACCGGGCCATGGAGAGTTACTTCGACCGCGAGGGCCCCTGGGGCCGCGACATGATGCGCCGCACCGCATCCATACAGATCAACCTGGACTCCGGCGAGGACTCCCCCGGCGTCGGCGGCTACCGCTCCCGCTGGGAACTCACCCACCGTATCGGCCCCGTGCTCGTCGCCGCCTTCGCCAACTCCCCGATACAGGACGGGTGGCCCACCGGGTGGATGTCCAGCCGGCAGGCCGTCTGGTCCCGGATGGATGCCGGTCGTACTCGTCCGCCCCGCTATCACTCCGACCCCCGTCTGGCCTGGACCCGCTATGCCCTCGACGCGCAGATGATGTGCATACCGGGCGACCTCGACGGGGACTGGTCCGCGCCCTCGGGCCTGACCTTCCGCGCCTGGCTGCGGGGCGTACCCGGACTGCGGCCGCCGACCCTGGCCGACCTGGACTACCACCTCGGCACTCTGTTCCCGCCGGTCAGACCTCGCGGCTGGCTCGAGTTGCGGATGATCGACGCGCAGGACGGCGACGACTGGGTCGTGCCGACCGTGCTGGCGACGACGCTCCTGAACAACCCGGTGGCGGCCGATGCCGCCTATGCGGCGACCGAGCAACTCTGCCCGGACCCAAAGCGACCCGTACCCTCCGACGACGTCTGGCTGCGGGCAGCCCGCACGGGACTCGATGACCAGGACCTGGCCAAGGCCGCCCGCGCCTGCTTCGCCGTTGCCGACAGCGCCCTCGCAACTTCCGGCACCCCGGCGGTCCTACGGCATGTCGTGACCGATTTCGCCGAGCGCTACACCGAGCGCGGTCGTTCCCCCGCCCATGACCATCTGGATGCGCTCCGCCGCACCTGAACCCAGCGGGAAGAAAGGGCTGGCTCATGTGATCGGTCCCCGACTTCCCCGCTTCCACAACACCGTGCCCGATGTCCGCCTCCGATGAGAAGGCGCCAGCCGGAGGAGCAAGGCATCCTCGCCGGGGACCGCCACAGGCCAACCGTACCGAACAGACTTCGGCCCCGGCGAGGGCGAGCACCTACTGCCTCAGCCCGGGTCAGTCCATGGCTGAGGCACTCCCGGCGCTGGGCCCTCCATGGGCCGTCCGACAGCAGCAAGCGACGAGCGGCAACGGTAGTTGTTCGAACGGGCCCGCGGCTGGACCTACCCAAAGGTCCACACTCCGAGGCAGCCGCCCGATGGACGTCGCCAGGCATGGCCACTACCGGCGCCTGCACCAGTCGTTCGAGGGCACTCCAACACGACCGCCTCTTATGGAACATCAGCCGACTGTGCCCCCGACGATGCCCTTTGACCAGGCCAGGTAGTGAACTGAACCGTTGCTGAAGTACTAGCGCACAGTAGATGTGTGCGGGACGCGATCCCGCAGTGCGACCCACACCTCGCCCGGCGAAGGGCGCTGGCTCAGCCGTTCGGAGGCGGCCTGCGCCCGATCTCGTAGGCGCGGCTCGTGCAGCAACGCTCGTACGGCCGACGTCACGGCAGCCGAGTCCTCGCCGGAGACGACACCGGCTCCGAAGTCCGCGACCGCGGCGGCCACGATCGGCTGGTTCGCGATGCGCGGCACAAACGCCATGGGCAGGCCACGGGAAAGCGCGGCGAGCGTGGTGCCCGAACCGCCGGCGGCGACCACCGCCTGGACCCGGTCAAGCAACTGCCCGATGGGAGCGAACGGGACGGCGCGCACTCGGTCCGGGTCACCCGCGACAGCCTCCGGTGTCGCGGTGAATCCGGTCGTGACCAACGCGTCGGCACCGGCGTCGAGCACACCCCGGACGGCGGCATTGAGCAGCGTCAGGTCCTCCACAACCGTGCCGAGGGTCACCAGCACAACCGGGCGCGCACCATCGAAGGCCGGTATATCGACCACCTCGGTGGTGTCGTAGGGCGCCGCCCGGAGCGCCAACGAGGCCTCGCCGCCGGGAGCATTCGGCTCGGTCTCGAGCCAATTCGGCCACAGCTGGACGGCAGCCACCGGGGCAGGCATCGTGAGTCCGCGCTGCGTCAGGGCTCGCACCAGGCCGGCATCCAGCACCTCGTCGATCGCGGTGGCCGGGCTGTGCACGAAGGTCACCAACGGGATGTCGAGCTGTCGCGCGACCAGCGGCGCGACGTAGTCCCACATCTCCGCGACGATGACGTCCGGGCGCTCGTCGACGACCTGTGCGCGCAGCGCGTCGAAAGCCATGTCCGCGCGGATCGTCGTGAACAGGGCGACGGTCGCATCGAGCAGCTGGGAACTGTCGCTGCGATAGCCGAGAACGTCCTCCCCGAAACGGCTGTTCGTCTCTGCGAGCAATTCCGGAAGCGAGGGACCCAGGGCACGCATCGTCAGGTCGTCGGCGGTCCGGTGCAGGTCCTCCGATGCTGCTACGACCACTTGGTCCCCGGCCGCGGCGGCGGCCCTGGCCAGCGGGAGCATCGGCAGCAGATGACCGTACGCCGGGAAGGTGGTGAAGAGCGCTTTCATGACGGCAGGGGTGTCCCTTCAGCAATGACAGAGCATGCTCTGTTCATCAGAGCCAACTCTGATGAACAGTAACAGGTATGATCAACGGCGTGTCAGACGCACGAAAAGACGCTGCCGATATCGGCAGGAGAGCCGAATACGCCCAGGCCACTCGCCGTGCCATCCTCGACGCGGCCCGTGAGTTGTTCGTTCAAAAGGGCTACTTCGGCACGAAGGTGGAGGAGATCGCCCGGGCCGCCCG
Organism: Streptomyces sp. NPDC096013; assembly: GCF_044763565.1. Lineage (NCBI taxonomy): Bacteria > Bacillati > Actinomycetota > Actinomycetes > Kitasatosporales > Streptomycetaceae > Streptomyces > Streptomyces sp. NPDC096013. The sequence continues at coordinate 98,000 of NZ_JBIWGK010000015.1, read as the reverse complement.
GGTCGCGCCGGCCACCGTGTATGCGGTCGGCGGCGGGAAGAACGGGTTGCTGCGCACGCTGGTGGAGTCCGGCACCACCGCCGACGACATCCCGGAAATACTCGCCCGGATCGAATCGTTCACCGAGCCGCGCGAGCTGATCCATTTCATCGTGCAGGCCAGCCGAGGCAAGTTCGAGGAGTGGTCCGGCCTGATGCGGCAGGTCGCCGCCGCCGCGCCGCAGGAGCCGAGGGTGCGGGAAATCCAGCTGATCGCGCACCAAGGACTGCGTGGCGGGCTCGCTCTGACCGCAGGCCGACTCGCCGCGATGGGCGCGCTTCGCGCGGATATCGACGCATCGCGGGCCACCGACGTGCTGTGGATCCATCTGTGCAATGCCGCCTACTTCATCCGCACGGACGACCTCGGCTGGACACTGGACGAGTCCGAGGCCTGGCTCAACGAGACACTGCCCGCCGTTCTGCTCGCGCGCGGGGACACGCCCGGCGAGACAGGCCAGTGACGCAGCCGCATCAGGCAATGTTCGCCCTCGCCAGAGACAGCCACCCTGCCCTACCTGTCGCGGGGGGTTGTCAGTAGGCGGTGAGATGCTGGCGCCGACCACTCCGCTCACGGTGATCATTGGAGGACCGATGCCTGGCGACGGATCTGGGTCCGACTTGTCCTCGGTCGGCTTCGAGGCTGCATGGTGTGCCACTGACTTGGGTGAATACCGACCCTGCCGCTATACCTACGAGCACTACCCCTACGAAAGCCTGCCGCCTCTCGACCCCACCGAGTTCACGGGAACCTTTCAAAGGCTGGGTGGTACCGGCGAAAGGGACTCCGAACAGGTCACGGCGCTCGATCGCTTGGCAGAAACCCTAGCGGCCAAGGGCTTGACGCTGCCTCGGGACTTCGCCACCTTCCAGGCGGACTCGAAGCTGCGCCACTCGCTGGACGCGGTCTCGGTGACCGGCTGCTGGACCGATATCTCGGAGCCACTTCCCAGTCCGGTCGAGCCTGGCGCCTTCCTCGTACGAATTCTGCGGGATCAACAGGACTGCGTCATCTGGTACCTCTACCTCCGTCCTGTGGGTGAGGCGTTCGTGGTGCACTCCTACCTCGACTACGAATACGAGTACGAGGCACAGCGCGACGGGGAGGAGACGGAGACCGATCTCGACGATCCGGAGGAGCAAAGGGCCGCCATCTTCTGGTGTGCACCCTCCTTCGAGGAGTTCGCCAGTCGGTTCTGGATCGAGAACCGTCTCTGGCGTGCCCTCCACAACAATGACCTGACCGGACTCGAGCCTCAGATGCGTGACTACCTGCGCCACTACGCACCACGTGGCGTGCCCGCATGACCGTGCGCAGAACGACTCCTGTCCGGCTCATCGCCCTCAACTGCAACGACTCCTCGCCCTGCCCGCCGCATCCCCAAACGACCAACGCGACCATCCCCTGCTCCTGGACCGGCCGCCGTCATGGCGTGGTCGACTCCAGGCCTCGCATCCGCGGCTCCCACTGCCACTGCCGCCGATGCGAGGCCGCAAGATGAGGATTCACAACTCCGGATGGGGTATTGGTAGGCCGATTTCAGAGGCAACCGACCGCCGACGTCAGTGCGCCCCGAGGGCTCCTCGGTCCGCCGTTAGCGCGGCCAGGGCCTGGTCCATCGCGGTGTTGAATTCTTCCGGCGTCAGCGGCAGCCGGGACTTGACGTCTCGACTCCACTGGTCGGCTAGGACCTCGGCGGAGCCCGTCTCGACACCGTTCAGTACCGCGTCGGCCAGGTCCGAGGGGGCGATCTTGTCCACGGGCCAGCCCGCGGCCATGTCGGTGTCGGCCAAGCCCAGGTGCACCGCTGTCACGAGCGTGCCCTGCTCGGCGAGTTCCAGGCGGACGCCGTTGGTCATGGCCCAGGCGGCTGCCTTGGTCAGGTGGTAGGCATTGGCGCCCTTGCCCCCGAACCACGACATGGCGGAGAGGACGTTGACGATCGCGCCCCCGCCGTTCCTGGCGAGCGACGGCGCGAACTCCCGGATCATTCCCAGGTGGCCGAACATGTTGGTCTCCATCTCGCGCCGTACCGCGTCCAGCGAACCGGTCACGAGGTCGGTCCCCGTCTGGATGCCCGCGTTGTTGATGAGCAGCGAGACGTCCGGGGCGGCCTCGGCCGCGGCCCTCACGGATGCGGGGTCGGCGATGTCGAGGGGCAGCACCTCGACTCCGGGCAGGTCCACGGTCTCGGGTCGGCGGGCCGTCGCGTAGACCTTGCGGGCGCCCCGGTCGAGCAGGCGCTGGGCGAAGGCGCGGCCCAGGCCGCGGTTGGCTCCGGTGACAAGGGCAACTGAGTTGTTGATGTCCATGCCCGGTACGCTAAAACCTGACGTTGACGTCAGAGGCAAGTGCTGGTCTTCACGGCCGGGGGGAGAGGAATCGCCATGACCGTTTCAGAGGCCTCAACCGAGCGGCTGATCCGCATCGGCGAGGTGGCGCGGGGTGCCGGCGTCTCGGTACGCGCTGTGCGCTACTACGAGCAGCAGGGACTGCTCGTCGCGGAGCGCAGCCCGTCCGGCCAGCGGCTCTACCGGCAGGACGCCATTTCCCTTGTCACCTTCTTCCAGCAGATGTTCGCCGCAGGCCTGACCAGCCGAAAGATCACGGAACTCCTTCCATGCTGGGACTCCGGGCACACCGACTCCGAGCAACGAGCCATGCTGCGTGCCGAGCGCGATCGCATTCAGGCCAAGATGGACGACTTGCAGGCTGCCCTGGACCGTCTAGACAAGGTCATCGCGATCACGGACACGCACCCGTAGGCGCCCACGAGCACGACAGAGTTGGCGCCATGCCGACGCCTCAGGGTGTCGGCGCCCACGTGAGGGTCCACGGCGCGGTGATGCCGAACTCGACCGCATCGCCGCGCGTCCACTGTCTGTCGTCCCGACGGACTACGTGGTCATCGGGGCGATTCCCTTCGGCTCCGGCGGGCTTGGACAGTGCCGCCAACCACTCCGTGTCGCCGAAGTAGCTGACGCGGATCATGCCGACGGAGACGTTCGCGTGCGGAAGGGCGCCGGCCCCAGCACGCGGTGCGGTGTCGTACCCGATCGCTCACCTCGTACGCCCACGGCCCCACTGACCCTCGTAGGCAAACCGGCCACAGGTGTCCTGGATGCCCACCATGAAGACATGCCACGGGACTGCCGGGCCGGTCAGGCCGCCGCCGCATTCAACAGCCCGGCCAGTACGTCGGGCCGTTCCAGGGCGATGAAGTGGCCGGCCTTCGGGACCTGCGCGAAGTCGGCGGCGGGGAGCAGTTGTCTGTTGGCCTCTCGGTCGGAGAGGCGGGACCAGTCCTTCTCGCCGTAGACCAAGTGGATGGGCGCCTTGACCTCGGGGTAGCGCGAGCGGGCCGCGATGAGGCTGGGCAGTGCCTGGTACACGGCTCGGGCCACTGTCGGGTACCGGGGGCGTCCGCCCACCTGGAGGAGTTCGTCCACGTAGTCCGCCTGAAGCGCGCTCTTGTCGCCGAGGCCGCCGCGCAGGATCGCGCGAAGGGCGGGCTTGGGTTCCACGCCGGCGATCACCGGGCCCACTCCGGGCATCAGGACGCCACTGACTACCACGCGGGCGAGGAGGCTTGAACGCGAGATCCCGCCGGGGAAGTCGTACGCGTTGACCGCCACGACGCGCCGTACCCGCTCCGGCAGATCGGCCGCGGTGGTCAGTGCGAGCACCGCCCCCATCGACTCACCGACCAATGTCACGTCGTGGAGGTCGAGTTCGGTGAGGAGCCGCTCGACGCCCGCGCGCATGGCCGGCTCGTCGTAGGAGGCTCCGGGGACGATCTCGGAGTAGCCCATCCCCGGCAGGTCGAGGGCGTAGACGGTGTAGTGATCCGCGATCAACGGGACGAGGTGGCGGAAGTGCTCGGCCTGGGTGCGCACGGTGTGCAGGAGAACCAGGGGGGCTCCGGTGCCCGCCTTGAGGTAGCGCAGGGTTCCCTCGCGACCGAGGCCTGCGCGAGGGGCGAGGGTGTGGCTGGTGGTCCCCGGAATGTGGATGGTGGGACGCGGGTCCTGGGTGGGCATGTCGCCGTCTCTCTGTGTGCTGGGGCTTACTCGGCCGGCTGGGCGTAGAGGCCGACCATGTCGCCGGCGAGGACGATGACGGCCGTCGCACAACGAGAAAACAGATCGGTTTCCGCCACGGTAAACGGATCGGTTTCCGGGCGCAAGCCCAACGCGTCGGCCCTACGCGCCAGCCCTAAACACCCCCCAGTCGATCCCGAGGCCACCCAGGCCGAGTCGGAGCTCGAGACCGCTCCCCCGAAGGTGCCGCAGAGCACGTCGGGGCCGCGCCGTCGAGGCAGGGCCACCGCCTTACGCGGACCCAGATCCCGCCGGATCACTGCCGAGCCGGAGGCGATCGCCGCACTTGCACCGAGGAAACCGATCTGTTTTCCTGAGCGGAAACAGATCGGTTTCCCACCGGCGTGAAGCCCATGACCAGCGACTAAGGGGAAAAGTGAGTACTACCTTCGACCGCGGAGCACCCTCCTCCGGGAAAACGGACCCAGGCCGCCGCGGCTCGCACGCCGTGCGCTGGTGGGTTCTCGTCGTGCTGGGCGTGGCGCAGCTGATGGTCACGCTGGACGCGACCGTCGTGAACATCGCACTGCCCGCGGCGCAGCATGACCTCGGTTTCAGTGACGGCAGTCGACAGTGGGTCATCACGGGGTACGCCCTGGCGTTCGGCAGCCTGCTGCTGCTCGGAGGCCGTCTCGGGGATCTGTTCGGCCGACGTACGACCTTCGTGACCGGCCTGGTCGGCTTCGCGGCCGCGTCCGTCGTCGGCGGAGCTGCCGGCAGCTTCGAGATACTCGTCGGGGCACGTGTGGCCCAGGGCCTCTTTGCCGCGCTGCTCGCTCCCGCGGCGCTCTCCCTGCTCAGCGTTACCTTCACCGAGCCCGCCGAGAGGCCGAAAGCCTTCGGCATCTTCAGTGCGTTGGCCGGCGCGGGCGCCGCAGTCGGGCTCCTGCTCGGCGGCATGCTCACCGAATGGGCGTCGTGGCGCTGGGTGATGTACGTGAACGTCGTATTCGCGGGCGTCGCGCTGGTCGGCGCGCTGCTGTTGCTGGCCAAGCCCGTGGTCACCGAACGACCCAAAATCGACATTCCTGGCACCGTCGTGGTGAGCGCCGCGTTGTTCGGCATCGTCTACGGATTCGCCCACGTCGAGTCGACCAGCTGGACCGACCCCGTCGCCCTCGGCTCCATGATCAGCGGCGTGGTGCTGCTCGCGGTGTTCGCCTGGCTGGAGCTCAGGGTGGCGCATCCTCTGCTGCCGCTGCGAGTCGTGCTGAACCGGACCCGGGGTGGTTCGTTCCTGGCCGTGTTCGTCCTGGGCATGGGGATGTTCTCGATCTTCCTGTTCCTGACGTATTACCTGGAGGCCAGCATCGGCTACTCGCCGATCAAGGCGGGTCTGTCCTTCCTGCCCATGGTCAGTGCCATCGTCGCCTCGTCGACCACGGTGCCTTCGCTGCTGCTGCCGAGGGTCGGCCCGAAGATCGTGGTCAGTGTCAGCTTCCTTGTCTCCGCTTCCGGCATGGCCCTGCTGACCCGGCTCACACTGGACAGCACCTACGTCGCCAACATCATGCCGGGCATGATCTTGTTGGGCCTTGGCATTGGCGGTGTGATGACCACCGCGTTCCAGGGTGCGACCGCAGGCGTGCACCACGAGGACGCGGGCGTCGCCTCGGCGCTGATCAACACCAGCCAGCAGGTGGGCGGTTCGATCAGTACGGCGCTGCTGACCACCGTTGCCTCATCGGCCGCGACCGACTACCTGTCCTCGCACAAGCCGGGCGCACTGACCGTGGCCCAGGCCGGAGTCGAGAGCTACACGGCCACCCTGGCGTGGGGCGCCGGGATCTTCGTGGTCGGTGCGGTGCTCACGGCCTTCCTGATGCCGAATTCTGCCCTGGCGCCGTCGGAGGGCGAGCCTGTGATCGCCCACTGAGCCTGAATCCCCCGCAGCGAGAAATGCCCTGCGCTGGTAGGTGTTCTCCGGGCACCTACCAGCGCAGGAGCGCAGGGCCGATTGCCGTGGTCCCGCTGCATTCCGTCTTCAGCGAACCGGTCATCACGGGCAGAGAGCCCCCACGACGCGGGCTGGATTTGCCAGGCCTGCGGACACGCCGGCCAGTGGGGGGCTACCGAGTGCCGTCACAGCACAGCGGCAAGCGAGCACTGCTGGCACACCGAACCCGGCCGAGGGCGAGCGCACCACTTCCGGACACCGCGAAGGCGGTGGCGATGTCCAGGCGCCACCCGCTGGATGATGATGGCGGCCGGCTTCTTTCCGGCCACACCCCTCGGCTTCCGGATGACGCGTCGGCATGATCCCCATGGGCTGCACCACTTCCCCGCGGCAACGAAGCCCGAGAAGCTCGACCACTGCAAACCGATCGGTTTCCAAAGGGTCGGGATCGCGTTAACCTCGCAATATGACCACCGACGCGAAGCCGAGCTCCCGCGAGCGGCTGCTGGATGCAGCGGCCACGCTCACCTACCGAGAAGGCGTCCATATCGGCGTCGACGCGCTGTGCAAGGCAGCGGGAGTGTCGAAGCGCTCCATGTACCAGCTCTTCGAGAGCAAGGACGACCTGCTGGCGGCGAGCCTGGCGGAACCCTCCTCCGCCCATGTGGCAACGCTTCTGCCAGCGGCGGACGACGACCGCTCGCCCCGCGAGCGAATCCTGCACGTCTTCGAACGGATGGAGTCAGAGGCCGGTGCACCCGACTTCCAGGGCTGCCGGTACCTCGTCGCACAGATCGAGCTCAAGGACCAGAGCCACCCCGCGAGCCAGGTGGCGTACCGGGTCAAGGCAAACCTGACAGCCTTCTTCCGCTCCGAGGCCGAGCGGGGAGGGGCGAGTGACCCGGACCTGCTGGCCCGGCAGCTGATCCTGGTCTTCGACGGCGCCAGCGCCCGTGCGGGAATCCAGGCGGACAGCCTGACCGGTCTCATCGCACCCACAGTGACCACCCTCCTCGACACGGCAGGCGTGCGCTGACGCATCACCCGCCCGGAACACCGCCTCGCCGCCCGGCAACCGGGGAAAGCCCAATAGCCGTAAGGGTGTTGCCGAGCATGCCGCAGGCGAAGAGTCCCGCGGTCTCGTCGGCGTCGGCGCCCAGCGACAGCTGTACGGTTTCCCAGATCCTCATCCAGCCGGCCCGGACGACCTCGCCGATCAGGTCATCGCCCTGCGCCTCGGCGGCGGCCACGGTGATGTATCCCTGCATCTGCATCAGGAGCGTTTCGGGACGTGTCGAGATCAGCTGCATGTACGCGTTCGTCATGGCCTGAAGAGCCCGCTCGCCGCCCTCCATTCCGTCGGCCGCCTTTTCGAAAACCAGGCGGGTGTCATCCATGCTCCGCACCAGTGCGGCGACGAAGATCGACCTCTTGTCCGGGAAGAGCCGGAAGAGGTACGGCTGCGTGACTCCGACCCGCCGGGCTATGGCCGCCGTGGACGTGCCGCGATAGCCAGTGCGCGCGAACTCGGCGACCGCCGCCCGGATGACACTCTCCCGCCTCTCCTGCGCCTCGATCCTGCCCATCCCGGCACTCCCTTGCTTGAACTCACCCACGGAAACTGATCGGTTTACCGTAGCGGAAGCCGACGAGTTTCAGGCGACCGCGGGGCGACTACCCGCGAGGACCAGACGAGCAGCCCCGCCCCAAGCCCCCATCCGTGACCGGTAGGACCGACCCCGCTCGCGTCGGCATACGACCAGCAGGACCCAGCCGTCGAAGCGCTCGCGCTCCGGCCGGGCGAGGCACCCGACCCCACCCCCGGTTACGGCGAAGTCCGCGTCCCCGTTACCGGCCCCGGCGCCAACCCCGGTGACACGAAGAAGCGGCGCGGATGCCGTAACGGCTCTGCCCTGCCCTGCCGTCGGGTGATCCTGCACAGCGACGGCATCGATGCGCGCCACGTCGGGCCGGCAACCGGCGAGACCGTGCCACCCGGGACAGCGACGCGACGATCACTCGGTGATCGCGTGGGTGATGGACACATTCACCCGATTCGACGCCTCAAGGGATGCCCTACGTCGATCTTTCATCGAATCGCGCGCCAGGCATTGACGATTGGGGTGATTTTCCTATCATCCTCAATGTCCGAAACTCCGAGTGCCGTTCGGAATATCGGACGCCTCGACCGACCCGGCTCCGCACGCGACACCGCCCGCATCACAGCCACTCCGCTGTACGCGATCGGCACGGCCCGTACTGCATGCCAACGGGAGCGACCAGCAACCGTCGGCGCGCAGGAAAAGCACCTGACCCCGCCAGGAGTTCAGCATGCCCACTGACATGTCATGCGCATGTCTAAATACACAACCCGCGTCCGCTCCCCCGCCGGTTTGCCCCTCACCGGACGTCGGACGGGCTGGTGTTCACCGTGACCCTGCCGCTCCTGCCGCCCCTGGGGCCGACGGCTCCGGCCCAGCCCGCCTCCGCGTCGGCGGCCGACGCGGCGCCCTGCGACCTGTACGCCGCGGGCGGCACACCTGGCGCGGCCGCGCACAGTACGACCGGCGTCCACTACGCCTCCTGCACCAGCACCCCCTGCCGGATCGGGCGCTCGTCGGACAACACGACCAAGAACATCGGCGTCGTGGCCCGGGCGGGGCCGCCGACGAAGCCGCTCAAGACTCCTTCTGCGCTGCTACGGCCTGTGTCATCACCCGGGTCCGCGACAAGTCCGGACACGGCCACAGCCCAGGCCACCAGGGGCCGACCGAAGCCGGCGGATCCAGCACGGCCGCGACGGCCACCCGTGAGCCACACACAGCCGGAGGCGGGAAGCGCCAGTACCTGCACATCAACGCCAAGACCAACTACTGGCGTGACGGCCTCCTCACGGACGTGCCACCGGACGTGCCCACAGGCCCACCGCCGCACTAGCTCCTCACGATGCTCCGCCGGACACCCCGCCGAATGAGCCGCGTTCGACGAGGGCCGCATCGCCGCGCCACAGGACGGTGCAGGCGGTGCCAGCGGCACCAAGACCTGAGGGCCAGGCGAGGTCTGGACGTGCTTCCCGCACTACTGAGACCTCTCGGGCAACCGGGCTGAGCACGAGCAACATCCCCACCCCCCACCTCCAAAGGAGTTCACCCATGTCCCTCCGCAAACACCCGCGGACCCTCCGCAACGCGCTGCTCGCCACAGGAGCCACCGCCGCGCTCAGTGCCGGTCTGCTCACCGGAACAGCACCCGCCGCACGCGCCGCCACCTCACTGCCCTGCGATCTCTACGCCGCCGGCGGCACACCTTGCGTGGCCGCGCACAGCACGACCCGCGCCCTGTACGCCTCCTACAACGGCCCCCTGTACCAGGTGCGCCGCGCCTCCGACAACGCCACCCGGGACATCGGCGTCCTCAACGCGGGCGGCGTCGCCAACGCCGCCACGCAGGACTCGTTCTGCGCGGGCACCACGTGTCTCATCACCGTCATCTACGACCAGTCGGGCCGGAACAACCGCCTCACCCAGGCACCCCCCGGCGGATTCTCCGGCCCGGCCGCCGGTGGCTACGACAACCTCGCCAACGCGACCGCGGCACCCACCACGGTCGCCGGACACAAGGCGTACGGCGTCTACGTGGCCTCCGGCACCGGATACCGCAACAACAACACCAACGGTGTCGCCAAGGGCGACCAGGCGGAAGGGATGTACGCCGTCCTCGACGGCACGCACTACAACGGCGGCTGCTGCTTCGACTACGGCAACGCCGAGACCAACAGCCGGGACAACGGCAACGGCACCATGGAGGCCATCTACTTCGGCAACATCAAGGTCTGGGGCTACGGCAGCGGCAACGGCCCCTGGATCATGGCCGACCTGGAGAACGGCCTGTTCTCCGGAGTCAACCAGCACTACAACGCCAACGACCCCTCGATCAGCAACCGATACCTCACCGCGATCATCAAGGGCGGCACCAATCGCTGGGCCATTCGCGGGGGCAACGCCCAGTCTGGGGGCCTCTCCACGTTCTACAACGGAGTCCGCCCCAACGTCGCGGGCTACAACCCGATGAAGAAGGAGGGAGCCATCATCCTCGGGATCGGCGGCGACAACAGTCACGGTGCGGTCGGCACCTTCTACGAGGGCGTGATGACGTCCGGCTACCCGTCGGACGCCACCGAGAACGCGGTACAGACCAGCATCACAGCGGCCGGCTACGGAAGGTAGAACCGCACGGGTCAGACAACTCCCCTGCGATCGCGGCTCGTTCGCCCACGAGCCGCGATCCGCTCGACCGACGACTTCCGGGTCCCGCAGAACGGAGACGCGGCCCTGCGCGGCACACCAGGAGTCCACACCCCGCACGGACCCGGCTCGCCTATGCGACCAAACTCAGCCCGACCGGCGCCCCTTCGGCATGAGCAGGACCTGCCGGGTGCTTGCCGGACCACCGCGTTCTCGGGGGTGGATCGACAGAGCCGCGGCCGGTCCACCCCGACGCTCACGCCCATCACTGCGATGCGGCCCCGGTCGATGCCTAGTTCGTCGGCGTGTTCGTGTAGCCGGCGCCAGCGGCGTAGGCGTCCCGGGAAGAACAGCACCGCCGGACCAGCTGAGGGGCCGGTCCTGGCCTACCAGCGCATCGTGACCTGTGTGCCGTAGTCGGTGGCTGCGTGGTGCTCGGCGGTCGTGACGTCGGTCGAGATCGGCTGGGCCGCCGAGGCAGCGCCGATGATCGGCTCCCACTTGGCGAGTGCAGGTCCCGGGACACCGACGGCCTGGCGGCCGCCGCGCGGCTACGCAGCCGCGGCAGGACTGCCCCCGGCTAGGAGTCGTCATGTTCTCCGTCCACATGACGCCATCCCACCTGCGGCGTATCACCCCTATCGGCTCCCGTACCCCCATCGGATACCTCGGCAAGGACCGCGTGCGCGACACGCGGGATTCAGACACGAGAGACATCCCATCACGGATAGGCAACATCCATGGGATGGATCCCCCCTCCGCTTCCACTAAAACCCACCACCTGCACGGTCTTGGCGCACCTTCCAGAAGTTTCAACGCACCCCCTGGACATCCGGTCGAGTCCGACCTATAAACATCCCATCTCTCCGTCAGCGACATCCACCTGTCGCATCGGCGTAACAACCCCGCTCCGGGACCAGCGCGAGGAAGTAGCCATGAGACTCAGAACCGCACTCAGCTCCACCGCGTCCGTCATCTGCGCACTGACCCTGCTCAGCGCCTGCGACAGCGGCTCCGCCACCTCTTCGTCGGGGGGCAAGCCGCTCGTGGGCGTCGACTACCCGCGGTCCGACACCGACTTCTGGAACTCGTACATCAAGTACACGCCCGACTCCGCGAAGCAGCTGGGCCTGTCCCTGAAGACCACGAACTCCCAGAACGACGTCGCCAAGCTCACCGCCAACGTGCAGACGTTCATCAGCCAGGGCGTCAAGGGTGTGGCGATGGCCCCGCAGGACACCGCCGCCATCGCGCCGACCCTGGCGCAGCTCAATGCGAAGAAGATCCCGGTCGTCACGGTCGACACCCGACCCGACAGCGGCAAGGTGTTCATGGTGGTGCGGGCCGACAACCGCGCGTACGGCGAGAAGGCATGCCGGTTCCTCGGTACGAAGCTCGGCGGCAAGGGCAAGGTCGTCATGCTGGAGGGCGGCCTCGACTCGATCAACGGCCGTGACCGCACCGAGGCGTTCAACGACTGCATAAAGAAGAACTACCCCGGCATCAAGGTGTTCGGCGAGGCCACCAACTGGGACGGGGCGGTGGCCGCGCAGAAACTGCAGACGGACCTGACCGCGCACCCGGACATCAAGGGCGTCTACATGGAGTCCAGCTTCGCCCTGTCCGGCACCCTTCAGGTGCTCAAGCAGAAGGGGCTGCTGGTCGGGCCGAAGGACAAGAAGCACGTCTTCGTCGTGTCCAACGACGGCATCCCCGAGGAGCTCAAGGACATGGCCGCCGGCAAGATCGACGCCACCGTCTCCCAGCCGGCCGACCTGTACGCCAAGTACGCCCTCTACTACGTCAAGGCCGCGATCGACGGGAAGACGTTCAAGCCGGGCAAGACGGACCACGACAGCACGATCATCCAGGTCCGCGACGGACTGCTGGAGGACCAGCTCTCCGCCCCCTTGGTCACCGCCGACGGGGCTGCCTACGGCGGTGTTGCCAGCGTCAAGAGCGACGACCCCTCGCTGTGGGGCAACAACCTCGGCTGACCCGCCCCCTCAGAGACCCAACGGCTAACCATCACTAGGCGGTTGAGATGAGCGACGGGGAGCGAGAAGCCAACCCCGCACCCGCCCCGGCGGGCGACGGGCGGGCCCCCGCGGTCGTGCCCGTCGTCGAGGCGGCGGGCATAGTCAAACGATTCGGCCCCACGGTGGCCCTCAACGGCGTCCGGATCACCATCAATCCCGGCGAGACCCACGCGCTCGTCGGCCGCAACGGCGCCGGCAAGTCGACCCTCGTGTCCGTCCTGACCGGCCTGCACGCCCCCGATGAGGGAACGGTCACCTTCGGAGGCGAGCCCGCACCACGACTCAGCGACCGTGACGCCTGGCGACAGCGCGTGGCCTGCGTCTACCAGAAGTCGACGATCATCCCCACGCTGTCCGTCGCCGAGAACCTCTTCCTGAACCGGCACCACCACGGCCCCAGCCGGCTCATCAGCTGGGGCGGCGTCCGCCGCCGGGCACAGGAACTGCTGTCGACCTGGTCGGTGGACGTCGACCCGCAGACACTCGCCGGTGAACTCGACGTCGAGCAGCGGCAGTTCGTGGAGATCGCCCGGGCACTGTCCTTCGGGGCGCGGTTCATCATCCTCGACGAGCCGACCGCGCAGCTCGACGCGGCGGCGATCAGCCGACTCTTCGACCGGATCCGCGATCTGCAACGCCAGGGCGTCACCTTTCTCTTCATCAGTCACCACCTCCAGGAGGTCTACGAGATCTGCGACATGGTGACGGTGTTCCGCGACGCCCGGCACATCGTGACCGCCCCGGTCGCCGACCTGCCCCGTGCCGAACTGGTCGCCGCCATGACCGGCGAGGCCGCCGCCGGCCTGCGGCAGGAGCGCTCCACCACCCTGGACCGGAGCACCGCACCCGCACTGTCCGTGAACGCGCTGGGCAGTGACGACACGTACACCGGAGTCACTTTCCAGGTGGGTGCCGGTGAGATCGTCGGCCTCGCGGGAGCCGCCGCCAGCGGACGCACCGAGGTCGCCGAGACCGTCGTAGGACTGCGGGCAGCGGCGACCGGGAACCTGGAGATCGCCGGACACCGGCCCCGCCCGGGCAGCGTGCCCGCCGCGCTCACGGCCGGCGCCGGGTTCGTCCCTCAGGACCGGCACCACCAGGGATTCGTCCCCGACATGTCGATCGCCGACAACGCCACCCTGTCCGTACCGAAACGGATCGGGAAGAACGGCTTCCTCAGCCGCGCCCGCCGCGACCGGCTCGCCGGCGGCATGATCGAGAACCTGGCCATCAAGACGCCGGGACCCGACCTGCCCGTCTCCAGCCTGTCCGGCGGCAACCAGCAGAAGGTCGTCATGGCCCGCGCTCTGGCCAACGATCCCCGCCTGCTGGTCCTGATCAACCCGACCGCCGGGGTGGACGTGCGCTCCAAGGAGTTCCTCCTCGGCAAGGTCGAGGAGACCGCCGAGTCGGGAACCGGAGTGCTCATCGCCTCCGACGAACTCGATGACCTCCGCATGTGCGACCGGATCCTGGTGATGTTCCAGGGCCGGGTCACCACCGAGATAGCCCGCGGCTGGCACGACCACGACCTCGTGGCCGCGATGGAAGGAGTGGACCTCAATGCCTGACACCGTCCTCGCGGACACCGCCGCCCAGGCCGTGGAACCCGGACAGAAGCGCACCGCACTGCTCGGCGGCCGGATCCCGCTGGCCCGGCTGCGTGATCTGGCGCTCGTCCCGGCGATCGTCGTCATCGCGATCGTCGGCCAGATCGTCAACCCGGTCTTCCTCCAGACGGACAACCTCATCAATGTCCTGCAAACCATGTCCGAGATGGCTCTGCTGGTCCTCGCCCAGACGATGATCCTGATCGTCAAGAAGATGGACCTCTCCCTCGAGTCCACCATGGGTCTGGCGCCCGGTGTCGCGGCCTGGCTGGTCGTCCCGGCCGGTGCCGGCCACGGACTCGGCCTGCTCTCCGGCGCCTGGTCGATCCCCATCACCCTCGCCGTGGGCGCGCTCGTCGGCGTGATCAACTCGCTGCTGATCATCCGCTTCGGCCTCAACGGCTTCATCGTCACGCTCGGCATGCTGATCGTGCTGCGCGGCCTCCTCACCGGCATCTCCGGCGGCCAGACCTTCTTCCAGCTGCCCCAGTCGATGCTCTACATCGGCACCGCCGAATGGTTCGGCATGCCCGCCTCCATCTGGATCTGTCTGGCCCTGTTCGCGATCGCCATCGTGGTGCTCGGCTGGACGAGCTTCGGCCGCTCCCTGTACGCCATCGGCGGCAACGTCGACGCCGCGAAGGCGGCCGGTATCCGTACCGACCGGGTGCTGTGGATCGTCATCGTCACCGGCAGTGTCCTCGCCGCCCTCGCCGGGCTGATGCTCTCCGGGCGGCTGGCCTCGGTCGCCTCCGCACAGGGCAACGGCTACATCTTCACGGTCTTCGCCGCCGCCGTCATCGGAGGCATCAGCCTCAACGGCGGCAAGGGCACGATGTTCGGCGCGTTCTGCGGCATCCTGCTCCTCTTCATGATCCAGAACGTGCTCACGCTGGCCGGCATCCCCGCCCAGTGGATCGGCGCCCTCAACGGCCTGATCATCCTGGTCGCCCTCGCCATCTCCCGCATCACCGGCGGCAAGGTCCAGGAGTGACCCGGGCGGCCTTACCGGCCGCTCGACCTCCGTCGCGTTCACGTCTCGTCGCAAGGGGACCGATCTCCCTTGCCCCTCACAGGAGTTGCCGCCATGTCCTCCCCCGTGCCCTCATCCGCCCGCATCATCGCTCTGGACGTCCTGGACGTGCGGTTCCCCACCTCCGAACACCTCGACGGCTCGGACGCCATGAACCCCGAGCCCGACTACTCCGCCGCCTACGTGGTCCTGCGCACCGATGCGGGCGACGGACTGGAGGGCCACGCCCTGGCCTTCACCACCGGACGCGGCAACGACGCCCAGGCCGCCGCCATCGCCACCCTCGCCCCGCATGTGGTCGGCCTGCCGGTGGAACAGGTCTGCTCCGACCTCGGCACGTTCTCCCGCTCCCTGGTCCACGACCCCCAACTGCGGTGGCTGGGACCGGAGAAGGGCGCCATCCACATGGCGATCGGCGCGGTCATCAACGCCGCCTGGGACCTCGCCGCCAAACGCGCGGGCAAGCCTGTGTGGCGCTTCCTCGGTGAGATGTCGTCCGAGGAGCTGGTCGCGCAGGTGGACTTCCGCTGGCTGTCCGACGCCCTCACCCCCGAGGAGGCGCTTCAGATCCTGCGCCGCGCCGAGGCCGGACGCCAGGAGCGCAGCGCCCATCTGCTGGAACGCGGCTACCCCGCCTACACCACCACCCCCGGCTGGCTCGGTTACTCCGACGAGAAGCTGGCCCGTCTCTCCCGTGAGGCCGTCGCGGACGGCTTCACCCAGATCAAGCTGAAGGTCGGAGCCGACCTTCAGGACGACATACGGCGGCTGCGCACGGCCCGCGAGACCGTCGGCCCGGACATCCGCATCGCCGTCGACGCCAACCAGAGATGGGACGTGCAGCCCGCCATCGACTGGATGCGGGCCCTGGCCCCCTACGACCCGTACTGGATCGAGGAGCCCACCTCTCCCGACGACATTCTTGGCCACGCCGCCATCCGCGAGGCGCTCAGTCCCATCAAGGTCGCCACCGGCGAACACATCGCCAACCGCGTGGTGTTCAAGCAGCTCCTTCAGGCCGGCGCGGTCGACATCGTCCAGATCGACTCGGCCCGCGTCGGCGGCGTCAACGAGAACATCGCCATCCTGCTGCTGGCCGCGAAGTTCGGCGTGCCGGTCTGCCCGCACGCGGGCGGCGTCGGCCTGTGCGAGATGGTGCAGCACCTGTCGATGTTCGACTACATCGCCGTCTCCGGCACCACCGAGGACCGGGTCATCGAGTACGTCGACCACCTGCACGAACACTTCGTCGACCCGGTACGCGTCGTCGACGGTCACTACCTCGCCCCGGCACAGCCCGGACTGAGCGCGCAGATGCACCCCGCCTCACTCAAGGAGTACAGCTACCCCGACGGCCCGGTCTGGTCCGCCCGTGTCTGACCTCCTCCCCCTGGTCGACGCCCACCATCATGTCTGGGACCTGGACCAGCGCCCCCAGCCCTGGCTCGACGACACCGGCCACGAGGCGATCCGCCGCAGCCACGGCATCGAGGACCTGCGGCGAGCCGCCGACCGGCCCCTGGCGGGGCGACGGCTGACCGGCACGGTGGTCGTGCAGTGCGTCGCCTCCACGGAGGAAACGACGGAACTGCTCGCCCTCGCCGGCCAGGAACCCCTGGTCGCCGCGGTGGTCGGCTGGGCGGACCTGACCTCCCCGGCGATCGGCGACGTACTCGACGCACTGCGATCCGCCCCCGGCGGCGGGTACCTGCGGGCCCTGCGCCACCTCGTGCAGGGCGAGACCGACCCCGAGTGGCTGCAACAGCCGTCCGTCGAGCGGGGCCTGCGCGCCGCACAGCACCGGGGCCTCGGCTACGACGTGCTGATCCGCAGCCATCAGTTCCCCCAGGCGATCCGCCTCGCCGAGCGCTTCCCGGACCTCCCGCTCGTCCTTGACCACGCGGGCAAACCACCCATCGGACACCAGGCGCTCTCCGACTGGAGCCACGGGGTGCGCGCACTCGCGGCCCACCCCCAGGTGCGGTGCAAGGTCTCCGGGCTCATCACCGAAGCCGACCACCGCACATGGTCCCTCGACGACATCCGTCCCGTCTGGGACACCCTGCTGGCGGCCTTCGGCCCCGAACGGCTGATGTTCGGCTCCGACTGGCCCGTCTGCGTCCTCGCCGGAGGCTGGGCGCGCTGGGCCGAAGCGGTCGAACACCTCCTGGACGACTGCTCTGCGCACGAGAAGCAGGCAGTGCTCCACGACACCGCGACCGCCTTCTACCGGCTGACCGACCACCAGAACGAGAAGTAAGGAGAAGACCGCGTGCTCCTGACGGAACTCCTGCACCCCGGCATCCTCGAAGCACTCGCCGGCGCCGGGCACGGCGCCCGTGTCCTGCTCGCCGACGGCCACTACCCCGCCAGCACCGCCGTCGGTGAACGGGCCAGAACCGTCCACCTCAACCTGGCACCCGGCACCCTCGACGTCACCACCGTCCTGGACGTCCTGCTGCGCGCCCTGCCCGTGGAATCGGCGCAGGTGATGGTGCCGCCCGAGGGCGAGCCGGAGCCACCGGCCATCGCCGACCACCGCTCCCGACTGGCACCGGTCCCCGTCGACACGCTCAGCCGCTTCGCGTTCTACGACGCCGCCCGCTCCCCCGACCTGGCCCTCGCCGTCGTCACCGGCGACACCCGTACCTACGCCAACCTGCTGCTGACCATCGGCGTCCGCGCGGAAGGGACCCTGACCCCACGATGACTCTCGCTGTTCGCTACACCTCGGCACGTACCCTCGACACCGCGCCCGCGGCCGGCTCGTCTCCCGGCCCCGGCGAGGTGGAACTGGCCCCCGCCTTCGTCGGCATCTGCGGCACCGACCTGCACATATTCCACGGGGACATGGACGCCCGGGTCGCCACGCCCGCCGTACTGGGACACGAGATGGCGGGCAGGATTGTCCGCGTCGGACCCGGCGTCGAGGGCTGGCGGCCCGGGGACGCAGTGACCGTGATGCCGCTGCGCTGGGACGGGACCTGCCCGGCCTGTCGCGCCGGCCACCAACACGTCTGCCAGCACCTGGACTTCATCGGAATCGACTCGCCCGGCGCGATGCAGCAGCGCTGGACCGTGCCCGCCTCCACCCTCGTCCGGCTGCCCGGGGGCCTGCCCCTGGACCGGGCCGCTCTCGTGGAGCCGACCGCGGTCGCGGTGCACGACGTGGGCCGCGCCGGAGTACGGGACGGCGAGAAGGCCGTGGTGGTCGGCGGCGGACCCGTAGGCATCCTCATCGCCCTGGTCGCCCGCGCCGCCGGCGCCGAGGTGCGGGTGGTGGAACTCAACGCCCACCGCCGCCTGCTCGCCGAGGAGTTGGGCCTCAGCACATGGGACCCGGCCGCCGACGACATCACCGAACTCGTCCAGCAGTGGACGGGCGGGGCCGGCGCGGACGTAGCCTTCGAGGTATCCGGCGCCGCGGCAGGCGTCGAGACCGCGGTCGATGTCCTCGGCGTGCGCGGTCGGTTGTGCCTGGTCGCCATCCACCCACGGCCCCGCGAGGTCAACCTGCACCGCTTCTTCTGGCGTGAACTCACCCTGGTCGGCGCCCGGTTGTACGAGCGCGGCGATTTCGAACGGGCCGTGACCCTGGTCGCCGACGGCACCATCCCCGCCGACCGGCTGATCAGCAAGGTCGTGCCGCTGACCGAGGCGTCGGCCGCCTTCGAGGCTTTGGAGAGCGGCGCCGACGTGATGAAGATCCTCGTCGACTGCACCGCAACCGGCGAAGCACAGGAGGCCGCCGTATGAGCATCTTCGACCTGACCGGCAGGCTCGCGGTCGTCACCGGCGCCCGCCGTGGCATCGGCCGGGCGATGGCCCGCGCGCTCGCTCAGGCCGGCGCGGACGTGATCGGCGTCAGCGCCACCCTGGAGGAGTCCGGCAGCCAGGTGGAGAAGGACGTCCTGGCCGCCGGGCGCTCCTTCGAGGCGATCCGCACCGACTTCGCCGACCCGGCCGCCGTCCACGCCCTGGGCGAGGACCTCGCCGGACGCGAACGCCCGGTGGACATCCTCGTCAACAACGCGGGCACCATCCGCCGCGATCCTGCCGCGCAACACAGTGACGCGGACTGGGAGTTGGTGCTACAGGTCAACCTCAGCGCCCAGTTCACGCTCACCCGGGCCGTGGGCGCCACGATGGCGGCCCGCGGCCGAGGAAAGATCATCTTTACCGCCTCGCTGCTCAGCTACCAGGGCGGCATCAACGTCCCCGGCTACACCGCCGCCAAGCACGGCGTCGCCGGACTGACCAAGGCACTGGCCAACGAGTGGGCCCCCCACGGCGTGAACGTCAACGCCCTCGCGCCCGGCTACATCGCCACCGACAACACCCAAGCCCTCCAGGACGATCCCGTGCGCAGCAAGGCCATCCTGGAACGCATTCCCGCCGGACGCTGGGGCACCGCCGACGACCTCGCCGGCGCCACCGTCTTCCTCGCATCCCCCGCCTCCGACTACATCCACGGCACGATCCTGCCCGTCGACGGCGGATGGCTCGGCCGCTGACTCCCCCCCTCTCCTGATGGAGGGGGATTCCCGCGGCTCGCGCCGCAGGTGTTCCCCTTCATCGCCGACTGCCCGCCCGGAGTGCTCCGTTGAGGTCGTACGCCAGCTCCACAGACAGACGCCGTCAGCCCGACAACCAGGATGTTCTTCGCCGCGTTCATGTCCCGGAACCGGCGGTCGACCGCGATCACCGCGCGGCCGTACCACCGCGCCCTGTCCTCGTGCATGCTCCGCACCTCCGACCTGGCCGCGTCGCCGATGGCGGGAGAACCCCATGACCACCAACTTCGCCACCGTGCTGGCGGGCTCGCGCCTCCTGCCCGTGCTCACTGTGCCGTCCGTCGCGAGTGCCGGCCACCTGGCCGACGCGCTCGCGGCCGGCGGCGCCCGCTGTGCGGAGGTCACCTTCCGCACGTCGGACGCCGAGCGTGTGGTGAAGGCGATGGCGGCGCACGGTGCTCTGACCGTCGGCGCCGGGACCGTGCTCACCGCGAAGCAGGCGGAACAGGCCGTGGCGGCCGGGGCCCGCTTCCTCGTCTCGCCCGGCTTCGACGACGAAGTCATCGGCGCGGCACGCGAGTTGGGGGTGCCGGTCGTGCCGGGCGTGGCGACGGCGACCGAGTTGATGCGTGCGTTGAAGGCGGGCGTCGACACGGTCAAGCTGTTCCCCGCAGAACCGCTCGGCGGCATGGCGATGCTCCGCGCGCTCGCGGCGCCCTTCCCCCGGGTTCGCTTCGTGCCGACCGGCGGCATCGGCCCCGGCCACCTGCCCGCCTACCTCGGCCACCCCTCCGTCCTCGCCGTGGGCGGCAGCTGGATCGCCACCCCCGGCCATCTCGAACGCGGAGAGTACGACGAGATCCGCCGGCTGACCGCCGAGGCAGTGGGGAGGACAACATGACCGACGTGATCGCCCTGGGCGAGGTGATGCTGCGCCTGGACCCCGGCGAGGGCCGGATTCGCACCGCCCGGAGTTTCCAGGTCTGGGAAGGCGGCGGGGAGTACAACGTCGTCCGCGGACTGCGCCGCTGCTTCGGCCTGCGCACCGCCGTCGTCACGGCCCTCGCCGACAACGCGGTCGGCCGTCTCGTCGAGGACCTGATCCTCCAGGGCGGCGTCGACCCCTCGCACATCCGCTGGGTCGAGGCCGACGGTATGGGACGCACGGCCCGCAACGGCCTGAACTTCGTCGAGCGCGGCTTCGGCATCCGCGGCGCGCTGGGCGTCAGCGACCGTGCAAACACCGCTGTCTCCCGGTTGTGCAAGGGGGACGTCGACTGGGACGCGGTGTTCTCCGCCGGGGTGCGCTGGTTCCACACGGGCGGAATCTTCGCGGGACTCTCCGACACCACCGTCGACGTCGCCGACGAGGCCATGGCGGCCGCCCGCCGCCACGGTGTCACGGTCTCCTACGATCCCAACTACCGGCCCAGCCTCTGGGACGGCCGGGGCGGCGCCGACCGCGCCCGCGAGATCGACCTGCGCCTGGCCCGGCACGCCGACGTCGTCGTGGGTGCGCTCGGGCTCACGGGTCCGCGGCCGGGCGCCGTGCGGTTGGCCGACGAGGAGGTACCCGACGCCCTCGCCGCGATCGCCTCCCAGCTGCCGCGGGCGACGGTGCTGGCCACCACCCTGCGCGAGGTGCCCTCGGCCGGGGTCAACGACTGGTCCTCGCTCGCCTGGTCCCCCGAGACCGGCGTGGTGAGCGGCCCTCACATGCCCGGCCTGCACGTCTTGGACCGCATCGGCTCCGGTGACGGCTTCGCCGCGGGCCTCATCTACGGGCTGCTCACCGGTACCGGCCTGGAACGCGCCCTCGCCTACGGCACCGCGCACGGCGCCCTCACCATGACCACGCCCGGTGATGTCTCCATGGCCACGCTCGCCGAGGTCGAAGCGCTCCTCGCGAGCGCCACGGCACACATCCGACGCTGAACGACCCTTTGAGGAGCCCTCCTTGCGCCGCCGAAAGATCCCCCACACCGCCGTCGAGCTGACCGAGCTCGGCTTCGGCGCCTCCGTCATCGGCAACCTCTACCGCGTCACCACCGCCGAGGAGGCCGCCGGCGCCGTCGACACAGCGTGGGACGCGGGCATCCGCTACTACGACACCGCTCCCCATTACGGCCTGGGCCTGTCCGAACGTCGCCTGGGCGCCGCCTTGCGCGACCACCCCCGCGACCAGTACGTCGTCTCCTCCAAGGCCGGCCGCCTCCTGGTGCCCAACGAGCACCCGCAAGGAGTCGACACCGAGGGTTTCGTCGTGCGTGACGACCTGCGCCGCCAGTGGGACTTCAGCCGTGACGGCATCCTGCGCTCGATCGACGACACTCTCACCCGCACCGGCCTGGACCGGCTCGACATCGTCTACCTCCACGACCCCGACGACCACTGGCGACAGGCCACCGACGAAGCCATGCCCGCCCTCGCCGCGCTGCGCGACCAAGGCGTCATCGGTGCGATCGGCGCGGGCATGAACCAGTCCGCCATGCTCGCCCGCTTCCTGCGCGAGACCGCCGCCGACATGGTCATGCTGGCCGGCCGCTACACCCTGCTCGACCAGTCGGCCCTGGACGACGTCCTGCCCGCCGCTCAGGAACATGGCAAGAGCGTTGTCGCGGTCGGTGTCTTCAACTCCGGCCTGCTCTCGCGCGATCGGCCCGTCGAAGGCATGAAGTACGACTACCGGGCGGCACCGTCCGAGTTCGTCGACCGTGCGCGTGCCATCGCCGATGTCTGCGAGGCGCATGGCACCACCCTGCCCGCCGCCGCCATCGCCTTCCCCCTCACTCATCCCGGCGTCGTCAACGTCACCGTCGGCATGCGCGACCCAGTACAGGTCCGGCGCAATGCGGGGCTGCACCGGCAGGACCTCCCGCAGGATCTCTGGTACGACCTGCGCTCCCGAGGACTTCTCCGGCCCGACACCCCCCTCGCTGACGAGGCCGGCGTCTCCGCACCGGGTGAGCGGGGCGCCGGGTGTCCCTGACCGACAAGGCGATCACACAGATTCGCGAGCTCATCGCCTCCGGGGCCCTTCCTCCGGGGGCGAAGCTGCCCCCGGAGCAGGAACTCGCCGCCCAGCTCGGGCTCTCCCGCAATCTCGCGCGTGAGGCGGTGAAGGCACTGTCCATGGCGCGGGTCCTGGAGATCAGGCGGGGCGACGGCACCTACGTCACCAGCCTCCAGCCGAGCCTGCTCCTCGAAGGCCTCGGCGGAGCGGTGGAGCTGCTGCAAGGCGACCCCGGTGCCGTACTGGACCTCATGGAGGTGCGGCGCCTGCTGGAGCCCGCCGCCACCGCCCTGGCCGTCACCCGGTTGTCGGACGACGGACTGGCCGAGGTGAAGCGGCATCTGGACGCCATGCGTGAGGCGCGCGACGACGTCGAGCGGCTCAACGCGCACGATGTGGCGTTCCACCGGGCGATCGTCGACGTCACGGGCAACGAAACGCTGATCGCGCTGCTGGAGGGCATCTCGGGCCGCACTCTGCGTGTGCGGATCTGGCGTGGTCTGGTCGACTCCCGCGCGGCGGCCCGCACTCTCGCGGAGCACGAGGCGATCTACGCGGCGCTGGCTGAGCGGGACGCTTCGCTGAGCCATGCCGCGGCACTGGTGCACGTGCACAGCACCGAACAGTGGCTGCGGGAACACCTGAAGTCCGCGGAGGTCTCGCCCGTGACGAAATCCCGTGCGTGAGAAGGAGAAACCCGTCCCGCCTCGACGGAGAGCGAGTGGATGCCCGGACGGCCGTGCGTCCGGGCATCCACTCGATTGACCGCGCGCGCCTATGTCACTGGGCGGTGAGGGTCCACAGCAGGTTGGTGCTGCTGCCGTCGGTCCACTGCTTGGTGACGGAGCCGGAGGCCACGTTCCCGCCGCCGTCCAGGACGAGTCCGGTGGCCCGGTTGGCGATGGCGCACATGCCTTCGCCCCGGTGGGTGACCGTCCACTGCTGGTTGTTGCTGCCGTTCCACGCCGCCTGCTGGGCCGGGGAGCCGTTGGACGTGGCGCCCCAGCCGTCGGCGACCATTCCGTTGTTCCGGTTGACCAGCTTGTAGTAGCCGCCGCCGACCTCGACGAGCTGCCACTGGAGGTTGGGGCTGCCGTCCCAGGTGTACTGCTTCAGATTGGACCCCGAGGCGACGTTCCCACCGCTGTCCAGGGCAAGGCCGTCGGTGACGTTGGTGATGCGGAAATAGGCGGCCGGATTGAACTGCACCCTCAGGGAGGTGATCTGGTCGTTCTGGCCGGTGACCCTGAGATCGGGGCTGTCGGCGGTGAAGGTCCAGGAGGTACCGGTGAAGTTGTCGCCGCTGTAGGCGACGATCTGGTTCCCGCCGGCCAGTCTCAGGGAGGAGATGCTCTGCGGGTCCACCCCGGCCAGTTGCAGCTGCTCTGCCGTGTAGGTGCCGGGGTCGAGCACCGCGTAGTTCCCGGAGTAGTTGACGTCCTGGTGGACCACGGCGCCGACCGCCGGCCGCAGCGGGGGGATCGGGCCGGAGAAGCTGAGCTTGAGGACGTAGGCGCCCGCGCTGTACGGCGCCGAGGAGGGCAGCGCCACGGTCAGCCCGGAGGAGTCCTGCGTCGGCGCGGCGAGGTTGATGTAGGTGCCGGCGGTCGAGTCCAGCAGCTTCACCGAGGTGAGCGAGGAGACGTTGATGCGGTCCGAGCTCAGCGTCTTGATCTTGAGTGAACTACCGGGCCAGCCCAGCACGGTGGCGTACAGCACCGTGTTGCCCTTGTTGCGGGTGAAGCGGATGTCCTGCGCGGTGCCGACGAGCGGTGCGGTGAACGCGCCCCCGCCCATCCGGGTCGGGCCTTCGCCGTACTGCGTCCAGGCGCGGGTCGCGTACATCGACTCCCCAAAGCGCTTCAGGTAGTCGCCGATGCCGAGCAGCACGTCCTTCTGTCCCTGGGGGATCGTGCCGTCGGCCATCGGCGCGATGTTCAGCAGCATGTTGCCGTTCTTGCTGACCCGGTCTATCAGGGAGTGCAGCATCTGCTGGGTGCTGTAGTAGCCGATGCCCTGGGTGTAGCACCAGCTGGAGCTGGAGATGCTGTCGTCGGTGAGCCAGTAGGGCGCGGTCCGGTCGGCGGGGCCGCCGCGCTCGTAGTCGAAGACCTCGCCGTGGCCGTTGTAGCCGTCCTTGTAGGTGGCGACGACCTCTTTGCCCCAGGAGTTGGCCTGGTTGTAGTAGTACGACAGGAAGTTCAGGCGCTGTGTCTCGTCGACCTTGGGCAGGTCGAAGTCCTCCCAGAGGATGTCCGGCTGGGCGCGGTCGATGACCTCCTTGAGCTTGTCGTACCAGAGCTGGTTCTCGGCGGTGGAGCCCAGTTGCCCGTAGAGCTTCTTGAGGCTGGGGTCGGTCTGGGCGGGCACGTGGTCGTAGTAGCCGTTGAAGTTGTAGGCGTGGTGCATCGCCACCAGCAGCTTCAGGTTCTTGGCGCGGATCGCCGTGGTGAACAGCTTCAGCAGGTCGAGCTTGGGGCCCTTGGCGACCGAGTTCCACTCGTTGACCTGCGAGTCCCACATGGAGAACCCGTCGTGGTGCTCCGCGACGGGTCCCGCGAACTTCGCTCCGGCGTCGACGAAGAGCTGGGCCCACTCGTCGGGGTCGAAGTTCCCCCCGGCGGACTTGAGTTTGGGCGCGAACTGGGTGAAGTGGCCCGCCTTGTCGTTCGCTCCGTTGATGAAGTTGTGGTACGGCCATACCGAGGGGTCGCCGTAGGTCGCGATGTGATGCGTGTTGGCGTTGCTCCCGCCGATGTACATGTTGCGGGGATACCACTCGCTGTCGTACGCGGGGACGCTGAAGACGCCCCAGTGGAAGTAGATGCCGAACTTGGCGTCCTGGAACCACTCCGGGGCGGGCGGGTGCTGGTTCACCGAACTCCATGCGGGCGTGTAGGTGCTGGGAGCGGCCTGCGCGGTGCCAGCGCCGAACACTCCCCCCGCGACGGCCGCCGCGGCCACGCAGGTGGCGCCGGCGAGGAACTGACGTCTGTTGATCGAACTGGGCATGGGGGCATCCCTGTGTCGGACGGAGGCAGACGGAAGAGGCGGGACCGGAGCGACAGTCACCACGCGCCGCGCCGGTTGTTACGGAAGAAGGTCCGCCATATGTCGCCACCATGTCAACGGGCGTGCAGGGATGAAAAGAGCCTCTCACCTGGCAATTTGTCCGGCAATTAGGCATTTGATGTTTTTTGTTCACCAGCAAACATAGAATGTCTTGGGGGTCTGGAGCCATGCTGGTGACATCCCATGACGCCGCACCCGGAGGGGCAGCGCACCGACGGCGGACCCCGACGCCTCCCCGGTATGATCAGCGCCACCCCTGGCACGCCGACCCGGCCATCCGCCACCAGACGGCACGCCCCCTCACGGAAGGAGCTCACGTTGTCCCTCACCGACAGGGCCATCGGGCAGATCCGTGAGCTCATCCGCTCCGGCGCGTTGGCGCCTGGCGCGAAACTGCCCCCGGAGCCGGAACTCGCCGCGCAGCTCGGCCTCTCCCGCAACCTCGCCCGCGAGGCGGTCAAGGCGCTGGCCGTGGCCCGGGTGCTTGAGGTACGCCGGGGCGACGGCACGTATGTGACCAGTCTCCAGCCCAGCCTGCTGCTGGACGGGCTCGGCGGCGCGGTGGAGCTTCTCCAGAGCGACACGGGTGCCCTGCTGGATCTGATGGAGGTCCGGCGACTGCTCGAACCACTCGCCACCGGACTCGCCGCCACGAGGATCAGCGACGACCAACTGGCGGAGGTCAAGGGCCACTTGGACGCGATGCGGTCGGCGAGCGACGACGTCGAGCGGCTCAACGCCCACGACGCCGCCTTCCACCGCTCCGTCGTGGCGGCCACCGGCAACGAGAGCCTGCTCGCCCTGCTCGAAGGCATCTCGGGCCGCACCCTGCGCGCCCGGATCTGGCGCGGCCAACTGGACGACCAGTCCTCCGGGCGCACGCTCGCCGAGCACGAGGCCATCTACAACGCCCTCCTCACCCGCGACTCCGCGGTGAGTCAGGCCGCGGCTCTGCTGCACGTCAGCAACACCGAGCACTGGCTGCGGGAGCACCTGCGGTCGAACGCCGGTCCGGCGTAGCGACTCCCAGCAACCGTGGCCCCGTTGCCGATCGGGGCGCTTCACGGAACGCCACCCCGTCCGGTACCGCCGACCCTGCGTCGGTGGTACCGACCCGGCCGGTACCACCCGCACACCTACGTCATCGCTCAGTGCCGGGCGAACTGAACCCCCGTCGCCTGCACGACATCCGGTCGTATCGCCATGCCTCCGACCGTCAGACGTTCCCCGTAGATGTCGGTGATCCTGACAGCGCCGCCGCAGCCGCCACCGTCGGATGAGAGGAAGTAGTTGTAGTCGGTCCGAGGCAGTTGCCGCCAGCCGACTCCGACGCGGATGTCCAGGCGGGCGATCGGATTGCGATGACCGATCACCTGAAGGGCGCACCAGTACTGGCTCGAACCGGCCTTGTACCGCAGGGAGATCTTCTGGGAAGTGGTGGGGCTGATCAGTGTCCAGGAGATCGGAATCCTGCCGAGCTTGGGATCTCCCAGCTTGGCGAAAGCCTGCTCGCTGAGGTCGAGTTGTCCGGGTGCGCAGGGCAGGGGGCACTCGTTGGTGATCCGCACCGTGACCGAGGCGCCGTTCGCCGTGCGGACGAGCACATACGCCCCGCAGGCCCGGGAGGATTCGTAGTCGGTGGTGTTCATCGCCGCGATCATCATGTCGTCGCTGGCACCGAACAAGCATGCTCCGTCGCCGTTTCCGGCCTGGTAGACGGTGGCTACCCCTTGGTAGGTCGTGCTGGGACGGATTCGTCCTGCCGGGGCCGCGGAAGTCGACGTGGTGCGGTCGGTCCTGGTGGCCGACGGCCGTGCCGACGCTTTGCTCGCGGCAGCCGTCGGCGTCGGAGTACCCGTCGACGTGGGTTTTGCCGTCGCGGTGGGCGTCGGCGTCGGCGCCGGGGTGCCTGTGGTGGCCGGTGTTTCCGTCGGAGTTCGCGGGGCGACCGCGACCACCGTCGCATCGGTCGCATGGTCGGAGAGCGACGCCACCACCAGGGAGACGACAACCCCAGCGGTGGCCAGCGCCGCCGTGATGCCGACGATCAGCCTGTGTCTACGCCGGCGCTGCCGCGCAGCCTGCCTTGCTGTCTTCATGCCTGTCCGTTCAAAGGGTCGAATCGACGGTGCGTCGTTCAGTTGCCACAGGGAGCGAAATGGTTGCCGAAATCTTTTCGCCCGGCTCTGTTCGTGCGGATCGCCGAGCGTTCGGCCCGGTCGGCGATCGCTCAACTGGCAGGCGACAGGCTGGCGGCCGACACCAAGCCGATGTGGGGTCGCGCCGGTCCTCAGGTTGATACGACAAGTCGGCAGCCCGCCCGTGCCGGTCGCGGCCATCGATGAGCGGCTGTGCCCGCGCGCCCGCACCGGCTCTCGTTAACCCTTTGCCGAGGCGCCGATGGGCCAGCTAGGTTCTCCGAGCCGTCCGATGTTGTTCGGGACCGTGCTGTCGACGAGGAGGTGTGGAGCACATGCGCAGGAGTGCCCAGCGGTTGAGCCCGCGTACTGACCCCGCCCGCTTCCTCACGACGGAGACACCTTGTCGTTTCGCATCACCCCACTGACCGACCCCGCTCACGGCCCGAACAGCCGGCGTCTTGCCTGGCTGGCGACCGACGCCGATTCCATCCCCATCGGAACCGCCTTTCTGCGCCTGTTCGACAGTCCCGGACAGAAGCACCTGGCCGAACTGACCGTCCAGGTCCATCCCGCGGAGCGACGCCGGCGTGTCGGTTCCCGGCTTGTCGACGCCGTCGTGGCCGCTGCCCGGGCCGATGCCCGACGCTGCGTCATCGCACAGGCCGAGGCCGGATCGCCAGGCGACTACTTCCTGCCGGCGCGCGGATTCAAGAAGGTCCTCACCCTGAGGTTCTCCCGCCTGCCGCTGGCCGACGCGGACACCACCGCCCTCGCCCGCATCATCGAGCGTCCGCATTCCGGCTACCGGCTGATGTCATGGCAGGGAACCGTGCCCGACGGCCTCGCCGAGACGTTCGCCGACTCGCGTCGTGCCATGGACGACATGCCCATGGACGACACCGACTACGGCACGGTGACCTGGGACGTGGACCGTGTCCGGGCCGCGGCGAAAGCTGTCGAACAGCGTGGCGACCACCTGCACACGGTCGTGGCCGTCGACGTCTCCGACGACTCGATCGCCGGGTTCACCGAACTGGTCGTGCCGGGCGACGGCAGAGGCGACGGCCAGCACTACGGCACCGGCGTGTTGCCCGAGCACCGCGGACACGGCCTCGGCCGATGGATGAAGTCCGAGTCGATCCGAGACGCCCGTGAGCGCTATCCACACCTGGGCGGCCTCCTGACCGACACCGCCGACAGCAACACGCACATGCGGCGGATCAACGACGGTCTCGGCTACACGCCCACGCACACGACACACCAGTACCAACTCGACCTGTAGCGGCGGACGGAGGGGCCGGACCTGGACATCACCTGGCCCGGCCCATCCGTGCTTTCGATACTCGACTCAGGTCACGTCACTTTCGATACTCGACTGGTCACGTCCTGATCGCGGGGCCGAGCCGGCACCATCAGGCGGCTCGTGCTCACGCGCTCCCTGGAGGCGGTGTTTCACTTCGGCGGGCGGCTCTCAGCCAACCGGTCCGTCCTCCCGGTGCCCGAAGACCCTCCGCTGGATTTCCTGACGGTAGTCCTCAAGCGTCCTGTCGAGGTGTACGGCGGTGGCCTGAGCCGCGGCCTCCGGTCGGCCGTCCCGTACTGCTTCGTAGATGGCCGCATGCTCCTCGATGGCGGCCTCGGAATGAGCGCTGAGCCTGTCGAGTGTGCCGATGGCACTGGACTGTCTCTGCAACCGGCGCGCGTCGCGCACGGCGTCGACCAGGAAGCTGTTGTGGGAGGCCGCGGCGACCGCGGCATGGAAGTCGTCGTCGGCCCGGTTGAAGACGTCGACCTGCCCTTGGGCGAATCCGTGACGGCACATCTCCACGGCCACCTCCATCGCCCGCAGTTCGGCAGGGGTGGCACTCGTCGCCGCGATGCCGGCCGCGGCCATCTCCTGGATCCTGCGGAACTCGAACAGCATGAAGATGTGGTCGAGGTCTGTGGGCCGGAAGAACCCGCCCCAGCGACTGGCACTGAGCATGCCCTCATCGTCCGAGACGAAGAGGCCACGGCCCTTGTGCGCGCGGATTCGTCCGAGGGCGGAGAGGATCTTGACGGCTTCGCGCACGACTGCCCTGCTGGTGCCCAGCCGTGCGGCCAGATCGTTTTCCGTGGGCAGTCGGTCGCCGGGGACCAGACGTGACTCGGCGATGAACTCAAGGATGCGCTCAGCGACGAGCTCATAGCCCGGACGGTAGTCGCGCCGCACCTCCGCCCCTCCGCCCGGAGCCGTCAGCCTGTCGGACGCCGACGAAGTCCCGGTCGCGGACGTGTCGTTCATCTGTCCTACCTCCATCGCTGGTCCCACAGAGCGAGCCCGTCCCTGCGTCGTCACTCTACTGAACACTTCCTCGTGAAATGAATCGTACTCATCTTGCTCCAGGTGATGCAGGCAAGCGGCGATCTTGATGACGAATTCGCCATTTACCGAATTATTAGGTACATAACCGCCAGCCGATCGGGCAGGAATTCCGATTTTGTGACTGTACATCTCCTTGACCCGTGGGCAGATAAGGCGCCTAATTCTGAGCGGCAACCCGTAACAACCGTCCACGAAGCCGCTCGTGGGACGCCGCCGCCCGCGATGCCACCACGCTCGCCCAGGCCGTTCACCCGGACGCCAGCCACGTAATGGAGTCACTCATGACCGCGATGAAGCAGTCCCCTGTCCGAAGCCGAGCGCTGGCCACAAGGCGATCGGTTCTCCTCGCGGGGTGCGTGGCCACCCTGGTCGCGACGGCCACGGCCTGCGGCGGCGGCACCACGGCCACGAACAGCAAGGACGGCTTCAACCAAGTGGCGCAGAAGAGCGGGGCCCTGACCGTGTGGGTGGACTCGACCCGCCTGGCCGCCGCGAAGCTCTACCAGAAGCTCCACCCCGACGTGAAGCTGAACATCGTCACCTACGACGGGGACGCCAACGGATCGAACTATCTACAGACGAAGGTGCAGCTCTTCAACCGCACCGGCAAGGGCTGGCCGGACGTCGTCTTCAGCTCGCAGAACAACGAGGTGACCTGGGCGGTCGACGCCCACTTCGCGGCCCCCCTGAACAAGGGACTCGTCCCGGCGGGAACCCTCGGAAAGTTCGCCGAGGGGGCCAACGACGTCTGCACGGTGGGCGGCACGGTCTACTGCCTGCGTAACGACCTCTCCCAGGCCGTGCTCTGGTACAACGCGCCGCTGATGAAGCAGTTCGGCTACGCGGTGCCGACGACCTGGGAGGCGTACCAGCAGCTCGGTGAGAAGGTGGCCGCCGAACACCCCGGCTACCTGGTGGGCGACGCCGGTGACTCCTTCACTCCGGAGATCTACCTGTGGGCGAGCAAGTGCGGCGCCAACCACATCACCGGCGCCAAGTCCGTCTCCGTGAACACCAAAAGCGCCCAGTGCACGAAGATGGCCCAGCTCATGGACGTACTGATCGAGAAGAAGTCCATGTCCATCAGCGGGGTCTTCAGCACCGACTTCGGCAAGAACAAGGCCGACAAGGTACTGATGATGCCCGGCCCCTCCTGGTACGGCGGCGCCCTGTTCGAGGGGACCTTCAAGACGCCCGCCAAGCAGATCGCGGCAGCACCCATACCCCAGTGGAGCGGTGAGACCTCACCGTCCACCGGCAACGTCGGTGGCGGTACCTGGCTGCTGTCCCAGCACTCCGAACACATCAAGGCAGCCGCCGACTTCCTCACCTGGGTCACGACGGACGACGCCTACCAGGGCAAGGTCGCGCCCGGCTTCCCCGCCTACGCCCCTGCTGCGAGCACCTGGCTGACGCAACAGAACGCCTCCGGCTACTACGAAGGCAGCATCGACGCACTGAAGGAGGCCTCCACCCAGGTCTGGCCGGGCTGGGGGTCGGGGCAGTTCAGCCAGGAGGCGATCTGGGCCGCGACGGTCAAGCCCGGTCTGACGCAGGGCAAGACCATCGTCTCGCTGCTGCCTACCTGGCAGGACTCCATCGTCAAGTACGCCAAGTCCAACGGATACAAGGTCTCCCAGTGACCCTGCCCCACTCCCCCGCCGCTCCGGTCCGCCGACGCCCCCAGGGCACCCGGCGGCAGAGCAGGGCGGGAGCCGCCTTCGTCGCCGCCTACGTCGTCCTGCTGATCGCGTTCGGTGTCGTGCCGACCGCCTACGCGGTCTACTTCGCCTTCAGCAACGCCCAGGGCACCTTCACCGGCTTCGACAACTTCGCCACCACGATGCGCGACTTCCGCTTCGTGCCGGCCCTCGGGCACGTCGGGCTGTACCTGTTGTTCTGGCTCGTCTCGCTCGTGGTGATCGTGGTCGGCCTGGCGCTGCTGCTGCACCGCCTCGCCTCCCGGGGCGCCGGGAAGACCCTGAGGTTCCTCTTCTACATTCCCGGCGCCCTGGCCGGTGCCGCGAGCGTGCTCGTCTGGCTGTTCATGCTCGACCCCACGGTCAGCCCGGTCACCTCCCTGCTGGGCGCGCTCGGCTACCACACGTTCGGCGAGGTCATCGCACCCGGCCATCTGCCCCTGCTGTTCACGATCATCGCGTTCTGGACCGGCGCGGGCGGCTGGATCGTCGTCATCTACGGCGCGCTCAACAACATCCCCAAGGACGTCATGGAGGCCGCCCGCATCGACGGGGCGGGCGCCTGGCAGACCGCCTGGCGGGTGCAGATACCTCTGCTGCGCAAGTGGATCGTCTACATGGTGATCCTCGCCTTCGCCGGCGGCGCCCAGCTCTTCGTCGAGCCGCAGCTGCTGTCCCTGGCCAGCGTGGGAGTGGCGGGACGCGACTACTCGCTCAACCAGCTCTCGTACGACTTCGCCTTCCAGATGAACAACGTCAACGGCGCCGCCGCCGTCTCCGTCGAACTCCTGGTCGTCAGTCTGTCGGCCGCAGCCCTCTTCGTCGCACGGTCGGGATTCTTCGATGCCGAATGAGACCCCCACACACTCCGGTGTACGTCCACGTCCCGGGAGCACCGGCGTCAGCCCGAGCCCCACGCCGCGCAGGTCTGCCCGCATCAGCCGCCGTCCCGTCCGGCGCTACGGCTCCCAGGTACTGGTGGCCGTCGTACTGGCCGCGTTCACGGTGTTCTTCGTACTGCCCGTGTTCTGGCTCGCCCTCGCCGCCACCAAAACGGATCACCAGCTCGTGCACGGCAACCCGCTGTCCTTCGGCTCCTGGCACGCGCTCAGGGCCAACTGGCATGCGCTGACCGCCTTCCAGGACGACGCGATCCTGCTGTGGCTGCGCAACTCGGCGATCTACGCGGGGATTTCCCTGGTCATCACCCTGTGCGTCGCCGTGCCGGCCGGTTACGCGCTGGCGATGACGGAGTTCCGTGGACGTCACACCCTGCTCGTCGCCACGCTGATCGTGATGCTGATGCCGAACGCGACGCTGGTGGTCCCCCTCTTCCTGGAGCTCAACGCCGTACGTCTGATCGGGACGATGTGGTCGATCATCCTGCCGTACTCGTTCTATCCGTTCGGGGTGTATCTGACGTACATCTACTTCAGCACCGCCGTGCCACGGGATCTCCTGGCGGCCGCCCGCATCGACGGATGCGGCGAGTTCCGGGTCTTCCGGCACATCGCCCTTCCCCTCGCATCGCCCGTGGTGGCACTCGTCGGCTTCTTCAGCTTCGTGGCCAACTGGACCAACTACTTCCTCCCCTACGTGATGCTGCCCGCGAGCGACCAGATGCCTGTGCAGGTGGGCGTCGGCACCCTGCTCAGCAGCGTGCCCTCCTTCAACCCGACGGTCGGATCACTCGCCATCGAACGGCCCCAACTCGCCCTGGCCACCTTGGTGGCGATCACGCCGGTCCTGGTCGTCTTCCTCTTCTCGCAGCGTTTCCTGGTCGCCGGAATGCTCGCGGGCGCCACCAAGGAATGACGCCGCGGACCGTCGTCCCGGCGGCCTCCGCATGCTTCCACGGCCTTCCCCTCCCGAACGGAGACGTTTCCATGCCCTTCGGTTCCGCCGATCGTCCTGCCGACGGGGAGACCGCCTCCCCCGGCGGCCCGGTGTCCTTGGCCGGAGTGCGAGCCAGCGTGCCCCTGCTGGAACCCCCCGGCTGGGCGCTGGCACAGCGCGCACTGTTCGAACTGCTCGACCACGCCTGGCGCCTTTTCGAGCAAAACTTCACCGGCCCGGACGGGCGTCTGAACTACGACGGACGACTCACCACCCGTGACGGAGTGGACGACTTCTACGAGACGTTCTTCAACTGGCCCCAGCTGTATCTGCTCGGCGGCGCGGACGACCTGCTGCCTGCCGCCGAGCGGCACTGGGAGGGTGTCACCCGGCAGCTGACCGAACTGGGCATGCTCCAGGACGAGTTCGAGCGCGGCTACGACTGGTTCCACCAGGGCGAGAGCCTGCTGCTGCTGTACTTCCTGTGCATGGCGGCCCCCGAACGCTGGTCACAACGGGCCCTGCGCTTCGCCGAGTTGTACGTCGATCCGGCGAAGGGCAACTACGACCCCGACCACCGTGTCATCACGCGCCCGCACAACGGCAGCGACCCCGAGCGCCGCGGGTTGTCCGACAGTAACGTCTACCCCTGGCTGCCCAAGGAAGCCGAGCTGTACGGCTTTCCGCTCGACTGGGCCCTCCCCGCCGACGCCCCCCTGCCGCCGCTGTCCGAGGACCCGCGCCTCGGCAGTGAGATGCGCGACCGCATGGGCAGGGGCGACACAGCGGTCAACCTCGCCGCGGCCGGACTGGTCCTCAACGCCTGGATCCTCTCCGGCGAGGCACGCCACCGCGACTGGATCGTCGAGTACGTCGACGCCTGGCGTGGACGCACGATGGCCAACGGCGGCCTGCTGCCCGACAACGTCGGCCCGGACGGCGTGGTCGGCAGCCTCCTCGAAGGACGCTGGTACGGCGGCCACTACGGCTGGTCCTGGCCGCACGGCTGGCACAGCGTCGGCCACGCCGCATGCGTGGCGGCACTGGCGGCAGCGACGGTCACCGGTGACGACGACTACCTCTCCATGGTCAGGACCAGCCTCGACACTCTCATCGGCCATGGCAAAGTGATGGCCTTCGCCGACGCCGATTCCAGCCTCCCCTCCAAGTGGCTCGCCCAACTCGGTCCGGGCATCCACACACCCACGCTGCACATCCCCTTCCGCCGCAACAACTCCGGATGGTTCGACCACAACCCCGTCACGCCCGCCGTACCTGTGGCGCTGTGGCATCACACGGCCGCTCCGGCCGACCGGGCCCGGCTGGAACGGCTGCGCGCGGCCAGCGGATTCGACTGGCGTCACGTGCGCGCCTTCCGCTCCAAGGAGGAGTCCGGGCACGAGGAGGCGTGGTTCGCCTTCCTCGCCGGCGACGATCCCGACTACCCGGAAAGGATCCTCGCCGCGGCCCAGGCGCAGGTCCGCCACCGCCTCGTCCGCATGGACCGCTACCGCGATCGGGATGTGGCCGAGGAAGACATCCACATGTGGCAGCAGTCGAACCCCGTCGTCACCGAGGCACTCGTACAACTGACATGGGGCGGCCCCCAAGTCCTTTACAACGGGGGTCTGCAACAAGCACGGGTGCGCTACTACGACGGCGAGGCGCGGCGCGCCGGCCTGCCGCACGAGGTGGCGGCCCTGGTCACCTCCATCGACCCAGAAGCCACCGTCGTCGAGCTCGTCAACCTGTCCGCCGACCGCACGCGGACGGTCGTCGTCCAAGCCGGCGCCTTCGCCGAACACACGATCACCTCGGTGCGCCACACGGCCTGCGAGGACGACTCGTGGGCCGGAGACATGTACGACTACGGCCACGAGGAACCGACCGTCACCGAGGCAGACGTACCCGTGGACAGCAACCTGCTCACCGTCGTCCTGCCCGCCTCCACCCGCATACGGCTGACGCTCAAGATGCGCCTGCGCACGCGGACACCGAGTTACCTCACGCCGTTCACAACGGATACGGCCGTAGGGCCCGGCGCCGGTCTTCCCGAGGAGGAGGTCGAGAAGTGAAGCGCATCGCCCACACCATCTCTCCCATGGGTAGGGCGGATGATCGCCCCGGTCCCGGCAGCACCGGACGCGAATGGCCCACGGCAACAGCGTGGGCCATGGAGCGTATCGGGCACGACAGGCGGCGAAGACCTTGCGTGCCTGTTCCCCGCGTCGCCGGGGAAAGCGATCCTGTCGCAGACCGGGACCGGAGCGTACGGCGGCGCCCGTCGGCGCGGGCAGTCCTGTCTCAGGCCGTGGTCGTCGGGTTCGCCGCTTCCGCGGTGCGGCGGTATTCGGCGTTGATGCGCTGGGCTTCTTCGAGCTGGTCCTCGAGGACGATGATGCGGCAGGCGGCCTCGACAGAGGTGCCGTGATCGACGAGTTCGCGGGCGCGGGCGGCGATGCGCAGCTGGTAGCGGGAGTAGCGGCGGTGGCCGCCGGCGGAACGGAGCGGAGTGATCAGGCGGGCTTCGCCGATGGCGCGGAGGAAGCCCTGCGTGGTGCCGAGCAGTTCGGCGGCCCGGCCCATCGTGTAGGCGGGGTAATCCTCGTCGTCGATACGGCCGAACAAGTCATCTGCTGTCATCTGCACCTCTCTGCGGAACGCGTGGAGGGGCCTTGGTGCCACTGGCACCAAGGCCCCGAAGGAACTACTACACCATCTGCCGGCCCTCGTGCTGCGCCGGCCCTCTGTTTCCGCGGCCCCGGCTCAGATGCCGCCGGGGTGCTGGGATCGCGGTTGCTTGACCGGAGACCACCTCACTATCGATGTCCTGCGGTACCCGGGTTCAAGATGTCGGCCCGGGCGATCCCGATGGCGCTTCACTCCTCCGTTCTTCCCTCAGGGATCAACTGCTTACCTAGCGGGTAGTGCTGGTGATGCGACTGCTCTGCGGCCTCTGACAGCACCGCACTTCGACAGCCAGCCCCGTCGCCCATCCTGCGTCTGCTCTGGCTTGGAACCCCACTGCCGAACTTCCCGGTGCGCGCGCCCGCAGCCGACGCCTTCACCGAGGTGCTGCTCACTCACTTCACTGCTGGGTACTGCGAACTGAAACTGCGTGTACTGCTGCCCGGCAGTTCGTGTCTGCCGGGCCCTGCTGTCTCTCTGGGCTACGAGAGAACTATAACTACGCCCCAAGGGCAATGTCTACTCCGACAAACATAGATTTCCGTGCGTTCGACAGTGAGGCAATCCGCCTCGAACAGCGGCGGGCTCAGGGGCGGTGGCTACCCCGGCCTGATGAAGGAACCGCGAGAGGGCGAGAGGACTCCGGAGGCGGAACCGGTCAACGATCCAGAGACCGGGGATACCTGACGAACACCATGAGCGTCGGCCTCGCCATCGTCCGCGTCGATGACGACCTGGCGGTTGGTCGAGTACCGATAGTTCGTCGACTGCTCGGCCACTGCGCGTCCCGGGTCGCGACCAGAGTGCCGTCCACGATCAGCACGGCGTCCCCGTACTCGTCTGCGATGCCGAAGACGCTCTCGCATCCTGGGCATTCCGCCTGGCCGAACAGGCGCGTCAGGACCCAGGCGAGCCGTTGCCGGCCATCCCGTACGGCCGAGTCGTGCAACATCCTCCCGGTGCCGGTCAGCTCATGCGGGACGGCCGGCCGGAGTGGGACCTGGTGGCCTGATCCGCAGCAGCAGAGGCACCCATGTGCCCGGCGGCCGCCGAGAGTGCCTCGGCTGTCGCCGCGTCGGCCGGCAGGAACGCCTCCAGCTTCAGCTCGGCAAGTGTCACGTCGACAGCGGTGGCGAAGGTGGTCACGGTCGTCATCAGGTGCAGCTCACCGTACGAGGACCGCAGGCGGAGCGGAACTGCGAAACCGAGCAGCCCGGCAGACGGATCCAGTTGGGGAACGTACCCAGTCAGCTCGGCGCGCAACTCTTCCAGGTGTCCGAGGCGGGCCAGGATGTGGCGCGCCCATTCGGCGAGGTTGCGGATGCGGGGAGCCAGGCCGTCGGGATGCAACGCGAGGCGGTAAACGTTCCTGCCCGGGCCCACCAGCTCGGGGGCAACCCCTTCGGTGATCAGGCCGAATGCGGTGTTCGCGGCAATCAGGTCGCCGCCACGGTCCACAACCAACGCCGGATACGGCAGATGCCCGCGGAGGATGTGATCGATCGCCGTACGCACGGGAGCCAGAACCGGGTCGTCGAGTGAGCTCTCGGGGTAGGCGGGTGCGTACCCGGCTGCCAACAGCAGCTCGTTGCGCTCCCGCAGCGGCAGTTCCAGCGACTCGGCCAGGCGCACGACCATGTTCCGGCCGGGGACGGACCTGCCTGATTCGATGAAGCTGAGATGACGCTGCGTGGTGCCCGCCCGAAAGGCCAGGTCGAGCTGGCTGAGTTGACGGCGGGTACGCCGTTCGCGAAGTGCACGAGGGAAGTCCACGGACCTGTTGTAACGGCGGCGGAGGGTCCCAGGCCATTCCCCGCAGGGAATTGTCGCCTCTCGCACCGGTCGCGAACATCAACGACATGGACATCGGTGTACTGCTTCCGACCGGAACCGCCCAGTGGGGCGCGGCTGACGACCCTCGCGAGCTGGTCGCCTTCGGCCGCCAGGCCGAACGCCTGGGCTTCCGCTCGCTCTTCGTAAACGACTCCCTGATCAGCCCGCGCATCGAGGCACTCACGATGCTGGCGGCCCTCGCCCCGGCGACCGAGGCCGTGACCCTGGGTACGGCTGCACTGATGCCGTTCCTGCGTCGGCCGATCCAGGCCGCGCAGGCACTTGGGTCGATTGACGTGCTGTCCGGTGGCCGGCTCACCGTGACCGTCGGCGCCGGCTTCCCCGGTCGCTTCGGGCGGCCCCTCTACACGCTGTCCGAGCTGCCTTGGGAAAGGCGCTTCGCCCGCCTGGACGAGACTGTCGCGCTGTGGCGGGCACTGTGGAACGGCGCCGACTCCTTCCACGGCGAGATCCTCCGGTTCGATGACATCCCGCCCACGACCAGGCCGTCCCAAGCCGGCGGCCCGCCCATCTGGCTCGGTGGCGCGACCCCCGCAGCGCAGGCCCGCACCGGCCGGACGTACGACGGATGGCTGCCCTATCCGCCCGACCCCACCGACTACGCGTCCGGCCTTCGCAATGTCCGCCAAGTGGCAGCCGGGGCCGGGCGTGCGGCTGAAGACATCACACCCGCGCTGTTTGTCTCGGTACGGATCGACGACGACATTGAGAGCGGCCGCCGAGCGCTCGACGCCTACGCACGGGCCACCTACGGCATGCCCCTGGAAGAACTGGAGAGGACACAGGCCGTTGTCACCGGCTCTGCCGACCAAGTGCTCCAGCGCCTGGGAGAGTACGTCGTCGCCGGTGTCCGGCACATCGTCGCACGACTCGGCGCCCTGGACCTGCGCTCACAGCGTGACCAACTCGAACGCCTTGCAGTCCTGATCCCCGCTGTTCAGAAGGCAGCGGATCACGCCGCTGCCTCGGCAGGCTGCTGAGCTTGGCCTGACCGGCTCCGAGTGATCGTTGCGGGACGGCCCTTACCCGGCGTGCGGGAAAGCGTCCGGGACTTCCTCGAACATCCCGACCAGCCGATCGTGACGGAGGACGCCGACACCGTGACGCTGGCGCTGTCCGAACTCGTCACCAA
The DNA here is from genome assembly GCF_044763565.1 of Streptomyces sp. NPDC096013. Classification (NCBI taxonomy): domain Bacteria; kingdom Bacillati; phylum Actinomycetota; class Actinomycetes; order Kitasatosporales; family Streptomycetaceae; genus Streptomyces; species Streptomyces sp. NPDC096013. The sequence continues at coordinate 58,723 of NZ_JBIWGK010000015.1, read as the reverse complement.
CGCCCTGCGTCACTGCGGCGGCACCCGCATTCTGGACCTGACGACTTGACGACCTGAACCGCGGCACGGGCCGCTTCGCCTGACCCATGGTCAACCGCCTCGCACGGGCGACGACGGTCAACCGCCCTGCCCGCGCCGGCAAGACCGTCAGCGCCCTCCTCGTCCGGTGACGCCGCCGCTGACGCAGCCCGGCGGGCGGCAAATATAATCCTCCCCATGTCGAAGCCTGACCAGCTGCTCATTGACGTCGCCACCGTGGTGGAGTCCGGGCAGAGCAACCAGATGTCCCTGACCGTGGTCACCGGTGGTGCTGTCATCACCGGCCGCCTCGCTCCCGAAGCCGTGTGGAGGCGCAGGGTGTCGGAGGTGCTGACGGATTCCGCCCGCCTGGGAGAGTTCTCCGCCGTCTTCGACGCCCCCACCAAAGAGGACGGGCCGCCCACTCATCTGCACTTCCACGTCGCCCGGATTCTCCAGGGCCCGGTGGGAATCCCGGAGACGGGCGGGATGTACCGGGTGGCGATCGACGACGTCAGCGCCTGGACCGTGGGCGACTTCAGCTATTCCGACCACTGACCAACCACGGCAACACGGACCCGTCGTAGGGGAACGCAGCGTGGGCCCGGCCGGCTTCCACCGGCCGGGCCCACTGCTGTTCAGATGTCGACTCATGCCCGCTCTCTCGAACAGCCACGTACGGGCGCGCGGAGCGTCGCAGAAGCCTGCCGGACCGCGCTGAGGATGCCTAGGGGTCCGGCCACGGGGAAGGGCGCGGGTGAAGTCGAGCGTGGTCATCGTTGCTCGACCAGGTCGCGACCATGGCGGGCGACCCGGTCGTCAAGGGCCGCATGGTGTGGGTCGGCAAGGCCACCGTCCCGCTGACCTTCGTCCATTCCTCCGACCTCGCGGCCTACCTGGCTGCCGCCGCCGACGCCGAGGCAGCCAACGGTGAGCGGATCCACATCGGTTGGGACCGTCCGGTCAGCATGCGGGAGGTGGCCGACATCATGGGCCGCCGGGCTGGAAAGAAGATCAAGGAGGTGGCCGTCCCGTCCGCCGTCGCCCGCGCCGCGGGAGCCGTCACCGGCCGCTTCGTGCCCCTGATCAAGGACCTGACCGCGATGTTCCGCTGGTTCGAGACCGGCCGGGACGCCACAGGCCTGTCCCGTAGGCCGGAGAAGGGAGGTCAGCCGACGGCGGGAACCGGTTCACGGTCCCTTCCGGACGCTGCCTCGGGATCGGCCGCTTGGGGCTTGGCTCCGCCGCCCGGGGCAGTCTGCGGGGCGGAGGTGTCATCGTCCTCGGGAGCGGCGGTGAACGCGAGGTCGCCGCGCAGGACGGCCTTGGCACGCTCCTCGTCCAGCTGTCCCTCCCACTTGGCCACCGCGAGAGTGGCGACGCTGTTGCCGACCACGCTGGTCAGAGCGCGGGCCTCGGACATGAAGCGGTCTATGCCGAAGATCAGGGCCAGGGCGGCGACGGGCACGTGGGGTACGGCGCTGAGGGTGGCCGCCAGGGAGATGAAACCGGAGCCGGTGACACCGGCCGCGCCCTTGGAGGTGAGCAGCATGACGGCGAGCATGGACAGCTGCTGGGTGAGGCTGAGGTCGATGCCGAGGGCCTGGGCGAGGAAGACCGAGCCCATCGTCAGGTAGATGGCCGTGCCGTCGAGGTTGAAGGAGTACCCGGCGGGCAGCGTGATCCCGACGACCGTCTTCGACGCGCCTGCGTGCTGGAGCTTGGCCATCAGCCGCGGCAGCACCGGCTCGGAGGACGAGGTGCCCAGGACGATCAGCAGTTCCTCCTTGATGTAGCGGAGGAAGGGCAACAGGCGCAGGCCGTTGACGCGCATGACCGTGCCGAGCACGACCAGGACGAAGAACAGAGCGGTGAGCCAGAAGGAACCGACCAGCAGGAAGAGGTGGCGCAGCGTGTCCAGGCCGTAGTTGCCGATGGTGAAGGCCATGGAACCGAAGGCGCCGATGGGGGCGAGCCGCATGATCCAGCGGATGAGCGTGAACAGGACCTTGGACAGCCGCTGGATGCTCTGGGTGATACCCGTGCCCGCGTCACCGGCGGCGTTCAGGCCGAAACCGAAGAGCACCGAGACCAGCAGCACGGGCAGGATCTCGTGGCCGGTCAGCGCACTGAGCAGGGTGTCCGGGATCGTGGAGAGGACGAAAGCCGCAAGGCTGTCGTGGCTCGCGGTCGCCTCAGGCGGCAGCCCCTTGGTCGACAGGGTCGAAGGGTCGACATGCAGCCCACTGCCGGGCTGGACGACGTTCACCACGACCAGACCGATCACCATGGCGACGGTCGTCAGGACCTCGAAGTAGATCAGCGCCTTGAGACCGACCCGGCCGACGGCGCGCGCGTTGCCCACGGAGGCGATGCCGTGGACGACGGTACAGAAGATGACCGGCGCGATCATCATGCGGACCAGGGCGATGAACCCGTCGCCCAGGGGTTTGAGTTCGGCTCCGAACGACGGCCACAGCCAGCCGACGGCGGCCCCGGCCAGGACACCGATCAGGCATTGGACGTAGAGCGGGGACAGCAGCCTGCGCAGGCGGCTCGGCGGAGCGTTGCGGGTACCCGGGGCAGCGTCGTTGCGGCTCATGCGGGGTGTCCTTCCAGGACGGGAACGAGGAGTTCGGCTCGGGCGATGCGGCGGGCGGCGCGGTGCAGCAGCACTGTGGGGGATGCGCCCTCCGCCGCGGGGACGGCTCGGGCGGTGATGACACCGGCCGGGGTGCCCAGGCGTAGCGTCCCGTCGGCGGTCTGCCGGGCGACGCGGTGGGCGAGCGTGCCGGGGATGGCGGCTGCTGTGGTCAGGGCGACGGCCGAGGTGAGACCGATCGCCGGGTGGGGAGCGTGCATGGAGACCATGCGGACGGCCAGGTCGTACTCGTCCTGGTGGACGAGGGCGCCGTCGGTGGTGCGGTAGGTGACAGGACGGGCGACCACCCCGACCTTCGGGACGGCGTGGCTGACAGGGTCGGTCTCCGCGGCCAGTCCCATGGCCAGGGCGGCCGACCGGCGCAGCGCGGTGAGGGTGGGCACCACGGTGGCGAAGTCGGCCAGGGACTCAGTGCCGTCGAGTCCGAACGCCTTGGCCTCGAACAGGGCCGCCGGAGCACCGGCGTCGACGAGGGAGGCTTCGACGGTGCCGGTCGGTCCGGTCAGCGTGTCCAGGGCGTGGCCGGTCGGCAGGGCTCGGCCGGTCGACGTACCCGCCGGGTCCTCGAAGCCGAGGAGCACCGGCACGCCGAGCGCGGCAGTGCCCGGCACCCGGGCTGTCCCCGCATCGGGGGCGGTCCGCCCGGGGGTGGGGATGGTGCCGCTGAGCCGGGCACCGGTGTTGACATTGAGCATCCGTACCGTGGTCGAGTCCGACGTGACCGGCACGAGGCCGTTGTGCACGGCGTACAGGGCGACGGCGGTGGCGCAGTTGCCGCAGTTGCTGGTCCACTCCACCTGTTCGTCGCCGACGCCGACCTGTGCGAAGGCGTACTCGACGTCGACATCCGGCTTCGTCGAGGTCTGGACGACCGCCGCCTTGGAGGTGGTGGAGGAGGCACCGCCGACGCCGTCGATCTGACGGGGGTCGGCTGCGTTGTAGGCGGCGAGGAGCAGGGTGTCGGCGTCCACACCGGTGGCCACCACGTCGTGGTGGTCGAAGATCCAGCACTTGCTGGTACCTCCGCGGATCATCTCGCCCTGAAGACGCAACACAACAGACTCCTCACGGGAACCCCGACGGCACTTCCGTGTGGGGGTGCGATCCACAGTGGGCGCGCGCAGCGTGAAGTACAATCTCGGAAATCTGCATGGGTATTAAGCTGAAGTGAACGCTGGAGGTGGCGAGATGCTCGACGTCCGGCGCATCCTGCTCTTCACCGAAGTCGCCCGCCGGGGCTCGGTCACGGCGACCGCCCGCGCCCTCAATTACACGCCGTCAGCGGTATCGCAGCAGGTCAGCCGATTGGAGGCGGAGGCAGGGCAGCCGCTCTTGGAGCGTCATGCGCGGGGCGTCACGCTGACCGACGCGGGGCGCGCGCTGGCCGAGCGAGGAGAGCGGATCGAGCGCGAACTGACGGCCGCGGAGAACGAGTTGGCCGACTTCGCGGGGCTCCGTGCCGGCACTCTCCGTGTCGGAACCTTCCCCACCGTCGGCGCCTCCCTCCTCCCACGGGCGGTCATCGCCTTCCGCCGGACGCACCCCGATGTGCGGCTCACGGTACGCAGCGCCCGCATCGCGGGACTGTGGGCGCTGCTGGAGAACCGCGAGATCGAGATGTCCCTGATGTGGGACTACGACTGGAACCGCATCGACCGCGAGGACATCGTCGTCACCTCGCTCGTCGACGACCCTCCAGCACTCCTCGTCGGCAAGGATCACCCCTTGGCCGACCGATCTTCGGCCGCCCTCGCCGACTTCGCCGACGACCCCTGGATCACCCGCGCCGACCACCACCCGGTGGCCGAAGCCCTCACCCGCAGCTGCCGCGCGGCCGGTTTCGAACCGCATATCGCCTATGAGGCCCACGACTACCAGGAGGCCCAGGCCATGGTCGCCGCCGGCATCGGCGTCGCCCTCGCCCCCACCCTGGCCCTGGAAGGTATCCGAGGGGGCGTCAGCGTCCTGCCTCTCCTGCCCCCCGCCCCGGTGCGCCGCATCCTCCTGGTACGCATGCGCGACCATGCCCTGACCCCGGCCGCCGAAGCCTTCGCGGACTTCCTGCACGACAGCGCGGCGGTTGCCCAAGGACGATGAAGCGCCGCGTTCACCTGTGATGTCGTCAGGTCGTCACTTCACGCGAAGTCGGCGTCCCAGCGGATGAGGGTGTGCGCGTGTGCGGGTGTGCCCACTCGGCCCGCTCCTCCATCTCTCTGCTGGTGGTCGCCGCCGCAGATGAGGCGGAACTCGCCCTGCTCCACCACGTCCACGAAAACACCGACAGCACCGCGGGACGGTCTGCCGGCCTGATCCGATCCGGCGTCCCGCACAGGCACCGCTGCCGCGCCCGCGCGCCGGGACACCGGAGCCGTCCTCGTCGTCGTCGGCAGCATGGCCGCCCCCGGCTCCTTGGACCGCGTCCTGGCGCGGTTGCTCCGGGGACGCGCTGCTGTTCGGCCGCGCCCAACTCACCCAGAGCGCCTGACCACCCGGAGCCAGGCGAAGACAGCCGCGCCGGCCGAAGCGCGAGGAGCGGCACGGCCGGCACGAAGCCCCCGAGGGGGGTTCACCACCATGGCGTCCGTGTACCCGGGCCGGCCCTCTCCGGCCGGCGATCCTGATGGCGTCTGCCTCCCCGGCGCGATCGCCTTCGCTCTCGACGACGCGTTCCTCCGAGGATCGGGGCGGCCCCGCGGAGAGCCGGGCCGTCAGGACTGCACGCGATACGCCAGAGGCGGCGACGCGGGTGCCGGTTGCACCATCCACCGCTTCGGCGACCTGCCCCGCGTCGGGCTCGGCGACGTTGCCACCGTTTTCCCGGCCGATGGCGCGCCCGTCACCGGCGACGACGTACATGTGAATCGCCGGGCGGACAGGCACTGGGGCGGGCGTTTCGTCTACCGGTGCGTGCGGAGTCCGTCGAGGATGAGCGCGAGCATGTGGGGTGCGCGGTCCTCCGGAGTGGACGCGGCGCGCCACAGAGCGCCGGTGAGTTGGAGGAAGTCGCCTGGGTCGGCGTCCGGCCGGATGCTTGCGTCCTCCTTGCCGGCGTCGAGGAGTTCCGTGATCGCGGCGATGACCGGCCCGTAACTCTGCTCGCTGATCGCGTGGTGGGCGCCCGGGCTGAGAGCGTCACCCAGTCCGTGTTTTCTGCGCATGGCCTCGACCAGGCCGGTCGTCCAGTGGCGGAGCGCTTCCAGCGGTGACATCCGGGCCAGCAGGCCGGGCACGGTGCCGACGATGCGCTCCACCTCGTCCTGGTAGACGGCCAGGACGAGCGACTCACGTGTGGGGAAGTTGCGGTACAGGGTGCCCGCGCCGACTCCCGCGCGCTGGCTGATCTGGTTCATCGACGCACTGCCGTCCGCCGCGAGCGCTTCGCGTGCGGCGGCGAGGATGCGTGCCCTGTTCTCGCGGGCGTCTGAACGGACCACAGAACCTCACCTTGCTAAGTGGAGAACTCTCCACTACGTTATTCGGAGAGCTCTCCACATACTTTAAGGAGCGTCATGCAATACATCAAGCTCGGCCTGACCGGCCTCGATGTGTCTCCGATCGCGATCGGCGCGATGACCTACGGCGAACCGGACCGCGGGCACCCCGTCTGGTCGATGGGCGAACAGGACGCGCGCCCGCTCATCCAGCACGCGCTGGAGGTGGGGATCAACTTCTTCGACACCGCGAACATGTACTCCAACGGCTCCAGTGAGGAAATCCTCGGCCGTGCGCTCAAGGACTTCGCCGACCGCGATGCCGTCGTGATCGCCACGAAGCTGCGCCACCCCATGCGGCTGGGCCCCAACGGACGCGGCCTGTCCCGCAAGGCGATCATGACCGAGGTCGACCACTCGCTGCGCCGCCTGGGAACCGACTACATCGACCTCTACCAGGTGCACCGCAACGACCACGCGACCCCGCTGGAGGAAACCCTCGAAGCACTCAGCGACCTCGTCCGGGCGGGCAAGGTGCGCTACCTCGGGGCCTCGTCCATGCACGCCTGGGAGTTCGCGAAGGCGCTGCACCTCCAGGAGCGGCACGGCTGGGCACGGTTCGTGTCGATGCAGGACCACTACAACCTCCTCGCCCGTGAGGAGGAGCGGGAGATGATCCCGCTGTGCCTGGACGAGGGCGTCGGGACAGTCGTCTGGAGCCCGCTGGCTCGCGGCCGACTGGCCCGCGCCTGGGACGACGCGCGGTCCACGAGCCGTTCCGCGACCGACGGCGCCTACGCCGACCTGCTCTACTCACCGGCCGAGGAAGCCTCCAACCACGCGATCATCGACACGGTCGGACAGGTCGCGGATGCCCACGGCGTCAGCCGCGCACAGGTCGCACTCGCCTGGCTGCGACGCCAGCCGGTCGTCACCGCGCCGCTGGTCGGCGCCGGCTCGATCCGGCAGATCGACGAGGCCGTGGCCTCACTCGACATCGAACTCACCGACGAAGAGGCGCGCGCCCTGGAAGCCCCCTACACCCCCCGGCACGACTGGCAGGGCATCTCGGACGAGGCCGAGATGGAGGCCATCCGCAAGCGCGTGCCCCAAATGGCCCTCGCGTGAGCACCGTCGTCCGTACCGGCGCCGTGGCTGTCGGAACCGGCGGAACCCACATCGGGCTCACCAGGAGCAGGTCGATCTCGAGCGTCACCCTCGGCACCGTCGGGCTGATCGCGTTCTCCCTCTTCATGGCTGACGTGTTCACCGGCTGAATGTGGGAGATCGGGCTGTTCGAACGCGCCGTGATCTACCCGATCATGTTCGGCCCCGCCCTCCTGGGAAGCAGCGTGGTCGCTGCCCAGCGGCATCGGGCGGCCCACCCGCCCTCACCCCTTGCTCGACCAGTCCAGAACTGAGGAGAGACAGATGACACACGTACTGGTAACCGGAGGAACCGGATTCCTCGGGAGCTGGTGCATCCAGGCCCTGCTCGACGCCGGATACACCGTCCGCACCACGGTCCGCGACCTGCGGCGTGAGCCGGCACTGCGGGCCTGGCTGCACACGGCCATCCCGTTCGACGACGACCGTCTCACGGTCGTACGCGCCGACCTCGAACGTCCCGACGGCTGGGAGGCGGCCGTCGCCGGCTGCGACTTCGTCCTCCACGTGGCCTCGCCGACCCTGCGCCACACGCCGGCGAACGACGACGAGTTGGTGGTCCCGGCACGTGAGGGCGTCTTGCGGGTGCTGCGCGCCGCCCGCGACGCCGGCGTGCGTCGGGTCGTCCTGACGAGCGCCTTCGGTGCCGTGGGGATCGGGCACCCTCCGCGGTCGACCCCGTTCACCGAGGAGGACTGGACCGACGTCGACAGCGACATCCCGCCCTACCAGCGGTCCAAGACGCTTGCCGAACGCGCGGCCTGGCAGTTCGTCCAGGACGAGGGCGGTGGGCTGGAACTGGCAGCGGTTCATCCCGTGGGAGTCCTTGGACCCCTGCTCGGCCCCGACGATCCACCCTCCCTGCGCCTTGTCCGCCGCATGCTCGAAGGACGGGTCCCCGCGTGTCCTCCTTTCGGGATGGGCTTCGTCGACGTGCGCGATGTCGCGGATCTGCATCTGCGCGCGATGACCGATCCGGCAGCGGCGGGCGAGCGCTTCCTCGCCGTCGCCGGGCACAGCCTGCGCGTCGTCGAGATCGCGCGCATTCTGCGTGACCGCCTCGGTGAGCGCGCCGCGAAGGCCCCGACCCGTGAACTGCCCGTGTGGCTCGCCCGCGCACTGGGCATCGTGAACCCGGAACTGCGACTGCTCAAGCACCAGCTCGGCCGGGATCTCGACGCCACAAGCGCGAAAGCGGAGAAACTTCTCGGATGGCGAGCGCGTCCCATCGAGGACACGATCACGGACACCGCCGAGAGCCTCCTCGCCCACGGCGTCGGGACATGATCCACACGTAGCCGGTGCCAGGCGGACGGCCCGCTGGCCGAAGGCTCACGCGCCATCGACTACGACTTCCTCCGGCCAAGCGGCCGGAAGCCCTTGCGCCGTTGAACCGGCTGACGTACGCCGACCCGTCGTCCGCGCAAATCCGGGCGCGTGAGCTGGACGCCGGGAACCACTGGAGCCTGGCACCGATTCTGTCGCCGCCGGGGCAGAACCGCGAGCACTGACGCCACGCCACCCACCCGTCCGGGACTGTCCCCAACAGGGGATGGTGCGGGGCCGCCTGACCTCGGGCCGCGGGGGCGGTGGCGTAGCGCGCCCGTGAAAGATTCGACGTCGCGTTGAGCATCTCGCCGAACCGGAAGGTGACATGGGCTCCGGCAGGGCCGGTCAGGGTGTAGCGGGGGACACCGACCATGTTCTGGCCCAGGTCGAAGACGGCGGTGTCGCCGGGGCCGATGGCGACCCGGGCGGAGTCCGCTCGGTGCGGGTCGGTCACCGGTGTGGCGTTCAACCGATCGGTTGAACGCGATGTCCATCCTCCGCCGCCACATCGATCCGCCCGGACGACGCGGCGCCCCGTCTCCCCGCAGCAGAATGACGATTGCCCACGGCGCCGGGCTCTGTACACCCCCAGCAGAGAGGTCTCCTCAGCATGTCCAGCTTCAGCAGACGACGTGTCCTCACCACCGGAGCCGGAGCCGCCCTCGGTCTCGGCGTGGCCGGCGCCACCGCGACCACCGCCTCGGCCTCCACGGGCGCCGCCGCGCGCCACTCCGCCGGGGGCGAGGAGACCCGCACGCTCGACGAGCTCTACCAGGCCGCGCTCCAGGAGGGCGGAAAGCTCGTCATCTACGCCGGCGGCGACACCCCGACCCAGCAGGACGGCACCAAGGCCGCCTTCAAGGCCCGCTTCCCGGACATCGACCTCACGCTGATCGTCGACTACAGCAAGTACCACGACGTCCGCGTCGACAACCAGTTCGCCACCGGCACTCTCGTCCCCGACGTCGTACAGCTGCAGACCGTCCAGGACTTCGTCCGCTGGAAGGAGCAGCGCCGACTGCTGCACTACAAGCCCGCCGGGTTCTCGAAACTGCACGACGCGTTCAAGGACCCGCAGGGCGCCTGGGTCGCCGTCTCGGTGATCGCCTTCAGCTTCCTGTACGGCACCGCAGCCGTGGGCTCGGACGCGCCCCGCAACCCGGGCGACCTGGTCGACCCGAAGTGGAAGGGCAAGATCGCCTCGTCCTACCCGCACGACGACGACGCCGTGCTCTACCTCTACTCGCTCTACGCCCAGAAGTACGGCTGGGAGTGGGTGGCCAAACTCGCCGCGCAGGACACCCGGTTCGCACGCGGCAGCAACTCACCGGGCGTCGCCGTCTCCGCCGGGCAGAAGGCGATCGGCATCGGCACCTCGGGCTCGGCGGTGGCCTCGAACTCGCCGACGAAGTTCGTGATCGCCGACGGACACCCGTTCATGGGCTGGGGCCAGCGTGCGGCCGTGCTCAAGCAGGCCAAGAACCCCACGGCAGCCAAGCTCTACCTCAACTGGCAGTTGTCCACCGAGGTGCAGACGAAGTCCTTCAACGGCTGGTCCGTGCGCACCGACATCGCTCCCCCGGCCGGCCTGAAGCGGCTGTGGGAGTACCCGAACGCCCATGTCGACGGCTTCCCGAAGTTCATGGCGGACCGTGCCGCGGTGGAACGCTGGAAGCAGACCTTCGCCCTGTACTTCGGCGAGGTCAAGGGCGACCCCACCCCCGGCTGGCTCGGCCTGCACCCGGGAGCCTGACGGACCGCGGGGCCTCGGCGCCGGCTCCCCTGCGGCACGGCCCGGGGCCCCGCTCTTCACATCGCTCATACAGTCGGCGGATAGACTCAGCGACCCCAACGGATCATTCTGCAGGGGGTTCGCCATGCCCGCCTCCGCTCCGGAGTCCGCGGACACCTCGTCACCGGCCCATGGCCGCCGGTTCGCTCCCCGGCATCTGGCACACCTCGTGTTCTTCCTCGTCGTGGGCGCTGGGCTGGTGCGGCTGGTCCGCTTGAACAGCGCGCTGTGCTGGGACATCGTGGCCGTCAGCACACTGCTCGCCGTGACCTATGCGGCCGGGCTGGTCCTGTGGCAGCGGCTCGGTCCGCCCGCTCGACACGGATGGGTCGCCGCGCTCGTCCTGCTGTGGGCCTTCCTCGTGTTCCTCACTCCTCCGCCCCTGACCGGTGCCTACGTCTGGTGTGCGGTGCCCCTGGCCTGTGCCGCGCTCCGGGCGCTCGGGTGGCGCGCGGCGAGCGCCGCGCTGGGTGCCATCACCCTCGTGCTGGTCGGTCAACTGACCCGGAGCGCGGGCGGGTTCGACCCCGAGATGGTGCTGATCCCCGTGGCCGCCGTGTGGGGGACGGTGACCCTGTATCAGGCGCAGCAGCGGTCCGCCGCCGATCGCCAGCGTCTGCTGGACGAGTTGCGCGACACCCGTGACGTACTGGCGCGGGAACAGCGGCGAGCCGGGGCGCTGGAGGAGCGCGAGCGTATCGCGCGGGACCTCCACGACACGCTCGCGCAGGAGCTGTCCGGCAGCCTGATGCTGCTCCAGGCGGCGGAGCGGGACTGGCAGCGAGGCGAGGATGTCGCGCGCACCCGGGTGCGCGCGGTCGCCGACGGTCTCGACGTCAGTCTCGCGGAGACCCGACGGATGATTCGGGACCTCACTCCGTCCGCGGTCGCCGAGAACGGACTCGAGGGCTCCCTGCGGCTGCTGTGCGCTCGCGCGCAGCAGGAGGGCACGGCGGCGTTCGTACGGTTCCGCTCGACCGGAAGCCACCGTCCCGACCTGGACGAACAGGCCGCCACCGCGCTGTTCCGGGCGGCCCAGGGCATGCTGGCCAATGTGCGGGAACACGCCTGCGCGACCAGCCTGTCCGTGACGCTGCACCACCATGCGGACCATGTCGACCTGGACGTGTGGGACGACGGTGTCGGCTTCGACGTCGCCCACCTGCGCGGGGCGAACCGCCCGGACCGTGGTTTCGGTCTCCCGGCCACCCGGGCGCGGCTGCGGGAGCATGGCGGCGGTCTCACCGTCGACGGGGTTCCAGGCCGGGGTACCCGCGTCCGGGCCACCGTGCCCGCCGGTCCACGGCCGGGTGCGCAGGCACGTGTGAACCAGAGCGCGCCGGCCTCGGTTTCGACGGTGGCCGTTCGATGACGACGTCTCCGCTGCGACTGCTGATCGCCGACGACCACGCGGTGGTTCGGGCCGGGCTGCGCGCATTGCTGGAGGGCGAGGCGGATCTGAGCGTGATCGCGGAGGCCGCCGATCCCGCAGAGGCGGTCCGGCTCACCATGACCCTGGCACCCGACGTCGTCCTGATGGACCTGCGCTTCGACAGCGGTGACGGACACCGCGACGGCCCGGTCGACGGTGTCGAGGCGGTCCGCGCGCTGACCGCCGGCGCTCCGGCCGTGCCGGTGGTGATGCTGACCAGCTACTCCGGACGGGCACACGTCGTGCGCGCTCTGGAGGCTGGAGCGCGCGGCTATGTGCTGAAGGCCGGACCGCCGGAGGATCTCTTCCGGGCGGTCCGCGGTGCGGCGGGGGGAGGTATGGGGCTCGCACCCGAGGTCGTCGGCGACCTGGTGGGCCAAGTGGTCAGCCCCGCAACGGAGTTGACACAACGGGAACGGGAAGTGGTCCGGCTGATGGCCGACGGTCGCAGCAACCGCTCCATCGCCGAGTCCCTGTATCTCAGCGAGGCGACGGTCAAGACTCACCTCGTCCGCGTCTATCGCAAGCTCGGGGTCGACAACCGGGTGGCAGCGGTGTCGGAAGCGGTCCGCAGGGGGCTGCTGGAACTCGGATAGGCGGGCGGTGCCATCAGGACTCCTCGGCAGGGCATGATCAGTACCTTGGTGCCCACGACGATGAGACAGGTGGCGAGGCCGTGGCTGAGGGATCGGGGATCTCGACCGCGAAGGAAGCGGCGGATCATGAACTCGTCTTGGCCTTCGGGCGTTTGCAGGGTGCGGCCAACCGGCTGGAGTACATCCTCGGCCGTGCGCTTGAGGAGGAGTGCGGGGTCAGCCATCTCATGTTCGAGGTGCTGCTGATCCTCGGCCGGGCGGGCGAGCCGGGGCTGTCGATGCGGGCCATCGCGCAGGAGCAGGTGCTGACGACCGGCGGGGCGACACGGCTGGTGGACCGCATGGAGGCCGCGGGACTCGCCGAGCGCACGGAGACTCCCGGCGACCGGCGCGGGCGACTGGTCCGGCTCACCGCACTCGGTGAGGAGACGGCGGTCCGCGCCGCCCACCTGCACGTGGAGAACATCAGGCGGTATTTCCTGGCGCCCATCCCCGCCGACGACCGTCAGCGCTTCGCGGAGGACCTGCGGATCCTCAGTCACTCGGCTCGGGATCTGCTGCCTCGGCTGCCCTGACCTGTCAAGACGCGGCAGCACAGGGATCTCCATAACATCACCTCGATGTGTGACGCACGCCACATCTCCCGGGAAATATCTGACGCGTCAGTTACTGTTTGATCAGATGAATCGTCCGCACCAGGCGGACACCCACCCTGTCGAGGTGTGCGATGAAGCTCGTCTACGTTTTCGACGCCTACTGCGGCTGGTCCCACGGCTTTTCCGCGACTCTGCGCCAAGTCGTCTCCCGCCATCCGCAGCTGCCCGTGGACGTGATCTCCGGCGGCCTCTTCACCGGCGACCGCCGGATGCGGCTGAGCGCGTCCGGGTTCATCCAGGACGCCAACCGCCGGATCACAGAGTCGACCGGCGCCGAATTCGGGGCGGGATACCAGAGGTTGGCCGCCGAAGGATCGTTCGTGATGGACTCCGAGGCCGCCGCCCGCGGTGTCGCCGCCCTGCGCCGGACCTCCCCCGCCCGGGCCGTGGAACTGGCCACCGCCCTCCAACACGCCTTCTACGTCGACGGACTGAGCCTCTCCGACAGCAGCACCTACCGGCAGATCGCCGAACAGGCCGGCCTGAACGCGGACACCGTGGTCGCCGCCTTCCAGTCACCCGAGTCCCGGTCCGCGGCAGAGGCCGACTTCCGCCGAACGGCCGAACTGGGAGTCACCGGCTTCCCCACCCTCCTCGGCCTCGACGGCCGGAGCACCTTCGTCCTGGCTCGCGGACACGCCACCGCGGCCGAGGTCGACCAGCGTCTCGCGGCCCTCGCCGCTCAGCGCCCCTCTTGACCAGCACCGCAGCCCACCCCTCCCAGGAGCACATCATGAGCAACCTCTCCTTCAAGGTCCTCGACCTGGACTTCCCGGCCGGCAGCAAGAACAAGACCGCCACCCTCGTCACCGGCGAGAACGACGCACTACTGGTCGACGCCGCCTTCACCCGCGCCGACGGACACCGCCTCGCCGCCGAAATCCTCGACTCCGGCAAGACACTGACCACCGTCTTCATCAGCCACGCCGACCCCGACTTCTACTTCGGCGCCGAAGTGATCGCCGACGCCTTCCCCGACACGGTCTTCGTAGCCACCCCGCTCGTCATCGAACACATCGCCCACTCCTACGAAGGCAAACTCAAAGCCTGGGCCGCCCTCGGCCCCAACCTCCCCACCCGCCTGGTCGACCTGCAACCGCTCACCGGCGACCTCACCCTCGAAGGCCACACCTTCCAGCTCAAGGGCGGCCCCGCCACCCTCCCCGACCGCCACTACCTCTGGCAGGCCGAACACCGCGCCCTCCTCGGCGGCGTCCTCCTCTTCCAGCAGGAACACGTCTGGGTCGCCGACACCCCCACCCCCGACGACCGCACCGCCTGGATCAACCTCCTCGACGAGATGACCGCCCTCCAGCCCGAACTCGTCGTCCCCGGCCACCGCCTCCCCGGCACCCCGGCCGACACCACCGCCATCACCGCCACCCGCGACTACCTCCTCGCCTTCGAAGAAGAACTCGCCAAGGCCGCCGACGGCGCCGCACTCACCGAGGCACTCGTGGCCCGCTACCCCGACCACGGCATGCTCATCGCCGCCCAGATCGGAGCGAAGGTCGCCAAGGGCGAAATGAAGTGGGGCTGACCATGACCGAGTTCACCACCTCCACCGCACCCGCAGACGTCGTCCGCCGCCAGTACCTCGCCTCCGCCGCGGGTGACCTCGACGCCCTGCGCGCCACCCTCGCCCCGGACGTGGAGTGGACGGAGATGGCCGGCTTCCCCCTCGCCGGGACCTACCGAACCCCCGACGGCGTCACCGCCAACGTCATGGAACAGCTCGGCAAGGACTGGGACGACTGGACCGCCCACGACGACACCTACATCACCGACGGCGAGAACGTCGTCGTCCTCGCCCGCTACACCGCCACCAACAAAGCCACCGGCAAACCGATCGACGCCCGCGTCGCCCACCACTTCGTCGTACGCGGCGGACTCATCGTCCGCTTCGAACAGTTCGTCGACACCGCACTCGTCCGCGACGCCATGACCGCCTGACCGCCCGGTGCCGAGGCCGCTGAGGTGACGGGGCTGCCGAGAGTGATCACGGTCAGCCCCTCGCACACCGCACACAGCGGTCGGCGGCTTCCCGGTCTCCGAGCGCTGGAGTGCGGCCTCGCCCGTTCTTGGAACAACCCCACCCCCGGGGATCCCCGCTGTGACGGAGACTGCTGAACCTCGACAACTCCAAAGTCCCCGACGGAATCAAACCAAGACTCGTCCGTTCGGGGGCCTTGTGGTGCAATAGCATCTCCCTGGCAGCGGGCTCGGCGTCGACCCCTCGCGTACCGGGCGGGAGCCCTGAGCACAGGCGAGCAGCGAGGAGTCACCGTGACCGTACGCGAGCATGAAGGGCTCGGTGGGCGGCCCGTCCCCGCTTCCGTGAACCGGGACGACCAGGGCAGCACGGTGGCCTTGGCGGGGACACTGGCCGCGGCCGAGACGGCGGCACCCGTGGAGTCTCTCGACGTGGTCGCGCGACTGCTCAAGGAGCGCCTCGGGGCCGCGTCGGTTTCCTTCCTCATCACGGACTTCACCGGCGGCTCGGTGGTTCGGCTCGGGGCGGCCGACAGCATCGACACCGACGAACCGGCCCGGCGCATCACCTTGCGGGGCACGCTGTACGGCGACGTGATCCGCACCCAGCGGCCGAGCGTGGAGGACCGGGGCGACGGCGGGCTGGTGCGGATCGTCGCCCCCGTGACCAACCGCGGGGACGCCATCGGGCTTCTCGAACTGTTCCTCCCCATGGCACCCGACGCGGAGACGATGCGGGAGATCGGCGAGACCGCGCACGTCCTGGCGTACATCGTCATCGCGAACCGCTCGTTCACCGACGTGTACCAGTGGGGTCGGCGGACCACTCCACTCAGCCTGGCCGCGGAGATCCAGCACCGGCTGCTCCCGGCTTCGCTCGCTTGCGAGGCCGCGCAGTTCGCCGTGGCCGGAGCGCTGGAGCCGGCCGACCACGTCGGGGGTGACACCTTCGACTACGTCATCGACCGGGACACCGTCCAGCTCTCCGTCACCGACGCCATGGGCCACGACGTCGACGCCGCGCTGCTGGCCACCCTCCTGGTGAGCGCCCTGCGCCGGGCGCGGCGAGCCGGTGCCGACCTCGCCGAACAGGCCCGCCAGGCCGATGAGGCCATGCGCGAACACGGCCATCAGGGCTATGTCACCGGCCAGCTGCTGCGCATCAGCCTGATCGACGGCAGCGCCGAGTTCATCAACGCCGGCCACCCCTGGCCGCTGCGCATGCGGGACGGCCAGGTGCAGGAGATCACTCCGCAGATCGACATGCCGTTCGGCTTCCACGCCCCTCACACCTACCGGGTCCAGTCGCTGGACCTGCGGCCGGGTGACCGGCTGGTGATGCTCACCGACGGCATGCTGGAGCGGAACGCCAGCAGTCTCGATCTACCGGGCCTGATCGTACGGACCGGCGCACTGCACCCTCGCGAGGCCGCCCGCGCCCTCATCGCGGCGATCGTCGACGCCAATGACGGCCACCTCCACGACGACGCGACCGTCATGTGCCTGGACTGGCGTGGCGTCGACCAGTCCGAGCGGGACGCCAGCACCGGCGCCGACCTCGCCGACGCCTCCCCACCGTCGCAGACCCGGCGGACAATTCCTGCGCGATGACGCGAAGCCTGCTCCCGAACACCGCGCTGCGTCCGGTCCCCCATGCGGGCATCCCGGGCCACCGGCCGGCTGCCCGCGTCAGTCGGGACGTCGTACGACATCTCGGAACCCGCCTCCCGCACCTCGCCGTACATGCCCCGGGAATGCCGCCGACCGCGTCAGACTCTCGTAAGCGCATCGTCGCGTGACCAGGACCGTCCTTGTTCCGTAAGGCGTTCAGTCGTTCCGGAACGGGCGGGCGGCGGGTGGGATGGGGGCATGAAACTCCGTGTCACTCCGCCCGTGTTCAGGGGCAGGCTGCACGACGCCCGCACGGCGACCTCGGTCGGCCGCTGGCTCGGGCCGGCGTTCGCCGTGTGCTTCCTCACCGGGCTCGTCAGCCACTTCATGCAACACCCACCCGGCTGGTTGGCCGACCAGATCCCGAGCCGCCCGTCGTGGGGTTATCGGGTCACCCAGGGCCTGCACGTCGCTTCCGGCATCGCGGCGATTCCACTCCTGCTCGCCAAGTTGTGGACGGTGTATCCGCGGCTGTTCGCGTGGCCGCCGCTGCGGTCGGCGCGGCATGCGCTGGAGCGTGTGTCGATCGCGGTACTGGTGGCCGGTTCCGTCTTCGAGCTGACGACCGGGCTGCTGAACACGGTCCAGTGGTATCCGTGGCCGTTCTCGTTCGTGCCGGTGCACTACGCGGTGGCGTGGCTGGTGATCGGCGCCCTCGTGCTGCACATCGCGGTCAAAGCCCCGGAGATCCGGGCGCACTGGAGCCGGAGGTCGCCCGGGACGCTCGCCCTGCCCGCACAGGACGGTGCCGACCGGCGCTCCTTGCTGACGGCGGTGGGCGCGGCCGTCGCAGCCGTCACCCTCACCACGGTGGGCCAGTCCTTCACCCCGCTCAAAGACTTCCTCCTGTTCGCGCCCCGCCATCCCGACCACGGCCCGCAGGCCCTGCCCGTCAACAGGACCGCGGCGGCGGCCGGGGTCGGCCGGGTCGCCGACGAGGAGTACCGCCTGGTGGTGGCCGGTCCACGGCCGTACACCCTCACCCTGGACGAGTTGCGCGCTCTGCCGCAGCACGAAGTGGAACTGCCCATCGCCTGCGTGGAGGGCTGGAGCAAGTCGGCGCACTGGACGGGCGTGCGGGTCGTGGACCTGCTGGAGCGGGCGGGTGCGCCGCCGCATGCACGGGTCCGCGTGGTGTCGTTGCAACTGCGCGGCGGCTACCGGGTGTCGGAGATGGGACATCCCCACGCCCGCGATCCGCTGACCCTGCTCGCGCTCCGTCTGAACGGAGAGGAACTGCACCCCGACCACGGCTACCCGGCGCGCCTCATCGCCCCGAACCGGCCCGGCGTGTTGCAGACCAAGTGGGTCGGCCGGCTGGAGGTGCTGTCGTGAAGGTGACGCGTGTTCTCCTGGGCGCGGCCGGGTTGGCACTCATGGGTGTCGGCGCGTCGCTGCTGGCGGACGTCCGTGATCTGACCGGTGTGCTGGTCTGGCTGGGCGGCGCGGTCGTCCTGCACGACGGGCTGATCGGGCCGCTGGTGCTGCTGGCCGGGCTGGCGCTCGTGCGGGGCGGAGCGCGCGGGACGGTCCGCGGGGCGCTGGTGGTCGCGGGCGCGTTGACAGTGGTGGCGTTGCCGGTGCTGCTGCGTCCGGGACGTAGGGCGAACGCCTCGGTGCTCCCGCTGGACTATCCGCGCAACTGGCTGATCGCGATGGCGGCCGTGGGTGCCGTGACGGCACTCGCACTGGCCGTCAGGTGGGTCGCCCGCCGTCGGCGGTCGCCGTCGTGAGGGCTGTGGCGGTCCTGGCCGCGCCGGTATTACAGGTGTCTTACGCGTTCCGCGCAGGACCCGGTGGAGCCGCCGCGGACTCCTACCGTGACCGGATGCGATCCTTGCGTGCTCTGCCTACGACTGTGCTGGTGACGGCGGCTCCCCTGCTGCTGGCGTTGGCCGGTGCCGTCCATCCACGCCATCTGACGGCGGCGACAGCGGGCCACTGGGCCGGGCTGCACATCGTTCTGCTGCCGGTGTTTCCCTTCCTGGCGCTCGGTCTGGTGGTCCCGTTGTGGGGCAGGCCCCGCCGTGACACAGAAGGAGCGCTGACCGTGCTCGCCTGGGCCGGCTGCCTCGGCTACGCGGTGTACTACTCCGGCCTCGACGCCGTCGCGGGAATCTCGGCGGGCACCGTGGTTCACCACGGAGTCCATGGGGCGGCCGGGCGACTGTTCGCGACCGGCGACGAACTGGGCCGGGCGGGGGTGTACGCGCTGGCCGTGGCCTGTCTCGCGACGTGCGCGGTGCTGTACCGGCGACACGGGGCCCGGGTACTGCCGGGCGCCATGGTGCTGCTCGCCGCCTGCTGGTCGTTCGTGGACAGCCACATCTTCTGGCCCCGTGGTGTGCTCACCATGCTCGGCTTCGCCCTGGCCTTCGGCCTGTTGACGGCGGCAAGGTTCCGGAGCGGAGAGGAGAGCGCCGGGAACAGCGGCGATGACGGGGCACGGTCGCGAAGCCTTACGAACCGCTGACGTACCCGCGTCGAACGGCCCGCTCCCGCGTGCGCGGCCGTACGGTCGGGGCATGTTGATCCTGGTCACCGGAGGTGCGGGCTTCATCGGCTCGCACATCGTCACCGCTCTCGTCGGCGCAGGCCACGAAGTGCGCATCCTCGACGCACTGTTGCCCGCCGCCCACCGCACCGCTCCGCCCATCCCCGAGGGGGTGGACTGGCGGCACGCCGATGTCCGCGACGCGGCGGCCGTCACCGACGCCCTGCGCGGCGTGGACGCCGTCTGCCATCAGGCCGCGATGGTCGGGCTGGGCAAGGACTTCGCCGACGCGCCGGACTACGTCGCCTGCAACGATCTCGGCACCGCGGTACTGCTGGCGGGTATGGCCGCAGGCGGGGTGGGACGTCTGGTGCTGGCCGGTTCGATGGTGGTCTACGGCGAGGGGCGCTACGAATGCTCCCGGCACGGCGTCGTCCGGCCGGGGCCGCGCCGGGTGGCCGATCTCGACGAGGGGCGGTTCGAACCACCCTGCCCGCGCTGCGGTGAGCCGCTCGTACCGGGACTGGTGGCGGAGGACGCACCGACCGATCCGCGCAACGTCTACGCGGCGACGAAGCTCACCCAGGAACATCTCGCCGCCGCGTGGGCGCGTGCGACGGGTGGAAGGGTGGCCGCGCTGCGCTACCACAACGTGTATGGCCCCGAGATGCCGCGTGACACCCCGTACGCCGGCGTCGCGTCCCTGTTCCGCTCCGCGCTCGCGCGCGGCGAGGCTCCGCGGGTGTTCGAGGACGGCGGCCAACGGCGGGACTTCGTGCACGTCCAGGACGTGGCCGGGGCCAACCTCGCCGCGCTGGGTGGTGTGGACGACCTGTCGCAGGGCGGTCTGCGGGCCTACAACGTGGGCAGCGGGGACCCCCACACCGTGGGAGAGATGGCCGCAGCCCTGGCCGAGTCGTACGGAGGTCCGGCACCGGTGGTGACCGGTGAATATCGGCTCGGGGACGTCCGGCACATCACCGCGTCCTCACGCAGGCTCCGCGACGAACTGGGGTGGAAGCCCCGGATCACCTTCGCGGAGGGCATGACCGAGTTCGCGACGGCTGCCCTGCGGGCCGGGTGAGCCCGGTCATCCCTCTCAAAACAGCAGTCACCGCAGGAAGTACGCCAGCAGGTCGAACTCGCCGATGGTGAGGGCGAGTTCGGCACTGTCGTGAGGGCGCGACGGGTAGCGGGGTCCAGGGTGAGCGGCCGATTGCGCAGCCGGCGATGCGCGGGCGCGGTCCGGACTGCCCGGGCCGCCTCGGCGCGGCGCCTTGGCGGGCCCGTCGCCCTTCACGGTGAGGGCGAAGCGCTCCCGTCCCGTCCGCGATCCGGATGGAACAGTGACGTCAGCGATCTGTAAGAACATCAAATCCCTTATGCCCGCTTTGCGTTCGTAGAGTGAAGGGCGTGATCGAGACCTCCCCTCCTCCTGCGGACGTCGTGCTGCCGTGCCGCGACGAAGTCGAGGCCCTGCCCTGGGTCCTGGACGGCTTCGGCGCGGCGTGCCACGCGGGTCCGGTGGCCGCCACGGCCGACGTCGCCTGCTTCCGCGACCGCGACGCCTCCCTTGACCCCGGCCTGCTCCCCCGCTCGCGCTTCGCCACCATGCCGGCGGAGGTCGCCCGGTGACCGGTACCGCGACCAGAACCGCCGAATCGACGGCGACCGGACCACTGCCGCTGTCCCTGCACGCGATGCCCGCACGGCTCGCCGCCTCCGCGCTGCCCGCCCGGCCGCTCACTCGTGCGGAACCCGGCGAGCCCTGGGTGGAAGACCCCTATGCCCAGGCCCTGCGCACGGGCCGCGGACCGCTCTATC
Organism: Streptomyces sp. NPDC096013; assembly: GCF_044763565.1. Classification (NCBI taxonomy): domain Bacteria; kingdom Bacillati; phylum Actinomycetota; class Actinomycetes; order Kitasatosporales; family Streptomycetaceae; genus Streptomyces; species Streptomyces sp. NPDC096013. The sequence continues at coordinate 37,659 of NZ_JBIWGK010000015.1, read as the reverse complement.
TGCGCCGCCTGACACCCGGCACCCCAGGGGCGACGGAGCTGCTGCCGCTGGACGTGGAGCATTGGTGCGCGGCCCCCGACGCCGCCGACACCGATATCCTGCGCCGCTGCACCGGACACGTACTGGATGTCGGCTGCGGCCCGGGGCGCCTGGTGGCCGCCTTGGCCGCACACGGAATCCCGGCTCTCGGCGTGGACGTCAGCCCGGCCGCCGTGGCCCGGACCCGGCGTCTCGGCGGGGCCGCCCTGCGCCATTCCGTCTTCGACCGCCTGCCGCGAGAGGGCCGGTGGGACACCATCCTGCTGATGGACGGCAATGTGGGCATCGGTGGCGACCCGGTGACCCTGCTCAGCCGCCTGCACGGTCTGGTCCGCCCTGGCGGCCGACTGCTGGTCGAAGCGGCGGGCGACGACGTGGACGAACGCCTCACCGTCCGCGTCGAGGACGCCCACGGCCGCCACGGCAGGCCCTTCCCTTGGGCCCGTGTCGGCGTGACAGCACTGCTTCATGCCGCTCACGCGACGAGCTGGATGGTCACCGGCCGGTGGATCGCGGGCAGCCGTCCCTTCGTGGAACTCCTCCGGCAGAAGGAACTCCTCACGGCCTACGGCGAGAGCGCCGCCACGTCACTTCCGGCGGGCGTGCGGCCATGACCGACACCGCCACCCACCGTCCACCGGGCTCCGGCTCTTCCACGCCCCCACCCTCGGACACCGCCGCCCCGGCGGGCCGCCGAACGGCCCCTCTGGCCGTCGCCGCCACCGCCGTACTCCTCGCCGCGCTCACTGCCGTCGTCGTGAACACCCTTCACGCGGGCGACAACCACAGCGCGCCCGCCCGTCTCCTGGCCGGATACGCCGTCGCCTGGGCCCTGTTCGCCGCCGCCGTCTGGACCGTCCGCAGGGTTCCGGCCCGGGCCGCGACCGTCCTGGTCCTGCTCGGCGCCGCCGCCGTCGCGGTGGCCGGTCTCGCCGCGCCGCCGCGCACCAGCAACGACATGTACCGATACGCGTGGGACGGCCGTGTCCAGGCGGCCGGAATCTCCCCCTACACCTACCCGCCCGCCGCGCCCGAACTGACCCGCCTGCGGGACGGCTGGCTCTTCCCGACCGAAGGAGCCTGCACCGACTGGGGACTGACACATACCGCCGACGGCCTGTGCATACGGATGAACCGTCCGGCCGTGCCGACCATCTACCCGCCCGTGGCCGAGGGGTGGTACCTGGCCGTGCACGCCGTCTCGCCGCCCGACAGCCGACACAAGCCGCTCCAGGTCGGCGGCGCGGTCCTGGCGTTCGGCACCGCCGTGGCCCTGCTGGTCGTCCTGCGGCGTCGCGGTGATCCGCGGCGGGCCCCGGCGCGGGCCGCCCTGTGGGCGTGGTGTCCGGCTGTCGCCTTCGAGGCGGTCAACAACGCCCACATCGACACCCTTGGCGTGCTGTTCGTCGTACTCGCACTCGGCACCAAGGTCGCCGGCACCCGCCGAGGAGCTTTGCTCGGCCTCGCGATCGCCGTGAAGATCCTGCCCGTGCTGGCCCTGCCCGGCGCCCTGTCGGGGCAGCGCGGTCCGGCGCGCGTCCTGCGCGTCACGGCCTCCGCCGTCGCCGCTGTCGCGCTCGCCTATCTGCCCTACGTCATCGCCTCCGGCACCGGCGTTCTGGGATACCTGCCCGGGTACCTGCACGAGGAGGGCTACGAGTCAGGGAACATCCACCGCTTCGCCCTGCTGCGACTGCTCCTGCCGGACACCGCCGCCGCGGTGACCGCCGCGGCACTGCTGGCGCTGATCGCGCTGTACGTGTGGTGGCGCGGAGACCCGGCCCGCCCCTGGCGCGGCGCCCTGCTGCTGACCGGCACCGCGCTGCTCCTCTTCTCACCCAGCTACCCCTGGTACTCCCTGCTGGTCATCGCCCTCGTGGCGCTGGACGGCCGCTGGGAGTGGCTCACCGTCACCCTCGCCGGCACCGTCCTCTATCTCGCCGGCCGGCTCCTGCCCGGCTTCCCGCTCCAGGCGTGGACGTATGGTGTGGCAGCCGCGGCCGTCACGATCGGCGCCTGTCTGCGTTCTCGTTCGGTACGGGACGCGCTGCGGCGACACCGCGGCGCCGTGCCGTCTGGTCGGGGCTCGGCGATCGCACCATCCCGGTGAGGACAGAAGGCCCGGACCGACGGCGTGACCCACGCCACATTCCGTTGATGCATAGCGGGAGAGGGGCCAGGGCCTTTCACAGGATGTAAGGGCGTGTCCGCGGGTGCGCCGTGGCGTACGCGGTCGATGCCGGGATGCTCGGCAGGGGGCGAGGGGGACGGTGATGGGGCGGTCGCGGACCGATGAGTTCGACCGGTTCGTGGCGGCTCGGTGGCCTGCGTTGCTGCACCTGGCGCGGCTGCTCACCGGTGGGGACCGGCACCGGGCGGAGGATCTGCTCCAGGAGGCGCTGGTCAAGCTCTGGTTCGCCTGGCCGAAAGTGGCTGAGCAGGCACCGGAGGCGTACGTACGCACGATCCTCACCCGCGCCGCGGCCCGGTCGGCGCGGCGCCGCTGGTGGGGAGAGCGCCCTGCGGACCGGCTGCCCGATCAGCCCCAGGCAGGAGACGAGATCGCCGCCGTCGACGAACGGACCCGACTGGAGGCCATGTTGGCGCTGCTGCCGGCACGGCAGCGGGCCGCGGTGGTGCTGCGTTACTACCAGGACCTGCCCGAGCGGCACGTCGCGGAAGTGCTGGGGTGCCCCGTGGGCACCGCCCGTTCCCTCACGGCACGCGGTGTCGCCCGGATGCGGCAACTCCTGGCCGAGACGGTCGAGACGGTCGAGTGAGGAGTGCGGAGACAACCATGGACCCCTTCGAACAGGAATTGGCGCGCATGATGCGCGAGCCGCAGGAGGACACCCGCTTCGAGGACCGGCACCGTCGCCGTCTGGCACTCGGCATCCGTGCCCGGAAACGGGTCCGGACGGCCTGGACCGTCACCGGCTCCGTGGTGACCATGGCCGGGGTCGGACTGCTGGTCCTGCCGGGCGTGTTCGCGCAGGGCGGCCCCGCCGGCCCACAACCGCGCCCGGTGACCTCGGCCGAGTCCGTTCCCGGGCCGTCGACGGTCCGCCCTGCCTCCTCCGCGCACGAAGTGCCGATGCCGCGAGGATCGTCGGCCAGGTAGCGCCCCGGCGAGCTGCGAGCGTCCCGACGGCTGCCTCCTGACCGCTCCCCGTCGTACTCGACGCGGGTCGCACGCACCAGCCCCACCAACCTGTCATGATCTCAACAATCCAGAAAGCGCAGCACGTGACCCATGAACGCGCCTCCGCGCCCGTCGACGAGCCGCGGAAGGCCGCGGTCAGCCGACCCGTGGCCGCGGTCAGCCGACCCTTGGCCTGGGAGCAGCGACTGCGCCGCTTCGGGTACGCCCAGCGTCCGCGTACGTCCGTGTACGAACGTCTCGTCGTGCCGTTCCCCGAACCCGACCCCCGGTTCTGGCGCCTGCTCGGGTTTCCCCCCACCATCGCGTGGCGGCTGGCGCGCTGGTCCGGCTGGGGCGGGCCGCTGCTCGTGACGCTGCTCGCCGGGCTGCCGCGTTTCTGGCGCCTGGGCAGCCCGCGGGCAGTCGTGTTCGACGAGACGTACTACGCCAAGGACTCCTGGTCCTTGCTGCGGCTCGGATACGAGGGCACCTGGCCGAACAGCAAGATCTCCGACCCGCAGATCCTGGCCCATCCGCAGACGATCCCGCTCTCCGACACCGGGGCCTTCGTCGCGCATCCGCCGACAGGCAAGTGGGTGATCGCCCTCGGCGAGTGGGGGTTCGGCCTCAACCCCTTCGGCTGGCGCTTCATGACGGCGGTCCTCGGCACACTGTCGGTGCTGATGCTGTGCCGCACCGGACGCCGGCTCTTCCGTTCGACACCGCTGGGCTGCCTGGCCGGGACGCTGATGGCGTTGGACGGTCTGCACTACGTGATGAGCCGCACGGCCCTGCTCGACCTCGTCGTCATGTTCTTCGTACTGGCGGCGTTCGGATGCCTGCTGATCGACCGGGACAGTGCGCGGGCCCGGCTCGCGGCGGCCCTGCCCGCCGACGACGACGGCCGGGTACGCCCGGACGGACCGACCGGGGACCATGCCGGTACGGGAGCCCGTCCCTGGCGGCTCGCGGCGGGCCTCTTCCTGGGGCTGGCGGCCTCGACCAAGTGGAACGGCCTGTACTTCCTCGCCTTCTTCGTGATCCTCACCGTGCTGTGGGACGTCGGCGCCCGACGAGTCGCGGGGGCATCCCGTCCCTACCGCGCGGTGCTCCGCAAGGACCTCGGCCGGTCGGTGCTGTCCCTGGTCCCGGTCGCCGTCGTGACGTATCTGCTCACGTGGACCGGCTGGTTCCTGTCCGACGACGGCTACGGACGCCACTGGGCGGACGGCCGCGGCGGCACCTGGTCGTGGATACCGGCCCCGCTGCGCAGTCTGTGGCACTACGAGCACGCGGTGTACCAGTTCAACGTGGGGCTGCACACTCCCCACAAGTACCAGTCGAATCCATGGAGTTGGCTCGTCCTCGGCCGCCCGGTGCTGTTCTCCTACGACTCTCCGGAACCCGGGACGGAGGGCTGCCACACGACGGCCGCCTGCACGCGGACGATCCTCGCCCTGGGGACGCCGCTCCTGTGGTGGTCGGCGTGCTGCGCGCTCGTGTACCTGCTGTACCGGTGGGCACTGCGCCGCGACTGGCGCTCGGGGGCCGTCCTGTGTGCCGTGGGGGCGGGCTACCTGCCCTGGTTCCTGTACCAGGACCGGACGATCTTCTCCTTCTACGCGGTCGTCTTCGTGCCGTACCTGAGCCTGGCCGTGACGATGATGCTCGGAGCCCTGATGGGTCCACCGGGCGCGACGGACAAACGCCGCGTACGAGGTGCGGTGACCGCGGGCGTCCTTGTCCTGCTCATCGCCTGGAACTTCATCTACTTCTTCCCGATCTACAGCGACCAGACGATCCCGTATGCCGACTGGCACGCCAGGATGTGGCTCGACAGCTGGATCTGAACTCGGCTGCTCTCGGTGTACGGGCAGCTCATCCATGGTGTGGATGAGCGGGATAGGGCATTCGGATCGCGCGGAGGATGGCGACCGGCCTCCCGGCGACCCATAGTCGTCCCTACCCGCACGCCGCTGTCCGGACCGGCCGGTGTGCGGCCGTCCCCAGCATGCCGTGCGTCTCGGCGCCCGTGTCAGGCATGCCCGCTCCCGTACACCGCCCTCGGAGTCGCCATGCCCGGTTCCCTTCCCTCGCCGTCCCCCACCGCCGTCGACGACGGCGCTCCATCGTCCGTCCCCGTCGCGGGTCCGGCTCATCTGCTGCGCGTGGCCCTGCTGATGGCCGGCAGTTGTCTGCCGATCCTGGGCGCGGTGCTCATCGCTCCGGTGCTCCCGAAGATGCAGGACCACTTCGCGTCCCTCCCCGGAGCCAAGGCGCTGGTCCCGCTCGCGCTGACCGTCCCGGCGCTGGCGCTGGCACTGCTGGCCCCCTTCGCCGGGCTGATCGTCGACCGGCTGGGCCGCAAACGCCTGTTGATCACGGCGACCCTCCTGTACGCCGTGTTCGGCACGGCACCGCTCTGGCTGGACTCCCTGGGGGCGATCATCGTCAGCCGCGCTCTCGTGGGCGTCGCCGAGGCCGCGATCATGACGTGCTGCACGACCCTGATCGGCGACTACTACTCGGGCCGCCGACGGGTGAAGTACCTCGCCCTACAGACCATGTGCGCCTCCGCGTCGGCCACCGCCTTCTTCCTGCTGGGCGGCGCCGCCGGGTCGGCGGGTTGGCGCGTGCCCTTCTGGGTCTACGCCGTGAGCCTGGTTCTCGCCCCGCTGATGGCCACCGTGCTGACCAACCCGGCATCCCGCACGGGCAGCGCGGAAACCTCCCCCGGAGTCGGCCAACCCGCCTTTCCCTGGCGGCCGTTGACCGGAATCTGCGCCCTCACCTTCTTCGGCGCGATGGTCTTCTACACCGTCCCGGTGGAGATGTCGTATCTGCTGGACGACCTGGGGGTGGCGAACTCCGGTGTGATCGGCCTGGCCACCGCGATCGCGAGCGCCGCCACCGTGGGCGGTGCGATCGCCTTCGCGCGTCTCAAGCGTTCGCCGGACCCGATGTTGCCCGGCGTTCTCGCGCTCTGCGCGGTCGGCTTCGGGGTGATGTGCCTCGCGGGGAACGCCCCGTTGCTGGTCGTCGGAGCGGTCGTCAACTGCGTGGGCACCGGCATGCTGCTGCCCGCGCTCCTCACCAGTGCCATGTCCCGGCTGGCGTTCGAGGACCGCGGGCGCGGCACGGGGCTGTGGATGGCGGCCTTCTTCGGCGGCGAGTTCGTCTGCCCGCTGGTGCTGCTCGCCGGGGAGTCGGCGGTGGGGAGTCTGGCAGGCGCGGTCGGGGTACTGGGCGTGGTGACCGCGGCTGTCGCGCTGGGTCTGCGAACGCGGCGCGGACGTACGGCGGGGCGGCCCTCGTAAGTTCGGCGCGGGGAGCCGCTCGACCGGCCGCCGCCGAGCCGCAGCCGCTTCCGCCGGTACCGCGCGTCGGCGTGTGCGTCGGCTTCGCGGCGGCGAGCGCTCTGATCACGGCGGTGACGGGCGCGGGGAGCCGCGCACGAGGAGGCGTAGTCGCACGCTCTATACGGCCCCGCCTCCTCAAGGGGTTGCCGTGAGCGTCGCGCCCACCTCCGCGGCCTTGCGCCTCAGCCAGATGTGCGCGGCGTCCTGCGCATGCACGGGGTGCCACCACATGGCCTCCCGCACCGGCACCGCTTCGAACGGACAGGGCAGGACCCGTACCGCGGCGGAGCGGATGACCCGGCGCGCCAGGCGCTCCTGGATCATCGCGACCCGCCGGGTGCCCTCGACCATGTGGGGCAGCAGTTGGAAGGTCTGCACCGAGACCTCCACCCGGGGGCTGATCCCGATCATGCTGAGCTGCCGGGCGGCCGGGGCGTCGTATGGGCGCTGGTAGACGGCCCAGGGCAGACGGGCCAGCTGGTCGAGGGTGAGTTCGTCGCCGACTTCGGGGTTGTCGTCGGCGACCATGCACAGCCAGCGGTCCTGGTGGAGGTCGACGGCGGGGAAACCGTCGATGATGCCGTGCGGCAGCAGCAGACCGTCGACGGTGCTCAGCACGGTGGCCGTGTTCTCCACCGCCGCCGGCGTCGAGTGCTGGAACGCGAGCCGGATGCCGGGTGCCTCCTGGTGCAGGGCGCGGGCGAGCGCGGAGCCGAAGACGGCGGCGCCGTAGTCGGAGGCGAGCAGGGTGAACACCCGGCTTTCCGCGGCCGGATCGAAGTCGGCCTGGCTGGCGAAGACCCGTTCCAGCAGATCGCAGGCGGTGGCGCTGCGATCCCGCAAAGCCACCCCGAGGGGTGTCAGCTCGTAGACGTTGCCGGTACGGGCGAGCAGTTCGTCGTCGAAGTGACGGCGCAGCCGGGACAGCGCGGCGCTCATCGCGGGCTGGCTGAGCCCGACGCGCTCGCCGGCCCGGGTGACGTTGCGCTCCTCCAGCAGCGCGCGCAGCGCGAGGACCAGGTTGAGGTCGAGTCGGGACAGGTTCACCGGGCACCGCCGATACGAGCAGAAGTCATCCACGCCGTGGATGACGCACATCCACAGGATCTATTTCCGTGATTGACCGGGGGAGGCCACAGTAGACCGCAACCCAGCAGGAGGAAATCTGATGGCAACGCTCGCGCAACCTGCCGGCCCGTTCGCGCTCGGCACGTTCTCCACTCAGGAGGGCGATCCGTTTCCCGGCCTCCTGGCGAAGGAGCGTGTACTCGACCTGAGCAGCACCCTGGACCGGGCGCCGTCCGACCTGCGCGCCGTGGTGGAGCGGTGGGAGGAGACCCTCCCCGTGCTGCGCTCGCTCGTGGACGACGACACCCTGGGCTGGCGGCCCCTGGAGGGCCTGCGCGTGCACGCGCCGATCGAGCCGCGCCAGATCTTCCAGTCCGGCGCCAACTACCGGCAGCACGTGATCGACCTGGAGCTCGCACACCGCTCCCCCGACGACCCGCGCACGGCCGAGGAGGCGCGCGCGGAGATCGCCGCGGTCATGGACCGCCGGGCCGCGGAGGACCTCCCGTACGTGTTCATCGGCCTGCCGAGCGCCGTCACGGGCCCCTACGACGACGTCGTCCTCCCCGCCTGGGCCCGACAGCCGGACTGGGAGCTGGAGTTGGCGGCCGTGATCGCCAAGCCGGCGTACCGGGTCTCTGCCGAGGAAGCCCTCGGATACGTCGCCGGATACACGATCGCCAACGACCTCACCGACCGCGCCACCGTCTTCCGCAAGGACATGAAGGCCATCGGCACCGACTGGCTGCGCAGCAAGAACGCGCCCGGTTTCACCCCGCTCGGCCCGTGGCTCGTCCCGGCCGAGTCCGTCGCGGACCCCGGCGACCTGCGCGTCACCCTCAGGCTGAACGGGGAGACCATGCAGGACGAGTCCACCAAGGACATGCTCTTCGGCGTGGCGCGGCTGGTGTCGTACATCTCCCAGAGCGCCCAACTCCAGCCGGGAGACCTGGTGTTGACCGGCAGCCCGGCCGGCAACGGCATGCACTGGGGGCGGCTGCTGCGCGACGGCGACGTCATGGAGGGCTCCATCACCGGCCTGGGCGTGCAGCACACCCGCTGTGTGGCGGAGGTGTCGGCATGAGCCTGGACCGCAGCGACCCGGAGGGCGCGATCGCCGAGGCCGCCAAGTCGTACTCGAACTGGGGGCGTTGGGGCACGGACGACGTGCTGGGCACCCTCAATTTCCTCGACGAGGCCAAGCGGCGCGAGGGGGCCGCACTGGTCCGACGGGGCGTCAGTTTCTCGCTCTCGCAGTCCTTCGACATGAACGGCCCCCAGAAGGGCTGGCGCCGGCGTACCAACCCGGTGCACACCATGCTCGACACCGGCACCGACGCGGCCCTCGGCAACCAGGGCTTCCCGCATGGCATCGGCGGCGCCGACGACGTGATCGCGATGCCGTTGCAGTGCTCCACGCAGTGGGACGGGCTCGGGCACATCTTCGACCACGGCAAGGCGTGGAACGGCCGGCCGGCCGAGAAGGTCGTCACCTCCGACGGCGACCTCGTCACCGGCATCGAGCATATGGCGCCCCATGTCGCCGGGCGCGCGGTGCTGCTGGACGTCGGCCAAGTCATCGGCGTCGACGGCGAGTTGGCCGACGGCTTCGCGATCACCGAAGAACACCTGACCGCGACCGCCGACGCCCACGGCGTGCGGGTCGGCCGCGGTGACATCGTGCTCGTCCGCACGGGGCGGCTCGCCCGCGCCCGGCGGGAGGGCTGGGGCGAGTACGCGGGCGGACCCGCACCCGGGCTGTCGTTCACCACGGCCGCCTGGCTGCACTCCACCGAGATCGCCGCCATCGCCACCGACACCTGGGGCTTCGAGGTACGGCCGAACGAGTTCGACCACGCCTTCCAGCCGCTGCATCAGGTCGCCATCCCCAACATGGGCCTGCTGATCGGCGAGATGTGGGATCTCGACGCGCTCGCCGCCGACTGCGCCGACGACGGTGTCCACGAGTTCTGGCTCACCGCCGCTCCCCTCCCCATCACCGGGGCGGTCGGTTCCCCCGTGAACCCCCTCGCCGTCAAGTAGCCCGATCCGCCGCGCCGTCAGGAATCCCGTCCGTCCGCACCCCCTGCACGCGAGCCGCACCCCCGCCGCCCGAAGCCGCGCGGCCCAACCCGGGAGGTATCCCCCGACATGGCTGACAGCACAACCCTCCCCCGGCCCCGGGCTGGAGAGACACCACCCACCGTCCTGGTCATCGGCGGGGGCGCCGCGGGAAACGCCATCACCATCCTGCTGCGCCGCGCCGGCATGGACGTGGACCTGATCGAGGCCAGGCCCGACTGGAACGCCACCACCGGCTCGGGCATCACCCTCCAGGGCAACGCACTGCGGGTCCTGCACGAACTCGGCGTCTGGGACCAGGTGAAAGCGTCCGGGTATGCCTTCGGCTCGCTGGGCGTGACCGCCCCGGACGGAACCGTCCTGTTCGAAGCCGAGGACATCCGGACCGGCGGGAAGGACCTGCCTGCGACCCTCGGTATGCAGCGCCCCCAACTCCAGCAGATCCTCATCGACGCGGTCCGCGCCTCCGGCGCGAGCATCCGGCTGGGCACCACCGCCGAGATCCTGTCCCAGAACGCCCATGGCGTCTCGGTGCGTTTCAACGACGGCACGACCGGTGGCTACGACCTGGTGATCGCCGCCGACGGCCTCGGCTCGGCCACTCGCGCCGCGATCGGTATCAGCGACAAGCCCGAGCCGACCGGGATGGCCATCTGGCGCATCGCCGCACCCCGGCCCGCGAGCGTGACCAGGACCGACCTCTCCTACGGCGGCCCCGCCTACATCGCCGGCTACTGCCCCACCGGCGAGAGCACGATCTACGCCTACCTCGTCGAGGCCAACCGCGACCGCGCCGCCATCGATCCGGCCGCCCGCGCCGACGAGATGCGCCGCCTGGCACAGGGTTACGGCGGGGCCTGGCCCGAGATCGCCACGCACATCACCGACCCGAAGAAGGTCAACTACACCTGGTTCGACCGCCTGTTGGTCGAGGGCTCCTGGCACCGGGGCAGGGTGGTCCTGATCGGCGACGCCGCTCACTGCTGTCCGCCCACCATGGCCCAGGGCGCTGCCATGTCGCTGGAGGACGCCCTCGTCCTCGCCGAACTCCTCGGCAGCGGACAGGACTGGGGCGACGGACTGTTCCAGGCCTTCTACGACCGCCGTATCCCCCGGGTCCGCACCGTCGTCGAGGCATCCGTACAGATCGGCCAGTGGCAACTGGACGGCGTGCGCGACGCCGACATGGCCGGGTTGATCAGCCGCACCATGACCCTCCTCAAGGAGCGTCCGTGACCGCCACCGCGTCCTCCGCGCCAACAATCGACATCCACGCCCATCTTCTGCTTCCGGAAGTGGAGGAGGCCGTCGCCGGTGATCCCGGCCTCGCCGGGGCCCGCGCCCTCGACGCCCGCCGCAACGGCCCGGCCGCCCTGGCCGTGAACGGCCCGATGGTCGGCGCGCGCGTGCCGAAACTGACGGACGCCGCTGTCCGCCTGACGGCCATGGACGCGCAGGGCGTGGACATCCAGCTGGTCAGCCCGTCCCCGTCGCACTACCACTACTGGGCCGATCCCCAACTGGCCACAACCGTCTGCCGGTTGGCCAACGGGGGCACTGCGGCACACTGCGCGAAGGCCCCCGACCGGCTGCACGGCCTGGGCCTGGTCCCGCTCCAACACCCGGACCTCGCGGTCAAGTTGCTCGACCACGCCCTGGAGCTGGGACTGCGAGGGGTGGAGATCTCCTCGCACGCGCCCGGCCGCGAACTGTCCGATCCGGCGTACCAGCCCTTCTGGTCACGGGCCGAGGAGACGGGAGCCCTCCTCTTCCTGCACCCCTTCGGCTGCACCCTCGACGAGCGCCTGGACCAGTGGTACCTGTCCAACACCGTCGGCCAGCCCGCCGAGAACGCCGTCGCCCTCTCCCACCTGATCTTCTCCGGTGTCCTGGACCGCCACCCGGGCCTGAAGCTGATCGCGGCGCACGGCGGCGGCTACCTCCCCACCCACATCGGCCGCTCCGACCACGCCTGGCGGGCCCGCCCCGACGCCCACGGCTGCGCACGGGAGCCGAGCAGCTACCTGCGGCAGCTGTACTTCGACTCGCTCGTCCACGACCCGTACGTGCTACGGGAGTTGGTCCGAGCCGCAGGCACCGACCGGGTCCTGCTCGGCTCCGACTTCCCCTTCGACATGGGCACGGACGACCCCGTGGCCGCACTGCGCGCGGCGGATCTGACCGACCACGACTTCCACTCCCTCCGCGGCGCGAACGCCGCGACCCTGCTCAACCTCACCTGAGGAGGAATCCGCCATGAGCAACCGCCTGCTCACCCATCTCCGGCACGTCGACCTCGCCGTGCCCGACTACGACAGCCAGCTCGACTTCTACGCCGGTGTCTGGGGCCTGACCCAGGTCGCCGAGGACTCCGGCATCTCCTTCCTCGCCGCCGAGGGCAGCCCCGAGCAGTACGTCGTACGGCTGCGCAAGGCCGCCGAGAAGCGCCTCGACCTGATCTCCTACGGCGCCGCCTCGGCCGCCGACGTGGACACGCTCGCCGAGCAACTCCTCGCCGGTGGTGTTCAGTTGATCTCCCAGCCGGGCAAGGTGGGCACCCCCGGCGGCGGTTACGGCTTCCGCTTCTTCGACGTCGACGGCCGTACCGTCGAGGTCTCGGCCGACGTGGAGGTCAGGCGGCACCGCAAGATCGAGGAGAAGGAGTCCATCCCGGTCAAGCTCTCGCACGTCGTCCTCAACTCGCCGGACCTGGACAGGACCCGCGCCTGGTACGAGGAGCACCTCGGCTTCCGGCACTCCGACACACTCAGCTCGCCGTACGCCGGTGACGTCATGCACTTCATGCGCATCAGCAACCAGCACCACTCCATGGCCATCGCCAAGGGCCCGCACACCTCCCTGCACCACGTCTCCTTCGAGATGCGCGGCATCGACGAGTACATGCGCGGCTCCGGACGTGTGATCCGGGCCGGCTTCCAGAAGATCTGGGGTCCCGGCCGGCACATGGCGGGCGACAACACCTTCACCTACTTCCTCGACCCACACGGCAACACCGTTGAGTACACGACGGAGTTGGAGGAGCTGGACGAGGACACCTGGCACCCCCACGTCTACGACTTCTCCCGGCCCGAGGTCACCGACCAGTGGGGCACCGCCAACCCGATGAACGAGCTGATCGCCAAGGAGTCCTTCAACGACCCCGATCACGGCGTGTTCGTAGCCCCGCCGGTCTGAACCTTCTCCGGAGCGAGACTCACCATGCGATTCGCCACGTACGAACACAGGGGCCGACCTCAGGTGGCCGTCGTCGAGGAGGACGGCACGCTCTACCCGCTGCCCGGGGTCAGCTCACTGACCGGCCTCCTCGCCGAGGGGGGCGGGCTGCCCGAACTGCTCGACGCGGGCTCCCTTGCTCTCGACGTCCCCGCCGGCCCCCACGTCTCCGACGTACGGCTGCTGCCGCCGCTCCAGCCGCCCACCGTGCGGGACTTCGTCACCTTCGAGGAGCATGTCGAGGGCGTACGACGGTCCGTGGACGGCACCGCCGGTGTGCCCGAGCGGTGGTACGCGGCCCCGACGTTCTACTTCGCCAATCCCTACGCGGTGTACGGCCCGCACGACGACATCCCCGTGCCCCCGGGTTCGAGCGTGCTCGACTTCGAACTCGAGGTCGCCGCCGTCATCGGCACGGAGGGCCGCGACCTCACCCCCGAGCAGGCCCGCGCCCACATCGTCGGCTACACCGTCTTCAACGACTGGTCCGCCCGCGACCTTCAGTCCGCCGAGATGAGGGTCGGCCTCGGCCCGTGCAAGGGCAAGGACACCGCCACCACCCTCGGGCCGTACCTGGTGACCGCCGACGAGTTGGAGGGACACCGCGACGCGGACGGCTTCCTCCGGCTGGCACTGACGGCGGAGGTCAACGGCGAGGTGGTCGGGAAGGACCTTCTCTCCAACATGAGTTGGACCTTCGAGGAGATGGCGGCCTACGCCTCCCGGGGTACCGTCGTCCGCCCCGGAGACGTCCTCGGCTCCGGTACCTGCGGCAACGGCGGCTGCCTCGCCGAGCTGTGGGGTGTCCGAGGCGAGCAGACCCCGGCGCCGCTCACACCCGGAGACACGGTGACACTCACCGTGCAGGGCATCGGGTCCGTCTCCAACACCGTAGTGCGGGGCGTCGACCCCGTTCCGGTCGCCGCCGCTCGGCGTCGCTCCCGGGAAAGGCCCTGACGATTGATCCGATGTCTCTTCGTCGCAGTCATTGACGTCTCATCTCAACACCCCTAATTTGCCAGCATGTTTCCCTCAACCGAACATCCAGGCGCCATCAGACCCATGAAGCGACTTCTCTTATTCATCGGGTCTTACCGGGTTGTCGCGGCCTTCGTCTGCGCCCTCCTGCCCATCGCGGCACTCACCCTGCCCGCGCACGCGGCGACCGCGGTCACCTACTTCGTCTCGCCGAGCGGCAGTGACGACAACGCGGGGACCAGCGCCGCCGCCCCCTTCCGTACGCTCACCAAGGCCCAGGCCGCGGTCCGGGCCATCGACACATCGACATCCGGTCCGATCACCGTGACCCTGGCCGGAGGCGTCTACCGGCTGGCCAAGACGCTGACCTTCACCGCCGCGGACTCAGGCGGCGGTACGGCCGGCACCATCTGGTGGAAAGCGGCAGCCGGTCAGACCCCCGTCATCAGCGGCGGCGTCCACATCACCAACTGGGCCAAAACCAGCGGCGGCAGCAACATCTGGTCCGCCCCGGCGCCCACCGGGCTGGACACCCGGCAGCTCTACGTCAACGGCGTGCGCGCCCAGCGCGCGGCAGGCACCCTTCCGGTGCCGCTGACCCAGACCGCGACCGGATACACGACGGCCTCCGGCGACCCGATGGCCGGCTGGCGCAACCCGTCGGCGATCGAGTTCGTCTACCGCGGCGGCCTCGGACTGTGGACCGAGCCGCGCTGTCCCGTCGCCTCGGTGACGAGTACGGCCATCACCATGGCCCAACCGTGCTGGAACAACTCCACCCAGCGGGTCATGCGTACCGACGACTCCGGCCGCACCTACAACCTGGTCGGCCGCAAGTCCATCACCGAGCAGCCGACAGCGGTGGAGAACGCCTACGAACTCCTCGACAAAGCGGGCGAGTTCTACCTGGACAAGAGCGAGCACCGCTTCTACTACATCCCGCGTTCCGGGGAGAACCTGTCCACCGCGGACGTCGAGGCACCCTCGCTCGACACCCTGGTGGCATCCTCGGGCAAGGCCTCGGACGAGCCGAGCCACGTCGGCTTCCAGGGCATCCAGTTCAGCTACGCGAACTACACGACCTCCAACACCGGCACCGGCTTCTCCGAGATCCAGGCCACCTACCAGGTCACCGGCACCAAGGGCTACGCCACCCAGGGCCTGTGCGACTTCGTGTCCGGCGGCACCTGCCCCTACGGCAACTGGACGAAGATGCCCGGCGCGGTGCGCTTCACCTACGACAAGAGCATCCACTTCGACCACGACTACTTCGTCCACCTCGGCGCGGCCGGCCTGGACCTCGGCGACGGGTCGCAGAACGCCACCGTCACCGCCTGCGTGTTCACCGACATCTCCGGCAACGGCTTGGACCTGGGCGGCGTGGACATCCCCCAGCCGACCAGTGCCGCCCAACACACCAGCGGGATCACCGTCAAAGACAGCCACTTCTACGACACCGCCGCCGAATACCGCGGCGGAATCGCCATCGACGCCGGCTACATCGAGACATCGACGATCACGCACAACCAGATCGACCACGTGCCCTACACAGCGATCTCCATCGGCTGGGGCGGCTGGCCCGACAAGGTGAGCCTGCCGGCACAGCCCAACTACTCGCACAACAACACGATCTCGAACAACCTGATCTACGACCACATGTCGCTGCTCGGCGACGGCGGAGCCGTCTACACGAACGGGATCACCGGCACCTCGATGGCCACCGGTGAACACGTCAGCGGCAACGTGGTCCACGATCAGCTCAACACCTCCGGCGGCCATGTCCTGTACACCGACAACGGCGCCACCTACGTGTCCATCCTCGGCAACGCCGTCTGGAACATCAGCGTCTCGCCCTGGGGCAGCAAACACGGCAACTACACCGCCGGCGACGGCACATACGACCCGACGGACATCGAAGGCAACTACTGGCCGAACGGTCCCGCCGACTACGACAGCAAGGGCGTCGTGATCCAGGACAACCACAACATCACCGACGCGAACCAGGTCCCGTCAAGCATCATCGCGGCAGCCGGCATCGAAGCGCAGTACCAGGGGATCCTTTCCTGGCAGCCCGCCTGACACGAAAGCGTCCCGGCGTGCGCCGCACTGCCCGGATGCGGAAGCGGATGCGAGAGCGGCGCCGTCGCCCGGCGGCCAGGTGTTGTTCTCGCATCCGCGTCCACGCCGGCGAAGCGGAGATCCACGCATGCAGCGCCGAACCGAGCACGCTCTCCCGATCGCAAGGCCGTTCAGCGCAGCTGATCCGCCACCACGGCCCAGACCTCCCTGGCGCCGTCGATGACGCCCGCCCAGTACGGGTCCTTCACCCTGCTGGGCGGAATGTGGGTGACCTTCTCGTTCACATCCAGTAGGGCTTCCTGGCAGATTACGGTCCCGGTGCCGTGCTCACTCGTCGTTCACCCAGCGCATCAGCCGCTGCAACGGATAGAAGCCGTCATGGGAGAGCCCCGGTGGCATGCCGCCCGCCTTGCCGAGGGAGACCACTCGCTGGACTCCGGCGCAGGCGAGTGCGTCGCGCAGTTCCGCCTTGCGCTCGTTCGGGTAGACACCGACCGTCTGGGTGGCGACTCCGGCGTGCGCGACCGCCGCCGCCAGCGTGTCGACGGGGACGACGTCGACGATCTTTCCGTCGGGGTGGAAGTCCACGGGTTCCGGGGAGCGGATGACCAGGCCCCGCCCGTCGTAGCCGCCCCAGACCCGGTAGTCGGGGGCCAGGCTGCGCAGTACGTCGATCTCCTCACGGAGTTCGGGGGCGACGCGCGGGCCGTCGGCCGAGCTGAACTCCCGCGCCACGCCGAGGCGTTCGCAGAGGAGCGCGGCGTAGCGGTCGGCGTCCTCCGGGGTGCCCTCGACGAACTGGAACCGGCTGGCCACGCAGGCTTGCTGGTTGAAGAACGTGGCGTCCGCGGCGCCCGCGTCCGCCGCCTGGGCAAGGCTCTCCGGTGACGCGAAGGCTTCCCTGCCGATGAGCGAGATGGACGTCTTGGGGTCGAAGGAGACCAGTTCGAATCCCGGGCCCACGTACCGCAGTGCTCCGCGGATCGTGGACTCGCCGCCCCAGGCGACCAGTTTGTCGAAGAACTGGGGGCGGAACAGGACGCTTTCCACGGCCTCGTCGCCGCCGCGCCAGTACACCGCGGAGAACGAGCGGACCACGGGGTGGCCGGGGGCGACGGCCGCCATCGTGCGCAGGATCGCGGTCGCGGTGAAGAGGTCGTTCGAGGGCAGTTTCAGCAGGTTGACGCCCTTGGTGAGGGCGCCGCGCACGACGGACATGGCGGCGACGCCCGGTGCGTTGCCGGCGATGATGTGCACCAGGCGTGGCGGGAACGCCCGGGTGGATGCCGTCCGGTCGTCGGGCAGGTGCACCTCGCGCCAGCCGTCGAGCACGTCGGATCCGCCGAGTTCGTGGTCGATCTGGGCGTACAGGCCCGCTCGCCGGAAACTGCGCCACAGTACGGCGTAGGCGCGTTCGAGGACCTCGCCCGGCAGCGGGCTGACCCGGACCATGCGGTCGAGTGCCTCGGCGAGCAGGCCCTCGCGGTCCGCCTTGAGGGCCTCGCCGGTCTCCACCAGCAGGTCGACGATCTCCGCGACCGGCACATGGAAGGCGGGGCCCGGCTCGGTGCGCGGCCACACCAGGCGGTCGAGGTCGAGTGCCGGTGCGGTGAAGGCCGTGGCGGCTCGGCCGTGGGCGACGGGCGGGGCGTCGTCGACCTGGCCGCGCACCACGTGCACGACCTCCGTCGCCGCCGGGGGCGTGCCGTGCAGGGTGGTGGCACTCATCCGTGGATCATCCCCCGCACATAGGAGTCGAGTGTCGCGGCGCAGGTGATCTTGTCCTCGCCGCCGAGGTCGCCGTAGCGGCGGATGTCCGGCAGGACGGTCGGGCCCGCGCGTCCGCAGTCGCACGGAGAGAAGTCGACGGAGACCCGGTCTCCGCTGATCAGCCCGCCCCAGCGGCCTTCCAACGAGACGTCCAGGAAGGCGAACCGGCCTTCCACCACGCCGTGTTCGGTGTTCAGCAGCTTCTCGCCGGGCTCGTCCAGGATCAGCGGGATCACCCAGGGCGGCACGTGGTAGTTGCCCGACTCGCAGGCCGGGCAGGAGCCCTGAAGCTCCGTCATGCCGTAGCTGCGGACCCGCCGTACGCCGTCGTAGAAGGCGGCGAACTGCTGCTGGTAGTCGTCGGGCAGGACCCCGTTCTTGTTTCCGCCGCCGCTGAGGACGAGGGTCTCCGGGTGGAGGCCCCCGTCCGGTACGCCGCGGGCTCGGAGGGCCTTGATGAGGGTGAACTGCTGGTTGTTCATGCCGGCGATGAGCAGCGGCTCGCCGTGGTGGGCGGCGATGTCGTCGACGATCCGGGCGACGGCCGCGCCGAGTTCCTCCTCGCGGGCCGCGGACGCGTTCTCGAAGGAGCTGATCTCCTGCGGGGTCGCGGTGCCCTCTGCCATCCGGCGGCGCAGCAGGGCGCTGCTCATCAGCTCGGAGACCCGCATCGGCTCTTCGGTGAGCAGATGAGTCTGTCCGGGCCGGGCGAAGACGTCCGCGTGCCATCGGTAGCCGTCGATGGAGCGCATCGGACCGCTCGCCGGTGCGAGCAGATAGCCGCGGCGGGTGGGTTCGGGAGGCAGCGGATCGGGCCAGCAGGTGAGGTTGTCGAGGATGTCGTGCAGGAAACTCAGGTCGCTCGGGGCGCAGTTGAGGAAGGAGACCTTTCCCGAGGTGCCGCTGGTGATGTAGGGGCGGTGGCCGGCGGCGGTGACGCGGTCGGTCCACTCGTCGATGTCGCGTACGCCCTCGATGTCGACGTCGCTTTGCTCGACCACCGAGACGGTCGTGTACCAGCGCAGGAGACGGTCCCATCGGCCGCCGGTGATGAGGGAGAGGGGGTAGGACTTGTAGCTGGTGTGGGAGAAGAGGAGAGGGACCAGGTCGTCGAGGCTCTCGATCCCCCCGGTGCCGGTCTCCTCGGCCCGGGTGCGCAGCAGCGGGATGCGCTCGCGGTGGGCGGCGAAGGCCTCCCGTGCCGCTTCGAGCTGCAACTCCCTTGTTTCCCGGGCGGGTTGGTCGAACGTCCGGCCGGAGGGGACCAGGGACCGGATCTGCTCACGTGCGCTGGGCACGGCAACCACCTCCATCAGTCGTACGGTCATGCGGTCATTGCGTCGGGTTCTTCGCGAGGTAGGAGGACTCGATGGCGTCGAGGTCGGCGCGGAGTTCCTCCGGGGTGCCGGTCATGACGACGCGTCCGCGGCGCAGTACATAGACGCGGTCGGCGATGTCGAGCACCTTGCGCACGTGCTGTTCGACCAGCAGTGCGCCGAGCCCCTGGTCGGCCGCCTCGCGAACGGCGCGCAGGAGACGGTCGACGACGAGCGGGGCGAGGCCGAGGGAGAGTTCGTCGGCCAGGAGCAGCCGCGGGGTGCGGCCCAGGGCGCGCGCCAGTGAGAGCATCTGCTGTTCGCCTCCGGACAGCATGCCCGCGCCGGTCTTCAGCCGTTTCTCCAGTTCGGGGAAGAGCGCGACGGCCCGGTCGGGCGGTACCCGTCCGACCCGCAGGTTGTCGGTGGTGTCGAGGCGGGTGAAGACCGCGCGTTCCCCGACGTAGGCGAGGCCCTCGCGGGCGCGGCGGTGCAGGGGTGCGTGGCCCGGGGTGCCCAGCCAGTGGACCTCGCCGCTCATCGGGGTCAGGTCGCCGGACAGCGCCCTGAGGGTGGTGGTCTTGCCCGCGCCGTTGGGGCCGAGCAGGGCGACGACCTCGCCCGGGGCGACCTCCAGGTCGAGGTCGCTGACGACGGGCCGGCTGCCGTATCCGGCGGACAGGGCGCGGGTCGCTATCAGGGGTGCAGCGGTGTCGGACACGGGGTCTCTCCTCGACCGGACGACTCGACCGGAAGACTCAACCTGGTGACTGGGCGTGGTGGTTGGGTCTCGTGACGGTTGCCTCGCGACGGGGCCTCATGACGGGGCCTCATGATTCGGGCCGGCGGCTCAGCCGGACGACGCGGCCGTCAGTTCCTTCCGGACGTCGACGAAGGTCGATCCGGCCTTGGCCCACTCGATCTTCCCGTCGCGGATGGTCAGTTCGGTGGCGGTCGTGTTGTGGATGCGGTCAAGTCCCTTGATCGGCAGGGCGGTCGACGCCTTCCAGGTCAGGGGTGGGGTCAGTCCTCCCGTGTCGATGCCCGAGGTGGTGTTCAGCTCCCGCACCAGCGCCTGGGCGGAGACGGTCAGCAGTTGCTTCGCGGCCTCGGTGAAGACCTTGAAGGCCACCCAGGTCGTCGCGTTGGCGCCGTTGTCGGTGTCGATGTCCTTGCCCTTGGCCGCCGCGACGAAGTCCTTCCAGACGGCGTCGGAGGTCGGCGGGTAGTAACCGGTGATCGCGGCGCCCTCCAGCGGGCTGCCGCTGCCTCCGGTGCTCGCGGCCAGTGCCGGGGTCAGGTTGCCGACGACGCTGGCGAGCTTGGTCTTGTCACCGGACTGCACGTAGGACTTCACGAACAGGCTGGAGGCGGTGCCCAGGATGACGCTCACACAGTCACTGCCCTTGGTGGCGGCGACCTGCGGGGCGAGATCGGTGGCGGTGAGCGGCACCTTGAGGTCCTTGGGCGCCGTCCCTCCGGCCGAGATCACGCCCAGGGTGAGGAACTGCGAGACGACGGCTGCGGCGGCCACGTCGTACCGGACGCCGGTGATCTTCTTGCAGCCCTGCTGCACCAGTTGGCGGCCGTGGGCGGCGAACACCGCCGGGGTGCCGCCGTTGACCGGGAAGGACAGCGGGTTGGAGAACTCCGCGGCCGAGACGCCGGTGCCGCCGAGGTACGGGATGCCGGCCTTCTGCAAGATGGGCATGTAGCGGTCCCCGGCGAGGCTGTAGGAGCCGACGACGGCGGCCACCTTGTCCGCCACCGCCTGCTGGGCGCACTTCTCGGCCTCGTCCGGGTCGCCCTTCTCGTTGCAGAACTCCACTTTCAGGGGGCCGCCCTTGATCCCGCCGTGGGCGTTGATCCACTTTTCGTAGGCCTCGGCGGTGAGGTGGATGCCGGGCTGGGCGCTGCCCTGGGTGTTCTCCGGCGCCCAGACCATCACCTTGACCGGGCTGCCCTTCAGCGAGGAAGTCTCGGCCGTGCTGTCGGCCGTCTTTCCGCCGCAGCCTGCGGCGAGCAGGACTCCGGTCACCGCGAGACAGCTCGCCGCGGCGGTTCTGCGTCGGCGTGAGTCGTTCATGGTCCCTCCGCGGGGCTCGCGCCCGAATGGGCGACGTCGAGATGCCGAACAGCATGGGGTGCGTTTTGAGGTTAGTGAAGTACTCTCGGCACAATTATTTAAATGAATGCACTTTCTGGGCTCTCTCTGGGAGGTTCCTCGGATGGACGACATCCTGCGCTTCGCGCTGCTCGGTCTGGGGCTCGGCGCCCTGTACGCCCTCACCGCGCACGGCATCGTCCTGGTCTACCGGGGCTCCGGCGTCCTGAACTTCGCGCACGGCGCGATCGGGATGGCCGGCGCCTACGTCCAGTGGGAACTCGCCGACCGGCACGGCCTGCCGTACTGGCCGGCCACCGCCTGCGGTGTACTCACCTCGGCGGTACTGGGCGTGCTCACCCACCTGCTGGTGATCCGTCCGCTGCGCAGGGCGTCCACCCTGGCCCGGCTGGTCGGCACGCTCGCGGTGTTCATCGTCCTCACCGCGATCGCCGTCAAACGCTACGGCGACAGCCTGCAACTGGTGCCCGGCAAGCTGCCCACCCGGCTGCTGACGATCGCCGGGGCCACGGTCTCCGAGGACCGCGTCTGGCTGCTCGGCATCGCGGTCGCCGTCACGGTGGTGCTCCATCTCCTCTACCGGCGCACCCTGTTCGGCCTGGCCACCACGGCGGTCGCCGAGCACGAGGGCGCCGCCGCCGCACTCGGCTGGTCCCCGGATCTGATCGCCGCCGGCAACTGGGCCCTGGGCTCCGCGCTCGCGGGTCTCACCGCCATCCTGATCGTGCCGGTGATCGGACTGTCGGTGACCGGGCTGACCACCCTGCTGCTGAGCGCGCTGGCCGCCGCCCTGGTCGGCAGGTTCTCGTCGTTCCCCGTCACCCTGGCGGGCGGTCTGGTCATCGGGGTCGCGCAGTCCGAACTGACCCGCTTCGGCTCCGCCGTCACCGGCCTCGCCTCCTCGGTGCCGTTCCTCTTCATCGCCCTGGTGCTGGTCGCACGCGGCCGGGCGCTGCCGTTGCGCGGCACGTTCCTCGACCGCCTCCCCGCTCTGGGAACGGGCAGGGCGCGACCGGTCCCGCTCGCCCTGGCCGTCGTGACGGGGCTGGTGCTGGTGAGCCTGTCCACCCCTCTGTGGGCCGACGCGATCACCAGCACCCTGGTCCTGTCCCTGATCATCCTGTCGATCATCGTGGTCACCGGATACGCCGGGCAGGTCTCGCTCGCCGCGTACGCTCTCGCCGGGACCGGCGCCTTCATCGCAGGGCACGCGGCGGCGGACTGGGGCTGGCCCTTCGAACTCGCCGTGCTGGCAGGCGTGTTGGGAACCGTGCCGATCGGCCTGCTGTTCGCCCTGCCCGCCGTGCGCACCCGCGGGGTCAACCTCGCGATCATCACCCTCGGGCTGGGCACCACCCTGGAGGCGATGGTCTTCCAGAACACCGACCTGTCGACGACCCCCGGCAGCGACGGGATCGCGGTGGGCAGCCAGACGCTCTTCGGGATCAGCATCTCCGGGGTCGACCATCCGCAGCGCTACGCCGCCGTGGTCCTGGTCCTGTTCGTCGCCACCACGCTCGTGGTCGCCAACGTCCGGCGCGGCCGGACCGGCCGCCGCCTCATCGCCGTACGCGCCAACGAACGGGCCGCCGCGGCCCTCGGTATCGACGTCCGCGGGGCCAAGCTCTACGCCTTCGGTCTGTCCTCGGCCATCGCAGCCCTCGCCGGGGTACTGACCGGCTTCCGCTCCACGTCGGTCGTCTTCTCCGATTTCGCGAGCTTCGACTCCGTCACCGCGCTCGGCCTCGCCGTCATCGGCGGTGTCGGTTTCCTCGTCGGCCCGCTGTTCGGCGCCACGTTCGCGGCGGGTACGGTCGGCGCCCGGTTCGGGGACCTGGTGGTGCCAGGGCTGAGCGCGTGGATGCCGCTGATCGGCGGGATCATCCTGGTGCTGACCCTGGTGGGCAACCAGGACGGCATCGGCAAGGAGGCCGGCAGACAGGCGGCGGCCCTCGGCCGAAGACTGTCCCCGAAGCGCACCGCACCCGCACACGAGGAGCAGCCGGAAGCCCTCCCCGACGTACCCCGCGCCTCACCACTCCCCCTGCACGTCCGGGACCTCACCGTCCGCTACGGCGGTGTCGTCGCCGTCGACGGGCTCTCACTGGACGTCGAACCGGGGCGGGTGGTCGGCCTCATCGGCCCCAACGGCGCGGGCAAGACCTCCGCCATCGACGCCGTCACCGGCTTCACCAGGGCCGCGTCCGGCAGCGTCCGCCTCGGCGAGCGGGACGTGACACGCCTGCCGGTGCACCGCCGGGCCGGGGCGGGGCTGAGCCGGTCCTTCCAGTCACTGGAACTCTTCGAGGACATGACGGTCCTGGACAACCTCTACGCCGCCTGCGAGCGGCCCGGACGCTGGACCTGGCTCACCGATCTGGTGCGTCCCGGCAGCCGCCCGCTGCCCGCCCACGTACTCGTGGCCGTACGCGAGTTCGGACTCCAGGACAGCCTGGACCGGCCGGTCGGCGATCTGTCGTACGGGGAGCGGCGGCTGCTGGCCATCGCCCGCGCGGTGGCGACCTCGCCGTCCGTGCTCCTGCTGGACGAACCGGCGGCGGGGCTGTCCGACGACGAGACACGGGAACTGGCCCGCCTCGTGCGACGGCTCGCCGAGGACTGGGGCATGGGTGTGCTGCTCGTCGAGCACGACGTCGACATGGTGATGAGCGTCTGCGACCAGGTCGTGGTGCTCGACTTCGGCCGCCGGATCTGCGCCGGCACCCCGGACGAGGTTCGCGGCGACCCGGCGGTCCGGGCCGCCTACCTGGGTGATCTGGAGCCGGAGACTCTGTGACGGAGGGGCCGAAGGGCTTGCCCGGCCTCCTGGGCAAGCCCTTCGAGTCGTCGGCCATCGTGCACGCGCTCGGCGCGAGGTGACGGTCCCTCCATGACCGGCGGGTTATGTGTCCCGCAGGTCCGCGATGTAGGGCTGGTGGGCCAGTAGTCCGCCGTCCACGCGCAGGGTGTGACCGTTGATGAAGGCCGACTCGTCGGAGGCGAGGAAGACGACCGCCGCCGCGACGTCCTCGGGCCGTCCCAGCCGCGGAGTGAGATGGTGACGCAGCATCGTCTCCCGCATCGCCCCCTGCGCGGAACCGGCGCTGGCCGGCGTGACGATGAACCCCGGGGCGACGGCGTTGCAGCGCACCCCCTGCTTGCCGTGCTGGGTGGCGACGTACTGCGTGAGGTTGACGATCGCGGCCTTCGAGGCGCCGTAGGCGGGATTGCGGAGGTCGCCGGCGAGACCGGCGCCGGACGAGGTGTTGATGATCGAGCCGGCACCACGGGCGATCATGTGCGGCAGGGCGGCCTGGATGGCGACCATGGTGCCGCGCAGGTTGATCCGCATCGTGTCGTCCCAGACCGCCGGGTCGGCCTCCAGCACGGGGTGGTCCTGCCGGGCGGCCAGGTGGGTGGCCGCGGCGTTGTTGTGCAGGACGTCGAGGCCGCCGTAGATCTCGACCGCCGCGGCCACCATGTCCCGTACGGTCTCGATGTCGCCCAGGTCGACCGGGACCGCCGTGGCGGAACCGCCGGCGGCCCGGATCTCCTCCGTGACCGCCTTGGCGCCGTCGAGGTTCAGGTCGGCCACGACGGTGTGCGCGCCCTCGGCCGCCATGAGGCGGGCGGTGGCGGCTCCGATGCCGGAGGCGGCTCCGGTCACGATCGCGATCTTGTCGTCGAGTCGTCCCACGACTCAACCGCCTTTCTCAGTCACTGAGTTCGCTGCCCACGACGGACACGAAGGAGACGCATTCGCCGGGCCCGCCACCCAGGTTGTGGGTGAGGGCGAGCGAGCGCCCTTGGGCCAGGGTCCGGACCGTCCGCTCGGGCGGTGCCTCGCCGCGCAGCTGGAGCCAGGCCTCGAACATCATGCGCAGGCCGGAGGCTCCAATGGGGTGTCCGAAGGCCTTCAGGCCGCCGTCCGGGTTGACCGGCAGCGCACCCTCCAGATCGAACGCCCCACTGGTGACATCCTTCCAGGCCTCACCGCGCCCGGAGAAGCCCAGATCCTCCATCAACACCAACTCGGTGGGAGTGAAGCAGTCGTGGACCTCGGCGAGCGCGAGTTCGGCGCGCGGGTCGGTGATGCCGGCCTGCCGGTAGGCCTCCTGGGCCGAGACGACGACCTCGGGGAAGGTGGTGAAGTCGTAGTCGGGGTCCAGGAGTCCGTCCGCCGGGCCGGCGACGAACGACAGCGCCTTCACGAAGATCGGCCGGTCGGTGTACCGGTAGGCGTCCTCGGCGCGGACGACGATCGCCGCCGCCGAACCGTCGGAGACCCCCGAGCAGTCGAACACGCCGAGCATCCCCGCGACGATCGGCGCCGACCGGATGCGCTCCAGCGGCACCTCCTTGCGGTACTGGGCACGGGGGTTGCGGGCGCCGTTGACGTGGTTCTTCCAGGCGATGCGGGTGATGACGTCCTTCATCTCGGCTTCCGCGAGGCCGTACTTGGCGGCGTAGGCGGGCGCGAGGAGGGAGAAGTTCGCCGGGGCCGTGATCTCGCCGCGGCTGTCGTCGCCCGCGCCCGGCATCGTGGTGCCCGACAGCCCGGACAGGCCGGAGTCCTTGAGCTTCTCCACGCCGACGGCCATGGCCACGTCGTAGGCGCCCGAGGCGACCGCGTAGCAGGCGTTGCGCAGCGCCTCGGAGCCGGTCGCGCACATGTTCTCCAGGCGGGTGACCGGCTTGTACGGCAGATGCAGCGGGCGGCTGAGGGTCAGTCCGGAGACTCCGGAGGCCTGGGTGCCGAGCCAGAACGCGTCGATGTCGTCCAGGGTGAGGCCGGCCGAGGTGACCGCCTCGCCCACGGCGTCGACCAGCAGGTCGTCCGCCGAGCGGGTCCAGTGCTCGCCGAAGGGCGTGCAGCCCATGCCGACGATCGCGACCCGGTCCCGGATTCCGTGCGAGCTCATCCGTCTGTCCCCTCGGTCTCGCCCGTGCGCACCGGCCGGGCCTTCCAGAAGTAGTTGTGGACTCCGGCGGCGGTGACCGTGCGCCGGAAGGTCATCTCGACCCGGGCGCCGATGACCGCGTCGGCCTCGGTGGCGTCGGTGAGCTGGCAGCGGAAGCGTCCGCCGCCGTCGTAGTCGACGACCACGACGAGCATCGGCGGGCTGGGCGTGTGGGCGAGCCGGTCCACGGTGAAGGTGGCGACCGTGCCCCGCACCTGCTCCATCGGCTCGTCGGTCATCGTGTCGACGCTCCGGCACGACGCGCAGACCCGGTCCGGCGGCAGATGCCGGGTGCCGCACTTCTCGCAACGGGAGGCGACGAAGCCGTACTTCCAGCCGGTGCGGCGGTGTGCGGGTGGGGCGTAGGGCGGTTCGGGGTCGGGGCGGCGGGGCGGTTCGCGGTCGAGCAGGCCGCGCCAGGAGAGGTAGGTGGCGTACGGCATGGGGGTGCCGCCCGCGGCGATCTGGGCGGCGACCGGGCGGGCGGCCCGATGCGCCGGGAGGGCATCGGTGGTGCGCAGGAGCAGGACTCCGGCGCCGTCGCCGAGCACGACGAGCGCGATGATCCGGCCCGGTTCGGCCCGGTCGAGGACGTCGGCGAGAAGCAGTCCGGGCTGTGCGGTGCCGGCGTTGCCGATCTCCGCGGTGAGGTCGGCGGTCGCCGCCTCGGGCCGTACGCCCGCGCTGCGCCGCACGGTTGCGCACGCGCGCGCGTGCAGGCCGGAGACGACGAGGTGGTCGACGGCGCCTCGGTCCAGGCCCGCCTGGTCGAGGGCGGCGGTCAGCGCCTTGTCCGCGAGGGACACGTAGATCTCCTCGGCGAAGCGCTCCTCCCAGACGCGGGAGGCGGGCGCGCCGGGCAGTCGCCAGCGGTCGAGGATCTCGTCGCTGACGGTGTCGTGGGCGAGGAGTTCCGCGATGACCGGGGCTCCGTTGCGGTGGCCGCCGAACGCGAAGGCCGCCGCTCCGTCGCCGCCCGCGGACTCGTCCCCGCCACCGGGCAGGCCGGTGCGCAGGTCGGAGAGGACCGTGAGGGTGGGTATCGGGGAGCGGGCGGCGGTGACCAGGGCGCCGAGGCCGGAGCGGACCGAGCCCGCCATGTCGACGGCGAGGACGTGCGGGTCGAGGCCGAGCGCCGCGTGGACGGCGGTCGCGTTCGTCTTGTCGAGATAGGCGGGCGTCGCGGTGGCCAGGAGGAGTTGACCGATGCGGGCACGCAGCCCGTCCCCGGCCAGGGCGCCACGCGCCGCCTCCACGGCCATCGATGTGGTGTCCTCGTCGTAGCCCGCCACCGCGCGGGTGCCCCGTGACGCGGCGGTCCCGAGGGTGGCGGCGATGTCGGCGCGGGCGAGGCGGTGGTACGGCACATAGGCGCCGTATGCGATCAGTCCGGCCATCAGCGTCCTCCATTGGCGTGGGTCGAGTGCGTCGGCCGTTCGAAGACCGCGGCCAGTCCCTGACCGCCGCCGAGGCACATGGTCTCCAGGCCGTACCGGGCCTGGCGGCGGTCGAGTTCGCGGAGCAGGGTGGCGAGGATGCGGCCCCCGGTGGCACCGACGGGGTGGCCCAGCGAGATGCCGGAGCCGTTCACGTTGAACCGCTCGAAGTCGGCCTCGGTCAGGGCCCATTCGCGGGTGCAGGCCAGCACCTGCGCGGCGAAGGCCTCGTTGAGTTCGATCAGGTCGATGTCGGCGAGCTTGAGCCCGGCGCGCTCCAGCGCCCTGGCCGTGGCGGGCACCGGGCCGATGCCCATCGTCTCGGGCGGCACGCCCACGACGGCCCAGGAGACCAGCCGGGCCAGGGGGCGCAGGCCCAGTTCGGCGGCGCGCTCGGAGTGCGTGACGACGCAGATCGAGGCGCCGTCGTTCTGCCCGCTGGCGTTGCCGGCGGTGACGGTCGCCTGCGGGTCCTGTCGTGCGAGCACGGGACGGAGGCCGGCGAGTTTCTCCAGCGTCGAGTCGGGGCGCGGGTGTTCATCGGTGTCCACGACGGTCTCGCCCTTCCGCGTCCGCACGGTGACGGGCACGATCTCGTCCGTGAAGCGGCCCTCGCGCTGGGCGGCGACCGCCTTCTCGTGGGAGCGCAGGGCGAGCCGGTCCTGCTCCTCGCGGGGGATCGCGTACGCCCGCCGCAGGTTCTCGGCGGTCTCCAGCATGCCGCCGGGGACGGGGTGGTTGACGCCTCCGGACGTCACCCGCCCGCGCGCCAGTCGGTCGTGCAGGGTGGTGTCAGCGCCGCGGACGCCGAAGCGGACTCCGGTGGTGTAGAACTCGGCCTGGCTCATGGACTCGACGCCGCCGGCCAGCACGAGGTCGCTCGCGCCTGTCTGCACCTGCATCGCCGCCGTGATGACGGCCTGGAGGCCGGAGCCGCAGCGCCGGTCGATCTGGAGTCCCGGGACCTCAACCGGCAGTCCGGCGTCCAGGGCGGCCACGCGGCCGATGGCCGGTGCCTCGCCGTTGGGGTAGCACTGGCCCAGGAGGACATCGTCGACGGCGGTGGCCGGGACGCCGGTGCGCTCCAGTACGGCGCGGACCACGGCGGCGGCCAGTTCGGTCGCCGGTACGTCGCGGAAGACGCCGCCGTAGCCGCCGACGGGGGTACGCACGGGTTCGCAGATCACCGCGTCACGCAGGAGGGCGGACATCAGCCATGCCTTTCTGTGGGGTCACATGTACCGGCCGCCGGTGACCTCGACCACGGCCCCGGTGACATAGCTCGCCATGTCGGAGGCGAGGAAGAGGACGACCTGGGCTACTTCGGCGGCCTCCCCGGCGCGGCCGAGCGGGATCTCGGCGAGCTTCGCGTCCCAGGCGGCCCGGGGCATCGCCTCGGTCATGGCGGTGCGGATCAGGCCCGGCTGCACGACGTTGACGCGGATGCCCGCCTTGGCGAGTTCCTTGGCGGAGGCCTTGGTGAGGCCGACGAGTCCGGCCTTGGCGGCGCTGTAGTTCGTCTGGCCGAAGTTGCCGACCTTGCCGGCGATGGAGGAGATGGTGACGATGCTGCCGCCGTGCCCGTGCGCGCGCATCGCCTCGGCGGCGTACCGGGTGCCGTTCCAGGCGCCGGTCAGATGGACGTCCACGACCGCGCGGAAGTCGGCCACGGCCATCTTGCGGAGGGTCGCGTCTCTGGTGATCCCGGCGTTGTTGACCATGACGTCGACCGGGCCGAAGGTGTCGGCGCAGTGGGCGACCAGGGCGGCGACCTCGTCCTCGTCGGTGACGTCGCAGCGGAACGACGTGGCCGCCGTACCGTTCTTGGCCAGGCGTTCGGCGGCCTCGGCCGCGGCGGCCGCGTCGATGTCGCCGAGGACGACACGTGCGCCCTCGCCGCCGAGCACACCGGCGATCTCGTAGCCGATGCCCCGCGCGCCGCCGGTGATCACCGCGTTCCGGCCGTCCAGCAGTCCCATGTCAGCCCGCCTCCGACTCGACATCATTCCCGTTAAATAGATAACCTATTATGCTGAAACAATCAATACAGCGATGAGCTGTGCGGGCAGGGCCGGACGAGGAGCGACCGCAGGTGGACATCAGCTATCCCCCGGAGACCGAGACGTTCCGCGGCGAGGTCAGGACGTTCCTCGCCGAGACGCTGCCGCCGGACTGGAAGGGCATCGGCACCCTCGACGAAGAGGCCGCCTGGTCCTTCGCCCGCGACTGGCGGCACCGGCTCGCCGAGCACCGCTACCTCTCCCTCAGCTGGCCCGAGCGGTACGGCGGCCGTGGCCTGTCCAAGCTCCACCAGGTCGTCCTGATGGAGGAACTGGCCCTGGCCGGTGTGCCGTTCGGGCTCCCGCAGGACACGTTCGGCGTCAAGATGCTGGCGAACACGCTGCTGCGCTGGGGCACCGACGAGCAGCGGAGCCGCTTCCTGCCGCGCATCCTCAGCGGCGAGGACACCTGGTGCCAGGGGTACTCGGAGCCCGACGCGGGCTCGGACCTGGCCTCACTCACGACCCGCGCCGTCCGCGACGGCGACGAGTGGGTCATCGACGGCCAGAAGGTGTGGACGTCCGGCGCCCACCACAGCGACTGGATCTTCGTCCTGGCGCGCACGGACCGCGACGCCCCCAAGCACCGGGGCATCTCCTTCCTCCTCGTCCCCCTGGACCAACCGGGCGTCGAGGTGAGGCCGTTCCGCATGATGAGCGGCCAACTCCACTTCAACGAGGTCTTCTTCAACGGCGCCCGCACCCGCGCCGACCTCGTGGTGGGCGGCGTGCACAACGGCTGGACGGTCGCCCAGAGCCTGCTCGGCGTGGAGCGCGGCGAGGAGGCGGCGACCAACCCGATCCTGTTCCGGGCCGAGGTGGAGCGGCTCGTGGAACTGGCCCGCCTGCACGGCCGGGACCAGGACCCCGTCATCCGGCAGCGGATCGCCTGGTGCTGGTCCAAGGTCGAGATCATGCGTTACCTCGGATACCGGATCCTCACCGGCTGGCTCAAGGGTGCCGAGCCGGGCCCCGAGACGTCGATCGCCAAGCTGTACTGGAGCGAGTACCACACGAAGGTCACCGACCTGGCGATGGACATCATGGGCCTGCACGGCCAGGTACCGACGGGCCGGCAGCCGCTGCGCACTTACCGCGCCGACGATCCCGGCGCGGCCAACTCCTCGGCGTCCTGGTCGACGACGTACCTGATCGCCCGCTCCGGGACGATCTACGCGGGCACCTCGCAGGTGCAGCGGAACATCCTCGCGGAGAAGGTGCTGGGGCTGCCGCGCGAGCCGAGGCTCACGAACCCGTAGGCCGCTCGAAGGCGCCGAGTTCCGGGACCGGGCGGGGGCCGGTCCCGGGGCGCCAGCCCGCGTCCAGCTTGCGCAGGCCCACGCCGTCCGGCGCCCAGATGTGGCAGCTGTTGAGCACACCGGCGGTGGCACGCGGGCCGTTCGCGGACTCGCCCGCGTCCCGGCGTCGCGCGTTGGCGGACATGGCGGCCTGCACCACGGCGGGGCCGAGCACCCGTGCCAGTTCGTAGAGGTGGGAGCAGCCGGAGACACCGCGGAACCGCTCCTGGATCGCCCGGTTGTACCCGGCCGCGACACCGAGGCCGACGAGGCTGTCGAAGGCCGGGGTGATGAACGGGCACTCCGCGTGGGGGAACGTCAGCATGTCCGCCTCGGCGGCCACGACCGTCATGTCCGCGAGACGGACGCGTACCGCGAGCACCATCCGGTGGACGTCGGCGACCGCCGGCCCGGCCCACGGCCGTTCGTCGCGCAGCTCCGCCTCGACCGAGATCTCCTCGCCGCCGGGCTCCAGGTGCGCGGTGACGGTGATCGTGCGGCGGTGCAGGGGGAGTTCGGTGCGGCTCATGACACCGCCTCGGCCGGTTCGGGGGCGTTCTCCCCCAGCCCGGCGAACTCCGGTTGCCTGCGCTCGATGAAGCTGCGCACGCCCTCCCGGTAGTCCGGGGCACGCTTGGCCGTGGCCAGCAGTGCGGCCGCGGTGTCGCGGCTCTCACTGAAGCTGCGCGTCTGGTCGTCGGCGAGTTGCCGCTTGATCAGGGACATCGCGTACGGGCTGGCGGTGCGGGCGAGTTCCGAGGCGTACGCGAGCGCCGCCGGGAGCAGGTCCGCCGGCTCCAGCAGCCGGTTGACCAGGCCCATCTCCCGCGCCTCGGTTCCGGTGATCCGGCGCGAGGACAGCAGCAGGTCGCTCGCCTTGCCGTAGCCGACGATCCGGGGCAGGAGCCATGAGACGCCGTCCTCGGCGACCAGGCCGCGTGCGCTGAACGCGGCGGCGAACTTGGCGTCCGGCACGGCGAACCGGACGTCGCACATGAGGGCCTGGTTGAAGCCGATGCCGGCGCAGGCGCCGTTCACGGCCGCCACCAGGGGTTTGGGAAACCCCATGGGCCGGGTGCGCGGCGGGAGGCTGTCGGTCGGCCAGGGGCGTGCGCCCGAGGACGCCCCGTCCAGCACGCTCATGTCCATGCCGGGGCAGAAGCTGCGCCCCGCGCCCGTGAGGACGACGGCCCGGACCGCCGGATCCGCCTCGGCTCGGTCGAAGAGTTCGTTGTAGAGCAGCTCCATCTCCAGCGTCCAGGCGTTGTGCCGCTCGGGCCGGTTCAGGGTGAGGAGCAGGACTCCGTCGCCGGTCAGCTCGCTGAGGATCACCGGGGGCGGCGGGTCCGGATTCGCGGTCATCGGGCTCACTCCCAGCAGCTAATAGGTAGATGAATCATCTCTATCCTAGAAGGCTCGTCAAGGGAAGATCCATCCACCCCTTGACCTGGTACCCTCGATGCACTAAGACGATTCATTTTGCTATATGGAGGAGCCCGTCGTGGCCGAGGCAGCCCGCACAGAATCGCCGAACGTGCCCGCCCCCTCGCGAGGCCGCGTCGGACGCCAGGTCCGCGTCCCGAAGACCGCCGAACTGGTCGCCGCGCACCTGCGGCGCCAGATCGTCCGCGGCGAGCTGAAGCCCGGTGACGCCCTGCCGCCGGAGTCGGGCCTGATGGAGCAGTTCGGCATCTCCCGGCCGACGTTGCGCGAGGCGTTCCGCGTCCTGGAGTCCGAGTCGCTGATCACGGTGCGCCGAGGCGCGCACGGCGGCGCCCGGGTGAGCGCCCCGGACTCCGACGTCGCCGCCCGCTTCGCCGGTCTGATCCTGGAGTACCGCGGCGCCACACTGGGCGACGTCTACCGCGCCGCGGCCCTCATCGAGCCGCCGTGCGTGCGCCAGCTGGCCGCCAAGCACACGGCGGACGACATCAAGAGGCTGCGGGACGCGGTGGCGGCCGAGAAGACCGTCCTGGACGACCCGCTGGGCCTGGTCGACGCCCAGGACACCTTCCACGCCCTGCTGGTCGAACTGACCGGCAATCAGACCCTGATCCTCCTGTGCGGCATGCTGCGCAACATCATCGACCGGGCCAACGCCTCGTACACCGCCGCCGCGACCGACGCCGAGACCCAGAAGGCACAGGCCCTCAAGGGGCACCGGGCCCATGTGCGGCTGGTCGGCCTGATCGAGTCCGGCAAGGCGGACGAGGCCGAGAAGCTGTGGCAGCGCCACATCAGCGGCGCCGACGACGTGGTGAACGGCGCAGGCCCCAAGACGGTGCTCGAACTCCTCGACTGACCGGGCGGCCGGACCGGCCGACCTCACGGAGGGAAGATCAGCGAGCCGTTCTCACCTCACCCCTTGCGCCTCCGAAACAGTTAGATAATTATAGGAGGCGTACTGAATAGATCTGGGGTCCGGAGGCGACGGCCATGGCCGAACAGCGCAAGCGCATCTTCGACTGCGACCAGCACATGTACGAGGAACGGGACTCCTTCACCCGTTACCTCCCGAAGGAGTTCCTCGGCCAGGCG
The DNA here is from genome assembly GCF_044763565.1 of Streptomyces sp. NPDC096013. Taxonomy (NCBI): domain Bacteria; kingdom Bacillati; phylum Actinomycetota; class Actinomycetes; order Kitasatosporales; family Streptomycetaceae; genus Streptomyces; species Streptomyces sp. NPDC096013. Next base: position 4,174 of record NZ_JBIWGK010000015.1, on the reverse strand, counting down.
GTGGCTCCGGTGACACTCGCCGACGGCCGCGAGGTCATCCTCGCCGGGGACCGCGTCGTGGTCTGCCTGGAGCCGGAGTTCGGGCAGGTCTACCGGCCCGGCTCGCTCAAGGAGATGCTCAAGTCGATGGCGTCGGGCAACCCCGACGAGACGTACCAGTTCGAGCCGATGCACGAGTCGTACCAGAACCGTGAGGCCCGGCTGCGCGTCATGGACGAACAGGGCCTGGACCAGACGATCATCTACCCGGGCGGCTGGGCACTGGTCGCCGAGGAGTACGTGCGGGGCGTCGAGCCGCTCTACGCCAACTACCACTCGTTCAACCGCTACATGAACGAGGTATGGGGCTTCAACCACCAGGACCGCATCTACTCCCCCGCACTGCTGTCGCTGCGCGATCTGCCCAGTGCGGTCAAGGAGTTGGAGTTCGTCCTGAACGAGGGCGCCCGGTTCATCATGCTGCCGACCGGGCCGCAGTACGGCCGCTCACCGGGCGACCCGTACTTCGACCCGTTCTGGAAACTGGTCAACGAGGCCAAGGCCAGCGTCTGTTACCACATCAGCGAGTTCTACTACAACTCGAACGTCGCCCCTGACTGGGGCCACGACGCGAGCCCCATCCACTTCCGGATGTCCGCGTGGCAGTGGATGAACACCTACGGCCAGCGTCCGATCGAGGAGACGCTCTCCGCGCTGATCTTCGACAACCTCTTCGGGCGGTTCCCCGACATCAACGTGCTGGTCTCCGAGTTCGGCGCCGAATGGGTGCCCCACTTCGTCCGGCACATGGACAAGAGCCGTGGCATGGGGCGCAACGGCCCCTGGATCGGCGGCCAGTTGGCGGAGCGCCCGAGCCAGGTCTTCCGCAAGCACATCCGGGTGGTGCCCTACCCGGAGGACGACATCCCGAGCCTGGTCAAGCGCCTCGGGTACCACGAGTCGATCGTGATGGGCTCCGACTTCCCGCACGCGGAGGGCATCGCCAACCCGGCCGACTACCGCAAGCTCCTCGCGGAGCTGGACGAGTCGGTCCAGGACGACATCATGTACAACAACGCTCAGCAGCTGATCAGCCGCTGAGCATCGACAACCCCATCTGGCGGCGGGCCCGGTCCTAGCGGATCAGGCCCGCCGCCAGGTTCGCGATGTCGGCTAGCAGGGCGATGCCGTGCGGGGAGTGGTCGTAGCCGGCGAGGGGGTAGCCGTTGCTCAGGCAGGCGAAGGACAGGCCCGACTCCGGGTCCATGAAGCCCAGTTGGTAGGCGGCTCCCGCGCTGCCGAAGAGGGCGGGCGAGCCGGTGGACGGCAGATTGCTGCCCGCGTCGGGACCGGCCACGGTCACGAACAGGCCCATGCTGGTACGGCGACCGCCGCCGCCCCCGTAGATCTGCTCCCCGTACGGATGGCCGGTCAGCCTGATCCGGGTACCCCGCGCCACCGCCTCCGGCTTCCACAGGCCCGAGTGGACCAACGCCTGGAAGTAGAGCGCGACATCGGCCGCGGTGGCGACCAGGGCGTGGCTCGGTTCCCCGGCCGCCAGCACCTTCGGGTCGGAGAGGTACCACGGCCCCCAGGGGTCGGGTTCCTGGTCGTCCCCGGTCCGGTCCGTGGCGAGCATCGGGGCGACGCTGCCCTGCTGCCGGCTCTCCGGTACCCCCAGCTCGATCGAGGTCAGGCCGAGCGGCTCCACGATCCGCTCGCGCAGGTAGTCGGCGAAGGCGAGACCCGTGCGCCGCTCCACGATCTCGGCGATCAGCCAGGCCGCCGAGGTGAGGTGGAACTGGAAGCGGCTGCCCGGCGGGTAGTCCAGCCGCCAGCGCCCGAAGGCGGCGAGCCGCTGCTCGCGGTCGAGCATCTTGGGATGTCCGAGCGGTGCGAAGGGGAAACCGGCGGTGTGGGTGAGCACCTGCTCGACCGTCACGGACTCCTTCCCGTTCGGTGCGAACTCCGGGATGATCGCGGCGACGTGCTCGCTCTCGTCCAGGAGCCCGTCGCCGATCAGCTTCCACACCACGCCCGCGACGATCGACCGTCCGACGGACTGGAGGACGTACCGGGTGCCGGGGTGGGCGTCGCCGTAGGTCTCGAAGGCCACCAGCCGCCCGTCGCGGGCGACGGCCACCTGCGCGGACGGGAGGGCCCCGTGCTCGACCTCCCGGCGGATCCGGCTCAGGAGGGTGTCGAGGCGGTGCGGGTCGACTTGGTCAGGCACGTGTCTCTCCTTGGTACGGCTCCCGCAGCCGGCGGCGTACGACCTTGCCGTTCGCGTTGCGCGGCAGAGCGTCGACGAACCACCAGCGGACGGGGACTTTGAACCCGGACAGCCGGGCGCGGGTATGGCTCCGGAGCGTCGCGGGTCGCGGCGGGGCCTCGGGATCGTTCGGGACGACGAAGGCCACGACGGTCTGGCCGAGCCGCTCGTCGGGCACGCCCGTCACCGCCACGTCCGCCACGCCCGGGTGCGCGGCCAGGACCGTCTCGACCTCCAGCGGATGGACGTTCTCGCCACCCCGGATGATCATGTCGCTGCCGCGGCCGTACAGGTAGAGGTAGCCGCCCTCCGCCACCCGTCCCAAGTCGCCGCTGTGCAGCCAGCCTTCGGCGTCGCTCCGGAAGAAATGGTCGGCGCGGGCGTGGATCTCGCCGATGCCGTCGGGCCCGGCGTCGTCGACCCTGACCTCGACCCCGGGGGCGGGCCGCCCCACCGAGCGCAGCAGGTCGGTGCGCCCCGCGACCGCCTCCCGGTGGTCCTCGGGGGTCAGCACGCTGATGGGTGAGCCCTCGGTCTGCCCGAACATGTTGAGCATGCGGACGCCGGGCATCGCCTCGTACGTCCGGCGCAGGGTGCCGGGGCGGACGGGCGCGCCGCCGTACTGGAGGACGCGCAGCGTCTCGTGGTGCGCCTGGCCTGCCGCGAGCAGGGTCTCCAGCATCGCGGGGACCATGCTGGTGTGGGTGGCGCCGAGTGCGCGCAGCAGGGCCCAGCCCTCGACGGTGAACCGGGGCAGTCCGGTGACGAGGGCGCCCGCGGCGAGGGCGACGGCGATGTTGCCGAGGCCGGCGATGTGGTGGAAGGGGGCGCTGCCACCGTAGAAGCTGTCCGGATCGAGTGCGCAGAGGCGGCCGTTGACGCGGGCGCGGGCGGCCAGGCGGCGTTGGCTCATGGGGACGGGTTTGGGCAGGCCGGTGGTGCCGGAGGTGTGCAGGACGGCGGCGAGGTCGTCCGGCTCGGCCGTCAACGTCCGTGTGCTCGGGCGGAGTTCGGGGACGACGACGGCACGCCGGCCGGACAGTCGGGCGACCTCTTCGCCGAGGCGGGCGAACTCACCCTGCACGACGATGACATGGCCCTCGGACGCCTCGACCACGGCCGCGATCTCGTACGGCGTCATGCGGACGCCGAGTGGGGCGAGGGGGTGGCCGGAGCCCGCGCCGCCGATCGCCAGGGCGAGGGCGTCGGCGGAGGTGGCCGCCAGGGCGGGGACCGGGGTGCCGGTGTCGAGGCCGAGGGTGTCCAGCCAGTCCGCGGCGCCGGCCGCGCGGTCGAGGAGTTCGCGTCCGGTCCAGGTGAGGTCCCCGAACCGGACGGCGGGGCGGGAGTGGTCGTAGGCGGCGGTCACCGCCGCCGTCCAGGTGAACTCCGGTTCGGCGCCCACCGGTTCAGGGCTCCAGGCGGGCCGTCGCGGTGCCGGTGACCACCTCGGTGCCGTCCTGGGTGACGGTCCGCACGGCGAAGCGGGCGACCGGACCGGCCGGCGTGTCCTCGATCGACTCGACCGTCGCGGTGGCGGTCAGGGTGTCGCCGGGCCACACCTGGGCCTTGAAGCGCACACCGAAGGTCAACAGCGCTTCGGTGCCGACCCAGTTGGTGAGGACACGTCCGGTCATGCCCATCGTGAGCATTCCGTGGGCGAAGACGCCGGGGTAGCCCGCGACCTCGGTGGCGAACCGCTCGTCGGTGTGCAGCGGGTTGAAGTCGCCGGAGGCGCCCGCGTACTGGACGATCCGGGTGCGCTTGAGGTCGCCGACCACGATGCTCTCGCGGGTCTCGCCGACCTTGATGTCGGCGGTGCTGATGCTCATCGGGCGTCCCTAAGAATGTTGGCGGTCCGGGAGGACCGGGTGTGGCTGATCGGGCGTTGCCGTTGATGGCTCCGGAGGAATGGCCGCCTGG